>NZ_JBIAJQ010000007.1:179257-243612 GCF_042872045.1 Streptomyces sp. NPDC005496
CCGCCCTGGAGCACATGCCCGAGGTGGACCTGTTCCCCCGCTGGGCCGAGGAGTACATGGATCTGGAGCGAGAGGCCATCGCGCTTTCCTGGTACGAGAATCAGGTCCTGCCGGGACTGCTTCAGACCGAGGCCTACGCCCGCGCCGTCCTTCGCAATGACGTTCCCGCCCTGACGGAGGACGAGATCGAGTTGCGCGTCGGCGCCCGCCTGGCACGCCAGGAGATCCTGCATCGCAAGGTGCCGCCCACGGCGAGCTTCATCTTCTCCGAGGTGACCTTGATGGACCGCCTCGGTGGGAGCGAGGTGTACTTCGAGCAGCTGCGCCGCTTGCGGGAGTGGGTCGTCACGCCCGGCACCACCCTCCAGGTCATGCCGGTCGGACGCGAGTTCCATGCCGGTCTCCCGGGGCCGTTCATCCTCCTCGAGACACCCGATCACCAGCGCCTCGCCTACACCGAGGCCCCGCACGGTAGCCGCATCACCGCCAGCCCCAATGAGGTGTCCTCTCTGGAGCACAGGTATGCGATGCTGCGGACACAGGCCCTCAACGCCCATGAGACGAAAAGCCTGTTGGACCGTTTGCTAGGAGAGCGATGAGCACGGAACTGCAGTGGTTCAAGTCCAGCTACAGCAGCGATCAGGGCGGCGCCTGCCTGGAGGTCGCCACCCTCCCCTCAGCCGTCCACGTCCGCGATTCGAAGACCCCCGACGGTCCGGTCTTCCGGGTCGCGCCCGCCACCTGGACGGCGTTCCTCACGCTTGCCCGCGGCTGACAGGGCGAGCGTCACCGCGACCGACGCGGCGGCCATCACCGTCATCCCCGTGGCCGCCGAGGTCAGTTGGGCAACCGTGCCCGCCAGCGCCGCGCTCACTCCCTGCATCGTGACCATGCCCGAGGAGTGCAGTCCGAGGGCGTGACCGCTCAGTTCGTCCGGCGTGAGCGCCATCAGCCGTTCCTGCTGGATCAGGCTCGCGCCGAAGCCCACGGAGGCCACGGCGACACAGGCCGCCGCCACCGCCGTCCCCGGGCGCAGTACGAAGAGCAGGTACGGGCCCGCGAGCAGGAGCAGGAACGGGATGCCGAGCCGCGCGCGCACCCGGGGCGGCAGGAAGCGGCCGACCGTCACGTCCCCGACGAGCATGCCGAGGGCCCCCATGGCGAACAGCAGGCCCGCGTGGGCCGGGGCGTACGGGACGAAGAGGGATTCGCAGCCGACGACCAGGCCGTTGGGGATCCACAGGAGCAGGTAGACGCGCCGGCGCGGGCCGGACGACCAGAGCCGGGCGTTGGTGCGCCAGGTCTCCCGCACGGAGGGGCGGCCCGCGGTCCGGGGCTCGCGGCGGCTCAGCCCGAGGCGGGAGACGAGCGCCGTCACCAGGTACAGCCCGGCGGCGACGGCCAGCGTGCTGCGCGGCGAGAGCACGGCCACCAGGACTCCGCCGGTCGCGTACCCCAGGATCTGGGTGAGGCCGTTCATCATGTTGAAGACGGAGCGGCCCAGCAGGTAACCGTCCCTGGTCAGGATCTCGTTCAGCAGGCCCCAGGTGACGCCGCCGCCGAGCGAGGCGACCAGGCCGAGGCCGAAGACCAGCACGAGGGCGCCCCACACCGGGAGTCCGGGGATCGCCAGGACCGCCGTACCGGCCGCGAAGGCGAGTGCGATGCCGGTCAGGGTGGCGCGGGGCCGCAGCCGGTCCGCCGCCGAGAGCAGCGTGGTCGCGCCGAGCACCTGGGCCAGCGACGGGCCGAACATGCTGAGGGCGGAGAGCAGCGGCGAGTCGGTGGCCTCGTACACGAGTGTGCCGAGGGCCAGTCCGCTGACCGTCTGGCCCGCCGACCTGAGCGCGCAGGCCAGGAAGAGCGGGGTGAACTCCGGGGTGCGGAAGAGGTCGGAGTAGGTGCGCATGGGCGGAGTCTGGGACGGGCCCCGGGCAGGCCGTTACTGTTTCGCGCCTGGGCGAAACCGACGGGACGGGGGCGGGCGTGGGCTGGTGGCAGGTGAACGCCGACACCCTGGCCGGGAGCCGTTTCGTGCTGTCGCCGCTGGCCGAGACCTTCGGCTCCCTGAAGGTCCTGCACGCGGGCGTGGGGGCGCACCCCGGTGAGCACGCCTGGCTGGACGCCCATCTGCCCGCGTACCGGGAGCGGCTGGCCGCCGATCCCGTCACCGCGCTGCTCGTCCGCTCCGGACTCGGCCCGGAGTGGATCGCCGACTTCCTGACGCCGACGCCCCGGGGGCGGGCCGCCGGGCGCTCCCCAGCGTCCGGGGCGGGCACGGCGAGGGCGGGCGGGCTGTCCGGGGACGCCGAGGACTTCGAGGACGAGGTCGTACGGGTGCGGGAGGCGTCGCCGGTGGCGGCGCGCGCCCACCTCCGGACGGCGCTGCGCGGTCCGCTGCCGGCCGCGCTGGAGCGGGACGACCTGCCCGCGCGCGCGGCCGACCTGCTCACCTACGTGTGGACCGAGGCCGTACGCCCGTACTGGGAGCGTCGCCGGCGCGTCCTGGAGGCCGACGTCGTCTCCCGCACGGCGCAGCTCGGCCAGGGCGGGTGGGCCGCGGCGCTGGACACGCTGCGGCCCGGGACACGCTGGCTCGGCGAGAACCGGCTCCAGGTCAACCGCCACGAGTACCCGCCCCGCGAGATCTCCGGCGCCGAGCTGTTCTTCGTGCCCATCACGGCGCAGCGGCACGGCTGGGTGTCGTGGGAGGAGCCGCACCGGTACGCCGTCGTGTACCCGTGCTCGGGGGCGCTCGTGCGGACGGGGTCCGCGTCGGTGCCGGAGAGCCTGGGCGGGCTGCTCGGCCCGGCCCGGGCGGGTGTCCTCGTCCTGCTCGGCTCCCCGATGAGCACGAGCCAGCTGGTCGCGGTGACCGGGCAGGGACTCGGTTCGGTCGGGCGCCATCTGCGGGTGCTGCTGGACGCGCGGCTGGTCGAGCGGCGGCGGGCGGGGCGGTCGGTGCTGTACTGGCGGACGCCCGCGGGTGAGGTCCTCGTGCGGGCCCAGCGGGAGGGCTGACCCCCGGCGGGTGCGGACGTGTCACCTGGCGGGGCTAGCATCCCAGGATGACTACTCCTGACACTTTCGATTCTGTGTTCGACGTGGAGATCGGCGCCCTCCAGGGCGGTTCCGCGGACCTCTCCCAGTACCGCGGCAAGGCCGTCCTCGTCGTGAACGTCGCCTCCAAGTGCGGGCTCACCCCGCAGTACGCGGGTCTGGAGCGGCTGCACGAGCGGTACGCGGACCAGGGGTTCACCGTGCTCGGCGTGCCCTGCAACCAGTTCCTCGGGCAGGAGCCCGGGTCCTCCGAGGAGATCGCCGAGTTCTGCTCGGCCACGTACGGCGTGACCTTCCCGATGACCGAGAAGGCCGAGGTGAACGGCGACGGCAGGCACCCGCTGTACGGGCTGCTGGTGGACACCGCGGACGCCGAGGGCCACACCGGGGACATCCGCTGGAACTTCGAGAAGTTCCTGGTCGGGCCCGGCGGCGAGGTGCTCGCGCGGTTCTCGCCGCAGACCGAGCCGGAGTCGCCCGAGCTGGTGGCCGCGGTGGAGAAGGCCCTGCCGTAGCCCTAGTGGCCCGCGTAGCCCTCGCGCCCTCCGTCGTGTCCGCCGTGTCGACCTTGCCCCTGGGGCAGGGGTCATCGTGCTCCCACCGGGCGGAGGGCGCCCGGTGACGGAGGACAGGCCCGTGCCCCAGGAACTGCTCACGATCGGCGCGTTCGCCGCCCGCGCGCGGCTCTCGCCGAAGGCGCTGCGGCTGTACGACCGGCTCGGACTGCTGACCCCGGCGCACGTCGACGAGGTCAGCGGCTACCGCTACTACCGCGCCGACCAGGCCGAGCGGGCCCGTACGGTCGCGCTGCTGCGCCGCCTCGACATGCCGCTCGCGCGCATCGCGGAGGTCGTCGAGGCGGACGGGGCCGAGGGGTCGGAGCGGCTCGCCGCGTACTGGGCCGACGCCGAGGAGCGGTTCGCCTCGCAGCGGACGCTCGCCGCGTACCTCCGTGGACGGCTGTCGGGAAGGGATTCCGAGATGTACGGAACGTTCGTGGTCGAGACGGTGGAGGTACCCGAGCGGGTGGTGCTCACGCAGACGCGGCACACGCTCGCCGACGAGTTGCCCGCGTGGATCGGGGCGTCGCTCGGGCGGCTGGAGGAGGGGGCGCGCGCGTGCGGCGGGGTGGTCGCGGCGCCGTTCGTCGTCTACCACTCCGAGGTGTCGCAGGAGAGCGACGGGCCCGTCGAGTCCTGCGTGCCCGTGGCGGACGAGGGGGCCGCTCGGGAGTGGGCGGAGCGGCACGGGCGGGCTTGGGGGACGCGGGTGCGGGTCGAGCCCGCCCGGCGGCTCGCGTACGCCCGGATCACCAAGGCGCAGGTCGCCTATCCGCAGATTCTCGCCGCGTTCGAGGCGGTCGAGGTGTGGATGCGGGAGCGGGGGCTGGAGTACGGGGGTCCCTGCCGGGAGGTGTATTTCGCCGACTGGGACTCGGCGGGGCCCGAGGACGCGGTGTGTGACGTGGCGTTTCCTGTCATTCCCCGTGGGGACGGTGGGACCGGTGCCGGTGACTCCGTCGCCCCGTGACGTCCGGTGACCCCGGGGTGACGTGACGCCGGAGTTCTTCGCCCCCTCCGCCCCTGCCCGTCCCGACACGGGGCTCCGCCCCGGAACCCGCTCCTCAAACGCTGGAGGGGCTGAATTTCGGCCCCGGGGCTCCGCTCCCCGAACCGCGGAAAGGCGATTCGGGTCAGCGGAGTTCCTCCGGGCACGGGGTGCCTCGGGGGAGCTGGTAAGGGGCCGCCAGGCGGTAGGTGCCCGGGGACGGGGCCAGGAGTTCCGTCCACTTGTCGCCGGCGGCGTCCTCCTCGGCCTCCATGAGGCAGCCGTGGACGTTGTCGAAGGACTTCGGCGTCCCTTCCTCCCGGTGCTTGGACTCCTCCGTCTCCTTGGGCGCCTTGATGCTCCGGCCCTCGGCGTCGACGAGCCCCAGCCACGGGGAGTACGGGATCCGGATGAGCACCCGGCCCGGCTTGCGCACCTCGATCGTCAGCTCGCCCTGCTCGGCCCGGTCCACGACGGCCGGCGGGTCGGCCAGCGGCGTCGGGTCGGTCACCTCGAAAAGCTGCCAGTTCGCGTCGCCCCAGATCTGCTTCAGGTAGGGCATGCCCCGCTGGACCAGTTCCCGCTCGCGCTCGCCGCCGTCGCCGTCCGGCTCGTCCTTGGGCAGCACCACGTAGTGCACGGCCCAGCGCTGGAGCCACTCGTGGTAGTTCGCCGAGTTGAGGGTGTCGTCGTAGAAGAGCGGGTTGCGCTCCATGTCCGCCTGCCGGTTCCAGCCGCGGGCGAGGTTCACGTACGGGGCGAGCGCCGAGGCCTCGCGGTGCGAGCGCGCCGGGACGACCTCGACGCGGCCCCGCTCGGCGCCGACCTCCTGGAGCTCGTTCACCAGGGGCGCCAGTTCGCGGGCCCAGGATGCCGTGGGCGTGGTGTGCACGATGTCGTCGACCGACTTGAAGCCGATCCAGCCGGTGAACACCGCGGAGGCCAGGACGATCGCGTACCACTTGCGGCTGCGCGGTGCCGTGAACGGCAGCGCGGCGATCAGCGCGACCCCGGTGAAGAGCATCGCGAGACGCGTGATGTTGGAGCCGATCTGGGAGTTGATCAGCCAGACCAGCAGCACGGAGAGCCCGTACACCGCCGAGGTGATCCGTACCGTCTTCCACTCCTTCGGCACCAGCGCGAAGACGCCGACGGCAGAGAGGAACGGCAGCACGACCGAGCCGAAGCCCATCGGCTGGGTCCCGGAGAACGGGAACAGCCAGGCGGACACCGCCACCACGAGGGCCGGGGCGATGCCCAGCGCCCACGCGCCGGGGCGCCGCTTCTGGAGGAAGAGGGCGACGGCGACCAGTCCGACGAAGAGACCGGCGACGGGCGAGGCGGCGGTCGCGAGGGCGGCGAGCGGAGCCGCGCAGAGGGCCTTCGCCCAGCGCTTGTAGCGCCAGCGATGGGGCCAGCAGAAGACGACGGCGGTGGCGCCGAGCCCGAACACCATGCCGAGGCCGAAGGTCACCCGGCCCGACGCGGCGTTGCACAGCAGCGCGAAGACGCCCGCCAGCGCGGGCCACAGCGGGTTCCGCACCGCCCGGCTGCGGATCAGGATCATCGTGAGCAGCGCGGCCGAGACCGTCCCGGCGATCATCATCGTCGTCCGCACACCGAGCACGGACATCAGATACGGCGACACCACGCTGTACGACACCGGGTGCATGCCGCCGTACCAGGCCAGGTTGTACGCCGAGTCGGGGTGCCGGCCCACGAACTCGGCCCACGCGTCCTGGGCCGCGAGGTCCCCGCCACTGTTGGCGAACGTGAAGAACCAGACGAGATGGAGGACCCCGGCGAGCAGGGTCATGAGGGCGACGGGGTGCCGCAGCGCGAAGTCGAGACGGCCGCCGGACGGGCCGGCCGGAGCGGACCCGGGGGCCGGGTCGGAGGCCGCCTCGGGAGCGGGCTCGGGGGTCGCGGGAGCGGTGTCCCGGGTGGGACCGGCGTCCGCGCCGGGCCGGTCCTGACGGTCGGCGGACAGCGGTATTCGCGGGCCGGAGTCTGGGTCCGGCTTGGCGTCGTCGGCGTGTGTCGGCTCCGCTGTGGCCACCTGAAGGCACTCCCCGTGTCCCGTTCCGCATTCTCGGCCGGGACCCCACGGCCCACGACCCGCCCCGGTTCGCGACGCTAGCACGCACCCCGCCGGGGAGCGCCCGGGTGGGCCGCTGCCCGGCGGGCACGGTGCGTGCGCGGTGCTCCGCGGGCCTCACCCCGGCGTACGTCCGCCCGTGCTCGGGCGCGGGCGCCGGGCAGGCCCGGACGGGTGAACGTCCGGGCCGTCCGACCGTGTCAGGTCACCCGCGTCAGCTTGGCGCCGAAGCCCGGTTCGGCGAGGTCCGACTGCAGTGCGACCGGGATGTCCACCGCGTGGTCGGAACCGTCGCCCACCGTCAGCTCGCCGACGACCGTGCCGGCCTTCCCGGTGTGCGGGACGCTCTCCTTGCCGGGGCCGATCGACAGCTTCGTGCGCAGCCCCGGCCAGCCGACCGCCTTGAGGTTCTTGGTGGCGACCACGGGGGTCCTGCCGCCGAGCCGGTCGTCCACGTACCCGACGACATCGCCCTTCTTCACCACCGTGGCGGAGGTCAGGCCCTGCTGGACCTTGTCGATGAGCTTCTGGCTGTTGGTGAGGGCCAGTTGGAGGCTGTCCCAGACCCGGCCCGTACCGGCGTTCTGGCCGAGGACCGCGCCGTACACGGTCTGCGTCCTGCCGTCGACCGTCTTGGTGGCCGCCCACACCAGGTTGCCGCCCGCGGGGGTCGACGAGCCGGTCTTGAGGCCGATCACGCCGACCTGCTTCACCAGCAGGTCGTTGTTGTTGTAAATCGGCTTGTCCAGGCCGGGGATGTCGGCCCTGGCCATGCCGACGATGGTCCGGAAGACGTCCTTCTGCATGACCGCCTTGGCCAGCTTGAGCTGGTCGGTGGCGGTGCTCACCGTCGTCTTCTCCAGACCGCTCGGGTCCGTGTACGTCGACTTCGACATGCCCAGCTTCTTCGCCGCGGCGTTCATCTTGCCGACGAAGGTCTCGCTGTCGGAGTCCCAACGGGCGAGCAGCCGGGCCGCGTTGTTCCCGGACGGGATCATCAGCATCTGGAGCAGCTGGCGCTCGGTGAACTTCTGGCCCTTGGAGACCGCGGCCGTCGACTCGTCCTCGTTCTTGGACTCGTCCTCGGCCTTCTGGTCGACGGTGATCTGCGGGCCGCCCTCGTTCCCCTTGAGGGGGTGCTCCTCCAGGATCACGTACGCCGTCATGATCTTGGCGACGCTCGCGATGGGGGCGGGCTTCTGCTTGCCGTCGGTGCCGAGGCTGCCGACGCCCTCGACCTCGATGGCCGACTGGCCCTGACCCGGCCACGGCAGGTCGAGGTCGCCACCCTCGAAGGTGTGCGTCTCGTCGGCGGTGAGCGCGAGGCCCGGCGCCGGGAGCGGCCGTACGGCCTGTGCTACCGCAAAGACGACGGCGAGCAGCAGGACCAGCGGGGTCCAGATCTTGAACCGCCGCACGATCGTGCGGACCGGGGTCTCCGGGGGCGGCGGCGTGTTCGTCAGCTCGGCGAGCAGGTCCAGCGGGGGCTTGGGCGGCAGCGGCTGCTGCGTGGTCCGCTCCGGGCCCACCTGCGGGACGGCCGCGGTGGCCTCCGCCGGGGCGACCGGGGGCTTCGCCGTCGCCGGTGCGGACGCCGCGCGGGGCTTCGCGGCCGGGGGCTCGTCCAGCGGCTTCAGCGCCACGAACTTGCTGGTCCGCTCGGCCGGGGGCTCCCCCGAGGGGGCACCACCCGGCTTGCCGCCGGGTTCGGTGGCGGGCTTGGCGCCGGGTTCGGTGGCGGGCTTCGTGCCGGACGCGGTCTCCGGCTTCGTACCGGGTTCGGTGGCGGGCTTGGCGCCCGCTGCCGCGGCGGGCTTCGCCCCGGACGCGGTCTCCGGCTTCGCACCGGACTTGCCGGTCGGGGTTCCCGGCCTGGCGTCGCCCAGCTTCAGCATGGTCGTGGGCTGGTCCACGGGCGGGGCGGTCGGGCGTACGGCCTTGAAGACGGCGGTGGCCTGGTCGACCCGGGGCCCGTCGTCCCCGCCCTCCCCGGCACCCTTGGCGTCCTCGGGGACCTTCGCGTCCTCGGTGGCCACGGCGGTCCCGGCACCCTTGGGAGCCTCGGCGTCCCGGGGAGCCTTCGGGTCTCCGGAGACCTTCGCGTCCTCGGGGACTACAGCCGTCCCGGCGGCCTTCGGACCCTTGGCGTCCTCGGGAGCCTTTGCGTCTCCGGGAGCCTTCGCATCCGCAGAGGCCTTGGCGTCCTCGGGAGCCTCGGCGTCCTCGGGCGTCTCGGCGCCCTTGGCGTCCTGCGGAGCGACGGGCGTCGCCGCACTCCTCGGGTCCTTGGCGGGTCCGGGAGCCTTGGTGCCCTTCGCGTCCGCACGCGCGACGGCGGCCTCGGCGTCCCCGGATGCCTTCGCGTCCTCGGGCGTGTCGGTGTCCTCGACGTCCCCCGGGGCGACGGCGGTCTTCGCGTCCGCGACGGCCGCCTCCGCGGCACGGGCGGCGGCGGTCTTGTCGGCACCGCGCTCGTCGGCGGCGGGCTCGGCGGAGGTGTCCTCGCCGGAGGCGTCCTCGCCGAAGGCATCCGTGTCGGGGGTCTCCGGGGTCTCCGGGGTGTCCGCGTCCGCGGGGTCGTCCGCGGTCGCCACCCACGCGGCGACCGCGGCCCGCAGCCGCGCGTCCCCCGAGGGGCCCTTCTCGCCGGCCTCCGCCGGAGCCGCGGACTCCGCGGGCCCCGCCGGCTCCGGAACCGCCTCAGAGGCGCTCTCCGGGGCTCCGGGCGCCTCCGAAGCGCCCTCGGACCGCTCGGCCTCCTTCAGCGCCCGGGTCGAGAAGACCGCCGTCGCCTGGTCGACCCGTACCGTGGCGGCCCGTTCACGGGCCACCGCCATCCGCGGGTCGGCCGGGGTCGACGCCGACCCCCGCGTCGGACCCGGAACCGCGGCCGGGGTCCCCGACGTCGCTTCTGCCGACGACGCCGACGACTCGTGCTGCTTCGACCTGTCGGGGGACTCGCCCGCCACCGATGCCTCCTCCGTGCGCCGCCCAGCGACGCCCAACCGAACCGTGAACCCTCGAACCGCCCGCCGGACACCGCTGTCCGAACCATGTACCAGTGTCCTGTGTGCGGGCCCGCCCACACCGGTAGACGAGAACGACATATCTACCGGTTCCACTACGAAGCGGTCACGCACCCTCGACAGACCAATGTGAGAGGGGTCACCCTGTCATTCATCCACGCGGGGAGGCATGGATGGGCAGGAGCCGCAGAACACTTCCGGAGGAGCTTCTGTTGCTGGCGCTGGACCCGACCACGGGTACCACCGCACAGCCGCAGTCGCTCGACCTCGGTCTGGCCGGAGCACAGCTAGTGGAGCTGGCGCTGGCCGGACGGATAGCCCCAGACGGGGATCGTATCGCCGTGGTGGCACCACGGCCGACTGGAGATCCGACACTGGACTGTGCGTTGGAACTGCTTCGCCGACGCGGAGCACCCGTACGCGCGGTCAACTGGATTGGCGGACCCCGCCTGGGGCTGCGCCAGACCTATCTCTCGCATCTGGAGAGGTGCGGCATGGTCCATGCCGTGGCCGGCCAGATGTGCGGGGTGCTTCCGACGACTCGCTACCAGGCGACGGACACGGAGATCAGCCGGGAGATCAGGGCCCGGCTGGACAGTGCGATCCGCACCGGCGTACCGCCGGACCCGCGGACCGCGGCGCTCGCCGCACTGGCCCACGCGGTCGGTCTCGGCAAGCACCTCTACCCGGGGAACGAGGGACGATCGTCCCGATCCAGGCTCCGGGACCTGATCAGGCACGACCCCATGGGCGGCCTCGTGGCACACGCGGTCATGGACGTCCAGAACGGCGTGGGCGCACAACCACGCCGCAGCCCGGCACCGGCAGGCCGTCCGGCCACCGCCGGCGTCAGGTCCGCACCGGAGCCCGCCAGGGGCGTCCCGATGCAACCGCGCCACGGTTCCATGGCGCGCGCCGTGGTCCACTGAGCCGCAGTACCCCGGCACCCGGCACGACCAGCACCACCTCCGCACGTCCAGCACGTCAGCGCCGCACCGCAGTCCCCACACGACCCGGTTCGGGAGCCGCCGGTCCGCGCGGGGCGGTGAGGCCGTACGTCCGTCCGCCAGGACGCCCGTCACGGCCCCACCGCCCCGCGCGGCCGCATGTACGGGTGCCGCGGGGACCGGGCTCGTCCCGAACTGTCGTGTACGCAGCGCATATCCACTGTTTCCCAGCGGTAGAAAGCACCTTGGTGGCAGTCTGCTCAACAGCAGATACGCAAAGTAGAGGCACGCAGCCGGAGGTGCACGTCCCGTGGCGTCCAATGTCAATCCCACCGTCCGGCGCCGCCGGCTGGGCCAGGAGCTGCGGCGGCTCCGCGAGCTCAAGGGCATGACCGCCGAAGAGGTGGCCGAGCGGCTGCTCGTCTCGCAGTCGAAGATCAGCCGCCTGGAGAACGGGCGGCGCAGCATCAGCCAGCGCGACGTCCGCGACCTGTGCGGGGTCTACGAGGTGGACGACCACCGGATCGTCGACTCGCTGATGCAGATGGCCAAGGACTCGCGCCAGCAGGGCTGGTGGCACTCCTTCGGCGACATCCCCTACAGCGTCTACATCGGCCTGGAGACCGACGCCGCGTCCCTGCGCGTCTACGACCCCCAGGTCGTCCCCGGCCTGCTCCAGACCCGGCCGTACGCGGAGGCGCTGATCGCCGGCGCGCTGCCGGAGACCGCCCCGGCCGACATCGACAAGCGCGTACAGGTGCGCCTGCGCAGGCAGGAACGAATCTCCGCGCCGGACAACCCGCTGCGCCTGTGGACCGTGCTGGACGAGGCGGCGCTGCGCCGGACCGTCGGCAACCGCTCCCTGATGCGGGACCAACTGGAGTACCTGGTCGAGCAGTCGCAGCTGCCGCACGTCACCGTGCAGGTGATCCCCTTCGACATGGGCGCGCATCCCGGTCTCAACGGGCAGTACGCGATCCTGGAGTTCCCGGACGCGGCGGACTCCAGCGTCGTCTACATCGAGGGCGTCACGAGCGACCTGTACCTGGAGAAGGCGAACGACGTCCAGAAGTACAGCGTCATGTACGAGCACCTGCGCGCGCAGGCGCTGAACGTGGAGCAGTCCCGTCAGTTCATCGCGGACATCGCGAAGGACTACGCGCGCTGAGTCCGGCGCCGGGGCCGCGGAGGCGGCCCTGGAAACGGTCCCGGAGACGGTCCGGGACGCCCTGAGAGGGGTCCTCCGGCGTGAAGGTGCGGAACAGTACACCTTCGCCGGACCGGGATGGAAGACCCCCCTGGAATATGCCATCCAGTCGAGTGAATAGTCGCTTCGCCAACCGATGTTGGCGAGTAGCGTCGATCACGCCATCGAGCAACAACGTTGGCGCAAACCGGCCCGCGGGTTCCGCCAGGACCCCGCAGCCCGGTGACAGCAACTCAACGACTGGCTACCGGAGCAAAAATGGCAATCCAGCAAGGCGCCACGGACACCTGGACGAAGTCCTCGTACTCCACGGGCAACGGCGCGTGCGTCGAGGTCAAGTCCCCGCTCGTCGCGGCGATGGCCGTCCGGGACTCCAAGGTCCCCGAGGGTCCCACCCTGGCGTTCCCCGCGAACTCGTGGAACGCGTTCGTGACGGAGGTCGGACGGGGAGCCTTCGACCTCACCTGATGCACCGACACCCACAACCGCACCGACCAACTGGATACGCACCACCGACAGAGCCCTCTCGTCCGGCCCGCCGTCCTGGCCGAGGGGGCTCGGCCTTTCCCGAGGCCGCGGCGGCTACCTGAGCCGGTCGACGTAGGTGTCCGTGCCGGGCACCGTGGGGACGAAGGGGGCGAGCAGCTCCACCCGTCCCAGCCCGGACGCGGCCACCTCGTCGTCCAGCCCCGTGAACCATGCCTCCCAGCACTCCCGTGGGTCGGCTTCGAGGAACCACAGCAGGGTCAGCCGGGTGTCGACGCCCTCGACCTGCTTGACGTAGGTCATGCGGTCGCCGGGCAGCGGGGTCGGCCGGAAGACGGTGACGAGGGCGGCCGGGGAGCCGGCCAGCCGCCCGGGGAGGTGGCGGACGCGCAGCCAGTCCAGCAACTCGGCGCGCTGCTCGGCGGATTCGGTGTCGACGACCTGAAGGACCAGGCCCGCGTACGGGTGGTCGAGGGCGTGGAAGTCGCGGGGGCCCGAGGCGCCGTCGCGGTAGACCGTGGCCTCGTGGTCCTGGAACGCGGTGAAGACGTGGGTGCGCTCCCGGTAGACCCGGTGGTCGCGGTTCAGGCGCTTGTTGATGCCGACGGTCCACCGCATGTGGTCGTCGTAGCGGCCCTCGGTGACCCAGTACGTGGACAGGTAGCAGCCGGCGGTGACGGGCTGGGCGACGGCGGACTTCTCGGGTCGGCGCAGGAGTTGGAGGTCGCGGGTCGCCACCCAGCGGCGTCCCGCGAACATCCAGGGCATCGCCATCGCGCCGGCGTAGTAGTGGTCGTCCTCGTACCAGCGGTTGTAGGCGTGCTCGTGGCCCGGGTGCGGTTCGACCATCGTGATCAGGGCGTGGCCCGGGTGGACGCCGTACGGGCCGAGGGCGGCCAGTTCCGCGTACACCTCGCTGCGGGTGTCCTCGCTCATGTCGCTCCCCTTTCCTGCGCCGGTCCCGCGCGGGACTTCCTTCCTCGGTCGGCAGCCCATACTCTGACGCCCCGTCAGACAATGCGCCAGAGCCGGGAGGCCTCCGATGCCGCTGCTCGCGGGCAGGACCGTCGTCGTCTCGGGAGTCGGCGCCGGGCTCGGACACCAGGTCGCGGCGGCGGTGGTGCGCGACGGGGGCAACGCGGTGCTCGGCGCACGCACGGAGGCGAACCTCGCCAAGACGGCCGCCGCGCTCGACCCGGACGGCGCCCACACGGCGTACCGGGCGACGGACATCACCGACGAGACGAGCTGTGAGGCGCTGGCGGCGCTGGCCCGGGAGCGGTTCGGGCGGATCGACGCCGTGGTCCATGTGGCCGCCTGGGACAGCTACTTCGGGGGGCTGGAGGACGCCGACTTCACCACCTGGCAGTCGGTCATCGACGTGAACCTGCTCGGCACCCTGCGGATGACCCGCGCCTGCCTGCCCGCGCTGAAGGAGGGCGGCGGCTCGGTCGTCGTCATCGGCACCCAGTCGTCGGTGGCCGCCCCCACGCAGGTGCGCCAGGCTGCGTACGCGGCGTCCAAGGGCGCCCTGACGAGCGCGATGTACTCGCTCGCCCGGGAGCTCGGCCCGTACCGGATCCGGGTCAACACCGTGCTGCCGGGCTGGATGTGGGGACCGCCCGTGGAGGCGTACGTCCGGTTCACCGCGCACACCGAGGGCGTGCCGGAGTCGGTCGTGCGCGAGCGGCTGACCGAGCGGATGGCGCTGCCCGAGCTGGCCACGGACGGGGACGTGGCGGACGCCGTGGTGTTCCTGGCGTCCGACAGGGCGCGGGCGATCACTGGGCAGTCCCTGCTCGTGAACGCCGGCGAACTCATGCGCTGATCGCGGCTGTCGGCTCCTGTTCCGGCCGCACGGGACCCGCATCCCGTACGCCTGTCTCCTTGTCGCTGGTCCGTCTGGCGAAGTGCCCGCTCATCGTGTGGTTCACGTCACGAGCACGACAACATCCCTACAGGTCAAGAGCAAGTAAAATCGTTCTGCTTTCTGATCTGTGTTCATATCCATGACCAACTAGGGCTTGACCGGCCGGTCGAACCGGCGGTTCAATCCCCCAAGTCCCCGCACCCGCACGGGGGCTCCGCCCGCCCCCCGACGATCCCGGCTCCGCCCGGGCGGGGGACCCATGCGTACTGGCGAAGTGCCGTCCGGTATCTGCAGATTCAAAGGCGGACCCCTGGAGGGGGCACATGAACGGTCTCGACTGGGCCGTCCTGGTCGCGTACTTCGGCGTGATGACCGCGATCGGCATCTGGTCCCACAAGCGCGTGGACGACGTCAGCGACTTCTTCACCGCGGGCGGCAAGATGCCGTGGTGGCTGTCCGGCATCTCGCACCACATGTCGGGCTACAGCGCGGTCATGTTCACCGGGTACGCCGGCATCGCGTACACCTACGGCATCACCTCGTACGTCACCTGGTCGCTGCCCATCGCCATCGGCATCGCGATCGGCGCCAAGGCCTTCGCGCCGCGGCTCAACCGGCTGCGCTCACGACTGCACGTCGCCTCGCCGCTGGAGTACCTGAAGGACCGCTACAACCTGCCGACCCAGCAGGCGCTCGCCTGGTCCGGCATCCTGCTGAAGATCGTGGACGTCGGCGCCAAGTGGGCCGCCATCGCCACGCTGCTGAGCGTCTTCACCGGGGTCTCGCTCACCCAGGGCATCCTCATCACCGGCGGCATCACGGCCGTCTACTGCACGATCGGCGGGCTGTGGGCCGACGCGCTGACCGAACTCGGCCAGTTCGTCATCCAGTTGCTGGCCGGCGTCGCGATGCTGGTCATCGCGCTGAACAAGATCTCCGACCAGGGAGGTCTGTCCAAGGCGCTCGACTCGCCGAAGCTGGACGGTCACGCGAACGGCTTCGCGGGCCCGTACATGACCGTCTTCTTCATCGCGTACCTCTTCATCAAGCTGTTCGAGTACAACGGCGGCATGTGGAACCAGGCCCAGCGCTACATGGCGACGGGCAGCGCCAAGGAGGCCACGCGGTCCGCGTTCCTCTCCGCCGCGCTCTGGTTCGTGTGGCCCCTCATCCTCTTCATCCCGATGTGGCTGTCCCCGCTTCTGGTGACGGCCGAGAAGCCGGACGGCTCCGACGCCTACGGGCTGATGACCGAACAGCTGCTGCCGCACGGCCTGCTGGGCCTCGTGGTCGTCGGGTTCTTCTCGCACACGATGGCCATGTGCTCCTCGGACGCGAACGCGATCGCCGCCGTGTTCACGCGGGACATCATGCCGGTGCTGTCCAAGGCGGCGCGGGCCTGGGACACCCGGGCCGGACTGATCGCCGGGCGCGTCACCACGGTCGCCTTCCTCGGCCTGTCCATGGCGGTGGCCACACAGGTCAACTCCCCCACGTTCAAGGACATCATCACGGTCGTCATCAAGTGGGTGGCCGGCCTCATGGGGCCGATCGCGATCCCGTTCATCCTCGGCCTGCTCCGGCCGTTCCGTAAGTCCGGTCCGACGGCGGCGCTCACCAGCTGGGCCTGCGGACTGATCGCGTTCTTCCTGATGAACTACCACCTGGACTTCTCGCAGCGCACCGACGTGAAGCTGGAGTACCAGGTCTCCGTGCCGATGGCGATCTCCCTCGTCCTCTACGTCCTCATCGGCTTCCTCAAGCCCGAGGACACCCCCGAGCGCGACGCCCTCATCGAGATCATCAACACGGACGACGACGGCTCCGGAGCGGCGGCGGCCGCCGTTCCCGCCCCGGCACAGGCGGCGGACGGGGTGGTGGGCACGCCCGTCAAGGACTGACCGGGCGCCCGGCCGGCGGTCGTCCGGTCAGGCGCGCGGATAGCGGGCTAGCCAGCCCGGCGACGAACCGGCGGGCCCGTGCAGCGCGGGCCCCTGGGTCATCTCCATGGCGAAGTCGTCCGCCAGCACCAGCATCGTGGGACGGCCCTCCAGCTCGGCCAGCCAGGCCGGCGGGAGGGCCGTCTCGCCGTGCAGGGCGCCGAGCAGCCCCCCGGTCAGCGCGCCGGCCGCGCCCGAGTGCCCGCCGTGGTTCACGGCGAGGGACAGCCCGTGCCGCACGTCCTCGCCGACCAGCGCGCTGTACACGGCCACCGCGAGCAGCCCCTCGGCCGTCCCCTCACCCGCGAGCTCCTCGACCCTGCCCGGGGACGGCATCCCCTGCCGTACGGCGCCCAGGGCGTGCTGGAGCGCGTCGGTGACGGGCTGCTGCCCAGGGCGCGCGGCGAGCAGCGCCAGCGCCCGCTGCACGGCGGCGTCCAGGCTCTCGCCGCGGGCCAGCGCGTGCACCACGACCGCGTACGCCCCCGCCGACAGGTAGGCCACGGGGTGCCCGTGCGTCTGCGCCGCGCACTCCACGGCCAGCTGCATCACGAGCTGCGGCTCCCAGCCGACGAGCAGCCCGAAGGGCGCGGACCGCGCCGCGGCCTCGGCCCCCCGCTCCCCCGGGTTCTTGGGCGCGTCCAGCGTGCCCATGGTGTCGTCGCCCAGGCCGAGCAGGCAGGCGCGGGCCGGAGCGCGCCGGGCGTACAGCCACTCCTCGCGGGCCAGCCAGCCGTCGTCCTTGCGGCGCTCGTCGGGACCCCAGTCGCTCTGCGTCGCGGCCCAGCGGCGGTAGGCCCGGTGCAGGTCGGTCGGCGGGTGCCAGGCGCCGGTGTCGCGGCGCACCTGCGCACGGATCAGTCCGTCGAAGGTGAAGAGCGTGAGCTGGGTGAGGTGCGTGACCGAGCCGCGTCGGCCGTACGCGGGGGCGAGATCGACGGCTCCGGCCGCGCCGTGCGCCGTCCGGATCTCCTCCAGGCTCAGCGCGTCGAGGGGAGCGCCCAGGGCGTCCCCGAGGGCGGCCCCCAGCAGGGTCCCGCGCACCCGGCTCCGGAAGTCCTGCTGCTCCCTGCGGCCCCAGACGGCACCGGATGTCGCACCCACCACGCCCTCCTCCGGTCCGCATCGCTCAGCACTGTAATCGAACGGGAACGGTCGGTTCAGGGCAGAGCCGATCGATCCGTCACCCGCACCACAACCGTTCGGGTCCCTCGCGGGTCCAGATGAACGACAGACCTATCCGGACCCAACTTTCGGAGTCATTCGTGCCTCACCCCAAGAGCCGTCGCGGCGTCGCACGGTGCGCGGCGCTGGCCGCTTTGCTGACCGCGCCCCTGGTCCTGTCCGCCGGTCCGGCCGCCGCCGCCGCGCCGAAGACCCCCGTGGTGGACTTCAACGGCGACGGCTTCGCCGACCTCGCGGTCAGCGCCCCGTACGCCACCGTGTCGGGCGTCTACCAGGCCGGCTCCGTCTCCGTCGTGTACGGCTCCTCGGCGGGCAGCGACACCGCGCACCCGCAGCTGATCACGCAGGCCACCGACGGTGTGCCCGGCGACCTCATGGAGTACGGGACCTTCGGCACCAGCACCGCCGCCCGCGACTTCGACGGGGACGGCTACACCGATCTGGCCGTGGGCAGCTATTACGCCCCGATGGTGCTCTGGGGCTCCGCCCACGGGCTCGGCGACGCCGTGGCGCTCCCCGACCCCTCCTACCGGGTCGCCGCCGGTGACATCGACGGGGACGGCCACGCCGACCTGATCGTCAACGCCAACGGCAACCTGGAGGTCCGCTTCGGCCCGATCACCCGGGCCGGCGTCCCCGCCCGCACCGACACGCTGGAGATCGCGGACGAGTCGGGCCCCCAGGACGTGGCCGTCGGGGACATGAACGGCGACGGCAAGGACGACGTCGTCACCACGAACGGCTTCGAGGAGATGCAGTTCCAGTCCCGCTACTACAAGGGGACCTCGACTGGGCTCAGCTCGACGTTCAAGAGCACCGGCTTCTACACCGTCGGCGGTGTCGTGGCCGACGTGAACCAGGACGGCTACGGGGACTTCGTGACCCGCCAGGTCGACCAGGTGTCGGAGATGATGGACTACGACGCGGGCGCGGTCCGCGTCGTCTACGGCTCGGCGAACGGGCCCTCCACGCGCACCACCAAAATCACGCAGAACACGGCGGGCGTCCCGGGCACCGACGAGGCCGGCGACAACTACCGCAACCTCGGGGACCAGTTCGGCTACTCGCTGGCCGCGGGCGACGTGACCGGCGACGGCTACCCGGACATCGCGGTCGGCGTGCCCGGCGAGGACATCGGCTCGGTCCGCGAGGCGGGCGCGGTGGTCCTGCTCAAGGGCGGCGCGTCCGGTCTGACCGGTTCGGGCGCCCAGGCCTTCAACCAGTCCACGTCCGGCGTCCCCGGCGTGTCCGAGACGAGCGACAACTTCGGCCGTACGGTCCTGCTCGTCGACGTCAACGCCAACAACCGGGCCGACCTCGTCGCGGCCGCCCCGCTGGAGGACGGCACCTACAAGGACTCCGGCGCGGTCTGGGTGCTGCGCGGCTCGAAGGCCGGCACGACGACCACCAACATCGCCTCGTTCAGCCCCGGTTCGCTCGGCGCCCCGGAGAAGGAGGCCCTGTTCGGACAGCGGCTCGCCCGCTGACCGGCCCGCCCTTGGGGACGGGCGGCTCGCGTGACCTCCCCCCGGGCCGGGGGGGTCACCTCGCGTCGTCGGCCAGACGGTCGCGGACGGCTTCGCGCCGCTCCAGCGCCCACGCGTACCCCGGTCTGAGCTCCAGCGCCCGGTCCAGGTCCGCGAGGGCCTCCGCGTGCCGTCCGAGGGCGCTCAGGCAGGCACCGCGGCTCGCGTACGCCGACGCGTACGCGTCGTCAAGGGCGAGCGCCCGGTCGTAGTCCGCGAGCGCCTCCTCGTGGCGCCCGGCGACGCGCAGGGCGTCGCCGCGCTCGCAGGCGCCCCACGCCCAGTCCGGCTGGAGCCGGACGGCCCGGTCGAGGTCCGCCAGCTGCCGGTCGTGCTCGCCCCGGGCGCGCCACACCCGCGCCCGGCGGGCCAGCGCCCAGCCGTACTCCGGGCTCAGCTCCAGCGCCCGGTCCAGGTCCGCGAGCGCCTCGTCCAGCTCGCCCATGCCCAGCCGAGTGGCGCCCCGCGACGCCCACGCGAAGGCCCGGGCCGGGTCCAGGGCGATCCCCCGGTCCAGGTCGCGGACCGCGGCGTCGTACGCGTGCAGGATCCGCCGGTACTCGCCGCGCATCGCGTAGGCCCGGCCGTCGTCCGGCGCCAGCGCCAGAGCGCGGTCCAGGTCCGCGACCGCGCCCTCGTAGTCGCCCAGTTCGCCCCGGCTCAGGGCGCGGCCCCGGTGGGCGCGGGCCAGCCCCGGATCGAGGGCGACCGCCCGGTCGTACTCGGTCAGCGCCCGGGCGTGGGCCCCCGCCCGCCGCAGCGCCGCACCGCGTGCCGTGCGGGCGAGCGCCTGCTCCGCCGGGCCGAGACCGGCCCGGTTCAGCAGCAGCCCCAGTGCGGCGACGACACCGGCGTCCGGACGCTCCTCGCCGCCGGCCGCCGCCTCGCCCGTACCCTCCGGCTCCCCGGGTCCGGCGAGGGCCTCGGTGAGGTCGCGTCCCCAGCGGGCCACGTCCACGGCGTCCGCGTCCTCGCCCGCGTCGGCCAGGGCCCGGGCCCAGCGCGCGGCCACCGCCTCGCCCTGGTCGCACGCGCGGACCGTGTCCGCCAGCACCTCGGGGAGCGCGGCCCGGGGGCGGGCGCACAGCAGGTGGTAGGACTCCGCGAGGCGCAGCTCCCGCCACTCCTCGTCGGCCCACGGCGGCCCGGCGTCCGGGCCCGCCTCCAGCTCACCGCGCCACCGCCCGAACGTCCCGGCCAGCCGCGTGTGCCGCTCGGTCCAGCCGCGCGGTGAACGGCGGCGCTCCAGGCGGAGCATCGGGGCCCGTACGACGTCGTGGTACCGCACGCCGTTCCCACCGTCGCCGACGAACGGCAGCTCCCGCAGCCACGCGAACAGGGCGTCGGCCTCGGTGTCCGCGCAGCCCGACGCCGCCCGGAACACGTCCGCGTCCAGCCGCCGGGGCAGCGCGCAGGCCAGCACCACGGCCCGGCGTACGGGGTCCCGCTCCCACTTCAGGAAGCGGTCGACGGCGGTGACGCTGGGGTCGCCCACCTCGTCCGGCGCGGCGGGCCGGTTCGCGGCCAGGGTGGAGACCAGCACCGGCAGCCGCCCGGTGAGCCGCAGCACCTCCCGCACGACCGGTTCGGCGACGACGTCCCGCCCGGCGAGCAGCAGGCGCGCCTCGGTCTCGGTGAACGGCCCGAGCGGCACGTCCCTGACGGAGTCCGCGAGCCCGCTCCAGCGTGCGGTGTCCAGGGGGCGCTGCCCGGCCGTGACGACCACGACGTTGTCCGGCAGGGCTCCGCCGTGGCGGTCCGTGCCGAGCATGTCGTGCAGCCAGCCGTCGAGGAAGGGCGCGGTGCGCTCGTAGGTGTCGAAGAAGAGGACGATCCAGGGCACCCGGGCCGCGGTCCCGGCCAGTTCGTCCAGCAGCACGGGGGTGAGGACCTGCTCGGGGGCGAGGACCAGCCGCAGGTCCTCCTGGTTGCGCGGCCTGCCGCCCATCGACGTCCGCAACCGGTCGGCGCTCTGGGCGAGTTGGACCGGGTCGACGGCTCCGGCGAAGGCGCCGACGCCGGGCAGGAGGCCGAGGCCGACGAGTCCGGCCCGGGTCGCCGCGAGGGTCAGCTGCGACGGCTGGGCCGCCGCGTCCGGGCCCTGCGTGTCCGCGGTCCGGCCGGCCTGTGGTCCGAGGGCCGCCGCGACCGCCGTCTCCGCCTCGTGGCGCCGCTCGCGGTGGGCGGCCAGCAGGCGGTCGAGGTCCTTGAGGCGGTGCCCCTCCCGGGCGCACCGGTCGCTGATCGCCGCGATCGCCTCGGGCACGCTGCCCACGGCCTCGTCGACGTACACGGTGAGCGCCCCGCACTCCCGCGCGATCCGCTCCCACTCCCGCACGAGGCACGTCTTCCCGACGCCCGCGTTGCCGTGCACGTGGAAGAGGAACGTGTGCCGCTCGTCCTGCGGCGGGTGCTCCAAGTTGTTCCGGAACAGAGCGCGTTCGGCGTCCCGTCCGACGAACGCGCGCCGGCTGCGCTCGCTGATCACCTGCTGCGTCGAGGACCGCGCCCGCGCCATGAGCCGTTCCCTCCCCCGGTCACCGGTCAGGCCGACCACCAGTGTGACCCGACGCGCCGGAAACCGGGGTGGCTTCCGGCGCGTCGGACGGTCAGTCGAGGAAGACGTCCGTTCCCGTACCGAGGGCGACGATCCGATCGTCCTTCAACGCGCCTGAGAACGCCTGGACTTCGTCCACGTCCCCGTGCAGGTACTCTCCCCAGCCGTCACCGGCCTTGGAGCGGCCGACCTGGAGGGCCCCCGAGCTGTGCCAGCCGTCGGGAAGAGTGCCGGTGGCGTCGGCGTTGGTCACGCCGTCCAGGAACAGCTTGACCGTGTCGGCCGCGTCGTCGTAGACCACGGCAAGGCGATGCCCCTGGCCCTCGCCACCGTCCGCGGCCTCGATCTGGGAAACCACGACCTCGCGCGCATCCGCCTCGTCACGCACGGGCACGACCAACTGCCAGGCGTGCTCGCTCGGTTCGTAGCGCACCTTGAAGGCGTCGGTGTTCTCCCCGGCCTGCGACAGCACCGTCATCGGGTGGGCCGGTTCGGAGTCCGCCAGCCGGACGACCACACCCAGGGTGAAGCTGTCCCCGGTGTCCACCACCGGGCCCTCGGCGACGGCGTGTCCGGTCTCGCCGTCCAGCCGCAGGTGTCCGTCGCCGACCAGCGCGGGCGGGACGTAGGGGCAGTCGGGGTCCAGTTCCGGGATGCAGGAGTCACCGGTGGCGCGGTGGATCGTCGCGCCCGCACCCAGCCTCAGCGGGGTCCCGCCGCCCTGCTCCGGGCTCGCGCCGTCGGTCGCGTTCTCCAGCGCCCAGCGGCCGAGCAGCGCGGGCTTCCGGTAGGCAAGTGCCTCCGCCTCCTCGGGCACCACCACCCGGTCGTGCACCCTCACCTCACCGACGCTGCCGTGCCACCGCGCGTGGTAGCCCGACGTGCCACGGGCACGGCCGATCTGGAACGCCCCGCTCGTCGCGGAGGGCGTGGCCTTCACCGCGTCACCGACGGGGCGCCCGTTCACGTACAGCCGCGCGGTGCCCGTCTCCTGGTCGTAGAGTCCCAGCAGGTGCGCCCACTCACCGGTCTCCGGGGCGCCGCCCGACAGCCGCGTGCCGCCGATCGCGAAGGACCAGACGGGACCGGAGTCGCGGCTGGCCAGCCCGAGCCGGAAGGCCGCCGTGTCGCCCGCGTCCTGGCTGGCGACCGTCATGTTCCGGTCGGTCCGCGCGGGTCGCGCCCAGGCGCTGACCGCGAAGGTCTTCCCGGGCGTGACGGCCGGTACGTCCGGGGTGAGGAAGCCGTGGCCGCTGCCGTCGAGGGCGGCGGTGGCGGTCGCTCCGGTACCGGCGGGAGCGGCACCCCCGAAGGTCACCCCGGTGCCCGCACGGGCAGCGGTGCCCGTCTCTGCGGCCGCGGAACGGGAGCCCGCCGGGTCGTCGAGCTTCCAGTGCGCGACGGGGGCGCGGCCCGCCTTCACATTGAAGCGGTACGTCGTCTCCGCGCTGCTGCGGCCCGCCCGGTCGACGGCGCGGACCTGTACGGAGGCGGGTCCCGACGAGAGCGGAAGGTAGGGAACGGTCACGGCCGCTCCCGGTCTCTCGGCGGCGGCCGTTCCGGACGGGCCGCCCAGGAAGTGGTAGGTGTACGACACGACGTCGTCCGACGGCGAGTCCATCGTGAAGTGACCGTAGACACCGACACCGTCGACCCAGAAGACCTCCTCGGGGTTCGGGTACTCGGGTGAGGTGACCGCGGGCTTCTCGGGGCTGACGTCGTCGTACACGAACTCGCATGCCGAGCCGGTGCCTTCGTCGCTCCAGGCGGACACCGCCTTGCCGTCGTTCGCGCGGACGTGCCAGGACACCACCGTGTTGGCCGGGACGCCCTCAGGCATCCGCCACTGCTGCGCTGTCCCGGGGAGCGTCGGGGACGAGGTGTACGTACGGCGCTGCTCGAGCCCCGCCTCGTCCGTCCACCACGCCTCGAACTCGCCCTTGACCAGGTCGGCACCCGCGGGCAGGTCGTCTTCCTGCGGGTCGTGAAGGACCGCCCAGAGCGTCGGCGGCCCCGAGACGTACGCCTTGTCCTCACCGGTCGCGCACGCCTTGCCGCCCGTCTTCAGGTCCTGCACGAGCGGCTGCTTCGGCGGCAGGTTGTCCGCCGCGAACGCCGTGCCGGACAGGACCGACCCGGCCGTGGCCACCACCGTCGCGCAGGAAACCGCCGCCAGCCGGCGGACCCCGGTGCGCGTGGCCCCGGATCTTCTCCTCGTACCCAACTTCCCCTCCCCTGTGGACTTCCGGCCCGTGGATCACACGAGCCGCCTGAAGCTAACAGGGGGCACCGACAGGACCGAACTGTTTTCCCCAGCACGGGCCCGGAAGCGCCGAAAATCCCCTGGGCCCCGCGGGGCACCCCCGCCATAGTTGCCACATGGCCGCCACCCGACCCTCCCGTGGGACCTCCGCCCTTCCCCTCGCCGCCGCGCTTCTCACCGGTACCGTCGCGCTCTACATGGCGCTCGTCGCGTTCGGGAACATCACCGACTTCGGGACCAACCAGCAGTTCGTGCGGCATGTGCTCGCGATGGACACCACGTTCAAGGACGACGACCTGATGTGGCGGGCCGTCGAGTCCGAGGCGTTGCAGGACACGGCCTACGTGGTGATCATCGTGTGGGAGACGCTCTCCGCGCTCGTGCTGGTCGCCGCCACCTGGCTGTGGGCGCGGCGCAGGCACACCGAGGCGCGGCGGCTGTCGACGTACGGGCTGCTGATGGTGATGCTGCTGTTCGGCGCCGGGTTCATCGGGGTCGGCGGCGAGTGGTTCGCGATGTGGCAGTCGGACACCTGGAACGGCCTCGACGCCGCGACCCGCGTCTTCACGCTGAGCGGGGTCGTGCTGCTGGTCGTGCACCTGCCGTTCGGCGGCCGGGCATCCTCGCCTGCGGACGGCGGGGCGTAGCGCACCGCGGGGCCGCCTCCGGCGGGAGGCGGCCCCGCGGCCCTCACTCCAGGACGGGCAGCAGCTCGGGCAGGTGGCCGTCGGATGCCGCGGCGGCCCGCTGCCGTTCCTCCGGCACCTCGCCGTAGAGCGTCGTGCGCGGCTTCGCCGGACGGCCCGCCGCCTCGGCCACGGCGATCAGGTCGGCGACGGACTTGTAGGACCCGTAACTCGATCCGGCCATCCGGGAGATGGTCTCCTCCATCAGCGTGCCGCCGAGGTCGTTGGCGCCCGAGCGGAGCATCTCGGCCGCGCCCTCCGTGCCCAGCTTCACCCAGCTGGTCTGGATGTTGGGGATGTGGGGGTGCAGGAGCAGGCGGGCCATCGCGGTGACCGCGCGGTTGTCGCGGACGGTGGGGCCGGGGCGGGCGATGCCGGCCAGGTACACCGGCGCGTTGGTGTGGATGAAGGGCAGGGTCACGAACTCCGTGAAGCCGCCGGTCTGTTGCTGGATGCGGGACAGGGTGCGGAAGTGGCCGAGCCAGTGCCGGGGCTGATCCACGTGGCCGTACATCATCGTCGAGGACGAGCGGATGCCGAGTTCGTGGGCCGTGGTGACGACGTCGATCCAGGTCGCGGTGGGCAGCTTCCCCTTGGTGAGGACCCAGCGGACCTCGTCGTCGAGGATCTCGGCGGCGGTGCCGGGGATCGAGTCGAGGCCCGCCTCCTTGGCGGCGGTCAGCCACTCGCGGACGGACATGCCGGTGCGGGTGGCGCCGTTCACCACCTCCATCGGGGAGAAGGCGTGGACGTGCATGCCGGGGACGCGTTCCTTGACGGCCTTCGCGATGTCGAAGTAGGCCGTGCCGGGCAGGTCGGGGTGGATGCCGCCCTGCATGCAGACCTCCACCGCGCCGACCTCCCACGCCTGCTGGGCGCGGTCGGCGACCTGGTCCAGGGAGAGCGTGTAGGCGTCTGCGTCGGTGCGGCGCTGGGCGAAGGCGCAGAACCGGCAGCCGGTGTAGCAGACGTTCGTGAAGTTGATGTTCCGCGTGACGATGTAGGTGACGTCGTCGCCGACGGCAGAGCGGCGGACGTCGTCCGCGATGCGGGTCAGGGCGTCCAGGGCCGGGCCGTCCGCGTGCAGCAGGGCGAGGGCCTCGTCGTCGGTGAGCCTCGTCGGGTCGTCGGCGGCGGTCGCGAGCGCCTGGCGCACGTCGGTGTCGATGCGCGAGGGCACCATCCCGGGCGCCGCCGCCTCGCGCAGGGACTCCCAGTCGCCGTAGACGAGGTCGAAGTCCTCGCGCCGGTCGCCGGTGCGGCCCTCGGTGTCGATGGTGTGGTGCAGGTCGGTGCGGCCGGACGCGGTGAACGCCTCGTCGGGCTCCTGCCACGGGTGCCCCTCGACCACCGCGTCCTCGCGGGCGAGGCCGGTCTCCGGGTCCGCCAGCGCCTGTACGTGCGGCAGCAGCCGAGGGTCCAGCCACGGCTCGCCGCGCCGCACGAACTCCGGGTAGACGCACAGCCGTTCGCGCAGCTCGAAGCCGGCCGCCGCCGACTGCCCGGCGAGGGCGTCGATCTGCGGCCAGGGGCGCTCGGGGTTGACGTGGTCGATGGTGAGCGGCGAGACCCCGCCCCAGTCGTCGATGCCGGCGCCGATGAGCCGCCCGTACTCGGCGTCCACCAGGTTGGGCGGCGCCTGGAGGCAGGCGGCGGGGCCCATGATGTGCCGGGCTACGGCGACGGTGGCGATGAGTTCGTCGAGTTCCGCGTCCGGCATGCCGCGCATCGCGGTGTCCGGCTTGGCGCGGAAGTTCTGGATGATCAGTTCCTGGATGCCGTGGTAGGCGCGGGAGATCCGGCGCAGGGCGAACAAGGAGTCCGCGCGCTCCTCGTACGTCTCACCGATCCCGATGAGCAGCCCGCTGGTGAAGGGGACCGAGGAGCGGCCCGCGTCCTCCAGGACCCGCAGCCGTACGGCGGGTTCCTTGTCGGGCGATCCGTGGTGGGGGCCGCCGGGCTCGGACCACAGCCGGGTGGCGGTGGTCTCCAGCATCATGCCCATCGACGGGGCGACCGGCTTGAGCCGCTGGAAGTCGGTCCACGACAGGACGCCCGGGTTGAGGTGCGGCAGCAGGCCGGTCTCCTCCAGGATGCGGATCGAGATGGCCCGCACGTAGGCGATCGTGTCGTCGTAGCCGTGCGCGTCCAGCCACTCGCGGGCCTCGGGCCAGCGGTCCTCGGGCTTGTCGCCGAGGGTGATGAGGGCTTCCTTGCAGCCGAGTTCGGCGCCCCTGCGGGCGATGTCCAGCACCTCGTCGGGGGACATGAACATCCCGTGCCCGGCCCGGCGCAGCTTGCCCGGCACGGTGACGAAGGTGCAGTAGTGGCACTTGTCGCGGCACAGCCGGGTGAGCGGGATGAACACGCTCTTGGAGTACGTGATGACGCCGGGCCGGCCGGCCGCCTCCAGTCCGGCGTCCCGCACCCGGGCAGCGGACGCCGTCAGGTCGTCCAGGTCCGCGCCGCGGGCCTGGAGCAGCACGGCCGCCTCGTTGACGTCGAGCGCGACGCCGTCCCGCGCGCGTTTGAGCGCACGCCGCATGGAGTTCGCGGTCGGCCCGGTCCCGGAGGTCTCGGAAGTCGCGGAAGTCGTCATCCGTCGAGCATACGATCGTCGTGATCAGGCGAAACAGGCGCTGTCCGGTTCGTACCCCGGGGCCGGGCGCCCCCGGGCGCCGCCGGCCGGGGGCCGCTCACCTGGGGGCCGCCGCCGTGTACGGGGCGTACGCGTCCAGCGTCCGCAGCACCTCCGCCTCCCCGGCGGGCGGCAGCTGCACGACGACCTCCTCGACGCCCAGGTCCGCGTAGTGGGCGAGTTTGCCCGGGGTGGGCCGCACGGCGGACGGCACCACGTGCAGTGCAGCAGGATCGCGCCCGGCGCCGGCCCAGGCGGCCCGCAGCGCGGGGACGGACTCGGCGAGGCCGCGGCCCCCGATGGGCATCCAGCCGTCGGCGTACTCGCTGATGTGCGCGAAGAGTCTCGGTCCCGCCGCTCCGCCGAGGAGCGTGCGCGGCCCGGTCACGGGCCCGCGGGGCGCGCGCAGGGGCTTGGGGTGGGCGTGGCTCGCCCGTACGCCGCCGTACTCCCCCGTGTACGCGGTCGGTTCGGCCGCCCACAGCGCGCGCATCACCGCCATCCGGTCGCGGACCAGCTCGCGCCGCGTGCTCCACCGCACCCCGTGGTCGGCGGCCTCCTCCACGTTCCAGCCGAAGCCGACGCCGAGGGTGAACCGGCCGCCCGAGAGGTGGTCGAGCGTGGCGGCCTGCTTGGCGAGGCCGATCGGATCGTGCTGGGCGACGAGCGTGATCCCGGTGCCGAGGCCGAGGTCCCGGGTCACGGCCGCCGCCTGGGCGAGCGCGACGAAGGGGTCCAGGGTGCGGCCGTACTCGCGTGGCAGCTCCCCGCCGGAGGGGTTCGGGGTGGTGCGCTCGACCGGGATGTGCGTGTGCTCGGGCAGGTACAGCCCGGCGAATCCGCGCTCCTCCAGCGCGCGGGCGAGCCGGACGGGGGTGATGGTCTCGTCGGTGAGGAAGATCGTGGTGGCGATCCGCATGAGCACTTCCTAGCACTCGCGCCGCCAACCCGATAGGCGCGGATCCCCTTCCCTTGCACCGGAGTTCACGGGTGAATACCAAGGTGGACCGCGCCACCCCTGTCCCTCACCACCCCCTGGGAGCAGCTGTATGTGCGAGGACGACCACGGCATCGGCAGACGCGCGCTGTTCGTGACGGGAGCCGCCGCCGCGCTTACGTTGGGAAGCGTGAGCTTCGCGAGCGGCGCCGCGGCGGCGGACGGCCAGGAGACGAGAACCGTGCGGGGCACCCTGCCCACCGGTTCGCCCGACTTCGTGTACCTGCCGGTCGAAGTGCCGCACGGCGTACGGGAGATCAGGGTCGCGTACCGCTACGACAAGCCCGCCGTCCCGGCCGGCACCCCGGGCAACGCCCTGGACATCGGCCTCTTCGACGAACGGGGCACAGCCCTCGGCGGCGAGGGCTTCCGCGGCTGGTCGGGCGGCGCCCGCTCGGAGTTCTTCGTCCGCGCGGACGACGCGACGCCGGGCTACCTCCCGGGGCCGGTGCGCGCCGGCACCTGGCACATCGCGCTCGGCCCGTACACGGTGGCGCCGCAGGGCCTGCCGTACGAGGTCACGGTGACGCTCACGTACGGCGAGCCGGGCGCCGCGGTCAGGCCGGCGTACCCGCCCGCGCGCGCCAAGGGGCGCGGCCGGGCCTGGTACCGCGGCGACTGCCACCTGCACTCCTGGTACTCCGACGGGCGCCGCACGCCGTCCGAGATCGCCGCCCTGGCCCGGGCCGCGGGCCTGGACTTCATCAACACCTCGGAGCACAACACCCACTCCTCGCACGCCCACTGGGCGGACCTGGCGGGCGACGACCTGCTGATCATGCTCGGCGAGGAGGTGACGACCCGCAACGGGCACGTGCTCGCCCTCGGCACCGATCCGGGCACCTTCGTCGACTGGCGCTACCGGGCCCGCGACAACCGCTTCGGCCGGTTCGCGCGGCAGATCCGGCGGGCCGGCGGGCTCGTGGTGCCCGCCCATCCGCACGCCACCTGCATCGGCTGCAACTGGAAGTTCGGGTTCGGGGAGGCGGACGCGGTCGAGGTGTGGAACGGCGCCTACACCCCGGACGACGAGATCGCGCTGGCGGACTGGGACGGCATGCTGGTCGCCTCGGTGCGGTCCGGCGGCGGGTGGATCCCGGCGATGGGCAACAGCGACGCGCACCGCGATCCCGACCCGGTCGGCCTGCCGCAGACCGTCGTCCTCGCCGACGACCTGTCCCGCGAGGCGATCCAGGACGGCATCCGGGCGGGCCGCTGCTACGTCGCCGAGTCCTCGTCGGTGTCGCTCGCCTTCACGGCGTCCGGCCCGAAGGGCGAGCACGCCGGGATCGGCGAGCGGTTGCGCGTGGACCCGGACGCGCCGGTCACCGTGCGCCTGGAGGTGACGGGCGCCCCGGGCCGCACGGTCCGCTTCGTCACCGACCAGGGCGGGCTGTTCACCTCGGTGCTGCCGGACTCGGGTACCGGTACCGCCGAGTGGCGCACGACCGCCGCCTACGCCGCCTACGTACGGGCCGAGGTGCGGCACGCGCCGGCGACGCCGGGCCTGCCGGGAGCGCTGGCCGCGTTCACCAATCCGGTGTTCCTGGGGCGGACGCGGGCGTAGGGCACACCGGTCGGCCCCTCGCGCCGGGCGGGGGCGCCAGCCGCCGGCCGGGGCGGGCCGGGCTACTGCCGCGGGCTGTTGGCGAGGCGGTCGAGCCACTCGGTGAGCAGGCCCCCCTCGGCCGGGGTGAGGGACGGGTGCGGGGTCCGGCGGAGCACGGCGCCGAGCCGGGCGGCGGTGGCGGGCACGTCCGGCGCGTCCGGTCGGGGCTCACCGGGGGCGTCGGCCATGACGTCCGGGGTGAAGACGGCCGCGTGCACGGCGTCCCGTACCCGCCGGGAGATGCCGTGGTCGTCGAAGGTCGCCGGCCGGGACACCAGCATCAGCGCCACCCCGACGTTCGCGGACATGATCATCTGGGCCGCGAGTTCCGGTGCGAGCCGCAGCCTGCCCTGCTCGGCGGCCCGCTGGAGGTCCGAGGTGAGGATCCGGTGGGACTCCAGGGCGGCGGCCGGGGGTGTGCGCATCGCCGGGGAGTTCATGAGCCGGTACAGGCTCGGGTTGCGCAGGGCGAAGTCGGTGTGGGTGTCCCAGCCGTCGCGCAGGTCCTGGACGGGGTCCGTGCCGGGGACGCGCTCCCGCTTGGTCGCCAGGTACCGGCCGAAGCCGTGGTCGACGACGGCGGACAGCAGTCCCTCCTTGTCGCCGAAGTGGCGGTAGAGCGCGGGGGCGCCGACGCCCGCCGCCTCGCACACGGCCCGGGTCGAGACGTCCCCGTCCGAGGACTCGGCGACCAGGGCGGCCGCCACTTCGAGGATGCGCGCTCTCGTACTCACGGGAGCGACGCTACCCGTCCCCGGGAGGGCGGTAGCGACGCTACCCCCGGGCGGTCCGGTGGCCCGCCTCACGAAGCGGGCGCCGTCCGCCGCCCGCCCTTGTGGGGCGCCAGCAGGTCTTCGAGGCCGATGCGGGTGAGGAACTCGGCGCGGATGCGGTCAGCGACCCGGCTGACCTCCTCCGACCCGTCGTTCGCGGGGTCGACGTGGACCCGGAAGGGCCGCTCGCCGTGCGGCGTGTCCACGACGGCGACGATCGCGTCGGCGACCTGCGAGACGTCGGCGTCGGCCGGAGCCAGCGCGGCCAGCCGCCGGGCGACCTGGTCCATCATCCCGGCGTACCGCTCCTCGTAGGCGGGCACGACCGCCTGCTCCGCGGGGTGGCCGCCGGTGGCGAAGTGCTCGGTGCCGGAGGTGAAGGCGCCCGGCACGACGATGGTGGTCTCGATGTCGAAGCGGGCCAGCTCGGCGGCGTACGACACGGCGAGCGCGTCCATGGCGGCCTTGGCGGCGAAGTACGGCGCGAGGTAGGGCGGGGTGCCGCCCCGGCTGGACGAGGAGCCGACCCACACGACGAGGCCGTGCTCCCGGGCCCGCAGATGCGGCAGCGCGGCCCGGTTGACGCGCTGGGTGCCGAGGACGTTGGTGTCGTAGACGGCGGCCAGCTCCTCGGGGGTGAAGGCCTCCGTGGGGCCGGTCACCATGTGGCCCGCGTTGTGGACGACGACGTCCAGCCGGCCGCTCTCGGCGAGGACCGTGGCGACGGCGGCGTCCGCGGACTCCTGGGAGAGGACGTCCAGCTCGACGGTCCGCAGGTCGACGCCGTGTTCGGCGGCGTAGGCGCGGGCGTCGGCGACCCGGGCGGCGTTGCGGCCGCGGGTGTCCCGCATCGCCGCGTAGACGGTGTGGCCGGCCCGGGCCAGTGCGCGCGCGGTCAGCGCGCCGAACCCGGAACCCGCGCCGGTGATGACGATGGTGCTGCCCATGACGGGACTCCTCGGAGAAGGCGGGAGGGATGGGGTGGGAGGGGTGGGGACTGCGGGCCCCTGGGTCAGACGATGCCGCCGTTGGCGCGCAGGACCTGGCCGTTGACCCAGCGCGCGGGGCCGGCGAGGAAGGCGACGACCTCGGCGATGTCCCGCGGGGTGCCGAGGCGCTCCAGCGGGGGCTGGGCGGCCATGCGCGCGATAGTCTCCTCGTCCTTGCCGTCCAGGAACAGCGCGGTGGCCGTCGGTCCGGGGGCCACCGCGTTGACGGTGATGTCCCGGCCGCGCAGCTCGCGGGCCAGGATCAGGGTCATCGCCTCGACGGCGCCCTTGGAGGCGGCGTACGCGCTGTAGCCGGGAAGGGCGAGGGCCGGTACGGAGCTGGAGAAGTTGATGATCGCGCCGCCCGCGCGCAGGCGGCGCGCGGCCTGCTGGTCCACGACGAACGTCCCACGGATGTTGGTGCGGTGCATCCGGTCCAGGACGTCGAGGTCGGTGTCGACCAGCGGGGCGACGCTCATGACGCCCGCCGCGTGGACGACCACGTCGACGCCGCCGAAGGCGGATTCGGCGGCGTCGAAGAGGGCCGCGACCTCGCTCTCCTCGGCCACGTCGGCGCGGACGGCGACGGCCCGGCCGCCGCTGCCGGTGATGGCGGCGACGGCCTTGTCCGCCTCGGCCGCATTGCCCGCGTAGGTGACGACGACGGCGTACCCGTCGGCGCCCAGGCGTTCCGCGGTCTCCCGGCCGATGCCGCGCGAACCGCCGGTGACGATCGCGACCCGGGTGCCGGCGGTGGGGGTGGGCTGCTCGCTCATGACGTGCTCCTCGTCTCGATGGAGTAGCGGTGTTCACGTACTGACGAGAGCAACGCTAACACTCAAGCGTTAGCGACGCTACCCCTCGTTGATAGCGGCGCTACGGACGACGGGCAGGGGTACGGTCACGGCATCGGTGGCCGGGTGCGGAAGGGAACGGGATGGCGCGGTATCACGAGGTGAAGTACCGGGCGGTGACGTCGTTCCAGCGGCGGATCGCCAACCCGCTGATGCGGCGGCTGCCGTTCCAGACCCTGCTGGAGACCACCGGGCGCGTCTCGGGGCTGCCGCGCCGCACGCCGGTCGGCGGGCGCCGGACCGGGGGGACGTTCTGGCTGGTCTCCGAGTACGGGGAGAAGTCGCAGTACGTGCGCAACATCCGGGCGGACCCGCGGGTCAGGGTGCGCGTCCGGGGCCGGTGGCACCACGGCGTCGCCCGTCCGCTGCCGGGTGACGACGCCCGGGCGCGGCTGCGGTCCCTGCCCCGCGTGAACAGCGCCGGGGTGCGCGCCCTGGGCACGGACCTGCTGACCGTCCGGGTCGACCTGACCGACTGAGCCGGGACCTCACCGGGCCCGCGCACCGCCGGGAACACGGACGGTCGTCAGTCACCGCGGGCGGCCACCGGTCCCGTACCGCCGGGACCGGCGGCCGTCAGCCGGTCCCCCCGGGGGCCCGGCGGTCACCCCGCCCAGACGATCGACTGCACCTCGCTGTACGCGTGCAGGGCGTACGAGCCGACGTCGCGGCCCACCCCGCTCTTCCTGAAGCCGCCGAACGGCGCCTCCATGTTGCGGCCCACGGTGTTGACGCCGACCCCGCCGGCCCGCAGCCTGCGCGCCACCCGGAAGGCCCGCGCCACGTCGCCCGACCAGACGTAGTCGATCAGGCCGTAGTCGCTGTCGTTGGCCAGCTCGACCCCCTCGTCCTCGTCGTCGAAGGGGACCACCACGACCACCGGCCCGAAGATCTCCTCGCGGACCACCCGCATGTCGGGGGTGCAGTCGGCGAGCAGCGCCGGAGCCACGTAGAAACCGCGCTCGTACGGCGGCCGGCGGCCCCCGGTGACGACCCGCGCCCCCTCCTTGCGCCCGAGTTCGACGTAGGACTCCACCCGGTCCCGGTGCGCCGCCGAGATCACCGGCCCGACGACCGTGCCGGACTCGCGCGGATCGCCCACCCTCAAGTGCCCGGCGTAGGCGGCCAGTCGCGCGACGAGCCGGTCGTGCACCGGCCGCTGCACCAGCACCCGCGTCGGCGCCGTGCAGATCTGCCCGCTGTAGAACGAGAACGTCGTGCCGATCCCGGCCACCGCCGACTCCAGGTCCGCGTCCTCGAAGACGAGCGCCGCGCCCTTGCCGCCCAGCTCCATCAGCTGCCGCTTCATCCCGCGCCCGCACACCTCGGCGATGCGCTGCCCGACGGCGGTCGAACCGGTGAAGCTCACCATGTCCACGTCGGGCGAGTCCACGGCGGCCTCGCCGACCTCCGTGCGCGAACCGCCGACGACGTTCACGACGCCCGGCGGCACGCCCGCCGCCTCCAGCGCCTCGGCCATCCGGTAGACCGAGAGCGGGTCCTGCGGGGCGGGCTTCACGACCACCGTGTTGCCCATGGCCAGGGCGGGGGCGACCTTGCCCGCCGGGTTCGCCCAGGGGTTGTTGTACGAGGTGACGCAGGTGACCACGCCCACGGGCTGGCGCACGGCCAGCGCGCCCATCACCGCCGCCGGGCCGAACGGCCCGGCCTCGTTGACCTGCGGCGGCAGCGGCTGCTCCACGGGCTCGACGCGCGCGTACCGCTGGAAGCGGGCCGCCGCGACGCCGACCTGCATGGCGCGCGCCGTGCCCGTCGTGGCGCCGCTCTCCGCCTGCGCGAGCTCCGCGCAGGACACGAGGTCGCGCCGGATGAGCCCGGCGGCCCGGGCGAGGACGGCGGCCCGCTCCCCTGCGGGCGTGCGGGACCAGGGGCCGAAGGCCTCGCGGGCGGCGGCCGCCGCCGCGTACACCTGCTCCCGCGACGCCTCCGGGGCGAGCCCGACGACGCCCTCGGTCGCCGGGTCGGTCACCTCGTAGAACCCGTCGTCGGGCGGCACCCAGGCGCCCCCGACGAACAGCCGCTGCCCCTCGCTCACCCGCCCTCCCCGAACCGCTCCGGTCCGCCGCCGCTCACCGGGTGCTCACCGTGCGGGTGTCGCGACCCGAGCGCAGCACCCGGCCCGGCACGGCGCCGGTGACGACGTCGTCGCGGATCGACTCGACGCCGTTGACCCACACGGCCGTGATCCCGATCGCCCGGGAGTCGAGCCGCGGGCTGTCGCCCGGCAGGTCGTGCACCAGGGTGGCCTTGCCCGCGTCGATCCGCGCCGGGTCGAAGAGCACGAGGTCGGCGTGGAAGCCCTCCGCGACCCGGCCCCGCTCCCGCAGCCCGAAGAGCCGCGCCGGGTCGTCGGTCAGCATCTTCACCGCCCGCTCCAGCGGGACCAGCTTCCGGCCGCGCAGGCAGTCCCCGAGGAAGCGGGTCGTGTACGGCGCCCCGCACATGCGGTCCAGGTGGGCGCCCGCGTCGGAGCCGCCGAGCAGGACGTCCTCGTGCTGCCAGGTCTCGGCCCGCAGGGCCCAGGAGTCGGGGTCGTTGTCGCTGGGCATCGGCCACAGCACCGTGCGCAGACGGTCGTTGGCGCAGATCTCGACCAGGCACTCGAAGGGCTCCTGGCCGCGTTCCGCCGCGATGTCCCGCACGACCCGGCCGGTGAGGCCCTCGTTCGCCGGGCTGTAGGTGTCCCCGATGACGTACCGCCCGAAGTGGGCGAGCCGCCGGAAGACGCCGGCCTCCTTGCTGTCCGCGCGCCGCAGCATCTCCGCCCGGACCGCCGGGTCGCGCAGCCGTGCGATGCGCTCCGGCACGGGCAGGCCGAGCACCTCGCCCCAGCCGGGGATCAGGTTCAGCGCGCAGAAGGTGCCCAGCGACATGTTCATCGGGGTGAGGATCGGCATGGTGAGGGCGACGACCCGGCCGCCGGCCCGGCGGGCGCGCGCGCTCGCCTCCAGCTGGCGCGGGACGCGTTCCGGCACGGCTGCGTCGATCGTCAGGACGTTCCAGTTCAGGGGCCGTCCCGCCGCCGCGCTCATCTCCGCGAGCAGGTCGATCTCGGCGTCGCTGAACTGGTCGAGGCAGCCGGCCACGATCGCCTCGATCTGGGTGCCCTCGTGCTCGGCCACGGCCCGTGCGAGCGCGAGGAGTTCGGCGGGCCAGGCATGCCGGGAGGCGACCGGTTTCCCGTCGCCGTCCGAGTGCGTGGAGGACTGCGTGGTCGACAGGCCCCAGGCCCCGGCGTCCATCGCCTCATGGAAGAGCACGAGCATCCGCGCCAGTTGCTCCTCGGTCGGCTGCCCGCCCACCGCGTCCGGCCCCATGACGTACCGGCGCAGCGCGCAGTGCCCCACCATGAACCCGGCGTTGACGGCGATCCGCCCCTCCAGGGCGTCCAGGTACTCGCCGAAGGTGTGCCAGGTCCACGGCGCGCCCTCCTCCAGGGCGACCAGTGACATGCCCTCGACCTTGGACATCATGCGGCGCGTGTAGTCGGCGTCGCCGGGGCGGGCGGGGTTGAGCGGCGCGAGCGTGAAGCCGCAGTTGCCGCCCGCGACGGTGGTCACCCCGTGGTTCAGGGACGGGGTCGCGTACGGGTCCCAGAACAGCTGGGCGTCGTAGTGGGTGTGCGGGTCGACGAAGCCGGGGGCGAGCACGAGTCCGTGCGCGTCCTCGGCCGTCCTCGCCTCCTCGGTGATCCGTCCGAGGGCGGCGATGCGACCGTCCCGGATGCCGACGTCGGCGGTGTACGCGGGGGCGCCCGTCCCGTCCACGACGGTGGCGCCCCTGATCAGATGGTCGAGCATGCCTGCGCCCCTTCCTCGCCCGTCGGCGTCACGCGGACCGGCGGAACCGGGTCGTGCGGTGCACCGGATCCGTGTCGATCTTCGGGATCACGTGCTCGCCGACCAGCCTGATCGTCTGGAGCGTCTCCTCGCGCGAGATGCCGATGGGCAGCCCGAAGGAGAGCTGGTCCGCCCCGGCCTGCTCCCACCGCTTGCACTGGGTCAGCACCTCGTCGGGGTCGCCGCAGATCAACAGCTCCTCGGCGATGAGGAGTTCGATGATCTCCTCGTTGAACTCGGGCAGCGTCTCGGGCCACACCGGGAAGCCCTCGGGGCGCGGGAAGGTGTCGTGGTAGCGGAAGACGAGCGACTGGAGGTAGTGCAGCCCGCCGCCCGCCGCGATCCGTACGGCCTCCTTGTGGGTGGGCGCGCAGACCGCCGTCGACGTCACCATCACGTTGTCGTTGACGAAGTCCCCGACCGGCCGCGCCTCCACGATCGCCGTCTTGTACTGCTCCAGGACCCACTCCATGTCGGAGACCTTCTGCACGCTGAAGCCGAGCACGCCGAGGCCCTTGCGGGCGGCCATGGCGTACGAGGGCGGCGAACCGGCGGCGTACCACATGGCGGGGTGCGACTTCCCGTACGGCTTCGGCAGGACCTTGCGCGGCGGGAGCTGCCAGTGCTTGCCCTGGAAGCCGGCGTACTCGTCCTGGAGCCACATCTTCGGGAACTCGGCGATGGTCTCCTCCCAGATCTCCTTCGTGTAGTTCATGTCGGTGACGCCGGGGATGAAGCCGAGGATCTCGTGGGAGCCGGCGCCGCGGCCGGACCCGAACTCGAAGCGCCCCTCGGAGAGGTGGTCGAGCATCGCGACCTTCTCGGCGACCTTCACCGGGTGGTTGACCTGGGCGAGCGGGTTGAAGATGCCGGAGCCGAGGTGGATGCGCTCGGTGGCGTGGGCCAGATAGCCGAGGAAGACGTCGCTGGCGGAGAGGTGCGAGTACTCCTCCAGGAAGTGGTGCTCGGAGGCCCAGGCGTACTTGAAGCCGGACTTGTCCGCCTGGATGACGTACTCGGTCTCCTCCATCAGCGCCTTGTGCTCGGCGAGCGGGTCGGTCTCGGCGCGCTTGCCCACGTATCCCTGTACAAAGAGCCCGAATTCCAAGGCGGTTCACCGTCCTTGCGATGACGACGGTGTTTCTGACGCACCGTCAGATGTATTGAGGCGACTGTTCCACCGGGCACCTGGACCGTCAATAGCTGACGTACCGTCAGCCGGCGTCCTCATGCTCGTCAGATGACGCTGACCCCCGCCAGCCAGCCGCCGTCGATCACGAAGGGCTGGCCGGTGATGTACGAGGAGTCCTCGCAGCTCAGGAAGAGGGCGAGCCGGGCGACCTCCTCGGGCCGCCCGATCCGGCCGAGGGGCACGAGCTTGCTGTAGACCGCGTCGAGCGCCTCGGCGCCGGCCACGACGTCCCCACCGGGGTCGAGCTGGGCCGGATTGCTCATGGCGGTGTCGATGGCCCCCGGGCAGACGGCGTTGACCCGGATGTTCCGGGCGGCCAGCTCCAGGGCGGCCACCCGGGTCAGCCCGACGATGGCGTGCTTCGTCGCCGCGTACGCGCCCACGTACGCCATGCCGGTCAGGCCCGCGAACGACGCCGTGTTGACGATGGTGCCGCCGCCCGCCGCCGCGATCTCGGGCGCCACGGTCCTGATCCCGAGGAAGACGCCCGTCTGGTTGACCCGCACGACCTCCTCGAACTCCTCCAGGGGGGTGCCCACCAGCTCGTTGAAGCGCAGGATGCCGGCGTTGTTGACCAGCCCGTCGACGTGCCCGTACGCCGTCCTCGCGGCGTCCACCGCGGCGCGCCAGTCGTCCTCCCGGCTCACGTCGAGATGGACGTACCGGGCGCCGATCTCCTTGGCGAGAGCCTCCCCCTGGTCGTCCAGCACGTCCGCGACGACGACGCCCGCGCCCTCCGCGACGAAGAGCCGCGCCTCCTGCTCGCCCTGCCCGCGTGCCGCGCCGGTGACGATCACGACGCGTCCGTCCAGCTTGCCCATGGCTCTCCCTAGTCGAGGTGGGGCGCGACGTCCGCGCCGAAGGCGGCCATCTGGTCGAGGAGTTCGGACCGGCTCCGGGACCGGAAGCGCACCTGGATCTGGTGCACCCCCATCGCCCGGTACGCGCGCAGCGACTCGGCGAGCGCGTCCGGCGCCCCCCGCAGCGTCCGCCGCCCCACGTCCCACGCCGGCTCCCCCACGTACAGCGGCTCGGTGATGGCCCCGACGACGAGGGGCTCGCCGACGCCCGCCTCCGCCCGGAGCCGGTGCAGCCGCGCGATCTGCTCCGGGAGCCGCTCGCGCGGGTCCCCCTGCGGCAGCCAGCCGTCCCCGCGGACGGCCGCCCGGCGCACCGCGGCCGGGGAGGACCCGCCGACCCAGACCGGGACCCGGTCCTGCGCGGGCCGCGGGCGCTGTCCGAGTCCCCCGAAGTCGTAGAGCCTGCCGTGGTGTTCGGGGTACTCGTCGGGGCCGAGCGCGGCCCGCAGGGCGTCGATGGACTCGTCGAGGACCGCGCCCCGCCGCTCGAAGTCCACGCCGAGCGCCTCGAACTCCTCCCGTACGTGCCCGGCGCCGACACCGAGGACCAGCCGGCCTCCCGAGAGGTGGTCGAGGGTCGCGTACTGCTTCGCGGTGAGGAGGGGGTGGCGCAGCCCGACCACGGCGACGTGGCTGAGCAGCCGGACGCGCTCGGTCACGCCCGCCAGGAAGGCGAGCGTCGCGACGGGGTCGTACCAGACGGTGCTCATGGCGTCCGCGAGGCGGCGCGGGACGCCGACGTGGTCGCAGCTCGCGAGGTAGGCGAAGCCGGAGCGGTCGGCGGTGCGGGCGATCTCGGCCAGGTCGCCGGGGCCCGCCTCCGCCTCCCACGGCTCGGCGTAGATGGTGCTCTGCGACTGGACGGGAAGCTGCATCCCGTACGCCAGTCGTCCGTGCTGCGGCATCTCCATGGCGCACCCCTCAACCCACGGTCGTCGTGTCCGTGCCGTGCCCGTGGCCCGCTGCGCCCGGAAGGCGGGGCGGACCGGCCCTCAGACCGCCCCTCACGCCGTCCAGAGCCCGTCCTGCGTCAGCCCCAGCAGCTCGATCGCGTTGCGCCGCACGATCCGGTCGACCACGTCCGGCGCCAGGTGGCCCATCTGCGCCTCGCCCACCTCGCGGGACTTCGGCCAGGTCGAGTCGGAGTGCGGGTAGTCGGTCTCGTACAGGACGTTGCCGACGCCGATCGCGTCCAGGTTCCGCAGGCCGAAGGCGTCGTCGAAGAAGCAGCCGTAGACGTGGTCCGCGAAGAGTTCGGACGGCGGCCGGTGCACCTTGTCGGCCACGCCGCCCCAGCCGCGGTTCTCCTCCCACACGACGTCGGCGCGTTCGAGGATGTAGGGGATCCAGCCGATCTGGCCCTCGGCGTACATCACCTTCAGGTCCGGGAAGCGCTCGAACTTGCCGCTCATCAGCCAGTCGACCATCGAGAAGCAGCAGTTGGCGAAGGTGATGGTGGAGCCGACGGCGGGCGGGGCGTCGGCGGAGGTGGAGGGCATGCGGCTGCTGGAGCCGATGTGCATGGCGATGACCGTGCCGGTCTCGTCGCAGGCCGCGAGGAAGGGGTCCCAGTCGTCGGTGTGCACGGAGGGCAGCCCGAGGTGCGGCGGGATCTCGGAGAAGGCCACCGCGCGCACGCCCCGGGCGGCGTTGCGCCGCACCTCCTCGGCGGCGAGTTCCGCGTCCCACAGCGGGATGAGCGTCAGCGGTATCAGGCGCCCCCCGGCCGCGGGGCCGCACCACTCCTCCACCATCCAGTCGTTGTAGGCGCGCACCCCGAGCAGCCCCAGCTCGCGGTCCTCGGCCTCGGTGAACGTCTGCCCGCAGAACCGGGGGAAGGTGGGGAAACACAGCGCCGACTGGACGTGGTTGACGTCCATGTCGGCCAGGCGCTGCGGCACGTCGTAGGACCCGGGCCGCATCTGCTCGTACGTGATGATCTCCAGCTTGATCTCGTCCCGCGCGTAGCCGACGGCGGTGTCGAGCCGGGTCAGCGGGCGGCGCAGGTCCTCGTACACCCACCAGTCACCGATCGGCCCGTCGTCGCCCGGGGCGCCCATCACGGGCGCGAACCTGCCGCCCAGGAAGGTCATCTCCTTGAGCGGCGCGCGGACCACGCGCGGACCCCGGTCCCGGTACTTCGCCGGGAGCCGGTCCTGCCAGACGCCCGGCGGCTCCACCGTGTGGTCGTCCACCGAGATGATCTTCGGGAAGGGCTGCGCGGGACTCTCCGTGGTTTCCGTGGTCTCCATACGAGTCACCGTAGCGCCGATCTGACGACCCGTCAGCTCCCTGTCGGGCACCCGCTTCCGCCGTCCGCGCCGGGCCGCTCCGGGCGCAACTGTGAGGAGAGCGTGTGAGGACTGTGTGCCGTCCCGTGCGGCCCCCTGTGATCGCTGTCTCCCACGGCTGACGCATCCGCCATGAACAAGGCAAACTGGCCTCGTTGTCATGACGGTCGGCAGGGGGACAGCGATGGACGGTGTACCGCGAGTGCCGGAGCAGCGGAGCCCCGAGGACTCGGTGGCGCTGCGCTTCGGCGTGCTCGGCCCGGTGCGCGCCTGGCGCGGGGCGGAGCCCCTGCCCATGGGGTCCCCGCAGCAACGCGCCCTGCTCGCCGCGCTGTTGCTGCGCGAAGGGCGTACGGCGACGGCCTCCGAGCTGATCGACGCGCTGTGGGGCGAGGAGCCCCCCTCCCAGGCGCTGGCAGCCGTCCGCACCTACGCGTCCCGGCTCCGCAAGGTCCTCAACCCCGGCACGCTGGTCAGCGAGTCCGGCGGCTACGCCATCCGCCTCGCGGACCCGGGCTCCCTGGACCTGGCCCGCGCCCAGCAGCTGGCCGCCGACGCCGAGAAGGCCAAGGCCGCGGCCGACCTGTGCCGGGCCCGCGCCCTGCTCAACGAGGCGCTGGCCCTGTGGGACGGGGAGCCGCTCGCGAGCGTCCCCGGCCCCTACGCCGACACCCAGCGCACCCGCCTGGAGGAGTGGCGGCTCCAACTCCTCGAAACCCGCCTCGACATGGACCTGGAACAGGGCTGCCACGCGGAGGCCGTGTCCGAGCTGACCGCCCTGACGGCGGCCCACCCGCTGCGGGAACGCCTGCGTGAACTCCTGATGCTGGCGCTGTACCGCTCCGGCAGGCAGGCCGAGGCCCTCGCGGTCTTCGCCGACACCCGGCGGCTGCTCGCCGACGAGCTGGGCGTCGACCCCCGGGCGGGCCTCCGGGAGCTCCAGCAGCGCATCCTGCGGGCGGACCCCGGGCTCGCGGAACCCTCGGCGCCACCCGCGGAACCCGTGGCCACCCCCGTACGACCCGCGCAACTCCCGGCCACCGTCACCGACTTCACCGGTCGCGCGGCCTTCGTCCAGGAACTGAGCGACGTCCTGGCCGCCGCGTCGACCGCAGAGGGCCGGGTGATGGCCGTCTCCGCCCTCGCGGGCATCGGCGGCGTCGGCAAGACCACCCTGGCCGTGCACGTGGCCCACCAGGCGCGCGGCGCCTTCCCCGACGGGCAGCTCTACGTCGACCTCCAGGGCGCCGGGGCCCGCGCAGCGGAACCCGAGACGGTGCTCGGCGCCTTCCTGCGCGCCCTCGGCACCGCGGAATCCGCCATCCCCGACTCCCTGGAGGAGCGCGCCGCGCTGTACCGGTCCGCCCTGGACGGCCGCCGCGTCCTGGTGCTGCTGGACAACGCCCGCGACGCCGCGCAGGTACGTCCGCTGCTCCCCGGGATGGAGGGGTGCGCGGCGCTCGTCACCTCCCGGGTGCGCATGGTGGACCTCGCCGGGGCGCACCTGGTCGACCTGGACGTGATGTCCCCGGAGGAGGCCCTCCAGCTCTTCACCAGGATCGTCGGGGCGGAGCGGGTGGCGTCGGAGCGGGAGGCCGCGCTGGACGTGGTCGCCGCGTGCGGGTTCCTGCCGCTCGCCATCCGGATCGCCGCGTCCCGGCTGGCCGCCCGGCGCACCTGGACCGTCTCGGTGCTGGCCGCGAAGCTCGCCGACGAGCGGCGCCGGCTCGACGAGCTCCAGGCGGGCGACCTCGCCGTCAAGGCGACGTTCGAGCTCGGCTACGGCCAGCTGGAACCGGCCCAGGCCCGCGCCTTCCGCCTCCTCGGCCTCGCCGACGGCCCCGACATCTCGCTGGCCGCCGCGGCCGCGGTCCTCGACCTCCCCGTCGAGGAGACGGAGGACCTCCTGGAGTCCCTGGTCGACACGTCCCTCCTGGAATCCGCCGCGCCCGGCCGCTACCGCTACCACGACCTGGTCCGGCTCTACGCGCGTGCCTGCGCCGAACGCGACGAACACCCCCCGACGGAACGGGACGCGGCGATGTCGCGGCTCCTGGACTTCTATCTGGCGACGGCCGCGGGGGTGTACGCGATCGAGCGGCCGGGGGACCGGCTGGTGGATCATCTGGAGCCGACCGAGTACCCGGGGCTGCGGTTCGCCGACCGCCACGCGGCGCTGGACTGGCTGTACGCGGAGGCCAACTGCCTGCTGGCCTGCGTCCACCAGTCCCTCGGCGACGACCGGCTCAGCAGGGCGGTGGACCTCCTGTGGGCGGCGAAGGACCTGGCGGAGTCCGGCGCCAACGCCCGTGACTACGGCGGCAACGCGGTGGGCGCGCGCGACGCCGCCGAGCGGGCCGGCGATCCGCGGGCGGAGGCCCGGGCCCGGACGGCCCTCACCGAGGCCCATCTGGCCGGCGGCCGCTTCGACCGGGCGGCGGAGGAGGCGGAACGGGCCGCGGCGCTCGCGCGCGAGATCGACGACGCCGCCCTCAACTGCTGGGTGCCCAACCACCTCGGGGTCATCGCGGTCTACCGCAGTCAGCACGCCGAGGGGGCCGCGTACCTCCAGCAGGCCATCACCTGCTTCCGGGCCGACGGGAACCTGGCGGGTGAGGCCAGTGCCCTGTGCAACCTCTCGCGGGCGCAGCTGGCCATGGGCCAGACGGCCAGCGCCATCGCGCTCGCCGAACAGGGCATCGGCATCTACGACCATCTCGGGCACACCCTGCGCGGCGCCAACGGACGCTACGCGCTCGGCCTCGCGCTGGCCCAGGCGGGCGATCCCGGCAAGGCCGTCGCGGAGCTGACCGAGGCGCTCGACGTCTTCCGGGACAGCCGCCAGCGGCTCTGGGAGGGCATGGCCATCTTCCGTATGGCGGAGATCCGGCTGACGGAGGGCAAACCCGCGCGGGCGGCCGCCCTCGCCGAGCAGTCGCTCGCGGTGCTGCGCGGGATCGGCGGCGACTGGCGCCGCGGGAACGTGCTGACCGTCCTCGGACGGGCGCTGAGCGCGATCGGCCAGACAGACCGCGGCCAGGCCTGCTGGCGTGAGGCCCTGTCCATCTACGAGGAGCTTGGGTCGTCCGAGTCCACGGAGGTACGGGCGCTGCTCTCGCCGTTGGCCGCGGCGTAGGGGCGGTCCGCGGCTTTCCGGTACCGCTGCCCGCTCGTTCATCGTTCGTTTATCGCGCTGCGCCACTCTGAGGTCGTCGAAACGTCGCGTCGGGGGGCAGACGAATCGGCGAGAGGCCCATCACATATGGTGAACGGCCCTTGCACAGCCCGCCCGGCGGCCCTCGGGGGAGTCGCCGGGCGGGCTGTCTCACCAACATCCAACGGGGAGTAGGAACCATGGCCGAGAAGAAGACCGACGGCACCGTCAAGCCGCTCGACACGCACATCACCGACGCCGACGCGGGCACGATCAGGCCGCTCGACACCCACATCACGGACGCCGACGCGGGCACGGTCAAGCCGCTCGACACCCACATCACGGACGCCGACGCGGGCACCGTGAAGCCGCTCGACACGCACATCACCGACGAGAAGGCCTGAGAAGCCACCCGTCACGGGGGATCGGCCGCGGCGGCGCGGAGGGGGAGCCGTCGCGGCCGAAGTGTGTCCGGGCCCGTCTTCAGCCGTCGTAGCCGGGCCAGTTGGCCTTGCCGATGGCCGGGACGGAGTCCGGGAGACCGGTGTCGTTCTCGCAGCCGGCCCGGTCGGCGAGGTCGTGCGCCAGCTGGAGCATGATGTCGAGCCCCACCTTGCGGGCCTCGACCGCGGACAGTCCGGTGCCTTTCATCGGGCGGGCGTAGATGTAGACGCCGACGTACCTGTCCCGCTTCACGTACGCGGGCGCCCCGGCGGGGAGATCGACGTCGCACTCGAAGTACACCGCCTGCGACGCCCGGACGTAGAACGCGTGGGCGCCCATGTCCAGCGGGGCACGTGTGTCACCCCTGCGCCCGTCGATGGTGGAGATCTCCTCGACCGGTGGAAGGTCCCGCTGCCACGTGGCGGAGACGTTCAGCACCGGGGCCCGCCCGTCTTCGTCACTGAGCGCTTCGTACCTGCAACTGCTCGGCCAGTGCTCCTTGACGAACCTGAACTTGTCCGTGTCGCTGGTGAGTTCCGTGCCGGGACCGAGCAGCTTCTGCAGCGTGGCCCGACGCGGTATCCCGTTCCAGCACGGCTCGGCCGGGGCCCGAAGCGCCTCGGCGTCCCCGTCGGAGCGGGTCGACCAGAGGGCGACACCCGCCCCGAGGACGACCAGCACCACCACGAGACAGAGCACCTTCACTCTGCCGGACATCTTGCCGCCGCTCATGTCTTCCCTGTTCGGTCGCTCGCTCCGCGGACACGGTGGCGGAGGTCTTCAGCCGCGCCGAGGCCGGCCGGCCGGAAGCGTCCTCGCCCTTGATGGCCGCCTACTCAGGCCGTTCCCGCTGAACACGCCGACGAACTCCCCGATACGGCAAGCGAACCTAGTCGCGCCCAGGAGCGGGTCGCAAGCGGCGCAGGGGGCCGCCGGGGTCCCTCAGGGGTGTTCATCCGCCACTCGCCCGTGCCCCCTCAACTCCCCCTTCAGCACCTTCCCGCTCGCGTTGCGCGGGAGGGCGGGGACGAACTCGACCGTTCTCGGGACCTTGTAGTTGGCCATTTCCCGGCGGGACCAGGCGATCAGGTCGTCCGCGGTGAGGGTGGCGTGCGGGCGGCGTACGACGTAGGCCTTGCCGACCTCGCCGAGGCGGGCGTCGGGGACTCCGACGACCGCGACGTCCGCCACGTCCGGGTGCAGGCCGAGGAGTTGCTCGATCTCCGCCGGGTACGCGTTGAAGCCGCCGACGATGAACATGTCCTTGATGCGGTCCGTGATGCGGAGGTTGCCGTCGGGGTCGAGGACGCCGACGTCGCCCGTGCGGAGCCAGCCGTCCGGGGTGAGGACGGCCTCCGTGGAAGCGGCGTCCTCGAAGTAGCCCCGCATGACGTTGAATCCGCGGACCAGGACCTCGCCGGGTGAGCCGGGCCCGACCACGGCACCGGACGCGTCCACCACGCGTACCTCCGTGCCGGGGATGGCCCGCCCCGACGTCGAGGCGATCACCGGCGCCGGGTCGCCGCGCCGGCACATGGTGACGATGCCGCTCGCCTCGGAGAGCCCGTACGCGGTGAGGACCGTGCCGATCCCCAGCTCGGTCCGCAGCCGCTCCACCAGCCGCAGCGGGACCACCGCGGCGCCCGTCACCACCAGCCGCAGCGCCGACAGGTCGTGGGCGTCGCGGGACGGGTGGTCCAGGAGCGACTGGTGGAGGGTGGGCGGCCCCGGCAGCACCGAGACGCGCTCCGCGGCGACGTTCGCGAGGACGGTGCCGACGTCGAAGACGGGCTGCGGAACCATCGTCGCGCCCCGTATGAGGCAGGCGACGATGCCCGCCTTGTAGCCGAAGGTGTGGAAGAACGGGTTCACGATCAGATAGCGGTCGCCCTCGCGCAGGCCGGACAGCTCGCACCAGACGGCGTAGGCCCGCAGCGTCTGGGCGTGGGTGATCACCGCGCCCTTGGGCCGGCCGGTCGTCCCGGACGTGTAGACGATGTCGGAGGGCGAGGAGCCGTCGAGGGCGTCACCGCGCGCCCGCACCTCCGCCGCCCCGACACCCTCCCCGCTCGCCAGGAAGTCCTTGAGCGTACGGAAGTCGGCGGGGGCGTCGTCGGCCAGCACCACGACCTGCTCCAGGTCGGGCAGCCCCGGCAGCGGGCCCCTTCCCTCCCCCCGGCCGGCGGCCCGCCGAAGCGAGGCCACGTACGACGTCCCGAGGAAGGTGCCCGTCACGAACAGCAGCCTCGCCCGGCTCCGGGACAGCACGTACGCCGCCTCCGCCCCCTTGAAGCGGGTGTTCAGCGGGACCAGCACCGCCCCGGCGCACACCGCCCCGAGCGCCGAGACGATCCAGTCCAGGGTGTTGGGCGCCCAGACCGCCACCCGGTCGCCGGTCCGCACCCCGCCCGCCAGGCACGCCGCCGCGGCCCGCTCCACGCGCGCCCCCAACTCCGCGTACGACACCCGCGTACGGCCCTCCACGACGGCCTCGGTGTCGCCGTACCGCTCGGCCGCCGCCCGTACCAGCCCCGGGATGCTGCCCCACTCCAGGTCCCCGCGCATCGCACGCCTCCCCTGACCGGACGACCGGACGTACCGCTAGCTGACTGACCGTCAGATTAGCTGTAACCTGACGCCCTGTCAGCAGTCGTGGACCGCGTGCGGAGGTGTGCCCATGTCGGGAAACGGGCCCGGGAGCACGGCCGGGATCAAGGACGCCACCGCCGTCGTCGGCATCGGACAGACGGCCTTCGCCAAGCAACTCCCCGAATCCGAGAAGGCCCTGGCGTGCCGGGCCGTACTCGCCGCCCTCGACGACGCCGGCATCGCACCGAGCGAGGTCGACGGACTCGCCTCCTACACCATGGAGGAGACCGACGAGGTGGAGATCGCCAAGGCGGTCGGGTTCGGCGACCTGACCCACTTCAGCAAGGTCGGCTTCGGCGGCGGCGGTTCGTGTGCCACGGTCGCCCACCTCGCCGCCGCCGTCGCCACCGGCCAGGCCACCGTCGGCGTCGCCTGGCGCTCACGCAAGCGGGGCAGCGGACCCCGGCCGTGGCGCAACACGGACGTCCAACTCCCCACGCCCGCCCAGTGGACGCGGCCCTTCGGGCTGCTCAGACCGGCCGACGAGATCGCCGTGCTGGCCCGCCGCTACATGCACGAGTACGGCGCCACCCGCGACCACCTGTTCAACGTCGCCCTCGCCTGCCGGAACCGGGCCAACCAGAACCCGGCCGCCATGATGTACGAACGCCCGCTGACCCGCGAGATGTACATGAACTCCCGCTGGATCAGCGAACCCCTGTGCCTGTTCGACAACTGCCTGGAGACCGACGGGGCGCTGGCCTGCGTGATCGTGTCGGCCGCGCGGGCCCGCGACTGCCGCCACCGGCCCGTGTACGTCCACTCGGCCGCCCAGGGCCTGCCCGCCCAGCACCACGGCATGGTCAACTACTGGACCGACGACCCGCTGACCGGCCCCGCCTGGACCGCCGCCCGGCACCTGTGGAAGCACGCCGACCTCACCCCCGAGGACGTCGACGTCGCCCAGATCTACGACGCCTTCACCCCCCTCATCCCGCTGTCGCTGGAGGGCTACGGCTTCTGCGGGCGGGGCGAGGGCGGCGCCTTCACCGAGGGCGGCGCGCTGGAGATCGGCGGCCGGCTGCCCCTCAACACCGGCGGCGGCGGCCTGAGCGAGGCGTACGTGCACGGCTTCAACCTCATCAACGAGGGCGTGAAGCAGCTGCGCGGCACCAGCACCGCCCAGGTCCCGGGGGCCGCCACCTGCCTGGTCACGGCCGGCGAAGGCGTCCCCACCTCCGCCCTCCTGCTCAGGACCTGAGGAGCCCGCATGCCCCTGCTGTCCCCCGTCCCCGACGACGACGGCGCCCCCTTCTGGTGGTACGCCGCCCGGGGCGAACTGCGCGTCCAGGCCTGCGCCGCACCGGACTGCGGCGAGCTGCGCTTCCCGCCGCGCCCCTGCTGCCCGCACTGCCACTCCTTCGATTCCGAGTGGCGCAGGATGAGCGGGCGCGGACGGATCTGGTCCTACGTCGTGCCGCATCCGCCCCTGCTGCCGGGCTACGCGGAGCAGGCGCCGTACAACGCGATCGTGGTGGAGCTGGCGGAGGCGCCGCGGATCCGGCTCGTCGGGAACCTCGTCACCGGACCCGACGCGCCGCTCGGCTCCGTCGATCCGGGGCGCCTGCGGATCGGCGCGCGGGTGCAGGTCGTCTTCGGCCCCGCCGACCCGCTGGACCGGTCGGGGACCGCGGGCACGACCGTGCCCCGCTGGGTACTGGAGCGGCCGTGAGCGGCGGCCTGCGCACCAGCACCGACAAGGACACCGGCGTCGCCGTCGTCACCCTCGACCGGCCCGAGCGGCTGAACGCCGTCGACCTCGCGCTTGCCGCCGAACTGGCCGGCGCCTGGCGGGGTTTCCGCTTCGACGACTCCGTACGGGCCGTCGTCCTCACCGGCGCCGGCGGGCGCGCCTTCTGCACGGGCATCGACCGGAGCGCGGCCGTTCCCCAGCCCGGCTCGCCGTACATGATGGACGATCCGCTGCTCACGGCGGGCCCGAAGGCGAACGATCTGTGGAAGCCGGTGATCGCCGCGGTCGCGGGAATGGCCTGCGGCGGCGCCTTCTACCTGCTGGGCGAGGCCGATTTCGTCGTCGCGGACGAGACCGCGACGTTCTTCGACCCGCACACGACGTACGGCATGGTCAGCGCCTACGAGTCCGTCCACATGGTGCAGCGGATGCCGTACGGGGAAGCCGCCCGAACCGCGCTCATGGGCACCGCCGAGCGCCTCTCGGCCCGCAGGGCGTACGAGATCGGGCTGGTCTCCGAACTCACGCCGCCCGGCGAGGCGTTGGCGGCGGCCGTGCGGTGCGCCGCCGTCATCGCCTCCTACCCGGCCGAGGCCGTGCAGGGCACCGTGCGCGCCCTGTGGAGCGCGCGGGAGGCGGCGAACGCCCACGCGTTCGCGCAGGCGCCGCACCTCATCGCGCTCGGCAACCAGCCGCCGCGACGGCAGGCGGAACTGTTCGCCGCCCGCCGTCCGGACGGGTTCCGGCTGCGGTAGTCCGGGATGGGCCGCCGCTGCGGGCGGGCCCTCTCCGGTCCCGGGCCGTCAGTCCTCCGCCGGGGCGGTCCGGGAGACCTCGCAGTGGTCCACCGAGGCGGCCAGCCCCGAACCGCCCACCTCCACGCGGACGGTGTCCTTGCCGTTCGCGGGCACCGTGACGCGCCCGTACCCGCGCGTGACGGGGATGGGGAGGTCGTTCTCGTCGTAGAAGGTGACGTCGGCCCTGAACGTCACCTTGCGGGAGTTCGGGTTGGTGACCTCGACGGTCGCGTACGGGGCCCGCTCGGTCGCGCAGCTCACCAGCCGCGCCGTGCCGTCCTTTGGCCCCTTGGAGCCGCTGCCGGAGGTGGAGCGGTGGGTCGGACGCCGGTTGTAGCCACCGGTGCTGCTGCTGCCGGTGCTGCCGCTCCCGTACGCGTCGTCGTCATCGTCGCTGTCGTAGTAATCGTCATCGCCGCCGGAGCCCGAGGTCGTCGAGCCGGAGCTGTACGAGCCTCCGCCCGAGGTGGACGACGAGCTGTCGTGGTTCTGGCTGGAGCTGCTGCAACCGCCGCCCCCGCCGCCGCTGTGACGGCTGCCGCCGTGACCGCGCCCCGTCGAGAAGCCGGTCAGTGCGAGCAGGACCATGGCCAGAACCGCTGTGAACTTGAGTGTGCGCCCCCGTGAATGCATGTGATCAGCCTACTCACGGCACGCGTCCGGTCACACCGCATGACTGAGTCGTCCCCCACTTCTCCCCACAGCATGGCGGGTGCGGGGCGTGCGGCGTAGCGTCGGTTGGTAGAGCAGTGAGGAGGCCCGCGTATGGTCCGCAGCGTACTCGGGTCGGTGCTCGCCCTCCTCGGAGCGGCGGCCGCCGTCTGGAGCCCATTCCGCGCCTGGTACGACGGCCGTCACGGCCGGTACTACCGCCTGGGCGACCTCTTCTCGGGGTCCGGGGTCACCGACGCCCGGGCGGATCTGTTCACCTCCCTCTTCCTGCCGTTCGCGATCGCGGCGGTGGTGACGGTCGTCGGAGTGCTGCTCCGCTCGCGGCTGCTGGTCGCGCTGGCGGGGATCGCCGTGCTCGCGTTCGCCGTGCTGTGGATGGTGCGCGTCGGGCAGGCCGAGTCCGGGCTGACGGTCGACTCCGACGGCAACGGCCTCGGGGCGGGCGTCGCGGGCGCGCTGGGCGGCGGGGTGCTGCTGCTGATCGGCGCGGCCCTGATGCGGGGGCGCGGCGGTCGTCGCGAGCGGATGGCGACGCTGCCGCCGTCGGAGCCCGCCGAGCCGTCCTGGCAGTCGGACCCGGCCTGGAACACCGGGGCGGGCGGCCAGCATGGAGGCCGGTCCGAGCCCACCTGGCAGCAGGGCCACGGAGACCAGTCCGAGGCCACCTGGCAGCACGGCCACGGGGAACCGTCCGAGCCCACCTGGCAGCACGGGCCCGCCGGGACCTCCGGTCAGGACGGGCCCTACGGGCCGACGGATCCGACGCCGGACCGGCCGCCGCCGCGGGAGCCCGGCGGCACGGGTTCGGGGGAGGACGCGCCGACGGCCACGTGGCGGCGACCGCCGGACCAGCGGTGACGCGGGCTACGTGACGCCCGACGGGCGCCGGTCGTCGTCCTCCTGACGCCTCGGGGGCAGCGCCGACGGCCACGCGCGTGGCCTGGAACGCCGGGCACGGTCCGCGCCCCCGCCGTGGGCGCCGCCTGACGCGTCACGCCGTACGTGCCGTGCCCGTGCCCTTCTCGGCGTCGAGGGCGTAGACGCAGCGGTCCTTGCTGCAGGCGTAGACGACGCCGTCCCTGACGACCGGGGCGCCGGTGATCTCGCCGCCGGTGGCCAGCTTCCAGCGGAGGCGGCCGTCGTCGGCCTTCAGGGTGTAGAGGAGGTGGTCGGTGGAGCCGAAGTGGATGCGGCCCTCGGCCACCGCGGGGGCGCCGACGATGTCGCCGCCCGCCTGGAAGCGCCACTTCGGGGTGCCGGTCACGGCGTCCAGGGTGTAGAGGCCCTTGCCGCTGCCGACGTGGACGTGACCGGCGGCGACCAGGACCGGTTCGACGGAGGCGCGGGACTCGGTCGCGATGCGCCAGCGGTCGCGGCCGTCTGTGGCGTCCAGGGCGTACACGGTGCCCAGGTAGTCGGCGAGGTAGACGCCGCCGCCGGTCACCGCCGGGCCGGGCGCGAAGGTGGGCGGGCAGAGGAAGACCGCGGGGGCCTCGAAGTGCCAGCGGACGTGGCCGCTCGTCACGTCGATGGCCAGGACGCGGGTGCCGGCGGACACGTACACGTATCCGTCGGGTGCCTGGGTCAGCCGGACGGGGACGCCGCCGCAGGAGGCCGCGTCGCCGATGGGGTACGACCAGCGCTCCTCGCCGGTGCGGGACTCCAGGGCGCGCAGGCGCGCGTCCTTCCACACGTAGACCGTGCCGTCGTGGACGGCGGGTCCGGCCTCGGGGGACTCGAAGTCCGTCTGGGCGCCGGTGATCTCCCACAGCTTCTGGCCGTTGGCCGCCTCCCACGCCTGTACGCCGCCGCCGCGGGTGCCGGTGACGACGGTGCCGCGGTCGGCCTTCAGGGAGTACACCCAGGCGTCGGTGGACACGCGCCAGATGTCGCCCCCCTCACGGGCGTCCAGGGCGAAGAGGGTGGGGCCGTCGGAGGCGTGGATACGGCCGTCCGCGACCGCCATCGACCAGGCGACGTCGCGGGTCTTGAAGCGGCGTCTGCCGGTGGCCACGTCCAGCGCGTGCACCTCGAAGGAGGTGACGTAGACGAGGTCGTCGGCCACGGCGGGCGTGCCCCACACGTCGTTCGACATGCGGAAACGCCAGGGGCGCCAGCCGGCCGGGGACTCCGGGGCGCGGGCGGGCGGTGCGACGGCGGGCACCGGGTCGGCGCCGTTGACGCCGGGGCGCGGACGGGACCAGGACGCGGCGAGGCCGGCCTCCGGAGGGGGTGCCTTCACGGCGGCGGCGCGGGCGTCGGCGACCCGGGGTCCGGGACCGATGGGCACCTTGGCGCCGGCCAGCCGCACCGGGCCGGTGTCGGGCGCGCCGGCGGCAGGCCGGGGCGGGGCGTGCTGCGGCACCGGCGGTGCGGTGACGACACCCCGGCCGCCGCCGCTGCGGGCCGACGACGCGGCGGGCTGCACGGGGGGACGGCCGCCGCGGCGCGTCTCGATCAGGCCCACCGCCCGCTCGGGCAGCCACGCCGACGCCGTACCGCTGTCGTCCGATCCGGAGCCGAAGAGGTGCGGGGCCAGCTGCGCCTGGAGGTCGGCCGGGTTGGGTCGGGCCGTCGCGTCCATCTGCATGCAGGACTCGATGAGGGGGCGCAGCTCGTCCGGGAGTCCTTCGAGGTCGGGGCCCTCGCGGAGGAGCATGAAGACCGTCTCAACCGGGTTCGCGCCGTGGAAGGGGGCGTGGCCGGTGGCGGCGAAGACGAGCATGGAGCCGAGCGAGAAGACGTCGCTGGCGCCGGTGACGCTGCGCGAGTCCTTGGCCTGCTCGGGCGACATGTACGCGGGGGTGCCCACCGCGACGTTCGTCATGGTCAGCCGGGTGTTCGAGACGCCGGAGGCGATCCCGAAGTCGATCACGCGGGGGCCGTCCTCGACGACGAGGACGTTCGAGGGCTTCAGGTCGCGGTGGACGAGACCGGCGCCGTGGATGGACTGCAGCGCCTCCGCGACACCGGCGGCCAGCCAGCGCACCGCCTGGGCCGGCAACGGCCCGCACTCGTTCACTATTTCCTCGAGCGAGGGCGCGGGGACGTACGCGGTGGCCAGCCACGGGACCGCGGCGCGCGGGTCGGCGTCGACCACGGCGGCGGTGTAGAAGCCGGACACGGCTCGCGCCGCCTCCACCTCGCGGGTGAAGCGGACCCGGAACAGCTGGTCCTCGGCGAGCTCCGTCCTGACCGTCTTGATCGCCACGCGCCGGCCGGACGCCGAGCGCGCGAGATAGACCAGCCCCATGCCGCCCGCACCCAGCCGTCCCAGCACCTCGAACGGCCCGATCCGCCGCGGATCGTGCTGCGTCAGCTGATCCACCACTTGCCTGCCACCTCCCCGTACGGGCCGCGTCATCCACGTATGAACGCGGCCCCGTGCAGCGTCTCACCACCGAACCGCCACAGCGGCACGCACCCTGATTCTTCCTGTCCGGGCCACCGGTTGCGAACCCGGGTGCGGATCGGGGTGTCTCAGGACAAAACCACGTCGGGCGGTTTCTGCAAAGCGGCGGCCGGATGGTGGAACGCGGACGGATGCCCGGTTCAGCGCTGCATCACCGCGAACGACGCCCCCTGATTGTCCGTGACGACGGCCACCCGTCCGTACGAGGTGTCGAACGGGGGTGCCTGTACCCGGCCGCCGAGCCGGCGGACGGTCTCCAGGGCCTCCTCGCAGTCCCGGACGCCGAAGTGGACGAGGAAGTGCGGGGGCATCTCGGCCGGGAAGATGTCGGACACGGCGGTGCGGCCCACGTCGGGCTGGTCGGGGGTGCCGAAGAGGTCCGCGTAGAAGGAGCCGGAGGGGTCCCTGGCGTACAGCTCGGCCCAGCAGAAGGAGCCCTGCCGGTGGCGGCGGCCGAAGCCGGGGTGCGAGTCCGCCTGCCACAGCCCGAAGACGGCGCCCTCGGGGTCGGCGGCGAGCACGGTCGTGCCGAGGGAGTCCACGGGCAGCGCGTCGGTGATCACCTGTCCGCCGGCCGCCGTGATCCGCCGGGCGAGCGCGGCGGCGTCGGGGGTGGCGAAGTACACCGTCCAGACGGTGGGCATCCGGCCGTCCCGCTTGGGCGTGAGGGCGGCCACGGGCTCGCCCTCACGGTGCGCCCAGACGGAGGTGCCGCGCCGTGGGGAGGTGGTACGGGGGGTGCGCGGGGTGCTGTACGCCTCCTCGAAGGTCCACCCGAAGAGCTCACCGTAGAAGCGCTTGCCCGCCTCCACGTCGGAGAGCTGGGCGTCCGTCCAGCAGGGGACGCCCTCCGCGAAAGCGGCGGACGCGGCGGATGACGCGGATTCGGCCATGCCGCCAAGCTAACGGCCGCTCACGCACCGCGCACGGCGGAGGCACCCCCTCGGAGGCCCCGGAAATGGGCGTACTCCCCATTTGCAGTCGGCCGAATCGCGCTCCGATCACCCCTCGGTAAGCTGACGGCATGACAGGACAAGTGCGTACCGTCGACGGCCGTGTGGCCGGACGGCGTGGGCAGGCGACCAGGCAGAAACTGCTCGACTGCCTCAGCGAAATGCTCAGCTCCTCGCCCTACCGGGACGTCAAAGTCATTGATGTCGCCCGGAAGGCGGGCACGTCACCGGCGACTTTCTACCAGTACTTTCCGGACGTCGAAGGCGCCGTCCTGGAGATCGCCGAGCAAATGGCCGCGGAGGGCGCCGGGTTGACCCGGCTGCTCGAAGGCCGCTCCTGGGTCGGCAAGGCAGGCTGGCAGACCGCGCAGGAACTCGTGGACGGTTTCCTGGAGTTCTGGCGCAAGAACGACGCGATTCTGCGTGTCGTCGACCTGGGTGCAGCCGAGGGCGACAAGCGGTTCTACAAGATCCGGATGAAGATCCTGAACTCGGTGAACAACTCCCTTACGGACACGGTCACCGAGCTCCAGTCCAAGGGCAAGGTCGACAAGGACGTCAACCCGGCGGCGATGGCGGGTTCCCTCGTCGCCATGCTCGCGGCGGTCGCCTCGCATCAGCGGGGCTTCCAGACGTGGGGCGTCAAGCAGGCTGAACTCAAGCCGAACCTGGCGATGTTGGTGCACCTCGGCGTCACGGGCAAGAAGCCGACGAAGTAGCACCTCTCCCTTTCCTCGACACAATTCCTGTCATGCGGGCGGCGGTCCACCGGTGTGGGCTGCCGCCCGCTGCGCTGTACGGGACCGGCGGATACGGCGACCCGGTGCCGCACGGGCGGCACGGCCCTACGCGGGCAGTGGATGCGGCGGCCCGGTGCCGCACGGGTTCCGCGGCCCTACGCGGGCAGTGGGCGGTCGGCGACGACGTGCTTCATGACCAGCGTGGAGGTCAGCCGCTGCACGCCCGGCAGCGTCGCGAGCCGCTCGTCGTAGAGCCGCCGGAAGGCCGCGAGGTCGGCGGTGGCGATCCGCAGGAGGTAGTCGGGCTCGCCGAAGAGGCGCTGCGCGTCCAGCACGTGCGGGATGCCGGCGACGGCCTCCTCGAAGCCGGCGATCGTGTCCCGGTCCTCCTGGCGCATCGACACGAAGACCAGCGCCTCGAAGGTCAGCCCCACGGCCGCGGGGTCCACGACCGCGCGATAGCCCTTGACGGCGCCGGACCGCTCCAGCTCCCGCAGCCGCCGGTGGCACGGGGAGACGCTCAGCCGCACCCGCGCCGCCAGCTCCGTCACGGTCAGCCGCCCGTCCCGCTGGAGCTCGGCAAGAATCCTCTGGTCCACGGCGTCCATGCGGCGGATCCTGCCCCGGGACCCGCCCCCACGCGCAAACCCGGGCAGCACATTCGGGCCAGCCGGCACCGCACACGCCCCACCGGGCTCACACGGCCTTGGAAGGCCGGGGGGGCCGGGCGCCCAGGGGACCCGAGGGGCAACCGGGTGTTCCGGGGTCACCGGGGCGTGATGCGGAACAGCCGGATCTCGCGGGTGATCCGGCGCTGGTACGCGGCGTACGGCGGCCAGAACTCCAGTGCCGCCCGCCAGGCCGCCGCCCGCTCCTCCCCTTCCAGGAGCCGGGCCGTGACGGGCACGTCCCGCCCCTTCCAGCTGATCTCGGCGTCCGGATGGGCCAGCAGGTTGGCGGTCCAGGCGGGGTGGCCCGCACGGCCGAAGTTGGAACCGACGAGCAACCAGCCGGCGGGCAGCGCGCCGTCGGTGCCGCCCTCCGGCATGCAGGCCAGCGGCGTGCGCCGGGGCAGCCCGCTCCGCGCGCCGCGCGCGGTGAGGACGACACCGGGCAGCATCCGCGCGCTCGGCAGCACCCTGCCCCGCGTCAGCCGGTGCACGGCGCGGTCGAGGGCCGGGATCACGTGCGGCGCGACGCGGGAGAAGGTCCTGGTCGAGGACACCTTCTGCACCAGCCGGACACCCCGGGTCATCACACCGCCACCTCTCCCGCGTCGAACAGCCGCGCCGCGTCGGCGGCCCGCGCCCGCAGCCGGTGCACCGGCCCGAACAGCAGCGCGTCGCCGGTCGCGCGCTTGAAGTACAGGTGCGCCTCGTGCTCCCAGGTGAAACCGATGCCGCCGTGCAGCTGGATGCCCTCGGAGGCGGCGGACCGCAGTGCCTCCAGCGCCTGCGCGAGCGCCAGCCCGCCCACCCGCTCGGCTCCGGTGCCGCACGCCCGGGCCGCGTAGTACGCCGCCGACCGCGCCGCCTGGACCCGCACGTAGACGTCCGCGAGGCGGTGTTTGACCGCCTGGAAGGAGCCGATGGGCCGCCCGAACTGGTGCCGCTGCCGCACGTACTCGACGGTGCGCTCCAGCGCGCGGTCCGCGGCTCCGACGGCCTCGGCGGCCAGTACGGCGGCTGCGCCGTCCCCGGCGGCGGCGAGCGGTCCGAGCACGTCGGCGTCCTCGTCCCCGAGCAACTCGGCCTTCACGTCGCGCAGTTCGACGCGCGCCTGCGGCCGTGTGACGTCCAGCGCGGTCTGCCGTACGCGCACCAGTCCGCCGTCCAGATCCTCATGCCGTACGAGGAACAGCAGGGTCCGCGACCGGGCGAACCCTCCGGTGTGCGCGGGCACCACCAGGAGACCGGCGCTGTGCCCGTCGAGCACCTGGGCCGCCTCCCCGTACAGGCGCCACCGCCCGTCGACGCGCCTGGCCTGGACGCCCCCCGCCCGTCCGCCGCCCGCCCAGCCTCCCCGGTGGTCGCCGACCAGGCCCAGCGCGGTGGCGAGCCCGGCTCCCGGCACGGCGAGGGCCGCGGTCAGCTCCCCGGCCGCGATCCTGGGCAGCAGGTCGGCGCGCTGGGCCGCGGTGCCGAGAGCGAGGATCAGCGGGGCGGCCAGCACGGCCGAGGAGAGCAGCGGCGAGGGGGCGAGGAAACGCCCCGACTCCTCGCAGGCGAGCGCGAGTTCCGTGATCGAGCAGCCCACCCCGCCGTAGGTCTCGGGAAGGGCGAGGCCGGGCAGCCCGAGCCGGCCCGCGAGCGCCTCCCACAACGCGCCCTCGTACCCGGCGGGGGTCAGCCCGGCGGCCCGCCGCTCCTCGGGACCGCAGCGCTTGAGCAGCAACTCCCGGACCGTACGCCGGATCTCGTCCTGTTCGGCGGTGAAGCGGGCGTCCATGGGCGGGACTCCTCCCCGGGGCGGCTACCGGCCGAGGGCTCTCCCCGCGCCGGCCCCCGCCCCGTATCTGACGGGCCGTCATGTTAGGGCGGTACCCGGCGGAAGCACAGGGGCGCGGACCACCGGACCCGGCGGCCGACCCCTCCCGGGAGGCAGCGCATCTGATGTACCGTCAGATTTGTGACGCCAACCCCACGGACTCCGGGGTCGTCCCGGCCTTCGACGGCCTCGGGACGACGCAAGGTCGCCGTCGTCGGGGCCGCACTCGCCGACTGCGGCCGGGTGGACGGGACGACCGCGTACGCGCTGCACGCCCAGGCGGCCCGCCGTGCCGTCGCCGACTCGGGGCTGGACCGCGAGGTGATCGACGGCTTCGCCTCCGCCGGCCTCGGCACGCTCGCCCCGGTCGAGGTGGCCGAGTACCTGGGCCTGAGACCCGTGTGGGTGGACTCCACCTCGGTCGGCGGCTCCACCTGGGAGGTGATGGCCGCCCACGCCGCGGACGCCATAGCGGCGGGCCACGCCAACGCCGTCCTGCTCGTCTACGGCTCCACCGCCCGCGCCGACATCAAAGCGGGCCGCCGCACCGGCGACCTCTCGTTCGGCGCCCGGGGCCCGCTCCAGTACGAGGTCCCCTACGGCCACACGCTTGTCGCCAAGTACGCGATGGCCGCCCGCCGCCACATGCACCAGTACGGCACCACCCTCGAACAGCTCGCCTCGGTCGCCGTGCAGGCCAGGGCGAACGCCGCCGCGAACCCCGAGGCGATGTTCCGCGACCCCGTCACGGTCGACGACGTCCTGTCGGGCCCGATGATCGCGGACCCCTTCACGAAGCTGCACTGCTGCATCCGCTCCGACGGCGGAGCGGCCGTCCTGCTCGCGGCCGAGGAGTACGTACGCGACTGCCGCACGGCACCGGTGTGGATCCTCGGCACCGGCGAACACGTCTCGCACACCACGATGTCCGAGTGGGCCGACTTCACGGTCTCCCCGGCCGCCGTGAGCGGACGGCTCGCCTTCCGGCGGGCGGGACTGCGCCCGGACGAGATGGACCTCGCCGAGATCTACGACGCCTTCACCTACATGACCCTCGTGACGCTGGAGGACCTCGGGTTCTGCGCGAAGGGCGAGGGCGGCGCCTTCGTGGAGAAGGGGCGGCTGACTTTGCGCGGGGACCTGCCCGTCAACACCGACGGGGGCGGGCTGTCGGCCCAACACCCGGGGATGCGGGGCCTGTTCCTGCTCGTGGAGGCGGTACGGCAGCTGCGCGGGGAGGCGGGCGAGGGGAGGCAGGTGCGGCGCCCCGACGGCGGGCTGCCGCGCCTCGCGGTGGCCTCCGGCACCGGGGGCTGGTTCTGCTCAGCGGGAACGGTGGTCCTGGGGCGCGGGTGAGCCGGCGGTGCGCCGCACGTCCGCACACTCGCCCACGCGCTCCGGGGGCGGGCGCGCAGCTCCCCGGGGACCGGCACCGTCGCGTCGGCGCGTACCGGGAGCGGGCCTGCCGGGGCGGGGCGGCTCGGGCGCGCGGCGAAGACGTACAGGCGCAGCACCAGGAAGCGGCCGGCCCCGGCGAGCCCGGAGGCGCCGAGGTAGACGGCCTGCTCGGCCTGTACGCCGGGCGCCGACGTCACCAGGTGCAGGACGAGCACCGCGGCCGAGGTCACGGCGTACGCGGCGGTGGCCGACCCGGCGGACTGCCAGTGCCGGCGCCATCCGGCACGCCCGCCGGCCCCGAAGGTGAACCGTGCGTGCAGCTCCGTGCACAGGAGGGTCGAGACGACGGTGACCAGCGCGTTCGCCAGGAGCCACCCCAGCCCGTCGGCGAGCAGCGGCACCGCGGCACTGGAGAGGAGTCCGACTCCCCCGCCGCACACCACGAACCGGACGAAGGAGGCCAGCGGACCCGGTGCCGCCACGGCCGCCGGGGCCTTCCGTACGCCGTCGGTACGGGCCTCGACGGCTTCGGGAACCCGCGCCGCGCACGCCGTCTCCGGCTTCGGCGAGAGCAGCGAGTTCATGGGGTTTCCTTCCGGGCGGCGGGGCCGTGAACCTCTGGGGTTCGACCGGGTCCAACGATGCCGTCGCGCGCTCCCCGGCACGAGGAGGCGGGCTCCCGGACCGGGGGTATGGCCAGCCCTACCCAGGGCCGGGGGCCGCCCCCGGACGCGCCCTTGAACTGCCATGCGGGGAGAGTGAGTTCGGCGTAGGTGGTGGGGCCCCGGGGGCCACAGCAGAACACCGGCGCGGACGGTCCCGGCCCTCGTCGAGAGGACCTGGGCGGGCGTACCGAGGCCGGGCGGTGGGCCTGCGCGGGCGGTCCTGTTCAACCCGGGGTCACGCCGACACGTGCGCCCCGGTGCCGCGCGGAAGGCGTGGGTACGCGCGCACCCGTGGCGTCGTCGGTCACGCCGACGGCGGGATGCGCGGCCGTACGGGACGCCTACGCGGGCGGTCCCGGTGCCGTCGCGGGAGAATCGGGGCATGAGTGCCGACACGTCCTCCGCGTTCGCCCGCCTGCTGCGGTCCCAGCGGGTCTGGGACACCGAGCTGCCCGCCTTCGATCCGGATGCCGCGCCCGGGGAGCCGCTGCCGCTGTTCGAGGAGTGGTTCGCGGAGGCCGTGGCCGCCGGGCAGACGGAGCCGCACACCGTGTCCCTCGCCACGGCGGACGAGGACGGCCTGCCCGACGTCCGCACGGTGATGCTGCACGGCGCGGACGCGGACGGCTGGTCCTTCGCCACGCACGCCACGAGCCGCAAGGGCCGCCAGCTCGCCGCCCGCCCGTACGCCGCCCTCGGCTTCTACTGGCCCGCACAGGGCCGCCAGATCCGGCTGCGCGGCCCCGTCACGCTCGCGCCGCCGGAGGAGGGGCAGGCCGATCTGCACGCTCGTTCCACCGGAGCGCTGGCCGCCGCCCTGGTCGGCCGGCAGAGCGAAGTCCTGCCGTCACGCGCGGAGTTGGCGCGGGCCTCGGAGGCCGCCTGGGCCCACGCCGAGCGTGAACCGGACGCGCCCGCCCCGACCTGGACCCTGTACCGGCTCCGGCCCGACGAGGCCGAGTTCTTCCAGGGAGACGCCCGCCGGCAGCACGTACGGCTGAACTACCGCCGTACGGAGGGCGCCTGGCGCAAGGAACTGCTCTGGCCGTGACAGCCGGCTGTCGGCCGTGACTCCCGGTCGTCGCGCACACCGGAGGCCGGACACCGGGGTCGGGACGCGCCCCGGCGGTCAGGTCCGGCGGGACCGGCGGGACCTGCCGGAGCGGCGGGACCTGCCGGAGCGGCGGGACCTGCCGGAGCGGCGGGACCTGCGGGAGCGGCGGAACTGGCTGAACCAGCTGGACCGGACGGGCCGAGGAGTTCGACCGCCGGTCAGTCCGCCCGCAGCTCCGACTCCGGGTACGGGTCCGGGTCCCGATCCGGGTCCGGGTCCCGATCCGGCTCCGGGTCCGACTCCGGCTCCCGGCCCGGTTCCGGGTCCGGGTCCGGGTCCGTGGCGATCCGTGCGTGCAGGTGGACGTCCCGGTACGCGTCGTGCCGTCCCGCCTCGAACATCGCGTCCCGCAGCGTCCCCTCGTACCGGAACCCGCACCGCTCAGCGACCCGGCAGGAGGCGTCGTGCCCGAGCGCGTGGCCCAGTTCCAGGCGGTGCACTCCCAGCTCGGTGAAGGCGAAACCGGCCGCCGCCGCGAGCGCGCGCGAGGCGACCTTGCGGCCGCGTGCCTCTGGCAGCACCCAGTACCCGACGCGGGCGCAGCCCATGACGTGGTCGATCTCGTTGACGCCGATGTGCCCGAGGATCTCCCCGCTCTCCGCGTCCGTGACGCAGAAGGAGACCCCGGTGCCGTCCACGGCGCTCTCGGCCCGCGTCCGGAGCGACTCCCGCGCGCCGTCGATGTCCCGGACGGCCTTCAGCGGTGTGTTCCACCGCTGGAACTCCGGATCGGAGAGTCCGCGCAGCCAGGCGCCGGCGTCGGTGTCGGACGCGGCGTTCCAGGCGCGCAGCCGCAGACCGTGACCGTGCAGCTCGCGGTAGGGGTAGGTGGTGTACTGCTCGTCGACGTCGGCCATCCAGCCATTGAAACCCGAACCGGCGCCGGGCTCACCTCCGGGTCGCCCCGGCCGCCGGCCACCCTGGGACCCCGCCGTTCACCCCGGGAGTGCCCGGGTTCACCGTCAGCGGCCGAGCGCTCACCGCCGGGGCCGGAAGACCGGCACCCGCACCTCGGTGGCGGGGTCCGCTCCGGCCGCCCGGAAGGTGACCTCCAGCTCCATCCCGATCCGCAGCGCGCTCTCCTCGCACTCCACGATCTCGGTCATCATCCGCGGCCCCTCCGCGAGGTCGACCACGGCGGCCACGTAGGGCGTGCGGGCGCCGAACGGCGGGAGGTCGTTGCGGTGCACGACGGACCAGGTGTAGAGCGTCGCGCGTCCGCTCCCCTGCCGCCAGCCGACGTCCTCGCTCCAGCAGTGCGGGCAGAACTCGCGCGGGTAGTGGTGGTCACGTCCGCAGGCGGCGCAGTGGCGCAGCAGGAGCCGCCCCCCGGCGGCGGCCTCCCAGTACGCGCGGCTGAACGCGTCGGCCTCCGGCACATCGAACCGCGCCCCGCCGGAGCCGCCCGCCGCTCCGCCCTGTCCCGTCCGCCCCGGCGCCCCGCCCTTCACCGGAACAGCCCGAGCGCGTCGTCCAGCGACCAGGTCTGCCACGACATGGCGAAGAGGGCGACGAGGGAGATGAGCGCCATCATCGCGTTCTGCCCCTGCTCGGCCCAGTCGTGGATCATCAGGACCAGGTAGAGCAGATTGAGCAGCAGACCGCCGGCCAGCGCGACCGGGGTGAGGAAGCCGGCGACCAGGCCGAGACCGACGGCGAGTTCGGCGTAGACGACGACGTACGCCATCGTCCGCGGCCTCGGCGCGACGACCGCGTCGAAGCCGCTGCGGACCGCGTTCCAGCGGTGCTTCGAGGCGACGTCCGCCGCCCACGCGATGCCGGTCCCCCGCTCGAACCAGCCCTTCTTGTCCTTGTGCCGCCAGCTCTCCAGCCACCACAGGCCGAGTCCGATACGCAGCACGGCGAGCCATTGCGCACCGGTGAGCCAGATCGTGTCCATGGACACCCACGCCTTCGCCTCGATATCTGACGGTACGTCAGTTCAGCGCACGGGGAGCGCCCGCGCAAGGGGCACCGCACACGGCGGGCGACACGCGCCCCGGACCCCGTCCGACCTCCCCCCTCCGCACGCCACCCCCACAACCGGACGGCCTACGGCACCGGCCCCACCCACGCCTCCTACAGCCGTGATCAATTCGCAACCGATTCCGGCCTTGACCGAGACCCATCAAGTCAGGACGTGATTACGCTCGCGCTCATGGCCGACTCGACAGCTTCCTCGACACCCCGCTCGGTGCCGTCCCACGAAGACCGCCCCGTGTACGTGATCGGCGGCGGTCCCGGTGGACTCGCCGCGGCGTACGCGCTGCGCAGCCGGGGTGTGCGGGCCGTCGTGCTGGAGAGGTCCGACCGGGTCGGAGCCTCCTGGCGGCGCCACTACGACCGGCTGCACCTGCACACCACCCGCAGGCTGTCCGCGCTGCCCGGGCTCGCGATGCCGCGCTCCTTCGGACGGTGGGTGTCACGTGACAACGTGGTGCGCTACCTGGAGAAGTACGCCGAGCACCACGAACTGGAGATCGTCACCGGGGTCGAGGTCTCCCGCGTCGAGCGGTCGGGGGACGACTGGCTGCTGCACGCCACCGGCGGCCGCCGCCTGACCGGCAGCGCGGTCGTCGTCGCCACCGGCCACAACCACACGCCCCGCCTGCCCGACTGGCCCGGCCGCGACGCCTACACCGGCGAACTCCTGCACGCCGGCGAGTACCGCAACGCCGGCCCCTACGCCGGCCGCGACGTCCTGGTCGTCGGCATCGGCAACACCGGCGCGGAGATCGCCGTGGACCTCGTCGAGGGTGGTGCGTCGCGGGTGCGGCTCGCGGTGCGGACGGCGCCGCACATCGTGCGGCGCTCGACGGCGGGCTGGGCCGCCCAGTTCACCGGCATCCTCGTACGGCGGCTGCCGGTCCGGCTGGTCGACCGGCTCGCGGGGCCGCTGGCCCGGGTCAGCGTGCCCGACCTGTCGGCGCACGGGCTGCCCCGCCCGGACACCGGGCTCTACTCGCGGGTGCGGGAAGGGGCGATCCCCGTCCAGGACGTCGGCCTGCTGGACGCCGTGCGCAAGGGGCGGGTCGAGATCGTCGGCGCCGTCGAGAGCTTCGAGGACGGCAAGGTCGTCCTCGCCGGCGGCGACCGCATCGGCCCCGACGTCGTCATCGCCGCCACGGGTTACCGGCGCGCGCTGGAGGGGCTCGTCGGTCACCTCGGGGTGCTCGACGAGCGCGGGCGTCCGGTCGTCCACGGCGCCCGTTCCCCGCGGGACGCCCCCGGCCTGTACTTCACCGGGTTCACCAATCCCATCAGCGGGATGTTCCGCGAACTCGCCCTGGACGCCCAGAAGATCGCCAAGGCGATAGCCCGAAGCAACGCCCGCCGATAACGTCCGCCTCCGGCAAGGGCCCCGTCGGCAGCGACGGGGCCCTTGTCCGCGCCCGGGGAGGCGCGCCGATCACACCCCGACCTCGGAAAGGATGCCGGTCACACCCCCGCTCCGGGAAGGGTGCCGATCGCACCGGGCCTCGGGAAGGGTGCCGTCACACCCCGGCCTCGGGAAGGGTGCCGGTGACACCCGGGCCTCGGGAGGCGTGCCGGTCACGCCCCGGCTCCGGGAGGGTGCCGGTCACATCCCGACCTCGGAAAGGGTGCCGGTCACACCCCGGCTCCGGGAAGGGTGCCGATCGCACCGGGCCTCGGGAAGGGTGCCGTCACACCCCGGCCTCGGGAAGGGTGCCGGTGACACCCGGGCCTCGGGAGG
>NZ_JBIAJQ010000007.1:243709-517371 GCF_042872045.1 Streptomyces sp. NPDC005496
AGGCGTGCCGGTCACGCCCCGGCTCCGGGGAGGGTGCCGGTCACATCCCGACCTCGGAAAGGGTGCCGGTCACACCCCCGGCTCCGGGAAGGGTGCCGATCGCACCGGGCCTCGGGAAGGATGCCGTCACACCCCGGCCTCGGGAAGGGTGCCGGTGACACCCGGGCCTCGGGAGGCGTGCCGGTCACGCCCCGGCTCCGCGGAGTGCGTCGACCCAACGCCAGGGCCACCCCCGGCGCGTCCCGGCCGACGAGGTGGTCCCTCCGCGCCACTTCTCCCCCGCCCGGTTCCCCTCCGGCGTGCGGCGGGTACGACCCCCTGTGCGCGCCGCCCCACACCGGCGCCCCGCGTCCCCCGCCTGCGCACAGCCTTTGCGTGCACGACTGTTCCTGACAGGGCGTCAGTTGCGTAATCTGACACAGCGTCAGTTAATTGGCTGTCACACAGGAGCGGGCGGACCGATGCTTGGATCAACCCACGGCACCCTCACCACCGACTCCCGCCGGGCCCGCGTCATCGCCTGCGGCGAGCAACCCTCACCGGTCGTCCACGGCAGACCCGCCGACGTCGACGACCTGGACGTCAGCGGCCGGCCGCTGTACGCCGCCGTACCCGATCTGGACCGCTTCTTCCGGCCCGAGTCGGTGGCCGTGATCGGCGCCTCCGACGCCGAGGGCCGGCCGAACACCGGGATCACCCGGCAACTGCTCGCGTGGGCCGAGCGGGTCGGCGCCCGCCTGTACCCCGTGCATCCCACCCGCCCCGCCGTCTTCGGCATCCCGTGCTTTTCCTCCGTCGCCGACCTGCCGGAACAGGTCGACCTCGCCGCGCTCCTGGTCGGCGACCCCGCCTCCGTGATCGACGAACTCACCGAGGCCAAGGTCAGGTTCGCGGTCGCCTTCGCCTCCGGGTTCGCCGAGACCGGACCGGAGGGCGCGGCGGCGCAGTCCCGTCTCGCCGCCGCCGTCTCGCGCTCCGGTCTGCGGCTCCTGGGCCCGAACACCAACCTCAACGCCTTCGAGCGGTTCCGCGACGACCTCGAAGGACCGGCGATCGCCCTCATCACCCAGTCCGGGCACCAGGGCCGCCCCGTCTTCGCGCTCCAGGAGCTGGGCATCCGACTCTCCCACTGGGCGCCCACCGGCAACGAGGCCGACCTGGAGACCGCCGACTTCATCTCCTACTTCGCCGAGCGGCCCGAGGTCGGCGCCATCGCCTGCTACATCGAGGGGCTGAAGGACGGCCGCTCCTTCCTGCTCGCCGCCGACCGCGCCGTCCGCCGCGGGGTGCCGGTCGTCGCGGTCAAGGTGGGCCGCACCGAGACCGGCGCCCGCACCGCCGCCTCACACACCGGCAAGCTGACCGGCTCGGACGCCGTGGTCGACGCGGCGATGCGGCAGTACGGCGTGATCCGCGTCGACGGACTCGACGAACTCCAGGACACCGCCGCCCTGCTGGCCCGGGCACGGGCCCCACGGGCCGACGGCGTCGCCGTGTATTCGATCTCGGGCGGCACCGGAGCGCACTTCGCCGACCTCGCCACCGCGGCCGGGCTCTCGCTGCCCACGCTGTCCGCCGCCAAGCAGGCGGAACTCCACACGTGGATACCGGAGTACCTGAACGTCGCCAATCCCGTCGACAACGGCGGCCACCCGGTCGGCGACCCGCGCGGCCGGAAGATCATCGACGCGATCCTCGCCGACCCGTCGGTCGGTGTGCTGGTCTGCCCCATCACCGGGCCGTTCCCGCCGATGAGCGACAAGCTGGCCCAGGACCTGGTGGACGCGGCGGAGCGGACGGACAAGCTGGTGTGCGTGGTGTGGGGATCGCCGGTCGGCACGGAGGCCGCGTACCGCGAGACGCTCCTCGGGTCGTCGCGGGTCGCCACCTTCCGTACGTTCGCGAACTGCGTCACCGCCGTCCGCGCCCACCTGGAGCACCACCGGTTCGCCGCCGCGTACCGCTCGCCCTTCGACGAGGCGCCCCGCACACCCTCGCCCTCCTTCCGAAAGGCGCAGGCGCTGATGCGTCCGGGGCAGCAGCTGAGCGAGCACGCGGCCAAGCAGCTGCTGCGGGCGTACGGCATACGCGTGCCGCGCGAGCAGCTGGTGACCAGTGCGGCGGCGTCGGTGCGGGCGGCGGGCCTGGTCGGCTACCCGGTCGTCATGAAGGCGTCCGGCGCGCAGATCGCCCACAAGACCGAACTGGGTCTGGTGAAGGTCGATCTGACCTCCGCCAGCCAGGTCAGGGACGCCTACCGCGAGCTGACCGACATCGCCCGCTACGAGGGGATCTCGCTGGACGGTGTACTGGTGTGCCAGATGGTCGAGCGGGGCGTCGAGATGGTCGTCGGCGTCGCGCACGACCCGCTCTTCGGGCCGACCGTCACCGTCGGCCTCGGCGGCGTCCTCGTGGAGGTGCTGCGGGACACGGCCGTGCGGGTGCCGCCGTTCGGCGAGGACCAGGCGCGGACCATGCTGACGGAGCTGCGGGGGCGGGCGCTCCTCGACGGTGTGCGCGGCGGTCCTCCCGTGGACGTCGACGCCCTCGTCGAGGTGATCCTGCGGGTGCAGCGGATGGCGCTGGAACTGGGGGACGACATCGCGGAGCTGGACATCAACCCGCTGATGGTGCTGCCGCGCGGGCAGGGCGCCGTGGCCCTGGACGCGCTGGCGGTCTGCCACTGAGCACGCTGGCGACCGGGCCCCCGCCCATCCTTTCGCGCGCCCTCGGGCGAACCGCCCCAGCACCGCCGCGACCCGTCGTACGAAACGGAGCTCCCCCATGGCGTCCTCCCCCGACGCTTCCTCCCCCGGCCGGCCCCCGCGCCACCGGACCGACGGTCCCGAAGGAACCGAAGGCCCCCGAGGCCCCGGTGACACGGAGGAAGCCCTCGACTCATTGGTACTGCACGCCACTGACAACGCCGTCTCGTGGATCACCCTCAACCGGCCCGAGGCGATGAACGCCGTCACCTGGGACCAGCGCGAACGCGTGATCGCGCTGCTCGCCGAGGCTTCCGCCGACCCCGGTGTCCGCGCAGTCGTCCTCACCGCCACCGGACGCGGGTTCTGCGTTGGCGCCGATCTGCGGGGCGCGCCGGCCGGCGGCGACCGCGTGCCGGGCGACGTGGCCCGCACCCTGCGGCTCGGCGCGCAGTGCCTCGTCGCCGCCGTCCTGGACTGCGAGAAACCGGTGATCGCGGCCGTGAACGGTACCGCCGCCGGTCTCGGCGCCCATCTCGCGCTCGCCTGCGACCTGGTCCTCGCTGCGGACTCCGCCACGTTCATCGAGGTGTTCGTACGCCGGGGACTCGTCCCGGACGGCGGCGGTGCCTATCTCCTGCCGCGCCTGATCGGGCCGCGGCGGGCCAAGGAGCTGATGTTCTTCGGCGACGCGCTCACCGCCCCGGACGCCGAACGGCTCGGGCTCGTCAACCGCGTCGTCCCCGCGGCCGACCTGGAGAAGACGGCCCGCGCCTGGTCGGAGCGGATCGCCGCGGGTCCGACCCGCGCGCTCGCCCTCACCAAGCAGCTCGTCAACGCCTCCCTCGACGCCGACCGGGCCACGGCGTTCGCCGCGGAGGCGGCGGCCCAGGAGATCAACATGACGACGGCGGACGCCCAGGAGGGCGTGGCGAGCTTCGTGGAACGACGGACTCCCCGATACCGGGGACGCTGACCGGCGAACCACCGATCACCGGGACACGCCCACGCCGGATGCCGGACGCGTGCCCCGCCGGGGACGCCTCCGCCGCCGGTGCCGAGCCTGCCGCGTCGGGCCCTGTCGCTCCGAGCGCACCGCCGACCACCAGGACGCTCCTACCGCCGGTGCCGGGGGCTTCCCATCTGACGGTCCGTCAGCTTCAATGGGCGGTGTGATGGGACACGCAGGGATGGCGGCCGCCGCCGTCCGTTATCTCAGGTCCGCCGGGGCACCCACCGTCGCGGAGCCCGTGGAGGCGCTGCCGCGGCCCGGGTTGCGCGCGGTCGGCGACGACGAGCGGGCGCCGTTCGACCAGTCCGAGTTCCGGCGGGTCCTCGGGAACTTCGCGACCGGGGTGACCGTGGTGACGGCCCCCGCCGCCGACGGGGAGGGCGGCCCCGCCGGTTTCGCCTGCCAGTCCTTCTCGGCCCTCTCGCTCGACCCGCCGCTGATCGCCTTCATGGTCGGGCGTACGTCGACGACCTGGCCCCGCATCGCCCGCGCCGGCGTCTTCTGCGTCAACGTCCTGGGAGCCCACCAGGGCGAGCTGTGCCGCGGTTTCGCGGTGAGCGGCGCGGACAAGTTCGCCGGTGTCGGGTACGACGCCGCGCCCGTCTCCGGCTCCCCGCGCCTCACCGGCGCCCTCGCGTGGATCGACTGCACGATCCACGCGGTCCACACGGGCGGGGACCACCTCGTGGTGGTGGGGCGGGTGACCGCGCTCGGCGCGGCCGGCGGCGACCGGCCGCCGCTGCTCTTCCACCGCGGCCGCTTCCTCTGACCGCGTCCCCGAGACGGCTCACCGCCCCCGCGGGAGCTCAGGCGAGTGTCACCGCCGGGCGCTCCGGGCGCCGCCGGATCACCAGTGCCATCAGCGCCGCCGCCGCGCACAGCGCCCCGGAGGCCTGCCAGACGAGGTCGTACGAGCCGAACGCGTCCCGTGCCACACCGCCGAGGAAGGCGACGAGGGCGGCGCCCACCTGGTGGGAGGCGAGGACCCAGCCGAAGACGATCGCGCTGTCCTCGCCGTACTGCTCGCGGCACAGGGCCAGCGTGGGCGGCACCGTGGCGACCCAGTCGAGGCCGTAGAAGACGATGAAGAAGATCATCGGCGGGTGCACGCTCGGCGCCAGGAGCATGGGCAGGAACAGCAGCGAGACACCCCGCAGCGCGTAGTACACGGCCAGCAGCCTGCGCGGTTCGAAGCGGTCGGTGAACCAGCCGGAGGCGACCGTGCCGATCACGTCGAACACGCCGATGACCGCGAGGAGCGAGGCCGCCGCCGTGATCGGCATGCCGTGGTCGTGGGCCGCGGGCACGAAGTGGGTCTGGATCAGGCCGTTGGTCGAGGCGCCGCAGATCGCGAAGGTGCCGGCCAGCAGCCAGAACGGGCCCGTGCGAGAGGCGGAGAACAGCACCGTCACCGCCCGGCGCGCCGCACCCGGCACCGCCGGCGGCTTCTCCGTGAACTCCGTCGCGCCGTACGGCGTCAGGCCCACGTCCGCCGGGTGGTCCCGCAGCAGCAGCCAGACGAAGGGGACCACCGCGAGGGCGGCCAGGGAGACCGTGACGGCCGCCGGTCGCCAGCTGTGCTCCGAGATGATCCAGGACAGCAGCGGGAGGAAGATCAGCTGGCCCGAGGCCGAGGCGGCGGTGAGGATGCCGGTGACCAGGCCCCGGCGCTTCGTGAACCAGCGGTTGGTGACCGTCGCCGCGAAGGCGAGCGCCATCGACCCCGAGCCGAGGCCGACCAGCAGGCCCCAGCAGAGCATCAGCTGCCAGGGCGCCGTCATCCACACGGTGGCCCCGGCGCCGAGCGCGATCACCATCAGGGCGACCGCCACCACCCGGCGGATGCCGAAGCGGTCCATCAGCGCGGCGGCGAACGGCGCCGTCAGCCCGTACAGCGCGAGGTTGACCGACACCGCCGCGCCGATCGTGCCGCGCGACCAGCCGAAGTCCTCGTGCAGCGGGTCGATGAGCAGGCCGGGCAGGGAACGGAAGGCCGCCGCGCCGATGATCGTCACGAAGGTCACGGCGGCGACGAACCACGCGCGGTGGACGCGCGTACGACGGGGCGGGCGGGCGGTTCCTGATTCCGCCGCGGCGGCGGTGGCTGCGGATGTCTGGGTCACGTCATAGAGCTTCGGGGTCGCGCTTCCGGCGAACGAGTGGCCCGAAGGACAGCGTTCGCTAGGATCGGGCCATGGCTCTCATCCGTCCCGGCCACCGGGACAGCGCACCCGCCACGACGCCGGCCGCCCCGAGCCCGCCCGGCGCCACGGACGGCACCCCCGCGGCTCCGGCCACGGCGGCGGCCCCGGACGGTGCCGCGGCCCCGGGGACCGCCACGCTTCCCGACCCCGCTCCGGCCCCGGGGACCGCCACCGCGCAGGCGGACGCCTCCGCGGGACCCCGTCGGCACCAGGATCCGGCCAGGGCGTCCGGGACCTCCCCGGCGGACCTCGAGGAGCGGGCCCCGGCGCGGCGGCACCGGGTCGTCGTCCTCGCGCTGGACGGGCTGCTGCCCTTCGAACTGGGCATCCCCCAGCGGATCTTCGGGCGAGCCAGGGACGCCGAGGGACGCGCGCTGTACGAGGTCGTCACCTGCTCGGTCCGCGCGCCCGGGCCCGTGGAGACGGACGCCGACTTCGCCGTACTCGTGGAGAACGGGCCGGAGGCGCTGGCCACCGCCGACACCGTCGTGATCCCCGCCTCCTACGAGCTGGGCCCGGTCCACGAGGAGGGCGTCCTGACGCCCGAACTGGCCGCAGCGCTGGCCCACGTCCGGCCGGGCACCCGGCTCGTCTCCATCTGCACCGGCGGATACGTGCTGGCCGCCGCGGGCCTGCTCGACGGCCGCGCCGCCACCACGCACTGGGCCTCAGCCGAGCACTTCCAGCGGCTCTTCCCGAGGATCAAGGTGGACGCGGACGTCCTGTTCATCGACGACGGCGACATCCTCACCTCAGCCGGGGTCGCCGCCGGGATCGACCTCTGCATCCACCTCGTGCGCCGCGACCACGGCACCGCCGTCGCCAACGACGTGGCCCGCCGCACCGTCGTGCCGCCGCACCGGGACGGCGGCCAGGCGCAGTACATCCACCGACCCGTCCCCGAGCCCCAGGTGGCGACCACCACGGCCGCCCGCGCCTGGGCCCTCGGCCGCCTCCACGAGCCCATCCAGCTCCGCGACATGGCGGAGCAGGAGAACATGTCCGTACGCACCTTCACGCGCCGCTTCCGCGAGGAGGCCGGCATCAGCCCCGGGCAGTGGCTCACCCAGCAGCGCGTGGAGCGGGCCCGCCATCTCCTGGAGTCCAGCGACCTGTCGATCGACCAGGTGGCCCGGGACGCCGGCTTCGGCACGGCCCAGTCGATGCGCCAGCACCTACAGTCCGCCCTCGGGGTCACCCCCACGACCTATCGCCGCACCTTCCGCGCCGGCAACGGAGGCGGGACCGGGGGCCGGAAGGACGCCAACGGCCGTGTCGCGAGCGCCGGTTGACGGTGTCGCCGCGGGCGCCCGGCGCCCGCTCCGGCCCTCCCCCAGCGCGCCGACCGCGGTGAGCGCCAGCGTCAGCGCGACGCCGGCCAGGATCGCGGTCGACGGAGCGACGAAGTGCAGCAGGGCACCCGCGAGGGAGCCGGTCGCCGCGTATCCCGCGCCGACCGCCGCGTACATCACCGAGTAGCCGGCGGCCAGCGCGCTCGGCGGAAGCACCTCGCGCAGCGACAGGTTGCGGGTGAGCATCGCGCCGGCCTGGAGCACGCCCGCGACGGCGAGGGCGGCGGCCGTCCAGCCGGGGGCCGGCAGCACCGCGACCAGCGCCACGCAGGCGGAGACGCCCGTCATGAGCACCACGCTCCGGGCCCGCAGGTCCCCCGGCCAGGACCGCAGCCCGTAGACGAACGCGCCCACGCCCGACCCGAGCGCGAACCCCGAGAGCAGCGGGCCCGACCAGCCCACGCCGACGGCGCGCTGCTCCAGGAGCGCGGGCAGGACCAGTTCGGCGAGGGCGAGCAGGGACAGGCTCGCCGCGCCCGTCACGTACACCGGCCAGGCGCGGGCCAGCAGGCGGGGCAGCGAGACGCCGTCCCGGTCCGCCGCGTCGGCCTCCCAGCCCGCGGGCAGCAGCCACAGCCCCGCGACGGACGCCGCCATCAGCGCGGCGGCCAGCACGAGGGGCACCGCGGGGGCGACGCCCAGCGCGAGGCCGGTGACCGCGGCCGGGGACAGCGCCCAGATGCCGGACATCAGCATCGACTCGGTCGACAGGGCCTGGGCGACGGCGTCCTTCGGGACGAGGCCGGTGAGCAGGGTGCGCAGGCCGCCGGGGGCCGCGGCGGGCGCGGCTCCGGCGAGGAACGCGAACGCCGCGAGTATCCCCGCGTGCGCGTGCGGGAACGCGCCGAGGCCCGCGAAGCCGAGCGCTCCGGCCGCCAGGCCCGCGGCCAGTTGGCGGCGGGCGCTGTGCGGGCGCATCCGCGTGCCGAGCAGGGGTGCGCCGGTGATCTCCCCGACCACGTAGGCCGCCGCGAGGACCGCGCCCAGGGCATAACCCCCGGGGCGCTCGCGGACCAGGAAGACCAGGGCCAGCGGGGCCATGGCCACCGGGAGGCGGGCGGCGACGGCCACGACGGCCCAGGCCAGGACCTGGCGGGAGGCGACGTCGCGATAGCTCATGCGACGACGTTAGGCGACCGCGCCGACACCGCCCACGGAATTCCCGCGCCCTGTGGACAACTTCGGCCACCGCCGCCCCGGGCCCGCGTACGGCGTCCCCGCCGTGCCGTGCTCACGGGGCCCCGCCGGACGTCCGCTGGAGCGTGCGCTAGAACGTCAGCACCGCCCGCGCGACCCTGCCCTGGTGGGCGTCGTCCGCCGCCTTCTCGAAGTCCTCGACCGGGTAGGTCGCGGTCACCAGTTCGTCCAGCAGCAGCCGCCCGCTCCGGTACAGCTCGGCGTACCGGGCGATGTCGCGCTGGGGCCGCGAGGAACCGTACCGGCAGCCGAGGATCGACTTGTCCAGGTACATCGAGGAGACGAGGAAGGACGCCTCGGCGGTCGCCGGCGGGACGCCGAGGAGGATCGCCTGGCCGTGCCGGTCGAGCAGGTCGACGGCCTCGCGGACGAGTTCGACCCGGCCGACGCACTCGAAGGCGTGGTCGGCGCCCGTGGGCAGGAGGTCCCGCACGCCCCGGGTCGAGGTGAGGAAGTCCGTGGCGCCGAACCGGCGGGCCGCCGTCTCCTTGGCCGGGTTGGCGTCCACCGCCACGATCCGTACGGCACCGGCGAGCCGCGCCCCCTGGATCACGTTGAGCCCGACGCCGCCCGTGCCGATGACGAGGACCGTGTCGCCGTGCTCCACCCGCGCCCGGTTCAGCACGGCCCCGACGCCGGTCAGCACCCCGCACCCGATCAGCGCGGCGGACGGCATCGGGATGTCCGCGGGGACGGGCACCGCCTGCACCGCCTTGACGACCGTGCGCTCCGCGAAGGCCGAGTTGGAGGCGAACTGGTGGAGCGGGCGGCCGCCCCGGGTGAACGGTTGCCGCGGCATCCCGATCGCCGCACGGCACATGGTCGGCCGTCCGCGGTCGCACTGGGCGCAGGCACCGCAGTTGGCGAGCGTGGACAGCGACACGTGGTCGCCGGGCCGTACGTGGGTGACGCCGGCGCCCACCGACTCGACGGTCCCCGCGCCCTCGTGCCCCAGCACCACGGGGACCGGGAAGGGGATGGTGCCGTCCACCACGGACAGGTCGCTGTGGCAGAGCCCGGCCGCCGCGATCGCGACCCGCACCTCGCCCGGTCCCGGATCGCGCACCTCGAGATCGTCCACGACCCGGGTCCGCTTCCCGTCGAAGATCACGCCTCGCATCGCACCGGCTCCCCTCCGCCCGGGTTCATCCCCGGGGTTCCTTCGGCAGGCCGAGCACGCGCTCGGCGATGATCGTGCGCTGGATCTCGTCGGAGCCGCCGTAGATTGTGTCGGCCCGGCCGAACAGGAACAGGTGCTGGAGCTCGTCGATCCGGTACGGCTCCTCGGGCGACCAGTCCGCGGGACCCACGGCCGCCCCGGCGCCCCGCACCTCCATCGCCAGCTCGCCGAGCCGCTGGTGCCAGCGGCCCCACAGCAGCTTCGCCACACTGGGCGCTCCCGGCGCCTCGGCGTCCGAACTGCCCAGTGTGCGCAGGGCGTTCCAGCGCATCGCGCGCAACTGCGCCCACTGGTCCACGAGCCGGTCCCGGACGACGGGGTCGTCGGCGGCCCCGGTGGCGACGGCCGCCCGGATCACGGTGCCCAACTCCCGTGCGAATCCGATCTGCTGGGCCAGGGTCGACACTCCGCGCTCGAAGCCGAGCAGGCTCATCGCCACGCGCCAGCCGTCGCCCTCGGCGCCGACGAGGTGCTCGGCGCGCGCCTCCGCGCCGTCGAAGAACACCTCGTTGAACTCGCTCGTCCCGGTGAGCTGGCGGATCGGCCGGACCTCGACGCGGCCGGGCTGGTCCATGGGGACGAGCAGGAACGACAGTCCGTGGTGGCGGACCGAACCGGGCCGCGTACGGGCGAGGACGAAGCACCAGTCGGCCTCGTGGGCGAGGGACGTCCAGATCTTCTGGCCGGTGACGCGGTACGTGTCCCCCTCCCGTACGGCGGCGGTGCGCACGCCCGCGAGGTCCGAACCGGCGCCGGGTTCGCTGTAGCCCTGGCACCACAGTTCCTCGCCGCGGGCGACCGGCGGCAGGAAGCGCGCCTTCTGCTCGGGTGTGCCGTGGGCGATGAGGGTGGGGGCGAGCAGCTTCTCGCCGATGTGGCCCGAGCGTGCCGGAGCGTCCGCGCGGGCGTACTCCTCGGCCCAGGCCACCTGTTGCGTCAGCGACGCGGTCCGGTTGCCGTACCCGTCCTCGCTCCAGCCGAGTCCGATCCAGCCGGCCGCGCCGAGTTCGCGCTCCCACTCCCGGCGGCCCGCCCCGGCCGGGAGGTGTTCCGCCAGCCACGCGCGCGCCTCGGCGCGGAACGCCTCGTCCCGCGCACCGGTTCCGAACTCCACGGTCACCGCCTCACGTCGGCCGCCCGCACGGCCGCTCACGCGTTCGGGCGTTGCTTCGCGGCGGCGGCCCGGGCCATCGCCTCGACCCGTTCCAGCAGCGGCATCGGGTCCACGCCCACCGTCCCGGGCAGGAAGTCCGCGATCCGTTCGGGGGTCCAGGAGCCCTCGGCGTAGCCGGCCCGCAGCTCCCGCGGCTGCGCCCAGACCGCGATCTTGGGACCGGCGATCGTGTAGACCTGCCCGGTGATCCGCTCCTGGCGGGCGCGGTCGGAGAGGAGGTAGACGACGAGGGCGGCCACGTCCTCGGGCTCGCCGATCTCGGCCAGTTCCATGGGGACGTTCGCCGACATCCGGGTCCGGGCGACCGGGGCGACCGCGTTGGCCGTGACCCCGTACTTGTGCAGGCCGAGGGCGGCGCTGCGCACCAGTGAGATGATCCCGCCCTTCGCCGCGCTGTAGTTGGCCTGGGCGACGGAGCCCTGGTGGTTGCCGCTGGTGAAGCCGATCAGCGTCCCGGAGCCCTGGGCGCGCATCACCGCGGAGGCGGCGCGGAAGACGGTGAACGTGCCCTTCAGGTGGGTGGCGACCACCGGGTCCCACTCCTCCTCGGTCATGTTGAAGAGCATCCGCTCGCGCAGGATCCCCGCCACGCACACGACTCCGTCGAGACGCCCGTACGACGTCAGGGCCGCGTCGACGGCCCGCCGGCCGCCCGCCATGGTGGAGACGTCGTCGGCCACCGCGACGGCGTCGCCGCCCGCCGCCTCGATCTCCTTGACCACCGCCTCGGCCACCGCGCTCGTCGGGGACGCGCCCTCGACGGAGACGCCGTGGTCGTTGACGACGACGCGCGCCCCCTCGGCCGCCGAGGCGAGCGCGACGGCGCGGCCTATCCCGCGGCCCGCGCCGGTCACGGCGACGACCTTGCCTGCCAAGAAGTTCCCCACGCCCGGCCCCTTCCCGCGGTTTCTGACGGACCGTTAGATTTTATGACCCGGCAGACACCCGGAGACAAGCCCCGCGGAGGACCCATGTCAGCGACGACACCGCATCCGGCGTTCCACGACCTCGCCGAGCGCGTGAACAACTGGGGCCGCTGGGGCGCCGACGACGAGATCGGGACACTGAACCTCGTCACCGACGAGGTGGTGCGGGAGGCGGCGGCGGAGGTGCGCACGGGCCGCCGGATACCGCTCGCGCTCCCGCTGCGGCAGGACGGGGTGCAGACCGGCATGATCCCGGGGCGGGTGAACCCGCTGCACGTGATGGTGCAGATCAACCAGGAGCTGTTCGGGCCGGGCACGGTCGCGTGCAGCGACGACGTCGTGACCATGGGGCTCCAGGCGGCCACCCACTGGGACGCGCTGCCCCACGTCTCGCACTCGGGGCGGCTCTACAACGGCCGTCCGGCGGAGACGGTCACCGCGCACGGCGGGGCCGCGTTCGGGGGCATCGACAAGCCGCGGCACATCGTCTCGCGGGGTGTGCTGCTCGACGTCGCCCGGGCGCGCGGCGAGGACCGGCTGGCGGGCGGGCACGCCGTGACCCCCGAGGACCTCGACGCCGCCGAGGAGTTCGCGGGCACCCGGGTGCGGACGGGCGACATCGTCCTCGTACGCACCGGCCAGGTCCAGGTCTATCTGGCGGGCGACCGGGAGGCGTACGGCTATCCGTCCCCGGGTCTTTCGGTCCGCACCCCGGAGTGGTTCCACGCCCGCGATGTCGCCGCGGTCGCGAACGACACCCTCACCTTTGAGATATTTCCTCCCGAGATAGAGGACCTGTGGCTGCCCGTGCACGCGCTCGACCTCGTGGAGATGGGGATGCTTCAGGGCCAGAACTGGAATCTCGAAGAGTTGTCCACAGCCTGTGGACAAGAAAGGCGCTACAGCTTCCTGCTGTCGGCCACCCCCGAACCCTTCGTCGGCGGCACGGGCTCCCCGGTGGCACCGGTGGCCGTGCTGTAGCCGGCGAATCGGAGGGAAGAAAGGGGGTGTGTGTGCGGGCGGACGCCGACCGGCGGCGGCGCGGGGATGTCGGCTGGCGGCGCGGCGCTGCCCGCCCCGAGCACGGCACCGCGCGCCGCCATCCGGCTCCGGCGTTCCCGCCCTGCTCCCACTTGGCCCTCGAGGAGTCGACGCCGAATCGCGATCCGCACTCGTCGAGGGCTTCCGTCACCGAAACCCTCGTCGTCCCCTCGCGGCGAATCGCTGAACACAAGCGTGATCAAACGGACACGCCACGTCAACACCCGTACGGGGATTCATCACCTACACCCCATTTGTGACAGCGCGTACGGGAGCACTGCCCGGCGCATTCAGCCGTGGACCACGCGGGCGGACGCCGTGGACGTGCATGTATGCACGTTCCGCACGACGGGCCGCCACCGGGACGCCGGCGCGCTACACGGCCTCGTACGCGAAACCCTCGTACGCCGGGTACGCGACGGCCCTCGTGACACCCGGGGCGCAGCGGTCCACCTCGCACCAGATCCGCTTGCCGGCCCCTTCGGGGCTCCAGCCCCAGCGGTCGGCGAGACCGTCGACGAGCTCCAGACCGCGGCCGTTGGTGTCATCGCCCTGCGCGTGGCGCGGGGCCGGCGGGCAGGCACTGGAGTCGGCCACCTCCAGGCGGACCGTTCCGGCGGCGGCGCCGGAGGGTTCGCCGCGAACCCCCTGCAACTGGAGGCGCAGCACGGCCGGACAGCCCGTGTGCACCACCGCGTTGGTGACGAGCTCCGAGACGAGCAGGATCAACGTCTCGGCGAGCGGCTCGTCGGCCTCTATGCCGGACACCGCGAGCCGCGACCGAGCCCATCTCCGGGCGCGCCCCACCTCCGCGGGGTCGGGCCGGATCTCCAGCTGCACTTGAAGCACCTGCACCGCTCACACCATCCGAACCGGCGGACACATCGCCTCGCGCCTCACCAGGGCCACGATCGTGGCCATCGCCTGCATGGCCAGAACCAGGGTCACGGAACGTGATTCCCTTGAGAGACAGCATGGTTGACGTACAGTCACCCCAACAAGCGCTTCGGGCATATTCCAGCGCGAAGGAGTACGCATACGGCATACTGTGCGACGCTCGTAGCGGGGAGTCGAACAGGCGGGGACGACGGTCCGTCCCGCCCTGCGAGCGGCGCGCATCGCCCGGTCCGGCGCCACCTCGGGGGCAGCACCGGTATGGTCCGGCCTCAGAACCACTCGCATCCCACACAAGGTACCGGAGCACGGCTGTGACTCCAGGCCGTGACGAGTCACGCGTAGGACACAACCCGGTCTCAACGCTCCGTGATTCCGGTGTGCCACGTTCCGCGACATTCCGTGAGCGTCCCGCGCGGGGCGCCCTGCGCAGGGCCTCACCACGCCGATCCGGACAGCAGATTCCCGGCCAGCATCTCCTCACTCTCCGTAGCGTCGCCAGCACGCCGGGTGCGGATCCAGGCGCGTTTCAGGTGCAGGTGGACGTCGGACTCCCAGGTGAAGCCCATGCCGCCGTGCACCTGGAGGCAGTCCCGGGCGCCCCGCACCGCGGCCTCGTCGGCGAGCAGCCGGGCGGCGGCGATGTCCGGCGGGTCGGCGGTCACGGCGGCCGCGTACACGGCCGCGCGCGCGGTCTCCACCCGGACCAGCATCCGGGCGCACAGGTGCTTGACCGCCTGGAAGGCCCCGATGGGCTGCCCGAACTGCTCACGCGCCCGGGCGTGTTGCACCGCCAGCTCGCAGGTGCGGGCCGCGCCGCCCAGTTGTTCGGCGGCGGTGAGCAGGACGACCAGGGGATCGGGCGCCGCCGGGACCGGCACCCGGTGCAGCGGGGTCAGCGGGTCGACGGACCGCACGGCCACGGCCTCGGGCATCAGGGACACCGGGCGGGCGGGCGAGCCGGGCGGTGCCGTCGGCCGTTCCGCGTTCCGGAGGGGCTCCGGGGGTGACCCGGGCGGTCCGGGGTCCCGTACGACGTCCGCCTCGTCCAGCCACTCCACGAGGCCGCCGTACGCGGCGGTCACGACCGTCTCCCCGGTGGCCGCCCCCGGCACGGTCCCGGCCGCCAGGTGTGTCGCCACCAGCGGCCCGGGGAGCAGCACGCGACCGGCCTCCTCGAAGGCCAGCACCGCCTCCGGGAGGCCGAGGCCGACCCCGCCCTCGGCCTCCGGCAGCCGCAGCGCGAAGAAGCCCGCCGCCCCCAGCTCGTGCCAGAGCGCGCGGTCGAGGCCGCCGCCGTCCACCGCCGCGCGCAGCGCCCCCCGGCCGAAGCGCCCTTCGAGCAGCGTGCGCACACCCGCCCGCAACGCCTGCTGGTCGTCCGTGAGTTGGAAGTGCACGGGATGCCGTCACCGTCCCTTCGGGAGGCCCAGGATGCGTTCGGCCACAATGTTCGCCTGGATCTGCGAGGTGCCGGCCGCGATGGTGTACGACAGCGAGGAGAGCCGGTCGAGGGTCCACTCGTGCCCCAGGTCCAGCGCGCCGGGCCCGAGGACCTCGGCCGCCGCGTCGTACAGCTCCTGCCGCGCGTGCGAGTACCGCAGCTTGAAGACGGACCCGCCGGTGCCGGGCACCCCGCCCGTGCGCTGCGCCTCGCTGACGTTCCACTGCGTCAGCCGCCACAGCGCCCGGAACTCGGCGTTCAGCCGGCCGAGGCGGCGGCGCAGCACGGCGTCGTCCCAGTGGCCGTCGGCGCGGGCCGCGCGGGCGAGTTCGCGCAGCACCCGCCGGCAGGCGACGACCTCGCCGACGAAGGCCGTGCCGCGTTCGAAGGAGAGCGTCACCATGGTCACGCGCCAGCCGTCGTTCTCGGCGCCGACCCGGTTGGCGACCGGGACGCGCACCTCGTCGAGGAACACCTGCGCGAACTCGGCCGAGCCCGCGAGGGTGCGCAGCGGGCGGACCGTGACGCCCGGCGCGTCCATGGGCAGGGCCAGCCATGAGATACCCCGGTGCTTCGGGGCGTCCGGATCGGTGCGCACGAGCAGTTCGCACCAGTCCGCGACCTCCGCGTGCGAGGTCCAGATCTTGGACCCGCTGACCACGTAGTGGTCGCCGTCGCGCCGCGCGCGTGTGCGCAGCGCCGCCAGGTCCGATCCCGCGTCGGGCTCGGAGAACCCCTGGCACCAGACCTCCTCGCCGCGCAGCACGGGCGGCAGCCAGCGCGCCCGCTGTTCGGCGGTGCCCTCGACGGCGATCGTGGGGCCCGCGTGCAGCAGTCCGACGAAGTTGGCGCCCACGTAGGGGGCGCCCGCCTTCTCGGTCTCCTCTAGGAAGATCAGGTGCTGGGTCGGGGTGGCTCCCCGGCCGCCCGCGTGGACGGGCCAGTGCAGTCCCGCGTACCCGGCGTCGTAGAGCCTGCGCTGCCAGCCGAGGTCGTAGGCGCGCCGTCCGGGCCAGTCGTCGGGCGCGGGCTTCGGGGGCAGGGCGGGCAGGGTCTCGCGGAGCCAGGCGCGCAGCCGGGCGCGGAAGTCCTCCTCCTCCGGGGTGCAGGCGAGGTCCATCAGCTGTCGAGGTCCAGGTCCAGCATCCGGATCGCGTTGCCGCGCATCAGCTTGTGGACGGTCTCGTCGTCGAGGCCCTTCACGTGGTCGAGGGCGACCTCCTTGGTGTGCGGGAAGGTCGAGTCGACGTGCGGGTAGTCCGTCTCGAGGGTGGCGTTGTCGCGGCCGACCGTGTCCAGGGAGGCCACGCCGTGCTTGTCGCGGAAGAAGCAGCAGAAGATCTGCCGGTAGTAGTACGTCGAGGGCGGTTCCGGGATCAGGTCCCTGACCCCGCCCCAGGCGCGGTGCTCCTCCCAGACGTCGTCGGCGCGCTCCAGGGCGTACGGGATCCAGCCCATCTGCCCTTCCGAGTAGGCGAGTTTGAGCCGGGGGAACTTCACGAGCACGCCGGAGAAGAGGAAGTCCATCATCGAGGCCATGGCGTTGTTGAAGCTGAGCGATGCCTGCACTGCGGGCGGCGCGTCCGGGGACGCGGCGGGCATCTGGGAGCTGGACCCGATGTGCATGTTCACGACGGTGCCGGTCTCCTGGCAGACCGCGAAGAAGGGGTCCCAGTAGCCGGAGTGGATTGAGGGGAGCCCCAGGTGGGTGGGGATCTCGGAGAAGGTCACGGCCTTGACGCCCCGGGCGGCGTTGTGCCGGATCTCGGCTACGGCCAGGTCGATGTCCCAGAGCGGGATCAGGCACAGCGGGATCAGCCGGCCGCCGCTGTCGCCGCACCACTCCTCGACCATCCAGTCGTTGTAGGCGCGCACGCAGGCCAGGGCGACCTCCTTGTCGTGCGCCTCGGCGAAGGTCTGCCCACAGAAGCGGGGGAAGGTAGGGAAGCAGAGGCTGGCCTCGACGTGGTTGAGGTCCATGTCCCTGAGTCGCTCGGCCGGGTCCCAGCAGCCGCGCCGCATCTCCGCGCGGGTGATGCCCTCCAGCGTCATCTCGTCGCGGTCGAAGCCGACGGCGGCGATGTTGCGCTTGTACGGGAACTTGAGGTCCTCGTAGATCCACCAGTCGGTCGGCGGGCCGTCGGGGTCCATCGTGATCTGGTACCTGCCCGCCACGTAGGCGAGTTCGCCGATGCCGGCGGTGAGCGGCTTGGGTCCACGGTCCCGGTACTTCTGCGGCAGCCAGGTCTCGAAGAGGTGCGCGGGCTCGATCACGTGGTCGTCGACGCTGACGATCCGCGGCAGTTCCGTCATGAGTCCCCTCCACCGTGGGGTGCACGTCCGCCGACGGATCTGATGACCCGTCAGATGTCAGGCTAGCCCCGCACCCCTGGACCGACAAGGCGGTGCGCCCTACGCTCTGCGCATCATCTGACTGTCCGTCAGTTGAGGTCCGCCGCGCCTCCGGAGCCACGGGCCGGGGCGCCGCCGGCAGCGAGGGGATCGCCGTGAACGACACCGCACACGCACTCGCCGCGTCGCCCACCCTCTGGGAACTGGTGCGCCGCCGCGCCGCGCTGACCCCCGACCGTCCGGTCCTGCTCCAGGGCGACCGCACCCTGACCTTCGGCGAGCTGCACGGGCGCGCGGAGCGGGTCGCGGCGGGCCTGTACGGCATGGGCGTACGCCCCGGCACGGTGGTCGCCTGGCAGTTGCCCACGCGGATCGAGACCGCGCTGCTGTCCTTCGCGCTGGCCCGGCTCGGCGCCGTCCAGTCGCCGGTGATCCCGTTCTACCGGGACCGCGAGGTCGGCTTCGCCCTGCGCGAGTCCAAGGCGGAGTTCTTCGCCGTCCCCGGGGTGTGGCGCGGCTTCGACCACACCGCGATGGCCCACGCACTGGGCGCGAAGGGCGTCTTCGAGGCGTACGACGACCTGCCGGACGGCGATCCGTCCGTGCTGCCCGCCCCGCCCGCCGACGGCACCTCCGTTCGCTGGATCTACTGGACCTCGGGCACCACCTCCGACCCCAAGGGCGTGCTGCACACCGACCGTTCACTGATCGCGGGCGGCTCCTGCCTGGCGCACGCCCTGCGCCTGACGGATCGGGACGTGGGCTCGATGGCATTCCCGTACGCGCACATCGCCGGGCCCGACTACACGGTGATGCTGCTGCTCTACGGCTTCCCGGCGGTGATGTTCGAGCACTTCGCGCTGCCCGGCGCCCTGGCGGAGTACCGGCGGCACGGGGTGACCGTGGCCGGCGGGTCCACGGCGTTCTACTCGATGTTCCTCGCCGAGCAGCGCGGGCGGCCGGGGCGGAAGGTGATCCCGAGGCTGCGGCTGCTGGCGGGCGGCGGGGCGCCGAAGCCGCCCGAGATCTACCACGCCGTCGTCCGCGAGATGGGCGTCCAGCTCACCCATGGGTACGGGATGACCGAGGTGCCGATGATCACCATGGGCTCGCCCGACGACACGGCCGAGAACCTGGCGACGACGGAGGGACGGCCCCCCGAGGGCATGCGGATCCGGATCGTGGACGGGGAGGTGCGGCTGCGCGGCGAGGCCGTCTGCCAGGGGTATCTGGACCCGGCGCAGACGGCGGCGGCCTTCGACGAGGAGGGGTTCCTGCGCACCGGCGACCTGGGACGGCTGACGGACAGCGGTCACCTGGTGCTGACCGGCCGCCTCAAGGACGTGATCATCCGCAAGGGCGAGAACATCTCGGCCCGGGAGATCGAGGACCTGCTGCACAGGCATCCCGGCGTCGGCGACGTCGCGGTGATCGGCCTGCCCGACGCGGAGCGCGGCGAACGGGTCTGCGCGGTGGTCGAACAGCCACCGGGGGCACCGGAGTTGACCCTGGCGGAGGTGACCGCGTATCTGCGCGGGGAAGGGCTGTCCGTGCACAAGCTGCCGGAGCAGCTGGAGGTGGTGGACGCCCTTCCCCGCAACGAGACCCTGCGCAAGGTGCTCAAGTACCGGCTCAGGGAGCGGTTCTCGGCGTGAGCTCCCCGTACGCGCCCGCCGTGGACCTCACTCGGGCACCGTGAAGTAGCGGGCGAACGCGGTGACGACCTCCGTCTCGCCGATACGGCCGTCGGCGTCGGTGTCGAGGGCGCCGGCCGCGTAGGCGGCGACCTCCTCGCTCGCGCCGAGGGCCCGCAGGACACGCGCGGTCTCCTCGACCGTGGCCGCGCCGTCCCCGTCGGTGTCCGCGACGGCGAGCGCCGCGTGCAGGAAGGGGCGGGCGATCTCGGCGAAGCGGTCGGGGTTGTCGCGCAGCCGCTTGACCGCGCCGTTGACGAACTCCTCGCGCGTGATGCGCTGGTCGCCGTCCCGGTCCGCTATGCCCGCCATGCCCTGCCAGAAGGCCTCGGCCCCGCTGTAGAGGGCCTGGCCCTTGTCCGACCGGGCCGCCGTACCGAACTGGGCGAGGACCGATTTCGCCGCCGCGTTGAAGTCCTCCCGGTCGATGTAGCCGTTGCCGTCCTGGTCGAAGGTGGCGAACCGGGCGGCGATCCTCCGCTCGTACTCGGTGCTGACCATGGTGTTCGGACCGCCTTACATCTCAGCCGGACTCTCAGCCGGACTGCGGGTTCATCTGGCAGGGAGCGTACGACGCCGGAGGCCCCGCGGGAGCCGGAAAACGTCGCTTGTACCAAGACCGCGCGAATTCCGGGACAACCGTGTGGCACCGCGACGCCTCCGCTGTGACCCACGTCACGCGGACAGGGGGCGGGATTCCTCGTCGAGGGCGGTGTCGAGATCCGGGAAGACGTCGAACAGACGGCGCACCCCGAGTGCGGCGAGCACCCGGTTGACGTGCGAGCCGTCCTCGGCGCCCTCGGCGGGCAGTATCAGCCGCAGGCGCCCCTGGCAGGAGCGGATGAGCCGACGGGTCGCGATGAGCACGCCGACCCCGCTGGAATCGCAGAAGAAGACCTCGGACAGGTCGAGGACGAGACTGTGGCGGCCGTCCGCCACCGCGTCGTGCACCCGCTGGCGGACCACCGGCGACGTCACCAGGTCCATCTCGCCCGCCACTTGGAGCACGGCCCAGTCGCCTCGCTCCCCGTCGGTCACCTTGAGCGTCACGCCACGCCTCTCGTCGCCCTCCGGAAACGGAATACGCTCCCTCGGTTCTCCTGCGCGGCTGCCCGGCAGTCGTTTCCATGAAACACCTGCACGCGACCGAAAGCCCGCCCCTGTCGAGCCAAAAAAGTCATGGCCGATCTGCCCCGATCAGGGGTGATCGGGGTGGGGACGGGTAGGCGCCGCGGCGGCGGCGGTTCACTACCATCCGCCGCTCGTCAAGGGGCGCACATTGCCGCAAAGGGGCGTGCGCTGTCGGACGTGCCGACTACATTCGAGACAGCGACGCACACAGGCTGGACAGCGGACAGGCACTCGGGACGGGCAGGGGTGAGGGGCCGTATGGCGAAGAAGGACGCACCGCCCCGCTGGGACCGCAAGATGCAGCAGCGGCTCGCCCGCGGGGAGGCGGCGGCGCTCGGCGAGCTGTACGACCGGTTCGCCTCGCTCGTGCACGGCCTCGCCCACCGCGTACTGGGGGACGAGGACGCGGCCGACCGCATCACCCGCGAGGTGTTCGTCCACGTCTGGGAGAACCCCGACGCGTACGACCCCAAGCAGGGCCCGCTGCGTTCCTGGGTCGCCACGCTGACCCACCGGCTCGCCGTGCAGCGCCTGCGCGCCACCGAGACCGCCGCGCTGGCGTCCGGCGGCCGGGGCAGCGTGGAGGAGCTGGAGCGCCGGGTGCGCCGCGCCTCGGTGGCCGCCCGCGCGGACTACATCGTCACGTCCATGCCCATGCCGCTGCGGGCCGCCCTGGAGCGCGCCTACTTCCAGCGCCGGGACTACCGCCAGACCGCCGTGGACCTCGGCATCACCGAGGACGAGGCGCGCCGCCGGCTCCGCCTCGGCCTCCAGCTGCTGTCCACCGCCCACGACGGCCCCTCCGGGACGCCTCCCGAACCCGGGGGCACGCGGTGAGCGGCGACGCGGACCGCGCCGGGGACCTCGGCGCCGGGAGCCCGCACGAGGAGACCGGCGGCCACCGGGAGGACGTACCGGAGGACGCCGAGGGCAAATACGGGGACGGCTCCGGCGGCTCCGGCGGTCACGGCGGCGGCCCGGACGGGCCGGGCACCGAGCACGGCGGCCCCGGGGAGGAGTCCGGACGCCCGCCGCGCATACCGCCGCCCCGGTCCTCCGTCGAGGACACCGGACGCCCGCTCCCCGGGCCGGACCCGGCCCTCGCGCCGCTCGTCCTGGAGCACCCCGTCCTGAAGTCGCTGCTCGGCGCCTGGGCGCTCGCCGCGTGCTCGGCGGACGAGACGCTGGCCGTCGAGGACCACCTCGGCGAGTGCGGCGCCTGCGCGGACGAGGCCCGCCGGCTGCGCGAGGCCGTCGGGCTGCTGCATCCGGCCGAGAGCCTCGACCTCGACCCGACGCTGCGCACCCGGGTCCTGGAGGGCTGCCTCGACCGGCGTCCGCCGCGCATCCCGGTGCCCGACTGGGCGGCCCCGTACGACGCCGAGACCGCGCGGCTCGACGCGCTGCTCCAGGACATCGGCGGCGCCGAGTGGCACGCGCCCGTGCGGCTGCGCTGGTTCGACGGGCAGGGGCCCGCGAGCCGCCGTACGACCGTCGCCGGGGTGATCGCCCATCTGCTCACCGTGGACGGGCTGGTCGCCGTCGCGCTGGGCCTGGACGATCCGCTCGGCAGGACCCGCGCCGACGAGGGGTCGCCGGCGGGGCGGACCGAGGCGTACTGGGCCGCGTCGCACTTCCCGCCCACCCGTGCGCTGCGCGGGCCGTGGCGGGAGCAGAGCCACAACCTGGTGCGGACGGTGTCGTTCGCCGGCGGCGGCTCGGGGCTGCTGCCGGTGCCGTACGGCGCCTTCGAACTGCCGCTGCGGGACTCGATGCTGGACCGCGCCTTCGAGTGCTGGGTGCACGCGGGCGACATAGCGGAGGCGGTGGACTACCCGTACGAGCCGCCCGCCCCGCGCCATCTGCACCGGATGATCGACCTGGCGGCCCGGATGCTGCCCACCTCGCTCGCCGAGCGGCGTCGCGCGGGCCTGTCGTCCCCGCCGCCCCGGCATCTCGTCGCGGCCGGCACGCCCGGCCGCAGCCTGCGGCTGGAGATCGAGGGGTCAGGCGGCGGGGAGTGGCTCATCCCGCTCGACTCGCCGGGAGCGGTCGCGTCCGCCGAGTTCGAGGTCGCCCATGTCGCCCTGGACGGCGTGGAGTTCTGCCGGCTGGCCGCCGGGCACGTGTCGCCGGAGGAGGCGGCCGCCGGTCAGGACGGGGACCGCGAGGCCATCCGGGACGTCCTGCTGGCGGCGGCGTCCCTCAGCCGGATGTGACAGCGGGCGCCTGCCGGGGGTGCGGTGGCGGGCGCCTTCCCGGCGGGGCGCGCCCGCGTCCCGTTCCCCGGGCGGCGCGTTCCCGCGCTCAGGGCAGTGCGCGTACCGGCCCCGCTGTGAGGCGCGGTCCCGTCTCAGCGCCCCGACGCCCTCCCCCGCAGCGAGGAAGGTCGTGCCTTCGACGCCCCTGGGCGCCTTCCCCCGCAGCGAGGAAGGTCTCCCCTTCGGCGCCCCCGGACGCCTTCCCCAGGGTCGGCGGGACTGCGTTACGCGAAGACGACCGTGCGGCGGCCGTTCAGGAGGATGCGGCGCTCCGCGTGCCACTTGACCGCGCGGGCCAGCGCCTGGCACTCCACGTCGCGGCCGATGGCGACGAGCTGGTCGGGGGTCACGTCGTGGCCGACCCGCTCGACCTCCTGCTCGATGATCGGCCCCTCGTCGAGGTCCGCCGTCACGTAGTGCGCGGTGGCGCCGATGAGCTTCACGCCCCGGGCGTGCGCCTGGTGGTACGGCTTGGCGCCCTTGAAGCTCGGCAGGAACGAGTGGTGGATGTTGATGATCCGGCCGCTCAGCTGCTTGCACAGGTCGTCCGAGAGGACCTGCATGTAGCGGGCCAGGACGACCAGCTCCACCTCCTCGGCGCGCACCAGCTCCAGGAGCTGCGCCTCGGCCTCCGCCTTGGTGTCCCTCGTCACCGCGATGTGGTGGAAGGGGATGTCGTACGACGCCACGAGTTCGGCGAAGTCGGTGTGGTTGGAGACCACGGCGGCGATGTCGACGGGCAGCGCGCCGATCCGGGCGCGGAACAGCAGGTCGTTCAGGCAGTGCCCGAACTTGCTGACCATCAGGACGACCCGCATGCGGTCCTCGGCGCGGTGGATCTGCCAGTCCATGTGGAAGGCGTCACCGATCGCCGTGAAGCTCGCGCGGAGCTTGTCCACCGTCACCGGCGCCTCGGCCGAGAAGTGGACCCGCATGAAGAACAGGCCCGTGTCGTGGTCGCCGAACTGCTGGCTGTCCTCGATGTTGCAGCCCGTCATGAACAGGTAGCTCGACACGGCGTGCACGATCCCCTGCTTGTCCGGGCAGGAGAGGGTCAGGACGTACTGCTCGGCGGGCGCGGCGGCGCCGACGGACTGCTCGTTCATGCCCGCCAGGGTCCCATACATGGCGCCCGCGCCGGGCGGGCGTCCCGCTAGGCGGACCGGGTCAGGATCCTGAGCACCTCGAGCGTGCGGGGCGGCACGTCGGGGTCGTCGCCGTCGCTCGTCGCCAGCAGGACGTGCGCGTCACGGGCGGCGCGGACCGCCTCCGGCCACGCCTGGTGGTCGAGGTAGGCGGAGACCGGCGCGTCCGGGCCGACCTGGTGCATGATCCGCAGCACGCGCAGCACGGCGGAGTCGACGAGCGCCGCCTCCTGCGCGTCGCGGAAGATCGTGCCGACGTACTTCTCGGCGGACCAGTTGTCGAGCCAGGTGTCCTCGACGAGGCGGTACACGGCGTCGGTGACGTCCCCGTACCCGTCCACGCCGGCGAGCCAGACGTCCCGCTGGAACCCGGGGTCGGAGAGCATGTGCAGCGCGGAGCGCACATTGCTGCGCCAGCGCCACCACGGCATGTCGTTCAGTGGCATGCCGCCCATGGTGGATGAGCGGTGCCCGCGACGGGAAGACTTCTCCGAACCTTGCACGGTCATCGATCGTACGTTCCCCGTGCCGGTCCTCCGACCGCCCCCCGTTGTTCACCTGTGCGTCACCGCCGGTTGACCGGCGGTCACTCCCCGGTTGGCCGTGTGAGGGAATCGTGCGGGGACATGACCGGCAGGCGACGCACACGCAGCTCCTCCCCCTCCGCACTGTCCCGCCCACTCAAGGCCACGCTGCTGTCGGCGGGTGCTCTGGCGGTGTGCGCGTCGATCGCCGTCGGCTGTGGGGTCGTCCCCGGTGTCACAGGGGGTTCCGGGGGCGACTCCATCACCGTCATGACCTGGGCGCCCGAGGACACCCCGGCGACGAACAAGCCCGGCATGCCCGCCATGGCGCAGGCCTACGCCCGCTGGGTCAACTCCCGGGGCGGCATCAACGGCCGCGAGCTCAGGGTCCTGACCTGCAACGACCACAACGACTCCGTGGACGCCGCGAAGTGCGCCCGGCGCGCGGCCAAGGAGGACGCCGTGGCCGTCGTCGGCTCCTACAGCCAGCACGGCGACTCCTTCCTCTCCCCGCTCCAGGGCGCCGGCATCCCGTACATCGGCGGGTACGGCCTGACCGACGACGAGTTCCGCAGCCCGCTCTCCTACCCGGTGAACGGCGGCCAGCCCGCGCTGCTGGCCGGGCTCGGCGAGGAGCTCGGCCGCACCTGCGGCCCGGTCTCGCTCGTCCGCCCCGACACCATCGCCGGCGACGAGCTCCCGCTGCTCCTCGGCGCCGGTCTGGAGCGCGAGGGACACGCCCCCGCCACGGACGTGCGCGCCGCCGAGGACGCCACCGACTACTCGGCCCAGGTCACGCAGGCCCTCCAGCGGGCGTCCTCCGACCCCGCCGAGCGGGGATGCGTGGTGACCGCGCTCGGGGACCGCACGGACGCCTTCATGGACACCTTCCGCCACCGCCGGGAGGACTACCCGAAGGTGCGCACGGCCTCCGTGCTCGGCAGCGTCGACCAGACCGTGATCGACGCCACCGGCGGCAGGTCGGGCCCGTACGAGAACGCGTACGTCACCGGCTGGTACCCGGCGTCGAAGGACGGCCGGTGGAACGCCATGAAGGCGGTCATCCGCGAACAGGCCTTCGGCGACAACCGCATCGACCCCGCGGACGCCGGGGTGCAGACCACCTGGATCGCCTACACCGTCCTGCGGCAGGTCGTCGAGTCCCTGGGCGACGGCGAGGTGAGCGCGCGCACCATCCGGCGCGCGCTCGACGACGGCCTGAAGGTCGACACCGGCCGGCTCACGCCCACGCTGAGCTGGCGCTTCGGGGACCTGCTCGCGGTGGTCGACTTCCCGCGCCTGGTCAACGCCGACGTGACCTTCCAGGTCGTACGCGGGGGCCAACTGGTCACGTCCCGGCGCGGGTTCGTCAACGTGTCCAAGACCCTGGAGAGCGCCGCCTCCAACTCCCGCTGACGGCAACGCCCGTGAGGGCGGGCCCGGAGTCCGGGTCCGCCCCCACGGGCACCGTCCGTCAGAGCTGGGTCGGCTGACGCTGCGTCAGTCCGTACGTGGACGCTATGGAGTTCCACAGCTGCGCGGCCTTGGTCTTCTGCGCGCTGGCGGTGACGCTCGCGCGGTCGCCGGCCTGGGACTGCGGGGTGGTGCGGGCCCGGTGCTTGCGGCAGCCGTGCCTGCCCGCGGTCTGGTCGGCCCAGGCGGCGTAGTGGCTGTCGGCGGACGCGGACGCCTTCCAGGCGTTGGTCAGCGCGGTGGTCAGGTCCGCGTTGTTCGGCAGCTTGTCGACCTTCAGGCCGGAGAGCCGGGTGACGAGGTCGTTCCGCTGCTTGGCGGCGGCGCGCAGATCGGTGGCCGCCTGGCCGAGGTTGTCGCAGGCCCGTACGTTGCCGACGGCCGCGATCACGGAGGCCCGGCTGTCGTTGCTGTCCGCCAGCAGCTTGTCGAGCGCGACGGCCTGCTCCTTCGCCGGGTCGGCGGACGGGGAGGCCGACTGCGACCCGGTGGACGCCGCCGCCGAGACGGGCTTCCCGTCGGTGCCGCCGTCGCCGTCCGAACCGGTGCTGAGCAGGGCGCCCGCCCCGACACCGAGGACGGCGATGCCGAGGCCGACGGCGACGATCAGCGGGACGCGCGAACCGGTGCGCCGGCGCCCGCCCCCGTCGTCGGCGGCACCGCGCCGCGCGGCGGCCCGGCCGCCCGGGGCACCGGGGCCCGACCGCTGCGGGTGGCGCGGATCGACACGGGGCAGCTGCTGCGTGGACGCGGGGCCCTCCGCCTCGCTGCGGAAGAGGTTGTCGAACTCCGCGGGAGGCGTGCGCTCCTCCGAACCCCCCTGCGGTGTCCCGTAGGGCGCCGCGGCCGGTTCCGCGGGCACCGGGGCGATGTACTGGGTGGCCTGCGCGTCGGGGTCGGCGGCGGACGGCCCCGGGCCGGTCCCGCCCCGGGGCGCACGGCCCAGGTAGCGCGTCGCGTCGGCGGGCATCTCCGGCGGCAGCGCGCCGGGGCCCGCGGGGCCCGGACCGGAGCCCACCGGAGGCAGGAACTGGGTGGCGCCCTCGTCCGGCGCCGCCGGGACGGGCGGCAGGTACTGGGTCGCGCCCTCGTCGGGGTGCGCCGCCGCGGGCGGGACGGGCGGCAGGTACTGGGTGGCGCCCTCGTCGGCCGGCGGCAGCGGCGAGGCGGCCCCGGCGCGGTGCGAGGGCGCGTGACGGCCGTCGGGGGCCTGCGGGGGCAGCGGCGCCCCGTAACCGCCGGGCCCCTGCCCGGGCGCGTGGGCGCCGGTGCCGTAGGGGTCGTCCGGCCGCGCGCCCTCGGGCGGCAGCGGCTGCGGCTGGGCGGGAGCGCCGTCCCAGCCCTGCCCGGAGGCCGACGCGTGCCGGCCCCGGGACGCGCCCGGCTCGTAGCCGCCCTGCGCCGCGTGCGGCTCGTTCCAGCCCTGGCCGCCCGTACCGGACGCCTGCCAGTTCCCGGAGCCGCCGGTGGAGCCGCCCCAGTCCTGGGCGGGCGGGGACGGCTCTGAGGCACCCCATGCCGGGGGCGAGGAGACGGCGCCGTCCGCCCCGGACCGGGGTGCCCCCCAGCCGTGGCCGGGCGGCTGTCCGTGCCCGCCGTCCGGGGCCGCGCCCGGGCCGGGACCCTGCTCCGCCGGGGCCTCGGGCCCCCACGACCGGTTCCAGGCCTGACCGCCGGCGGGGGCCGTACGGTCGCCCGTCGTGCCCGGAAGAAGAGGTTCACCGCCGTCGGAGGGCAGCACGATGCCTTCGCGCGCGGGCCGCGCCGAGGGCTGATCGCCCTGTCCACTCTGCGTCACCGGGACTCCTACGAATGGGGGACCTTCGGAATCGTCGGCTCACGCTACCGGGTTACGCCGACCCGGTGCCACGCAGCACATGGCCCGGCCCCCCACCCCGGCGGACGGGACCCCCGAACCGCCCCGCGGCGCGCCCTACACACCTCTCTCCGGCGCGCGCATCCCGGTTTCCCGCCTGTTCACGCCCTCGCACCCCGTACATTCACCGGGTGCGCGCCGGTCCTCCACACGCGCCGGCCCCCGCCCGCTCAGGCCGCCGCCTGAAGGTCCATCCGGGCCCCGAACTCCCTTACCACGGGCTCGTCCCGGTACGGCTCCAGCCGCTGCTGGAAGTCCTCCAGGTACTCCGCCCCGCGGTTGGACCGCAGGGTGCCGAGGAGCTCGACGGCGCGCATGCCGGTGTGGCAGGCCTGCTCGATCTCGCGCTGCTGCACCTGCGCGGTGGCCAGCAGCACGAACCCGATCGCCCGGCGCCGCGCCCGCGACTCCGGGTGCCCGGCGAGGGACTCCTCGGCGCACCGCGCCGCCGCCTCGGCCTGGCCCAGGTCCCGATGGCAGTGCGCCAGTTCGTCGGCCAGGTAGGCCTCGTCGAAGTGCGCGATCCATGTCGGGTCGTCCCCGGAGGCCGCGTCCGCCGACTCCAGGGCGGTGACCGCCCGCCCCGACGCCAGCTGGGCGGCCCGCGCGTCGCCCATGAGCGCGTGCCCGCGCGCCTCGGCGGCGTGGAACATCGACTCCGCGCGCGGGGTCACCCGGCCGCGGGCGCCCTCCTGGGCGGCGCGCGCCAACTGCGCGATCTCGCGCGGGTTCCCGAGCTGCGCGGCCAGGTGGCTCATGGACGCGGCCAGCACGTAGCCGCCGTACCCGCGGTCGCCCGCCGCCTGGGCGAGCCGCAGCGCCTGGATGTAGTACCGCTGCGCGAGCCCCGGCTGCCCGGTGTCCACCGCCATGTACCCGGCGAGTTCGGTCAGCCGCGAGACGGCGGCGAACAGCTCGCGTCCGACCGCCTCCCGGTAGGAGCCCGCGAGCAGCCCGGAGACCACGCTGTTCAGGTAGTGCACGACGACGGGCCGTACGTGGCCGCTGCCGTACTGGTGGTCAAGCTGCACGAGCGCCTGGGTCATCGCCCGGACCGCCGCCACGTCCGACAGCCCGACGCGCGGGCCCGCCGCGCGCGCGACCTGCGAGTCCGGCGCGGAGATCAGCCAGTCGCGACTCGGCTCCACCAGCGCGGAGGCGGCGACGGACGACCCCGACAGGAAGTCCCGGCGCCCCACGTCGCTGCGCCACAGCTCGCAGACCTGCTCGATGGCCCCCAGCACCGTCGGCGAGAACTGGAGACCGACGCCGGACGCGAGGTTCTTGCCGTTGGCCATGCCGATCTCGTCGATGGTGACCGTGCGCCCCAGCTTGCGGCCGAGCGCCTCCGCGATGATCGCCGGCGCCCGTCCCCGAGGCTGCTGGCCGCGCAGCCAGCGCGCGACGGACGTCTTGTCGTAGCGCAGGTCCAGTCCGTGTTCCGCGCCGCACATGTTGACGCGGCGGGCCAGTCCGGCGTTCGAGCAGCCGGCTTCCTGGATGAGCGCCTGCAGTCGTTCGTTCGGCTGCCGCGCGACGAGAGGCCTTGCGGCCATGGCGTACCCCCTGCTCTCCGGCAACTCCCCCGCCGGGACGCCCGGGTCGAAGACGAACGGGAGACCGCGGGCCCGGAAAGGGCCCTGGTCGTCCGCTCGCCTCCGGGGTGCCCCTTCGGCTCGTCGCCCTGCTGCGGTGCCTGCCCGCGCACCGGGTTGACGTGTCCTCGATGGCCGGCTCCGGCGAGGGATCCCGGCCAGGAAGATCAATGCCCCGTCGAGATACGGAAGATGCGAGGCATGTGAGGATTGCCGGGGTAAAGCCGATTGCCCGACCCCACAGGTGGTTACCCACCCCCCGCTGCCGCTGCCCGCGCGCGCCCCCGCCCGTGCATCCATGCGCCCCGGACGCGGGATCGATGCTCCTCCCCCGCGCGCGCGTCGCCCGTAACCCGAGGTGGGTGCGGGAGTTGAGTTCACCGTGGACGAGACCATCGCAGGCACCGAGACCGCTCAGATCCCCGTCCAGCGCGGCGAAGCGCTGCTGGACACCGCCGTGCGCTATGCCGAGGAGCGCCACTGGGACGTCTTCCCCGGCACCTGGCTGGAGGCCGTCGACGGGACCCAGCGCTGCTCCTGCGGCGAGCCCGCGTGCCCCCTGCCCGGCGCACACCCGGCGCGCGAGGACTGGGCGACCCAGGCGACGGGCAGCGCGACCGTCGCCCGCCGGATGTGGTCGAGGCAGCCCACCGCGTCGATCCTGCTCCCCACCGGGCGCACCTTCGACGCCATCGACGTGCCCGAGACGGCCGGGTTCCTCGCCCTCGCCCGGATGGAGCGCATGGAGCTGACGCTCGGCCCGGTGACCTGCACGCCGGACCGGCGCATGCAGTTCTTCGTCCTCCCCGGGGCCGCGGCCAAGCTCCCCGAGCTGATCCGCAAGCTCGGCTGGCCGCCCGCCTCCCTGGACCTGGTCGCACTCGGCGAGGGCACCTACGTGGCGGCCCCGCCCACCCGTTACGGGTCCCGGGGCGCCGTGCAGTGGGCCTGCCGGCCGACCCCGGCGAACCGCTGGCTGCCCGACGCGGAGGAGCTCATCTCGCCGCTCGCCTACGCCTGCGGACGGGACGGGCGCCGCTAGGCAGTGTCCGAAGCGGCGCGAGCGCGTGCCAGGCGCCGCGGGGCGGGCGGGACTTCGCGGACACGGCCCAGGGGTCCCGCCGTCCACGCGTCCCCTGCCCCGCGCGGCTGATCACGGGTTGCCCACACCCCCTCGCCGCCGGGGCGCCCGGCCGTAGGGTGCTGGCATGACCGAGGCAGCAGGGGCGCAAGTGCCGGCCGTACGCGTACGGGGGCTCTGGAAGCGGTTCGGGGAGCAGATCGCCGTCGCCGGGATCGATCTGGAGCTGCCCGCCGGGCGGTTCATCGGACTCGTCGGGCCGAACGGGGCGGGCAAGACCACCACCCTCTCGATGGTGACCGGGCTGCTCAGGCCCGACCAGGGCACCGTCGAGGTCGTCGGCCACGACGTGTGGCGCGACCCGGTGGAGGTGAAGGCCCGGATCGGGGTGCTGCCCGAGGGACTCAGGCTCTTCGAGCGCCTCTCCGGGCGCGAACTCCTGGCCTACACCGGCCGGTTGCGCGGGCTGCCCGGCGCCGAGGTGGACAAGCGGGCCACCCAGCTGCTGGACGTCCTGGACCTCGCGGGCGCCCAGCACAAGCTCGTCGTCGACTACTCGACCGGCATGCGCAAGAAGATCGGCCTGGCCTGCGCCCTGCTGCACAATCCCGAAGTGCTCTTCCTGGACGAGCCGTTCGAGGGTGTCGACCCGGTGTCCGCGCAGATCATCCGGGGCGTCCTGGAGCGCTTCACCGCCTCCGGCGCCACCGTCGTCTTCTCCTCCCACGTCATGGAGCTCGTCGAGTCGCTGTGCGACTGGGTGGCGGTGCTGGCGGCCGGGCGGATCCGTGCGCACGGCCCGCTGGCCGAGGTCCGCGGTGACGCCCCCTCGCTCCAGCACGCCTTCCTCGAACTCGTCGGCGCGCACGGCCGGGACGCCGGGTCCGACCTCGACTGGCTGGGCGGCGGCGCGCGATGAGCACGACCGCCTCCACGGAAAAATCCGCGGGATCTCCGGCGGGCGGCGCGCCCGCCGTCCCCGTCACCGCCGTCTTCGTACGCCTCAAGCTGTCGCTGCTGCGCAACGGGCTGCGGCAGTCCGCGGGACGACGGGCCGCGTACGTCACCTCGACCGTCCTCGTGCTCCTCGTCGCCGCGCTCCAGCTGATCGGCCTGATCGCCCTGCGCGGGGACGCCCACGCCGCCACCGTCACCGTCGTGCTGACCGCCGTCCTCGCGCTCGGCTGGGCCGTGATGCCGCTGTTCTTCCCCAGTGGCGACGAGACCCTCGACCCCACCCGGCTGGTGATGCTGCCGCTGCGCCCCCGGCCCCTGGTGCGGGCCCTGCTCGCGGCCTCGCTGGTCGGCATCGGGCCGCTGTTCACGCTCTGCCTGCTCGTCGGCTCCGTGATCGCCGTCGCGCACGGCCCGGCGGCCCAGGTCACCGCGGTGGTGGCCGTGCCGCTCGCCCTGCTCGTCTGCGTGGCCCTCGCACGGACCGTCGCGGCCGCCAACATCCGGCTGCTGACCAGCCGCCGGGGACGCGACCTCGCGGTGCTCAGCGGGCTGGTCGTCGCCGTCGGCGCGCAGCTCGTCAACTTCGGCGCGCAGCGGCTCGGTTCGGCGGGCGGGCTCTCCGCGCTTGACCCGGCGGGCGAGGTGCTGGCCTGGGTGCCGCCCGCCTCGGCGATCGGCGCGGTGGACGCCGTGAGCGAGGGGTCGTACGGCGTCGCGGTCGCCCGGCTGCTGCTCGGCGTGGCCGCACTGGCGGGGCTGCTGGCCTTCTGGTCGCGGAGCCTGACCCGGCTGATGACCTCGCCGGACGGCTCGACGCTCCAGGCGGCCGAGCCCGCCGCCCGGGAGCGCGGGACGAACAGGCTGCTCCGGCTGCTGCCCACGGGGCGCACCGGGACGGTCATGGAGCGGAGCCTGCGCTACGTGTGGCGGGACCCGAAGACCAAGGCGGCCTGGGTGACCTCGCTCGCCATCGGGCTGATCGTGCCGGTGTTCAACGCCCTCCAGGGCACCGGCTCGGTGTACTTCGCGTGCTTCGCGGCCGGGATGCTCGGCATCCTGATGTACAACCAGTTCGGGCAGGACACGTCCGCGTTCTGGATGGTCGCGATGACGATCTCGTCCTCCCGGGACGCGTACGCGGAGCTGCGGGGGCGGGCGCTGGCGCTGCTGGTGATCACGCTGCCCTACGCGACCCTCGTGACCGTCCTGACGACCGCGATGCTCGGCGACTGGCCGCGGCTGCCGGAGGTGCTCGGGCTGTCCTTCGCGCTGCTCGGGTCGATGCTGGCGACCGGTGCCTGGTCGTCGGCCCGCTTCCCCTACTCGATCCCGCAGGAGGGCTACAAGAACGTGGCCCCGGGCCAGGCGGGGCTGGCCTGGATCTCGATCTTCGGCGGGATGGTCGCCGCCGCGCTGCTGTGCGCCCCGGTCATCGCCCTGACGATCTGGCTGAACGTGGCGGCGGACGCCGACGCGTGGACGTGGCTGCTGCTGCCGGTGGGCGCGGGGTACGGGACGCTGATCACGCTGCTCGGCCTGCGCCTGGCGGCACCGCGCATCGCACGGCGGCTGCCGGAGATCCTGACGGCGGTGAGCAAGGGCTGAGCCCACGGGCGGGCGGGACGGCGGTGGGTCCCGCCCCCGGGGCCGCCGGGTGCGAGGGCCGCCGGGGTGCCGGGCCGGCTTGCGGGGTGCCGGGCCGGCTTGCGTGATGCCGACCGCGGGCGTGGCGCCGGACGGCGGGCGTGATGCCGAACTGGCAGGCGTGATGCCGAAGCGGCAGGCGCGGTGCCGACCAGGGACGTGGTACCGGACGGCAGGCGGGATGCCGACCGGCGGGCGTGGCACCGGACGGCAGGCGCGGCGCCGAACCGGCAGGCGTAATGCCGACCGGCGGGCGCGGCGCCAGACTGCGGGCGCGGCGTCGACCGGCGGGCGTGATGCCGGACTGCGGGCGCGGTGCCGACCAGGGACGTAGTGCCAGAAGGTGGGCGCGGCGCCGGACGGCAGGCGCGGCGCCGGACGGCAGGCGCGGCGCCGGACGGCAGGCGCGGCGCCGGACGGCAGGCGCGGCGCCGGACGGCAGGCGTGGCACCGGACGGCAGGCGTGGCGCCGGACGGCAGGCGTGACGCCGGACGGCAGGCGCGGCGCCGGACGGCGGGCGTGAGGTCAGCCGGGGAGGCTGTGCGCCCGGGGGCGCAATCGTTCCCCGGGGGCGCTCACTTGGTCAGGACGCTGTCCATGAACGGCTCGATCGCGGCGCGCCAGGCGTCCGGCTGGTCGTAGTGCACGAGGTGCCCGGCGTCGGCGACCTCCGCGTACTGGCCGCGGGGCAGGACGCGGACCATCTCCTGGGACTCCGCGCGGCCCAGCTCGCCGTCCAGGCCGCGGACGACCAGGGCGGGGCACTGCACCTGGGTCAACTCCTCCCAGTGCGCGTCGTACACCCAGGTCTCCCGGGACTTGAGCATCTGCTCCGGTTCGAAGACGGGGCGCCAGCCGTCCGCCGACTCGGACATCACCTCGGCGTAGAACTCCCCGCGGGCCGGGTTCGGGCGCTCCACCCAGGGGTCGTCCTCGCCGAACCACTTGCGGACGTCGGCGAGCGTGGCGAACGGAACCGGCCAGGCCTTGAACCAGTCCTCCCACTCCCGCTGCGAGGCACCGCCGAGGGCCGAGGCCCGCATGTCGCAGATGACCAGTCCGCAGACCAGGTCGGGGCGGCGGGCGGCGAGCTGCCAGGCGGTGAGGGCTCCCATGGCGTGGCCGATGACGACGGCCGGGGCGAGGCCCAGCTGTTCGAGAGCGGCCTCGGCGTCCTCGACGTAGGCCTCACGCGTGTAGAAGCCCTCCGGCGGCTTGTCGCTCTGTCCGTGGCCGCGCTGATCGAGCGCCACGGCGCGGTGCCGCTCGGAGAGCCAGCGGGCGGTCGACGCCCAGTGCGAGGCACGGCCCATCAGGCCGTGCAGTAACAGCACGCCGGGGCCGCGTTCGGCGCGCTCCCCCGGTGCCCGCCCGGGGCCGCCCTGCGCGGGCACGGTCCGGGCCGGCTCGGCGGCCCGCGCCGGATCACCCTTGGGAGGGTCGCCGAACTCCCAGGCCGCGAGCCGTACGCCGCCTGCTCCGGTCACGTCGATGCGCCGCACCATAGGTCCTGGCACCCCCCTGGCTCGCTCGGACCGCTCGCTCCCGCCGGTCCACTCTCGTACCGCTGGTCGTCCCGCTGCTCCTGCTGGGTCCTGCCGTCGCACACTGTTCACGTCGTGATCGCACACCCGCTCGTACAGCGCGCGTCACCGAGAGATCGTCACCCCCACGCTATCGAATAGGGATTCGAAAATACGGGTCCGGGCGCCAACACCCCTCGTTCGAGTGACCTCTCTCAGGGATTGACCGCCGCTGCCGAGGGGAGATCTTCAACGGGGAACGGACCGCTCGGGGAAAAGGGTCCGGAGGGGATGACCCTGGGAGCTCGGGGCTCCGGGTCAGCACAGGGGAGGACAGGCCCCGGCGCCACTCGGCGCCGGGGCCCTCTCCACGTCTGCGGCACATCTCCCGCTCCCTCCCCGGCCCGCGTGACATCGCTGTCGGACGACGGCCAAGAGCCCCTCGGTCATATGCCTCACGCGACAGCGTCGCACGCAAACCGTCGCGGCGCTGCGATTCGGCGCACTGGATCTCGAAATCGACGGGATCCACACCGTGCCACAACTGCCCCTGCGGTCGCGGGAGTTGACACCCGGCCGGGGCCCGGGTACCGGCGTCGGGGAGGTCAGCGCTTGGCGACGAACACGTGGGAGGCCACGTCCGCCTCCAGCTCCGCGGCCTCGCCGCCGCTGCCGACCAGGACCCCGCCGGGCGACTCCGTGACGCTCACGACCGAGCCGGGCTGCACGCCCGCGCGCCGCAGCGTGTACATCAGCTGCGCGTCCGTCTGGATGGGCTCGCCGATCCGCCGGACGACGACGGTCTTGCCGTCCGCGCCCGGGTCCAGGTCGGCCAGCGACACCATGCCGGCGTCCAGGAAGGGGTCGGCGCCGTCCTTCTCGCCCAGCTCCTCCAGGCCCGGGATCGGGTTCCCGTACGGGGACTCGGTGGGGTGGCGCAGCAGTTCCAGGACGCGGCGCTCGACCGCCTCGCTCATCACGTGCTCCCAGCGGCAGGCCTCGGCGTGCACCTGCTCCCACTCCAGACCGATCACGTCGACGAGCAGACACTCCGCGAGCCGGTGCTTGCGCATCACGCGGGTGGCGAGGCGCCGGCCCTCCTCGGTGAGCTCCAGGTGCCGGTCGCTGGCCACGGCAACCAGGCCGTCGCGCTCCATCCGCGCCACCGTCTGGCTGACCGTCGGTCCGCTCTGGTCGAGCCGCTCGGCGATCCGGGCGCGCATGGGGACCACACCTTCCTCCTCCAGCTCCAGGATGGTGCGGAGATACATCTCCGTGGTGTCGATCAGTCCGGACATACGTGCCCCTTGATTGCTCTGCCGGGAACTGGACCGCTCTCCGGCGCGTGCGCTGGCCCTGGACCCAATTCTGACGCATCGCGCTGACAACCGTGCCGCGCCCGGGCAACCGCGCACCGGCCGGTGCCCCGCGCCCGCCCCGGCGCCGGGCGCGCGGGCCGTATTGACAGGGCACTGGTCCAGACCGCAACGTGATCCGCGACACGACGGGAGCGGGTCCTGCCGGGCCTGGCGGTCACCCGGTCCCGGGCGGCCGCCGCACCGGTCGTGCCGCCACCGACGCGAATCGAAGGGGCTTCGCCGATGAGCGAGAGCAAGCTGGCCGGGCAGTTCTTCGACGCCGCCATCGGCCTGCTCCAGCGGGTCCGGGACGAGGAGGCCGACGCCGTCGCGGCGGCGGGCACGCTCGTCGCCGACACCGTCGCCGCGGGGGGCCGGCTGTTCGCCTTCGGCGCCGGGCACTCCTCGCTCGCCGCGCAGGACGTCGTCTACCGCGCGGGCGGCCTCGCCCTGATGAACCTGCTGGCGGTGCCCGGGGTCGTCGGCGTCGACGTCATGCCCGCCACGCTCGGTTCCGCGCTGGAGCGCGTCGACGGCCTCGCGAGCGCCGTCCTGGACTCAAGCCCGGCGCGCTCCGGCGACCTCCTGGTGATCGTCTCCCTGTCCGGACGCAACGCGCTCCCCGTCGAGATGGCGATGAACGCCCGCGCCCTCGGCCTCAAGGTCGTCGGCGTCACGTCGGTCGCCTACGCCTCCGAGACCAAGTCGCGGCACGTCTCGGGGACGTACCTCAAGGACCACTGCGACATCGTGCTCGACTCGAAGATCGCGGTCGGCGACGCCGAGCTGACGGTGGACGCCATCCCGGCGCCCTTCGCGCCCGCCTCGACGGTGGTCACCTCCGCGCTCCTCCAGGCGGTGATGGCGACGGCGGCCGGCGCCCTGGCCGAGCGCGGCATCGAGCCCCCGCTGCTGCGCTCGGGCAACGTCGACGGCGGCCACGAGTGGAACGGCCGCGTGCTGAGCGAGTACGGGGACCGGATCTTCTACCGGCACTGACGGAGCGGCCGCCGGACGGCTCCCAGGCGTGTCCGTGCGCGGACACGCCCTAGGGGGCGTCCAGCAGGTCCGCGAGGTCCAGGAGTGCGGCGATGCGGACGGCCACGTCCTCCGCGTATGTCGCGTCGGCGCGCTCGAACTGGCTGCGCCCGGCGCCCCGCAGGAACGTGACGACGCCCAGCGTGCGGCCCCGGCTGCGCAGCACCGCGCACAGGGCGTGGACGGCGTCCGCGGGCCACTGCCGGCCGACGGCCCAGTCGCGGGCCTTCTCCGGCGCTGCGGTCCCCGCACTGGCCCGCACCGACCCGGAGCGCTCCACGCACTGCAGCGCCGGATGGCTCTCCGCATACCGGACGGGGATGCCGGCCTTCCCGGCGGGCAGGCTCGGCCCGGGCGCCCCGGCGGGCGTCGCCGCGTCCCGCACTAGCCGCACCGGACCCTCGCCGTCGGCCACCGGGCCGCCCGCGACCCGGTCGATGAGGGCGTGGTCGGCGAACCCGGCGAGCGCGAAGTCCAGATGGACGGTGGCCGCCTCGGCCGGGTCCTCGCACTCCGCGGCGGCCCGCCCGGCCCGGTGCAGCTGGTTGGCGCGGAACCGCAGCTGGGCGGCCTCCTGTTCCGTCTGCTTGGCCTCGGTGACGTCCTGGAAGAGCCAGCCGACCCCGAGCGGGACCGGCTCCTCGGCGAGCGGCGAGGCCAGCCGCAGGAACCCGCTGCGCCAGCAGCGCCGCTTCTCGCCCTCCGCGGTGCGCACGCTCACCCACATCTCGGCGGGCGCGGGCGGGGCGCCCTCCGCGAGCACGTGCGTCAGCGCGCTCTCCAGCTCCTCGACGCCCTGGGCGAGCAGTTCGCCGAGGGGTCGGCCGAGGACGGAGGTGCGTCCGATGCCGAGGGCCCGGGCGGCGTGGGCGTTGACCACGGCGGGCCGCAGGTCGGCGTCCACGAGCACGACGCCCCAGCTGGCGTCGTCGAAGAGGGCCTCGCTCAGGGCGATGGAGCGCTCCAGGTCGATCTGGGTGTGCACCTCGCTGAAGGCGCAGTAGACGCCGGCGGGCTTGCCGTCGGGGCCGCGGACGGCCGCGGACTGCGTCCGTACGAGGACCCGGCCGCCGTCCTTGGTGACCAGGGCGAACTCGTGGACCTGACGGCCCGGGGCCTCCATCGCGGACATCAGCCGTTCCGCGACCTCCGCCGCGTCCGCGGTCCGCACGGCCCACCCGGCGAACCCGCGCCGGCCGACGGCCTCGGCCGCGGTCCAGCCGAGGATGCGCTCGGCCTCGCGGTTCCAGTGCGTGACGACGCCGTCGGCGTCGAAGGCGCACAGCGCCGCGTCCATCCCGTCCAGCAGCGCGGCAAGAAGATCCGAACCGTCGTGCTCGGGCTCCTCGGGCCCCAGCTCGTCGGTGGTCCCACTACGCCGGGAAGCACTCACCTGAACCCCCTGCAGGCTGCGTCCGCACGTACGGCGCGTCGGTTCGCTCACTCGTCATCATTCAACTGGAACGTGACTCAGCCCACACCACGTTCCCCGAAGTTCGGACGAAATCGTTGTAGGGCGAATCTCCGTCTCCGGTCCTCGGCGGCCCCGTGCCGCGCACATTCCATGGTCCCTCGCCTGCCCGCGATGCCCAACCGCAGGCGTGGCGAAAAACCGGTTGAGCCGCGCGGTGCGGGTTCCTAGGCTGGGCGCACGCTGAGAAAGGAGGTGATCCGGCAGATGTATGAAACCCGGACGAGCGAGGTGGCTGCGGGCTAGCGGCCCGCCACCCCATGCAGTTGCGGTGCCGGACCAGCGCGTGAACGCAGCGTGCAGCCGGCCGAATTTCCACGCAGTCACCCGACCCGCGGGCTCGCCGGTACGTCCGGCCGGCCTCCTCGCCAGGCGCGAGGGGACCAGAGCCCGCGGGTCGCCTGCGTGTACGGGCACGGGCGCCGCGCATCGCGGAGGGCGGACGTGACGCGCGTCACGTCCGGACCGGGCCGGGCGCAGTAGTCTGGCCCCATGGTTCCGCTCGTACGACGCCGCCACGTGGACTACGTCCGCGTCACGAGCACGGGCTGTCGACGGTCCTTCTGACCCCGGCCCCGCGTCGTCCCCCGGTTCTCCTCCCGGGACCGCGCGCCTCTCCTTCTCCTCGCCCACCCGGCACCCGCGGCCCCGCCACACCCCCGGCGGTGCCCGGGGACCCGTAGACCCCTGCGGACACTCCCATGACGAACGCCGCGACGAATCCGTCGTACCAGCAGCTCCCGATCATCGATCTCTCGGCCGCGGGCCGCGGCCCCCAGGCCCGTGCGCTGCTGCACGCGCAGCTGCACAGCGCCGCCCACGACGTGGGCTTCTTCCAGCTCGTCGGGCACGGGGTGACCGAGGCCGAGACCTCCGCCCTGCTCGGCGCCATGTGCCGGTTCTTCGCCCTCCCGGAGGCCGACCGGCTGGCCCTGGACAACGTCAACTCCCCACACTTCCGCGGCTACACCCGCACCGGGGACGAGCGGACGGGCGGCGGCCGGGACTGGCGCGACCAGCTCGACATCGGGCCCGAGCGGCCCGCCCGCGCACCCGCGCCGGGCGAACCCGCCTACTGGTGGCTGGAGGGCCCCAACCAGTGGCCGGCCGCGCTGCCCGAACTGCGCACCGCGGCGCTCGCCTGGATCGACCGGCTCTCCTCCGTCGCGGCGCGGCTCCTGCGCGAGCTGCTGACCGCCATCGGGGCGCCAGGCGACTTCTATGAGCCGGTCTTCGGGGAGCGGGCCCATCCGCATCTGAAGCTGGTGCGCTACCCGGGCAGCGCGGGCGACGGCGCCGACCAGGGGGTGGGCGCGCACAAGGACTACGGGTTCCTGACGCTGCTGCTCCAGGACGAGGTGGGCGGGCTCCAGGTGCAGCGCGGGGACGGGCTGTTCCACGACGTGCCGCCGATCCCGGGGGCGTTCGTCGTGAACCTCGGGGAGCTGCTGGAGGTGGCGACGAACGGGTACCTGGTGGCGACGAACCACCGGGTGGTGAGCCCGCCCGGGGCCACCGAGCGGTTCTCGGTGCCGTTCTTCTACAACCCGCGGCTGGACGCGCGGGTGGAGCCGCTGCCGTTCCCGCACGCGGCCGCCGCGCCGGGCGTCACGAGCGACCCGGCCAACCCGCTCTTCGCGGAGTACGGGCGCAACGAGCTGAAGGGCAAGCTCCGGGCGCATCCGCTGGTCGCCGCCCGCCACCACGCGGAGCTGCTCGTGCCCGCGTGACGGCGGCCGGCGTACGCTGCCCGGGTCAGGACGCGATGTCCCCGTAGCCGGCGATCTCCTGGGGGCCGCGCGAGCCGGGGCCCACGTAGCGCGCCGACGGGCGGACGAGCCGGCCGGTGCGCTTCTGCTCCAGGATGTGCGCCGACCAGCCCGCGGTGCGGGCGCACGTGAACATCGAGGTGAACATGTGCGCCGGCACCTCGGCGAAGTCCAGGACGATGGCCGCCCAGAACTCGACGTTGGTGGCCAGCACCCGGTCGGGGCGGCGGGCGTGCAGCTCGGCGAGGGCGGCCTTCTCCAGGGCCTCGGCGATCTCGAAGCGGGGGGCGCCGAGTTCGCGCGCGGTGCGGCGCAGGACGCGGGCGCGGGGGTCCTCGGCGCGGTAGACGCGGTGGCCGAAGCCCATCAGGCGCTCGCCCTTGTCGAGGGCCCGCTTGACGAAGGCCTCGGCGTCGCCGGTGCGCTCGATCTCCTCGATCATGCCGAGGACGCGGGAGGGGGCGCCGCCGTGCAGCGGTCCCGACATCGCGCCCACCGCGCCGGACAGCGCCGCGGCGACGTCCGCGCCGGTGGAGGCGATGACGCGGGCGGTGAAGGTGGAGGCGTTCATGCCGTGCTCGGCGGCGGAGGTCCAGTAGGCGTCGACGGCGGCCACGTGCTTGGGGTCGGGCTCGCCGCGCCAGCGGATCATGAACCGCTCGACGACGGACTGGGCCTTGTCGATCTCGCTCTGCGGGACCATGGGCAGTCCCTGGCCGCGGGCCGACTGGGCGACGTACGACAGGGCCATCACGGCGGCGCGGGCGAGGTCGTCGCGGGCCTGTCGCTCATCGATGTCCAGGAGCGGTTTGAGGCCCCAGACCGGGGCGAGCATGGCGAGCGCGGACTGCACGTCGACGCGGATGTCGCCGGAGTGGACCGGGATCGGGAAGGGCTCGGCGGGCGGCAGTCCGGGGTTGAAGGCGCCGTCGACGAGGAGGCCCCAGACGTTCCCGAAGGAGACGTGGCCGACCAGGTCCTCGATGTCGACGCCCCGGTAGCGGAGTGCGCCGCCCTCCTTGTCCGGTTCGGCGATCTCCGTCTCGAAAGCGACGACTCCCTCAAGCCCGGGTACGAAGTCGGACATCAGGCGGCTCCTCGTGATGGGTACGGCAGACGGTGTGCGGGGTTCGGCGACCGGTGCCGGACGGTGGCGGGGCTGGTCCCGGTCCGGTTCCACGTCCGTGTACCGAAGACTCGTGCAGGACTGCCCGAAAGTCTGCGGCGGCTCGCGGTCCGAAGCGGTCACCCCGGTGATGCCCCGTGCGGTCGGCGGTCACCCAACCGGAACGGCAGCAGCACGATATCCCCGGGTGCCACCTTTGGGGAGGGTCCGCGGCACTCAGTGCCACACAGTGACGAAGCGCACCCCTCCGGGAGCGCGGGCGCATACGGCAGGATGGCCGCGTGACCGACCGCCTCCCGGATGAATCCGCCGCCGAGCCCCTCGTCCAGCGCGCGGCACGGGCCGCCGAGCCCGTCGCCGGGGAACCGGCCCCCGACCCCGCCGCGATGCGCGCGCACTACCGCGCGGAGGGCCTCGCCGAGCCGGACCTCGCGCCCCACCCGATGGACCAGTTCGCCCGCTGGTTCGGGCAGGCGGCCCAGGCCGCCGTCCAGGGCATGGTGTACGAGCCGAACGCGATGATCGTCTCCACGGCCGACGCGGAGGGCCGCCCCAGCTCGCGCACGGTGCTGCTGAAGCAGTACGACGAGCAGGGCTTCGTCTTCTACACCAACTACGACTCCCGCAAGGCGCGGGAGCTGGCCGCGAACCCGTACGTCTCGCTGCTGTTCCCCTGGCATCCGATGGCCCGCCAGGTGATCGTGCGGGGAGTGGCACGGCGCACCGGACGCGACGAGACGGCGGCCTACTTCCGCACCCGCCCGCACGGCTCCCAGCTCGGCGCCTGGGCCAGCGCGCAGTCCTCGGTGATCTCCTCACGCGAGGAACTCGACGCCTCCTACGAGGAGTTGAGCGCCCGCTATCCGGAGGGCGAGCGGGTGCCGGTGCCGCCGCACTGGGGCGGTTTCCGGGTCGCCCCGCAGTCGGTGGAGTTCTGGCAGGGCCGCGAGAACCGGCTGCACGACCGGCTCCGGTACGAGGCGGAGCCGGACGGCGGCTGGCGGGTGGAGCGGCTCAGCCCGTGACCCCGTGCGGGGCGGTCCGTGCCGTCAGCCGAGCGCCTCGTCGAGGAGCGCCGCCCACTGCGCGACGACCCGCTCGCGGCGCGCGCCGTCGTCCGTGAGCAAGTTCGCCAGGCCCAGTCCGCGGGCCATGTCGAGCAGCCCCTGGACGCTCTCGCGGACGCCGGGGCGGGACTCGTCCGCGCCCAGCAGGTCGACGGCGATGCGGTGGGTCTCGCGGCCCACGCGGCCCTCCAGCTCGGTGACGCGGGGGCGCAGCTGCTCCTCGTCGGAGGCGGCGACCCACAGGTGCAGGGCGGCGCGGAAGAGGGGGCCGGTGTAGAGGTCGACGAGGGCCGCGACGACGGCACGGCGGTCGGCGGCACCCTCCGGGAAGAGGGCGCGCAGGGCCGTGGAGCGCTCCTCGGCGACGTACTCGACGGCGGCGGTGAACAGGTCCTCGCGGGTGGGGAAGTGGTGCTGGGCCGCGCCGCGGGACACCCCGGCGCGCTCGGCGACGACGGAGACGGTGGAGCCCGCCCAGCCGCGTTCGGCGAGGCAGGCCACGGCGGCCGCCAGGAGCCGCTGCCGGGTGGCCCGGCTGCGGTCCTGCTTGGGGGCGCGGTCGACGCCGTTCGCGGTCACGGCACCCGCTTCGGGGCGCGGCCGGCGCCGGTCGTCGCGGTCACAGCACCCATGCGGGATCCCGTCGTTCCAGAAAGGCCGTCATCCCTTCGCGGGCGCCGGCGGAGGCGAACAGCCGTGCCGAGAGCGCGGTCAGCGCGGCGGCGTCCCGGTCGAAGGTCTCCAGCACCCTAGCCGTGAGCAGCCGCTTCGTCTCGGCCAGGGCCTCGGGCGACGCTCTGCGCAGGCCGTCCAGGATCGGTGCGAGGGCCTCGTCGACGTCCTGCGCGGCCTCGGTGAGCAGACCGCCGCGCGCCGCCTCGGCCGCGCCGAAGCGCTCGCCGGTGAGGTAGTGGCGGGCGGCGGCGCGCGGGTCCAGGCGGGGCAGCAGCGGCATGGAGATGACGGCTGGCGCGACCCCGATGCGCACCTCCGAGAAGGCGAAGGTCGCCTCGGGTCCGGCGACCGCGATGTCGCAGGCGCCCACCAGTCCGAGCCCGCCCGCGCGTACGTGGCCGGTGACGCGGGCGACGACGGGCCTGGGCAGCTCCACGACCTGGCGGAGCAGCGCCACGAAGGCGCCGGGGTCCGGCGGCTGCCTGAGGTCGGCGCCGGCGCTGAAGGTGTTCCCGGTGTGGGTGAGGACGACGGCCCGTACGGCGGGGTCCTCGCCGCAGGCGGTCAGGGCGTCGGCGAGGGCGGCGACCAGTGCGGCCGACAGCGCGTTGCGGTTGCCCGGCGAGTCAAGGGCGAGGGTGGCGACGCCCCGCTCGTCGGTGCGGACGACCGGCGTCACGACTCCTCCCGCGGCGCGCGCAGTTCCCGGCGCAGGATCTTGCCGGAGGCGGCGCGCGGCACGCCCTCGACGAAGGTCACCCCGCGCACCCGCTTGTAGGGGGCGACGCGCTCGGCGACGTACATCATGACCTCGCCCGCGGAGAGGTCCGGCGCGGTGGGCTGGCGCACCACGTAGGCGTGCGGGACCTCGTTGTTGTCGTCGTCGTAGACGCCGACGACGGCGGCGTCGGCTATGCCGGGGTGGGTCAGCAGCAGGGCCTCCAGTTCGGCGGGGGCGACCTGGAAGCCCTTGTACTTGATGAGCTCCTTGACGCGGTCCACGACGAACAGCCAGCCGTCGCCGTCCACGTGGCCCACGTCGCCGGTGCGCAGCCAGCCGTCCGCGTCGATCATCGCGGCGGTGGCGTCGGGCCGCCCGAGGTAGCCCTTCATCACCTGGGGGCCGCGGATGGCGATCTCGCCCGGTTCGCCGACGCCGAGGTCCTTGTCCGGGTCGTCCAGGGACAGGATCCGCATCTCGGTGCCCGCGATGAGCTTGCCGACCGTCCCAGGGGGCGGGTCCACGGCGTCCAGGGGGACGACGTGGGTGCCGGGCGACAGTTCCGTCATGCCGTAGGCCTGGCCGACCGGCGGGAGGCCGAGGCGGCGGGAGCAGGCGGCCGCGAGGGCGGCGTCCAGGGGCGCCGCGGCGGAGATGACGTAGCGCAGCGACGACAGGTCGTAGCGCGCGACCGCCGGGTGCTTGGCGAGGGCGAGGACGATCGGCGGGGCCACGTACAGGCCGGTGATGCGGTGCTCCTGGATGGCGGCGAGGAAGGTGTCGAGGTCGAAGCGGGGCAGCACGACGACGGTGGCGCCCTGCCGCAGCGGGGCGTTCATGAGGGCGGTCAGCCCGTAGATGTGGAAGAACGGCAGCACGGCGAGGATGCGGTCGCCGGGGCCCATCGGCAGGGTCGGCGCGAGCTGCGCGAGGTTGGTGGCGATGGACCGGTGGGTGAGCATCACGCCCTTGGGGACGCCGGTGGTGCCCGAGGAGTACGGGAGCGCGGCGACGTCCTCGGCGGGGTCGATGTCGATGCGCGGTTCCGGGGCGGTGGAGCCGAGCATGTCGATGAGCGAGCGGTGCCCGGGCGCGCTGTCGCAGACGAAGATCTCGCGTACGCCGCCCGCCTGTGCGGCCGCCGCGCGGGCGGTCTCCAGGAGCGGTGACACGGTGACGATCCAGCGGGCCCCGCAGTCCCGCAGCTGCTTGGCGAAGTCCCCGGCCGTGGCGAGCGGATGGACGGTGGTGACCGAGGCGCCGGCGCGGGTGGCGGCGTAGAAAGCGGTCGGGAAGGCGACGGTGTTCGGGCTGTGCAGGGCCAGCACGTCGCCCTTGGTGACGCCCGCCTCGGCGAACGCGGCGGCGAGCCTGCGGTGGAGGCGGTCCACCTGCTCGTAGGTGAGGGTCGTGCCGTCCACGCCGTCGACGAGCGCGGGGGTGTCACCGCGCTCGGCCGCCCGGCCCAGCACGGCGTCGTGGATGGGGAGTTCGACGGCCGGGACGTCTGCGTACTCGCTGCGGAACACGGTTCCTCCTAGTACGACTTGGGCAGGCCCAGGGTCTGGTGGGAGACGTAGTTCAGGATCATCTCCCGGCTCACCGGCGCGATACGGGCCACGCGCGAGGCCGTGATGAGCGAGGCGAGGCCGAACTCGCGGGTGAGGCCGTTCCCGCCGAGGGTGTGCACGGCCTGGTCGACGGCCTTCACGCAGGCTTCCGCCGCCGCGTACTTGGCCATGTTGGCGGCCTCCCCGGCGCCGATGTCGTCCCCGGCGTCGTACAGGTGGGCCGCCTTCTGCATCATCAGGCGGGCCAGCTCGATGTCGATGTGGGCCTGCGCGAGCGGGTGGGCGACGGCCTGGTGGGCGCCGATGGGCTGCTTCCACACCGTGCGCTCACGGGCGTACTCGACGGCCCGGGCGAGCGCGAAGCGGCCCATGCCCAGCGCGAAGGCGGCCGTCATGACGCGTTCGGGGTTGAGCCCGGCGAACAGCTGGAGCAGCCCGGCGTCCTCGTCGCCGACCAGCGCTTCGGCGGGCAGCCGCACGTCGTCGAGGGTCAGCTCGAACTGCTTCTCCGCGCTCTGGAGTTCCATGTCGATCTGCCTGCGGCCGAAGCCCTCGGCGTCGCGCGGGACGATGAACAGGCAGGGCTTGAGGCGGCCGGTGCGGGAGTCCTCGGTGCGTCCCACGATGAGGGTGGCGTCGGCGATGTCGACGCCGGAGATGAACACCTTGCGGCCGGTCAGCAGCCAGTCGGCGCCGTCCCGGCGGGCGGTGGTGGTGATCCGGTGCGAGTTGGAACCGGCGTCGGGCTCGGTGATGCCGAACGCCATCGTGCGGGTGCCGTCCGCGAGGCCCGGGAGCCACTCCCGCTTCTGCGCGTCGGTGCCGAAGCGGGCGATCACCGTGCCGCAGATGGCGGGCGAGACGACCAGCATCAGCAACGGGCAGCCGGCCGCGCCGAGTTCCTCCAGGACGATGGAGAGTTCGGCTATGCCGCCGCCCCCGCCGCCGTACTCCTCGGGGAGGTTGACGCCGAGGTAGCCGAGTTTGCCCGCGTCGGCCCAGAGTTCGGTGGGGTGGCCGCCCTCGGCGAGGGTGCGGGTGAGGTACGCGCGGCCGTAGCGCCTGCCGAGGGCGGCGACGGCTGAGCGCAGGGCACGGTGCTCTTCGGTTTCGAGGGTGACGCTCATGCGGTCTGTTCCTCCTGGACGACGGCGAGCAGGGTGCCGACCTCGACCTGGCGGCCGGGGGCGGCGTGCAGGGCGGTGAGCGTGCCCGAGACGGGCGCCGAGACGCGGTGTTCCATCTTCATCGCCTCCAGCCACAGCAGCGGCTGTCCGGCCTCGACGGCGGAGCCCTCGGCCAGGCCCTCGGCCACGCGGACGACGGTCCCGGGCATCGGGGCCAGCAGGGACCCGGGGGCGCGGTCCGCGACCGGGTCGGGGAAGCGGGGCAGGGCGGTGAGCACGGTGGCGCCGACGTGGATCCGGTCGCCGTAGCGGTCGACGGGGAACTTCCGCCGTACGCCGTCGATCTCCAGGACGACGAGGGCGGCGTCGGCGTGGACGACGCGCACACCCTCGGCGGTCAGGCCGTCGCGGGTGTGGTGGTAGCGGACCTCGTGCTCGGTGCCGTCCATCAGGTACCGCCTGGTCTGCGGCTGCGAGGGCAGGTTGCGCCAGCCGCCGAAGCGGGAGCGGCCGTGGGCGTCGGCGAGCGCGGCGGCGAGCGGCGCGTACGGCTCCGGGACGGCCCCGGTGAGGCCGTCCAGGTGCCGGCCGAAGAACCCGGTGTCCATACGCCCGCTGGTGAACTCGGGGTGCCGCAGGGACCGTACGAGCAGGTCCCGGTTGGTGACCGGGCCGTGCACCAGGGCCCGTTCCAGAGCGCCGGCGAGCCTGCGGACCGCCTCCGCGCGGGTGGGGGCGTGGGCGATCACCTTGGCGAGCATCGGGTCGTAGTGGACGCCGATCTCGTCGCCGTCGGTGAAGCCGGTGTCGAGCCGGACGCCGTCCGGGACGGCGAGGCGGTGCAGGGTGCCGGTCTGCGGGGCCCAGTCGCGGGCCGGGTCCTCGGCATAGAGGCGGGCCTCGACGGCGTGGCCGCGCGCGGCGGGCGGCTCGGGTTCCAGGGCGGCGCCCTCGGCGACCTGGATCTGCAGGGCCACCAGGTCGACGCCGAACACCGCCTCGGTGACGGGGTGTTCGACCTGGAGGCGGGTGTTCATCTCCAGGAAGTGCGCCCGGCCGTCCGCGACCAGGAACTCGACCGTGCCGGCGCCGGTGTAGTCGACCGCGCGGGCCGCGTGCACCGCCGACCCGTGCAGTTCCGCGACGAGTTCGGGGGCGAGCCCGGGGGCGGGCGCCTCCTCGACGACCTTCTGGTGGCGCCGCTGGAGGGAGCAGTCCCGGGTGCCCAGCGCCCACACCGTGCCGTGCGTGTCGGCGAGGATCTGCACCTCGACGTGCCGGCCGCCCTCCAGGTACGGCTCCACGAACACCTCGCCGTCCCCGAACGCGCTCAGGGCCTCGGCGCGCGCGGCCGTCAACTCGGCCTCCAAGGCGGCGAGTTCGCGGACGACGCGCATACCGCGTCCGCCGCCGCCCGCCGCCGCCTTGACGAGCACCGGCAGGTCGTCCCCGGTGACGCGCTCCAGGGGCTCCAGCCCCATCAGCTTCTTGGCGCGCGTCTTGGACGCCATCGCCTCGATCGCCTCGGGCGGCGGGCCGATCCACACCAGGCCCGCGCCGGTCACCGCCCGCGCGAAGTCCGCGTTCTCGGACAGGAAGCCGTACCCGGGGTGCACGGCGTCCGCCCCGGCGTCCAGGGCGGCCTTCACGATCAGGTCGCCGCGCAGGTACGTGTCCGCCGGCGCCGCGCCCGGCAGCCGTACCGCCGCGTCCGCCTCGCGTACGTGCAGGGCGTTCGCGTCGGCGTCGGAGTGCACCGCGACGGTCCGGATGCCCAGCTCCCGGCAGGTGCGGAAGATGCGGCAGGCGATCTCGCCGCGGTTGGCGACGAGGACTGAAGTGATCACTCGGGGGGACCTCACATCCGTCATGGCCGTCACATCCGGAAGACGCCGAAGCCGCCGCGCGCGCCCTCGTAGGGCGCCGTGTGGATCGCGGACAGGCACAGGCCGAGCACGGTGCGGGTGTCGCGCGGGTCGATGACCCCGTCGTCGTACAGCCGCCCGGACAGGAACATCGGCAGGGACTCCGACTCGATCTGCTGCTCCACCATCGCGCGCAGCGCCGCGTCGGCCTCGTCGTCGTAGGGCTGCCCCTTGGCCGCCGCCGACTGCCGGGCGACGATCGACAGGACGCCCGCGAGCTGCTGGGGGCCCATGACGGCGGACTTGGCGCTGGGCCAGGCGAACAGGAAGCGCGGGTCGTACGCCCGACCGCACATCCCGTAGTGCCCGGCCCCGTACGAGGCGCCCATCAGCACGGACAGGTGCGGGACGCGGCTGTTGGAGACGGCGTTGATCATCATCGCGCCGTGCTTGATGATGCCGCCCTGCTCGTACTCCTTGCCGACCATGTAGCCGGTGGTGTTGTGCAGGAACAGCAGCGGGATGTCGCGCTGGTTGGCGAGCTGGATGAACTGGGCGGCCTTCTGCGACTCCTGGCTGAACAGGACGCCCTGGGCGTTGGCGAGGATGCCGACCGGGTAGCCGTGCAGGCTCGCCCAGCCGGTCGTCAGGCTGGTCCCGTACAGCGGCTTGAACTCGTCGAAGTCGGAGCCGTCGACGATGCGGGCGATGACCTCGCGCGGGTCGAAGGGGTGCCTGAGGTCGCCGGGGACGATGCCGAGCAGTTCCTCGGGGTCGTACTTCGGCGGGGCGGCCGGACCCGGATCGGGGTACGCCTTGCGGTGGTTGAGGCGGGCGACCACACGCCGGGCCTGCCGCAGCGCGTCCCGCTCGTCGACGGCGAAGTGGTCCGCGAGTCCGGACACGCGCGCGTGCATCTCGGCGCCCCCGAGCGACTCGTCGTCGCTCTCCTCGCCGGTGGCCATCTTGACCAGGGGCGGGCCGCCGAGGAACACCTTCGCCCGCTCCTTGACCATGATCACGTGGTCGGACATGCCGGGGACGTAGGCGCCGCCCGCGGTCGAGTTGCCGAAGACGACCGCGACGGTCGGGATACCGGCCGCGGAGAGCCGCGTGATGTCGCGGAAGATCGCGCCGCCGGGGATGAAGATCTCCTTCTGCGACGGCAGGTCGGCGCCGCCGGACTCCACCAGGCTGACGCAGGGCAACCGGTTGGCGAGCGCGATGTCGTTCGCCCGCAGCGCCTTCTTCAGGCTCCAGGGGTTGCTGGCGCCGCCGCGCACGGTCGGGTCGTTCGCGGTGATCAGGCACTCGACGCCCTCGACGACCCCGATCCCGGTGACGAGGGAGGCGCCCACCGTGTAGTCGCTGCCCCAGGCCGCGAGCGGCGACAGCTCCAGGAACGGCGTGTCCGGGTCGAGCAGCAGCTCGATGCGCTCCCGGGCGAGCAGCTTGCCGCGTCCCCGGTGCCGGGCCACGTACTTCTCGCCGCCGCCCGCGAGGGCCTTCGCGTGCTCGGTGTCGAGCTCGGCGAGCCGGGCGAGCATGGCCGCGCGGTTCGCCCGGTGGTCCGGGTCGGTGATGTCCAGGGCGGACGGGATGACCGTCACAGCAGGGCCTCCGGTATGTCCAGGTGGCGGGCGCGCAGCCATTCGCCGAGGCCCTTGGCCTGCGGGTCGAAGCGGGCCTGCGAGGCGACGCCCTCGCCGAGGATCCCCTCGACGACGAAGTTGAGGGCGCGCAGGTTCGGCAGTACGTGGCGTACGACGGTCAACGGGGCGGTCTCCGGGAGGAGTTCGCGCAGCCGGCCGGCGGTGAGGGTGTGCGCGAGCCACGGCCAGGCGGCCTCGTCGCGCGCCCACACGCCGATGTTGGCGTGGCCGCCCTTGTCTCCGCTGCGGGCTCCGGCGACCAGGCCGAGCGGGGCGCGGCGGACCGGAGCGTCCGCCGGGGGCGGGCCCGGCAGCGGCGGCTCGGGCGGTGTCTCCAGCGCGAGGCTGTCCGCGGGCGGCGCGACCGCGATCCGGCGTCCGTCGTCGAGGACGGCCACGTGGTCCACGACCGCCCGGTCGACGTACACGTCCTCGAAGACCCCGTAGGGCGCGCCCTTCCCCGGCGGTGCCAGGACGTGGAAGCCCGGGTAGCTCGCCAGCGCCAGCTCCACGGCCGCCGCGCCGAGCGTCCGCCCCACGGCGTCCTGTCCGGGGTCCCGTACGACGAGCCGGAGCAGGGCGCTCGCCGTCTCCTCGGTCGCCGCGTCGGGGTGGTCGGTGCGGGCGAGGCCCCAGCGCACCTCGGCGGGACGGGACCCGGCGGCGTCCAGCGCGGCCTCCATCTGGTCCCGGACGAGCGCCGCCTTCCGCTCGATGTCGAGGCCCGTCAGCACGAAGACGACCTCGTTGCGGAAGCCGCCGAGCCGGTTCAGTCCGACCTTGAGGGCGGGCGGCGGCGCCTCCCCGCGCACGCCGTCGATCCGCACCCGGTCCGGGCCGTCCTGGGTCAGCCGCACGCTGTCGAGCCGGGCGGTGACGTCCGGTCCCGCGTACCGGGCGCCCGAGGTCTCGTAGAGCAGCTGCGCGGTGACCGTGCCGACGTCCACGACCCCGCCGGTGCCGTCGTGCTTGGTGATCACGGCGGTGCCGTCCGCGTGGAGTTCGGCGAGCGGGAAGCCGGGGTGGCGGAGCAGGGCCGGGTCGAGCTCGGCGAAGAACGCGTAGTTGCCGCCGGTCGCCTGCGCGCCGCACTCCAGGACGTGCCCGGCGACGACGGCGCCCGCGAGCCGGTCGTGGTCGTCCGGCGCCCATCCGAAGTGCGCGACGGCGGGCCCGGTGACCAGCGCCGCGTCGGTGACCCGGCCGGTGACCACGACGTCCGCGCCCTCACGCAGGCAGGCTGCGATCCCGCCGCCGCCGAGGTAGGCGTGCGCTGCCAGGCTCCCCGGGTACCGCGCGGCGAGGTCGTCGCCCTCGACGTGGGCGACCCGGACGGGGACGCCGAGCCGCGCGGCCAGCTCCCGTACGGCGGAGGCGAGTCCGGCCGGGTTCAGGCCGCCCGCGTTGGCGACGATCCGCACGCCCTTGTCGTGGGCCAGTCCGAGGCACTCCTCCAGCTGCCGCAGGAAGGTCTTGGCGTACCCGAGCGAGGGATCGCGCAACCGGTCGCGGCCCAGGATGAGCATGGTCAGCTCGGCGAGGTAGTCGCCGGTCAGGACGTCCAGCGGGCCGCCGGTGAGCATCTCGCGCAGGGCGCCGAAGCGGTCGCCGTAGAAGCCGGAGGCGTTGCCGATCCGCAGGGGGGCGGGCGGCGGGGTCACGGGGTCCCGCCCTTCGCCGGTCGTCCGCCGCCGGGCGGTCCCGCGAAGGCCTGCGCGATGTCGAGCCAGCGCTCGGCGTCGGCGCCCTCGGCACGTACGGCGAGGTCGGCGCGGTGGGCCCGCTGGGTGACCAGCAGGCAGAAGTCGAGCGCGGGTCCGGTGACCCGCTGCCGGGCGTCCTCGGGCCCGTACGTCCACAGCTCCCCGGACGGCGCGACGACCTCGACCCGGAACTCCTCCGGCGGCACCGCCAGCCCGCGGACCCCGAACGCGAAGTCCCTCGCCCGTACGCCGATCCGGACCACGTGCCGCAGCCGGTCCGTGGGAGCGCGGACCACGCCCAGCGCGTCGGCGACGTCCTGCCCGTGCGCCCAGGTCTCCATCAGGCGTCCGGTGGCCATGGAGGCGGCCGACATGGGGGGCCCGTACCAGGGGAAGCGGGTGCCGGCGGGTGCCGCGCGCAGGGCGTCTTCGAGCGCCGCGCGTCCCTGCCGCCACCCGGCGAGCAGCCGGTCGGGCGGCAGTGCGGCTCCCGCGTCCGCCCCCTCGTCGACGAAGGTGTCGGGGGCCGCCAGCGCCTTCTCGACCTCGGCCGCGAAGGCCGGCGCGTCGGTCACGGCCAGCAGGGCGGAGTGGTCCGTCCAGGCGAGATGCGCGATCTGGTGGGCGACGCTCCAGCCGGCGGCGGGCGTGGCGAGGGCCCACTGGCCCGCGTCCAACTCCCCCACCAGCCGGTCGAGTTCCTCGCTCTCCCGGTGCAGATCGTCAATCACGGACGACGGATCGGACACGATGCGCTCCCCTCGGGGACGACGGCGTGCAGGGAGCATGGCAGCGGCACCAGAAACAATCAAGCGTGCTTGCATTAATTCGTTCGAGGCGGGTGCGGGTGCCGCGCGGGGTGCGTGCGGTTTGCCACGTGCCGGAGGACGCGCGGGACGTGCGGGGTTCGCCACGTACGGGGGACGCGTGTTGCATGCGGGACCTGCGGGGTTCGCCGCGCGCGGGGGACGCGTGTTGCGTGCGGGGCACGTGGAGCGCGCGGGGCGCGCAGGTACGGCCGGCTCGTCCGGTACGCCGACCGCGCCGAGGCGTGGGACGGCCGCGCTCCCCGTCTCACGCCTCCTCGGTGACGGGGAGGGCGGAACGGGGAGCGCGGCTGCGGGGCTGGGCCGTGGGGCGATCCGGTGGTCAGCGCCCCGGGGTGCGGATGCCGGTCAGGAGGGTTCCAGGCCCTTGGCCTTGCCCCGGCCCACCTGGGTCCGTACGGCGCCCATGCTCGCGGCGATGACGAGGGCGATGGCGAGCGCCTCGAAGAGGGAGAGCGCCTGGTCCAGGACCAGGAACCCGGCGGTGGCCGCTACGGCCGGCTCCAGGCTCATCAGGATCGCGAAGGTGGAGGCGGGCAGGCAGCGCAGCGCGAGCAGTTCGAGGGTGTACGGCAGGACGGAGGACAGGATCGCCACGCACGCGCCCAGCGCGACGGTGGTCGGCACCAGGAGGTCGGAGCCGGACTCGGCGATGCCCAGCGGCAGGAACAGCACCGCCGCGACCACCATGGCGAGCGCCAGCCCGTCGGCCTGCGGGAAGCGACGGCCGGTGCGCGCGCTGAAGACGATGTACGCGGCCCACATGGCGCCCGCGCCCAGCGCGAAGGCGACGCCGGCCGGGTCCAGGCTGGTGAAGCCTCCGCCGCCGAGCAGGAAGACGCCGGCGAGGGCGAGTCCGGCCCAGACGAGGTTGATCGCGCGGCGGGAGGCGAGCACGGACAGGGCGAGCGGGCCGAGCACCTCCAGGGTGACGGCGGGGCCGAGCGGGATGCGGGCGACCGACTGGTAGAACAGCCCGTTCATCGCGGCCATGGCGATGCCGAAGACGACGACGGTGCCCCAGTCCGCGCGCGAGTGTCCGCGCAGCTTGGGCCGGCACACCGCGAGCAGCACGATCGCGGCGACGACGAGCCGCAGGGTCACGACGCCGAGCGCTCCGGCGCGGGGCATCAGGCTCACCGCGAGGGCGCCGCCGAACTGCACGGAGATCCCGCCCGCGAGGACCAGGCCGACGGGCGCGAGGGCGCCGCGGCCCCGGCTGCCGCCCTCGGTCGCGGACCCGGCGGCCGCGGCGAGGGACGGCTCGCTCGCCGTCGTGGCCGCGGCGACCACGGAAGGCTGGTCGGCGCTGGGGAGAGTCACGGGGGCCGTCCAAGGGATCGATCGGTGAGCGTGCATCACGCTGAACTTTCAAGTCCAGAGTAATGGACTCCGTCAGGGTTGTGAACCTCTTTTGCAGCTTACGACTCGGTGCGACACGTCACCTCCGAGCCTCGGCGGTTTCCGTCCGCCCGGCGCCCCCCGGTCGACCGGGGGGCGCCGGGGCCTCCTTCCCGGCGCCGGGCCGGCCGACCGGCGCTCCCCTGCACGCACGGGCGCGCGGCCCGAGTACCCGCCCAGGCGGGCAGCGCCCACAGGCGGGGATGCGGGTGCGAACGCAGACGGAGCTTCCCTGCGGAGGGCCGGCAGCACCCGCGCCCACGGCTCTCCTCCGCCGGTCCAGCACCGCGGGCGCCGCCCCTGCGGGCGCCTGCGGCCAGAAGCAGCACCCTCGGGGCCCGACGGGGGCGAGCGGGCGGGCGCGGACGCCCCGGGGCTTCCGCGCGGGAACCGGCAGCACCCGCGCGCCCGGGAGGCCCCCCTCCGGCCCGCCCCCTTCCGGCCTCCGGCCCGCCCCAGGCCGCGTCGGTCAGCGGACGCCGGGCGTCGCGTCCGGCGGTCCGTCCGGAGCGGCCGGGGTGTCGTCCGGCCCGGTCAGGGTGTCGTCCGGTCCCCTCGGGGTGTCGTCCAAGGCGTCCGCCAGCACCTCCGCGAGGTGTCTGCCCCGGCGCCCCGCGAGCTGGTCGAGCTGGGTGCGGCAGGAGTAGCCGTCCGCGAGGACCACCGCGTCCTCGGGGGCCGACCGCACGGCGGGCAGCAGCCGCTCCTCCGCGCAGGCCGCCGACACCTCGTAGTGGCCCTTCTCGAAGCCGAAGTTGCCGGCCAGGCCGCAGCAGCCACCCGTCAGGGTGCCGGTCAGCCCGGCCGCCTCGCGCAGCCGCCGCTCCGCCGCGTCGCCGAGGACGGCGTGCTGGTGGCAGTGGGTCTGGCCGACGGCCGGACGGTCGACGCGGGGCGGACTCCAGTGCGGCGCGTGCCGTTCGAGGGCCTCGGCGAAGGTGACCACGGCCGTCGCCAGCCGGGCGGCGCGGGGGTCGTCGTGGAGGAGTTCCGGGAGGTCGGTGCGCAGGGCGGCGGCGCAGCTCGGTTCCAGGACGACCACGGGCAGCCCGGCATCCAGGACCGGTTCCATCAGGTCCAGGGTGCGCCGCTGCACCGCGCGGGCGTGGTCGAGCTGGCCGGTGGAGACGTACGTCAGGCCGCAGCACACCCGCCCCGGGCGGCGTCCGGCGAATGTGCCCGGGCGGATCGGCCCCCGTGTCCTCCCGTCCCCGACCGGGGACGCCTTCGGCCGCACCCCCGGCGGGAGCACGACGGTGAGTCCGGCCGCCTCCAGGACGCGTACGGCGGCCCGGCCCACGGCGGGCGAGAGGTGCTCGGTGAAGGTGTCGGGCCACAGGACGACGGTGTCCAGCCCGGCGCCGGGCAGCGGCTCGCGCCCCTCCCGGACGAGGTCCCGCGCCCGGTCGCCGAACCGGCGCGACCACCAGCGGCTGAACGGCACCGGGGCCACCCGGGGCAGCCGCCGCTCGGGGGCGATGCCGCCGAGCCGCTTGGCGAGGGCCGCGAACGGCCGTACGGCGGCGAGGGAGTTGACGAGGCGGGCCGTGCGGGTGCGGGCGACGAGTTCCAGCCATACCGGCAGCCGGCCCATCGCGTAGTGCGCCGCAGGACGCCTGCGCCCGGCGTAGTGGTGGTGCAGGAACTCCGCCTTGTACGTGGCCACGTCGACGCCGACCGGGCAGTCGCTGCGGCATCCCCGGCAGGACAGGCACAGGTCCAGCGCGTCCCTGACCTCCGTGGAGCGCCAGCCGTCCGTCACGATCTCGCCGGCCAGCATCTCGTGCAGCAGCCGGGCCCGTCCGCGCGTGGAGTGCTCCTCCTCCCCCGTCACCCGGTACGAGGGGCACATCACCCCGGGACCCGGCTCCTGCGCGCGGCACTTGGCGACGCCCACGCAGCGCCGTACGGCCGCCCGGAAGTCCCCGCCGTCCGCCGGGTACCCGAAGGCCACGTCCACCGGCTCGCGCGGCAGCACCGCGAAGCGCAGGTTCCCGTCCAGCGGGCGGGGGCGCACCAGCATCCCGGGGTTGAGCAGGTCGTCCGGGTCCCAGACGGCCTTCGTCCGCTCGAACAGCGCGACCATCTCGTGGCCGTACATCCTCGGCAGCAGCTCCGCCCGCGCCTGCCCGTCCCCGTGCTCGCCCGACAGCGAGCCGCCGTGGGACACGACCAGCTCCGCCACCTCCTCGGAGAAGCGCCGGAAGCGGGCCACCCCGGCGCTCGTCAGCAGGTCGAAGTCGATACGCACGTGGATGCAGCCGTCGCCGAAGTGGCCGTAGGGCGTGCCCCGCAGCCCATGGGCCGCGAGCAGGCCGCGGAAGTCCCGCAGGTACGCGCTGAGCCTGGCCGGTGGCACCGCGCAGTCCTCCCAGCCGGGCCAGGCCTCGCCGCCGCCCGCCGTCCGGGTCGCCGTGCCGCTCGCGTCCTCGCGGATGCGCCACAGGGCGCGCTGCCCGGCCGGGTCGGTGACCACGAGGGCGTCCAGGACGTCCGCGGCCCGCACGATCGCGTCGGCCCGCGCGCGGGCCTCCCGCGGGTCCGCGCCGCCGGTCTCCACGAACAGCCAGGCCCCGCCCCGGGGCAGCCCCGCCTCCGAGCGCACCAGGTCGGCGGCCATGCCCTCCACGGTCAGCGGCCCGTACGGCAGCAGGCCCGCGGCGGCCTCCGCGGCCGCGCTCTCGTCCGCGTACGCGAGGACGGCGAGCGCCCGGGCGCGCGGCGCCTCCACCAGGCCGACGACCGCTTCGGTGAGGACGCCGAGCGTGCCCTCGGAGCCGCAGAAGGAGCGGGCGACGTCCGCGCCCCGCTCGGGGAGCAGAGCGTCCAGCGCGTAGCCGGAGATGCGGCGCGGCAGGTCGGGGAAGCCGGTGCGCAGCCGGGCCCGCTCCGCCTCCACGAGCGGGCGCAGTCCGTCGGGGGCGCCCGCCCAGTCGCGGCCGGGGCGCAGCGCCCGGCCGCGGGCCGTGAGGACGGACAGCTCGCGCACGTTGTCCGCCGTCGTCCCCCAGGCGACGGAGTGCGCGCCGCACGAGTTGTTGCCGATCATGCCGCCGAGGGTGCAGCGGCTGTGGGTCGAGGGGTCCGGGCCGAAGCGGAGGCCGTGCGGGGCCGCCGCCTCCTGGAGCCGGTCGAGGACGAGGCCCGGCTGGACGACGGCCGTGCGGGCCTCGGGGTCCAGGGCGAGGAGGCGGTTCATGTGCCGGGTGAAGTCGAGGACGACGCCGGTCCCGGTCGCCTGCCCGGCGATGGACGTGCCGCCGCCCCGGGGCACGACGGGCACGCCGTGGGCGCGGCACACGGACAGGGCGGCCGCCACGTCGTCGGCGTCCCTCGGGGCGACGACTCCCAGCGGTACGCGGCGGTAGTTGGACGCGTCCATGGTGTTCAGCGCGCGTGCCGTGGCGTCGAAGGAGACCTCGCCGCGTACGGCCGCGGCCAGCGCCTGCCGCAGCTCTCCCGGGTCCGCCGCGTCCGGTCCGCCGGGACCCCCCGGTCCCTGTCCCGCGGGACCCTTCCCGCCCTGCCGCCCGAGCTCCGTCATGTCTCCAGGATGCCTCCGGCCACCGCCCGCGGCCGGGCGCCGCGCGCCGTGCGGACGCCCCGCGCGCGCCGCGTGCCCGCCCGCGCATGCCACGAACCCGTCGAAATGCGGCCGGATTCCGAGACCAGAAACGGAACCTTCCCAATTCGATCACGAACTCTCATATAGTGACCGGCTGTTGGGCATCAGGTGTCGCTTCACGCGCAGAACAAGACTCTCGCCCAGAACACGACCGAGGCCCCGACCGAGGACACGATTCATGACCGCGCCCCTCCCCCCAGGCGATCGGCCCACCTTCCGCACGGTCGCGCCCGCCCCGCTGCTCACCGCCGCGCTCTCCGCCCTCGTGGTCGTCGGCGCGGTCGTCCTCGCCCCGGACTCCGTGCGCACGCCCCTCGCCTGGGGCGCCGGTGCGGGCGCCGTCCTGCTGTGCGCGGCCGTCGCCGTGGCCACCCGCGCCGCGCAGACGGCCAAGGTGCTGCGCCGCCGTATCGACGCCGTGACGGCGGACACCGGCCGGCTGCTGCACGAACGGGCGCGGCAGGCCGAGGAGTTCGCGCAGGAGCGCGGGCGCCTGGCCGGCGAGCTCGCCCAGGACCGCGCCCGGCTCGCCGAGGACGCGGCACGCGAACGGGTGCGCCTGACCGAGGAGTTCGCGCAGGAACGCGCGCGGCTCACCGAGGAGTCCGACCGTGAGCGCCGCCGGCTCACCGAGGACCGGGCCCGGCTCGCCGAGGAGAACGCCCGCCTCGCGGAGCGCGCCCGGCAGGCCGAGAACGCCCGCGACGCCGCCGTCTCCGCCACCGCCAACGCGGCCGGACGGATGCAGGCCCTGGCCACCGGCATGCTCGCCGACCTGCGGGCGATGGAGGAGCGGCACTCCGACGAGGAGGTCCTCACCGACCTGCTGCACCTCGACCACCGCACCGCGCAGGCGGGCCGTCTCGCCGACTCCGTCGCGGTCCTCGCGGGCGCCCGCTCCGGACGCCGCTGGGCCCGCCCGATCCCGATGGAGTCCATCCTGCGCGGCGCGATGGGCCGTATCAGCGGCTACCAGCGCGTGCGGGTGCACTCCGCGAGCGAGGCCGCCGTCTCCGGCCACGCCGCCGAGGGCGTCATGCACGCGCTCGCCGAACTCCTCGACAACGCCGCCAACTTCTCGCCGCCGACCGCCGAGGTGCACGTCTACGTCGAGGAGGTGCCGGCCGGTGTCATCGTCTCCGTCGAGGACAGCGGCCTGGTGATGGGCGACGTCCAGCTGCGCCGCGCCGAGAGCGCCGTGTCCGGCGAGGTCGCCGGACTGGGCGGGCTCACCGGCACCCGGCTCGGACTCGCGGTGGTCGGCCGGCTGGCCCGCAAGCACGGGCTCAAGGTGTCCTTCCGGCCGTCCGCGCGCGGCGGCACCGGCGTCCTGGTGCTCATCCCGCAGGACCTCCTGACGCCCCAGGCCGCCCCCGCCGGCGCCCGCCCGGCGGCCCTCGCCGGGTCCGCGGCGCAGGACGCACCGGCCACGACCCCGACCCACGCACCGGCGGCCATCACCCCGGCCGCGTCCGGGAGCGACGGGTCCGCGGAGCAGCCCCCGGCCCGGCCCCCGGTGTCGTACGCCGCCGCCCGCGCCGGCGCGGACCTCGACCCGGACCCGCTGCCCACCCACGAGTCGCCCCGCGCCGGACAGGACACCGGGGCCGGCGCCACCGGGGGGCTGCCCAAGCGCCGCCGGGGCCGCACCCTCGCCGCCGCCGAGCGCCGCGCCCAGGGTGCGCACGGCCACGGCCGGACCGACCGCGAGATGCCGTCCGCCGACGACACCAAGGCCCGCGTCGCCCGCTTCGGCAGCTTCCGCCAGGCGGTCCGCGGCACGGCCGGGGACCCGGGCTCCGCGCCGGGCGCCGCACCCGCCGACCACACCGCCGGCGACACCGGCCGCGCCCGGACCGGCCACGGGGACGCCCCCGTGGCCGCCCGCCCGGAGCCGGCCCGCTCCGCCCCCACCGACCCCGAAGAGGCCGTACGGGACTCCGCGCCCGCAGCGGCCGACGCCCCCGCCAGCCCCTCACACGCGCACTCCCCCTCGCACCCGGAAGGCGACACCACTCCATGACCGGCACCACCACCGCCGACGAGAAGCTCACCTGGCTCATCGAGGGCCTGCTGGAGCGCACCCCGGGAGCCCGGCACGCGCTCGTGCTCTCCCGCGACGGCCTGAAGCTGTGCCGTACGCCGGAGCTCTCCGTCGACCAGGCCGACCAGCTCGCCGCGATCGCCGCGGGCATCCAGTCGCTGTCCCACGGCGCCTCCGTCGAGTTCGGCGACGGCAGCGGCGGCGTGCGCTCGGCGATGGCCGAGTTCTACGGCGGCGTCCTGTTCATCGTGGAGGCCGGCGAGGGCGCGCACCTCGCCGTGGTCACCGGTGAGGACGCCGACGCCGGGCTGGTCGGGCACAACATGAGCGAACTCGTGGAGCAACTCGGCGAACACCTGAGCGCGCAGCCGCGTACGTCATGAGCCGCCCCGGCAGGGACGACGCCCCCGACCGGCTCTACACCCTCACCGGAGGGCGCACCCGGTCCGGGCCGGACACCCCGTTCGACCTGGTGACGCTGGTGGTCGCCGAGTGCGATCCGGTCACGGGCATGCAGTCCGAGCACGCCGCGATCCTGCGGCTGACCGACCGGCCCACGGCGGTCGTGGAGGTCGCCGCCGAGCTGCGGCTGCCGGTGAGCATCACCCGCATCCTGCTCTCCGACCTCCTCGCGGCGGGCCGCATCAGCGCCCGCCACCCGCAGAAGGACGCTCTACCCGATCCCGACATCCTGGAGCAGGTGCTCGTTGGACTCCGTAACCTCTGACGCGCGGACCCCCCTCGGGGCCACCGCCGACAACGGCCTGAAGATCGTGGTCGTGGGCGGCTTCGGCGTCGGCAAGACGACCCTGGTCCGCTCGGTCAGCGAGATCCGTCCCCTCAACACCGAGGAGACGATGACCCAGGCCGGCGAGGCCGTCGACGACATCAGCGAGGTGCGCGGCAAGTCCGCGACCACCGTCGCCTTCGACTTCGGCCGGATCACCCTCGACGCGCACAACGTGCTCTACCTGTTCGGCGCGCCCGGCCAGGAGCGCTTCTGGTTCCTGTGGGACCGGCTGTTCGCCGGCACGCTCGGCGCGGTCGTCCTCGTGGACACCCGGCGCATCGACGACTCCTGGTACGCCATCGACCGCCTGGAGCACCACGGCACGCCGTTCATCGTCGCCTGCAACGACTTCGGCGGCCCGGCCCACACCCCCGCCCAGATCCGCGAGGCCCTCGACCTCGACCCGCACGTCCCGCTGCTCGACTGCGACGCCCGCTCCCGCGCGTCCAGCAAGCACGTGCTGATCACCCTCGTCGAGCACATCCAGACCCTGTACGCGTCCCGGCCGGCCGGCGGCGCCGTCCCCGCCGCCCGGACCCCCGACGACACCCTGCAATCCCCGGAGTTGGCCCTGTGACCTCCGCCCCCGTGCCCCTGAGCGGGCCCAGGTTCCAGACCGAACCCGCGGCGCTGTACCGGGAGATGCGGCGCGAGCACGGCGCCGTGACCCCGGTGGTCCTCGACGGGGACATACCGGCGTGGCTGGTGCTCGGCTACCGCGAACTGCACCAGGTCACCGGCGACCCGGCGCTGTTCAGCCGGGACTCCGACCTGTGGAACCAGTGGGACCGCGTCCCCGACGACTGGCCGCTGCTGCCGATGATCGGGCGCAAGCAGCCCTCGATCCTCTACACCGTCGGCGAGCGCCACCGCGAGCGCGCCGCGATGATCAGCAACGCGCTCGAGGGCGTCGACCCCTTCGAACTGCGCGCCCACGCCGAGAAGTTCGCCGACGAGCTGATCGACGCGGTCTGCGCCAAGGGCGAGACGGACATCATCGGCGACTACGCGGCGCTGCTGCCGGTGCGCGTGCTGGCCCGGCTGTACGGCTTCTCCGACGAGGAGGGCCCCGGCCTGGTCACCGCCCTGAACGACATGATCAACGGGCGGGAGGGCGCGCTGGCGGGACAGCAGCACCTCGCCTCCTCGATGGCGCGGCTGCTCGCCGAGCGCAAGGCCGAGCCCGCGCACGACGTGGTCTCCCGCATGCTCGCGGACCCCTCCGGGTTCACGGACGAGGAGATCATGCAGGACCTGATGGTCATGATGGCCGCAGGCCACCAGCCGACGGCGGACTGGATCGGCAACTCGCTGCGCCTGATGCTGACCGACGAGCGCTTCGCCGCCTCCCTCTTCGGCGGCCGCAACAGCGTCGCCGAGGCCATGAACGAGGTCCTGTGGGAGGACACCCCCACCCAGAACGTGGCGGGCCGCTGGGCCTCCCGCGACACCCAGCTCGGCGGGCGCCGCATCCGCGCGGGCGACCTGCTGCTGCTCGGGCTCCAGGGGGCCAACTCCGACCCGCAGGTGCGCACCGACGGTTCCGCCCTGACCGGCGGCAACAACGCCCACTTCTCCTTCGGCCACGGCGAACACCGCTGCCCGTTCCCGGCCCAGGAGGTCGCCGAGGTCATCGCGCGCACCGGCATCGAGGTCGTCCTGGACCGGCTGCCGGACATCGACCTCGCCGTCCCGGCGGACGCCCTCGCGCGCCGCCCCTCGCCCTGGCTGCGCGGTCTCACCGAGCTGCCCGTGCGGTTCACCCCGACCCCGGCCCTTGGAGGCACGCCCGCATGACCACCCAGACGAGTCCGGCCGACGCCGAGACCACGCGGATCGCCCTGGACCCCTTCGTCACCGACCTCGACGCGGAGAGCGCCCGGCTGCGCGAGGCGGGGCCGCTGGCCGCCGTGGAGCTGCCCGGCGGCGTCCCGGTGTGGGCGGTCACGCACCACGCGGAGGCCCGCGCGCTGCTGACGGACCCGCGGCTGGTGAAGGACATCAACGTCTGGGGCGCCTGGCAGCGCGGCGAGATAGCCCCGGACTGGCCGCTGATCGGGCTCGCCAACCCCGGCCGCTCCATGCTCACCGTGGACGGCGCCGAGCACCGGCGGATGCGCACGCTGGTCGCGCAGGCCCTGACGCCCCGCCGCGTGGAGCGGATGCGCGGGCGGATCGCCGAGCTGACCGAGGGGCTCCTCGACGGGCTGGCCGGCGCCGGTGACGAGCCCGTCGACCTGAAGGCCGCGTTCGCCTACCCGCTGCCGATGTACGTCGTCGCCGACCTGATGGGCATCGACGAGGCCGAACTGCCGCGGCTCAAGGTGCTGTTCGAGAAGTTCTTCTCCACGCAGACCCCGCCCGCCGAGGTCATCGCCACGCTGACCGAGCTGGCCGGGATCATGGCGCAGACGGTCGCCGCCAAGCGCGAGAACCCGGGCGACGACCTGACCAGCGCGCTGATCCTCGCCTCGGAGGACGGCGACCACCTCACCGACGAGGAGATCGTCTCCACCCTCCAGCTGATGGTCGCCGCGGGCCACGAGACGACGATCTCCCTGATCGTCAACGCGGTGGTGAACCTGTCCACCCACCCGGAGCAGCGCGCGCTCGTCCTCTCCGGTGAAGCCGACTGGTCCGCCGTCGTGGAGGAGACCCTGCGCCACTCGACGCCGACCTCACACGTCCTGATCCGGTTCGCGACGGAGGACGTGCCCGTGGGCGACAAGGTGATCCCGGCGGGCGACGCGCTCATCGTGTCCTACGGCGCCATCGGCCGCGACGAGCAGGCGCACGGCCCCACCGCGGGCGAGTTCGACATCACCCGCACGTCCGCGAACCGGCACATCTCCTTCGGGCACGGGCCGCACGTGTGCCCGGGCGCCGCGCTCTCCCGTCTGGAGGCGGGCGTCGCCCTGCCCGCCCTCTACGAGCGCTTCCCCGCCCTCGACCTGGCGGTCCCGGCGAGCGAACTCCGCAACAAGCCGGTGGTGACCCAGAACGACCTGTTCGAACTGCCGGTGCGCCTGCGCGCGAACTGACCCTCCTGCCGCCTTACGCCGGACGGGGATCGCGACCCGTCCGGCCTACGGCCGGCCGCCGTCTCACCCGACGGACGACGTTTCACCCAGGTTTCCGTGAACGGCTAGGCTCCGCTCGTGGCTGAGATCCAGATTCCCTCCGACATCAAGCCCGCCGACGGCCGTTTCGGCGCGGGTCCCTCCAAGGTGCGGACAGAGGCGCTGGACGCCCTGGCCGCCACCGGCAGTTCGCTGCTGGGCACCTCCCACCGCCAGGCTCCGGTCAAGAACCTGGTCGGCAAGGTCCGCGAGGGCGTGAGCGCGCTGTTCTCGCTGCCCGAGGGCTACGAGGTCGTCCTCGGCAACGGCGGCTCCACCGCGTTCTGGGACGTCGCGACGCACGGCCTGATCGAGAACAAGTCGCAGCACCTGAGCTTCGGCGAGTTCTCCTCCAAGTTCGCGAAGGCGGCGAAGCTCGCCCCGTGGCTGGCCGAGCCCACCGTGATCACCAGCGACCCGGGCACGCACCCCGAGCCGTCCGCCGAAGCGGGCGTGGACGTGTACGCGTTCACCCACAACGAGACCTCCACCGGTGTCGCCGCCCCGATCAAGCGGGTCGCGGGCGCCGACGAGGGCTCCCTGGTGCTGGTGGACGCCACCAGCGGCGCCGGCGGCCTGCCCGTCGACATCACCGAGACGGACGTCTACTACTTCGCCCCGCAGAAGTCCTTCGCCTCCGACGGCGGCCTGTGGATCGGCGTCTTCTCCCCCGCCGCGATCGAGCGCGCCGAGCGCGTCCACGCGAGCGGACGGCACGTGCCGGAGTTCTTCTCGCTGCCCACCGCGATCGACAACTCCCGCAAGAACCAGACGTACAACACCCCGGCGCTGACCACCCTGTTCCTGCTGAACGAGCAGCTGGAGTGGATCAACGGCCAGGGCGGGCTCGACTGGTCGGCGGCCCGTACGAAGGACTCCGCCGGCCGGCTGTACGGCTGGGCCGACGACTCCAAGTACGCCACCCCGTTCGTCACCGACCCGGCCAAGCGCTCGCAGGTCATCGGCACGATCGACTTCGCGGACGAGATCGACGCGGCCGCCGTCGCCAAGGTGCTGCGCGCCAACGGCATCGTGGACACCGAGCCCTACCGCAAGCTCGGCCGCAACCAGCTGCGCGTCGCCATGTTCCCGGCGATCGACCCGGCGGACGTCGAGGCGCTGACGAAGTGCGTCGACTACGTCATCGAGAAGCTGTAACCGCCTTACGTACGACGGCGAAGGGCGCCCGGTGATCACCGGGCGCCCTTCGCGTTCCCGGGGCGGCCCGTTCAGGCGCGCTGCGTCCAGTCCTGGTCCAGGCGGTCGGCGAGGCCGGCGGCGGCGAACGCGGCCTCCAGCTCGTCGCGGCCCTCGGTGAAGTGCGCCCAGCTGTCGTGGTGGACGGGCACGACGCGCCCGGCGTCCAGGATGCGTGCGGCCTCGGCCGCCTGCGCGCTGTCCAGGACGAGCAGTCCGCCGTCGAAGAGCACGGGGAAGCGAGGGGCTCCGGCGAACAGGATGGCGGTGTCGACCGGGGCGAAGCGTCCGGCGATGTCCCGGACGGCGTCCAGCGAGGCGTTGTCGCCGCTGACGTAGACGGTCGGCAGGCCCTCGCCGGTCAGGACGAAGCCGACGACCTGGCCGGTGAGGGGTTCGACGTCCTCGCGCCTGCCCGGGCCGTGGATCGCGGGGACGCCGGTGACGGTGACCGTGCCGCCGTCCGGCCGCTCCAGCTCGACCGACTCGAAGTCGGCCAGACCCCTGGCCCCGCCCCCGAGGCGCTCGCCGCCGCCGGGGGTGGTGAGGGTGAGGGGGACGTCGGCGAGGAGGGCCCGGCCGGACCTGTCCAGGTTGTCGGCGTGCTCGTCGTGGGAGAGCAGGACGACGTCGACGGGGCCGAGGTCGGCGGGGGCGGCGGTGGAGGGGGCCGTCTTGGTCAGGGTCGGCCCTTGGGACGGGTAGTCGCCGGCGCCGTCGAAGGTCGGGTCGGTCAGGAAGCGCAGGCCGCCGTACTCGAACAGGGCGGTCGGGCCGCCGAACGTACGGACCGGGAACTGCGCGGTGTCGTGCCGGGACATGTCCACACCCTCATTCCTCACGGATAATCTCGTCAGTTTCCGTGATGAAGACTAGGCCGACGTCACGGAAAAACACAAGCGCTACCATGAGAGCCATGCGGAAGTCCCCGGCCACCGAGATCGCACAGGCGACCCTGCCCCCGGCCCCGGGCGCCGAGCGGTACCGCAGCCTGGACTTCGCCGACACCGCGGCGACCCTGCCCGGCGACCAGAGCTACGACGTGCTCGCCACCCCCGAGTCCGCGCGGCACTGGCTCGTCACAGGCGACCTGGCCACGCCGGACGTGCGGTTGTACGAGATGTGCTCCCAGCGCATGCGCACCCTGCGGGCACACGTACGGAACCTCTTCGCGGCACGCGTCGACGACGCCCCCGTGCCCGAGGAGTCCTTGCGGGCGGTGAACGAAGCGCTCACGGCCCTGCCCACCGCACCCCTGCTCGCCCGAGAGGGCGCCACGGGACTGCGCCGCGTCCAGGCCCACCCCACCGACCAGGCCGTCAACCACGCGCTGGCGACCCTCGCCGCCGACGCCGCCGACCTGCTCACCGGCCCGGACGCGGACCTCCTCGCCGCCTGCGGCTCCGCCCCCTGCGACCGCTTCCTCCTTCGGACCCACGGCCGGCGCCACTGGTGCTCCACGCGCTGCGGCGACCGCGCCCGCGCCGCCCGCGCCTACGCCCGGCGCGGCGGCACCTCGGCCTGAGGCGGATCACCGCGCCGCCCTCCGGGAGGGGCGCGGTGGAGCGTCCCGCCCTACCGGCCGGCGCCTCCGGGCCCGCCGGGAGCACGATCGCACCGGTCTCCCGCGGCGCACGCCCTCGCCCCGCGCGTCAGTTCACGCGGGCGCCCGCGGAGCGGTGTGCTATCCCCGTCGGCGCAGCCGCAGGCCCCCGAAGACGGCGACAGCCGCGATCGCCACGACGACGAGTGCGCCGGTGCCGACCTTCGTGCCGCCGGCCGGACCCCCGTCCCCGTCGCTGTGCCCGCTCGCCGAACCCCCGCCCCCCGACGGGGACTTGCCGTCGCCGGACCCCGGTACGCTCCCCGCCTGGACGGTGCTCCGCTCCCCCTCGGTCCCGTACAACAGCTCGGACCCGTCGGCGGTGTAGGTGACGGACTCGCCCTGCCCCTGGAGCGGCACGTCCAGCCGCGCCTGCCGCTCGGGCTTCCCGCCGTTCCAGCGGTAGGCGATGCCACCGAGGTAGCCGCGCACGGCGAGTTGGCGGCCGTCCGGGGAGAACGCCCCGTCGGTGGTCCACAGGCCGATGTCGGCGATGCGCCGGAAGACGTTCGTGCCGGAGGCCGAGAGCCGCGCGGGCGCCTCGTAGAGGCCGCCCCCGTCCTCGTTCTTCGAGACGATGTACACGCGCCCGGTCTTGGGGTGCACCATCATCGCCTCCGCGTCCCGGGGACCGTCGGCGTACTTCACGACGTACTGGGTGGCACGGACGGTCTGGTCGGCCAGCTTCTTCGGCTCGGGCAGCCTGTAGAGCCACACGTGGTCCCACCGGCCGCCGAAGTTGTCGCCGATGTCGCCGACCCAGATCTCGTTGCCCGGCCCGATGGAGACGGCCTCGACGTCACGGGGCGAGCCGATGCCGCTCAGCGTGACGGTGGCGACCGTCTTCCCGGTCCGGCTGTCGACCGCGTACAGGTACGGGCCGTCGTCGCTGTCGTTGTGGGTCCAGTAGACGCCGGGGTGCTGACGCGAGGCGGCGAGCCCGCTGGACTCGGTGATCCGCGGGTCCTCGATGGTGAACCCCCCGTCGTCGGCGGCCGCCGGTGCGGCCGGCCCCACGGCGAGCAGGGCTCCGGAGGCGGCGAGCAGGGCCGCGGCGAGGAAGGAGAAGGGTCGGCGCATGCGCCAAGCCTGCCATCCACGCCCGCCGTTCAGCTCGGGTGGCCATCCTCACACCCCAACCGCCGCGGTGATCCACCATGATGAGCGGATGCTCAGGTTCATGCCCGTCGGCGATTCGATGACGATCGGAAGCCCGGGCGAACACACATGGCGCTACCGGATGTGGCAGCACCTGCGCGCGGCGCACGGGGGACCCTTCCACATCGTCGGCCCGCGCGAGGCCCTGTACGACCCGGCGACCGGCACGCCCGGCTCGTACGCGTACGCGGACCCCGACTTCCCCCGCGCCCACCTGGCCGGCTGGGGCGAGGGCTGGCTGCACATGGCGCCGCTCATCCGGGAGGCGGTGAACACGCACCGGGCCGACGTCCTGCTGGTCTCCCTCGGCCTGATCGACCTCGGCTTCTACACGAACGCGGAGCAGACGGCCGGGAACGTGCGGCTCTTCGTCGCCGAGGCCCGGGCGGCGAACCCGCGCATACGCATGGCGCTCCTGCCGGTGATACCCAACGTGCGCGCGGAGTCGGACGCGCCGTTCGCCGCCGAGGTCGCCTCCTTCAACGAGCTGCTCGCCAAGGCCGTCGCCGACCTCGGCGAGCCCCGCTCCCCCCTGCTGCTGGCGTCCCCGCCCGCCTCGTACGACATCCACCTCGACACCTACGACGGCACCCATCCGAACGCGAGCGGCGAACACAAGATCGCGGAAGGGTTCGCGGACGCGCTGCACCAGGCCTGGGGGCTCGGCGGGCCGTACGCCGTCACCGCCTGACCGGCCGCCCCGCCGGGCGCGGCGCGGGCCCATGGTGACCGTGCGTCACCGAGACCACCGTCGCCTTCGGCGGGGACGTGGAGCTGACCGTGGGCGGCACCCGCCTCGTCCTCGCGAGCGGTGCCTTCCCGCGCGACTGAACGCGCCGTCCGCCCGGCCACCTCTTGCCTGGAGCGCACTCCAGCGCGTTGGCTTGGGACCCATGAAGTACACGCAGCTCGGACGCACGGGACTCAAGGTCAGCCGGCTCGTCCTCGGCACCATGAACTTCGGCCCGCAGACCGACGAGGCCGGCAGTCACGCCATCATGGACGCGGCCCTGGACGCGGGGATCAACTACTTCGACACCGCCAACGTCTACGGGTGGGGCGAGAACAAGGGCCGCACCGAGGAGATCATCGGCAGCTGGTTCGCTCAGGGCGGCGACCGGCGCGACAAGGTCGTACTCGCCACCAAGGTGTACGGGAACATGGCGGCGGACGGCGACGCCTGGCCCAACCACGACAAGCTCTCCGCGGTCAACATCCGCCGGGCCGTCGACGCGAGCCTCAAGCGGCTCCGGACCGACTACATCGACGTCTACCAGTTCCACCACGTCGACCGCAGCACTCCCTTCGAGGAGATCTGGCAGGCGATCGACACGCTCGTGGCACAGGGCAAGATCCTGTACGCGGGCTCCTCCAACTTCCCCGGCTACAAGATCGCCCAGGCCAACGAGAGCGCCGCGCGCCGCGGCAGCTACGGCCTGGTCAGCGAGCAGTGCCTCTACAACCTGGCCGAGCGCCGGGCCGAGATGGAGGTCATCCCGGCCGCGCGGGAGTACGGGCTCGGGGTCATCCCCTGGTCGCCGCTGCACGGCGGACTGCTCGGCGGAGTGATCAGGAAGGAGACGGCGGGCGGGCGCCGGGCCGGCGGCCGGTCCGCGGACGCGCTGGCCAACACGGCGGTACGCGCCCAGATCCAGTCGTACGAGGACCTGCTCGACAAGCACGGCCTGGAACCGGGCGAGACGGCGCTGGCCTGGCTGCTGAGCCGTCCCGGCGTCACCGGGCCCATCGTCGGCCCGCGGACGGCCGAGCAGCTCGACTCGGCGCTGCGTGCCGTCGAGCTGGAGCTGTCCGAGGAGGTGCTGGCGTCCCTGGACGAGATCTTCCCGGGGCCGGGCCCCTCTCCCGAGGCGTTCGCCTGGTAGTCGGTCCGGGGCCCCTCGGGAGCCTGAGCAGCGGGCTCCCGGGGCACGGCGCGTCCGGCGGCGGCGGTCTATCCGACCGCCGCCGCCACAGCCACGACGACGAACATCAGCACGAGCACACCGGCCATGATCCGGTTTCGGGTCTTCGGGTCCACAGGGTCGAGGTTATCCGGCCGGCCGCGACGCGCACCGGCCGCCCGTCCCCGCGGGGCCGCCGCGCCTCAGGCGGACGGGCCGTCCGCGCCCAGCGGCCACCGCTCCACGGTCTCGTAGCGCGGCTGCTCCCCCGGCACCCCCGAGACCGGCAGATTGCTCCGGACGAGGCTCAGTTCGCCGACGGTCCACTCCCGCCCGGCGAAGGCGTCCAGGGCGCTCACGCAGGGACCGAGGTCGGCGGTGCCGCGACTGCGGGCCACCGTCAGATGCGGCCGGTACCCGCGGTGCTCCTCCGTCGGCAGGCCGGCCTTCCTGGCCGCCGCCTCGGCGCGCTCGGCCAGCAGCCGCAGCGCGCCGACGTCGCCCGCGGCGCCCGTCCACAACGCCCGCCCGCCGAAGTGGCCGCCGCCGCGCAGGGCCAGCGGGAACGGCGGGGTGCGTTTCGCGGCGCGCGCCAGCCGGCCGGACAGCTCCGGCACGCTCTCGTCCGCCACCTCACCGTAGAAGGCGAGGGTGAAGTGCCAGCCGGGGCGGCCGGTCCAGCGCAGCGCGTCCGCGCCGGGCAGCCGCCGCAGGCCGTCCACGGCGGCGGCGAGTTCACGGACCGCCTCCTCGGGAGGCAGCACGGCGGCGAAGAGTCTCATGGCGCCACCCTTCCAGGGAACGGGCCGCCGGGCGAGCGGCCTCCGCGTCCCGGCGCCGGGACGGCGGAGGCCGTATCCGCGAAGTCCCGCCTGTCCCGCCTGTCCCGCCTTCCGGGCGGACGACGGGACCTCGCGGACAGGCCCTGCGAGGTCACGCGGCGGCGGTCAGCCGCTCCCGGGGCACGAAGCGGACCTGCGGGTGGCCGCGGTGCCAGCCGACGGACAGCCGCAGTCCGCCGACGCGGGCCAGCACCAGTCCCACGGTGGCCGCGGCGAGCGCCGACACCAGACCGCCGAGCGCGAAGCCGATGCGCGGTCCGTAGGCGTCGGTGACCCAGCCGACCAGGGGCGCGCCCAGCGGCGTACCGCCCATGAAGACCATCATGAACAGCGCCATGACCCGGCCGCGCATGGCGGGGTCGGTGGCCATCTGGACCGAGGTGTTCGCGGTGACGTTGACGGTCAGGCCGAAGATGCCGATAGGGACCATGAGCAGGGAGAACAGCCACAGGGACGGCGCGAGGGCCGCCACCGTCTCCAGCAGCCCGAAGGCCAGGGCCGCGCCGATCAGCACGCGCAGCCGGGCGGTGCCGCGGCGGGCGGCGAGCAGCGCGCCGGCCAGCGAACCGAGGGCCATCAGCGTGTTGAAGAGGCTGTACGCGCCGGCGCCCGCGTGGAAGACGTCGTCGGCGTAGGCGGAGAGCCAGACCGGGAAGTTGAAGCCGAAGGTGCCGATGAAGCCGACGAGGACGATCGGCCAGATCAGCTCGGGGCGGCTGGCCACGTAGTGCAGGCCCTCGCGGAGCTGGCCCTTGCCGCGCGGGGTGCGCCGGGCCTGGTGGAGGTCGCGGCCGCGCATGAGCAGCAGGCTCGCGATCGGCGCGACGAAGGACAGGCCGTTGCAGAGGAACGCCCAGCCGGTGCCGACCCCGGTGATCATCAGGCCCGCGACGGCGGGGCCGACCAGCCGGGCGGACTGGAAGTTCGCGGAGTTCAGGCTGACCGCGTTCTGCAGCTGGCCGGGGCCGACCATCTCGGCGACGAAGGACTGGCGGGCCGGGTTGTCGACGACGGTCGCGAGGCCGACGGCGAAGGCCGCGACGTAGACGTGCCAGACCTGGACGTGGCCGGAGAGGGTCAGGAAGGCGAGGGCGAGGCCGGTGAGGCCCATGGCCGTCTGGGTGGCCAGCAGGGTCGGCCGCTTGGGCAGCCGGTCGACCAGGACGCCGCCGTACAGCCCGAAGAGGAGCATCGGCAGGAACTGCAGCGCGGTGGTGATGCCGACCGCGGCTGAGGAGCCGGTCAGGCTGAGCACCAGCCAGTCCTGGGCGATGCGCTGCATCCAGGTGCCGGTGTTGGAGACGACCTGCCCGGTGAAGAACAGGCGGTAGTTGCGGATCCTCAGCGAGCTGAACATCGACGACCGGGCGGTCGGGGGGTCGGGCGGGGTGTCGGGGGTGGCTGGTGCGGGGGCGGAGTCTGCTCCGGGTCCCGAACTCAACAGCGTTCGCCTCCTACAGCGGGTTCGTACGGTGTCCTCCGGCGGCGGCCGCCGGTCACAGGTGCGCGAGCTTCTCCAGGACGGGAGCGGCGGCACGGAGCTTCGCGCGCTCGTCCTCGTCGAGGGCCGCGACCAGTCCGGCCAGCCACGCGTTCCGCCGTCGGCGGCTCTCCTCGAGCATGGCCTCGGCCTGCTCGGTCTGCGTGACGACCTTCTGGCGCCGGTCCTCGGGGTGCGGCTCCAGCCTGACCAGTCCCTTGGCCTCCAGCAGCGCCACGATGCGGGTCATCGAGGGCGGCTGGACGTGCTCCTTGCGGGCCAGCTCACCCGGGGTGGCCGAGCCGCAGCGGGCGAGGGTGCCCAGCACCGACATCTCGGTGGGGCTCAGCGACTCGTCGACCCGCTGGTGCTTGAGCCGGCGGGACAGGCGCATCACGGCGGAGCGCAGGGAGTTCACGGCGGCAGCGTCGTCGCCATGGGTGAGGTCAGGCATGTTCTTTAGCGTAACTCATTACTCTGACTAAAGACCACCTGGATGCCCGTGAAACGGACCACTGAACCCATGAGTCACTCATTCGAGTGAGCCGGGCACGGAAAGCCACCCCCGGCCGCCCGGAGTCCCGCGACCCTCGTCGGCATGGGGACCAGTGTGCTCAGCCTGCGCATAGACGGGGAGCTGCTCAACCGGCTCCGACACCACGCCGCTAGAAGAGGGATGAGCGTCCAGGACTACGTGGTCCGGACGCTCGTTCGCGACGACTTCGACGAGCGGTTCCAGACCGCGGTCGAGGAGACCGAGAAGTTCTACGGGGTCACGTGACCCGGGTGCCGTACGGGACGGGTCACGTGACCGCGTCGCCGCACGGGAACGGGGTCGCGCTGACCCCGTCGCCGCACGGCGCCGGGCGGATCAGGTCAGGCCCAGCGCCGGCATCAGGTAGTAGAAGCCGAACACCGCCGCCACGACATACATCGCCACCGGGATCTCCCGGGCCCGGCCGACCGCGAGGCGCAGCACCACGAAGGTGATGAAGCCCATGCCGATGCCGTTGGTGATCGAGTACGTGAACGGCATCATCAGCATGGTCACGAACGCCGGGACCGCGATCGTGTAGTCCGCCCAGTCGATGTCCTTGACCGAGTGGGACATGATCAGGAAGCCGACCGCGAGCAGCGCCGGGGTCGCCGCCTGGGACGGGACCATCGTGGCGATCGGCGTGAGGAAGAGCGCCACGGCGAACAGCGCGCCGGTGACGACGTTCGCGAAGCCGGTGCGCGCGCCCTCGCCGACGCCGGCCGTGGACTCCACGAAGCAGGTGGTGGCCGAGGAGGAGCTGGCGCCGCCGGCGGCGACCGCGATGCCGTCGACGAAGAGGACCTTGTTGATGCCCGGCATGTTGCCCTGGGCGTCGGTCAGCTTGGCCTCGTCGCTGACGCCCATGATCGTGCCCATCGCGTCGAAGAAGCACGACAGCAGGACCGTGAAGACGAACAGCACGCCGGTCAGCACGCCGACCTTGCCGAAGCCGCCGAAGAGGCTGACCTGGCCGACCAGGCCGAAGTCCGGGGTGGCCACGGGGTTGCCCGGCCACTTCGGGGTGGTCAGACCCCAGGACGGGATCGTGGCGACGGCCTCGATGACGACCGCGAAGACGGTCATGGCGACGATCGAGATGAGGATCGCGCCCGGCACCTTGCGCACGATCAGCGCGAGGGTGAGCAGCGCGCCGAGGACGAAGACCAGGACGGGCCAGCCGTTGAGGTGGCCGTCGGCGCCGAGCTGGAGCGGCACGGTGGTGTGCGCGGCGTCGGGGATGCGCGAGACGAAGCCGGAGTCCACCAGGCCGATGAGCATGATGAACAGGCCGATGCCGATCGAGATGCCCTTGCGCAGGCCGAGCGGCACCGCGTTCATCACGCGCTCGCGCAGACCGGTGGCCACCAGCAGCATCACGACGAAGCCCGCGAGGACCACCATGCCCATGGCGTCCGGCCACGACATGCGGGGCGCGAGCTGGAGGGCGACGACCGTGTTGACGCCGAGTCCGGCGGCGAGCGCGATCGGCACGTTGCCGATGACGCCCATGAGCAGCGTGGTGAAGGCCGCGGTCAGGGCGGTGGCGGTGACCAGCTGGCCGTTGTCGAGCTGGTGCCCGTACATGTCCTTCGCGCTGCCCAGGATGATCGGGTTCAGCACGATGATGTAGGCCATCGCGAAGAAGGTGGCGAGTCCGCCGCGGACCTCGCGCCCCAGGGTCGAGCCCCGTTCGGAGATCTTGAAGTAGCGGTCGAGAGCCCCGTCGGCGGGCCGCGGGGACGGCTGCTTTTCCGGAGCGGGGGCCGTGGTGGCCGAGGAGGACATGCGGGACCTCATACGTGCGGGGCCCGGAGGGGCCAGGACGGGCGCCGGGCGGTGAGCGGGCCCCGCTCGGGCGGGACCGAGCCTGGGGAGGTGCGCGGCGGAACATGATCGAGTCTGGCCGTCAGATGATCACCGAAGGGTTTCATCGACGTTTCCGTTGGAGTTTCGTACGAACAGAAAGAGCCAGCATCAAGCGGTTTCAGTATGAACATATGAGGCCGAAATCGCTATCTCCGCGCGTAGACCCTTGGCATACGGCGGAAGCGGCCCTTCCGCCACCACCCGCCGACCGCGCCGGACGGGCCCGCCCACCGTGCTCGTAAGCTGTGCCCATGGCGAAGTGGACCCCCAAGCACGAGGCGCCGGAGCCCCTGGAGGGCCCCGTCGTCGCCACCATCACGGGCGGCACGATCCTCTGGTTCGTCCTCTTCCTGGTGCAGCTCCCCTTCTACGGCTGGTTCGACGACCACGGGCACACCTGGTGGGTGTGGACCTGCCTGGCCGGAGCCGGCCTCGGCCTCATCGGCATCTGGTACGTCCGCAAGCGCGACGCGGCGATCCGGCGCGAGGCCGCGACCCGGGGCGCCGCTCCCGCGGAGTGAGGAGAGCGCGCCTCCACCCACGGCAGCACTCGGGGCCGCCCCCGTCCTCCCCTGGTCGGATCTTTGGCGCACTCAGCGGGTGAAGCCGTATATCCGCACGTACCGTCGAATCCATGACGCACATCGACGCGGGCGCCGAACTCGATCCTGTGCATCCCGTGCCCATGCCCGGACGGGCACGCGGCCTCACCGCCGCCGAGGTGGCCGAGCGGGTCGCGCGCGGCCAGGTGAACGACGTCCCCGTCCGCAGCAGCCGCTCCCTGCGCGAGATCGTCCGGGCCAACGTCTTCACCCGGTTCAACGCGATCATCGGCCTGCTCTGGCTCGTCATGCTGTTCGTGGCGCCGTTCCAGGACAGCCTCTTCGGCTACGTGATCATCGCCAACACCGGGATCGGCATCATCCAGGAGTGGCGGGCGAAGAAGACCCTGGACTCCCTCGCCGTCATCGGCGAGGCGAGACCGACCGTCCGCCGCGACGGAGTGGCCTCCGCACTCAGCACCTCGGAGATCGTGCTGGGCGACGTGATCGAGATCGGGCCCGGCGACAAGATCGTCGTGGACGGCACCTGCGCCGAGGCCGAGGGCCTGGAGATCGACGAGTCACTGCTCACCGGCGAGGCCGACCCCGTGGTCAAGCACGCCGGCGACGAGGTGATGTCGGGCAGCTTCGTCGTCGCGGGCGGCGGCGCCTTCACCGCGACCAAGGTCGGCCGGGAGGCCTACGCGGCCCAGCTCGCCGAGGAGGCCTCCCGCTTCACGCTCGTCCACTCCGAGCTGCGCTCCGGCATCTCCACCATCCTCAAGTACGTCACCTGGATGATGATCCCGACGGCGCTCGGGCTCGTCGTCAGCCAGCTCGTGGTCAAGCAGAACGACTTCAAGGACTCCATCGCGCGCACGGTCGGCGGCATCGTGCCCATGGTCCCCGAGGGACTCGTCCTGCTCACCTCCGTCGCCTTCGCGATCGGCGTCATCCGGCTCGGCCGCAAACAGTGCCTCGTCCAGGAACTGCCGGCCATCGAGGGCCTCGCACGCGTCGACACCGTCTGCCTGGACAAGACGGGCACCCTCACCGAGGGCGGCATGGACGTCACCGAGCTGCGCTCCCTGGGCGGCAGCGACGAGACCTACGTACGCAAGGTCCTCGGCGCCCTCGGCGAGTCCGACCCGCGCCCCAACGCCTCCCTCCAGGCGATCGTCGCCGCCTACCCCGACAGCGACGACTGGCGTTGCACCGAGTCGCTGCCGTTCTCCTCGGCCCGCAAGTACAGCGGGGCCACCTTCAGCGAGGGCGACGGCGAGAGCAGCACCTGGCTGCTCGGCGCCCCCGACGTGCTGCTCTCCCCCGGCGACCCGGCGCTCGCCGAGACCGACCGGCTGAACGAACAGGGGCTGCGGGTGCTGCTGCTCGTACGCGCCTCCCGCGACCTGGAGGACCCCCGGGTCACCGAGGACGTGCGGCCGACCGCCCTGGTCGTCCTGGAGCAGCGGCTGCGCCCCGACGCGGCGGACACCCTGCGCTACTTCGAGCGGCAGGACGTACGCGCCAAGGTGATCTCCGGCGACAACGCGGTGGCGGTCGGCGCGGTGGCCGCCAAGCTGGGGCTCGACGGCGGGACCGTGGACGCGCGCCGGCTCCCCGAGGACCGGGAGAAGATGGCGGAGGCGATCGACGGGGCGACCGTGTTCGGACGGGTCACCCCGCGGCAGAAGCGCGAGATGGTGGGCGCCCTCCAGTCACGCGGCCACACCGTGGCGATGACCGGGGACGGCGTGAACGACGTGCTGGCCCTCAAGGACGCCGACATCGGGGTGAGCATGGGCTCGGGGTCGGAGGCGACCCGGGCGGTGGCGCAGATCGTGCTGCTCGACAACAGCTTCGCGACGCTGCCCTCGGTCGTCGCGGAGGGCCGCCGGGTCATCGGCAACATCACCCGCGTCGCCACCCTGTTCCTGGTGAAGACGGTCTACTCGGTGCTGCTGGCGGTGCTGGTCGTGTGCTGGCAGGTCGAGTACCCGTTCCTGCCGCGCCATCTGACCCTGCTCTCCACCCTGACGATCGGCGTCCCGGCGTTCTTCCTCGCCCTCGCCCCGAACAAGGAGCGCGCCAGACCCCACTTCGTGCGGCGCGTGATGCGCTACTCCATCCCGGGCGGCGTACTGGCCGGCGTGGCCACCTTCGTGACGTACCTGATGGCCCGTCACTACTACCGCGGGGAAGGCGCGTTGGACGCGGAGACGAGCGTGGCGACGCTGACGCTCTTCCTGATCTCCATGTGGGTCCTGGCGATCATCGCCCGGCCGTACACCTGGTGGCGGGTCTGCCTGGTGGCGGCGATGGCGGGGGCGTTCGTGCTGGTGCTGGCCGTGCCCGCGCTCCAGCACTTCTTCGCGCTGAAGCTGGTGGGCTCGGTGATGCCGTGGTTCGCCGTGGGGGTCGCGGCGGTGGCGGCGGTCGTCCTGGAACTCCTGTGGAAGTGGGTCGACCGCCGCTTCCCCGCCTGACCTCGGCGCGGCTCCCTTACGGGAGACGGGAATTACTGCACGTCGACGAAGTCACCGGTGGCCTTGACGGCCGGGGTGGTCGAGGTGCCCGCGAAGCTGTAGCGGAAGTAGCCGTCGGTGGCGGCGGTGACGGTCGTCTTCAGGCTGCCCGTGGAGGACGAGGTCACCGACTTGACGGTGTTGTAGGTGTCCGTGCCCTTCTTGCGGAACTGCAGCTGCACGGACTGGCTGGTGTAGCCCTTGTACGTGTGCGTCTCCCAGTTGGCGCGGGTCAGGGCACCGGTGACCGTGATGGTCCGGCCCTTCTTGACCGGCTCCGGAGAGGCGTTGACGGTGAGCTTGGAGTAGCGCTGGAGCTTCGTGGTGGTCAGGGCGTCCTGGTCCACGTAGCCGACCTTGCTCCAGTCGGCGTTCTCGTCGTCCGGGTTCACGCCGTTGAAGGCGACGGCGTAGCCGATGGCCTTCCAGGTGGCGGCGTCGGAGTTGGTCAGCTCGACGTCCGGGTAGATGTCGATGGTGCCCGTGCAGGTGGCGGTGGTGGTGGACGTCGCGGTGCAGTACGGCCAGTCGTCGCCGACCAGGACGTTGGTCGGGTCGTCGTAGGAGCCGCGGTAGATCTCGACGTCCATCAGGAAGTCGTCGGCGGTGATGTCGACGTCGGCGCCGTGCGTGACGGTGTAGGTGACCGGCGCGGTGACCTGCTTGCTGGTGCCGGCGACGATCGGCTTGCCGCCGTTGACCTTCACGTCGGAGAACGAGAGGTCGAGGGTGTACGGCTCGCCGTCCTCGCCGGTGGACCCGGTGTACGCGGCGTTGCCGGAGTCGGCCTGGCGCGCGACCTGCGTGGCCTTCAGCAGGTCGTCGTGGTCGAACGAGGGGCCGCTCGCCTGTGCTGCGGGCACGGCGAGGGCGGAGAGGGCCAGGGCGCCGGAGACGGCGGCCACGGTGGCTCGTATGCGCATGCGTTCCCCATGTGGAGAAAGGGGCCCTGCGGTTGTCGTCATCACGCGGGGCCCACGTCGGTGAGAGTCTGTTGACTCCGGTGATCAGATTCGCGGGGGCGGCGAATGGTTGTACGCCGGGTGAAGTTTTTGTGCGCGCATTACCAAGATCACAGAAAGCGGCCCCGACGGCGGGCGGGGCGGCACGACCGTCGTCGTGCCGCCCCGCCCGCCGGACGCTCAGTCGAACCAGCGGTCGCGGGCCAACTCGTCCGTGCGGGACGGGTCTTCGAGCAGCGCGGCGACCTCGAAGCGGCGCGGCCACTGGCGGGCCGCCCAGGCGAGTCCGGCCGCGACACCCTCCAGGGTGGACGCGTGCAGCACGCCGTCCCGGGTGCGGCGCCAGTCCAGTTCGGTGCCGTCGACCACCAGCTCCTCGTGCTCGACGTACGTCGCCGGGACCGAAGGGCCAAGCAGCACCCGCACCGGCTCCGGCACCTCGTGCTCGACGCCCTCCGACGTCACCTCGCCGGTCACCGACTCGCTCAGCCGCCGCACCTGGAACAGCTCGGCGAGCTCGGCGGCCCGCGCCGGCCGCACCGGAAGCAGCGGCACGCCGGCCGTGAAGGGCAGCAGATCGGGCGAGTCGACGACCACGGCGTCCGCCGCGTCCACGACCGCCACCCGCCCGTCGACCACGGCCCGCAGCTCCTCCGGCAGGGTCACCTTCTCCGGGTCCAGCTCGGCCAGGGCCCCGTACAGGGCGTGCAGCTGGGCCGCCGACACCTCGCGCCCGGGGTCGGCCAGCCGGTCGAGCAGCTCGGCCGCACCACCGGGCTCGTCCAGCAGGGCGGCCACCGACGTCCGGACACCCAGCGCCCGCAGTACCTGCTCGTCCTCGAACCCGCTCGCGTCCGCCTCGTCGTACAGCCCGTGCAGCAGCGGGTCGCCGCCCGCCGCCCGCAGCCCCGCGGGACGGCGCCCGTCGAGCACCGGGTGCCCGCGCAGCCACCAGGCGGTGTACGGCCGGACGATCTCGTGGGTGCCGTCGGGCAGCAGGACGCGCACCGGCTGGGTCAGCGCGTCCCGCAGCGGCGGCTGCGACAGCATCGCCAGCGCCTGCGGCCAGCGCCCGTCGTCCACCAGGTCCAGATCCCGTACGGCAACGATCTCCGTGGCGACGGGCGGCACCGGCGTGTCCGGCAACTGGTCCAGGACGTCCTCGCACCACACGTCCACGGCGTCCAGCAGCCCGGCGTCGTCCGGCTCCGCGAAGTCGCCGTCACGCGGCTCCAGTTCGTCCGGGTCCAGGACGACGTCGGTGGCACGCACCAGGGCGAAACCGGCGAGCACCCCGCAGGCGGCCAGCGGCTGCTCCCCCCAGCGCTCGGCGAACTCGGCGTCAACGTGCGCGAGTTCCCCCTCACGCATGACCTGCGCGAACGGGCTGCCGGGCAGCACCAGTTCACCGGCGGGGGCGAGTTCGCCGTCCTCGTCGGGCAGGGCGAGGGCGCCCAGCCACGGCTCCTCGCCGGGATCGAGGGCGGCGTCGCGCACCAGCGCCAGCACCGTCTCGGCGAGCTCCTCGGCGTCCGGGCCCTCCTGGTCCCAGCCCCCCTCGTCGTCCAGCGACGCGGCCACGGCGGCCCGCACCTGCGGGGTCGTGAGCACGGCGCGCGGTGTGGCGGGCAGCGCGCCGAGCTTCTCCAGCAGCGGATGCGCGGCCTCTGGGTGAGCCACCTTCAGCCCGAGCCGGGCCAGCGCCTCCGGCGCCGCCTGCGGGCCGTCGCCGGACGGCAGGAGCACCTGGCGGGGCCCGATGGTCGTCCGGCCGTCCGCGAGCGGCACGGGAAGCCCCGAGAGCCGGTCCGGGTCGACGCCCGCGAGGCTGTCGTAGAGCCGCCGCCACCAGCCGGGCTCCTTCTCCAGCCCCGCCAGCCGGTCCACCGCCTCGGTGAGCGGCACCCGGGCCACGCCCAGCGTGCGCAGCTCCACCCGGCGTTCCAGTCCGGCCGGCAGCAGGCTGGGCAGCACCTCGGCGAGCACGCGGACGGTGTCGGCGCCGGCGCCCTCCACGACCTCGGCGTCCCGGGGGCGCAGTGCGACGGCCGGCGCGGTGATCTCCTCGGCACCGGCCCAGTCGGCGGGAGCGTCGGTGACCTCCGCCTCGGCCGCGGGCGGCAGGAAGGCGGTACGCGGCAGCCGGTCGAGGATCGCCTGCCGCAGGGCCCCGTCCAGCTCGCCCTTGCCGAGCGGACCCGGCACCAGGTCGATGATCCCGGGGCCCACCGGGCGCCAGGCGGCGAGGAGTTCGGCGTAGGCGTCCGCCGCCCGCTCCACCAGGAAGGCGGTCAGCGGACCGGGGGCTGCGTGCCGCCGGGTGGTGTCCAGCGGCAGGGAGGCGATGAGCAGCGCGGGCACCCCGAGGGGCTCGTCGCTGGGCGTCGGGGCGTGCACGACGGGACTGGTCCGGGGTCGGGCCGGACCGCCGTCGTCGCCGACCGGAACGGCCCAGGTCACCGACCAGAACGGACGCAGCCGCTCCTCGACGGGACGGTCCGCGAGGAGCGCGGGCTCCAGGTCGCCGTGCCGGGAGGCGGTACGCCAGCGGGTGGTGCCGTCGCGGGAGTCCTCGACGGTGACCCCGTCGTCGTCGGAGCGGCGCCGCAGCGTACGGACTTCACCGTCGCCGGACTCGACGACGACCTCCTCCAGGCCCGGCAGGGCGAGCAGCAGCGCGTCGTCGACGTCCCGCAGGAGCCGCTCGGCGAGGTCCGCGGCGGCGGCGTCCCGCAGCGGCAGCACGACGACGGTGTCGTAAGGGTCGGGGGCGGAGCCCTCGGCGGCGAACGGGAGCCGCAGCAGCGGCACATGGCCGTCCCGCCGGCGGATCTCGTCACCCAGACCGGGGCTGTGCCGAGCGGTCTCCTCCGCCAGCTCGCGGGCCTCGGCGAGGGACCAGCGGACCCCGCCGTGCCGGCCGAGGACGGCGGGCTCGTCGGTCACGGCCAGCACGGCCGCGAAACCGACGCCGAAGCGGCCGACGGCCGTGTCACGGGCGTCCCGCTTGGCGGAGGCGCGCAGCGTGGAGAGCGATTCGACGCCGGTCGCGTCGAGCGGGGCGCCGGTGTTCGCGGCGGCGAGCACGCCGTCCCGGAGGGTGAGCCGCAGGCGGCCCGGCACTCCGGCCCTGGCCGCGGCGTCGGCGGCGTTCTGCGCGAGCTCGACGACGAGTCTGTCCCGGTAGCCGCCGAGGGCCAGGTCTTCCTCGGCGTTGGCGTCCTCCCGGAACCGGGCCGGGCTGGTCGCCCAGGCATCCAGCACTCCGCGCCGCAGACGCGCCGTCCCGAACGGGTCCGCGCCCTCGGCTGCCGGCCGCACGAACTTGCTCACGGTTCACTCTCCCTCTCGTGTGGCGCTGCCGCGAGCGCTAGCGCCTGTCTGACAATTCCCGTCTGCCTCGCGACCCTCCGGGCGACGACGGGAATTGTCGGACAGGCCCTAGGCCGGCCACCGCACGAAGGTACCGTGACCGCGGCTTTCCCCGGCCCGCCGCCCCAGCCCCCTGCCCGGGCCCCACACCCCCAAGCAACCCCCGGCCCCACGACACACCACCCCCACACGTCCCCCGCACAACCCGCCCCGGCCAAGCCCCTCCCCAGCCACCGAGCGCAGCACCAACGGGGCCGCCCACGTGGGGCACCCAGCACCCCAGCCGAACCGCCGTACCCGGCGAGCACAGGGCACCGCCCACGAAGGCCCACTCACCCCACGTACATCCAGCACCCAGTGCTTGGACTGGGGTCGGGGTGGGACGGCGAACCCGGCGCCTACGGGTTACCGCCTGCGCCCACCCGTGCCGCCCCAGCGGCACGATTGCCCGCAGCTGGAGGGGCGCCGCCCTTCACCGCACGTATGCCCGCACCGGAGCCACCGGCCCCGAGCCCCCGCGGCTCAGCCCCCACGGCCCGCAGTCGCCCTACGACCGAAGGGGCCGTGCCGGTACATCAAATGGCCGTCGAGACGGGGACGTACGCAACCGAGGAACGCTGGTGACGGACGCCCACAACAACTACCGACGGCCGGATGTACCGGCACGGCCCCGACCCACCCACCGAACCGACAGCGCCCGACGCCCACCGGACCCAGCAAGCGTCGGCGAAACCTACGAGTGCCCCAGCTCCGCCGAGGTCTCGTCCTCCGTCGCCGGGACGGAGCCCGAGTCAGGGGCCGGCCGCAGCGGGAAGGGGTCCACCCTCGTCTCGTCGATCACCGGCGGAGCCGGCCGCGGCGGCTTCGGCATCACCGCGGCCTCCGAATGCCCCCCACACCCGTACGCCAACGACACGACCCGCCCGTCCGCCGGCGAGAACTCATTCGCACACACCCCGAACGCCTGACCGAGCGAGCCCCCGATCCGGTTCAGGAAGCCACAGCTGACGCACGCAGCCGGCGCCGCCTGCGCCATCGCCGTCTTGGGCCCGTAGGCCTCCTCCCACCGGTCCGCCGCGGTGTGCAGCCCGTACCGCGACAGCACCCGCGCCCGCCGCAGCCCCAGCTCCTCCGCCACGGAGGCGATCGAACCCCGCGAAGGAGCCACCGGCAGGCGCGCGGGCCCCTCGCCCGCGACCTCCGCGTCCTCCGCCTCGACCAGCTCGGCCATCTCCTCCGACACGGCGGAGTTCGGCAGCGGCTCGTCCTCGCCGGTGAACCCGGGCTCCAGCCGCAGGTCGTCCGCCTCGGTGGGCAGCAGGTCCCCCGGACCCATGTCCCCGGGCCGCAACCGCTCGCTCCACGGCACCCACTCGGGCGCGAGCAACGCGTCCGCCCCCGGCAGCAGCACCGTCTCGTCGAGGGTCACGACCTTGGCCCGGGAGGCACGGGCGACGGTGACGGCCCAGCGCCAGCCCCGGTAACCGAATTCCTTGCACTCGAAGAAGTGCGTGACAACGCGGTCCCCCTCGGAGACCAGCCCCACGTGCTCACCGACGACGCCGGGTGCGGCGGCCTCCTCGGCGGCGGCACGGGCGAGACCCACGGCCTCGGCGCACAGACGGTCGGGGGTGCGGCTTCGCGTTGTCGCGCTCACAGGTATCGCTTCTCTCCTACGCCGTCTCACGGGTGCGCCGGTACCCGGCGGGGGAGCGGACGGAGCGGACCGAAGGGCCGCGTCGACGTCCGCGCCCGATCGCGCTCGGGCGCACCTACGCCATCCATTCTGCGGGATGGCCGAGAGGCGCGCGGCCGAGAACAACCGCCGCAGGCGCGCTACGCACGCTACCTTCTCCCGGCCCCTGGGCCCACACCGGCGTGCGGCCGGGTTGGACCCGGGCCGCTCCCGGCGCGCGTCCGCACCCCGCTCCCCCACCACCCCGCGCCGCCACATCCCACGCATATCGCCCCCGCGGAGAGCTCCCGCACACCGCCGTACAGGCCCATACGCGCGGTAACCGCGCTACCTTCGCCGTTCTCGGGGCACTATGACGGGGTGGCAGCCGCGAGGTCGCCCCAGGGCACCACCGGTACCGGTGGTTCCAGGGGCAGTATCCGAAGTGGCGGATCGGGCCGGATGAGCGGGTCCGTCCGCGCGGTCGGCCGTGCCCTGCACTTCCCGGTGACCGGCACGGCACGGGGAATCCGCAAGGCGACCCACGCGCACGGCGCGGGCGAGTCCGGCCTCGGCAAGCTGATCGAACTGCACGCGGTCAACGGCGCCGGCGACGTCATGATCACCGTCGCGCTGGCCTCGACGGTGTTCTTCTCCGTCCCCACGGACGAGGCCCGTGGCCGCGTCGCCCTCTACCTCGCCATCACGATGGCCCCCTTCACACTGCTCGCGCCGGTGATCGGCCCCCTGCTGGACCGGCTGCCGCACGGCCGCCGGGCGGCGATGGCGGGCGCGATGCTGGCCCGGGCGCTGCTCGCGCTGCTGCTGTCCGGCGCCGTGGTGACGGGCGGTATCGAGCTGTACCCGGCGGCACTCGGGGTGCTGGTCTCCTCGAAGGCGTACGGCGTGGTGCGCAGCGCCGTGGTGCCCCGGCTCCTGCCACCCGGCTTCTCGCTGGTGAAGGCGAACTCCCGGGTCACCCTGGGCGGACTCCTCGCCACCGGTGTCGCCGCACCGATCGGAGCGGGCCTCCAGGCGGTGGGACCGCGCTGGCCGCTCTACGGAGCCTTCGTGATCTTCGTGGCGGGGATGTTCCTGTCGTTCTCGCTGCCGCCCAAGGTGGACTCGGCGAGAGGCGAGGACAAGGCACTGCTGGCCGCGGACGAGCAGCACCTGCACGGACCGCACCTGCGCAAGGACACGCGCCGCCCGGGACTGCGCACGGTCGGTACGGCCGTCACGCACGCCCTCGCCGCCAACGCGTCCCTGCGCTGCCTGTCCGGGTTCCTGATCTTCTTCCTGGCGTTCCTGCTGCGCGAGCATCCGCTGACCGGCGAGAGCGCGGCCGTCTCGCTGGGGATCGTGGGCGTGTCGGCGGGCGCGGGCAACGCGCTGGGCACGGCGGTCGGAGCCTGGCTGAAATCCCGCGCTCCCGAGATCATCATCGTGACCGTCGTCGCGTTCGTGCTCGGGGCGGCGATCACCGCGGCGGTGTTCTTCGGGGCGGTCCTGGTGGCCTGCCTGGCCGCGGTGGCCGGCTTCGCTCAGGCCCTCGCCAAGCTGTCCCTGGACGCGCTGATCCAGCGGGACGTCCCGGAACTGGTCCGTACGTCGGCGTTCGCGCGCTCCGAGACGCTGCTCCAGGTGGCGTGGGTGATCGGCGGGGCGATCGGCATCATGCTGCCGCTGAACGGCACCCTCGGGCTCAGCGTGGCAGCCACGATCGTGGCCGTCGGCTGGCTCACGACGGTACGGGGCCTGCTCCGCACGGCCCGGCACCCGGGCTCCCGCCAGCGCCTCTCCTGACCCCACGACGCCACCCCGCACACCGCCGTCATCACCCCGGGCCGCACAGCCCCTCCGCCCCCACCACAGCCGCCCCAGAGCCCCCGCACTCCGTCACCACCCCCTGACGCGACGGCCCCCACGCCACGACCACCCCGGACACAAGGCCCCAGCCCGCCGTCACCGCCCCCACCCCGGACACACCGCCCCCGCACGCCGCCACCGCCCCGGGACACGCCAGCGCCGAACACCGCCGCACCTCACCTCCCCCGGGCCAAAGGCCCCCCAGACACCACGCCCCCGCACCCGCCTCACCGCGCCCCCGCCCCACCCAGGACCAGGCGGCCCCGCCGCCACCCCCGGGAGAGGCCCGCACCGCCGCCTGGCCGCACCCCGCGGCACGCCGCACCCCACGTGGGGGGACCGGTGGGCCTGCCCGATAGCCTTCGGCCATGACCTCCCTGCGTTCCTCTGCGCGCCGCCGTCGCGCCGTCGCCGCTGTCGGCGCCGTTTCCGCCGGGCTTCTCGCCCTGTCCGCCTGTGACAAGCCGACGCCGCTGGCCACCGTCACGGTGGGCAAGAACTCGGTGAGTTCCGAGACCGACTGCTACAACGACGGCAAGTCCCTCAAGACCTCCGAGCTTGCGGACTGCCTGAAGTCCAAGGACATCAAGTCGATCAAGGTCGACCCCGACGAGACCGTCCGGTTCGGCGTCGACCCGGACATCGCCGACGAGGGCTGGACGATCCTCATGAACGGCCGCCCGCTCACCGACTCCAGCAAGAAGACGTACCGGACGATCCCCGGCAGCGTGTTCTTCAACGCCGAGTACGGCGCCAGCGGCGACTCGACCCTCATCTCCGTCCGCCAGGGCGACGAGAAGGCCGCGACCGGCCTGTGGTCGTTCAAGCTGAAGAAGGACGCCTGATCACGTCCCCCGCCGAACTCCCGGGCACGGCTCGCACGCGTGTCCTCGTGGCCACCGCGGTACCCGCCGAACGGGACGCGGTGGCCCGGGCGTTCACACGCCCGGGCCGGGACACACACCTGCACGACGTCCCGCTCCCCGGCGTGACCCTGCGCCGGGCACCGGGCCACGACCTGCTCGCCGCGGGCGTCGGCCCCGCCCTCGCCTCGGCCGCCACCGCCACCGCGCTCACCACGGCCGCCCTCGACGGAGCCCCGTACGACCTGGTCGTCTCCGCGGGCATCGGCGGCGGCTTCCAGCCCGGCGCGCCCGTCGGCTCGCTCGTCGTCGCCGACGAGATCACCGCCGCGGACCTGGGCGCGGACACCGCCGACGGCTTCGTCCCCGTCACCGCCCTCGGCTTCGGAACCGTCACCCACCACCCCCCGAGATCACTCGTACGAGACCTCGCCGCGGCCACCGGAGCGGCCCTCGGGACGGTCCTCACCGTCTCCACGGTCACCGGCACGGCCGCCCGCGCCGCCGAACTGCGCGACCGTCACCCCCACGCCCTCGCCGAGGCGATGGAGGGCTTCGGCGTCGCCGAGGCGGCCGCCCTGCACGGCGTGCCCGTGCTGGAGATCCGCGCGGTCTCCAACCCCGTCGGCCCGCGCGACCGCGCCGCCTGGCGCATCGGGGACGCCCTCGCCGCCCTCACGGAGGCCTTCGGGAAGCTCGCGCCCGTACTGGAGAGTTGGAACCGACATGACCGCAGCCACTGAAGCAGCCACCGCGTCCGCCGCGCCCGTGCGGATCGCGTACTCGCCCTGCCCCAACGACACCTTCGTCTTCGACGCCTGGGCCCACGGCCGCGTCCCGGACGCGCCGCCGCTCGACGTGACCTTCGCGGACATCGACATCACCAACGGCATGGCCGAACGCGGCGAGTCCGACGTGCTCAAGGTGTCGTACGCCGTGCTGCCCTACGTGCTCGACGAGTACGCGCTGCTGCCCTGCGGCGGCGCGCTCGGACGGGGCTGCGGCCCGCTGGTGCTGACCCGCGAGCCGGGGGCGGACCTCACCGGCCGCACGGTCGCCGTACCCAGCGAGCGCTCGACGGCGTACCTGCTGTTCCGCCTGTGGGCCGCGGACACGCTGCCCGACGGGGTCGGCGAGATCGTCGTCATGCCGTTCCACGAGATCATGCCGGCCGTACGGGACGGACGGGTCGACGCGGGACTGGTCATCCACGAGGCCCGCTTCACGTACGGGAACTACGGGCTGCACAAGCTCGCCGACATGGGCGAGCACTGGGAGCGGACCACGGGTCTGCCGATCCCGCTGGGCGCGATCATCGCCAAGCGGTCACTGGGCGAGGAGCGGCTCAAGCGTCTCGCCGAGTCGGCCCGCGCCTCGGTCCGCGCCGCCTGGGACGACCCGGAGGCCTCCCGCGGCTACGTCCTGGAACACGCCCAGGAGATGGACCCGGCCGTCGCGGACCAGCACATCGGCCTGTACGTCAACGAGTTCACGGCGGATCTGGGCGAGGACGGCTACGCCGCGGTCCGCGGGCTGCTCACCCGCGCGGCGGCCGAGGGACTGGTACCGCCCCTCGGCCCGGACGCGCTGAACTTCCCCTGAAACGGCGGCTTGCGGTCGGCTAGACGTCGAGCTGGTCGGCGACCGCCCGCAGCAGACCGGCGATCTTGTGACCGGAGGCCTTGTCGGGGTAGCGGCCCTTCTCCAGCATCGGCGTGATGTTCTCCAGGAGGGTCGTCAGGTCCTGCACGATGGAGGCCAGTTCGTCCGGCTTGCGGCGCTGTGCGGCCGCGACGGAGGGGGTGGGGTCCAGGATCGTCACCGAGAGCGCCTGGTCGCCGCGCTGGCCGGCGACGACGCCGAACTCCACGCGCTGCCCCGGCTTGAGAGCATCGACTCCGGCGGGCAGGACCGAGGAATGGACGAAGACGTCGCCGCCGTCGTCGCGGGAGAGAAAGCCGAAGCCCTTCTCACTGTTGAACCACTTGACCTTGCCCGTTGGCACGTCTGTCCTCGTCCTCGTACTCGTCGGGAACTGCACGGAAAATCACCGGTGACAACTGCGCGGGCAACTGCCCGGAAACTGCCCCGGATAGCACTACAGCGGGTCGTCGGACCCGCCGGTACCAAGGCTAATGGTCCGGGAGCCGGTGACAAGACGTCGCCGGATGGTTCCTTCGCGCTGGGAACTACCCTGGTCGGGTGCGTGACAAAACCCAACCGAATTCCGCGGAGCCCGGTGACTGGCTGATCCGTGCCGGTGCCGTCGTCTTCTTCGTCGGGGCGGTGGCCACTCTGGTCACGGTGGCCCCGCTGCTGCTCGACACGACGCCTTTTCCGACGTACATGTTCGGTCTGAGCATGCTGATGGGCGTCGGCTTCCTGCTGGCCGGAGCTGGGGTGTTCCAGTCGCTGGCGGCGGGCCGCCGAAGGGCGCGCGCCTCCCGGTCGTAGCGGGGACGCCCCGGGTTCCCGGCGGAACGCGGCGCGAACCCGCCGCCGGGCCGCCCGCTCAGCCGGCGGTGTGGCCCCTCAGCCATGCCGGGAACTCGGTGAGGTCGGCGAGGACGACGTCCGCTCCTGCCGCGGTCAGCTCCGCCGCGTCGCAGGGGCCGGTGGCGACGGCCACGGAGTACGCGTCCGCCCGGCGGGCGCCCCGGATGTCGCCGGTGTGGTCGCCGACGTAGACGCTCGCCCCGTGCTCACGCAGCGCGGCGGCCTTCTGCTCGGCCCAGAGGTTGCCCACCACCGCGTCGGCGTCGATGCGCAGGTGCTCCAGGTGGAGTTTGGCGTTGGGCTCCCACTTGGCGGTGACGACGACGGCGCGGCCACCCGCCGAGCGCACCGCCTCGACGGCCTCCCGGGCGCCGGGCATCGCGAGGGAACCGGTGATGGCGTGTGTGGGGTACATCTCCCGGTAGAGGTCTGCCATGGCGGCGACCTCTTCGGCCGGGAACCAGTTCGCCAGTTCGTCCTCCAGCGGCGGGCCGAGCCGGGTGACGACCAGGTCGCAGTCGATGTACGCCCCGGTCCGCGCGGAAAGCGCCCGGTAGCAGGCGTGGATGCCGGGGCGGGAGTCGATCAGGGTCATGTCGAGGTCGAAGCCGACGGTCGGCGCGCGCGAAGTCATACGGGCCATTGTGCCGAGCCCTCCGGACCGGGCCGCCGGATGTCCCGCCGGCCGGCTCGGCCGGGCCGGTTGTGACGTCCGGGGGTGGTCGTTCGGATCGGGTCGGCTGGATCGGGTCGGCCTGATCCGGACGGCAGGACCTAGCGGGGGCGGCGGGAGCGCCAGGTGAGGTAGAGGGCCGAGGCGACGGCGGCGCCGCGGACGACCCAGGGCCAGGTCTCGGCCATCGCGTCGCTCAGGTGGCCCTCGGCGACGGGGTCGCCCCAACGACCCTCGGTACGGCCCCACAGCCAGACGAGTCCGGCGGTGGCGGCGAGCCCGGGGAGCACCAGGGCCGCCCACTTGGCCTCGGCGGGGGTGAGGCGGCGTGAGGTGTAGGCGATGAGCCAGCCGAGGCCGAGGGCGATCCAGTTGCCGAGGGCGGCGCCCGCGACGAGAAGGGCGGCGGCGAGCAGCAGGAGCGGGTTGCTCCGGCCGCCGCCGGGCCGGGCGCCGAGCCGGGCGCCGCCGAGGCGGGGCAGCAGTCGTCGGCGGCGGGCGGGGGCGGCTTCGACGGTCTCGCCTGTCGGGGCGGGGGCCTGGGCGGGTACGGCGGGGGGTGTGCCGGCGGCGGGGGGTTCCGGTTCGCGGGGCGGGGGTTTGAGTATCTCGGGGATCTCGACTCCGCCGACGAATCCGGGGACGCTCTCGCCGGGGCCGAAGGTGTTGGCGTCCACGCGCCACCAGTCCGGCTGGTCGGCGGTGTCGCCGAGTTCGTGGGTGCCGGCGAGGTGGGGTGGGGAGGGGATGTCGCGGGGCGACTGCGCGGGTTCGGGTTCCGCGGGGCGCGGCCGTGGGACGGCGCGGCGCAGGCCCCGGGGGCGGTCGTCCGCCGGGCGGTCCCGGCGGTCGCGGGTGCGCTGGACGGGGACGGCGGCGCGGGTCTCGGGGCCGTCGGGCGGGGTGCTCGCGCCGGGTGTGGTGTCGGCGGCGGTGGCGACGACGTCGTCGGGGGTGCCGAGCCGGGTGAGGATGCGGCGGACGGAGGCCGGGCTGTCGACGGGGGCCTTGGCGCGGCGCCGGTCGATCTCGGCGCGCAGCTCGGAGACCAGCCGCATCCGTGTCGCGGACGGCAGTTGGCGCTGCTGGGCCAGGTCTCCGACCCGGCTCAAATAGTCGAAGACGAGCTGGTCGCTCTCGATCCCCACGAAGTCCCCTCCGGGGCGCGTGCGTTGTGTGTCCCGCGCACCCGACGGTACCGGGTGTGCCGCCTCGGCCGCCTGTTCGCGTCCCGTCGCCGTGCGCTCGCCGCCGGGACGCCGCCGTCCCCGTCGTCCCCTCGCGGTGCGCTCGGCGCCGGGAAGGGGCCGTCCCCGTCGTCCTCGTGGTGGGGTGGCGCGCCGGTCGCCGGGGCGCCACGCGGGTGCGGGAGGGGGTTCGGGGTGCCCGGTGGCGGGCGTTCGGGGGTGCCGTGGGCGGGTCCGGGGTGTCGTCCGGTGTGGGACGGGACGGGGCGGCGGGGGGCGTAACCGCTACCGTTGGCCGGATGAGCACCGAGGAGCAGCCCACGACGGAGTCCGCGCCCGCGGGGAACGCACCGCGCTCCCTGGCGGAGGCCCTCCGTGCGCGGGACGACGCCTCCCTGTCCGCGCTGCTGCGTGCCCGTCCGGATCTCATCACGCCGGTGCCCACCGATCTCACGCAGCTGGCGACGCGGGCGGGTACGCGTGCCTCGGTCGTACGTGCCCTGGAGCGGCTGGACCGGTTCGCGCTGCAGACGGCGGAGGCGCTGGCGGTGGCGCCGGAGCCGGCGGCGTACGGGGATCTGCTCGGGCTGATGGCGGGCGACGACCGTGACCCGGTGACGGCCGGTGCGCTCCCGCAGGCGCTGGGGACGCTCCGCGAGCAGGCGTTGGTGTGGGGCGGGGACGACCGGCTGCGGCTGGTGCGCACCGCGCGTGAGCTGCTGGCGCCGTCCGCGCAGCATCCGTCGCCGACGGGGCTCGGGCCGACGGTCGCGGAGGCGACGGCGGGGATGTCGCCGGGGCGTATCCAGGAGATCGTGACGGCGGCCGGGCTGGCGACGACGCACGACTCCGTGTCGGCGGTGGCGGCGTTGACGGAGCTGTTCACGGACCGGGGGCGGATGTCGGCGCTGCTCGACGAGGTCCCGGCCGATTCGCTGGAGGTGCTGTCGCGGCTGGTCTGGGGTCCGCCGTACGGACAGGTGACCGCGGATCCGGCGCCCCGGCTGCGGCTGCTGCTGGACCGGGGGCTGCTGCTGCCGACCGCGCCCGGGACGGTCGTCCTGCCGCGGGAGGTCGCGCTGCATCTGCGGGCGGGGCGTGCGCACCGGGAGACGCGGCCGTTGCCGCCGGCGGTCGAGGCGGCGGCGACTCACCGTCCGTCGATGGTGGACGCGACGGCGGCGGGGCAGGCGTACACGGCGCTGGCGACCGTCGAGGAGCTGCTGAAGGACTGGGACGAGGGCGGTCCGGCGGTGCTGCGGGCGGGCGGTCTGAGCGTGCGTGACCTGAAGCGGACGGCGGTGGCGCTGGACGTGCCTGAGCCGGTGGCGGCGTTCTGGGTGGAGCTGGCGTACGCGGCGGGGCTGCTGGCGTCGGACGGTGATCCCGACGAGCGGTATGCGGCCACGCCGGCGTACGACGAGTGGCTGGAGCTGCCGGCGGCCGAGCGCTGGGCGCGGCTGGCGACGGCGTGGCTGGCGGCGACCCGGACGGCCGGTCTGGTGGGCGGGCGGGACGCGAAGGACCGTACGCTCTCGGCGCTGGGCCCGGGTCTGGACCGTTCGGCTGCGCCCGAGGTCAGGCAGCGGGTGCTGGCGCTTCTCGGCACGCTGCCCGAGGGTGCCTCGCCTGATGCGGGTTCGCTGCTGGCCCGTCTCCAGTGGGAGCGGCCGCTGCGCGGTGCCCGGCCGGCGGCGGACGACGATCTGCGGACCCGGCTGGCGCGGTGGACGCTGTCGGAGGCGGAGTCGCTGGGTGTCACCGGGCGGGGGGCGCTGTCGTCGCACGGGCGGGCGCTGCTCGGGCTGCCCGCCGCGGACTCCGGGGACGGCGGGGGCGGCGGGGGCGGCGGGGACGCCGGGCACTCCGAGGACGGTGAGCCGTCGGGTCCGGGTGACCGGCTTCCGGTTCACCGGCGCCGTCCGGCGGGAGCCGGGGTGCCGGCGGTGCGTACGGCGGCCGAGCGGGCCGCGGACGCCGAGCTGGCCGCGCGGCTGCTGGCGCCGTTGCTGCCGGAGCCGCTGGACCACGTCCTGCTCCAGGCGGATCTGACGGCGGTGGCGCCGGGGCCGCTGCGCCGTCCGCTGGCGGACATGCTGGGGGTGCTGGCGGACGTGGAGTCCAAGGGCGGCGCGACGGTGTACCGGTTCACGCCGGGGTCGGTGCGGCGGGCGCTGGACGCGGGCCGGGCGGCGTCGGACCTGCACGCGTTCCTGGCCGAGCACTCGCGCACGCCGGTGCCGCAGCCGCTGGCCTATCTGATCGACGACGTGGCGCGCCGCCACGGTCATCTGCGGATCGGTGCGGCGTCGGCGTACGTGCGGTGCGACGACGACGCGCTGCTGAACGAGATCCTCGCGGACAAGCGCTCGGCCGGTCTGCGGCTGCGTCGGCTGGCGCCGACCGTGCTGGCGGCGCAGGCGGATCCGGCGGCGCTGCTGGAGGGGCTGCGGGCGATGGGGTTCGCGCCGGCGGCCGAGTCCGCAGAGGGCGATGTGCTGATCACGCGTGCGCATGCCCGCCGCACGCCGCCGCGGTCGGCTCCCGAGCCGGTCCCGGAGGGTCCGCCGGTACCGGACGCGACGTTGCTGGGTGCCGCGATCCGGGCCGTCCGCGCCGGTGACCTGGCGTCGACGGCTCCGCGCAGGACCCCTGCGGACGCCGACCCGGGGGCGGCCGGTGAGCTGCCCCGCACGAGCGCCGCCGAGACGCTGGCGACCATGCAGGCCGCCGTCCTGACCGGGGAGAGCCTGTGGATCGGGTACGTGAACGCGGAGGGCGCCGCCAGTCAGCGCGTCATCGCCCCCGTCCGGGTGGAGGGGGGTTTCGTGACGGCGTACGACCACACGGCGGACGAGGTGCGCACCTATCCGCTGCACCGGGTCACGGGTGTCGCGGAGCTGGCGGACGAGCGGCCCTGACGGCGGCCTCGACCTGATCGGACCCGGGTACGGCACACTGGACGTTTGGCCGCACGCCTCGGATGCGGGCCGGGACCGGAAAGGGCACTCGCGTGAACGGACCCCTCATCGTCCAGTCGGACAAGACCCTGCTCCTCGAGGTCGACCACGAGCGGGCGGACGACTGCCGTCGGGCGATCGCTCCGTTCGCGGAGCTGGAGCGGGCTCCGGAGCACATCCACACCTACCGGCTGACGCCGCTCGGGCTGTGGAACGCGCGCGCGGCGGGCCACGACGCGGAGCAGGTCGTGGACGCGCTGGTGGAGTACAGCCGCTATCCGGTGCCGCACGCGCTGCTGGTGGACATCGCCGAGACGATGGACCGCTACGGGCGGCTGACGCTCAGCAAGCATCCGGCGCACGGGCTGGTCCTGACGACGACCGACCGGCCGGTGCTGGAGGAGATCCTGCGGTCGAAGCGGGTCGCGCCGCTGGTCGGTGCCCGGCTGGACGCCGACACCGTCGCCGTGCACCCCTCCGAGCGCGGGCAGATCAAGCAGACGCTGCTGAAGCTGGGCTGGCCGGCGGAGGACCTCGCCGGGTACGTCGACGGCGAGGCGCATCCGATCGAGCTGGCGGAGGACGGCTGGGCGCTGCGGCCGTACCAGAAGCAGGCCGTGGAGAACTTCTGGCACGGCGGCTCGGGTGTGGTCGTGCTCCCCTGTGGCGCGGGCAAGACGCTGGTGGGCGCCGGGTCCATGGCCCAGGCCAAGGCGACCACGCTGATCCTCGTCACGAACACCGTCTCGGCCCGGCAGTGGAAGCACGAGCTGGTGAAGCGGACGTCGCTGACGGAGGAGGAGATCGGCGAGTACAGCGGTACGCGCAAGGAGATCCGGCCGGTCACCATCGCGACGTACCAGGTGCTGACGACCCGGCGGAAGGGTGTGTATCCGCACCTGGAGCTGTTCGACTCGCGGGACTGGGGGCTGATCGTCTACGACGAGGTGCACCTGCTGCCGGCGCCCGTGTTCAAGTTCACCGCCGACCTCCAGGCGCGCCGCCGGCTCGGGCTGACCGCCACCCTGGTCCGGGAGGACGGCCGGGAGTCGGACGTCTTCTCGCTGATCGGGCCGAAGCGGTTCGACGCGCCGTGGAAGGAGATCGAGGCGCAGGGGTACATCGCGCCCGCCGACTGCGTGGAGGTGCGGGTCAATCTGACCGACTCCGAGCGGCTCGCGTACGCCACGGCGGAAACCGAGGAGAAGTACCGGTTCTGTGCGACCACCGCGACCAAGCGGAAGGTCACGGAGGCGCTTGTCCGCAAGTTCGCCGGGCAGCAGATCCTCGTCATCGGCCAGTACATCGACCAGCTCGACGAGCTGGGCGAGCACCTCGACGCGCCGGTCATCAAGGGCGAGACGTCGAACGCGCAGCGCGAGAAGCTCTTCGAGTCTTTCCGGCAGGGCGAGATCAGCGTGCTGGTGGTGTCGAAGGTCGCGAACTTCTCGATCGACCTGCCGGAGGCCACGGTCGCCATCCAGGTGTCGGGCACCTTCGGGTCGCGGCAAGAGGAGGCGCAGCGCCTGGGGCGTGTGCTGCGGCCGAAGGCCGACGGCCACCAGGCGCACTTCTACTCGGTCGTGGCCCGCGACACCATCGACCAGGACTTCGCGGCGCACCGCCAGCGGTTCCTGGCCGAGCAGGGGTACGCGTACCGGATCGTGGACGCGGACGAGCTGCTCGCGGACAGCTGACGCGGTTCAGGGCGCCGTTCAGGGCCCCGTTCAGGGCGCGGGCAGGGTGAGCACCAGGAACAGCACGGTCACCGGCGGCAGCAGTGCGCCGCAGGCGGCCCAGGCCCGGGTGCCCGCCCAGCGTCGCTTCCAGGGCAGCGCCCACGACGCCACCAGGAACACGGTGCTGAAGGGGCCGCCGAAGTAGAGCAGCCACCCGATCACGGCCAGGGAGTCCATGAGGGCCGGGGAGCAGTGGTCGGGGCCGCAGCTGTCCGTGGCCATGAAGGACAGGCCGCCGAGGGCGAGTGCGGCCGGGCCGAGCAGCAGCAGGAGCACGGAGGCCGTGACGGGCGCCAGCCAGGCCCGGCGGTGCGGTTCATCCGCCGGAGGCGGGGTCGTTCGCGGCGGTTCATCCGCCGGGAGCGGGGTCGTTCGCGGCTGCGCGGTGGGCCGGGACGCGAGGTGCGGTGTCGTCATGCCCGCATTGGATCGTCCCGCGCGGTGCCGGCACACCGGCGCGGATACTCAGCGGGTACGGGGCGTCGTACTCAACCGGTGCGGGGGTGCGGCGCCGGGTGCGGTGCGGGGCCGCCGCCCCGGCCGCGGCCAGGAGGGCCGCCGCCAGCAGGGGGTACGGCGACGCCGCGAGCTGCTGCCACCAGGGCAGGTGCAGGTCCAGGTCGCCCTCGTGCGGGACCAGCCACAGGGTGCGCGCCGTGAAGACGGCCGTCGCCAGCGCGGCGAGGCCGGTGCGGCCCTCGGCGAGCAGGAACGCGAGGAGCGGTACGCACCACACCCAGTGGTGCGACCAGCTGACCGGCGAGACCAGCAGCGCGGTGGCGGCCGTCGCCAGAACGCCGAGGCGGGTGTCGGTGGCGCGGCACGCGAGCCGGAGGCCGGCGCAGGCGGCGGGCACCGCCACGAGTGCCCAGGCCGCGCCCGGGGCGGGGTCGCCGAGGGCCCGTGCGAGGAGCCCCTGGAGCGACTGGTTGTCGACGATCCACACCTTGCCGATCCGGCCGGTCTCGAGGAGGCGGCGGGTCCAGAAGTCGACGCTCGCGGCGGGCAGTACGACGGCGCCGAGCAGGACGGTGCCGAGGAACGACGTCAGCGCGGTCAGCCCGTCCCGGGACCGGGCCCCGGGGAGGGTGGGAGGGCGCCGGCTCCGGGTGAACAGGAGGTACGCGACGAAGAGGACGGGGGTCAGTTTCACCCCCGCCGCGATGCCCACGGCGATCCCCCGGCCCCGGGCGCCCTGCGGGCGGCTCAGGTCCCACAGGACGAGGCAGGCGAGGGCGAGGTTGATCTGCCCGAACAGCACGGTCTGGAAGACGGGTTCGAGCCACAGGGCGAGGGCGGTGGCGGTGCACACCCGGGAGGTGCCGGCGGGCAGACCGGCGAAGCGGCAGGAGAGTCTGACGAGGAGCGCCAGCAGCGCGGTGTTGCCCGCGACGAAGGCCGCCTTGAGGGCGAGCGGTGGGAGCCAGGCCGTGGGCACGAACAGGAGCGCCGCGAACGGGGGGTACGTGGCGGGCAGCCGCCATTCGGTGACCGTGAAGCCGTACAGGTCCCTGCCGGTGACGACGGCCGCGCCCTCGGCCCGGTAGACGAGGGCGTCCGCCATGGGGGCGCGCTGGAGGACGCACAGCGCGACGAAGGCGCTGAGGGAGAGGGCGAACAGCGTGCCCGCCGCGGCGGGGGTCGCGGCCAGTGCGCGGAGGGTCACGTTCCGTCGGGTCACCCAGGGACCCTAGTGTCCGCGCGGGTCGGGACGGGGGCGCGGCGCACGGGGCACGTCCGGGCAGGCAGGCAGGCGGGCGCGGCGTCCGGTGGGCGTCGGGCGCGGTGGGGCCGGTGGGTGGGTCGGGGCCGTGCCGGTACATCCGGCCGTCGGTAGTTGGTGTGGGCGTCCGTCACCAGCGTTCCTCGGTCGGGTACGTCCCCGTCTCGACGGCCATTTGATGTACCGGCACGGCCCCTTCGGTCGCAGGGCGACTGCGGGCCGTGGGGGCTGAGCCGCGGGGGCGCGGGCCCGGGGGCTCCGGTGCGGGCCGGTGGGCGGCGCCACCTGGCGGACGGGCGTGCGGCGAGGGGTGGCGCCCACCCACCCGGCTGGCGCCGGCGGGCCGCCCGCCCCAGCTGCGGACAGGCGTGAGGCGGGGGGCCGCCCGCCCCAGCTGCGGACAGGCGTGAGGCGGGGGGCCGCCCGCCCCAGCTGCGGACAGGCGTGAGGCGGGGGGCCGCCCGCTCCAGCTGCGGGCAATCGTGCCGCTGCGGCGGCACGGGTGGGCGCAGGCGGCTCCCCGTTCGCGCCGGGCTCGCCGACCCACCTCGACGCCGGCCCAAGTGCTGGGTGCTGATGCGGGTCAGGGGGAGTGGGCCTGCGCGGGCGGCACCCCCTGGCGCCGGGCTCGGCGACTCGCCTCGACGTCGTCGCAGCGCCGGGCGCTGGATGTACGTCAGGGGAGCTGGCCCACTCTGACGGTGCCCCAATGGTGCTCCGCGGGTGGGAGCGAGGGCTCGCCCTGGTGGTGAGCAGGGAGGCGGGGCCAGTCAGCGGCGGTGGACGCCGGCTTCCTCGCCGTATTCGCCGAGCAGGACGACGCCGACGGCGGCGGTCGCGAAGACCTTGACGGCGCGCAGGGCGTCGCCGAGACGATGCCGATGGTGGCCGCTGTCGAGCGCGGTCGCACCACTCGGCGGGACGCGGTGGGGTGTGAAGGTCGCTGCACTCATGCTTCCATCATGGAATCCGGACACAGCGGATACGTCGGTCTTCCGATGTAACCTCGGCGCCCTTTGCCTACGCCTGCGGGCCGCGCCCTCTCCCCCTCGGGAGTGACCCGGGCGCCCGGTACCCCTAAGGAAACTCGGGGTCGCGACCCCGAAATCGGCTGGCACCCGCCACCCGTCTTCACCTAGGATCTCCGCTCTTGCCCGCCTCCCTTCACGGAGTGCCGCCGTCCGGACGGAAACCGGACGGCAGACCACCAGCGACGCAGCCCGTTCCCCGGAGGCAACACCCGTGTCCCCCATGCCCGAAGAAACCGACGATCCCCTCGTCCGCGAGCGGTCGCACCTCGCGAAGTCCCGTGCGGCGCTGCGCGCCATGCGGGAGGACGTGGAGTCGCTCGACATCAAGGACGTCACCGCGAACTGGGTGAACGCGGTGGTCCTGCAGAACCAGATCGACCAGCGCATCGCGGCCCTCGCCGACCTCAGCCACACCCCGCTGTTCTTCGGCCGCCTCGACTACCTCCACGCCCCCGGCGCCGACCGGGCCGAGGGCGCGGAGGGCGAGCGGTTCTACATCGGGCGCCGGCACGTGCACGACGCCGACGGGGACCCCATGGTCATCGACTGGCGCGCCCCGGTGTCCCAGCCGTTCTACCGGGCCTCCAAGAAGGACCCGATGGACGTGGCGCTGCGCCGCCGCTTCGGTTACACGGGCGGCGACCTCACGGCGTACGAGGACGAGCACCTCTCCGACCCCGCCGAGGCCGCGGCCACCAGCAAGCTGCTCCAGCAGGAGATCGAGCGGCCGCGTGTCGGCCCGATGCGCGACATCGTGGCGACCATCCAGCCCGAGCAGGACGAGATCGTCCGCGCGGGCCTCTCCGGTTCCGTGTGCGTGCAGGGCGGCCCCGGCACCGGGAAGACGGCGGTGGGTCTGCACCGGGTCGCGTACCTGCTGTACGCGCACCGGGACCGGCTCGCCCGCACCGGCACCTTGGTGATCGGGCCGAACCGGTCCTTCCTGCACTACATCGAGCAGGTCCTGCCGGCGCTGGGCGAGCTGGAGGTCCGGCAGGCCACGGTCGACGACCTGGTGGCCCATGTGGAGGTGCGCGGCACGGACGACGCCACGGCCGCCGTCGTGAAGGGCGACGCGCGGATGGCCGAGGTGCTGCGCAGGGCCGTCCGCTCGCACGTCACGCCGCCCGCCGAGCCGGTCGTGGTGGTGCGCGGCTCCCGGCGCTGGCGCGTCCCGGTGTACGAACTGGAGGAGATCGTCCGGGAACTGACGGAGCGTGACATCCGGTACGGCGCCGCGGGCGAGGCGTTGCCGCAGCGCATCGCGCACGCCGTCCTCGTGCAGATGGAGCGGGCGGGCGAGGCCCCGGACGACCGGGTGCAGGACGCCGTCGCCCGCAACAGCGCCGTCAAGGCGGCGGTCAAGGCGATCTGGCCGCCCGTCGACCCGGCGAAGCTGGTCCTGCGGCTGCTGTCCGACGCGGACTTCCTCGCCGCGCACGCCGGTGGGCTCCTCGACGAGGAGGAGCAGAAGGCGATCCTCTGGGCGAAGCCGGTGCGCAGCGTGAAGAGCGCCAAGTGGTCCGCCGCGGACGCCGTGCTGATCGACGAGGCGACCGATCTCGTCCGGCGCACGCACTCGCTGGGGCACGTGGTGCTCGACGAGGCGCAGGACCTGTCGCCCATGCAGTACCGGGCGGTCGGGCGGCGCTGCACCACCGGTTCGGCGACCGTGCTCGGCGACCTCGCGCAGGGGACGACGCCCTGGGCGACGCGGAGCTGGGAGGAGGCGCTCGCGCACCTGGGCAAGACCGAGGCCGTCGTGGAGGAGCTGACGGCCGGTTTCCGCGTCCCCACCGACGTGATCACGTACGCGTCCCGGCTGCTGCCCTACATCGCGCCGGGGCTGACGCCGGTGGCGTCGGTGCGGGAGAACCCGGGGTCCTTCGAGGTGCGGGAGGTCGGCGCCGTCGAGGACGTGGTCGCCGCCTGCGCCGAGTCGCTGCGCCGGGAGGGGTCGATCGGCCTGATCGCCGCCGACGCCCGGGTCCCGGCGCTGGCGGAGGCGCTGGCGGCGGCCGGGATCCCCTGCCTGGACCCGGGTGAGGAGACCACCGCGGACGCCCGGCTCACCCTCGTGCCGGCCTCGCTGGCCAAGGGCCTGGAGTACGACTACGTGGTGCTGGACGAGCCGCGGGCCGTGGTCGACGGCGAGCCCGACGAACGCACCGGCCTGCGCCGCCTGTACGTGGCCCTGACCCGAGCCGTCTCGGGCCTCATCGTCACCCACACGGCCCCCCTGCCACCCCAACTCGACTGAATCCGCCGGGCAACAAGCGCTCAGGTGCCCCGTCCGGCGGCCGGGTACGGCCGCCGCCGACATCGGTCGCCTTCCGGCCCGTTGCCGCCCGGCGGCCAGGTGTAGCGGACACGCGATTGGCGGCCGGACACCACGGACCCCGCCCACCCGCGGACCGGGCCCGGCGGACTGCCGTAAACCGGCCGGGCGGAGCCGGCTCCCGCCTGGTGTCCGGGCCACGGCCGCCGCCAACACCGGTCGCCTTCCGGCCAGTTACCGGACGGCGGCCAGGTGCAGCGGACACGCGATTGGCGGCCGGACACCACGGACCCCGCCCACCCGTGGACGGGGCCCGGCGGACTGCCGTAAACCGGCCGGGCGGAGCCGGCTCCCGCCTGGTGTCCGGGCCACGGCCGCCGCCAACACCGGTCGCCTTCCGGCCCGTTGCCGCCCGGCGGCCAGGTGCAGCGGACCACGCGAGTGGCGGCCGGACGCCATTGACTTCCGCCCACCCATGGACGGGGTCCGGCAGGCGGCCGGGTACGGCCGTCGCCGACATCGGTCGCCTTCCGGCGCCTTGCCGGTGCGTCCGTGTCCCCTCCGTCCCCCGGCGTACCGGCGCCCCGGGCGTCGGCGCTCGGGGCGGCAACCGGCATGCCTGCAGGAGGCGGTGACGTCCGGTCAGGTTTCCCGTCCGGTCGGGGTCACGCGTCCAGGGCCGTCCGCCACTCGCGGACCGCCTCCGCGGCGACCGGGGCCGTCCAGCCGCCGGGGCGGGCCGCTCCGCCGATGTGGAAGGCGTCCACGCCGGCCGCGCGCAGCCGGGGCACGTGGTCGAGGCGGAGGCCGCCACCGACGAGGACCTGCGGCTCGTAGCCGGGTTCGCCGCGGCGGGCCGCCTCCGCGAGGAGGGTGGGCAGTCCGTCGTCGACGCCGTCGGCGGAGCCGGCCGTCAGATAGGCGTCCAGGCCCGGCAGGTCGGCGAGCTGCTTGCGCAGGGCGTCGCGGTCGGCGGCCCGGTCGATCGCGCGGTGGAACGTCCACCGGCATCCGTCCAGCTCGGCGGCGATCCGCTCCACGACGGCGAGGTCCGGGCCGCCCTGCTCGTCCAGGAAGCCGAGGACGAACTCCTCGGCGCCGGCGGCCCGCATCTCCCGCGCGGTCGCGACGAGCGCGGCGGTCCCCTCGGCGCCGCCCGCCGCGAAGCCGTCCGCCAGCCGCAGCATCACGCGCAGCGAGATGTCGACGGCAGCGCGGATCCCGGCGAACGTCTCCACGGCGGGGGTGAGCCCGTCGGCGGCCATGTCGGTGACCAGTTCGAGGCGGTCGGCGCCTCCCGCCTGGGCGGCGACGGCGTCCTCGACGTCGAGGGCGATCACCTCCAGGACCGCACGCTTGCTCATAGGACCTCTTCCCTTGGGCGGCTACAGGTCTAGTCCAATCCAAGACTACGCCCGTAGCGCGTGCGCCCGCGAGAAGATCGCGCGAGTGGCGGGCGGCCGCCACCCGCTTCACGCGGTCAGTTCCCGAAGACGTTCAGCTCCGCCTCGGCCGCCCCGGCGAGTTCGTACCGCGTGCCCACCAGGGGGCGGCCCGCGTACAGCCGTACGAGGGTGGGCGCGTCCCCGATGTACCGGGCCGGCGGGCGGGTGCCCGAGGGGCGCCCGAGCCGCAGCGGCTCGTCCAGGCCGTCGAGGTCGGCGTGCAGGGGGACGTGGTCCCGCTCCCGGGTGACGCGGGAAAGCAGCGCGAGGGCGTACGGCAGGCCCTCGCCCCCGGCTCCCCGAACGCCTCGCGCACGTCCCCGGCGTGTACCCACTCGCCGAGCGCGACCGCGTCGAGGACGCCGCCGGCCCGGGCGATCACCGGTCCCGCCTCCGTCATCCCCCGCTCCAGCTCGTCCACGATCCGCTCCACCGGCAGCCCGTCCCGCTCGGCGATGTCCCGGTCGTTGGCCTCGGGCTCGAACACCCCCTTCTCGAAACGGCGCTCCACCACCCGGGTCAGCACGGCCCCGCAGTGCGCGAGCACGTGCCGCACGGTCCACCCGGGGCAGGCGGTGCGCAGCGCGAAGTCCGCCTCGGGGCGGGCCCGCAGCAGCGGGATCAGCAGGTCACGTTCGGTGCGGAGCAACCGCCCGGGCAGTTCCGGGTCCCGTACGTCCGACACGTCTGGCACGTCCGCGAGAGTCATGCCCACCAAAGTAGGGGTCGGCGGCGCCCGCTGGGGGTGCCGGGGACAATGGCGGGCATGGCACAGGACGAGACGGGGACGGCGCGGCGGCATCCCGCGCACGAGGACCTGGTACGGCGCTGGGCGGCGGCGGTCGCGGCGGCCCGCACACCGGACCCCGGGGCGGCGGACCCCTCTCCCCGCCCGTACGCCGAGGACCTGCTCCGCCGCTGGGCCGAGCCGCAGCGGCGCTACCACACCACCGACCACCTCCTGGCGGTCCTGGACCGCATCGACGTCCTGGAGGAGTACGCCGGTGATCCGGCCGCGGTGCGGCTGGCGGCGTGGTTCCACGACGCGGTCTACCTGCCGGACCGCTCGACGAACGAGGAGCGCTCCGCCCGGCTCGCCGAACGGGCGCTGCCGGAGCTGGGCGTCGACGGGGCCCGTACCGCCGAGGTCGCCCGGCTCGTCCGCCTCACCGTCGGCCACGACCCCGGCGAGGGCGATGCGAACGGCGCCGTCCTGTGCGACGCCGACCTCGCGGTGCTGGCCTCGCCCCCGGACGCGTACGCCGCGTACGCGGCCGCCGTCCGCGAGGAGTACGCCTTCGTCCCCCCGGACGCCTTCCGCGCGGGCCGGGCCGACGTCCTGCGGCACCTGCTGGACCTGCCCCGGCTGTTCCGCACCCCGTACGGCGCGCAGGCGTGGGAGGAGCGGGCCCGCGGGAACCTGCGAGAGGAGCTGGCGGCGCTCACCGCGTGAGGGCCGCCCCGCGCCTCCGGGTCACCGCGTGGCCGGGTCCGGCCGGGAATGCGCTCCGGCCGCCGGTCGTTGCACCCTGATATGCCCGCACCCGTCGATCGCCCCCGCATGCCCTTGGCCGTCTACATACTCGGGCTCTCCGTCTTCGCGCTCGGCACGAGCGAGTTCATGCTGTCCGGGCTGCTCCCGCCCATCGCCGACGACATGGGCGTCACGATCCCGCAGGCGGGACTGCTCATCTCGGCGTTCGCGATCGGCATGGTGGTGGGCGCGCCGCTGCTGGCCGTGGCGACGCTGCGGCTGCCGCGCCGCACCACGCTGCTCGCGCTGATCACGGTGTTCGGCCTCGGCCAGGTCGCGGGCGCGCTGGCCCCGACGTACGGGGTGCTCTTCGCGTCGAGGGTGGTGAGCGCGCTGGCCTGCGCCGGTTTCTGGGCGGTGGGCGCCGCGGTGGCCGTCGCGATGGTCCCGGCGACGGCGCGGGCCCGTGCCCTGGCGGTGATGATCGGCGGGCTGTCGATCGCGAACGTCCTCGGTGTCCCGGCCGGCGCCTTCCTCGGCGAGCACCTGGGCTGGCGGTCGGCGTTCTGGGCCGTGGGCGCGGCCTCCGCGGTCGCCCTGGCCGGGGTGGCCACGCTGATCCCGCGCATCCCGCTGCCGGACGAGAAGCCGCGGCTCAAGCGGGAACTGCGTATCTACCGCGATCCCCAGGTGCTGCTCTCGGTCACCGTCACCGCGCTGGCGGCGGGCGGTGTCTTCTGCGCGTTCAGCTACCTCGCCCCGCTCCTGACGGACGTGGCCGGTCTCGACGACGGCTGGGTGCCGACGGTGCTGGCGCTGTTCGGCGTCGGAGCGCTGATCGGGACGACGATCGGCGGGCGCTTCGCCGACGCGCACCTCTTCGGGGTGCTGGTCAGCGGCATCACGGCCTCGACGGTCGTCCTCGCCGCGCTCGCCCTCCTCGGCCAGTACGCCGTCGCCGCGGTCGTCCTGTCCTTCGTCCTCGGCGTCACCTGCTTCTACACGGCACCGGCGCTGAACTCCCGGATGTTCGACGTCGCGAGTGCCGCCCCCACCCTGGCCGGTGCCACCGTGACGGCCTCCTTCAACCTGGGCAACACCGGCGGGCCCTGGCTCGGCGGCACGGTGATCGACGCGGGCCTCGGCTACGCCGCCACGGCGTGGGCTGGCGCCGCGCTGACGGTGGCCGGACTCGCGGTGGTGCTCGTCTCCCTGCGGCTGCACCGGCGCACCCGGGCCTCCCGCGTGGTCGCCGGGGCCGGTTCGGCGCCGCATCCGGTCCGCACCGAGGTGTGAGGCACCCGCCGCTCCGGCGGGGCCTGCGGACGTCTCAGCGGGGTCCCGCCCACTTCTTGCGCCTGCGCAGTCCGGAGCCGTACAGCAGCCGGACGACCTCACGGCTGCCGACCTCGACCGCGCCCGCCCGCACGGCGTCCGGGTAGCGGTGCGCGGGGATGTCGTAGTGGTCCCGCTCGAAGGCGCGCCGCGGGACGCCCAACTCCTCGGCGAAGGCGTGCAGTTCCTCGTACGAGACGTCGCTGACGAGGTGGGACCACATCCGCCCGTGCCCGGGCCAGTTGGGCGGGTCGATGTACACCGTCACGACGAGGGCTTCCCGGCGGCGGGGCCCAGCGAACCGACGGAGGCGACCTTCACCCCCGCCTTGTGGCAGACCCAGTGCGGGTCGGGCCCCAACTCGGGCTCCACGTCGAGCGCGTGCGGGTCGCCCGAGCCGCAGACCGGGCACAGCGGCCACCGGCCGTGCCGGTCCAGCAGGGCGTCCTGGACGTCCTGCGCGACGAGTCCCGCCACGTAGCCCGCGCCCTCCGGCCACTGCTCGACCCACCAGCGGCGCTGCGCCACCGACTCCTCGACGAGGGAGACGACGTCCGCCTGGGCGACCTCGCCCGCTATCAGGTCGGCGAGCACGAGCGCGCGCGCCGCGTGCAGCGCCTGCTCCAGGGGGCTGATGGGGTCCATGCACCTATTGTGCGCACCCTTGACCGTATGCCCCAAAGGAAAATATCTTTCATTGGTGACCCATGACGTGAAGGAAATTTTCGCCGGGGAGGCTCCGCCCGCCCCCGCCGCCCTCGCGGCCAAGGTGCGCACGCTGGCCCCGTCGATGACGCGCTCCATGCAGCGCGTCGCCGAGGCCGTCGCCGGCGACCCGGCCGGCTGCGCGGCCCTCACGGTCACCGGCCTCGCCGAACTCACCGGCACCAGCGAGGCGACGGTGGTCCGCACCGCCCGCCTCCTCGGCTACCCGGGGTACCGGGACCTGCGGCTCGCGCTCGCCGGTCTGGCCGCCCAGCAGCAGTCCGGGCGGGCGCCCGCCGTCACCGCGGACATCGCGGTCGACGACCCGATCGCCGACGTCGTCGCCAAACTCGCCTACGACGAGCAGCAGACGCTCGCCGACACCGCGGCCGGACTCGACACGGTCCAGCTCGGTGCCGCCGTCACCGCGCTCGCCGCCGCCCGCCGCGTCGACATCTACGGCGTCGGCGCGTCCGGCCTGGTCGCCCAGGACCTCGCCCAGAAGCTGCTGCGCATCGGGCTCATAGCCCACCCGCACAGCGACCCGCACCTCGCCGTCACCAACGCGGTGCAGCTGCGCGCCAAGGACGTGGCGATAGCCATCACGCACTCGGGCTCCACCGGCGACGTCATCGAGCCCCTGCGGGTCGCCTTCGAGCACGGGGCCACGACGGTCGCGATCACCGGCCGCCCGGACGGACCCGTCACGCAGTACGCGGACCACATCCTCACCACCTCCACGGCCCGCGAGAGCGAGCTGCGGCCCGCCGCGATGTCCTCCCGCACGAGCCAACTGCTCGTCGTGGACTGTCTGTTCGTGGGGGTCGCCCAGCGGACCTACGAGACCGCGGCGCCCGCGCTCTCCGCCTCCTACGAGGCGCTGGCCCACCGCCACAGCCCGCGCGGCTCGCACCGCTGACCGCGACCGGCCCGCCCATCCCCGTAGCTCCGACGACGCATCCACGGAACGCGCGCACGCCCCGCCCGTACGCGCGGAAAGCACCGGAAAGAGCCGCTCCACATGACCTCCACCGCCGACGCCTCCTCCAACCACCGCGACCTGCGCGACGACGACCGCGCCCCGGGTGACGCCGACCCCCGCGACCCGGACGGGGGCGACGACTACCGCGGTCTGCGCGCGCAGTTGGAGACCCTGACCACCGAGGCGTTCCGCCCCGAGCTCTCCGAGATCGACCGGCTGCCGACGCTCGAGATCGCCCGCCTGATGAACGGCGAGGACGCCTCCGTGCCCGCCGCGGTCGCGGACCGGCTGCCGCTCGTCGCCGAGGCCATCGACGCCATCGCGGAGCGGATGTCCCGAGGCGGCCGACTGATCTACGCGGGCGCGGGCACGGCCGGCCGGCTCGGCGTGCTGGACGCCTCCGAGTGCCCGCCCACGTTCAACACCGACCCCGCGCAGGTCGTCGGCCTGATCGCGGGCGGCCCCAGCGCGATGGTCACCTCCGTCGAGGGCGCGGAGGACTCCCGGGAGCTCGCCGCGGCCGATCTGGACGCCCTGGCCCTGACCGCCGACGACACCGTGGTCGGCGTCTCCGCCTCGGGCCGCACCCCGTACGCCGTCGGCGCCGTCGAGCACGCCCGCGCCCGGGGCGCGCTGACGGTGGGCCTGTCGTGCAACGCGGACAGCGCGCTCGCCGCCGCCGCGGACCACGGCATCGAGATCGTGGTGGGCCCCGAGCTGCTGACCGGCTCCACCCGGCTGAAGGCGGGCACCGCCCAGAAGCTCGTCCTGAACATGCTCTCGACGATCACGATGATCCGTCTCGGCAAGACGTACGGGAACCTGATGGTCGACGTCCGCGCCTCGAACGAGAAGCTCCGGGCGCGCTCCCGCCGCATCGTCGCGCTGGCGACCGGCGCCTCGGACGAGGAGATCGAGTCGGCGCTCGCCGCCACGGACGGTGAGGTCAAGACCGCGATCCTGACGATCCTCGGCGAGGTCGACGCCGCGACGGCCGCCCGTCTCCTCGACACCAGCGACGGTCACCTGAGGGCCGCCCTGCGGGCCAACCACGACTGAGCACGGCCGCCCGGACGGCCCGGCACCGCGAGGTCCCGGGCCGTGCGGGGCGGGCGCCGGGTGACGGCGCTCAGCGTGCCGCGCGGGCCGCCACGGCACGGGCGGGGCACCATGGGCGTCAGGCGCCGTCCCTCCCGCACAGCAAGGCCCGCATGAGCACTGAAGCCACCGCCCGTGCCACCGCCGCCGCGATCCTCCCCCTCGTCGGGGGCGCCGCGAACGTCGTGTCCGTGGCCCACTGCATGACCCGGCTGCGGCTCGGCCTGCGGGACCGGACGCGGGTGCGGGAGGACGCCCTGCGGGCGCTGCCCGCCGTCCTCGGCGTGGTGGACGACGACACGTACCAGATCGTCCTCGGCCCGGGCGCGGTCGCCCGGATCACCCCGGAGTTCGAGGCGCTCGTCGCCGCCGCCCCCACGGCCGCCGACACCCTGGAGAGCCGCGGGGCCCGGCTCAGGGCCGCCCGCCGGGAACGCAACGCGACACCGTTCAAGCTGCTGCTGCGCCGCGTCGCGAACATCTTCGTCCCGCTGATCCCGGCGCTGATCGGCTGCGGCGTCATCGCGGGCCTCAACGGCCTGCTCGTGAATCTCGGCCTGCTCGCCTCCCTCACGCCCGCCCTCACCGCGGTCGCCTCCGGGTTCATGGCGCTCATCGCCGTCTTCGTCGGCCTCAACACCGCGAAGGAGTTCGGCGGCACCCCCGTCCTCGGCGGCGCCGTCGCGGCGATCGTCGTGTACGCGGGCGTCGCCAAGGTGACCGTCTTCGGCACCACGCTCGCGCCGGGCCAGGGCGGCGTCCTCGGCGCACTGGCCGCGGCGCTCCTCGCGACGTACGTCGAGAAGTGGTGCCGCGGCCGGGTCCCGGACGCCCTCGACGTGCTGCTCACCCCGACCGTCACCGTGCTCGTGGCCGGCCTCGTCACCGTCTACGGGCTGATGTACGCGGCCGGCGAGGTCTCCGCGGCGATCGGCACGGGCGCGGACTGGCTCCTCGGCCACACCGGCGCCTTCGCCGGACTGGTGCTCGGCGGCCTGTTCCTCCCGCTGGTGATGCTCGGCCTGCACCAGGCGCTGATCCCGATCCACACGACCCTCATCGAGCAGCAGGGCTACACCGTCCTGCTGCCCATCCTGGCCATGGCGGGCGCGGGCCAGGTCGGCGCCGCCCTGGCGGTCTACGTCCGGCTGCGCCACGACCACGCCCTGCGCACGACGATCCGGTCGGCGCTCCCCGCGGGCCTGCTGGGGGTGGGCGAGCCGCTCATCTACGGCGTCTCGCTGCCCCTCGGGCGCCCGTTCGTGACGGCCTGCGCGGGCGGCGCGGCGGGCGGCGCGTTCGTCGGGTTCTTCTCGATGGTCGGCGACACGGTCGGCTCGACCGCGATCGGCCCGTCGGGCTGGGCCCTGTTCCCCCTCCTCTCCGGCAACCGGAGCCTGACCCTCACCGCCGCCGTCTACGCGGGCGGCCTCCTCACGGGCTACCTGGTCGGCTTCGCCGCGACGTACTTCTTCGGCCTCGGCTCCGTCGAACGGCCGGCCGGGGCCCCGGCGGACACAGCGGCGGATACAGCGGCGGACACGGCGGCGGCCCCGCGCTGACCGGCCCGGCCCGCGCTGTCGGCGGCGTGTGCGATTCTCGTAGGACAGCACTCCGCCCCGGGAGGGACACCGCACGCCCATGAACCACGCACAGCTGACCGCCCTGGGCCGCGCGCTGCGGCTGCTGGGCGAGCACGGCGAGGCGCTCGGCGCCGACAGCCCCGACGCGAAGCTGCACGAGGTCAAGGCCGACCTGAAGCGGGCCCTGGACCTGCTGGAGGAGACCGTCACCACGGCGGTGCCCACCACGCGCTGCGCCGAGCACCCGACCGGGCCGGTGGACGAGGGCGCCGTCGACCTGTGCCTGCTGTGCGAGACCCGGCGCCGGGCCGCCCGCCGCTCCGAGGTCAACGGCTCCTTCGCGCACGGCCGCCCCGGCGGACCCGACGACTCCCCCGACCGCACCCAGTCCCGCTACGGCGTCCGCGCCGACCGCCCCCAGCCCCAGCAGCGCTGGCTGCCGGAGGTGTGGAACGGCCAGGCATGGCAGCTGTGCGGCACCCCCCGCCGCGACCGCCACGAGGCCGAGCGCTACCTCGCCGCCGAGCGCAGGTCCCCCCGCCCCGGGATGGCCTACCGCCTGGTCCACGAGTTCACCGACTACGAGGTCCTGCGGATCTGGGGCACCCCCGTCAAGATCGACATCGAGCCGATGGGGAACCTGTAGGCGGACCGGGAGCGGACGGGGGCCGTCCCGGCTCCGGCCCCCTTCCGCGCGGTCACGGCAGGCGCGCCTCCGCGTTGAGCCGCCGCACCCGCGCCCGCAGCACCTCCCCCGGCGGGGCCTCCGCCAGCGCCTCCGGCGGGCAGTCCCACTCCCGCCCGCCGCCGGGCGGCCGCAGCTGTACGAGGCCGCCCTCGTGTCCCATCACCCGGCCGAGCCGGCCGTCGCGCGTGTCGATCGCGTACTCCTCGCTCACGCGCCACCGCCCTCGTCGGCGGTGCCGCGGCCGCGGAGCACGGCGGCCAGCTTCCGCGCGGTGCCCACGTTGCACCGGCCGAGCGCGACCAGGGCGAACGGCTCGTCGCTCGCGCCGCTCACCGGATCGACCCGCAGCGACGGCAGCACCACGCCGACTCCGGCCAGCGCCGCCCGCAACTCCGCCACGATCTCCTCCGTCGGCCGTACGTGTGTACCCGGTGTCATCTCCATCGGAGCGTTCCCTCCACGCTGAGTGTTCGTGTTCGGTACTCAGCGTGGTCGGGGGCCCCTAACCTGGCCAGAGACGGCGTCTCAACAACCCAGGCTGTGTGACAGGGAGTTGCCATGCCCGGACCGAAGGACCTCGACCCCGCGTCCTCGCCCCGCGCCATGATCGGGGCGGAGTTGCGGCACGCCCGCGAGAACGCGGGCCTCAGCCAGGCCGAGCTGGGCGAACCGCTCTTCGTGAGCGGTTCGTTCATCGGCCAGCTGGAGGCCGGGACACGGCGGCTGCACCTCGAATACGCCGTCCAGATAGACGAGATCCTCGGGACCAAGGGGTTCTTCGAGCGCAACTGCCGGGCGCTGGCCAGGTCCCGGTACCCGGACCACTTCGCCGAGGCGGCGGAGGCGGAGGCGATCGCCACGGCGATCAGGGAGTACTCAAGCCTGCTGATCCCGGGACTGTTGCAGACGGAGCGGTACGCGGAAGCGGTCTTCCGCGCATACAAGCCGACGGCGCCCGACGCCGACATCCGGGCGCTGGTGGCCGCCCGCCTGGACCGTGCGCGCCTGATCGACCATCCAACAGAGCCGCTGTTGTGGGTGGTCGTGGACGAGGCCGTGCTGCGGCGGAAGGTGGGTGGCGCCGACGTGATGGCTGAGGCGCTCCGGCACATGACGGCCCTGGCACACGATCACCGCATCCTGGTGCAGGTGCTCCCGTTCGCTTCAGGGGCGCACGCGTCGATGACCGGTCCGCTGAAGCTGATGGAGTTCGAGGACGCGGCTCCGCTGTCGTTCGTCGAGGGACCGGACATGGGCAAGCTGCTGGACGACCCGGCGACGGTGGCCCGGCACAGCCTGACCTTCAACCTCCTTCAGGCGGCGGCCCTTTCACCACGGGACTCCCTGGCCCTGATCGAGTCCGTGGCGGAGGATTACGGCCATGGAGACCAACACCCGTGAGAACGGCCCGACGGCAACCACCTGGTACAAGTCCAGCTACAGCGGGGGCGAGGGCGGGAACTGCCTGGAGGTCGCTCGCTGGCGCAAGTCCAGCTACAGCGCCGGTGATGGCGGCGACTGCCTGGAGGTCGCCGACGGTCACCCCGCCCTCGTGCCCGTGCGGGACTCCAAGAGCCCCGGGACCGAGATCACCTTCGGCCCCGCCGCCTGGGCCGCGTTCGTCGGTCACGTCGGTTCCGGCGGCTGACCCGCGCCGGGTACGCGAAAGGGACGGCGCCCGCGTCACGGCGGGCGCCGCCCCTCGATGCGGGCGGGGTCAGCTCAGTGAGCCCAGCGCCGCCGCGTCGTACGCCTTCAGCTCGTCGTAGCGGCCGGCCAGGACCTTCGCCGCCCACTCCGGGTCCTGGAGCAGCGCGCGGCCGATCGCGACGAGGTCGAACTCGTCGCGCTCCAGCCGGTCGAGCAGGTCGTCGATGCCGCGGACCGAGGAGCCCTCGCCCTGGAAGGCCTTGAGGAACTCGCCGTCCAGGCCGACCGAGCCGACGGAGATGGCGGGCTTGCCGGTGAGCTTCTTCGTCCAGCCGGCGAGGTTCAGGTCGGACCCGTCGAACTCGGGCACCCAGTAGCGGCGCGTGGAGGCGTGGAAGGCGTCCACGCCGGCCGCGGCGAGCGGGGCGAGGATGGCCTCCAGCTCCTCCGGGGTCTCGGCGAGGCGGGCGTCGTAGTCCTGCTGCTTCCACTGCGAGTAGCGGAACAGGACGGGGAACTCGGGCGAGACGGCGTCCCGGACCGCGGCGACGATCTCCGCCGCGAACTTCGCACGGGCCACCGGGTCGCCGCCGTACGCGTCGGTGCGCCGGTTGGTGCCGGACCACAGGAACTGGTCGAGCAGGTAGCCGTGGGCGCCGTGCAGCTCGACGCCGTCGAAGCCGATGCGCTCGGCGTCCGCGGCTGCCTTGGCGAACGCCTCGATGACGTCGTCGATGTCCTGCTGGGTCATGGCCTTGCCCTTGGGCTCGGCGCCGGCGGTGTGGATGCCGGAGGGGCCGACCGCGGGGGCGTCGGCGAAGGGCGGCTCGCCCGCCCGGCGGACCATGCCGATGTGCCACAGCTGCGGCACGATCGTGCCGCCGGCCGCGTGCACGGCGTCGGCGACCTTCGTCCACCCGGCGAGCTGCTCCTCGCCGTGGAAGCGCGGCACGCTGTCGCTCTGGCCGGCGGACTCGTGGCCGACGTAGGTGCCCTCGGTGACGATGAGGCCCACGCCCGCGGCGGCGCGCCGCGCGTAGTAGCCGACCACGTCCTCACCGGGTACACCGCCCGGCGAGAACTGCCGGGTCATCGGTGCCATCACGATCCGGTTCGGGACGGTCAGGCCGTTCAGGGACACGGGTCGGGAAAGGATCTCGGCTGCGCGGGACGCGGCGTCGGCTGTCACGTGAGGGCTCCTCGGGGCGGGGAAGACGGACATTCCGGTGGGTATGTGCACGTGCATTGACCCACCCTCCCGACAACGGTCCCCGGCGCCGCGGCATTCCGTGTCCTCGCCGTGCCGCGGTGTGATCCCGGCCACGTGGGCGGGGGCTCCCGCCCCGGAAACGCCCGAGGGCGGCACCCCCGGGAAGGGGTGCCGCCCTCGGAAAGGACGAGCCTGATCCGGAAGGATCAGAAGTCCATGTCACCGCCCGGCATGCCGCCCGGGGCGCCGCCGGCGGCGGCCTTCTCGGGCTTGTCGGCGATGACGGCCTCGGTGGTGAGGAACAGCGCGGCGATGGACGCGGCGTTCTGCAGGGCAGAGCGCGTGACCTTCGCCGGGTCGATGATGCCCTCGGCGATCATGTCCACGTACTCACCGGTCGCGGCGTTGAGACCGTGGCCGACGGGCAGGTTGCGGACCTTCTCGACGATGACGCCACCCTCGAGACCGCCGTTGACGGCGATCTGCTTGAGCGGGGCCTCCAGGGCGAGCTTCACGGCGTTGGCGCCGGTCGCCTCGTCACCCGTCAGTTCCAGCTTCTCGAAGACCGAGGAGGCCTGGAGCAGGGCCACGCCACCACCGGCGACGATGCCCTCCTCGACGGCCGCCTTCGCGTTGCGAACGGCGTCCTCGATGCGGTGCTTGCGCTCCTTGAGCTCGACCTCCGTGGCGGCACCGGCCTTGATGACGGCCACGCCGCCGGCCAGCTTCGCCAGACGCTCCTGGAGCTTCTCGCGGTCGTAGTCCGAGTCGGAGTTCTCGATCTCGGCGCGGATCTGGTTGACCCGGCCGGCGACCTGGTCGGCGGAGCCGGCGCCGTCGACGATCGTGGTCTCGTCCTTGGTGATGACGACCTTGCGGGCGCGGCCGAGCAGGTCGATGCCCGCGTTCTCCAGCTTGAGGCCGACCTCCTCGGAGATGACCTCGCCGCCCGTGAGGATGGCGATGTCGCCGAGCATGGCCTTGCGGCGGTCACCGAAGCCCGGGGCCTTGACGGCGACGGACTTGAAGGTGCCACGGATCTTGTTGACGACCAGGGTCGACAGGGCCTCGCCCTCGACGTCCTCGGCGATGATCAGCAGCGGCTTGCCGGACTGCATGACCTTCTCGAGGAGCGGCAGCAGGTCCTTGACGTTGCTGATCTTCGAGTTGGCGATCAGGATGTACGGGTCGTCGAGGACGGCCTCCATACGCTCCATGTCGGTGGCGAAGTACGCCGAGATGTAGCCCTTGTCGAAGCGCATACCCTCGGTGAGCTCCAGCTCCAGACCGAAGGTCTGGGACTCCTCGACGGTGATGACGCCTTCCTTGCCGACCTTGTCCATCGCCTCGGCGATGAGCTCGCCGATCTGGGTGTCGGCGGCGGAGATGGAGGCCGTCGAAGCGATCTGCTCCTTGGTCTCGACATCCTTCGCCTGCTCCAGCAGGGCACCGGAGACGGCCTCGACGGCCTTCTCGATACCGCGCTTGAGAGCCATCGGGTTGGCGCCGGCGGCGACGTTGCGAAGGCCCTCGCGGACCAGCGCCTGGGCCAGGACGGTCGCGGTCGTCGTGCCGTCACCGGCTACGTCGTCCGTCTTCTTCGCGACTTCCTTGACCAGCTCGGCGCCGATCTTCTCGTACGGGTCCTCGAGCTCGATCTCCTTGGCGATGGAAACACCATCGTTGGTGATCGTGGGGGCGCCCCACTTCTTCTCGAGGACGACGTTGCGACCCTTGGGACCAAGGGTGACCTTGACGGCGTCGGCGAGCTGGTTCATCCCGCGCTCGAGACCGCGCCGTGCCTCCTCGTCGAACGCGATGATCTTGGCCATGTGAAGTGGTCCTCCCGGACTGGGGTGGATTGCTCCGGACCGCGCTGGCGCCCGCGACGGACGGCCTGCCTGCCTCGTGGTTCCTTGCCCCACATGGCCTGCGGGCCTCACCGACCCGGTCCTTCGTTGTCACTCTCACCTTCAGAGTGCTAACGCCAATGATTAGCACTCGACCCCCGAGAGTGCAAGGTGCTCCTCCCCAGCGAGCCCTATCGAGGGGGCGCGCGGAGCGCGTCGCGGCTGCCCTGCGAGCGCCTGCGCGGCCCCGAGCCACCCCCTCCGCGTCCGGAGCGGCGGGGACCCCGGCCGCTCCCGGGAACGCCCGAGGGGCCCGTACCCCTGATGGGATACGGGCCCCTCGACGTGAGTGAGTGCGTGCGTCGGTGGCCGATCGCGCCGAGATCAGACGGCGAGTTTGACCATGTCCGCCTGCGGACCCTTCTGGCCCTGCGAGATCTCGAACTCCACTCGCTGACCCTCTTCAAGGGTGCGGTAGCCGTCCATCTGAATCGCGCTGTAATGCACGAAGACGTCCGCACCACCGTCGACCGCGATGAAGCCGTACCCCTTCTCCGCGTTGAACCACTTGACGGTGCCCTGAGCCATGCCTAACTCCCCTATTACTGGCCCTTGCACAGATCCACACTTCGCGGATCCGGGTCAGACCTCACCCCCCAACGGTTGGGGGTGTGCGCCGGAACGCGTCGACCGCGGCTGAATGTATCTGTCCAACTGCCGTCTGCAACAGGTCAATCGGACGAGAATTCCGGGCATCGGCGATCGGCCGTATGTGGAGAATTCACACATATTCAGGGCAAGTCGGGCCCCGTAAATGCCGTAAAAGGCTCAAAAATGCCGGGTACATTGGCTGCTTCTTATCGGGCACCGGGTCGGTGTTCATATGCACCCGGCATGGAAAGCGAAGCGGCTTCCCCAACTGTACCGCGCTCAACCATGCAGAATTGCCCCCTCCGTTTCTCTCACGGAGAGGGCAATCCGGTTGAACGGTGCGTCGTCAGCAGCCGCCGGCCACGGCCGGGATGATCGAGACGCCGGCGCCGTCGGGCGTCGCCGTCTCCAGGCCCTGCTCGAAACGCACGTCGTCGTCGTTCACGTACACGTTCACGAAGCGGCGCAGCTTGCCCTGGTCGTCCAGGACGCGCGCGGCGATGCCCGTGTGGTTCTTCTCCAGGTCCGAGATGACCTCGGCGAGGGTCGCGCCCTCCGCCGGGACCTCGGCCTTGCCGCCCGTGTAGGTGCGCAGGATCGTGGGGATGCGAACGTTGACGCTCATGATGCGAGGCCAGCCTCTCGGAAGGAGTCCAGGTTCGGGCGGATGGTCGCGGTCAGACCGGTCCCGGCCACCGCGTCGAGGGTCTTGAGGCCGTCACCGGTGTTGAGGACGACTGTGGTCAGCGCCGGGTCCAGGGCGCCGCTCTCGATCAGCTTCTTCGTGACGCCCACGGTCACCCCGCCCGCCGTCTCGGCGAAGATGCCCTCGGTGCGCGCCAGCAGCTTGATCGCGTCGACGATCTGGCCGTCGTCGACATCCTCCACCGCGCCGCCCGTCCGGCGCGCGATGTCGAGGACGTACGGCCCGTCGGCCGGGTTGCCGATGGCGAGCGACTTGGCGATCGTGTCCGGCTTCTGCGGCCGCACGACGTCGTGCCCCGCCTTGTAGGCCACCGACACCGGCGAGCAGCCCTCGGCCTGGGCGCCGAAGATCTTGTACGGCCTGTCCTCGACCAGCCCGAGCCTGATCAGCTCCTGGAGGCCCTTGTCGATCTTCGTGAGCTGCGAGCCGGACGCGATCGGCACGACGAGCTGGTCCGGCAGCCGCCAGCCGAGCTGCTCGCAGATCTCGTACGCGAGGGTCTTCGAGCCCTCCGCGTAGTACGGCCGCAGGTTGACGTTGACGAAGCCCCAGCCCTCGCCGGCCGGGTCGCCGATGAGCTCGGAGCAGAAGCGGTTGACGTCGTCGTAGTTGCCCTCGATGCCGACGAGCTCGCCGCCGTAGACCGCGGCCATGACGATCTTGCCCTGCTCCAGGTCGTGCGGGATGAACACGCAGGAGCGGAAGCCGGCCCGGGCGGCGGCGGCACCGACGGCGCCGGCCAGGTTCCCGGTGGAGGAGCAGGAGAGCGTGGTGAAGCCGAAGGCGCGGGCGGCCTCCAGGGCCTGCGCGACGACGCGGTCCTTGAAGGAGTGCGTCGGGTTGCCGGAGTCGTCCTTGACGAACAGCTTGCCGGCCTCGACACCCAGCTCGCGGGCGAGGTTGTCGGCCTGCACGAGCTTGGTCCAGCCCGGGTTGATGTTCGGCTTGTCGGCGACGTCGGCCGGGACGGGCAGCAGGGGCGCGTAGCGCCAGATGTTCGCGGGTCCCGCCTCGATGCGCTTGCGGAGGTCCTCGGTGTCGTAGTCCGAGAAGTCGTAGGCGATCTCCAGCGGGCCGAAACACTCCTCGCAGGCGAAGACCGGGCCGAGCGGCACGCGGTGTCCGCACTCGCGGCAGGAGAGGGCGGCGGCGGGGCCGAGATCGACGGAGTCCGCGGCGGAGGGGGAGTTCGTGGTGCTTGCAACTGTCTGCGCAGCCATGGAGGCGAGGCCCTTTCTCCTCATCTTCCTCACGGCGCACTTCGCCGTGAGACGGATTTGGCACCTTCCCTAGCCGGGAGCCTCGCGACGCTGATCGGCGATGATCAGGACGAGACCGGCTGGAGGGTTGCCGGGGCTTCAACGGGCCGTATCCCTCTGCCCCTCTGGATGAGCGGTGTTCAGTTGTTGATCTGCGCGCGGTTCCCGGATCAGGACATGCGATGGTCATCCGCGTTGTTCAAGACTGTAACCGACGGCCAGGACAGTTGAGATAGTCGTCCGAACCGCGAGATGGATCACACCCCGGGTGGGCGTGTGAGCAGACAGTGAGGAGCCGCAGACCGTGCTGGAAGAAGTCGAGCGCTGGCTGAGCACCCGCTCCTGGTCCGTCACCGATCGTCCGCTGCACCGGCTGATGGCCGCGAAACGCGCCGCGGGCTCGACGGTCAGCGTCGTGCTGCCCGCGCTGAACGAGGAAGAGACCGTCGGCGAGATCGTCGCCGTCATCCGCCACGACCTCATGCGGCAGGTCCCGCTCGTCGACGAGATCGTCGTCGTCGACTCGGGCTCGACCGACCGCACCTCGGCGGTCGCCGCCGCGGCGGGCGCCCGGGTGGTGCACCGGGACGAGATACTGCCGCGCCTGCCGGCCGTCCCCGGCAAAGGCGAGGTCCTGTGGCGGTCACTGCTCGTGACGAGCGGGGACATCGTCTGCTTCGTCGACGCGGACCTGAAGGAGTTCTCGTCCGACTTCGTCACCGGGATCGTGGGCCCGCTGCTCACCGATCCGGGCGTCGATCTCGTCAAGGCCATGTACGACCGGCCGCTGACCGTGTCCGACGGGTCCGCCGCCGGCACGACCGCCGCGGGCCAGGGCGGCCGGGTCACGGAGCTGATGGCGCGCCCGCTGCTGAACATGCACTGGCCGCAGCTCGCGGGCTTCGTGCAGCCGCTGGGCGGCGAGTACGCGGCCCGCCGGTCCCTGCTGGAGCGGCTGCCGTTCCCCGTCGGGTACGGCGTCGAGCTCGGCATGCTGGTCGACGCGCTGCACCTGGTGGGCCTGGACGCGCTCGCGCAGGTCGACGTGGGGGTGCGCAGGCACCGCCACCAGGACGGGCAGGCGCTCGGCCGGATGGCGGCGGCGATCTACCGCACCGCGCAGCTCCGGCTGGCCCGCGGCCATCTGATCCGCCCGGCGCTCACCCAGTTCGAGCGGGGCGACGACGGCTTCGAGCCGCGCACCTACTCGGTGGACACCGAGGAGCGGCCCCCGATGACGGAGATCTCCGAGTACCGCTCACGCAGAGTGGCGTGAGACCGCTCCCGGAGTGACGGGCCGTGACGGGTTCCGGCGGTCGTATACGGCCGGTACCCGTCAGGTCCGTACGTTTGAGCGGTTCCGACCCGGGCTAAGTTGAGGCTTATGGCTTCCACGCACGGTGACCACCAGATCCTTGTCGCGTCCAACCGCGGACCGGTCTCCTACGAGGTACGCGAGGACGGCTCGCTCCACGCCCGGCGCGGCGGGGGCGGACTGGTCTCGGGGCTCTCGGCGATCGGACCGGACGCGGGCGCTCTGTGGGTGTGCGCGGCCCTCGGCGACGGGGACCGCGAGGCGGTGCGGCGCGGGGTCGGCGAGGACGGCGTGCGGATGCTCGACATCGACGCCGAGGTGCACGCGGACGCGTACAACGGCATCGCGAACTCGGTGCTCTGGTTCGTTCACCACATGCTGTACCAGACGCCCCTGGAGCCGGTCTTCGACGCGGAGTTCCGGCGCCAGTGGGCGTCGTACGAGGCGTACAACCGGGCCTTCGCGAAGGCGCTGGCGGAGTCCGCGGCCACCGGCGCCTCGGTCCTGGTGCAGGACTACCACCTGACGCTGGTGCCCGGGATGCTCCGCGAGCTGCGGCCGGACCTGCTCATCGGGCACTTCTCGCACACCCCGTGGGCGCCCGTCGACTACTTCCGGATGCTGCCCGACGACATCGCGGACCAGGTGCTGCGCGGGATGCTGGGCGCGGACCGGCTGGGCTTCCTGACCCGGCGCTGGGCGGACGCGTTCACCGCGTGCTGCGCGGAGCTGGCCGGCGGGGTCGGCGACACCCGGATCGGGGTGCACGGCCTGGGCGCGGACGCGGACTTCCTGCGGGCGCGCTCGCACGAGGCGGACGTGGACGACCGGATGGCGGCGCTGCGGGAGCAGATCGGCACGTCTCCCGAGGGGACGCCGCGGCGGACGGTCGTGCGGGTCGACCGCACCGAGCTGTCGAAGAACATCGTGCGGGGCCTGCTGGCGTACGAGCAGCTGCTCGCGGACCGTCCGGAGTGGCACGAGCGCGTGGTGCACGTCGCCTTCGCCTATCCCTCCCGGCAGGACCTGGCCGTCTACCGGGAGTACACGGCCGAGGTGCAGCGCGTCGCCGACGCGATCAACTCCCGGTTCGGGACGCCGGGCTGGACGCCGGTGGTGCTGCACGTCAAGGACGACTTCGCCCGGTCCCTCGCGGCGTACCGGCTCGCGGACGTGGCGCTGGTCAACCCGATCCGGGACGGCATGAACCTGGTCGCCAAGGAGGTGCCCGTCGTCTCGGACGGGGGGTGCGTCCTGGTGCTCTCCCGGGAGGCGGGGGCGCACGAGGAGCTGGGCGAGGACGCCGTCACGGTGAATCCGTACGACGTGGTGGGCACCGCTCGCGCGCTGCACGAGGCGCTGACGCTGCCGCCGGACGAGCGCGCCACCCGCACCAAGCGGCTGGCCGCCGCGGCGACGGCGCTCCCGCCCGCCCAGTGGTTCCTGGACCAGCTGAACGCCCTGCGGGCCTGAGCCCCGGGCCGTCCGGGGTCCCCGGACGGCTCCCCCGGCGCCCGGCACGGTGGGTCCCGTGCCGGGCGCCGCGGTGTGTCAGACGATCCGGTCCGCCAAGGCGGCGAGGAGTGCGACGACCCCGGCCGGCCCTTCGACCACGAGGTCGGCCCGCTCGGCGAGTTCGGCGACCTCGGAGCTGCCGCTGCACACCAGCAGGCCCGGTACGCCGTCGGAGCGGAGCTTGTCGACGGCGGCGAAGGCGGGCAGGTCGCCCAGGTCGTCCCCGGCGTAGAGGACGGCCTCGGCGCCGGTCTCGCGCACGTACTCGGTGAGGGCGACGCCCTTGTCCACGCCGGGCGGCCGCAGCTCCAGGACCATCCGGCCGGGCTCGACGATCAGGCCGTGCCGGGCGGCCAGCTCCGTGAGCGGGCCGCGCAGGGTCTCGAAGGCGGCCTGCGGGTCGGCGGCGCGGCGCGTGTGCACGGCGACGGCGCGGCCCTTCTCCTCGATCCAGGTGCCCTGCCAGGCGCCGATCTCGTCCAGGAAACCGGGCAGCTCGGCGCGGACCGCGGCGACCCCGGGGTGCGGTGCGGGCGCGTTGACCGTGCCGCTCACCGCGTCCCAGCGCTCGGCGCCGTAGTGCCCGAGGACCACCAGGTGCTCCAGGCCGGGGACGCCCGCGAAGCCGCCGTGGCGGACCGCGACGCCCGCCGGGCGCCCGGTGACGACGGCCACGGACGCCACCTTGGGGGCGAGGGCCGCGAGGGCGGGGACCGCGCCGGGGTGGGCCCTGGCCTGTTCGGGGTCGGGGACGATCGGCGCGAGTGTCCCGTCGAAGTCGAGTGCGATCACGGCCCGGCCGGGCCGTCCCAGGATGGCGTCGAGTCCCTCGCGTCCGGCCGTGGTCACCGGCGTCGGCAGGGAGTCCGTGGAGTCCGCGTTGCTGCCCATACGACGACCCTATCCGCGAGGGGCGGTACGCACGCATGTCTCATCGCGTCAGGTGCGGGCCGCCGGCCTCAGCGCTCCGCGCGGCGGGCCTCGCGGACGCGGCGCAGGCGGTTGACGGTCACCGGGTCGTGGGCGAGCGCCCTCGGATCGTCGAGCAGGGCGTTGAGGAGCTGGTAGTACCTGACCGGCACGAGACCGAGCTCCTCGCGTATGGCCCGCTCCTTGGCGCCCGGCCCGGGCCAACTCCGGCGCTCGGTCGCGAGGACGGCCCGCTCCCGGGGGGTGAGCTGTTCCATGCCGGCCACGGTAGTACCCGGCACCGACACCGCCGCCCCGGGACGGGCGGCGGCGCGGGCCCGTAGGTCCTACTCCGCGCTCTCCGCGATGGTCGCCTTGCGCTGGAGTTCGCCGAGGACGGCCGAGGGGCGGCCGCCGGGGCTCACGGCCTTGCCGATCTCCTGCTTGACGGAGGCGGCGACCCCGGCCCAGCTGGTCCGGCCGACCGGGTACAGCTCAGCGGCGGGCAGCTGCTCCAGGAAGGGCGCGAGATCGCGGTCGTCCTCGTCGGCGGCCATGGCGTCGGACGCGGAGGTGGTCACCGGCAACAGGTCGTACTCGTGGGAGAAGGCGAGGACGTTCTTGGTGCTGTAGACGTAGTCGAGGAACTCGCCGATCTGGTCGCGGTGGCCGTTCTGCTTGAAGGCCATCATCCAGTCGGCGACGCCCATGGTGGCGCGGCTCCTGCCGTCGACGCCGGGCATCGGCACCATGCCGACCTTCACGCCCTTCTCGGCGGCCGCCCGCATCAGCGTGGGGTGTCCGTTGAGCATGCCGACCTCGCCGCGCGCGAAGGCGGCGAAGGCGTCGGCGCGGTTCAGCTTCGCGGGCGGGGTCGGTCCGGTGAGGCCCTTGTCGACGAGCTCGTCCTTCAGCCAGTCGAAGGTGCTGATGTTCTCCGGGGAGTCGATCAGATAGGTGCCTACGTCCTGCGTGTAGCCGCCGCCCCCGCTCAGCAGCCACTGCATGGTCTCCGCCTGCGCCTCCTCGGGGCCCAGCGGCAGCGCGTAGGGGATCTTGACGCCCTTGGACTTGAGCACCGCCGCGTCGGAGGCGAGCTGGTCCCAGGTCTTCGGCGGGGTGAGTCCGGCCGAGGAGAACAGCTTCTTGTTGTAGAAGAGCAGCCGCGTGGATGCTGCGAAGGGCATGCCGTACTGGATGCGCCGCGTCTCGCCCGCGCTGCTGAGCTGCGGGACGAAGTCGGCCTGGGTCGGTATGGAGAGCAGCTCGTCGGCCTCGTACAGCAGGTCCTTGGCCGCGTAGTCTGCGTACGCGCCGATCTGGGCGAGGTCGGGCGCCTTGCCGGCGTCGACCATCTCCCTGACCTTGCGGTCCACGTCGTTCCACGAGTAGACGCTGACCTCGACGTCGATGCCCGGGTGGCCGGCCTCGAACTTCTTCACCAGCCGGTCCCAGTACTTCTGGGAGCTGTCGGCCGCGGAGGTGCCGTAGTCGGCGGCCACCAGCCGCAGCGTCACGTCCTTCGAGCCGGCCGAGCCACCGCAGCCCGCGAGCGCCGCCGTCATGCCCAGTGCGGACACCACCGCGATCAGTCCTGTCCTACGCCGCTGCACCGCTCGTCCCCACCATGTTGTCTAGTCCTGTTCAAACTTCGGATACAAGGTCTACACCACGTGAGTGGACTAGACCTCTCCAGGGGTAAGGGGCGACACTGTCCCCCGTGAGACATGTCATCGCCCTCGACGTGGGCGGCACCGGAATGAAGGCCGCCCTCGTGGGGGCCGGTGGCGAGCTGCTCCACGAGGCCCGGAGGGCGACCGGCCGCGAGCGCGGCACCGACGCCGTCGTCGGGACGATCCTCGACTTCGCGGCCGAGCTGCGGGCCCACGGCGAGCGGGAGTTCGGCGTGAGCGCCGAGGCCGCCGGGGTCGCCGTCCCCGGCATCGTCGACTCCGCGCGGGGCGTCGCCGTCTACTCCGCCAACCTCGGCTGGCGCGACCTCCCGCTGCGCCGGCTGCTCGGCGAGCGGCTGGACGGCGTACCGGTCGCGCTCGGCCACGACGTGCGCACCGGCGGGCTCGCCGAGGGCCGGATCGGCGCGGGCCGGGGAGCCGACCGCTTCCTGTTCGTGGCGCTGGGCACCGGCATCGCGGGCGCGATTGGCATCGACGGCACGGTCGAGGCGGGCGCGCACGGCTTCGCCGGCGAGATCGGCCACGTCGTCGTACGGCCCGGGGGCGCTCCGTGCCCGTGCGGGCAGCGTGGCTGCCTGGAGCGGTTCGCCTCCGCGGCGGCCGTCAGCGCGGCCTGGGCGCGGGCCTCGGGGAACCCGGAGGCCGACGGGGCGGACTGCGCGCGGGCGGTGGCGGCCGGGGACGCGCGGGCCGCGGCCGTCTGGCAGGAGGCCGTCGACGCGCTCGCCGACGGACTGGTCACCGCGCTGACCCTGCTGGACCCCGGCGTGCTGGTCGTCGGGGGCGGTCTCGCCGAGGCCGGCGAGACCCTGTTCGCCCCGCTGCGGACCGCCCTGGAGCAGCGCGTCACCTTCCAGAAGCTGCCGCCCCTCGTCCCCGCCGCCCTCGGCGACACGGCCGGATGTCTGGGCGCCGGACTGCTGGCCTGGGATCTACTCGAAACCGACATCACCGTCCGCTCGGAGGTAACCACCTGATGGCCCCTAGCAAGGTTCTCGCCGGCGCCCGGGTGGTCCTGCCCACCGGGACCGTGGACGGCGGCCGCGTGATCGTCGACGGCACGCGGATCACCGAGGCCGGTCCCGCCGGGCCGGAGCCCGCCGCGGTCCCCGCGGACGCGGAGCACCTCGACCTGACGGGCCACTGGCTGGTCCCCGGCTTCGTCGACATGCACAACCACGGCGGCGGCGGCGCGTCCTTCACCTCCGGGACCGTCGAGGAGGTCCTCAAGGGCGTCCACACCCACCGGCTGCACGGCACGACCACCCTCGTCGCCTCCACCGTCACCGGCGAGATGGACGGGCTCGCCCAGCGTGCCGGGCTGCTCTCCGAACTGGCCGAGCAGGGCGACATCGCGGGCATCCACTTCGAGGGCCCCTTCATCTCTCCCTGCCGCAAGGGCGCGCACTCCGAGGAGCTGCTGCGCGACCCCGACCCGGCCGAGGTCCGCAAGCTGGTCGACGCGGCGCGCGGCCGGGCCCGGATGGTCACGCTCGCCACCGAACTGCCGGGCGGACTCGACTCCGTACGCCTGCTCGCCGAGCACGGGGTGATCGCGGCCATCGGGCACACCGACGCGACTTACGAGCAGACGCGCGAGGCCATCGACGCGGGCGCCACCGTCGCGACGCACCTGTTCAACGCGATGCCCGTGCTCGGCCACCGCTCCCCCGGCCCGATCGCCGCCCTCCTGGAGGACGAACGGGTCACCGTCGAGCTGATCAACGACGGCACCCATCTGCACCCGGCCGCACTGGAACTGGCGTTCCGTCACGCGGGCGCCGGGCGGGTTGCGTTCATCACCGACGCGATGGACGCGGCCGGCTTCGGCGACGGCCGCTACATGCTCGGCCCGCTGGAGGTCGAGGTGGCGGACGGCGTCGCCCGCCTGGTGGAGGGCGGCTCGATCGCCGGGTCCACCCTCACCCTGGACCGCGCCTTCAGACGGGCGGTGACCGTCGACCGCCTGCCGGTCGAGGACGTCGTCACCGCGCTGTCCGCCAACCCGGCCCGGCTGCTCGGCGTGTACGACCGCACGGGCTCCGTCGAGGCGGGCAAGGACGCCGACCTCGTGGTGCTGGACGCCCGGTTCGCGGTGACGGGCGTGCTGCGCAGGGGCGAATGGGTGGTTCGTCCTCAACTGGGGTGACACGTGCTCCCGTTGGAGCATCCTCTACGCCGGCGGCGGGCCCGTGGGACTGGGCCTGCCGCCGTCGTCTTTGGCATGATCGGGTCTCCGCACGCGGGCAAGCGCGCACTTCACCACGACTCCTGGGGAGGTCGGCCCAGGTGATCCTCACGGTCACGCTGAACACCGCTCTCGACATCACCTATCGCGTACCGGCCCTGCGGCCGCACGCCTCGCACCGGGTCACCGAGGTGAGCGAACGGCCCGGCGGCAAGGGGCTGAACGTGGCCCGCGTGCTCGCCGCCCTCGGCCACCGGGTGACGGCCACCGGCTTCGCGGGCGGCGCCACCGGCGACGTCCTGCGGGAGCGGCTGGCGCGGGTCCCCGGGGTGGTGGACGCGCTGCTGCCGGTGGCGGGCGCGACCCGGCGGACGATAGCCGTGGCGGACACGGCGACGGGCGACACGACCCAGCTCAACGAGCCCGGGCCGGTCATCACCCCGCAGGAGTGGTCCGCCTTCCAGGAGACCTACGCGGCGCTGCTGCCCTCCGTGTCGGCGGTGGCCCTGTGCGGCAGCCTGCCGCCGGGGGTGCCGGTCGGCGCGTACGCGGGGCTCGTCCGGGCGGCCCGCGCGGCGGCGGTCCCGGTCCTCCTCGACACCAGCGGGGAGCCGCTGCGCCGGGGGCTCGCCGCCCGCCCCGACCTCGTCAAGCCGAACGCCGAGGAGCTGGCCGAGCTCACCGGCTCCCACGATCCGGCCCAGGCCACCCGGGACGCCCGCAGACGCGGCGCCCGCACGGTGGTGGCCTCACTCGGCGCCCGGGGACTGCTCGCGGTGAACGCCGAGGGCCGCTGGCGGGCGGCACCGCCACACCGCGTCCCGGGCAACCCGACCGGCGCGGGCGACTCGGCGGTCGCGGGCCTGCTGTCGGGGCTGGTGGAGCGTCTGGGCTGGCCGGAGCGCCTGGCCCGGGCCGTCGCCCTGTCCGCGGCGACCGTCCTGGCGCCCGCGGCGGGCGAGTTCGACCGGGCGGCGTACGAGGACCTGCTGGGCCGGGTGACGGTGACGCACGAGGCCGCCGCGGCGTAGGAGGTACGCGGGGGCGGCCCGGGCCACAGGGGCGGGGGTCTAGCCCTTCCAGCCCCTCACGAGCCACATCTGGTCGAGGAGGGCGTCGCACTGGTTGCCCTGCTCGCACGAGATCTTGATCGTGTTGGTGCCCTTGTTGAGCTCGACGTAGTTGTAGGTCTTCGTCCAGCCCTTGGCGTAGTCGCCCTCCGGCGCCTGCGCCCAGTTCTTCAGGGCGAGCGGCGTGGTCTGCGGCTTGCCGTTGACCGAGAGGGTGGCGGTGGCGTCCTTGCCGGGCACGCTGTAGCCCGTGTAGACGGTGTACTTGCCGTCCTTCGGGATGCCGTTCACGTTCCAGGTGACGGCGGCGCCGACCTGGTTGAAGTTCGTCACGTAGACGCCGCCGGCCGCCTTGGCGCCCTTGACGTCGGACGCGGTGACGGCGCCGTCCAGGCGCAGCGCCTTGGCGTCGATCGTGGGCAGCTCGCCCTCGTCCTCGGCCTGCGCGCCGGACGACTTGCTGGGCTCGGCGCTCTGCGAGGCCGTCGGGGCCGAGCCGCCGGCCTTGTCGTCCTTCTTGTCGTCCGAGTCGCCGCCGAGCATCACGACGCCGATGCCGACGACCACGGCGGCGACCACCGCGACGGCGCCGATCAGCAGACCCTTGGTGTTGGGGCCGCGGCCCCGCCCGCCGCTGTCGAGGCCGCCCGAGCGGCTGGTGACGGTGGTGGTGCCGGAGGCGGTCGCGGGGGCCCCGTGGTGCGCGTTCTGCTGGCCGTACGCCTGCTGCGGGGCCTGCTGGCCGTACTGCCCGGTGGGGGCCTGCTGGCCGTACTGCGCGGTCGGGGCCTGCTGGCCGTACGCGGCCTGCTGCCCGTACTGCCGCTCGCCCACGGCGCGCACCCTGTTGACCGAGCCTGGGTAGCCGTAGCCGCCGCTCGGCGGCTGGGCTCCGGCGGCCTGGCCGTCGGCGTACAGATAGCCGAACGGGTCGTCGTCCTCGGGCGTGCTCGCGCCGTTGTTGCCGGGCGTCATCCCTTGGTACTCCTCAGCGGTGCGGGTCGGATGCGGTACGTGGATGAATGGCGAGCCTACCCGCTCCGAGGGACCCAAACGGGTGACTCAGACCTCACCGACCCACTGACCTGCGTGTTATCCCGCACGCCGATGTTGTTTGGGACGAGACCGTTTCTCTACGTACATCCGCTCGTCAGCGGATTTCAAGACCTCGTCCGCCGTCATCCCGCAGTGTGCCCACCCGATGCCGAAACTCGCGCCCACCCGGACGGCCCGGCCGTCGACCCTGATGGGCGGGATGATCGCGTTGCGCAGCCGTACCGCGAGGTCCTGGGCGTCGGCCCGGCCGAGGCCGTCGGCGAGGACCACGAACTCGTCGCCGCCGAGCCGCGCGACGGTGTCCCCGTCCCGCACGCCGTTGGTCAGCCGCCGGGCGACCTCCACGAGCACCGCGTCGCCCGCGTTGTGCCCGAAGCGGTCGTTGATCGACTTGAAGCCGTCGAGGTCGCAGAAGAGCACCGCGAGGCCCTTGGTGCCGTCGTCCGTCTCGCCCTCGGGCGCGATGGTGTGGACGTGGTGGTCGAAACCGTCGTACGGGCCCGTCTCGGGACGGAAGTCGAAGCCGTGGCCGTGCCCGTGCGCCTCCTGGTCGAAGGCGGCCGGGTGCTCGGGCGGGTACGCCCCGTACGCCGCGTCCAGCGAGGCGACCGCGCCGGGCGGCAGGGACTGCGGGCGCTGGCAGAGGCGGGCGCCGAGCCGGGATCGCAGCTCGGCCGAGTTCGGCAGGCCGGTCAGCGAGTCGTGCGAGGCGCGGTGGGCGAGCTGGAGCTCGCGGCGCTTGCGCTCCTCGATGTCCTCGACGTGGGTGAGCAGGAAGCGGGGCCCGTCGGCGGCGTCGGCGACGACCGAGTTGCGCAGGCTCACCCAGACGTAGGTGCCGTCGCGGCGTCCGAGGCGCAGCTCGGCCCGGCCGCCCTCGGCGGAGGTCCTGAGCAGGGTGCCGATGTCCTCGGGGTGCACGAGGTCGGAGAAGGAGTAGCGGCGCATCGCGGAGGCGGGGCGGCCGAGGAGCCGGCACAGCGCGTCGTTCGTGCGCAGGATCCGGCCGTGCTGGTCGCCGCCCATCTCGGCGATGGCCATGCCGCTGGGCGCGTACTCGAAGGCCTGGCGGAAGCTCTCCTCGCTGGCGCGCAGGGCCTGCTGCTCGCGCTCCAGGCGGACCAGGGCGCGCTGCATGTTGGCGCGCAGCCGGGCGTTGCTGATGGCTATGGCGGCCTGGAACGCGTACATCTGGAGCGCCTCGCGGCCCCAGGCGCCGGGCCGGCGGCCGTTGCGCGGCCGGTCCACGGAAAGGACGCCGATCAGTTCGCCGCAGCGGGCTCCGGAGACGCCGGGGGTGTACATCGGCGCGAAGAGCCGGTCGGAGGGGTGCCACTCGTCCTCGAAGCGGGGCGCCGGGCCGTCCGTGTACCACTGCGGTACGTCGTCCTCGTCGAGGACCCAGCCCTCGGTGTGGGGTATGAACCGCAGGTCGCCCCAGGCCTCGCCCATGGTGAGCCGGCGGTCCCAGGAGTCGCGCGAGCCCACCCGGCCGGTGATGAGGGCCTCGGCGGCGGAGTTCCCGGCGAGGGCGGCCACCACCAGGTCGCCGTCGGGCCGGACGAGGTTGACGGCGGCCAGCTCGTAGCCGAGGCCGTTGACCACGCCGTCGGCGACGGTCTGCAGCGTGTCGGCCAGGCTGCGGGCGGTGTTCATGTCCGCCATCACCTGGTGCAGCTGCCGCAGGGTCGTAAGGCGGACGTACGGCTCCGACTCGGTCTCCATGCGCCCTCCCCCCGAGACCTCGCAGCAACTCCAGGGTTCTCTTCGGCGTGACTCGGCTTACTGCTTGGTAGCTTCACACGCAGCTTCGTACATCGTCCCCGCCACTGAATCACAGCGCGCTGCCCACTCGGTACACAGGGTCAACAAAATATGGCTCCTGTGACTCAAGTCACAGCAGAACATGAGCAATTGCGTGGGCTTTCTGCATTTTCACGGTGCGTTTACTGCGCGCATGACCGGGAAATGTGCACGCGCTGTGAGCATAGGTGTCCATGCGCGACCGCGGGCCGTTCTCCGCGACGGGCGGCGCACTCGGCCCCTGGTCCTAGGACCCGCTTCGGCCGCTGGTCCGATGCGGCCGCGCGGGACCGGCGACTAGCGTCTTCCCGTGCTGAAGACTCCCGCCGACCCCGCCCTCTCCCCCCTGTCCGGACCGCCGCCCGCCGGCGGGCATGCTGAGGGGGTGAGCAACGACGAGTTCCGTGCCGTCATGTCCCGGCTGGCCGCGGGCGTGGTCCTGGTGACCGCCCACGAGCCCGCGCTGGACCCCGACGGCCCCGGCGGCGAGGACGTCGGCATGACCGCGACGTCCTTCATGTCCGTGTCCCTGGACCCGCCCCTGGTGCTCGTCGGGTTGCGGGAGGGCTCCCGGATGGACGACCTGCTCGCCGAGCAGCCGAACTGGGCGGTCTCCGTGCTCTCCGAGAGCCAGCGCCATGTCGCGGGCCGCTTCGCCATGAAGGGCCGCATCAGCGACCGCCTGCTGTTCGAGGACATCCCGTACCTGCGCGGCCAGGAGTCGGGCGCGCCGCTGGTCGGCGGCGCGCTGGCCACCCTGGAGTGCCGTACGGAGCAGCGGGTGACCGCGGGCGACCACACCCTCGTCATCGGCCGCGTGCTGACCGCGGCGGTGCCGAGCGCCGACGGCGGCCCGCTGACGTACTTCAAGGGCCGCTACCGGCAGCTCGGTTGACGGCTCGGGGCTGCCCCGCGCCCCCGCGGTGACGGGCCGTCCGGTCCGACGGCGGGCCCCGCCGGGAAGGGCGCACCGGACCACCGGCGATCGCGGCCGGCGGTCGGTGTCGGGCCACCGGCGGCCGGTGGTCCGTGCCGGTCAGGGCGTCAACGGGTACGACGTGCGGCCCGAGGCCTCGTCGATCTCGTCGTGCGCCTTGGTCAGCAGCTTCATCGCCAGTTCGTTGAGCGCCCTGGCGCCCGCGACCTCCTCGCCGACCCTCGGCTGGTCGGCGTCGGAGGGGTGGCGGCTCGAGTAGCCGTGCGCCCGTACCTCGCTCCCGTCCGGGAGCCGCACCATGGCGGCCGCCCGCGTGCGGTGGGAGTCCTCCTCGAATTCCAGCTCGACATGCCATCCGACAGCGGTCCGCGCCATCACGATCACCTCCGGAACCCCTGCTTCCAGGATGTGCCCGCGACCCCGTCGGCGCACGGCCTGAGGCGGGGCGGGCGGCCCCGCTCAGCCCCAGTCGCGCCCGGAGCGGCCCCGCTTGGTGTCGGAGCGCTGCTTCTTCTCGCGCAGCCGCCGTTCGTTGATCCCCCGCGGGATGCGGGTGGCGCGGCGGGGGCGGGGCGGCGGCGCGCTCGCCTCGGCGAGCAGCGAGGCCAGCCGGACGGCCGCGGTCTCGCGGTTGCGCCACTGCGAACGGTGCTCGGAGGCGCGCACGCTGATCACGCCGTCGACCAGGCGCCCGGCCAGCCTGTCCAGGGCGCGCTCCTTCCACACCGGCGGCAGCGCCTCGGTCCTGGCGAGGTCGAACCGCAGCTCGACCTGGGAGTCGCTGGTGTTGACGTGCTGTCCACCGGGTCCCGAGGAGCGCGAGAAACGCCACATGAGCTCGGCCTCGGGCAGGGAGACGGAGCCGCGGATGACGTAGGGACCGGACATGGGGTCCATGGTCGCCTGCGCGTGCGGTCCGCGTCACCCGTTTTTCCGACCGGTGCGTCCCTTCGGGTAAAGAAAGTAAAGAGAGCTGGAACCTCAGGTACCCCCCTCGACGTTCATAGGTGTAGCTGTAGCTTCGTGCCCGTACGAAGCCCATACGTACGGGCACCGAGCGCGTACGCAACGAGGGAAGGGACTCCCAACAATGGCTGTAAGCCTGTCCAAGGGTGGCAACGTCTCGCTCACCAAGGAGGCTCCGGGCCTGACCGCCGTCACCGTGGGCCTCGGCTGGGACGTCCGCACCACCACCGGTACCGACTTCGACCTCGACGCCTCGGCCATCGCGGTCAACCCGCAGGGCAAGGTCTACTCGGACGGTCACTTCGTCTTCTTCAACAACAAGCAGACCCCGGACCAGACCATCGTCCACACCGGCGACAACCGCACGGGCGAGGGCGCGGGCGACGACGAGGCGATCAACGTCAACCTGGCGGGCCTCCCCGCCGACGTCGAGAAGATCGTCTTCCCGGTCTCGATCTACGACGCCGAGACCCGCTCGCAGAACTTCGGCCAGGTCCGCAACGCGTACATCCGCATCGTGAACCAGGCCGGCGGCGCGGAGATCGCCCGCTACGACCTGTCCGAGGACGCGGCCACGGAGACCGCCATGGTCTTCGGCGAGCTCTACCGCAACGGCGCCGAGTGGAAGTTCCGCGCGGTCGGCCAGGGCTACGCCTCGGGCCTCGCCGGTATCGCCCAGGACTTCGGCGTCAGCGTCTGATCACGCCATACGCGCAGCGCCCGAAGCCCCCGGCCCCGCGGCCGGGGGCTTCGGCGTCCCCGCGCCGGGTCCGTCCCCAACCCTGGGTCGCGGACACGGCCTGGGCGCGGCGGTACTTTGCCCCCGTGATCCTCGAATCCCTCCGTCTCACCCCCGACCACGACCTGCCGGCCCCGCTCCTCACGGAACTGACCGGCCTCTACGCCTCCAACCGTGACTTCTACGCCCTGAGCGGGGACTTCCCGGACGCGGACGACATCCGCCCGGAGCAGGTCGCGGCGGCGCTCGCCGGGGAGCTGGCCCATCCGGACGTGGAGGTGCTGCTCGCGCGCGGCGCCGGGCGGCTGGTCGGGGTCGCGATCACCCTCGCGCACCATCCGGACCCGGCCGACCCCGACCCGTGGATCGGCCTGCTCCTGGTCGACGCGGGCGAACAGCGCAAGGGGCACGGGCGGACGCTGGCCTCGCTCGTCGAGGACCGGATGCGCGCGGCGGGCCGCACCGCCGTACGGCTGGCCGTCCTCGGCAACAACCCGGGCGCGCTCGCCTTCTGGACCTCCCTCGGTTACGAGGTCATCGGGCACCGCAGGGATCTGCAGCAGGGCCGCCCGTGCGCGGTGCTGCGCAAACCGCTGGCCGACGTCGACGTAACCCGGCCGCGACCTCAGCCGCAGCCGCACTGACGAGGGGGCGGCCGGAGGGCCGCAGACCGGGCTTTACGGTCCGGGCCCCTCGGGCGACCGGCGGTGGGGTGCACCCGTCGCCTGCTCGGCGGACGTGACTCGCCGTGCCGTCGTTACGGTCCGGTCCGGTCCGCTCCCGTCCGTTCCGCTCCGGCCCGGTCCGGTCCGGCTGGGCTCGCCGTGCCGTCCTCACGGGCGGTCCGGCTTCCCCTCCCCGTACAGCCAGTCCCGCCAGATCCCCTCGAAGTCCTTGTCCGGCGCCCGCTTCTCGACGTAGTCCGTGAAGTCCGCGGTGTCGGCGTTGCCGTGCCGGTGGGCGGCGGCCCAGCCCCGGACGAGGTCGCGGAAGGCGGCGTCGCCGACGGTCCGGCGGATCTTGTGCAGGACCATGGCGCCGCGCTCGTAGACCGGGCTGTCGGAGATGTGGGCGGCGTCGGTGGGCCGGGCGGGCGGGAAGGCCCACACCGCCTCGCCGGTCGCCGGGTCGTCGTAGTAGTCGCCCCGGTAGAGGGCGTCGAAGGTCTCCTGCGCCGTGTCGCCTCCGTGGTCCTCCTCCCACAGCCACTCCGCGTAGGTCGCGAACCCCTCGTTGAGCCACATGTCCCGCCAGGACTTCGGGGTGACGGAGTCACCGAACCACTGGTGGGCCAGCTCGTGGACGAGGGTCCCGAGGTCGGGGGCGCCGGGGAAGACGGGCCGGTTCTGCGTCTCCAGGGCGTAGCCCACGTCGTCCGCGTCGTCCACGACCGCGCCGGCGGAGGAGAAGGGGTAGGGGCCGAAGGCGTCCTCCTGCCACGCGAGGATCTCCGGCAGCCGCCGCAGCACCTTCGCGCTCGGCCCGGCCTGCGCGGGGTCGACGGCGACGTACAGCGGCAGTCCGCTCTTCGTCGTCGTGCGCCGGACGTCGTACCGGCCGATCGCGAGGAAGGCCAGATAGCTCGCCATCGGCTCCGCCGTGTGCCAGCGGAAGGTGCGGCGGCCCTTCCCGGCCGTCCCGCTCCTCGGCTCCCCGTTGGACACCGCCCGCAGCCCCGCCGGGACGGTGACCGCCACGTCGTACGCCGCCTTGTCCGAGGGGTGGTTGCTGCCGGGGAACCAGGCCATCGACCCGGTGGGTTCGCCGAGGGCCAGGGCACCGTCGGCCGTCGGCAGCCAGCCCTCCTGCGAGCCGTCCGGATCGGTGACCGTCTCGGGCCTGCCCGAGTAGGCGACCCGCACGTGGAACGTCTCACCCCGGTCGAGGTCGTCGTGCGGGCGCACCGTCAGTTCCTGGCCGGTGCGGCTCCAGCGGGCGCCCCGCCCCTCGACGCTGACCGTGCCGACGTCCAGGCCCTTCAGGTCCAGGTTGAAGGCGCTCAGGTCCTGCGTCGCGCGCGCCGTGATCTCCGCCGTCCCCGTGAGGTCCCCGCGCACGGGGTCGTAGGAGAGGGTCAGGCCGTAGTGCGTGACGTCGTAGCCTCCGTTGCCCGCCTTCGGGAAGTACGGGTCGCGTACGCCCGAGGTCCCGGGTCTGCCCTCCACCCCGCCGCCGCACGCGGTCAGGAGCAGGGCCGCGGCCAGGGCAAAGGGCACGGAGACGGAAGATCGGGGCACGTCCGTGATCCTACGAGGGCGTGACACCATTCCTTCCGTGCTCGACATCGGCTACGCCCTCTCCAACCGCTTCCCCGACCCCCCGCAGACCGACTACCGCCGCGCGGACGTACGGGCGCTGCGGCACGACCTGTTCTGCGGGGACGTCTACCTCGCCGACACCAAGGCGGACCGGGAGCTGTCCACAGCCTGGGGATGGGTGCCGGTGCTCGACTTCGCCTGGGCGCTGTGCGACATCGTGGAGCAGCTGGACCAGGACCCGCGGGGCAGCCGGGCCTCCCGCCCCCAGCACGCCGAACTCGACTTCACCGAGTCCACCGACCGGATGCTCTTCGAGCGGCGCTTCGGCTGGGTCGACATCGAGGCCGACTGGATGCCCGTCGAGGAGGCGCCGCTGACCTTCTCGCACTCCGAACTGCGCCGCGAGGCCCGCGACTTCCTGCACGACCTGCTCGCCGACCTGACCGACCTGCACGAGGGCCTGGCCGACAACCCGGCCATCTGGACCCTCCAGGCCCGCTTCCCCCGCATCGGCTGAACCCGGCCCGCACCGGTCGCCCCCGGTGGAGGCGGGCCCCGTTCGTCACGCCTGGCCGGGGCCCACCACCCGCAGGCCCAGCTCCGCCGCCAGCAGCGGCGCCAGGTCGAGCAGCTGGGACGGGCTGATCACCGCGCCCGCCAGCCGGTCCACCCCGCGCGCGATGTCCAGCTCCGCCGCCCGCAGATCGACGTCCTTGAGCGTGGCCGCGCTGAAGTCCGCCCCCTTCAGGACGCAGTCGACGAACTCCACGCGCTCCAGCGTGGCGGCGCCGAAGTCGGGCTCGACCAGGACGCATCCCTCGAAGACCACGTCCTTGAGCCGGGCCTTGCGCAGATTCAGGTAGTCGATCTTGCCGCCGCGCACCAGCACCCGCTCCAGCACCGCACCGTGCAGCTGCACGCCCCCGACGCGGGCGTCGAGCAGCTCGACATCGCGCAGCATCGCCCCGGCGAGGTCGGTGCCCACACCGCGGGCGTTCGAGAGGACCGAGTCCAGGAAGCGCGCGTTCGGCAGCCGGGTCTCGTCCAACGCGCAGCCCTTGAGCGCGCAGTCCATGAAGCGGGCGCCCGAGCCGTCCTGCCCGGCGAGGTCGGCGTCCCGGAACTCCAGCCCGTCGTAGTCCCCGTCGGGCTCCAGCGCGCCGTCCGCGAACGCCTCAAGGGGCGGCAGCCGCACCCCGGGGCGCCGCGCCCCCTTCACCGCTCCGCCCGCCCTGCCCGCCCTGCCCGCAGCCCTGTGCACCATCCGCTCATCGTGCACCACCCCACTGACAGCATCCCTGACCTGCCGTTCTCCTCCCGATGTCACATTCCGGGGCCCCGAACCGGTCCTAGTCACGGACCGGGCCGTCCTCGGCCGGCACCGGCCGGGGCCCGGACCGCGACCAGAGGGAGACCCGACCATGCACCGCATCACCGTCATCGGCGGCGGCTTCGCCGGACTCACCGCCGCCATCACCGCCGCCGAGGCCGGCGCCAAGGTCACCGTGTACGAGGCGCACCACACCCTGGGCGGCCGGGCCCGCACCGCCGAGGGCCCCTACCGGACGAACGAGGGACCGCACGCCCTCTACAGCGGCGGCCCGCACTGGACCTGGCTCAGGCAGCGCGACCTCATCGGCCCGCTCGCCCCGCTGCCGCCGCTGGAGGGCGCCCGGCTGCGCCTGCGCCACCGCGGTGTCCTGCGCCGCACCCCGCCCTTCGCCATGCTCAGGCTGCTGCGCCGCACCGCCCGGCAGGCGCCCGTGGACAGCGACTTCCTGACCTGGGCGACCGCCCAGGCGGGCGAGGAGGGCGCCCGGGCCGCCGCGCACTACTCCGCCGTCGCCCTCTTCCACCACGACCCGGGCTCGCTCTCGGCGGCGTTCGTGCAGGAGCGGCTGCGCCGGGCCACCCGGCTGCCCCCGGAGGCGCACTACCCGCGCGGCGGCTGGGCGAGCGTCATCGACCGGATGGCGGCCCGCGCCTGGAACCTCGGCGTACGGGTGGAGACCCTGTCCCGCGTCGACGCCCTCCCCGAGAACCAGGGGCCGGTCGTCGTCGCCACCTCCCTCGACGCCGCGCGGCGGCTCCTCAAGGACGACACGCTCACCTGGACCGGCGGCCGGACCGCCCTGATCGACCTGGCCGTGCGCACCCGCCGCGGTGACGCGTTCGCCGTCTCGGACCTGGACGCGCCCGGCTGGATCGAGCGCTTCACGGCCCAGGACCGCACGCTGGCCCCGGCCGGGGAACAGCTCGTGCAGGGCCAGATCCCGATCGCGCCGCACGAGTCGCGGGCCGACGGCGCCGCACGCGCCGAGGAACTGCTCGACCTCGGGTTCCCGGGCTGGCGGGAGCGTCTGACCTGGCGCCGGGAGGCCGTCGCACGGGGGCGTACGGGGGCGGTGGACCTGCCGGGGACCAGCTGGCGCGACCGGCCCTCGGTGGACCGCGGGGACGGCGTCTACCTGGCCGGCGACCAGGTCGCGGCACCGGGTGTGCTGTCCGAGGTGTCGTTCAACAGCGCCCTCGAAGCCGTGACCCTGGCCCTGCGCATCCGGCAACGCCTTGACCTCAAGCAAGCCTGAGGTTGAAGGCTGGGCACCTCAGGACCCGTGCACGGCCGCGCACTCCCGCGCGGCCCGCACGGGTCACGACCGCACAGCGAGGAGCCCGCCATGCACGCCGTACGCCTGCACGCCTTCGGTCCCGCCGAGAACCTCACCTTCGAGCGGACCGCCGATCCCGAACCGGGCCCGGGGCAGGTCCGGATCGCCGTGGCCGCGGCCGGCGTGCACCTGCTCGACACCGCGCTGCGCGAGGGCATGCGGGGACCGGCGCCGCGGCCCGCCGAACTGCCCACGATCCCCGGCCGCGAGGTCGCCGGCGTCGTCGAGTCCCTCGGTGCGGGCGCCCCCGCCGGCCTGCTCGGACGGCGCGTCGTCGCCCACCTCGGCTTCGCCCCCGGCGGCTACGCCGAGCTCGCCGTCACCGACGCCGCCCGGCTCCACGAGATCCCGGAGAACCTGGACTTCGCGGCGGCCGTCGCCATGATCGGCACGGGGCGTACGGCGCTGGGGATCCTCCAGTTCGCGGAGCTGGGGCCCGGTGCCGTGGCCGTGATCCCGGCCGCGGCGGGCGGCATCGGAACCCTGCTCGTGCAGTACGCCAAGCACGCGGGCGCCACGGTGATCGGCCTCGCGGGCGGTCCCGAGAAGGCCGCCCTGGTCCGCGCGAACGGCGCCGACCTGGCCGTCGACTACCGGGACGGCGCGTGGCCGGAGCGGGTCCGCGCCCACCTGGGCGACCGCGCGGCCACCGTGGTCCTGGACGGCGTCGGCGGCGATGTCGCCCGTGCCGCCGTCGGCCTGCTCGCGCCCGGCGGCCGGCACCTCGTCTTCGGCTGGTCCGCCGAGGGCGTCCGGGACGGCGGCCCCCACCTCGTGGACGGGGTGTCGACGCAAGTCCTCGGCCCCGTCATGTTCGAAAAGGCGGGCGGCCCAGACCCGCTGCGCACCCTGGAGGAGCGCGCCCTCGCCGAGGCCGCGGCCGGGCGGCTGACCCCCGCCGTGCAGCGCTTCCCCCTCGCGCGGGCCGCCGACGCCCACCGCGCCCTGGAGTCCCGGCGCACCGTCGGCAAGGTGGTCCTGGAACCCTGAACGCCCGCCCGCCCCGGAGATGCGACGAGGTCCGCTTCATGGTGTTCTGGGCGGATGACTGTCCCCCACACAGGTGAACACGTGGGCGCCGATCCCCGCCGCTGGTGGGCTCTGGTGGTCATCGCGCTCGCCCAGCTGATGGTGGTCCTGGACGCGACGATCGTGAACATCGCGCTGCCGTCGGCCCAGAGCGATCTGCACATCTCCGACGGCGACCGCCAGTGGGTCGTCACGGCCTACACGCTGGCCTTCGGCGGACTGCTGCTGCTGGGTGGCCGAATCGCCGACCTCGTCGGACGCAAACGTACCTTCGTCATCGGTCTGATCGGCTTCGCCGCCGCCTCCGCGCTCGGCGGCGCGGCCACCGGATCCGCGATGCTCTTCGGCGCCCGCGCGCTGCAGGGCGCCTTCGCCGCCCTCCTCGCCCCGTCGGCGCTGTCCCTCCTGACGACCACCTTCACCCACCCGAAGGAGCGCGGAAAGGCTTTCGGGATCTACGGAGCGCTGGCGGGCAGCGGATCCGCGATCGGGTTCATCGCGGGCGGGCTGCTGACCGAGTACCTGGACTGGCGCTGGTGCCTGTACGTCAACATCCCCATCGCCGTGCTCGCGGTGGTCGGTGCGTTCGCGCTCCTGCACGACCGGCCGGGCCGCGCCGGTGCCCGGCTCGACGTGCCCGGCGCGGTGCTGGGCTGCGGCGGCCTCGTCGCCATCGTGTACGGGTTCAGCGAGGCGCAGCCGCGCGGCTGGACGGACCCGCTGGTGCTCGGCCTGTTCGCGGCGGGGATCGCCCTGCTCGTGGCCTTCGTGTGGTGGCAGGCGAGGGCACCCCAGCCGCTGCTGCCGCTGCACATCGTCAAGGACCGCAACCGCGCGGGCTGCTTCCTGACCATGGGACTCGCCGTCATCGGCCTGTTCGGGCTGTTCCTGTTCCTGACCTACTACCTGCAGGGCGTCCTCGGCTACTCCCCCGTGAAGGCGGGCCTGTCGTTCCTGCCGCTGACGGCCGCCATCATCGTCGGTTCGACCCAGATCTCGGCCCGCCTGATGAACCGCCTCGCGCCGCGCATGCTGATGGTCCCCGGCATGGTCCTCGCCTCGGCCGGCATGGTGCTCCTGACCCGGCTCGAGGTCGGCTCCTCGTACGCGAGCCATCTCCTGCCCGCCATGCTGCTGATGGGCCTCGGCATGGGTCTCACCTTCATGCCGGTCTTCGCCACCGCCACCGCCGGGGTCGCCCCGCACGACGCCGGAGTGACCTCCGCCACCGTCAACACTGCCCAGCAGGTAGGCGGTTCCATCGGCACGGCACTGCTCAACACCATCGCCACCACCAGCAGCGCGGCGTACATCACCGCGCATCTGCGCGACCCCTCGCGAAAGGAGCTGGTGACGCAGGAGGGCATCGTGCACGGCTACACGGTGGCCATCTGGTGGGCCGCCGGGATCATGCTGCTGGCGGGCCTGATCGCGGGCCTGATGGTGACGGTGCGGGCTCCCCGGCACGCGCCCGCGCAGCACTCGGTGCCGGAGTCAGTCCCGTGAGCCGAGCCTCGTGAGCGACTCGTCCGTCAGCCGGTACACGCTCCACTCGTCCTGCGGGCGGGCGCCCAGCGACTCGTAGAACTCGACGGCGGGGCGGTTCCAGTTCAGCACCGCCCACTCCAGCCGCTCGTAGCCGCGCTCGACGCAGATCCGCGCCAGCTCGGTGAGCAGCGCCCTGCCGTGGCCGCCGCGGCGCGCCTCCGGGCGTACGTACAGGTCCTCCAGGTAGATCCCGTGCACCCCGCGCCAGGTGGAGAAGTTCAGGAACCACAGCGCGAACCCGACGGGCTCGCCCGCCTCCTCGGCGACGAGCCCGAACACGGCGGGTCGCTCCCCGAACAGCGCCTCGCGCAGCTGCTCCTCGGTGGCCCGGGCCTCGTGCGCCGCCTTCTCGTACTCGGCCAGCTCACGGATCATCGCGTGGATGACGGGGACGTCGGCGGGGGTCGCGGTACGAATCATGCGGGCAGGCTACGTGAGTGTCCCGGCGGTCCGCCGCGGGGTGCCCGCGGGGGCTTCCGGACGGCCTCCGAGCAGCGAAAGAGCACGAAATCCGAAGGAGACACCGGCGTCCCGCAGGGGTTAGCGTCCGGGCCATGAGCAGCAAGCCCGCGAGCAGCGCAGGAAGCACGGCCGCCACGGTGAACGGCGGCATCTCGTTCTGGTACGCGCAGGACGGTCTCCCCGGCCCGCGCGAGCCCCTGCCCGGGGACGCGTCGGCCGACGTCGTCATCGTCGGCGGCGGGTACACGGGGCTGTGGACCGCGTACTACCTGAAGAAGGCGGCCCCCTTCCTGCGCATCACCGTCCTGGAGCAGAAGTTCTGCGGCTACGGCGCCTCGGGGCGCAACGGCGGCTGGCTCTACAACGGCATCGCGGGCCGCGACCGGTACGCGAAACTGCACGGCCACGACGCGGCCGTACGGCTCCAGCAGGCGATGAACGAGACCGTGGGCGAGGTCGTCAGGGTCGCCGCGGAGGAGGGCGTCGCGGCCGACATCCACCAGGGCGGCGTCCTCGAAGTGGCGTACACACCCGCCCAGTTGGCCCGGCTGAAGGACTTCCACGCCACCGAGCTGTTCTACGGCGAGAAGGACCGCGAGCTGTACGGCGCCCGCGAGACCGCCGAGCGGATCCGGGTCGCGGACGCGGTCGGCTCCGCCTGGACCCCGCACGGCGCCCGGCTGCACCCGGTGAAGCTGGTCAAGGGGCTGGCCGCGGCCGTCGAGGCGCTCGGCGTCACCATCCACGAGCAGACGCCCGTGACCGAGATCCGCCCCAAGCACGCGGTGACCCCGTACGGCACGGTCCGCGCGCCCTACGTCCTGCGCTGCACGGAGGGCTTCACCGCCTCCCTGAAGGGCCAGCGCCGGACCTGGCTGCCCATGAACTCGTCGATGATCGCGACGGAGCCGCTGACCGCCGCCCAGTGGGAGTCCGTCGGCTGGGAGGGCCGCGAGACGCTCGGCGACATGGCGCACGCCTACATGTACGCCCAGCGCACCGCCGACGGACGCATCGCGCTCGGCGGGCGCGGGGTGCCGTACCGCTTCGGCTCGCGCACCGACAACGACGGCCGTACGCAGCCGGCGACCGTGGAGGCGCTGCGCGAGATCCTCGTGCGTCTCTTCCCGTCGCTGGCGGGAGTGCGGGTGGAGCACGCCTGGTCCGGTGTCCTCGGCGTCCCGCGCGACTGGTGCGCCACGGTCACCCTGGACCGCTCCACCGGCCTCGGCTGGGCGGGCGGTTACGTCGGTTCGGGCGTCGCGACCGCCAACCTCGCCGCCCGCACGCTGCGCGACCTCGTCCAGTACGACTCCGGCCAGGCGGGCCCCACCGACCTGACCGCCCTGCCGTGGGTGGGCCACCGGGTGCGCAAGTGGGAGCCGGAGCCCTTCCGTTTCGTCGGCGTCCACGGCATGTACGCGACCTACCGCACCGCGGACCGGCGTGAGCTGGCCACGCACGCCGCGCGGTCCTCGCGGCTGGCGCGGCTGGCGGACCGGGTGGCCGGCCGCCACTGACGGGCCCTCACCCCGCGTCGCAGGCACCGCCGACGACGCGGGGGACGATCACGTGGTGCAGCGGCTGGATCGCCGTGAAGTACAGGCGTCCGGCGGGGCGGTGGAAGCGTACGGCCGTGGTGCAGACGCCCTCCGTGCCGGTGCCGGAGGCGGCCGGGCGGACCGCGAACGACGTCCGGAAGTCCAGGTGCTTGTCGTCGTCCCCGCACAGGACCTCGTCGTCGTCGACCGTCAGCAGCCGGAACGGCCCCATCTTCAGGCCCGGTTCGATCCGGATGTGCTCGGGGGCGACGCGCCGCTGCCGCTGGAGGCCGAAGGGCGCCATCACCCGGTCGCGCACCCCGATCAGCCGGTGCACCCACTCCGGGGTACCCAGGAAGACGGCGCGGGTGAAGTCGACCGCGGTGGTGCCGGGCGGCAGGTCCACGGCCACCGCGTCCACGTGGTCGCAGCCGCCGAGGCTCTCCCGGGCCGCGTCGAGCACGGGCGTGGCGTGCCTGCGTACGTTCCCAGCGGCCATGTCGCCGCCCCCTTCTCCAGTACGGTCCCGGCCGGCTCCCGGGCACGGTCGCCATGGTCCTCCCCGTGCCGTCGGGCCGGCGTCAGGTGTGCGCGGGCGCCCCGAGGACCTCGCTGGGGCGCAGCGCGGTCATCACGCTGTCGACCGTGAGGACGGGTCTGCCGTCGGCGGTCGAGGTGGCGCCCTCGAAGATCCACGTCCCGGCGAGCGCCCGGCTGATCGTCACCTCGTGGCGCAGCACGTCACCGGGCAGGACCTCGCCCACGACCTCGATGCCGGACATGCCGCCGAACAGGGCTACCTGCCCGGCCAGTTCCTCCGGGGCCCGGTCCCAGGCGGCGAGCAGGGCCGCGCTCTGGCACCACGACTCGATGAGCAGCGCCGCCGGATACCCGTACCCGGAGTCGGCCGTCTCGTCGGGAAGGTCCCGGTACCAGGGCTCGTTGCACGTCACCGCCTTCCGCGTGACGACGCGCCGGCCGGGCTCGACGGCGAGGACCCGGTCCACGAGCAGCGCGGGATAGCGGTGCGGGATGAGCCGCTTCAGCACGGCCACCCCGTGGGAGGCGCCCGGGGCGGTGTCGGCGCCCGCCGCCGGTGCCCGGGGTGCGGGGGCCGGGTCCGGCCGCCCGGCGTCGCGGTACCGCAGCCGCAGCGTCGCGCTCTTGCCGCGCGCGGTCCGGCAGACGGCCCGCACGTCCCGCACCCCGTCCGCGGCGGCGACGGCGGCCTCGACGGTCAGGGTGTCGCCGGGCAGCACGGGGGACAGGAACCGCACGGACCTGATGCCCGCGAGTACCGGCGTCCCGCCGCCGGTGTCCCGGGCGTGCCGGAGCACCGCGTGGTGCACGGCGTCCAGGGCGAACACACCGGGCAGGAGCGGGAAGCCCGGGTAGTGGCCCGCGAAGACCGGCGCCGCCGGGTCCGCGGGGAACGTCATCTCGATGCCGTCGCCGTCCCGTCTCACGACGGACGACCTGGGCATCAGCTCGATGGAGTGCACTCGGTTCCTCTTCCTCGGGTCCTCGGGGTCCAGGGGGTCCTGGGGCCGGTCCGCGTTCCGCGGGGTCCGCGGGCCGCTACAGGGCGATCCGGGTGCGGACGACGAGCCCCTCGGGCCCGAGCACCGCCTTGACGTCCAGCAGCCGGTCGGAGTCGGAGTAACTGAGCCGGACGCCCAGCGCCTGGAGCGCGGAGGCCCCCGGCCGGCCGGCCGTGCCCAGGGAGCGCAGCTGGTGCCGGGCCGCCGCCACGGCGTGGTGGCCGCCGCCCGCGACCAGCAGTCGGCGCAGTCCCTGCGGTGCGGCCAGCCCGCGCAGCCAGGCGAGCAGCGGGCCCATGGCGTCCTGCTCGCGCAGATAGACGTTGCGGGGGTGGTCCGCGCACTCGGCGTCCTCGGAGGCGGGGACCCGGCAGCGGTAGTAGGGCTCGCCGTTGTTCCAGGTGCCCTGCATCAGCCGGTTGCAGCGTCCGCAGCGCAGCAGCCCGCGCAGCGCGTACGGCTTCGGCGGCTCGGCGTCGCACTCCCCGGTGCGCTTCCTGCGCTTGGCGAACACGGCGTGGACCTGCTCGAAGACGTCGGACGCGATCAACTGCCGCCCCCCGGCGGCGTCGTCGGCGAGGCCCTCGGGCGCATTCCGGCCCGCGTAGCGGGGGTTGAGGAGGATGGCCCGCACCGTGCTCTTGGACCAGCCGGACGCCGGGCGGGTCGCACTCGCGGCCGCCGGGCCGGGGCTCGGGACGCCGTCGGTGTTCAGGCCCTCGGCGATGCTCTGCAGGCTCCGGCCGTCGAGGCACTCGTGGAAAATGCGGCGCACGACCGGTGCCGTGTGCTCGTCCGGGACGAGTAGCTGCCGTTGTCCGGTGCCGTCGAGGACGACGGCCGTACGGAATCCGTAGGGCGGGCGTCCACGCCCGCGGGACAGTTTCCGCAGCGGATACGAGTTCGTCGGCGCGGAAATCGAATGGGACGGATTTTCTCCCCGGATATCCGCGCAGGGGCGGGCCGGTATATGCGATTTCATCAAGCTTCCCCGTTGATTCTTGCCGGCCGTTCACTCGCGACGGCATGCCCGCGCCGCCGCACGGCGGCACCCCGGAAAAGGGAGCGCCGCGTGCGGTCGTTCCGCGCGGATGAGTGAGTGCCGTCTCGGCACGGCCGGGCCGGGGCCGCCTCGTCGCGGCCGGGCCCGGCCCGGGTGAATGGCCGTGGTCCCCCAGCGGGCCGCGTGCGGGAGAGTCCCGCCTCGCGAGCGCCGCTCGAACTGCTCTCAAGCTATGCCCGGGTCCCGGAGCGGGACAACGGCCTGGCCGGTTGCTGACGGCCGGGCCCCGTGGTTCCCGGCGGGGCCGGCCGGAAGTGGCAGCTTGCTGAGCCCTCAGCCGTGCCCGGCGCGGCCCCCGTCCGCCCCGCGGTCCCCTCTGAGCAGCCCCATCTCGGCCGCGCGGACCCCCGCCTGGAAACGGGAGCCGGCGCCCAGTACCCGCATGATCTCGGCCACGTGCCTGCGGTAGGTGCGCACGGAGATCGACAGCGCCCGGGCCGCGGCGTCGTCGGTGTACCCCTCGCACAGACAGCGCAGGATGTCCTGCGGGACCTGCCGGCGCAGCTGTTCCTCGGCGAGCGGCACCCCGCGCTCCCAGGCGTCGGTGAACAGCGCGTTGAGCGCGTCCACGACGGCGGGCGCCCGGACCAGCGCGATGTGCCGCGGGCCCTCGTTGCCCGTGCCCTCCGAGCGGGTGAGCACGTTCTCCGCGTCGATGACGATCGCGCCGGTGAGCGCGGCGTCGCCGAGTCTGACCTCGATGCCCGGCCGGCGCCGCTGGAGTTCGGCGAGCCGTCCGCGGTCCGCCGTCGCCTGCGAGTCCAGCACGCGTACGCGCACCCCGTCCGGCACCTCGCCTGCCAGTTGCGACAGCACGTGTATACGCAGCCGGGCCGCCGAACGGTCCGACGGCACCAGGACGTTCACGCTGTGCTTCGCCTCGCCGAGCAGGCGCTGCAACGCTCCGAGCGCCGCCCGGGCGCTCTCGGCCGTCACCAGCAGCGACCTGCTGTCCGGGGACGGACGCTGTCCCCGCGAGACGATCGATTCGATACGGTCACGGATCTCCAGGAGCGCCTGCTCGGCGTCGCTTGAAATGTGCGAGAACTCTACCCCCACACTGTCGAACAGACCTGAATTCGCTAGTGTTTCCCCATTGGACATACATCCCCCGTTACGACCCCGCACGATTTTTCTCTCGGTGCGGGATCATCCCCCGAAAAAGCTGGTCAAAAGCTTCCAGAATTCTCTTTCGGGAGTCTACCTATAGCAACTCTCAGCGTCAACGAACAGCAGTTAGGTGAGAATTGAACCTTATTTCGTCGACAGAATGTCGAGAAGAACCCGTCACCCCCCGGCCGGGGTTTCGCCCGGCTCGCCGCCCCGCGCCCCGCGTCTGACGAGTCCGGCGACGACGGCGTGGTGAAAGGTCTCGATCGCCCGGAAGTAGAGGCGGCCCGCCCTGCGGTGAAAGCGGACGACGGTCGTGCACACGGCCTCGGGACCGCGCGGTCCCTGCCGTACGGCGAAGGAGCAGCGGAAACTCAGATGCTTGTCGTTGTCGCCCGCGAGGACTTCCTCGTCCGAGACGCTCAGCAGCCGCATCGGGCCGATCTTGGCACCGGCGGCGACGGCCGCGGGCGCGCCCCTCTCCCGCTGTTTCAGGCCGAAGGGCGCCACCGCCGCGTCCCGCACCACGAGCAGGGTCCGCACCCAGCGCGGGGGCGAACCCAGCATCCGCCGGGTGAAGTCGACCGCGGTGACGCCCGGTTCGACGTCGACGGCCACCGTGTCGACGTGGTCGTAGCGGCCCAGACTGGCGTGCGCCGCCGCCACGACCGGCTCGACGTTCCTGCGTACCGCGACCCGCTGCATCTCGTGTTCCGTTCCCTGGGGCGTCGTGACTTCGGGTGGGGGCCGCTCCCGGTCCGGTCCGCTCAGTCCTTGATCTCGCAGATGGGGGCGCCGGAGGTGAGGGAGGCGCCGACTTCGGCGGTGAGGCCCTCGATGGTGCCGGACTTGTGGGCGTTGAGGGGTTGTTCCATCTTCATCGCTTCGAGGACGACGATGAGGTCGCCTTCCTTGACTTCCTGGCCTTCCTCGACGGCGATCTTGACGATGGTGCCCTGCATGGGGGAGGCGAGGGTGTCGCCGGAGGCGGCGGGGCCGGACTTCTTGGCGGCGCGGCGCTTGGGTTTGGCGCCGGCGGCGAGGCCGGTGCGGGCCAGGGACATGCCCAGGCTGGAGGGCAGGGACACTTCCAGGCGTTTGCCGCCGACCTCGACGATGACGGTCTCGCGGCCGCTCTCGTCGTCGGTGTCGGTGTCGGCGGGGGTGGTGAAGGCGGGGATGTCGTTGACGAACTCGGTCTCGATCCACCGGGTGTGGACGGTGAAGGGGGCGTCGGAGCCGGTGAGTTCGGGGGCGAAGGCGGGGTCGGTGACGACCTTGCGGTGGAAGGGGATGGCGGTGGCCATGCCCTCGACGGTGAACTCCTCCAGGGCGCGGGCGGCGCGCTGGAGGGCCTGTTCGCGGGTGGCGCCGGTGACGATGAGTTTGGCCAGGAGGGAGTCCCAGGCGGGGCCGATGACGCTGCCGGACTCGACGCCGGCGTCCAGGCGCACGCCGGGGCCGGAGGGCGGGGTGAAGGTGGTGACGGTGCCGGGGGCGGGCAGGAAGCCGCGGCCGGGGTCCTCGCCGTTGATGCGGAACTCGAAGGAGTGGCCGCGCAGGACGGGGTCGCCGTAGCCGAGTTCCTCGCCGTCGGCGATGCGGAACATCTCGCGGACCAGGTCGATGCCGGCGACTTCCTCGGTGACGGGGTGTTCGACCTGCAGGCGGGTGTTGACCTCCAGGAAGGAGATCGTGCCGTCCATGCCGACGAGGAACTCCACGGTGCCGGCGCCGACGTAGCCGGCCTCGCGCAGGATCGCCTTGGAGGAGGCGTACAGCTCCTCGACCTGCGCGTCGGACAGGAACGGCGCCGGGGCTTCCTCCACCAGCTTCTGGTGGCGGCGCTGGAGGGAGCAGTCGCGGGTGGAGACGACGACCACGTTGCCGTGGGTGTCGGCCAGGCACTGGGTCTCCACGTGGCGGGGCTTGTCGAGGTAGCGCTCGACGAAGCACTCGCCTCGCCCGAACGCGGCGACCGCCTCACGGACGGCCGAGTCGTACAGCTCCGGGACCTCTTCGAGGGTGCGGGCGACCTTGAGGCCGCGTCCGCCGCCGCCGAAGGCCGCCTTGATCGCGATGGGCAGGCCGTGCTCGCGGGCGAAGGCGACGACCTCCTCGGCGCCGGAGACCGGGTCGGGAGTGCCCGCGACCAGCGGTGCGCCGGCGCGCTGCGCGATGTGGCGGGCGGCGACCTTGTCACCGAGGTCGCGGATGGCCTGCGGGGGCGGGCCGATCCAGATCAGGCCCGCGTCCAGGACGGCCTGGGCGAACTCGGCGTTCTCCGAGAGGAACCCGTAGCCGGGATGGACGGCGTCCGCTCCGGAGTCCTTGGCGGCCTGCAGCACCTTGGCGATGTCCAGATAGCTGGTGGCCGGGGTGTCACCGCCCAACGCGAACGCCTCGTCCGCGGCCCGGACATGCAGAGCGTCCCGGTCCGGATCGGCGTAGACGGCAACACTCGCGATCCCGGCATCCCGGCACGCCCGGGCCACGCGGACAGCGATTTCGCCACGGTTGGCGATGAGCACCTTGCGCATTACGGAAGAGACCTCCAAGACCCGGCCTGCGCCGAGGAACGGTGAGGGGCACGGTCCCATCCGGCCCTCACCGAACGACGCTCCGGCGGGGCCGAGGGTTCCCGGCAGACCGCCAGGAGTACGCCGACCAGGGCGGCCAGGTCCTCCGGGTCGGCGTTGCCCCGGACGAGGGTGAAGGACGGACGGCCGGCGCTCACGGCGCTCACACCGGCGGGTTGCCGTGCTTGCGCGACGGCAGGTCGACGTGTTTCGTGCGCAGCATCTCCAGCGAGCGGATCAGCATCGAACGGGTCTCCGCGGGGTCGATGACGTCGTCGACCAGCCCCCGCTCGGCGGCGTAGTACGGGCTCATCAGCTCGCTCTTGTACTCCTTGATCTTCTGGCTGCGGGTCGCCTCGGGGTCGTCGGCCGCCGCGATCTCCCTGCGGAAGATGACGTTGGCCGCGCCCTCGGCGCCCATGACCGCGATCTCGTTCGACGGCCAGGCCAGCGACAGGTCGGCCCCGATGGAACGGGAGTCCATGACGATGTAGGCGCCGCCGTACGCCTTGCGCAGGATCAGCGAGACGCGCGGGACGGTGGCGTTGCAGTACGCGTACAGCAGCTTGGCGCCGCGCCGGATGATCCCGTCGTGCTCCTGGCCGACCCCGGGCAGGAAGCCGGGCACGTCCACCAGCGTCACCAGCGGGATGTTGAACGCGTCGCAGAACTGCACGAAGCGCGCCGCCTTCTCCGACGCCTCGATGTCGAGCACGCCCGCGAGGCTTCCGGGCTGGTTGGCGACGATGCCGACGACCCGGCCGTCCAGGCGGGCCAGCACGCACAGGACGTTCGTCGCCCAGCGCTCGCTGACCTCGAAGTACTCGCCGCCGTCGACGATCTCGGCGACGACCGCGCGCATGTCGTAGGAGCGGCCCGGGTCCGCCGGGACGAGTTCGGCGAGCGCCTCCGTGCTGCGGTTCACGGGGTCGTCGCACGGTTCAGCGGGCGGCACCTCGCGGTTGTTGGACGGCAGCAGCGACAGCAGGTAGCGCACCTCCTCCAGGCACTGCTCCTCGTCGTCGTGGACGAACGCCGCCACGCCGGAGGTCGCCGCGTGGACGTCGGCGCCGCCGAGCCCGTCCTGGGTCACCTGCTCGCCGGTGACCGCCTGCACCACGTCGGGCCCGGTGATGAACATCTGCGAGGTGCCGCGGACCATGAACACGAAGTCCGTCAGCGCGGGACTGTAGGCCGCGCCGCCCGCGCACGGGCCGAGCATCACGCTGATCTGCGGGATGACGCCGGAGCAGCGGGTGTTGCGCCGGAAGATGCCGCCGTAGCCCGCGAGGGCCGTCACCCCTTCCTGGATCCGGGCGCCCGCCCCGTCGTTGAGGCTCACCAGCGGCGCGCCCGCCGACTCGGCGAGGTCCATCACCTTGTGGATCTTCTCGGCGTGCGCCTCGCCCAGGGCGCCGCCGAAGATGCGGAAGTCGTGGGCGTAGACGAAGACCGTACGGCCGTGGACGGTGCCCCAGCCGGTGATCACGCCGTCGCTGTACGGGCGCCGCTGCTCCAGTCCGAAACCGGTCGCGCGGTGCCGGCGCAGGGCCTCGATCTCGTTGAACGAGCCCTCGTCGAGGAGCAGTTCGATGCGCTCGTGGGCGGTCAGCTTGCCCTTGGCGTGCTGGCGCTCGGTCGCCGCGGGGTCCGGCCCCTCCCGGAGCGCTCCCTTGATCCGGGCCAGTTCGGCGACGCGCTCACCGGGGCCCCTGTTCTCCTGGACGGTGGTCATACGGCGGCTCCCGGGGTGGCGGGTTCGAGGGGTCGGCCGGCGGTGCCTCCGGCGGTCGGCGGCACGGCGGACAGCGTCCTGGCCAGTGCGCGTTCGTCGTGCGTGGCGTGCACGGCGGCGGCCGGCACGATACGGCGGCACAGACCGCCGAGCACCTTGCCGGGGCCGACCTCGACGAAGGTGGTGACGCCCTCTTCGGCGAGGGTGCGCACGGTCCCGGTCCACTGCACGCGGCCCGCGAGCTGGCGGCGCAGGCAGCGGGCGACGTCCTCGGCCGTGGTGACGAGCCCGGCGGTGACGCCGGAGACGAACGGCACGCGCGGGGCGCGCAGTTCGACCCGGTCGAGCGCGGCCGCGAACTCCTCCTCGATGCCGCTCATCAGGCTGGAGTGGAACGGGGCGCCGACGGCCAGCGGCAGCGCCTTGACGGCCCCGGCGTCCTGGGCCTCGGCGCGGACCCGCTCGACGGCCTCCCGCTCGCCGGACACGACGACCTGCCGGGGCTCGTTGTCGTTGGCGACCTCGACGACCTGGCCGAGCTCCAGGGTGACCCGGTCGCAGAGGGCCTCCACCACGGCGAGGTCCAGGCCGAGCACGGCGGCCATCCGGCCGGGTATCCGCTCGTTGACCCCGGCCATCAGCAGGCCGCGTCGGCGTACGAGGCGCAGCGCGTCGGTCCAGTCGAGGACTCCGGCGGCGACCAGGGCGGTGTACTCGCCGAGGCTGTGCCCGGCGACGAGGTCCGGTTCGAGTCCCTTGTCCCGCAGGACGTCCAGGGTGGCGAGGGCGGTCAGGAACACCGCGGGCTGGGTGACCGAGGTGTCGCGCAGGGCCTCCTCCGGTCCCTCCCGGCACAGGGCGGACAGGGGGATGCCGAGGATGTCGTCGGCCGCCCGATAGTAGGTGTCCAGCAAGTCGGGTCGCTCGGTGAGCAGATGGAGCCCCATGCCCACCCGCTGCGACCCCTGGCCGGGGAAGACGAACGCGGTCTTGCCCATCACGGGTGACCCGCCTTTCTTGGTGATTCCTGTGTCATGGAAGGAAGCGGGGACGGGGTGTCACGGCCGTCCGGCGTCGGTGACGGCGACACCGGCGACGGGGGTTCGGGTCCCGTCGGCCGGGGTCTTCGTCCCGGGGGTGCGCGGCAGGTCGCGGACGAACAGCACGACGACGAGGGCCGCGGCCAGCGTCACCGCGGCGGCGAACCAGGCGCCGTGGTCCAGTCCGTCGGTGATGGCCGCCTGCTTCAGCGCGGCGGCCCGTTCGGGCGTCAGCGTGCCCTTCGCCGCGAGCTTCTCGGCCTGCTCCGTGGCGGATTCGGTCTGCGTGCTCATCAGCGCGCCCATGATGGCGACGCCCACGGCGTTGCCGACCTGCCGGAACATGGTGCCGGCGCTCGCGGCCACGCCGACCTGGTCCTGCGGGGCGGCGGCGACGGTCAGTTCGGAGGAGACGGGCATGAGGATGCCGAGCGTGAGGCCGGTGACGAGCAGGCCTGGCAGCAGCCGCGTCCAGGAACCGGGGTCGCCCGCGGGGTCCGTCAGCGTGAACAGGGCGATGCCCACGGCCATCAGGCCGAACGCGACCGCCATGGCACCGCGCATCCCCAGCTTCGCGGCGAGTTTGCCGCCCAGCGGGGCGCCGACGATCAGCATCAGGGTCAGCGGGAGCAGCCGTACGCCGGTCTCCAGCGCGGTCAGTCCGAGGCCGCTCTGCATGTAGATGGACAGGTAGAACATCACCGAGAACATGCCGGCGCCCAGCAGGAAGCCCGCGGTGACGCTGCCGCCGAAGGAGGGCCGCCTGAACCACCCGAGGTTCATGATCGGGGCGGCCGAGCGGGACTCCACGGCGAGGAAGGCGAGCAGCAGCAGCGCCGAGCCGCCGAACAGCGCCAGTTCGCGGCCGGAGGTCCAGCCCCAGTCGGCCCCGTTGATGAGCGCGAGGTTGAGGCAGAGCAGCGAGCCGCTGACCGTCAGCAGTCCCGCCAGGTCCAGCGGGGGCCGCCCGGGGCCGCTCTCGCGCCGGTTGTCCTTGATGCCGAGGGCCGCGACGACCACCACCAGGCCGATCGGCAGGTTCACCAGGAAGATCCACTCCCAGCCGACGTGGTCCACCAGGACGCCGCCGATCAACGGGCCCAGCGCGGTGGCGAGTCCGCCCACGGCACCCCACAGCATGATGCCGAGCGCGCGCGCCTTGCCCTCGAAGGAGGAGTACACGATGGCGAGCGTCAGCGGCATGATCACCGCTCCGCCGACGCCCTGCACGACACGGCCCGCGTGCAGCGTGGTGATGTGCGACCAGCCGAAGGGCGCCAGCTCTCCGGCGGCGCCGCAGACCAGCGAGCCGGCGAGGAAGACCGTCACGCCGATGACGTAGATCCTGCGCTGTCCGTAGAGGTCGCCGAGCCGTCCGGCCGTGACGATGAAGACCGCGAGGGCCAGCATGTACGCGTTGGCCACCCACTCCAGGTCGGAGAAGGAGGCGTCCAGGTCGGTGCCCATGGTGGGCAGCGCGACCGTGACGACCGTGACGTCGAGCAGCGCGATGAACAGGCCGAGCAGGGCGGCCACCATCGTCAGGGCCGGTTTCCCGGACCGGTGTGCGGGATGCGTCGGCACAGGGGGTCAACTCCTTCGTTGCGGGTGCGTGGTGCGGCGGGTGCGGGCCGGGTGCGGCGGGTTCAGGCGGCGGTGTGCCGTGCCCCCGCCGTCCGGTCGAGGAAGGCGAGGACGAGACGGGCCACCTCGTCCGGCTGGTCCGAGTGGCAGAAGTGGGTCAGACGGGGGTCGAGATGGAACTCGGCGGCCGGCATGTCCGCCTTCAGCGCGTCGGCCCGTTCGCCCGCGAGACCGGTGTCGTGCGGGCTGCCGATGACGAGGGTGGGGATGTCGACGTGCGCCAGGTCGAGTCCGGTGGCCGCGCTGTACTGGTCGAACAGGGCCAGGAAGGCCTGCGGCCCCATGCCCTCCAGCATCTTGCGGGCCATGCCGTTGAAGATCTCCGGGTCCATCGTCTGCGCCCGCGCGCCCAGCCGGGTGCGCAGGCCCATCGTCATGACGGTGGCGAAGTCCTCGCGGAAGGAGTCGAACATCTGCCAGTCCGCGGGCTGCGACGGCGGCCAGTAGAACGGCGAGAGCAGGACCAGGGCGTCCAGTCCCGGCCGTACGCCCGTCGCCAGCCACTGGAGTACGGCGTTGGCGCCCAGCGAGTGGGCCACCAGGACGGAGACCGGCTCGGGCACCAGCTTCAGTCCCGCGTCCACCCACTGGGCGGTGGAACCCCGGCTGCGCCAGCGGTAGGTGCCCCCGGTGCGCCACGGCAGGTCCAGGGGGTAGCCGCGCAGCCGGCCGGCGAGCAGCCCGGCCAGCGGCGTCCACGAGTTCCAGGCGTCCTCCAGGCCGTGCACGAACGCGGCGGCGGGCGGGGTCCCGAACCGGTGCACGGCCAGGTCCTCGCCGAGCACGGTGCTCTCGCCGACCGGGTCCGGCCGGGGTGCGCGGCTCATCCGGTGCCGCCTTCCCGGGTGACCCGCAGGGCGACCAGGTGGCCCTGCGGTCCGAGCGTCAGGAACGCCACGTCCCCGGCGCCTTCGGCGGCGGCCGGGCGGGCCAGGTGCTGCGCGAGGGCGAGGAGGCCGGTGACCCCGGCCTGGGCGCCGCCCCGGACGACCGTCACCGCGTCCGGCACCCCGTGCAGGGCCGCCCAGCGCGCGCCGGCCTCCGCGGTCCGCTCCCCCGCCCCGGTCAGCGGGACGTGCAGGCGGATCGCGGCGGGCGGCGGGTCACCGAGCCGGTCGAGGACCGCCCCCAGCACCCGCTCGGCGTCGCGCGGGGCGCGGGGCAGCACGCGGCGCGCCCCGCCGGTCAGCCGGCCGTGGACCACGGCGCCGCGGCGCAGGGCCGCCCCGGCCGGTTCCAGGTGCAGCAGGCAGGCGCCCGCCACGTCGGCGTCCGGTCCGCACAGGGCGCCCGCCCCGGCGGGCGGCAGTCCCTCGATGCCGCCGGTGAGCACCGCGTCCGCCCGTCCCGCGAGCATGGCCCGCGCGCCGAGGAGGACCGACTCGTAGCCGGCGGTCAGCAGGTTGACCAGCGTCACGTTGAACGCCTTGAGGCCATAGGACAGGGAGACCTGGCTCACCGGCACGTTGATCGCGAAGTTCGGGCACTCGACGGGACTGATCCCGGAGACGCCCTCCTCCAGCAGCGCGCGGTCGATGCGGTCCACGATCTCGTCGACGGCGAAGTTGGTGCCGAGGGCGACCCCGGTGCGCTCCCGTGCGGGCGCGCCCATGGCGTCGGGGCCGGGGAGCGCGAGACGGGCCGCGGCCAGGGCGAGTTGGGTGGCGCGGGGCAGCAGCCGCCAGCCGCGCCTGCCGAGGAACTCGGCCGGGTGGAAGCCGTCCAGCTCCCGCGTCCGAGGTTGCCCGGCGGGCGCCTCGCCGACGGCGCCGGTCACGGTGGGGGCGGCGGCCAGTTCCTTCGCGCCGATGCCGAGCGTGCTGATGGGGCCGATGCCGGTGACGGCCACCTGGCCGCCGATGTCGGAGTTCATGCGATCGCCTCCCGGCCCGCGCCGGCCGCCGGACTGCCGATGGCCACGGAGATGTTGTTGCCGCCGAAGGCGTAGGCGTTGACCAGGACGGTGCCCGGTGCCGCCGCCTGCGGGGTGTCGCGCACGACCCGCAGCGCGCACCCGGGGTCGAGCCGGCGCAGGGTGCCGACCGGGGGCACGAGCCCGTGCCGGACGACCAGCGCGGCGGCCAGGCAGCCGAACGCGCCCGCCGCTCCCCCGCTGTGCCCCAGCGACGCCTTCACGGCGGTCACCGGCACCTCGGGGGTCCGGGCGCCCAGCACGCGGGCGGTGACGCCGCTCTCCACGGCGTCGTTCGCGGGCGTCCCGGTGCCGTGGCACAGCACCGCGCCGATGTCGGCGGAGTCCATCCCGCCGCGCCGCAGCGCGTCGTGGACCGCGCGCACGGCCTGGGTGCCCTGCGGGTCGGGCGCGGTGACGTGGAAGGCGTCGCAGCTCCAGCCGGAACTGACGACCCGGGCGTACGCGGTCCGGCCGCGGGCCGCCGCGCGGGCGGCCGACTCCAGCACCAGGAACGCGGCGCCCTCCCCGTACACGGTGCCGGCCCGCTCGGCGTCGAAGGGACGGCAGTGCAGCGGGTCGCCGGCGCCCAGCCGCAGGAAGGCGCCGACCGCCGGCCGGGAGATCGCCTCGGTGCCGCCGACCAGGACGGTGTCGGCCTCGCCGTCGGTGATCATGTCGGCGCCCATGGCGACGGCGTAGGCACCGGCCGCGCACGCGGTGGAGACGGTCACGCCGGGCCCGTACAGGCCGAGCCGGTCGGACAGCAGACCGGCGGTGCCGTACGGGAACCAGCTGTCGCCGTCCGGTTCGCGCCGGCCGTCCCGGCACGCCTCCTGCACGTCGCTGTCGCCGTTGCCCGTGGCCACGCAGACCCCGACGCCGTCGAGCTCCTCGGGGCCGCCGGTGCCGAGACCGGCGTCGGCGAGCGCGTCCCGGGCCGCCGCGAGGGCGAACCCGCTCGCCCGGCCCGCCCGTGCGGGGAGGCCGGAGGCGGGCGGGTCCTCGGCCCGGTAGGCGAGGGAGCCGGGCATCGCCGCGCCGGGGAAGGCGAGCGGGCTCACCGGCACGTCGCCGCGCAGCAGGCCCGCCCAGAACCGCTCGACGCCCCGGCCCAGCGGCGAGACGACCCCGAGTCCGGTGATGACCACGTCGGTGTCCATCAGGCCGCGCCCCAGGTCAGCTCTTCGGCCGGCCGCAGCACCGCGATGGCGTAGCCGATCTCGGCGACCAGGTCGTCACCGACGTAGGACTCGCCGCTCATGATGACGCTGCTGCCCGAGTACTGGTCGACCCGCACGACGTGCCGCAGCGTGTCCCCGGGGAAGACCTCGCGGTGGAAGGTCATGTCGCGGGAGGCGGCCAGGATCGGCGCCCCGCCGCGCTCGCCCCGCTCGTCGACCCGCCGCATCCACAGGATGGCGCCGCCCTGCCCCCAGGACTCCATGAGCAGTGAGGGCGGGTAGGCGAAGGCGCGGTGGGGCGCTCCGGGGGCCAGGCCCGCGTAGCAGGGCTCGCTCCCGGTGACCGCTTTCTGGGTGACGATCCGGTCGTAGGGCTCCCACTCCACGACCCGGTCCACCAGGAGCATCGGGTGGGCGTGCGGGATCACTCCGCGGATGTCGGCGTACTCAAGCATCCGGGCCTCCCGGCAGGTCGTCCGCGTCCGCGGTGGTCCGGAAGGTCATCTTGATCAGCGCCGCCTTGGTGCCGCCGTTGGTGCACCGGGCCTCGACCGCGAGCACGCCCGCCGCCTCCGGCCGGCACACGCAGTGCACCTCCAGGGTGTCGCCGGGGGCGAGCGCGCTGGTGAAGCGCACCGACCGGATGGCGGCCGGCCGCGCCCAGGCGTCCGCGCCCGACGTGTGCCGCACCAGGTGCAGCACCGCCTCGCAGACCGACTCGACGATGAAGGCGCCCGGGTAGACGGTGAAGTCCGGGTAGTGGCCCTCCAGATACGGCTCGTCGGCCGCGATCAGCTTGCGCACGGTGACCTCGGTCGGCGAGTGGACCGTCACCAGGTGGGCCGCGTCGACCGACGTGGCGCGCCGCCTGGGCCCCGTCACGGCGCTCTCCTCGGCCACGGCGACCGCGGCCGGGCTGCTCACAGCGCGACTCCGCCGTCGATCTGGATGACCTCGCCGGTGATGTACGCGGCCCGGTCGGACACCAGGAACGACACCAGGTCGGCCACCTCGTCCGCGCCGCCGTACCGCTTCAGCGGGATCGACTTGAGGGCCTGCTCGCGCACCTTCTCCGGGAGCGCCTCGGTCATGTCCGTCTCGATGAAGCCGGGCGCGACGACGTTGACGCGGATGCCGTAGGCCGCGACCTCCTTGGCCAGGGACAGGCTCATGCCCTGGATGCCGGCCTTGGACGCCGAGTAGTTGCTCTGCGTGGCGTGGCCGTAGACCCCGGAGATGGACGACATGTTGACGATGACGCCCTTCTTGCGCTTCATGAAGCCGAAGCCCACCGAGCGGCAGAAGTTGAAGGTGCCCGTCAGGTTGGTGTCGATGACGGTGTGCCAGTCCTCGACCGGCATCAGCACCATCGGGTTGTCCCGCACGACACCGGCGGAGTTCACCAGGACGGAGACCGGGCCCAGGCGCTTGGCGGCGGCTCCGACGAACTCCTGCACGGCGTCGAAGTCGGAGACGTCGCAGGGCGCGTGGTGGACCTGCGCGCCCCGGTCCCGCACCAGCTTCTCGGTCTCGGCGGCCGCCTCGGTGCCGCTGCGGTAGCAGAAGGCGATGTCGTACCCGTCCGCGGCGAGCTGGACGGCCACGGCACGGCCGATGCCGCGCGATCCTCCGGTGACGATGGCCACTTGACGTTCGGTCACTGCACTGCCCTTCTGAGTCGGTGGGGCGGGGGCACGGCGTCAGCCGCAGCCGCCCGCGGTGTCCTGGTCCATCGAGCCGATCCGCTCCCGCAGTTCGCGCGGGACGCCGAGCAGCGGGTCCTCGCCCCACTCGGTGTCCACCAGCGGGTACGCGGTGGTCGGTGCCGGTTCGCTCGCGGCGGCCTTCGCCGCGGTCGCGGTGGTCGTCGTGGTCATCGGTGCCTCATCCCTTCGCCGTCGTGCCGGCCAGCGCCTCGTCCAGCGCGGCCAGGAAGTCGTCGAGCCGGTCGAGGCCCCAGAAGCGGTGCCGGCCGACCTTGAAGTACGGGACGCCGAAGACGTCGTCCTCGTAGATGCGCATGAGCGCCCGTACGCCCTGCTCGCGGATGTGCGGCTCGTCGGGGGCGCCGGTCAGCGCCGCGCCGTCGAGGCCCGCCTCCTCGCAGACCCGCAGCAGCGTGCCGGGGTCGCAGATGTTCTCGCCGCGCTCCCAGCGGGCCGCCATCACGGCGTCGTAGTAGGCGCGTTCGACGCCCAGCTCGCCCGCCTTGAACCAGGCCAGGTGCGGCAGGTCCCACCACTCGTCGCCCTTGTCGATGGGCCACTTCATGGCGTAGCCGTACTTCGCGGCCAGGCGCTTGGTGTCGTTGAGGATGTACAGGTGCTTGGCCTTGCTCATGGCCACGTAGTGGAACTCGCCGCCCGCCGCCTCCAAGTCCGCCGCGCTGCGCGCGTCCGGCTCGGAGAACGGCACGAACTCGATGAGCTCCCGGGCGTCCGGCCGCGTCTCCTCCAGACGGCGCAGCGCCATCCAGCTGAAGGGGCTGCGCAGGGAGAAGTACAGCCGCGGGGGCCGGCGCGGGCTCATGCGGCACCTCCGCGCAGCGCGGTCTGGACCTGCTCGTCCAGGACGGCGACGGTGCCGGCCAGTTCGCCGCGGCTGATCGCGTAGCCGTGCATGATCGTGGCGGTCGCGGCGCGCTCCAGGCGGTCACCGCGCCGGACGTAGCAGTCCATGCGCGCGGTGTACATGGTGTCGCGCAGGATCTCGTCCACCCGGAAGACGGTGTGGACGGTCTCCTCCATCCAGATGTCGCCGAGGAGCTGGACCCGCGCCCGGGACACCACGGGGATCCAGCCGCGCTCCTCCAGGAGCCGCCCGATCGCCAGGTCCCGCGAGTGCAGGTAGCGGTCCACGACCTCCTCCAGCGTGCGGATGTACGCGGAGTGCTGGAGCCGGTCGGAGAAGTGGCAGTAGTAGTAGGGGGCCCGCCAGTCCCACAGGTAGGCACCGGAGCCCTCGGGCGCCAGCACGTCGGCGACCTCCTGGCCCTCGGCGATCGGCAGGCTCCCGGCGGCGCTGTTGTGCAGCGCGGCCACCTCGGGAACGACGTACGGCTCCAGGAAGGCGGGGACCGGCTCCGAGCCCGAGCCGTCCTTGACGGTGACGAGGGCGGCGCGGACCTTGCCCTTGAGCACGGTGACCGTGCGGCCCTCGCGCTCCACGGTCAGCGACACGGCGAACGGCGCGCCCTGGCCGGGCTTCGGCGTCGCCGAGACCACGGTGGCGTACACCTGCTCGCCGACCTCCAGGGCCACCGGCAGCTGCACCGAGGAGTCGACGATCTCCAGGCCGAGACCGTAGGTGTGGTAGAGGGTCCTGGCGTCCACGCCGCGGTCCGCGAAGTACTGCAGGACGGCTTCCTCGGCCAGGTACATGAAGTGCTTGAAGCCGATCCAGGTACGGATGTTGGCGCCTTCGTAGCGCGGCTGGCCCACGTAGCTGGTGGGCTCGCCGTCGAGCAGTTCGGGCACGGCGGGATCTCCTTCGGTGGTGTGCGGGGTCGGTGCGAGGGCGGCGGCGAGGAACGCGGCGGTCTCCCCGCTCATCCGCTCGGTCTGCGCGACGTGGCAGAAGTGCCCGTAGGCGGGGTGCAGGCGGACGGTCGCCGCGGGCATGTCCCGGTCGAGGGCGGCGGCCCGCATGGGTGTCAGCGACTCGTCCCGGGTGCCGGCCAGCACGAGCGTCGGCACGGTGACGCGGGTCAGGTCGAGCAGCCCGGACTGCGCGAACTCCTCGTAGAACACGGGGAATCCGCCCGGTACGGCGCGGTCGAGGAGCTTGCGCACCATCAGGCGGCGCACCTCGGGGTCCAGGGCCTCGCCGCGTGCGCCGAGACCCAGCCGCAGTCCCTCCACGATCACCTTGCGCAGTGCGGCGAGCGAGCGGGTGCGCAGCTCGGGCGTGAGCGGGAAGTCGGCGGGCCGGTAGAAGGGTGCGGCCAGGACCGCGGCCTCGATCCCGGGCCGCACGTCCTCGCCGGAGAGGTACTCCAGGATGGCGTTGGCCCCGAACGAGTGGCCGAGGAGCGCGACGGGCGGTTCCGGCACCAGGTCCAGCGCGCGGCTCAGCCACTGGCCCGGCGAGCCCTCGGGCCGCCAGGCGTAGGAGTTGCCGCCGTGCCAGGGGAGCTGGAGCGCGTAGGGCCGGTAGCCGGGGAGCCGGCCGGCGAGGGCGCGCCAGCACCCCCAGGAGTCCTCGATGCCGTGGGCGGCCACCAGCGCGGGACCCTCCCCCGGCCCGCGCCAGACCTCCAGGCCGTCCCGCTCGGCCACCTTCGTCCAGGTGCTCACGCGAGGGCCTCCGCCCGTCGTACGAGGGTGAGGTGCGTGCCCGCCCAGCCGTCCTCCGCGTCTCCGCAGCCGACGGCGACCGGCGTCTCGCTCGGGCCGACGGCGGTGAGACGGGCGGCGGCCACGGCGAGCCGGACGACACCGGCGGCCCCATAGAAGTCCCCGGGTTCCGCGTGGAAGGGGGTGACCGGTCCGGCGGCCCGTACGACGGGGCCGATCCGCAGCCCGTCCGGCCGCTGCCACGCGCCCGGCAGGCCCAGCAGCAGGCAGCCGGCGGCGGCGGTCAGCGGGGCGGGGGCGTCCTCGCGCAGCGCCGCGAGCCGTACCGCCACCGGGTCGGCGGGCTCCACGCCCACCACGACCGCGCGCCGCGCCCGGCCGGCCCGCACCAGCCGCGAGGCGAGGGCCACCGCGTCGAGTCCCGCGGTGGCGCCGCTGCACACGGCCAGGTTGGGGCCGGTGAAGCCGTACCGGATCGCCACCGTGCTCGCGATCACGTTGCTCGACGCGTTGGGCGCGTCCAGCACGCTGACCACGGAGCCGGAGCGCTCGCGCATGTCGCCGAGGACCGTGCACACGGTCTCGACGTTGCCGAGGTTCGAGGCGACGACCACGGCGGTGCCCGCGGCGTCCGGGACGGGCCCGGCGAGGGGGCCGGGCGGCAGTCCGAGGGCCCGGTGGACCGCGCACAGCGCCAGCCGCGTCGACGGCTCCTTGCCGAGGAGCCCCTTGCGGCCGAGCACCTCCTTGGCGTCCTCGGGCCGGCAGGCCGGTGTCTCCGGCGAGCCGGGCAGGTCCGCCGCGGACAGTCCGGGCACGTGCACGGCCCAGCCGTCGAGGGCGAGTTCGCGGGTGTCAGTGCTCATCGCAGGCCTCCACGACCGTCACGGCGTTCACTCCGCCGAAGCCGAACGCGTTCACCTGGGCCAGCCGCGCCCGCGAGGGCCGCGGCTCCCCGTACACGAGGTCGAGCTTCTCGGCCTCGGCGTCGGGCCTGCGCAGACCGGCCGTGGGTGGTACGACGCCGGTGCGCAGCGCGTCCACGGCGACGAGCAGGCTCATCAACGCGGCGCCTCCGGAGGTGTGCCCGACGGAACCCTTGATGCCGGTGACGGGCGGGCCGTCGGTGCCGAAGACCTCCAGCAGCGCCCCGGCCTCGGTCGGGTCGTTCAGGGCGGTCGAGGTCCCGTGGGCGAGGACCAGGCCGATGTCGTCCGGGGTGACACCGGCGCGCTCGTGCGCGTCCCGCATCGTCGCGACGATCCCGGCCCGGTCGGGGGCGGTCTCGTGGTGGGCGTCGCAGCCGAGGCCGACGCCGTGCACGAGCGCCGACGGCCGTCTGTCGCCGGTGAGTCGCTCCGCCCGTTCCAGGACCACGGCGACCGCGCCCTCGCCGAGCAGCACGCCGTCGCGGTCGGCGTCGAAGGGCCGGACCATGTCGGCCCTGACCGCGCCGACCCGGCCGATCATGGTGAGCATGCTCTCGGTCATGGTGTCGCAGCCGGCCGCGACGACCGCGTCGGCCTCACCGAGTTCGAGCATGTCCGCGGCCAGGGCCAGCGCGTAGCCCGAGGCGGCGCAGGCGTTGGCGATCGTGTGCACCTCGGTGACGTCCGGGGCGACGGAACGCACCGCCTCGGCGAAGTGCAGCTCGGCCAGACGCAGCGGGACACCGTCGGCGTACCACTGCTCCACCGCGCGCAGCTCCCGCAGGCCGGTGCCGACGAGGACCGCGACCCGGCGTCGCGCCGGGTCCACGCCCGCCTCCTTCAGCGCCCGCTCCACACAGCGGGCGAGCCACCGTCCGGCCAGCCGGGGCAGGCCGGGCGGGGTCTCCTCGTCGTCGTCGATCGAGTAGGCGTTGGCGACGTTCAGCCTGGCCGGGTCGCCGCAGCGCAGCGGGGACACGCCGGAGCGGCCGTCCCGCAGTGCCTGGAGCGTCTCGTCGAGATCGCCCAGGCACGTGATCATCGCGCTACCCGTGATGGCGGTCGGCACGGCTCCACCCCCTGACCACGGCGGCGCCGGCCGCGCCGTCACCGCCGAGGGTGGTGATCACGGAGATGTCGCCGTCACGCGCGGGCTCGGCCCGGTGCCGGGCGATCAGCGCCGCCAGCTGGAACGCCCCCGAGGCGCTGAACGCCTCCCCGGTCACGTCCTTGACGCGCAGCCGCTCGGGTCCGGCGCCGAGGACCGCGGCGACGGCCGCGTCCTCCGCGTCGTCGTAACGGGGCATGCCGCTGGTCGCCGTGGCCACCGCGGACACCTGGGAGGGCTCCACCCCGGCCCGCTCCAGGGCCCGGGCCAGACAGGCCGTCAGACCCGCGACGAAGGTGCCGTCGGTGCCCGGCGGGTCGTACACGCCGGTCTCCACGGCGAGCACCTCCGCGTCGGGCCGGCGCCCCGCGGCGCGCACCGCCTCGGCGCTCTCCACGACGAACACCGCCGCGCCCTCACCCGGCGGCAGTTCGCCGCCGTCGGTGGACTGCGCGTAGTGCACCGCCCAGGCCGACTGCGGGCTGAACTCCTCGACGCAGCCCGCCAGCAGGGCGTCCGCGTAGCCGCAGCTGATGAGGTTGCGGCTGTAGCGCAGCACGTTGAGCATCGCCAGCGGGCCGCCCGCGATGGTGGCGTTCACCCCCTGGAGCCCGTACCGGATCGCCGCCTGCCCCGCCGCGCAGTTCATCACCGCGTTGGGGAACAGCAGCGGGTTGACCAGGTAGGGCCGGTCCTGGACGAACGTGTCCCGGCTGTAGTCGCTGGTGGACTTGGCGCTGCCCGCGGTGGTGCCCAGGGTGATGCCGATACGGGCCCGGTTGCCGTCGCCGACCTCCAGGCCGGTGTCGGCGAGGGCGGCCTGGCAGGCGACCATGCCGAGCGAGGTGCTGCGGTCGAAGAAGGAGGTCCCCTTGCGGCCGAGGAAGTCGCGGACCTTGAAGTCCACCAGCGCGTGGGCGTCCGGGCGCGGCAGCGGGTCCTCGAACATCCCGGACACGTCCGCCGTGGCGGACCTTCCCGCGGTGAGGGCGCCCACCAGGGCCTCGGTGCCGATGCCGGCGCCGGACAGCACGCCGAGACCGGTGATGGCCAGGACGGCCGGAGTGGTGGGCGGGGTGGTGGCGGACAGCTCGGCTGCCGTCGCCGTCATGAGTACCTCCCGAGCATGACGATGGCGTTGTTGCCACCGAACGCGAAGCCGTTCACCTGGGCGATGCGCACGTCCGCGGGCCGTGCGGTGTTGGGAACGGGGTCGATCAGGGGCATGGCGGGGTCGGGGGTGCTGTAGTTGATGGTCGGCGGCAGGAACGACCCCGTGATGCCGAGCACCGACGCGATCGCGCCGAGGCCGCTCGCGGCGCCCATGGTGTGGCCGAGCATCGACTTGGTGGAGCTGATCGGCGGCGGGCTGTCCCCGAAGACGTCGACCACCGCCCCGGCCTCCACCTGGTCGTTCGCCGGGGTGCCGGTGCCGTGGGCGCAGATGTAGTCCACGTCCGCCGCCTGGACCCCGGCGTTGCGGTGGGCCAGGCGCATGCACTCGGCGATGCTGTCCCGGTTCGGCGCCACCATGTGGTTGGCGTCGCAGTTGACGCCGTAGCCGAGCACCTCGGCGTGGATACGGGCACCCCGGGCCTGCGCGGACTCCAGGCTCTCCAGGAACATGGCCGCCCCGCCCTCGCCGGTGATGATCCCGGACCGGTTCTTGTCGAAGGGCGAGCACGCCTTCTCGGTGAGGGCGCCGAGCCGGTAGAAGCCGGCGTGCGACCAGCGGCCGACCGAGTCCGCGCCGCCGGCGATCATGTAGTCGGCCTCGCCCGTCCTGATCAGGTCGTAGGCGTAGCCGAGCGCGTAGTTGCTGGCCGAGCAGGCGGTGGAGAGCGTGACGGCGTCGCCCGTCAGCCGCAGCTCCCGGTTCACCGCCTGGGAGAGGCGGGCGCTGGAGACCTGGCGGACCAGGTTGGCGTCCAGGCCCTGGACGCCGGCCCGCAGTGCGTCGCCGGTGAGCCGTTCGAGCACCTGCGACTCGCCGCCGGTGGTGCCCATGCTCGACCCGGCCCGGGAGGCGGCCAGTTCCTCCTCGTCGATCCCGGCGTCCGCGACCGCGAGACGGGCCGCGGACGCCGCGAACAGGCTGGTGCGGCCCCACTCGTCGACAGACAGTCGCCGGACCATCTCCTCCGGCCGGAAATCGTGCACCTCGCCGGCCATGAAGTAGGGGAAGCCGCTGGAGTCGAAGCAGGCGATCGGGGACACCCCGTTGACGCCCGCCCGCAGCGACTCGCCGTAGGCGGACGCTCCGATACCGATGCTCGACACAGGCCCGAGGCCGGTGATGACTACCCGTCGCATGGGGTCAGTCCTGCCAGCCCGCGTGCTGCCCCAGGATCCGGTGCACCTCGGTGAGGTTGACCATCTTGGGCAGTTCCGACTGCGGTATCTCGACCTTGTACTTCTTCTCCAGGCGCGCCAGGATCTCGATCGCGCGCAGCGAGTCCGCCTCGTGGTCCTCGACGAAGAGGCTGGTCTCCGTGATTTCCTCCGGCTCCAGCTCGAGCACCTCGGCGACGATCTCGCGGATTTCGTCGAGCTGCTCCTGCTTGGTTCCGTTCGACATACTGGAATTCCTCCCGTGGGAAATGCACTGGTTACTTGTCAACCGTCGGAAGCCGGAACGGATTTCCGATTCCCTTGCCATGACACTAAGAGCCGGTCCGCCCGCCGGACCAGCAACCATGGGCGTTCACAATTACGGCGCCGCGTCCGGACAGCAGAAAGGCGGAGGCCGGCGACCCGAGGGTCACCGGCCTCCGCCTGATCCGTCCGCGGGCGGCAGCGGGGGAACGGACGACCGGCCGACGGATACGGAATTCCCGCCCGCACTCCGAACGGCGGGATATTCCCGGGGACTTTCTAGCCGTTGACACGAACAACCAGCAACATCACGGCAGGAAGATGCCGACATTCCCCCGCCGGACGACAAGCGCGTGCACCATACGGACGGCGACGGCAGCTTTTTTCCCGCAGGCGACGGAGACGAGTGACATGGCGACGGCGGACGTGTGGTGGTGGCGCATACCGGTGCCGTTCGAACCGGCCGACCTCGCGCTGCTCAGTCCCGCGGAGCGCGCCCGCGTCGACCGTGCGCGCACCCCGCGCGCCAAGGCGTCCGTCGTCGGCTCCCGCGCGGGCGTGAGGCGGGCCCTCGGCGTCCTGCTGGGGGCCCGGCCCGAGGACATCGAACTGGGCCGCGCGGCCTGCCCGTGCTGCGGCGCCCCCGACAAGGGGCCACCGGTCGTGCTGCGTCCCGCCGCCGCGCCGCACATCAGCATTTCTCACGCCGACGGCTGCGCGGCCCTCGCGGTGAGCGAGCGCCTCGTCGGCGTCGACGTCGAGCGCCGGCGCGCCCTGGCCACCACGGAGCTCGCGTCCGTCGCCCTCTCCCCCGCGGAGCGGGCCCATCTGGGGTCCCTGGCACCGGGCCCGGCGCGCGAGGCGGCCTTCCTGCGGTGCTGGACCCGCAAGGAGGCCGTCCTCAAGGCCGTCGGCATCGGCGTCACCACCGACCTCACCCGGCTGGAGAGCGACCCGGCCGCACCGGGCCCGGTACGCGTCACGGCGGGCGCCCGCCCCGGCGACACCCGCCCGTGGTCCGTCACCGACCTCCCGCTCCCCACCCCCTGGACCGCGTCCCTGGCCGTAGCGACGCCATCCACCGCCCCGAGGCCCCCCGAAATCCGCCTGCACGGTCCCCTGACACCGCGGGGCGACGACGGCTGGCCGTGCCCGCCATACCGGCCCGCTGAGCGCGGCGGAACAGCTCCCTGCGGCGATGTCAGTGCCGGCGCACACAATGCGCGCCATGAGTGATCACTACGAAGTCGTCTTCTCGTGCTTCCTGAGCGACGACACTCCGGTCTCGGTACTGGCGGCACTGCGCTGGCACATGGGCATGGACGACGAGTGTCCGGACGACCTGGACCCTGAAGACCATCCTTACCCGTCACTTCTCCCGGGAAGCAGCCGTCTTCCCGGCGGTGACACCGTGTCGCTCCGCCGCACCGTGCAGGAGATCACGGGTTCGGGAGAGCGCTACGAATGGGAGCTGTTCGCCCGCCTCTACTGGGTCGATGACCTCAAGCTCCACCTCGACGCCCTGTTGGAGCTGATGGCTCCTCACATCGCGCGCGAGGGCTACGGCGGCCACATACGCGACGAGTACGACACAGACGTGAAGACCTTCAACTTCCACGACGGCACATATGACCACGTTGACATCTGAGTCGGGGTTCCGCCGATCCTGATGGCCAGAAACCCCACCTTGCCTGCCTGACGTTGCCGGATGGCGGCACAGTTCCACGAGTTGCCGGTGCCGGAAACGCACCCTCCCGCGCGCCGGCCCGAGGCGTACGGTTGCCCTTGGGGCAGCTGGGGGTGATCGGCACCGGGACCGTCACGAGCGGTCCGGGACGAATACGGGGTGACGATGGTCTACCTGGTGATCGCCGCGTCGGCGGTCGCGGCCGTCCTGACGGCCGCACTGACCGTGCTGGTGCGCCGAGAGCGGCGCCGGAGCGTCTCCGGCCCGGACGGGCACCGCATCGAGACGGCGGCCACGCAAGCCCTGCGCGACGCCCGCCGCCAGGCCCACGCCCGCCAACACTTCAACGACGGCGGAGGCATCAGCGCCCTACGGGACCGCGACTCCTCCTCGTAGGGCTCCGCCGAGCGAGCGCCCCCGCCGATGTCACCTTCGCACGCTGCGCGGTGCGGCGTGCCTGTGGGGGCCCGCTGGGTGATCGGGGATGCGACGCGTAAGGACGGCCTCTCCCTTCTGCTTACGCCTGAAGGGCTCGAACAGCACCGGCGCGGAGAGACGCCAGCTTTGGTCTCCACTGAGTGGACCCAGCTCATGGAGTTGAGGATGCGGGCCGCGTACCAAAAGTGGCAAGCCAGCCCTGGCGCAGGCATTTTCGGAGGCTTTCAGCCCCGTGCCGACTTCGGCCGTGACGGCTGCTCCCTACACGGCATCCGGCGTGACCCCTACGAGCCATGGTCGGTGCGGTATACACATCACGAACGTCGCTATAAGGGTGGCCACGTCATCGTGCTCAAGACACAACCGCTCGATCGTGGCCTGTCGGCTCACTGCTCGACTCGGCCACCGTTCCATCCATCCCTTCTGCACTGGGCACGCCTCGAGGAGCGGCCGACCTCGCCGAGTCCCTTCTTCCGCAGCTCGGGAACCGGTGGCTGCACACGCAGGCTGTGGCCGCTCGGGCTCAGGGAGCCACTGCCGCTGTGGCCGAAGCTGACCGGGATCTCCTCGTCGCTGCCGCGTGGCTGCACGACGTCGGCTACGTACCCGAGCTGCACAAGACCGCGTTTCATCCCCTTCACGGTGCCCGGCACCTCGAATCGCTGGACGCACCGGCGCGTCCTCACCACCCGCACCGGCCGCCCGATCGACCCGCAGAACATCAACCGGTCGTTCTTCCGCATCACCGACGCCGCCGGCCTTTGCCGCATCCGTCTGCACGACGCCCGCCACGGCTGCGCCACGCTTCTCACCGCGGCCGGTGTCGCGCCCCGGGGTCGTGACGGAGATCCTCGGCCACGGCCAGATCAGCAACACGATGGACGTCTACACGCACGTGCCGTCCGACACACAGCGCGAGGCCATCAGCCACATGGACCGCCTGCTCAGGCGCCACATCGACCGGGAGTGAACGCCCGCATTCATGTCACCCCCGAACGCCGAACGCCCCGGACCGTTCCGTCGGCCGGGGCGTTCGCGCTGTTCAAGACAAGAGCCCCCTGTCGGATTCGAACCGACGACCTTCGCTTTACAAGAGCGGCGCTCTGACCAGCTGAGCTAAGGAGGCCCGCACGCGTGCGTGCGGTGCTGCGTGCGAGCACGCCCGAGCAGTGTACCCACGTCACAGCGGGGGTCCGTCGAAAATTTCCTCGAACTTCATCGGCCTCGGACTACTGACAGATCCGGTGAACGCGGGGTAGCGTCCTGACCCAGTTCACTCGTGTGGACTACACCACTATGGAACGTTCCGTAGTGGATCACCACCTTTACAACGGATCGTCCGGCACGTTCCTGCCGGTGAAGGGGGCCCCTCACCATGGCCACTGTCTCGTTCGACAAGGCGACCCGGATCTACCCGGGTTCCGAGAAGCCCGCCGTCGATGCTCTGGAGATCGACATCGAGGACGGCGAGTTCCTCGTCCTCGTCGGTCCCTCCGGCTGCGGCAAGTCCACCTCGCTCCGCATGCTCGCGGGGCTCGAGGACGTGAACGCCGGCGCCATCCGCATCGGTGACCGCGACGTCACGCACCTGCCGCCCAAGGACCGGGACATCGCCATGGTGTTCCAGAACTACGCGCTGTACCCGCACATGACGGTCGCCGACAACATGGGCTTCGCGCTCAAGATCGCCGGCGTCAACAAGGCCGAGATCCGCCAGAAGGTCGAGGACGCGGCGAAGATCCTCGACCTCACCGAGTACCTCGGCCGCAAGCCGAAGGCGCTCTCCGGCGGTCAGCGCCAGCGCGTCGCCATGGGCCGCGCCATCGTCCGCGAGCCCCAGGTCTTCCTCATGGACGAGCCGCTGTCGAACCTCGACGCCAAGCTCCGCGTCTCGACGCGTACGCAGATCGCGAGCCTGCAGCGCCGCCTCGGCATCACGACCGTCTACGTCACCCACGACCAGGTCGAGGCCATGACCATGGGCGACCGCGTGGCGGTCCTGAAGGACGGTCTGCTCCAGCAGGTCGACTCCCCGCGCAACATGTACGACCGTCCGGCGAACCTGTTCGTCGCCGGCTTCATCGGCTCCCCCGCCATGAACCTGGTCGAGGTCCCGATCACCGACGGCGGCGTGAAGTTCGGCAACAGCGTCGTGCCGGTCAACCGCGACGCGCTCAAGGCCGCCGCCGACAAGGGCGACCGCACGGTCACCGTCGGCGTCCGCCCCGAGCACTTCGACATCGTCGAGCAGGGCGGCGGCGCCGCGGCGTCCTCCCTCACCAAGACGACCGAGGACGCCCCGGCCGGCCTGGCCGTGTCCGTCAACGTCGTCGAGGAACTCGGCGCCGACGGCTACGTCTACGGCAGCGCCAAGGTCGGCGACGAGCTCAAGGACCTCGTCGTCCGTGTCAGCGGCCGCGCGGTCCCGGACAAGGGCGCCACGCTGCACGTCGTCCCGCGTCCGGGCGAGACCCACGTGTTCTCGACCTCCACGGGTGAGCGCCTCTCCGACTGAGGCCGCTCCAACCCCCCGTAGAGGGTGAATTCACCCAAGTTGACGAGAAGGGCCCCGCAGCCTGCTGCGGGGCCCTTTCCGTTGTCGACGAATACCCCGGCAGAGCGGTCATTTCGATACGTGTACGTCAACACGTCACCTGAAATCCTCCCTCTTCCCGTCCCCCGAACCGGTGACTAAATGTCGCCAAATCATCACCCCGCGCTACCCTCACTCGCGTGAAGCACTCCACCACTAACCAACGGACCCGGCGTGGCCGTGGCCCCGCCCGCCGGATCGGCCGCACCCTCGCCCTCGTTCTGCCTGTCGTCCTGGTGCTCTCCGGGACCCTCGCGGTCACCCGAGTCAACTGGTCGGGGAATTCCTCGGACTCGGTGCTCACCGCCTCCTCGACGGACGTCTCCAAGCGTCAGTCCTCCCGCGCCCCGCAGGACGTCCTGCGGGACAGACTCCTCATGGAGCTCCAGGAGAAGGACCCGGGTGTCGCGCTGACCCACCTCCAGCAGGCGGTGAACGGCCGCCCGTCGCTGGCGAGGCACTGCTCGTCGATCGCCCGCGCCCTCGGCCGGGCCGCCGTGCGCGTGTACGGCCCGACGCGCGCCCAGTCGTTCTCCCGGCCCGTCTGCGACACCGCCTTCGCATCGGGGGTGGCCCACGGCCTCGCGGCCCGGTAGACCCGCCCCGGACCCCGTACGAGTAGGTCCGGTTACGGAACGATTGCCGCTCGGAACCTTCGACGGGGCGCCACGTACAGTTCGGGCATGACCGATCCGAACGCCGCGTCGCGCCCCGTTCAAGCCGTTGTCCTGGCCGGCGGCCAGGGGTCACGCCTGCGCCCCTACACCGACGACCGGCCCAAGCCGATGGTCGAGATCCCCGGCACCGGGACCCCGATCATCGGCCACCAGCTCGTCTGGCTCGCCGAGGAGGGCGTGACGGACGTGGTGGTCAGCTGCGGGCACCTCGCCGAAGTGCTGCAGAACTGGCTCGACTCCGCCGATCTCCCGGTCAACGTGAAGACCGTCGTCGAGACGGAGCCCCTCGGCCGCGGCGGCGGCCTCAAGTACGCCGCCGCCCACCTCCCGCACCCGGACAAGCCCTGGTACGCGACGAACGGCGACATCTGGACCCGTTTCTCGCTGCGCGACATGGCGGACTTCCACACCGAGCGCGACGCGGTCGCGACCCTCGCGCTGGCCCGTCCCCGCATCCCCTGGGGCGCCGTGAAGACCGACGGCTTCGGCCGCATCACGGACTTCATCGAGTCACCGCCGACGCAGCACGAGATCAACGCGGGCGTCTACGTCTTCTCCCCCGAGTTCGCCTCCCTGCTCCCGGAGCGCGGCGACCACGAGCGCACCACGTTCCCGCGCCTGGCCCGCGAGCGCCGCCTGGCCGGCTTCCCGATTCCGCAGGGGGCCTACTGGCGCGCCATCGACACCGCCAAGGACCTCAGCGAGGCGGCCAAGGAACTGGCGGCGCTGGGCCGCTGAGGTCCTCCAGCGCACGGCTGGCGACCCACGGCCGCCCTCGGTCCCGTACACGCCGACGGCCCCGCACACCCGGTGTGCGGGGCCGTCGGCGTGTGCGCCGCGGGGCGTCAGCCGAGGAGGCCGCCCACGAGACGGTCGGAGCCGCCGGAGCCGCCGCCGCTCGACGTGCCCCCGGACGTACCGCCCGAGCCGCCGGTGCCGCCGGAGGTGCCGCCGCCCGAGGTCGGACCCGAGGTGGTGCTCGGTGCCTGCTGGGCGGGGGACGACTGCCGGGGCGGGGCCTGGCCGGTGCCCTGGGTCTGGGTGGGGGCGGTGCCCGTCGTGCCGGGCGTCGCTGCCGCACCGGGCGTCGTGGCCGCGCCAGACGGGGACGAGGAGGCGTCGCGGGTCGGCGTCTGGGAGGCGGACGGACGGGCCTTGTGGTGGCGCTTGCCGGGCTCTCCCGGAAGCGGGGAACCGGGCAGCTCGTTGCGCGGGGCCTCGCCGGGACCCGGGACGACGACCCGGTCGGCGTCGCGCACGGCACCGCCGAGGAGCGAGCCGACGAGCAGGGTGAGTCCGACGACGACGGTCGTGACGAGCGCGCCGCGGCGCAGCACCCGCTGCCGCAGCTCCCAGATGTCCGCGCGGGGCCCGAGCCTGCGCCAGGCCTCCCCGGCGAGGCGCCCGTCGACGGAGTAGACCGGGGCGCCCGCGGTGATCAGCGGGGACCAGGCGGCGAGGTAGATGATGTCGGGAGCGTCGTAGACCGGCACCGTCTTCCAGCTGACGGTGAGCAGCAGGGCGGCCGACAGTCCGGCGCCGACGACGGCGGCGACGCGCTGCCAGAGCCCCAGGATCGTCAGGACGCCCACGACGACCTGGAGGAAGGCGATGACGAGTCCGGCGCCGACGGGGTGCTGGAGGGCGAACTGGCGCAGCGGCTCGGCCGCCTCCCACGGGTGCAGGGAGTTGAGCCACTTGACCATCGAGCCGCGCTTGCCGCCGTCGAAGTAGACGGGGTCGCAGAGCTTGCCCATGCCGGCGTAGATGGAGATGAACCCGAGGAAGACGCGCAGCGGGAGCAGGACGACGCCGAGGTTCATCCGGCGGCCGGGGTAGTACGCGTGCCGGACCGGGTCCGCGCCGTGGCGCTTCGCCGGGGACGCGCCGTCCTGGTCGAGGTCCCGGTCGAGGTCCTCGAGGTCCTGTTCCGCGAACTCGGTGTCGGCGTAGGCCGGTTCGTCGTAGGTGCTGCCCACCTGGCGCATGTGCGGCAGGAGCCGTGTCTCCCCGGCGACGGGAGACCGCTGGCTGCCGACGAGCGGCGTCTCGACCGTCTCGACGGTCATGTCGGCCTCGTAGCCGTCCTGTTCGCCGAGGCCGACGACCGGGATGACCTGGGTCGCGCCGGTGTCGCCCGACGACTCCTCGCCGTGGCGCACGCTCGTACTGCGCGCGGCCTGGAGCAGCCGGGTGGCGCCCGTGTCGTCGGGCGCGGACTTCCCGCTCCAGACGACGGGGGCGCGACGGCGCGTTCCGGCGGCCGAACCGCCCGCAGCCGCACCGCCCTTACCGACGAAGGGGGTGCGAGCGGTGGCCTCGGCGGAGCTCAGGGGCTGCGCGATGCGCGGGGATCGGGGCCGCGTCGACTCGCCTAGCCGCACGCGAAAGCTCGCGTGATTGACGATGATCTGCGCCGGGTCGCTCGGCACCTTCACCATGCTCAGCGCGGGAGCGTCGTCGTATCCCGACGAGCGGTCCCCCGTGGGTGTGCGGGGTGTTCTGGTGTCCACACTCATCTAACCGAGTGACGTCTGTTTAGGACACTGCTTTGACCCGGCCGATCTGTCCGGACCGCGTCAAGGTCATCCGGAACATCCCTGTTGCCCCACGGGGGTGATTACGCGCACATCTGTTCAGGCGCGGCGTCGCGAGGCCTCGTAGAGGACGACTCCCGCCGCCACGCCGGCGTTCAGCGATTCGGCGCCGCCGGGCATCGGGATCCGCACCCGGAAGTCGCAGGTCTCGCCCACGAGTCGGGACAGGCCCTTGCCCTCGCTGCCGACCACGATGACCACCGGGCCGCCCAGGGACTCCAGTTCGTGGAGTTCGACCTCGCCGTCCGCGGCGAGACCGACCACGACGAGCCCGGCCTTCTTGTACGACTCCAGGGCGCGGGTCAGGTTCGCCGCGCGGGCGACCGGCGTACGGGCCGCGGTGCCGGCGGACGTCTTCCAGGCGCCGGCGGTCATGCCGGCCGCGCGCCGCTCGGGCACGACGACGCCGTGACCGCCGAAGGCGGAGACGGACCGGACGACGGCGCCGAGGTTGCGCGGGTCCGTCACGCCGTCGAGGGCGACGATCAGCGGGTCCGCTCCCTCGTCGTACGCGGCGGCGGCGAGGTCCTCGGGGTGCGCGTACTCGTACGGCGGGACCTGGAGGACCAGGCCCTGGTGGTTGAGGCCGTTGGTCATGCGGTCCAGCTCGGGGCGGGGCGCCTCCATGAGGTGGATGCCGCCGCGGTCCGCGGCGAGCTGGAGCGCCTCGCGCACCCGCTCGTCGTTGTCGATGAACTGCTGGACGTACAGCGTGACGGCGGGCACGCCCTCGCGCAGCGCCTCGACGACCGGGTTGCGTCCGACGACCATCTCGGACGTGCCCTTGCCGCCCCGGCCGCGCGGCGCGGGCCGGCGGGCGGCCTGCTTCGCCTTGGCGTTGGCGATGCGGTTCGCCTTGTGCTTCTTGCGCATCTCGGCGGGCGGGGTCGGGCCCCTGCCCTCCAGGCCCTTGCGTCGCTGGCCGCCACTGCCGACCTGCGCGCCCTTCTTGCCGGACATGCGGCGGTTGTTAGCGGCCATGACCTACCTGTCTGTGTGAGGCGTGCGTACGTACGTATATGAAGTGTGCCGCCCGGAGGCCCGGGCGGCACAATCGATCAAGGTCGACGGAGCCGCTCAGCGCGGTCCGAGCGTCCAGCGCGGCCCCTGCGGGCCGTCCTCGATGACGAGACCGGACTGGTTCAACTGGTCCCGGATGGCGTCCGCGGTCGCCCAGTCCTTGCGCCCCCGCGCCGACTCGCGCTGCTGGAGCACGAGGCGTACGAGGGTGTCGACGACGCCGTGCAGGTCCTCGCCGCGGTCGCCCTCGCCCGCCCACTGCGGGTCGAGCGGGTCGAGGCCGAGGACGCCGAGCATCGCGCGGACCTCGGCGAGGCGGGCGACGGCGGCTTCCTTGTCGTCGGCGGCCAGGGCGCTGTTGCCCTGGCGGACCGTGGTGTGCACGACGGCGAGGGCCTGCGGGACGCCCAGGTCGTCGTCCATCGCCTCGGCGAAGGCCGGCGGCACCTCGGCGGCGGGCTCGACGACTCCCCCCGCCTTCTCGACGACGCGCTGCACGAAGCCCTCGATGCGGGCGAACGCCGACTCGGCCTCGCGCAGGGCCTCTTCGCTGTACTCGATCATCGAGCGGTAGTGCGGGGTGCCCAGGTAGTAGCGCAGCACGATCGGGCGCCACTGCTTGACCATCTCGCTCACCAGGACCGAGTTGCCGAGCGACTTCGACATCTTCTCGCCGCTCATGGTGACCCAGGCGTTGTGCACCCAGTACGCGGCGAAGTCGTCGCCGAAGGCCTTGGCCTGGGCGATCTCGTTCTCGTGGTGCGGGAAGATCAGGTCGATCCCGCCGCCGTGGATGTCGAAGGCGCTGCCCAGGTACTTGTGCGCCATCGCCGAGCACTCCAGGTGCCAGCCGGGACGGCCGCGGCCCCACGGGGTCTCCCAGTCGGGCTCACCGGGCTTGGACGCCTTCCACATGGCGAAGTCACGCGGGTCGCGCTTGCCGGTGATGCCGTCCTCGGCGGGCTGGCGCAGCTCGTCGAGGTCCTGGTTGGACAGCGCCAGGTAACCGGGGAACGAGCGCACGTCGAAGTAGACGCTGCCGTCGGCCTCGTACGCGTGACCGCGCTCGATGAGGACGCGCATCATCTCGACCATCTCGGTGATGTGCCCGGTGGCGCGCGGCTCGTAGGTGGGCGGCAGGCAGCCGAGCACGTCGTAGCCGTCGTTGAAGGCGCGCTCGTTCGCGTACCCGATGGACCACCAGGGACGGCCCTGCTCGGCCGACTTGACGATGATCTTGTCGTCGATGTCCGTCACGTTCCGGATGAAGGTGACGTCGTATCCGCGGTGCTCGAACCAGCGGCGCATGATGTCGAAGTTGAGCCCGGAGCGGATGTGCCCGATGTGCGGTGCGGCCTGCACGGTGGCACCACACAGGTAGATCGAGACACAACCCGGCACGAGCGGGGTGAAGTCACGGATCTGCCGGGCGCTGGTGTCGTACAGGCGAATAGTCACCACTCCAGGGTAGTGGGCCCCGGCCAGTGCCCCGAGCCCGTTACGCCTGAAGGCACACGGATTCGTGACATCCGGCGTGCCATCAGGCGCCCGGACCTCCCGTCCGGCGGCCCGCCGGGTCAGTCCGTCCGCACGACCAGCGCCGTGGCCACCGCCAGCAGACCCTCGTCCCGGCCGGGGAAGCCGAGCCCGTCGGTCGTGGCGCCGGACACGGAGACGGGTGCCCCCACCGCCTCGGACAGCAGCTTCTGCGCCTCGTCCCGGCGCCTGCCGATCTTCGGCCGCGGCCCGACGACCTGCACCGCCACGTTCCCGACGGCGAACCCGGCCGCTCGGACGATCCGCGCCGCCTCGGTGAGCAGCGTGACCCCCGAGGCGCCGGCCCACTCGGGCCGCCCGGTCCCGAAGTGGGCCCCGAGGTCACCCAGTCCGGCCGCGGAGAACAGCGCGTTGCACGCGGCGTGCGCGACGACGTCCGCGTCGGAGTGCCCGGCGAGCCCGGGCCCCTCGCCCTCCCAGAGCAGTCCCGCGCACCACAGCTCGCGGCCCTCCTCGAAGGCGTGGATGTCGGTACCGATCCCGACCTGCGGAATCACCGGCACGCCCGCGGGCGGCCGGCCGGCGGCCGTCTCAGAACCCATCGTTGAGCCTCCTGCGCGCGAGAACCGCCTCGGCGAGTACGAGGTCCAGGGGGCGCGTCACCTTGAACGCCTCCTCGTGCCCGGGCACCACGACGACGGGCGTGCCGAGCCGCTCGACCATGCTCGCGTCGTCGGTCACGTCGTCGGTGACGGCCGCGTGGGCGCGTACGAGCGTGTCGCGGTCGAAGCCCTGCGGGGTCTGCACCGCACGCAGCAGGGACCGCTCGGGCGTGGCGACGACCGGCTCGGGCGAGCCGTCGGCGCGCGGGTCGACCTGCTTGACGGTGTCGCTGAGCGGCAGCGCCGGTACGACGGCGGGGGCGCCGTCCCGTACCGCCTCGATGACCGCGTCCACGGTGTCCACGGGCACCAGCGGGCGGGCCGCGTCGTGCACGAGGACGATGTCGACGCCGTCCGGCAGCGCGTCGAGGCCGCACTTCACGGACTCCTGGCGGCTCTCCCCGCCGGGGACCACCAGGAAGTCGGTCCGCTCCGGCAGCGGGTGCGCGTCGAGGAGCGTCCTGACCTCGGCGGCGCCGTCGGGCGGGGCCACGACGACGACGAGGGAGACCGCGCGGGAGGCGGCCATGGCGCGTACGGCGTGGACGAGCATGGGCGTGCCGTTCAGCGCGCGGAGTGCTTTGGGGGCGCCCGGACCGAGGCGCACACCCCGGCCGGCGGCCGGAATCACGGCCGCGGTGCGGGGTTCCGGAGGCGAAGGGCGCGATTCGTCAGACATCGGTTCCTGTCAGGTTTGTGTGCTCGGCCGAGGTGGGTATGGGCTGGGCGTACCCCCGGCCGATGGTTGGGGCAGTGCCGGGCGCGACGCCTTGACCGGACCCCTTCCGTGACATCCGGTCGAGTCGGCTGCCCGGGCCCGGCACGTCAGTATCGGGGCCGCACATGATCATCTGGTGTTCGCGCGACCGGTCGGGGACCGGGACCCACGAAAGACCGGCTGACCGGGACGGCCCCGAGGCACGACATCGGAGCTCCGCGCCCGAACGGCATACGGGCACGAACATGCCGCAGCGCCCGGCGACAGCTTTCGCGTCATCGGGCACCGCGGCATTACGTTGCGCTGAACAGGCCGGCGCCTGCGTCAATCCGGCCGTCGTCTCGACGGGCACCGCCGTCGGGACGACCGTCGCTCGACGACCGCCGTCGTCAGGACGCGAGGACCTCGTCGAGCAGGGCCTCCGCCTTGTCCTCGTTCGTGTTCTCCGCGAGGGCCAGCTCGCTCACCAGGATCTGCCGGGCCTTGGCGAGCATGCGCTTCTCACCTGCGGAGAGTCCGCGCTCGCGCTCACGACGCCACAGGTCACGCACGACTTCCGCGACCTTGATGACATCGCCCGAGGCGAGCTTCTCCAGATTTGCCTTGTAGCGACGCGACCAATTCGTGGGCTCCTCGGCGTACGGCGCACGCAGCACCTCGAAGACCCGGTCCAGCCCGTCCTGACCGACCACATCACGCACGCCGACGAACTCCGCATTGTCCGCTGGCACACGTACCGTCAGGTCGCCCTGGGCGACCTTCAGCACCAAGTAGGTCTTGTCCACGCCTTTGATCTGGCGAGTTTCGATGGCCTCGATCAGCGCGGCCCCGTGATGGGGATAGACCACGGTGTCGCCAACCTTGAACGTCATGTGACAGGTACCCCTTCCGTGGCTATCCAGAGTAACACGGAAACGGCGTCTTCTGAATGGCGTTTTCGCAGGTCAGGGCATATCTCGGGGCTTGACAAGCACAACCGGAACGTGCTGCGAGGGGCGAGCGGAAGAGGGTATTCGCAGGTGGGAGCCGCTGTCCAGGCCGAGTGAAACACGTACGTCACACACCCCGGAAGTGACCTCAAGAGGTCCGAACGTCCTATTTTGTCCGACTCCAAGAGGGCGACTTCCGCTACTCCGTTCGGTGAGCGGAGTCGGGTACGAGACGTTTCGGGAATTGATCACCGCGGTCGATGATCAAAATTCCGGCGGCATCCGCATTCCGCACCGGCCGTTACCGATCCCCACCGGGAAATCCGCAAGTCAAGACCCCTGGCGCTTATGTGAATGGCGGACCGGTGCAGCGCCCAACTACCCGGCGCGCCTCACCCCGGGCCCGATCCGGCCGCCCCCGCCACCGGTCCGGCGCAGCCCGGCGGTGCGTAGGGGCGGGTCGGGTGCGGCGGCGCGGGAACGGCTCGGTAACCTAAGCCCGCTGACAGACACTTAGGGCGGCTTTACAGCCGTACGGCCGCCCTCCCTCGTACGCCCACGTTCTAGGAGTTGCCGCCGCCGTGAGCAGCAGCCTTCGACGCGGCTCCCTCGCCGCCGCCGCCATCGCGTTCTCGATCGCCTCGCTCGCCGCCTGCGGCGCCGGCAACAACGCCGAGACCCTGCAGGTCAAGCCCGACAACGCGGCCACCAGCGTGGGCGAGATCAAGGTCCAGAACGCCCTCGTCATCACCCAGCCCGACCCGGAGGCCGGCGGTCCCGCCGCGATCTCCGGAGCCGTCTTCAACGGCGGGAGCACGCCCCAGACCCTGGACTCGATCACCGTCGCCGGCGAGACGGCCACGATCAAGCCCGCCAAGGGATCCGGCAAGCTGACGATCCCGCCCCACGGCTCCGTCCTCCTCGGCGGCAAGGGCAACGCCTCCGCGGTCCTGGAGAGCACCCCCGAGGCCGTCAAGGACGGCAACGCGCAGAAGACCACCTTCAGCTTCAGCAAGACCGGTGACGTGACCCTGCGGGCCTTCGTCGTCCCGGCCGAGAGCTACTTCAGCGACTGGGGCCCGACCGCGGTCCCGGCGGGGCCCGGTGCCTCCGCGTCCGCCTCCCCGAGCGGCAAGCCGTCGAAGTCGGCCGGGGCGTCCGCCTCGCCGTCCGACGAGGCCACGGGTACGCCGACCGACGCCGCGTCGGCCAGCGCCTCCGCCTCGCACTCGGCCGCGGGTCACTGACCCGGCGGCACCCGGCTCGCGTACGACCGAGGGCGGCACCCCCTTCGCGGGGGTACCGCCCTTCGTGCGTCCGCTCGTCGTCCGGGCCGGTCTACGGCTCGAACTTGTAGCCGAGACCCCGCACCGTCACCAGGTAGCGCGGCGCGCCCGGGTCCGGCTCGATCTTGGCGCGCAGGCGCTTGACGTGGACGTCGAGGGTCTTGGTGTCGCCCACGTAGTCGGCGCCCCACACCCGGTCGATGAGCTGCATACGGGTCAGCACGCGGCCCGCGTTACGCAGCAGCATCTCCAGGAGGTCGAACTCCTTCAGCGGGAGGTCGATCTTGGAACCGGCGACGGTGACCACGTGACGGTCCACGTCCATCCGCACCGGTCCGGCCTCCAGGGCGGCCGGAGTGACCTCCTCCGGCTCACCCCGCCGGCGCAGGACGGCCCGGATCCGGGCGACCAGCTCGCGGGAGGAGAAGGGCTTGGTGACGTAGTCGTCCGCCCCTATCTCCAGTCCGACGACCTTGTCGATCTCGCTGTCCTTCGCGGTGACCATGATCACCGGAACGTTGGAGCGTCCGCGCAGCTGACGGCAGACCTCGGTGCCCGGCAGGCCGGGCAGCATCAGGTCGAGCAGGACGAGGTCGGCGCCGTTGCGCTCGAACTCGTCGAGGCCGTCGGGCCCGGTGGTCGCGACGGCGACCTCGAAGCCCTCCTTGCGGAGCATGTACGACAGGGCGTCGGAGAAGGACTCCTCGTCCTCGACGACGAGCACTCGGGTCACGGAAGGACCTCCGGGGCAGGATGCGGTTCGTACGGGGATGAGACGGCGGTCGTTCCGTCGGGCTGCTCGTTCTCGTCGTCTTCGTCGAGTCCAGGCATGTGGTGACCGGTCAGGCGGGCGCGGGCCGCGCCCGCCTCCGGCAGTCGCAGGGTGAAGGTGGAGCCCTGTCCCTCCGAGCTCCACACCGTGACCTCCCCGCCGTGCGAGGCGGCCACGTGCTTGACGATCGCGAGTCCCAGGCCGGTGCCTCCGGTGGCACGTGAGCGGGCCGGGTCCACGCGGTAGAAGCGCTCGAAGATGCGCTCCTTGTCCTTGTCGGAGATGCCGATGCCCTGGTCGGTCACGGCCACCTCGATGAGGTCTCCGCCGGGCGCGGTCACCCGGCGCGCGGCTATGCCGACCCGGGTGCGGGCCGGCGAGTAGTTGACGGCGTTCTCCACCAGGTTGCCCAGCGCGGCGGCCAGCTGACCCCGGTTGCCCCAGACGTGGAGTTCGGCGGTGCCGCCCGCCGCCATGGTGATCTGCTTCGTGCCGGCCTGGTGGCGGCAGCGGTCGATCGCCTCCGCCACCAGCTCGTCCACCCGGACGGGCTCGGCGTCTTCGAGGGGATCGTCGTTCTGCACCCGCGACAGGTCGATGAGCTCCTGCACGAGGTTGGTGAGCCGGGTGGCCTCGATCTGCATGCGGCCGGCGAAGCGCTGCACGGCCTCGGGGTCGTCGGAGGCGTCCATGACGGCTTCGGAGAGCAGTGACAGCGCTCCCACGGGCGTCTTGAGCTCGTGGCTCACGTTCGCGACGAAGTCGCGCCGTACCGCTTCGATCCGGCGCGCCTCGGTGAGGTCCTCGACCAGCAGGAGCACGAGCCGGGACCCGAGCGGCGCCACCCGGGCGGACACGGCGAGTGCCTCGCCCCGGCCGGTGCCCCGCCGGGGCAGATCCAGCTCCACCTGCCGTATCTCCCCGTCGCGGCGGGTGTCGCGGGCCATCTGCATCATCGGATCGACGGCCAGCTTCCCGCCCCGCACCAGCCCGAGGGCGTACGCGGCGGAGCTGGCCTTGACCACGGCGTCCGCCTCGTCGAGTACGACGGCGGAGGACCGGAGCACGGACAGCACCGTGTCCACACCCGGGGGAAGCACGGCGTCCGTGTGCAGGGAGGTCCTGGTGGGCCGTTTCTGGTCGCGCTCGCTCCAGCGGAACGCCAGCATGGCGATGACACCGGTGAGTACTCCGGCGATCGCTGCCGCTGCGGCGACCGCCGCGTTCACGTCCATGCCCCCAGGTTAGGCATGTCGTCGGTCGAGGCCACAGCCATCCGAGTGCGAGCTCGAACACTCGTCGCCCAGAGTTCACCTGGGAGCCAGTGATGGTTCATTTGGGGTGACGGAAACGGACGCGTAGGGGCCCGACCGTGGGAGCGTGGGGTTCACAGGGCCTGTCCGGCGGTCAGGGCCCAGCCCCCGGAACCCCCGAGAAGACGTAAGAGAGGGACATCCTGATGCGGGACGCGTACCACGAGGAACTGGACTCGATCGGCGAGGGCCTGGTCGAGATGGCCCGGCTTGTCGGGTCGGCGATCGGGCGCGCCACGACGGCCATCCTCGACTCCGACCTGAAACTGGCCGAGAGCGTGATCGCGGCCGACGAGAAGGTCGACGATCTGCAGCACGAGCTGGAGGCCCGGGCGATAGCACTGCTGGCCCGCCAGCAGCCGGTGGCGACGGATCTGCGGATCGTCGTGACGTCGCTGCGCATGTCCGCCGACCTGGAGCGCTCCGGCGACCTGGCGCAGCACGTCGCCAAGCTCGCCCGGCTGCGCTTCCCCGAGCGGGCCATCCCGCACGACCTGCACGCCACGATCCTGGAGATGGGCCAGCTGGCCCAGCGCCTCATGGCCAAGGCGGCCGAGGTCATCATCACCAAGGACGTCGACCTCGCCCTCCAGCTGGAGCAGGACGACGACGAGATGGACCTGCTGCACCGCACGCTCTTCCAGCACCTGCTGGACGACAAGTGGAAGCACGGCATCGAGACGGCGGTCGACGTGACGCTGCTCGGCCGCTACTACGAGCGCTTCGCCGACCACGCCGTGTCCGTCGCCAAGCGCGTGGTCTACCTGGTCACGGGCGAGCACGCGGACGACCTCCAGACGGACATCCCGCCCGTCACGGGGGCCGAGGGGGCCTGAACCCCGGGCCTCCGGGGCGCCCGAAAGCCTCCGTGCGCCGTTGATGCGCCCGCCCGGGTGGGCATGCAATGGGCGAACGGAAGCTGTGCGGTGCGGTGCCTTTCGCACCGCACCGCACACCTTCGTGTCCGAAGGAGGGACCCATGGCCGAATCCCCCAGTACGCCCGACCCCACGCAGGACCGCGAGACGCAAGCGCCCGCCGAGATCAAGAGCCTGCCGCTGTTCGGTGCCTGCGGGTGCGGTTCCGGCTGCGGCTGCGGCTGCCAGTCGGGCAACCCCTGTCAGTGCGGCTGACCGGGTACGACGTCGAAGGGGCCCCGCCGTGTCGGCCGGGGCCCCTTCTGCTCAGCGGGCGTCAGCCCTGGACGCCACCGAGGTGCAGCGGGTCCTGCATGCCCGCGTGGCCCTCGTCGCGACCGTCGTGGCCCTCGCCGCGGCCCTCGTCGTCGTGGCCCCAGTCACGGCCGTCGTGGCCCCAGTCGCGGCCCTCGTCGTCATCGTCGACGTTCAGACAGCCCTCGGCGTAGTACGTGTTGGCCTCACCGCTGCCGGCGGTCGTGCCGGCGAGGATCCCGCAGCCGGAGACGTGGCGGCCGTCGTTGTCGCCGCCCCAGTCGTTGGCCATGGCCTGGGCGGAACCGCCCAGGACGCAGGCGGCGGACAGGACCGCCGCGGTGACGATCGTGCGCATGCGCATGAAGAAACTCCCTTTTGTCGGGGGTTGAAGGGTCGTCAACAGCCATGGACCGGGGGCGTTCCGGGCAAACCTCGCCGCGCCCATCCAGCGCAACGGCCTTCCACCCTCGCTTCCGGCCGCCCGCGGACCTCCTCGCGCCACCTCCCGGGGCCCGCGTCCCGCCGTGCCGCTCCCCGCTCCCCCGGCCGCCTCGCGAGCCCGCTCGGGCCCCTCGCCCCCGTTCACTCCTTGGTGTCGCCGGAGCCGGGATTCGCGGCGGGCGCCTCCCCGGCGCGAGACGCAGGTCACACCGAGCCGTGTCACATCCCCCGGGGCCGTCCCGTCCTAGGGGTGTCCGCACCGACACGACACAGGAGTGCAGCATGGAAGCTCGGTTGAACCTCATGGCCAGCCCGGTCGCCGCCGCCTTCGGCAAGCACCTCGTCGCCGCGAACCGCGTTCTCGCCGAGTCGGCGCTGCCGGCCGCGACCCGCGAACTGGTGCTGTTGCGCGCCAGCCAGATCAACGGCTGCGGGTTCTGCGTCGACATGCACACCAAGGACGCCGCGCACGCCGGTGAGAGCTCGCTCCGCCTCAACCTGGTCGCCGCCTGGCGGGAGGCCACGGTGTTCACCGACGCCGAGCGGGCCGCCCTGGAGCTGACCGAGGAGGGCACCCGTATCGCCGACGCGGCGGGCGGTGTCAGCGACGAGGTCTGGGCGAACGCCGCCAAGCACTACGACGAGGAGCAGCTCGCAGCCCTGGTGTGCACGATCGCCCTCATCAACGCCTTCAACCGCGGCAACGTCATAGCCCGCCAGCCGGCGGGGGGTTATGAGCCGGGGCGGTTTCACTGAGGTGAGGGCGAGGGAGGCAGGCTGACCGCCCAGAGCGTGAGGGGGAGGGCTCACTGTCCGGGGGTGAGGGGGGAGGGAGTGGCCAACGCGACGGGCGGCCTGATGGACGTCGACCATGTCGTACGCCGGCTGACGGGACCGAGTCTCTGGCACAGCCAGGTCCTGGCGACCAGGTGCCCGCCGTCGCACTCGCGGAGCTGCCCGAGGGCGACGCCCAGCTAGCCGCCGCGGCCCTCCGTGAGGCCCACTGTCCCCGGCTGACGAGCGTCGCGTCGTCGAACAGAGGAAGCCGGGGTGGGCGGCCCGTGACCACGCTGCGTGTGCCGTCAGTTGCGCCGTGCCTCGGCGATCTGTCGCGCGAGCTCCTCGACCACCTGGGGTACAACACGCTGGGTCTCTTCTGCTTGCAGGGCTTCCGTGAGTGCCCGGTGCACTTCCGGATACGGCCGTCCAGAGTGGGTGGCACGGGTGCGATCGACCGCTCGCTCGATCTTCGCGACGTGCGCCGCAACGATCGGAATGGCCTTGTCGTACTCGCTCGGGTCGGTGGTCATGAGCTCAACCGATCAGTGTGGAGCGCCTCGGTCAAGAGGGGGCGAGGCGTTCCGGGACCTAGCTGAACTGCGGCCGGCCGACCTGTTCGGCCGCGACCACAGCACTGAGCCGAGCCCGTGCCATCCGCTCACGGCTCGCAGAAGGTCCAGTGCCGACTGGAGCGAGCCGTGACGGTCGGCCCGTGACGAGAACGCCTGAGCCATCAGCTTGGGAAGCTCGAGTTCTCGACGCGAGCCGACTCGGCTGAACGGCGCCGGGGCAGGCAGGAAGCCTGTCCGACCGCGGCCCGGTTCGTGTCGTTTCACTTCGTGGAGCCAACACGCAATGCATGAGCGGGCGTTGAGGGCCTGGAGTGTGTCCGATGTCGGTTGGCTTCCGACAAGATCACACAGTCGGCAAAGGGCGAAGTCGGGTTTCCCACTCCCTTCCAGGGAAAGACCCCGAGTGCATCTCGGTGAGTCGGAGGGGGCTGCTCATGAGCGATACATCACGGGCGCGGCACGACGGGTCAGAGCCGGGGCCGCCGCCCGAGCGCGGCTCAGATCGCTTCAGTGATGGTCCCCCTGATCCCCTCGCCTCTCTGCTTGCCAAAGTCAACGACGGGGAACACATCGCGGCTCCTGGAGACAATCTGGGCGCCGCAGACCGTGACCCTCATGACGAGGATTGGCGGGAGCATGATCGCCACGGCCCCTACGGGCAGGGGCGTCGCCGGAGGAACTGACTCCCAGGGCGGAGTCCCGTCTGCGGCAGCGCGAGCGGGGACTTGGCGTGGAGCTGTTCACACACTCGACCTGTCCGTTGGTTTCGCGCGCCGGCTCGACGCCCCATCGCTCGACGTTCGAACACGTTCGAGATGCCCTGTGAGGTGGCGGCAGCGGGTCTCCGCTGTTCGGGGCGCCATGCCTGAGCGACTCACGGATCTGGCACGGCACGAAACTCTTTGGCCGCGGCGCGGCGTCCAGGCTGAAGATTGGTCCTATGGATGTCGTTGTTCAGCGGATACGCACGTCGTGGACGAAGAAGTCGCGCGGCGGCCCTGGAGCTGCTCGCAGAAACGCCGCACCAACAGCCTTCTCGCTGCCCCCGCGCTTGAACGCCGCCCTACACGAGGTCGCCATGCAGGAGTCCGACTCCTTCGAACCTCACGTGCACGTACGGGACCTGTCGGCCCCCGGGACGATCATTCGCGAGGTTGACGGGCTGCTGCGCGTGAACCCGCCGGAGGTGAGCACGTTCGCCATGCCGCGACGCCATCGGCGCCCGTCGGCCGTTCGCCTGGCTCCCGGCCAGTGGCTGCAATGGCAGATCAACCACCGGTTTGTCGACCGTTGTGACGGAGGCTGGTCCTATCGACTGGAAACCTTCAACATCGTTTATGGCCCAGCGGCACCCGACGTGTTTCTGGGTGTGCCGACACGCCGTGTAGACGAGCGTCGGGCTCTGCGCTGAACTCCGCGGCGCAGAATCCCTCGTTGCCCACGGACGGCCCGGGACGAGCGCCCGAGCCGTCTCATGGTGGCGGGACCCTCTGATCCGTAGCTCCGGATGGATCGGTCAGCGACGTCTGGAGCTGCTCCAGGTCACCGACCTCCCGGCCTCCGCCGACTATGTGGGTCGGCGGTGGTCGGAATGGCAGCGGCGGGCCTCGTCTGTCCAGCCGTTACGTCCAGCAAGCTCGGCGTCCTCGGCGAAAGGCGAGTCTCGCAGGAGGTCGCGCGTCCAGCGTCGGGACGATACGCCTGCTGACGTCGAGGGCGGTTCCTGTCACCCTGTTCAGGGCTTAGGGGGGCAGCGGATTGGCTGGGGCTTTCTGGGATGGCAGCGGGTCGGCTCTGCTGGGCTCGGCGCTGTCGGGCATCTTGGCTGTCGGAACGTTCTACGCGACTCGTTGGCACGAGCGGAAGATCGCACGGGAGCACCTCGCGTACCAGGCAGCCGAGGACATCGCCAAGGCGCTGCTCGCATTGGAAGACGCCATCAGTCCGCGTCCTTGGGAACAGCCGCGCGGAGACTGGAAAGCGCTTTGGAAGGCTGCCGACAAGTGCGGTGAGGTCTGCATAGTGCGTATCGCAGCCCTCTCCGAGCGATCTTTGTCCCTTGCCGTCCAGGAGATTTACAACATGGTCTACGACGCGTTGCGGGTCATGCAGCGCCAGGCGGAAACGGATCCCGGCCCTGTCTCTGACGTGGACGTGGAAGCGATGCTTCACGAAACGATCATGTACTTGGAGCAGGTAGTCAATGCTCTGACGAACTGGCGAAGCCTGTCCGTAGCACGGAAGCCAGTGGTTCCGGAGATGCCATGGCGGAGCCTGCTCGAACCCGCGCCTCCACGCATCGAACCCGGTCGGCCCGAGTCCAGACGCGGGGTCCTGGGCTGGGCCAGGCGGCCCGACGAGAGCTGACAGCGTTGAACTCGGCTCACGGCCCAGAGACGGCTCCAGTACGGCAACAAGGCCCCTGCCGGCGGAGAAACCGCAGGCACGGGCCTTGATCGTGTCGCGTTACTTCTTCTTGCCCTGGTTCTTCACTGCCTCGATCGCTGCCGCTGCCGCGTCCGGGTCGAGGTAGGTGCCGCCCGGGTTCAGCGGCTTGAAGTCGGCGTCCAGTTCGTAGGAGAGCGGGATGCCCGTCGGGATGTTGAGGCCCGCGATGTCGGTGTCCGAGATGCCGTCCAGGTGCTTGACCAGGGCGCGCAGCGAGTTGCCGTGGGCGGCGACCAGGACCGTGCGGCCGGTCAGGAGGTCGGGGACGATGCCGTCGAACCAGTACGGCAGCATGCGGACGACGACGTCCTTCAGGCACTCCGTCTGCGGGCGCAGCTCCGGCGGCAGCGTCGCGTAGCGCGGGTCGGAGAACTGGGAGTACTCGGCGTCGCGGTCCAGCGGCGGCGGCGGGGTGTCGTACGAGCGGCGCCAGAGCATGAACTGCTCCTCGCCGAACTCGGCGAGCGTCTGCGCCTTGTCCTTGCCCTGGAGGGCGCCGTAGTGCCGCTCGTTCAGGCGCCAGGAGCGGTGGACCGGGATCCACAGGCGGTCGGCGGCCTCCAGCGCGAGCTGGGCGGTGCGGATCGCGCGCTTCTGGAGCGAGGTGTGGACCACGTCGGGCAGCAGGCCGGCGTCCTTGAGCAGCTCACCGCCGCGGACTGCCTCCTTCTCGCCCTTCTCGTTGAGATTGACGTCCACCCAGCCGGTGAACAGGTTCTTCGCGTTCCATTCGCTCTCGCCGTGGCGGAGGAGGATCAGCTTGTACGGTGCGTCGGCCATGGCTCCGAGCGTAATGGAAGCCTTCGTACCCTCGCTCGCCTGCCCGGAAGCCGGACACTTGACGGCATCTGCTAATTGAGTGGCTCCCCCGGCCCGGCCGCTCGTAAGTTGTGCTCACCGCCTGAGCCGCTTACCTGTGGGGGACCCCGATGCCGCTCGCCGTCATGAGACGCGCCGTCCGAGAGACCGTCTCGGGACTCCCCCGCGAGTTCTGGTGGCTGTGGACGAGCACCCTGGTCAACCGCCTGGGTGCCTTCGTCGCCACCTTCATGGCGCTGTACCTGACGCTGGACCGCGGCTACTCCGCCTCGTACGCCGGTCTCGTCGCCTCCCTGCACGGCCTCGGCGGGGTCATCTCCTCGCTCGGCGCGGGCGTGATGACCGACCGGCTCGGGCGCCGGCCCACCCTGCTCGTGGCGCAGACGTCCACGGCGGCGTCCGTCGCGCTGCTCGGCTTCGTGCACGATCCGGTCGCGATCGCCGGCGTCGCCTTCGTCGTCGGCATGGCGAGCAACGCCTCCCGGCCCGCCGTGCAGGCGATGATGGCCGACATCGTCCGCCCCGAGGACCGCGTACGGGCGTTCTCGCTGAACTACTGGGCCATCAACCTCGGGTTCGCCGTCTCCTCGATGGGCGCCGGGTTCATCGCCGAGTTCAGCTACCTCGCCGGTTTCCTCATCGAGGCGGGCATGACCCTGGTCTGCGCGCTCGTCGTCTTCGCCAAGCTGCCGGAGTCCAGGCCGGCGCCGACGGCCAAGTCCGCCGCGGAGCCCGTGACGAACCTCGGCACCGTTCTGCGCGACGGCCGCTTCATGAGCGTCGTCGGGCTGTCCTTCCTGGTCGCCGTCGTCTTCCAGCAAGGTTCGGTGGGGCTGCCGGTGGCGATGGGCGCGGCCGGCTTCACCGCCGCGGACTACGGCATGGCGATCGCCGTGAACGGTGTCCTCATCGTCGCCCTGCAGATCCCGGTCACGCGGTTCATCGAGCACCGGGACCCCAAGCGCCTGCTGGTGATCTCCTCGCTGCTCGCGGGCTACGGCTTCGGGCTCACCGCCTTCGCCGGCTCGGTCGGCCTCTTCGCCCTCACGGTATGCGTGTGGACGCTGGCCGAGATCGTCAACGCCCCCACCCAGACCGGGCTGGTGGTGCGCCTCTCGCCGGTGCACGGGCGCGGCCGCTACCAGGGGATGTACACGATGTCGTGGTCGCTCGCCGCGCTGGTCGCGCCGGTGATGTCCGGCGTCGTCATCGACCGGTTCGGCGCGGCGTGGCTGTGGGCGCTGTGCGCGGTGGTGGGCACGGTCGCCGCGGTCGGCTACAGCGCCCTGATGCGCAGCCTGCCCCCGGAGACACCGCCCGGCCCGTCGTCGAAGCCGGCCCCCGAATCCCTCGCGGCCCTGTCGGTGGGCGGCCCCGCCGACCCCTCCGCGGGACTGCCGACCGAGCTGCCTCCGACCCCGTCGGCCGGACTGCCCGCCGACCTGACGTCGGTCTCGTCCCAGGGACCGGTCAGCGGCCCGGCCGACATCGATCCGGCGGCGAAGTCCCTCGGCGCCGGCCGGGCGGTGGTGCCGGGACAGGCCGCCGCCCCGGCACCCGGCGACGAGGTCCGTCCGGAGGTCGCCGCCGGGTGAGGCGGCGGCGGACGCCCGGTCCGGCGCCCGTCAGGGATGCATCCGCGCTCCCTTGAGGACCTTGTCCACCCCGTGGCGCGGGCCGTACACGGCGAGGCCCACCAGGTCCAGGTCGGCCGCCGGCACGGCCCGTACGGCGGCCCGGTTGTCCCGGTCGTTGCCGGTGGCGAAGAGGTCGGCCGTGAACAGGGCCCGGGGCAGCCCGCGGGTCAGGGCGCGGGTGTGCGCGGCGGTCAGGGTCTCCTTCGAACCCTCGAAGACCAGCACCGGCTGGCGGAACATCGGCAGGTACGGCGTGCCGTCCGCGTCCTCGTACGGCTCGCCGACCACCTCGGGGACGGCCGAGCCGAGGCCGCTGACCAGGAACGCCGTGACGTTCAGCCGCTGCCAGGTCTCCAGGTCGTCGCGCAGCAGCACGGCGATCCTGGTGTCGAAGCGGACGGGTGCGGCGTCCGGGGTGGCGGGGTCCGCGGAGGGGCCGCCCGCGGAGACGGTGTCCGGAGTGTTCTCGCTGCTCATGCCTCGAGACTGCCGACCGGGACGGCCCGCGGTCTTGTACGTTTCTTGCATGGTGGCCCAGCGCGAGATCTCCGCGTGGCGCCCGCGAGTCCCGGGCGTCGTGGAGGTCTTCCACGCCCACTACACCGAGTACGCCTACCCGATGCACGTGCACGACGCGTGGACGCTGCTGATCGTCGACGCCGGCGCGGTGCGGTACGACCTGGACCGGCACGAGCACGGCACCCCGCACGACACGGTCTCGCTCCTGCCGCCGCACGTCCCGCACAACGGCTCCCCCGCGACGGCGGACGGCTTCCGCAAGCGGGTCCTGTACCTGGATCTGAGCCGGCTCGACGAGAGCCTGATCGGGCCGGCGGTGGACGGACCCGACCTCGCCGACCCCGTGCTGCGCCACCGCGTCGGGCAGTTGCACGCGGCGCTCGCGCGGCCCGGCGACGAACTGGAGGCGGAGAGCCGGCTGACGCTGATCGGCGAGCGGCTGCGCACGCATCTGCGCCCCGGGCCGGGGGCCGGCACTCCCCCGGCCGACCGGGCGGCCGCCGACCGCCCGCTCGCCCACCGGCTGCGGGAACTCCTCGACGAGCGCGTGGTGGCGGGCATCGGCCTCGACGAGGCCGCGCTGCTCCTGCACGCCCATCCCGCCCACCTCGTGCGGGCGTTCGGCTCGGCCTTCGGCATCGCCCCGCACCAGTACCTGATGTCCCGCCGGGTGGACCGCGCCCGCCGGCTGCTGCTGTCGGGCGCCCGGCCCGCCGAGGTGGCGACGGCGACCGGCTTCTACGACCAGTCCCATCTCACCCGGCACTTCAAGCGGCTGGTCGGAGTGGCCCCCGGCCGCTACCGCACCGCGTCCCGCTGAGCCTCGTACAGGTTCCGCGGCCGTACGGCGTCGGTGGTGCCGTACAGCTCCAGGCGGGAGTGCAGGTCCCCGGTGAAGTCGGGTACGTCGGTCTGGTCGAACTCGGTGACGTCGTTCAGTCCGACGGTGGCGCCGTACGGGGCGAGTCCGTCGATCTTCATCAGCCCCGCGCGGCCGTTGGTGACGCGGATGTTCCAGTGGGTGAAGCGGGCGCCGAACAGGGGCCCCGCGCTCGCGTCCCCGCCGTGACGGCCGTTGTTCTCGACCGTGATGTCGGTGCGGACGTTCGCGAAGGGCAGGCCCCGGTGGGAGTCGAAGGTGCCCATCTCCATCCGGCCGCGCGACCAGACGTTGTACGAGGACAGGCCCTCCACGTTGATGCCGTGGAGCTGCGTTCCGGCGGGGGCCGGGACCGTGCGCCGCTCGATCGTGAAGTCCTCGATCAGGTTGTCGTGCGAGCCCTCGCGGCAGAAGTAGGGGTGGTGGGCGCCCCGCCCCGCGACCCGCGTACGGCGCAGGGTGCAGGCAGAGGCGGCGACGAGCCCGAAGCCGTTGTCGACGTGGCGCACGACGACGTCGTCCGCCCAGCAGTCGTACGCGCACTGGAAGGTGACGCCGTTGTAGCCCTTGTCGAGGAGGTGCGGGGACTGCGGTGTCTCGACGGCCTCCAGGGTGAGCCCCTCGACGCCGGAACCGGTGAGGGCCGGCACGTGCGTGGTGAGCCGCGGGTCCCATTCGGGGCGGACGTCCAGGGGCAGCGGGCGTTCGAGGGTCACCTTCCTGCCCCGCACGCGCGCGATGCGTACGGGCCACTCGTAGGGGACGTAGCTGGTCAGCTTCGTCTTGTCGTCCCAGGTGTACGCGGCGGGGCCCGGGCCGTCGCCCGCCATGTGCCGGAGCAGGGTGTGCCCGGCGTCGTCGGCGAGGCGGAGCAGGACGAGGCGGCCCGGCTTCAGGCCGCTCGCGTCGGCGACCGTCACCGTCCGGGATCCGCGGGTGGCCGGCGCCACCGTCGTGAGCGTCTCCCACTCGTCCCGGGCGTTGCCGGTCCAGCCCTCGAAGGGCCAGGCCCTCGCCCGGACGGCGGCGACGAGGGACTCCCAACGGGCCTGCGGCGCCAGCCAGATGAGGCCGCCCGCCCAGGACCAGGACGACTTGTCGCCGCCGTAGCGGGAGCCGTAGGGGCCGATCAGTTCGGTGAGGTTCCTGGTGGCGTACAGCGTGGTGCGGCCGCTTCCGGCGCCGCGCAGGACGACGTCGTCGTAGCCGATGCGGACGAGTCCGTCGATGCGGTAGGTGCCCGGCGGGATGAGCACCGTGCCACCGCCGGCCCTTCCGGCGGCGGCGATGGCACGGTTGATCGCGGGGGCGCAGTCGGTCGTCCCGTCGGCGACGGCGCCGTGGTCGCGGACGTCGGCGACCACGGGGCGGCGGGGGAAGCGCGCCGCCCCGGCACGCTGTCCGGCCCGGCCGACGTACGGGATCTGCGGGTGGGTGAAGGGCGTGCGGGCGAACTCCCGCCAGATCGCCGGGACTTGACCGGGCGTCGGGGCGGGGGCTCCGCCGGGCGCCGGGCCCGCCGCCGCGTCCGAGGGGGCGGCCGTCGCCGTCCCGCCGGTCACGGCCGCCGCGGCCACGGCCGTGGCACCGCCGAGCAGACTCCGTCTGGTGATCCCCGCGTACCGGTCGCCCATACCCGCCACCTTTCACACATGTGAACGACGTTCAGATCTGCGTCGGCGGTGAGCATGCCACGGCGACCCCGGGCGGGGAAGGGGGCCTGCAAGGGTGAATCGGGAAGCCCGCCGCACCAGTTGCCGGGAGCGGGGGCCTGACGAGCGGGCGGGGGGTCAGTCCGTCGGGCGCTGGGTCAAGTGCGTGAACGCATCCAGGTTCCGGGTGGATTCGCCCCGGGACACGCGCCAGTCGTACTCCTTGCGGATCGCGGAGGCGAACCCGAGCTCCAGGAGCGTGTTGAACGAGCCGTCCGCGGCTTCGAGCACCGAGCCGAGCAGGCGGTCGATCTCCTCCGGTGTCACCGCGGCGAGCGGCAGCTTGCCGACCAGGTAGACGTCGCCGAGGCGGTCGACGGCGTAGGAGACCCCGTAGAGCTTGAGGTTGCGCTCCAGGAGCCAGCGGTGGACCGCTTCCGCGTTCTCGTCGGGGTGGCGGATCACGAAGGCGTTCAGGGAGAGCGAGTGCTTGCCGACGATCAGCGAGACGGTCGTCGACAGCTTGCGCGTGCCGGGCAGCTTCACGACGTACGAGCCCGTCTCCGGGCTCTCCCACTCCAGCTCGGCCTCGGTGAGTACCCGCTCGATGATCGACGCTGCGTCAGCCATGCAGCGAGCGTACGTCAGCCCCCGGAGGGCCCGCGCGGGAGCCCCGGGGCCCCGTGACCGGGCGCGTGTCAGCCGTGGTGGGCGCGCACCCGGCGGCGGTGGGCCTGCGTCGCCGCGGTGTACACGTCCGCCGTGGCGGCGGCGGCCGTGTCCCAGCCGAAGCCCTCCGCGTGCCGGGCCGCCGCCGCGCCGAGCCGGTCGGACAGCTCCGCGTCGTCGGCGAAGTCACGCAGCACGCGCGCGTAGGCGGCGGGATCGTGCCCCTGGACCAGGAACCCGGTCCGCCCGTCGCGCACGGCCACCGGCAGTCCGCCGACCGCCGCCGCGAGCACCGGCGTACCGGCGGCCTGCGCCTCGATGGCGACCAGCCCGAACGACTCGCTGTACGACGGCATGACCAGCACCGACGCGGCCCTGAACCAGTCCGCGAGCTCGTCCTGGCAGACGGGCGGCCGGAACCGCACGACGTCGGCGATGCCGAGCCGGGCCGCCAGCTTCTGCAGCCCTTCCGGCTTGGCGAGCCCGGTGCCGCTCGGCCCGCCCACGACGGGGACGAGGATCCTGGAGCGCAGCTCGGGGCGTTCGTCGAGCAGCACGGCCACCGCGCGCAGCAGCACGTCGGGGGCCTTGAGGGGCTGTATGCGGCCCGCGAAGAGGGGGATCAGCGCGTCCTGCGGCAGGCCGAGGCGGGCGCGGGCCGCGGCACGGCCGTCGGCGGGGCGGAAGCGGTCCAGGTTGACGCCCGGGTGGACGACGGCGACCTTGCCGGGCTCGGCGTCGTAGTGGCGTACGAGTTCGTCGGCCTCTTCGGAGGTGTTGGCGATGAGCCGGGAGGCGGCGCGCACGATCTGGGTCTCGCCGATGACCCGGGCGGCGGGCTCGGGGCTGTCGCCCTCGGCGAGCGCCGCGTTCTTGACCTTGGCCATGGTGTGCATCGCGTGCACCAGGGGGGCGCCCCAGCGCTCGGCGGCCAGCCAGCCGACGTGCCCGGAGAGCCAGTAGTGGGAGTGCACGAGGTCGTAGTAGCCGGGGCGGTGGCCCGCCCACGCCTGCATGACGCCGTGCGTGAAGGCGCACAGCTGGGCGGGCAGGTCCTCCTTGGCGAGCCCTTCGTAGGGGCCCGCGTCGACGTGCCGGACGAGGACGCCGGGGGCCAGCTCGACGGTGGGCGGCAGGGCCCCGGTCGTCGCGCGGGTGAAGATCTCGACCTCGATGTTGATCGCGGCCAGGCGCTGGGCCAGCTCCACGATGTAGACGTTCATCCCGCCGGCGTCGCCCGTGCCCGGCTGGTGCAGCGGTGACGTGTGCACGGACAGCATGGCGACGCGACGGGGCCTGCGGTACAGCCGGAGCCTCGAGGGTGCCGTCGCCGAGCGACGCCCGAGCCTGCTGACGTACTGGCTCACGTGGCGGTCCTCCTCGCTGCGGGCATGCCGTAAGGAGGGCGCACGGCACCCTCCAGGGGCGAGAACGCCGGAGCACTCCGCTCCATTTCCTCTTTGCCGAATCATTACCGCCTATCGCTCAACCGTTCGACGCCGTGTTGCGTACGTCGCGTAAGCGCGGCTCCGGAAGAGTCCGCGCCCTCGCAGGCGGCGGAGCCCGCCGCAGCGACCCGTGTCCCACCTGGTCCGCCGGGGTTGCCCACAGGCCGACGCCGGGGTTCATCGCGGTTGTCCACAGGCCCGCGACGGCCTCGCCCGCTCCGCATACCCTCGTACGCATGACAGCCCGCGCCGCTCCCGCCCCCCGCACTCGGCCCCGCCCGAGCGGCGGAGGCGCCGTCGTGGGTGCGGTGACACGCGGGACGACGAACCCCAACCGGCTGCGCCGCATGGACCGCTGGATCGCCGCGGCGCACGGCGCCGAGCTGCGCCGCGCCGCCGATCCGGTCGCGGTCGACCTGGGGTACGGGGCCGCGCCCTGGACCGCGGTCGAGCTGCTGGCCCGCCTGCGCACCGCCGCTCCGCGGACCCGCGTGGTGGGCGTGGAGATCGAGCCGGAGCGGGTCGCGGGCGCCAAGGCGTACGAGCGCGACGGACTGGTCTTCCGGCGCGGCGGCTTCGAGGTCCCGGTGCCGGGCCGGCCGTCGCTGATCCGCGCCGCGAACGTGCTGCGCCAGTACGACGAGGACGAGGTGGCCGCCGCCTGGGACCTGATGCGGGGGCGGCTCGCACCCGCCGACCCGGCGACCGGTTCACGCGGCGGGCTGCTCGTCGAGGGCACCTGCGACGAGATCGGCCGCCGTCACGTCTGGGTCGCCCTCGGCCCCGAAGGCCCGCGCACGGTCACCCTCGCCACCCGCCTGGGCTCCCTGGAGCGCCCGTCCGACCTCGCCGAGCGGCTCCCGAAGGCCCTGATCCACCGCAATGTCCCGGGCGAGCCGGTGCACGCGTTCCTGCGGGACTTCGACCGTGCCTGGGCCGCCGCCGCGCCCTACGCCTCGTACGGCGCGCGGCAGCGCTGGATACGCGCGGTCCGCGACCTGACCGCCGACTGGCCCGTGACGGACGGCGCGTCCCGCTGGCGGCAGGGCGAAGTGACGGTCCGCTGGGAGGCGTTGGCGCCCCGGAGGTGAGCGGTACCGGGCGGCTCGCGTGCGCGCGGGCGCCGGGATCGGGGCCCGCCACGGCGTCCGACCTGCGGGGAACGATCTCCGTGAGTCGTTCGTCACACAGACGGGGAGATCGCCTGGGGGAAAGCAGAAGGGGGGTAAAGGGGGAAGGGAGTTGCCGCCTGCCCCTGTTACACCGCGCGCCGACATGGCACGATCCCCGAGGCGTCCGTAAGTTACTGACGGTAAATCAGCTTTGGGGGCGAAGTATGGGATGCGGCAAGCGGAGCCTGACCACGGCGGCCGTGGCTCTCGTCTGCGCGGTCACCGTGTTGAGCGCACCGGGCATGGCGTACGCGAGCCCGCCCGCACCGACCCCCACCCCGGCGCCGACGCCCCCGTCCGGCACAACGCCCAAGAGCGCCGCGGACCTTGAGGAGGTCCGCGAGAAGCTCGAGAAGCTGTACCACGAGGCGGCGGTCGCCACGGACGCGTACAACGCCGCCGAGGAGAAGACCGAGAAGCAGTCCACGCAGCTCGTCGGGCTGGCCCGGGAGATCGTCAAGGGCCAGGCCAAGCTGGACAGGCTCCAGGACCGGGCGGGCGCCGCGGCCCGCGCCCAGTACCGCGGCGGCGGCCTGCCGCCCGACGCCCGCCTGTGGCTCAGCGACAACCCGCAGCAGTATCTGGACGGCGCCGGCCGGGTGCGTCAGGGCGAGCACGCGACCAAGGGCATGCTCGCCGAGATGACGCGCACGCAGAAGGACTTGGCGCAGTACACCAAGGACGCGTCCGCGCAGTGGCGGCGCCTGGAGGCCAACCGCAAGGCGAAGGCCGCCGCCAAGAAGAAGATCAAGCAGCGGATCGCCACCGCCGAGGAGCTGGAGTCGCAGCTCGCCGCCGAGGAGAAGGAGCGGCTCGCCAAGCTGGAGGAGGACGCCGCGCACGCGGCGCAGACGGCCTGGCTGAGCTCCGGCGTCCTGGCGGAGATCAACGGCAAGGCGTCCCCGCAGGGCCGCAAGGCCGTGCAGTACGCGACCGCCCAGATCGGCAAGATGTACGAGTGGGGCGCCGAGGGCCCGAAGACGTACGACTGCTCGGGGCTGACCTCCCAGGCCTGGGCCGCCGCCGGACTGGGCATCCCGCGCACCTCGCAGGAGCAGTGGCGGCAGCTCCCCCACGTCGACGTCCGGTCCATGCGCCCCGGTGACCTCGTCATCTACTTCGGCGACGCCAGCCACGTCGGGATGTACATCGGCGACGGCGCGATCGTCCACGCCCCGCGCCCCGGGCGCTCGGTGACGATCGCGGGCGCCGGCTCGATGCCGATACTGGGCGTCGTACGGCCCGACAAATAAGGCCTGTCCGGACACCTCCGGGGCCCGCGAGCGGCCGGGACTGGCCCGACGTGACCCACCGCACGTGGGATGAGTCACGTCCGCGCGGCCGGGCAACCCGCGCGACGTGACGTTCGTCATTCCCCCTGGGACCGGGCCGTGCCCAATTGCGTTACGGGATGCGGCATATGACGGTGGCCGTTTGCCGCACACCATTCCGCTGCGGCGCCGGGTACCGCTATGGTCCCCGTCGGTGGGTCGGACCTTCGCCCCACCACACCCTCGGGGGGAGGGAAGGAACCCACAACGATGCCCGCACCCGTACCGCGGCAGAGAGCGATCCCGGCCGTGGAAAGTGGTCAGGCTCAAGCCGCGTCCTCACCCGTTGCCCCGTTCGCGGGCGCACCGGCGGGCGGCCCCACGGCTCCCGCCGACAACACCACCAACCTCACCCTGCTCGTGATCGAGGACGATCCGGCGGGGTCGCTGAGCGTGCCCCGGATGCTGGACGCGGCGGGCAAGCCGATCCGCATCCGCACCGCGCGCAACCTCACCGAGGCCGAGCGGCTGCTCACGGACGACGTCCACTGCATCCTGCTCGACCTGACGCTGCCCACCCCCGGCCGCGCCGCCGGGACCGAGGACGAGCTGTCCACCCTCAAGCACGTCCTCGAACTGGCGCCCCGGCACGCCGTCCTGGCGCTGACCGGGTCCGGCGACGCCGAGCGCGGTGCCGAGGCGGTGCGCGTGGGCGCCCAGGACTACCTCCTGCGCGAGGAACTCGACGGACGGCTGCTGAGCCGCGCGATCCGGTACGCGGTGGAGCGGAAACGTTCCGACACGGCCGAGCGGCGGCTCACCGAGTCCCGGCTGCGGGCGCAGGAGAACGCCCGGCTGGAGCGCGGTCTGCTGCCCACCCCCCTGCTGGACGGCTCCCCGCTGCGCTTCGCGGCCCGTTACCGCCCGGGGCGCTCCCGCGCGCTGCTCGGCGGCGACTTCTACGACACGGTCCGCACGCCCGACGGCACGGTGCACGCCATGATCGGCGACGTCTGCGGGCACGGCCCCGACGAGGCGGCGCTCGGCGTCGAGCTGCGGATCGCCTGGCGGGCGCTCACGCTGGCCGGCCTGTGCGGGGACCAATTGCTCTCGACGCTCCAGCAGGTGCTGGAGCACGAGCGCGACAACGACGAGATCTTCGCGACCCTGTGCACGGTGGACATCGCGCCGGATGGCCGCCGGGCCGGCCTGTGCCTGGCCGGCCACCCGTCGCCGCTGATCGCCCGCCCCGGCCGCCCCGCGCAGCTGCTGCCGTACGAGTACGGCGGCCCGGCGCTCGGGCTGCTGCCGCAGGCCCGCTGGCCGCGCATGCAGGTGGAGCTGGGCGCCGCCTGGAGCCTGATGCTCTACACCGACGGCCTGATCGAGGGCCACGTCGGCGAGGGCAAGGAGCGGCTCGGCCAGGACGGCATGGTGGAACTCGTACGCCGCCGGCTCGCCGAGGGCCTGGAGGGCGAGGAGCTGCTGCGCGTGACGGTCAACGAGGTCAGGGACCTCAACGGCGGCGAGCTGACGGACGACGTGGCGGTCCTGCTGCTGGACCGCACCCCCTGACGGACGCCGGCATCGACCCGGGGCGCGGGCGACGACCGCATTCCGGCAGTCGGCAGGCTACTGATGGGCCCCCGCTGACGGGAGGGCGCGCGCCGGGCGTGCCGGGAGGAACCGCGCCAGGACACCGTGCGGCGAGGCGGGCCGCCTTCGAAGCGGGCGGCGCTGGAGACGTAGGTACCGAAGGGGCCCGGCGGGTCGCCGAACCGCGGCCTTGCCCGAGGCGGGCCCGGGCTCCCGTGCGAATGCGGACGGGGACGTAGCCAGCGAGGGCGCCCAGCGGGTCACCGGCGTGCGGCCTTGCCCGAGGCGGGCCCAGGGTCCGCGACGGGGACGCTTGCCGAAGCGGGCGGTGCGGGAGAACAGAGCTGTCGAGGGCGCCCAGCGGGTCGCCGGTGCGCGGGCTTGCCCGAGGGGACTCGGGGTCCGGCGGACGGGGACGCCTGCCGTAGCAATCAGCGCTGGAGACCTAGGGCCCCCAGCGGGTCCCGGTGGGCGGCCTTGCCCGAAGGGGCCCGGGGTCCCGTGCGGAGGGGGCGCCCGTCGTAGCGGGGGTCGCTCCGGACGTACGCGTCACGGGGCTCAGCGAGACCCCGCCGCAGGGGGGTGGGTCAGCGGCCGCCGTTGTACGGGCCGTAGGGGCCGTCGCTGCTGGAGCCGCGGCGGCCGCGGCCGCCGCCCCCGCCGGAGGCCGTACGCACGGCGGGCCGGACGTCCACGATGTACACGATGCTGGCGATGACGCCGATGATCGGCAGGAACGACAGGATCGAGAAGAGGTAGCTCACCACCAGCGCGAGCCCCAGGATGATCAGCCAGAACGGCTTCGTCTGCTTGTCCGCCGCACGGAACGCGTCCTCGCGCCGGAAGGCCGCGTCGAACAGCCCGAAGGCGGCGAGGGCCATCAGGACGATCTTCAGCAGTCCCAACAACCCCGCGAAGCCCAACATCAGCATGCTGCCACCGCCCGTTCCGACCGACACCTACGCCCGCCACCGTACCCGTAGAACGGGCCGGACACCCCAAGGGTGCCCGGCCGCGCTCACTGCTCCGTCTATCCGCCCCCGGCGGTCCGTGGACCGCCCTGCGGGACCGCCTACTTGGCGGGCGGAGTGGTCTTCTTCGTGGTGGCCTTCTTGGCCGCGGCCTTCTTCGCCGCGGACGCGGGCGTCACGGGGGCCGTGGTCACGGTGGCGGTCCCGGCGGGCTTGTCCTCGACCTTGATCTCGCCCGGCTCGGCCTTCGGCTCGACGGCCACGGCGAGCTCCTCGATCTCCTCGGCCGCCTCGCCGCGCCAGGTCTTCACGGCCTGCTCGCCGTGCTCGGCGACCTTCTCGTACGTCTCCCGGGCCTTGACCGCGTACTCGGCGGCGACGCCGACACCGCGCAGGGCGAGGTCCTGGGCGGACTCACCGATCTTCTTCAGGTCGGTGTCGAGGGTGCTGATGAAACCGGTGACCTTGGTCTGGAGGGTCTCCTGCGCCTCCTTGGCGCGGGCGCTGGCCTTCTCCTGGACCGCGTTCGGGTCGATGTTGCGGACGGTGTCGATGCGCGCCGGGGCCTCGGCACGGATCTGCTCCACGAGGGCGGGCACCTTCTTGGCCTGCTGGACGGCCAGGTCGGCGGTGCCGGCGAGGAAGTAGAGCGGCGTCGGGTTGGTGGCGGCCTTGCGGATGTCGTCGGTGATGGCCATGAGGGTGGTCCTCCCGGATCGGCTGTCGACTGAGGGTGTGTGCGGTCCGCCGCGCGGCGGGCCGGTCGTGGTGCTCAACCGGCCGACTGCTGCGGTCCGGTATCGCTGCCGTCGGCCGTGCGGGGGCCGCGGCGGGCGGTGTCCTGTGTACCCGGTATGTCCTGCGTGTGCCGTGCGCCGGGAGCCGTCTGCGTGTCGGTTTCCCGCACGTCCTCGGGCACCACGGCGATCTCGAAGCCGTTCTCCTTGCGGAACGACTCGTAGATCTGGAGCAGCACCTGCTTCTGCCGCTCGCTGAGCGTGGGATCGGCGAGGATGACGGCGCGCGTCTCCACCTCGTCCCGGTCCCGCTCGGCGTCGAGGATGCCGGCGCGCACGTACAGCGTCTCGGCGGAGATCCGCAGGGCCTTGGCGACCTGCTGCAGCACCTCCGCGCTCGGCTTGCGCAGCCCGCGCTCGATCTGGCTCAGGTAGGGATTGGACACCCCGGCGGCGTCGGCGAGCTGCCGCAGCGACAGCTGCGCGTTGCGCCGCTGCTCGCGCAGGTACTCACCGAGATTGCCGACGTTGAGCGATGCCATGCCCCTACCCTGCCCCACCCCCGCTAACAATTGCAAGCGCCCGCTTGCAAAAGTGCGCCACGCCACGCCCCAGGGTCCGGCCCCTTCGGCCGCGAGGCCGCTCCGAAGCGCTGCTTTCCACCCCGCCGGTAGAGCCGCTCCAAATGACGTCGAACGGCCTGCCGACCTGGCGTCACGCCCATGACCGCCCAGGACGTCAGCACTGACGACGAGGCGCGCGTGACCATCCGCTCCCACTACGACGCGGCCGACGGCCGACGTTCGACCCGTTCGGCTTCGACGCAGGCTCCGGCACACGACAGGGGTGCCGACACCGGGCCGCCCTCGCCTCCGCAGCAGGTCAGGGCTCCAGTGGGCCAATAAGCGGGTGCGTGTGAGCTGGTTCGCGCTCGTATACTCGGGCGGGCTCAGGAGGGGGAGGTGGAGACGGTGAAGCTCGCCGAGGCACTGGCGGAACGCGCGGAGGCGACGCGGCGTGTGGAACAGCTGCGGGCGCGCGTCGTCGGCAGCGCGCGGTACCAGGAGGGGGAGACACCCCCGGAGGACGCGGCTCAGCTGTTGGCCGAGGCCGGTGAGGTGCTGAACGCGCTGGAAACGCTGATCCGACGGATCAACCGGACCAACGCCACCGTGCAGATGGGTCCGGACGGCACGCTCACCGATGCCCTCGCACGCCGGGACGTCCTGCGGTTGCGTCACTCCCTGGTCACCGCGGCGGCGGACGCGGCGGCGGGCAACGGCGAGCGGGGATACGGTCGCCAGCTCCGCTCCGAGCTGATGATGCTCTCCGCTCTTCCGGTAGCCGAACTGCGCGGCCAGGCGGATGTACTCGCACGGGAGATCCGCGAGGTCGACGTGCGGATCCAGCGTACGAACTGGGAAGTCGATCTGCTGGACTGAGCAGTCCGGCGAGCGGGACGATGTGGAGCAGGTAGCCGCTTCGGAAGCGTGCACACACCGAGGGCCGGCGGTTTCCGGCCCACTCCTGGCGCGTGAAGAGCAACGCGGGGGTTCGACTCCCCATCAACAGTGCAGCTCAGCACCGCGTACAGGTAAAAGTGCACATCGCACAGCACATCACCACGTGCAGATCCGAGTCGGCGAGGGCGGGTTCGGGGCTTTCCACATCGCAGCACCACGGCGAGCGGCGGTACGAGCGCGACGGGGTGCGGGAACGGCTGATCCGTACCTCGCTCCCGACGGCCTTGACGCACCCCGGCCGAGTCCGGCCCGGTAAGCGGGCGGGGCGGGCCGCGGAACGACCTCCCCTTTCCACCGTCCCCGCCGGGTATTACCGTGACCCTCATGACTGCCGGGTCGGCCTTGTGCCGTGAGCTAGTTGGGTTCCCGGCCTCCGAGTGAGGCCCGGGCGGGCCAGGAGCCCGCCCCTCTTTCTTCTTCCACTCACCGCCCTACCACGGGCATGCCCGCGTGCGCCCCGTGGCGATTTCTCCTGCGCGAAAACAGGGGAAAGGCGGGAGCAGGGCATCGGGAAATCCACGAAAAGAAAAGACGGCACACACGCCCACGGAAGAAAGCAGCGAATGCCCAACCCCTTCAACCAGCAGATCATCGACGAGTTCCGGGCCAACGGCGGCCGGGTCGGCGGCCCCTTCGAGGGAGCGCGCCTGCTCCTGCTGACGACCACCGGCGCCCGTACCGGCGCCCCGCACACGACACCCGTCGGCTACTACCCCGACGGCGGCGGCCGGGTCCTGGTCATCGCCTCGGCAGGCGGCTCGCCCCGGCACCCCGACTGGTACCGGAACCTGGTCGCCGACCCCCGCGTGAAGGTCGAGACCGGCGTCTTCACCTACGAGGCCGAGGCCGAGGTCCTGACCGGCGAGGAGCGCGACGAGGTCTTCGCGCGCGCCGTCGACGCCGACCCCGGCTGGGCCGACTACCAGGCCCGGACGGAACGGGTCATCCCGGTCGTCGCCCTGCGCGAGATCCCCAAGGCCGGTCCGCCGGACATCGCGGCGCGCTCCGCAGGCGAGGCCCTGAAGGTCGTCCACGACGCCTTCCGTCGTGAACTCGCGCTCATCCGGCAGGAGTTCGCCAGGTCCGGCCCGGTCCTGGGAGCGCAGCTGCGGATCAACTGCCTCACCCTGTGCCAGGGCCTGCACAACCACCACACCGGCGAGGACACGATGCTGTTCCCGTTCGCCGCCGACCGGGACCCCGGATTCGCCCCGGTCCTGGAGCGCCTGCGCCACGAGCACGAGCGGATCGCCGTCCTCCTGGAGGAACTGCGCCGCGCCGTCACCGCCGAGGACACGGACCCCGGCGCCGCGCTCCGCGAGGTGGAGCGCCTCACCGCCGAGCTGGAAGCGCACCTCGCCCACGAGGAGGAGGTGCTGATCCCCGTACTGGAGGCGGTGTCCGCGCCGGCCCCCTGATCCCGTCCCCGACGGGCGCGGCCCCGGCCGCGCCCGTCACCGGCGGCGGGCCGGGTCCGCGTCACCAGGGCAGCGGGCGGGTGTGCACGACGTCCAGCCGCGAGACCGCGCGGGTGAGCACGACGTACAGCCGGTGCAGGCCGCGCGCCTCCGCCTCCGCGATCGCCGCCGGTTCCACGGCCACCACGTGGTCGTACTCCAGCCCCTTGGCGAGGGAGGCCGCGAGCACCGTGGTCCGCGCGCCCGGTTCACCGGGGCCCGCGTACGGGATGCCCGCCGCGTCCAGCGCCTCGCGCACGCGTCCGGCCTCCGCGTCGGCCGCGATGACGCCGACGGACCCCTCGTGGGTGAGGGCGTCCCGTACGGCGTCGAGGGTCAGGGAGAGCACGTCGGCGCCCTCCCTGACCCTCAACTCCCCGTCCCTGCGCAGCGACCGGGCGCGCGGGACGTCCACGTCCAGTCGGTCCAGGAGCCGGTTGGCGAGCCCGACGACGGCCTCCGGTACCCGGAAACCGGTGGTCAGCGGCACCACGACGGCGTCCGGCTTGCCGAGCTGTGCGAGCAGCGCGGGCCAGTCGCGGGCGGCCCACGGCGTCGTCCCCTGCGCCAGGTCGCCGAGCACCGTGAGCGACCCGAAGGACGACCGGCGCGCGATGGCCCGGCACTCCATGGGCGACAGGTCCTGGGCCTCGTCGATCACCACGTGCCCGTAGCCTCGCGGATGCTCGATGAGGCCCGCCACCTCGTCCAGGAGCACGAGGTCGGCGGCCGACCAGCGTGCCGAGCGGTACGACCGCGGGGGCCTGGTCCACAGGATCGCCTTCTGCTCCTCCGCGTCGAGGACGCCGTCGGCCGCGGCGGCGAGGGCGTCCGGGTCGGCGAGCAGGCCGGCCAGCACCTCCTCCGCCCGCACACCGGGCCAGACGGCGTCGACGTACGCGCTCACGGCCCGGGCCCGGGAGACCTTCTGCACCCAGGCGTTCGTGCGCGGGCCGGCCCGCAGCTCGGCCTGCGCCCGGAGGTGGCGCACGGCCCGGGTGCGCACCCGCTCCCGCCCGGTCGCGTACGGCGGTTCCTCGGCTCGTACGCCCTCCACGATGCGCTCCAGCGCGCTGCCCGGGATCCGCCACAGGTACGAACCGTCCGGCACCGCGAGGGAGTCCGCGACGCCGACGGTCACGCGCCCGTACAGGGCGCGGTGCAGCACCCGTGCCATCCGGGCGTCGTGCTTGACGGCCGCGGCCCGCTCGTCGTCCTCGGCGGTGACGGGGTGCCGTGCGATCTCGTCGCCGAGGGTCGACTGCCGGACGCCCGTCTCGCCGAGGGCGGGCAGCACCTCCGAGATGTACGACAGGAAGGTGCGGTTGGGGCCGAGGATCAGCAGGCCGCCGCGGCGGACGCGCTGCGGGTGGGTGTAGAGGAGGTAGGCGGCCCGGTGCAGGCCGACCGCCGTCTTGCCGGTGCCGGGCGCGCCCTGCACGCAGACCGAGAGGGCCGGCTCGCCGCGTACGAGGTCGTCCTGTTCGGGCTGGATGGTGGCGGCGATGTCCCGCATCGGGCCGACGCGGGGGCGTTCGATCTCCTGGGCGAGGATGCGGCTGCCCGTGGGCTGGTTCGCGGGAGTCCCGCGAGCGCCGTCCGCCGTCAGGTGCTCGTCCTCCAGGCCGGTCAGGTCGGCGGAGGCGCCGCTGGTGCCCGGCGCCCAGCCGAACCGCCGGCGCACGGCGACGCCCTGCGGATCGCGGGTGCTCGCCTGGTAGAAGGCGCGGGAGACGGGGGCGCGCCAGTCGACGACGAGCGGCGGGGCGGCCGGCTGCTCGGTGATCCGCAGGCGGCCGATGTGGTAGCTCTGGCCGGCGTGCTCGCCCCCGCCGGCGTCGAAGTCGAGGCGCCCGAAGAAGAGCGGGCCCTCGGGGAGTTCGCGCATCTCCTTGGCGTGGCTGCGGAAGCGGTAGCCGAGGACCTCGGCGTCGGCGCCGGAGGCGGACACGTCCTCGCCGGTGACGACCTGTTCCTCGGCGCCCTCGACCATGGCGGCGAGGGCGGCGCGGCAGGTCTCGTGATAGGCGCGTTCGCGGGTGAGGGCACGGGCGGGGTCGGGTGACGTCATTCCATGGAGCGTAACCGAATAACGTGACTGGGTTAAATTTTTTCCTTGGTTGCCTTCAGGGCCCACTCCAGTCGCGCGAACGCGCGCTCGGCGGCGGCGACGGCCTCGCCGCGCACCTCCGCGGCCGTCTCCCCGGCCGCCATCCGGCGCCAGTTCTCCAGGGCGAGGACGCGCTGCACGGCGATGATCTGCCCGGCGGCGAGCCTGGCGTCGAGGTCACCGCCCAGCGCGTCGGCGAGCGCGGACTCCGAACGCTCCAGGTACGCGTACAGGCGGGCGGCCAGCGAAGGGGTCCCGTACAGGAGGCGGTGGAAGGCGAGGACGCGCGGGTCGTCGTTGAGGCCGGTGACCGGATCGAACCGCTCCAGGCCCGCGACGAAGTGCCGGCGCAGGACGCCCGCCGGGGACTCACCGGCCGGGCGCCCGGCGACCAGACGCGCGGGTTCGGTCTCGTGGTCGGCGAAGCGGTGGAGGACGAGGTCCTCCTTGGTCGGGAAGTAGCGGAAGAGGGTCGGCTTGGAGATCTCCGCGGCGGCCGCCACCTCGGCGACGGAGACCTCGTCGAACCCCTTCTCCAGGAACAGCGCGATCGCCGTGTCGGAGACGTCCTGGTACATCCGCTGCCTCTTGCGCTCACGCAGCCCGATCTCACCCATGCCCCGAGCCTCGCACACCGTCCGCCCCGGCCGCCCTTGACCTCGACCGCACTTGAGGTCGAAGACTGCTGCGCACACGCCGGCCGACGGCACCCCCGTCCGTGAGGAGAGCACGATGCTGACAGCACAGGTGACCGAGTTCGGCGGACCCGAGGTCCTGGCCCCGGTGGACGCGCCCGACCCGGACCCGGGCCCGGACGAGGTGGTGATCGACGTCGCCTACGTCGACACGATCTTCGTGGAGACCCAGGTCAGGGGCGGCTGGGGGCGCGAGTTCTTCCCGGTCACACCGCCCTACGTGCCGGGCGGCGGAGTGGCGGGGATGGTGAGTGCCGTCGGGCCGGGCGTGCCGGCCGAGTGGCTCGGCCGCCGGGTGACGGCCTTCGTGACGGGCTCGTACGCGGAACGGGCGGTGGCGGCGGTGCCCGCCCTGGTCCCGGTGCCGGACGGGCTCGATCTCCGTACGGCGGCGGCCCTGGTCCACGACGGCGTGACGGCGGCCGGCCTGATGGAGCTGACGGCCGTCGGACCCGCCGACCGCGTCCTCGTCCTCGGTGCCTCGGGAGGCATGGGCACGCTGCTCGTCCAGCTGGCGCACGCCCGGGACGCCCGTGTGGTGGCGGTGGCGCGGGGACCGGAGAAGCTCGCCCTGGTACGGGAGCTGGGGGCCGACGCCGCCGTCGACGCGACCCTTCCCGGCTGGCCGTCGGCCGCCGCCACGGCCCTCGGAGGTGACGAACCCGCCGCCGACGTGGTTCTCGACGGCGTCGGCGGCGGCCTCGGCACCGCCGCCTTCCCGCTGACCGCCGACGGCGGGCGCTTCTCCGCCCACGGCGCCCCCGGTGGCGGCTTCACCCCGGTCGACCCCGGGGAGGCGGCCCGTCGCGGGATCACCCTCCTCGGCATCGGCGATCTCCAGTTCGACACCGCCGCACGGACCCGGCTCGCGGCGACCGCCCTCGCCGAGGCGGCGGCGGGCCGGCTGCGCCCGGTGGTCGGCGGGACGTTCCCGCTGAGCCGCGCGGCCGAGGCCCACGCGGCGATCGAGGGACGGGGGTTGGTGGGGAAGGTGGTGCTGAAGGTGTGAGGACGCCGGTGCCGACCGCCCGGCCCGCACGGGCCGGGGGGGCCGCTCCCCCGGACCGGCGGGACCGGCCCCCCCCTGAACGGCAGCACCGCTCACCCTTGGCAGGGCGGGACCACGCCTGACGGGAGCACCGCTCACCCTTGCCCCAAGGGCCGGACCACGCCTGAACAGGCGTCCCGCCCACCCCTGACCGAAGGGCGGGGCCACCGCCGAGCAGGAGGACCGCCCCTGACCGGGAGGCCCGCTCACCCTTTGCCCCAAGGGCCGGACCACCCTGACCAGGAGGACCGCCCACCCCTGACCGAAGGACGGGACCACCGCCGACCAGGAGGACCCCCCCCCGACCGGGCGACCCGCTCACCCTTGCCCCAAGGGCCGGACCAGGGGAGCCGCCCACCCCTGATCGAAAGGCCGGACCACCCCGACCCGGAGAACCCGGAGAAAGCGATCCCCGATCCGGAGGAGCGGGTCATTCCCGGTCGGCGGGGCCCGAGTGGCCTCGCCCGCTCCGCAGCATCTTGAGCACCGGCTCCAGCGAGTTGACCAGCAGCCCCGCGCCCGCCTCCCGCAGCGTCTTCTCCTTCGCGCCGTTGCGCGCGTAGCCGAGGAAGGCGACGCCCGCCGCCCGCGCGGCCACCAGGTCGGACGGGGAGTCGCCGATCATCAGGGTGGCGGCGGGGTCGGCGCCGAGGGCACCGAGGGCCCGGTTCAGGCAGTGCGGGTCGGGCTTGAGCAGGTGCAGGGCCTGGGTGCGGCCGTAGACGTGCGGGTCGAAGCAGCCGGCGAGGCCCCGGGTCCGCAGGTACTCGCGGACCACGAGGGGGGAGTTGTTCGTGGCGACGGCGAGCCGGGCGCCGACCGCCGTCCACGTGCGGACCAGCGGATCCGCGTACGGCGTCGGCATGGCGGAGGTCGCCGCGCGCAGCTCCTCCTGGGTGAGGCGCTCCTCCAGCTCCGCCACGAGGTCGCTCCCGGGGTGGCGGCGGTCGACGGCGCGCAGCACCTTGTGCGGGTCCAGCGACTCCCGCTCCCCTTCCGTGAGCAGACCGCGCAGCCCGCGCCCCTCCAGCCAGCTCACGAGGTCGGCGGCCACCCGCTCGGCCTTGTGGCCGGCGAACAGCGCGCAGATCGGCCCGTCGAAGTCGAAGAGCACGAATCGCGCTTTCTCGATCAACTCCCGCAGGGGATCAGTCTCTTCCGTCACATGAACAGTCTGCTTCGACGCATCAGAAGTCACTAGGAGAGTGTCAGGTCCGTCGTGATGGTTTCCCAGAGGGCGTTGAACCACTTCTGGGATTCCTCCACGAAGGCGGCGTCCCGCTGCCCGGCCCGCTTCTCGAAGGAGAAGAGCAGGGACTTGCCCCCGAGGGCGTCGTACATCTCCAGCATCCCGCTGCCGACCTCCTCCTCGCGCTTGGTCACCATGTAGTACGCGATCAGCGCCTCGGCCTCGTTCAGGAGGTACAGCTTCACGGGCGGGGTGAAGGGCAGCGCCCGGAAGGAGACGCGCACCTCGATGCCGTGCGAGGCGCGCAGCGACCGCAGGTTGTGCCGCAGGACCTGCACCTGGGCGTCCCGCTGGGCGAGCCAGCGCCGGTGCACCGGGTCGGGGTCGCCGTCCTCCCGGCTCTCGACGGGGACCGGGAAGGCGAGGTTGATCTCCCGGCTGGGCAGCAGGATCCGTACGTCGATCGACTGCGGGCGGATGCGGCCCTCGTGGATCAGCCGGACCGGTTCCGCGAGGGCCAGCATCAGCGTCTCGGCGGTGAGGCAGGCGGCGTCCACGCGCACGTGCGGGGAGGCGAACGCCTCGGCCAGCCGCGGGGCCAGCCCCACCATCGTGGGCTGCGGCGCCTCGGGGCTCGCGGAGGCCTTGGCGATCCGCGGCGGGCTCCCCTTGCTGACGTTGCTGAGCAGCCCGTCCTCCTGGAGGACCCGCAGTGCCTGGCGGACGGTGCCGCGCTCGACGCCGAACTGCTCGGCCAGCTCGGCCTGCGTCGGCAGCCGGTCGCCGGCCTTGAGATCGCCGCCGCGGATGCGGTCGCGCAGGGCCTCGGCGATCTCCTGGGGCGAACGCCTTCTGTCGCCGTTCACTGCACCGTTCTCCTGGGTCACGACCAAAACGCTACAACTTCAGTCCATCTATGGGGAGTTGTTTGAAAGTTGTTTATAACTGGCTGCCAAGTGGGGACAACTCAATCAGAGTTGGCTACCAACTTTCAGGAGTTGGCGGAAGGTTTGCCTCCTCTCGCACACGCTTCGCAGCAGCCCGCACCGCAGTCCCGCGCAAGCCACCGAAGGAGGAACCACCATGCCCGCCCTCGCCCTCCTCTCCAGCGTCTTCGTGATCGGCTTCGAGCAGACCGTCCAGTGGCGCTACGGCCCCCCGGGCATCGTCGGACTCCTGCTGCTCACCGTGGGCCTCAAGGCCAAGAGCCCCGCCTGCAGCTCCGCGGGCGCCGTCCTGCTCGCCCTGATCGTCGCCGCTCCCGCCCTCTGAGGACCGGGACCTCAGTCGGAGAACCGCAGCTCCGAACTGATGGTCTCCCACAGGGCGTTGAACCACAGGTGCGACTGCTCGACGAACGTCGTGTCCCGCGCACCGGCCCCCTGCCCGAAGGCGAACAGCATCGACTGCGTGCCGGTGGCGTCGTACATCTGGAGCGGCTCGTGGTCGATCTCCGCGTCGCGCTTGGAGAGCGTGTAGTAGGCGAAGAGCGCCTCGGACTCGTTGAGCAGGTACAGCTTCACGGGCGGCGTGAAGGGCAGCGCCCGGAACGTGACGCGCACGTCGATGCCGTGGGTGGACCGCAGCGCCAGCAGGTTGTGCTGGAGGACCCGCACCTGTGCGTTGCGCTGGGCCAGCCAGGAGCGCTGGAGACGGTCGTCGCCGGTGTCGTCCACCCGCGCCGGGAACGCGAGGTCGATGTCCCGGCTGGGCAGCAGCACCCGCACGTCCACCCTGGCCGGTTTCGTACGCCCGGCGTGGATCCGCAGCAACGGCTCGCTCATGGCGAGCGTCAGTGACACCGCCGTCAGGCACAGCGCGTCTATCGCCACGTGCGGGGTCTCGAAGGCGGCCGCGATCCGGGGCGCGAGGGCGACCATCGTGGGCTGCGGCGGGGCCTCGGGCGCGGCCGGCCGACGGTCCGTGGCGGGGGCGACGATCGCCGGGCTGCCCTTGGACACGTTGGCGAGCAGGTCCTCCGCCTGCAGGATGCGCAGGGCCTGGCGCACGGCCCCGCGCTCGACGCCGAACTCGTCGGCGAGCCGGGCCTGCGTGGGCATGCGCTGGCCGGGCCGCAGCTCGCCGGACCTGATCCGGCTGCGCAGCTCGTCGGCCACCTCGCGGTGCGACCTCGGTGGCCGTGGCGACCTCTCCCGCCCGCTCGCGGCGGCCTGTTCCGGCTCCACGCCCGAACCCTACAACTTCGGGCCATCTTGCGGCAGTTACCAGGAAGGTGGTTATGAGACGCGTCCAAGCGGAGATAACTCAGGTGGAGTTGGTTACCAACTTGAGCAACATGGTCAAGCTACCGAGTGGTTGGCCGCCTTGGACGACTTCCTCGACCAGGTGGCCGGCCCCTCACGGGGGATCCGTATCCCCATCCCGAAGGCGTCCCACAGACGTCCCGAAGGAGGGACCGTCATGCCGCTCCTCGCCATCGCCGTCGCCGCACTCGCCATCGGATTCGAGTACCTCGTCCAGTGGAGGTACGGGCCCATGGGCATCATCGCGTTCGTCGCGCTGTCCGTCGGGCTCAAGGCCAGGAACACCGTGATCAGCGGCATCGGGGCCGTGATCCTCGTGATGCTGCTCGCCCAGTCCGGCTGACCGGAGGAACCGTCCGGCAGTCCGGCCGGCCGGGCTCCCTTCCGGAGGGGAGCCGGGAGCCCGGACCGGTCGCACCACCGCGCCGCCGCACCCCGTGCGAGGGCGCACCGCACCACCGGCGAACCGCGACAGCCGGTTCGCCGCACCACGGAATCGCCACGGATGCGCACCACCGCCCACCGTCCGCCCCGACGGGAAGGAGACCGCACCACGGCCGGCCGACGACCGCGCCGGACCCAGTCCGCAGATCTCAGAAGATGTCCGGGCACCACGGTCGCCTGGACGTACGCAGCAGGGCGTCGGCCAGGGAGGCGGCGCCCGCCCGTTCCTCCCGCACCCGGCCGAGCGCCGCGAGCCGCACCGCCGACTCGTCGCCCAGCCACAGGGACGCCAGCTCACGTACGTCCAGCGTGAGTTCGGCGTCCCGCGTGGTGGACGCGCAGGACGCGCCGTCCGGCGCCGCGTGGAGCAGGTACCGCCCGGCCGACAGCCCGTCCCGGTCGGTGACCTCCAGGACCAGCGACCCGGTGCCCGCGTACGTACGCGCCTCCAGCGCCCGTACGACGTCCAGGATCCGCACCCACAGCCAGTCGGCCTGCGTCGTGATCCGGGCGGCCCGGGGGTCCGGCAGGAGGTGCGGCAGCAGGTCGTCTGGGGCGCGCCAGCCCGTCTTCACGCGGGCGATCCAGTCGATGGAGCACAGGTACTCCCACAGAGCGCGCTCCGCGGCCGGCGTCACCGCGATCAGCCAGTTCACCGACGCCGTGTTCAGCGGCTGCTTCACGTCGCCCCAGTTGTCGTCCGACTCGTACGACACCATGCCCTCGACCTCGCCGGACGCCGAGCGGTACACGGCGTAGAAGGGCTCCGTCCACGGCGCGCGGTCCAGGACCAGCGCCCCGGTGTTCGCCTGCCACCAGCGCGCGTCGCGGCTGACGGCGCCGGGCTGGACGCGCCGGAGCCGGTCGTGCAGCTCGGGCCCGGCCTTGCGCACGTCCTCGCCGTCCACCAGGTCGATGCGGCCGCCGTCGGCCGGTCCCGACCAGCGCGGGTCGAGGCCCGTCCGCGGCACGTCGACCGTCCACTCCGCGGCGGTGGTCGCGGGCCCGAAGCCGTACCGCCCGTAGATCGGGTACTCGGCGGCGATCAGGGTCGCCACCACGTCCCCGCGCTCCTTCGCGGCCGTGAGGTCGCGCGCCATCATGCGGGTGAGCAGGCCCCGGCGGCGGTGGGTGGGGGTGACGGTGACGTTCGTGATCGCGTGGGCGGGTACGGCCGTCCCGCCGACGGCGGTGAGCTCCTGCGGGAACGAGCGGAACGTCGCCACGCACCGGCCGCCGTCGAAGGCGCCCAGGGTCCGCTCCGGGACGATGTACGACCCCCGGTCGGCGACCTCCCGCTCCGAGACGGCCGGCGACCGGAGGAAACCGGTGTTCAGCGCGCGGATCCAGTCGGGGATGTCGGCCTCGGTGATCGCTCGTACGTCGATGTCGTCACGATGGGTCATGAGGTCACGCTAGGTCTCCGGCCGGGCGGGTGTCGCCGGGTTTTCGCCCCGCCCGGGGGCGCCCCGAACCAGCCGGAGCGGTCCGCGTGCCGTTTCCCGGGAGCCCGGAAAGGCAGGCCCCCGGACCCCCGCCGTCAGAACGCCGCGCGGATCTCCCCGACCTCGCGGCCCGCGCCCAGCAGCGGCGCGTGGCCTATGCGGGACAGCACCGGGGCATCCACTCCCAGCAGGGCGAGCGCGCGGGACAGCACGGGGCCGAGCGCCCGGACCGAACCGTCGTCGATCTTGAAGGCGAGGGCGCGGCCGTCCGGCAGGGCCACCGCCTGGACGGCCTCGGCGCCCATCTTGGACAGCGCGCCGGGCACCTCCCGCATCAGCCAGGTGTCCGGGCGGCGGGTGCCCGCGACGTACTCGGGGTGGGCGCGCATCGCGTCGGCGACCCGGCGCTCGGCGGTACCGGGCGCGGCCAGGACGAAGGAGCGGAAGGCGCGGGCCAGGCCGGTGAGGGTGACCGCCATCAGCGGGGCGCCGCAGCCGTCCGTGCCGAGGGCGGCGACCCGCTCGCCGGCCGCCTCCTCCACGACGGAGCGGATGAGCTGCTGGAGGGGGTGGGCCGGGTCGAGGTAGGACTCAAGCGGCCAGTCGCGCTGGACGCACACGGCGAGCATCGCGGCGTGCTTGCCCGAGCAGTTCATGGTCACCCGGTCCCGGACCCCGCCCGCCGCCAGGTACGTCTCGGCCTCCACGGGGTCCAGCGGCAGGTCCGCCGGGCACTGGAGCTGCTCGGGCCGCAGCCCGTGCTCGGCCAGCATCTTCAGGACGAGGTCGCGGTGGAAAGGCTCGCCCGAATGGCTGGCGGCAGCCAGCGCGAGGCGCTCGCCCCCGAGGTCGAGGCCCGCCCGCAGGACACCGGCCGCCTGCATCGGCTTGTTGGAGGAGCGGGGGAAGACGGGCGCCGTCACGTCTCCGAGAGCCAGCTCCACCGAACCGTCCGCGGCCAGCAGGACCAGGCTGCCCCGGTGGCGGCCCTCAACGAAGCCGGAACGGACGACCTCGGCGAGGACGGGGGGTATGGCGGGGACGGACATCAGCGGCGGCCTTCCGGGGCGGGACCCGCCCCGGCGACGGCGGAGCGCGCTCCACGGGCGCCCGGTCGGGGCGCAGGGGTCACTCCGGCCGGGGGCACCCGGGATCACCGGGGCCGCCGCGTCACATGAGCAGGTCGTCTACTTGTGCTTCTCCCTCACGGTACCTGCGGGCGATCTCCGCGCTGCAATCGTCCGCGGTGCGCTGGAGCCGCTGGCGCCGCCGGGAGACCTGCTGCTCGTAGCGGACGAGCCGCCCCATGCCGTCGTTCAGCTCCTCGTCCGTACGGGCCTCCAGGTCCGACAGCTCGACCTCGGACAGCATGTCCGCGGCCAGCCGCCGGTACTCCTCGCCGTGCGGGGTGCCGACCGTCACATGGCGGGCGGAGGAGCGGTGCCGGGCGGGCGCGTCGGTCAGGATCTCCGGGAGCCGGTCGACGAGCGAGGGCACCGCCACGAGCCCGGGCGGCGCCGGAAGGCCCCCGCGGCGCGCGAGTTCGGCCCGCAGGATGTCGATACGGCCCTGGAGCAGCCGCCGTACGTAGCTGAGGTCGGCCTCGTCCCGCTGGGCGTCGCGGCGCAGCGTGCGCAGCTCGGGCAGGCCCAGCACCGCGAGATCCGGCTCGGGCGGGTCCACGGCCAGCGGGCTGTCGGTGCGCTGCGCGGGTGGCCGCGGGGCGGCGCCCGTCTCCGCGGCGACCCCGGGCGGGCTCGTACGGGTCGATGACACGGTCCCGGGCGGTCGCCCGGTGCTGCTCGGTGTGCTCATGTGCCTCTGCCGTCCCCTCGACCGGTGCGGTCCACCGCGTATGAGCTTCGCGGTACACGCATGGTGCCACCCCATGGGCCCGCTATGTGACCGAGTGCCCCCGATCGGCCCCGGATGGGGGGTTCGAACCCCCCGGAAATCACGCGAAGGGCCCGCACGGCATGATGGTCGGCATGCGAGCGGTGGTGCAGCGGGTGGACGGCGCGAGTGTCGTCGTGGACGGGGACGACGGACCGGAGACGGTCGGCGCGATCAGCGGAGAGGGACTGTGCGTCCTGGTGGGGGTGACCCACGACGACACCAAGGAGAAGGCGGCCCAACTGGCCCGCAAGCTCTGGTCCGTCCGGATGCTGAGCGAGGAGCGCTCCTGCTCGGACATCGACGCGCCGCTGCTGGTCGTCAGCCAGTTCACGCTCTACGGCGACGCCCGCAAGGGCCGCCGTCCCACCTGGAACGCGGCGGCCCCCGGGGAGGTCGCCGAGCCCCTGGTGGACGAGGTGGTCGCCCAACTCCGGGCGCTGGGCGCCACGGTGGCGACGGGCCGGTTCGGTGCGCGGATGCGGGTCTCGCTGACGAACGACGGCCCGTTCACGGTCCTGCTGGAGATGTGAGCGGACGCGGGGCGGTCTACGGCTCCACGACGACTTCCTGGGCCGCCGCCGTGGTGTCGGCGAGGAGCCGCGCGTCCAGCGGGACGTTCCGCTTCACCAGCGCCAGCGCGATGGGACCGAGTTCGTGGTGGCGTACGGCCGTCGTCACGAAGCCGATCTTGCGGCCGTCGGGGCCGTCGTCCGCGAGACGCAGCTCGGTGCCGTGCGGCGGCAGGTGGACCTCGCTGCCGTCCAGGTGCAGGAAGACCAGGCGGCGCGGGGGCTTGCCCAGGTTGTGGACGCGGGCGACGGTCTCCTGGCCGCGGTAGCAGCCCTTCTGCAGGTGCACGGCGCTGTCGATCCAGCCCAGTTCGTGCGGGATGGTGCGGTGGTCGGTCTCGAAGCCGAGCCGCGGCAGGTGGTGCTCGACGCGCAGGGCCTCGTACGCCAGCAGGCCGACCGCCGGGCCGTGCGCGCCGGTGTCCGCCGCGAACGCCTCCAGGTCGGCCCGCGGCAGGAAGAGGTCCCGCCCGTACGGCGTCTCCCGCACGACGACGCCCTCCGGCGCCTCGGCGATGGAACCCGCGGGCAGGTGCACGACCGCGAACTCCTCCGTCCGGTCGGCGACTTCGACGCGGTAGAAGAACTTCATGGACTCCAGGTACGCGATCAGCGCGTCCTGCGTGCCGGGTTCGGTGTGCATCCACACCGTCTCGCCGTCGTCGACGAGGTACAGCGCGTGCTCGATGTGGCCGTGCGCGGAGAGGATCAGCGCCTCGGTGGCACGGCCGGCGGGGAGGTCGCTGACGTGCTGGGTCAGCAGCAGGTGCAGCCAGCTCAGCCGGTCGTCGCCGGAGACGGCGACGACACCGCGGTGCGAGAGGTCGACGAAGCCGGTGCCGTCGGCGAGGGTCCGCTGTTCGCGGAACAGATCGCCGTAGTGGGCCGCGACACCTTCGTCCACGCCCTCGGCGTCGACGGCGCCGGGCAGGGTCAGCAGGGGGCTCTTCATACGCCTAAGCCTACGACTTGGTAGTTGAAGTCTTGAGTGTGCAGTTCTCGCAGCGTCCGAAGATCGCGAAGTGCTTCATGTCCGTCTCGAAACCGAAGGTGTCCCGCAGCTTGGCGGTGAACTCGGCGGCCACCTCGATGTCGGCCTCGATGACGTTCGTGCAGTCCCGGCAGACCAGGTGGATGTGGTGGTGGCGGTCGGCCAGGTGGTACGTCGGGGCACCGTGCCCGAGGTGCGCGTGGCTGACCAGACCGAGCTCCTCCAGGAGCTCCAGGGTCCGGTAGACCGTGGAAATGTTGACCCCCGACGCCGTCTTCCTCACCTCGATGAGGATGTCGTCGGGGGTCGCGTGCTCCAGGGTGTCCACGGCTTCCAGGACAAGCTGGCGCTGCGGCGTCAGACGGTAGCCGCGCTGCCTCAGGTCGCTCTTCCAGTCGGTGCTCACCACACCAGAGAGTCTAGGTCTACTTGAAGAAAGCGATCCCGTCGTCCGGCATGTCATCGGGGAGGGCCTTGGCCCAGCGCTCGACGTCCTCCGGGCTGACGACCTTCTTGAGGTGCGCCGACATGTACGGGCGGAGCTCGACGTCGGGGGTCTGCTTCTCGCCGACCCACATGAGGTCGCTCTTCACGTAGCCGTACAGGCGCTTGCCGCCGCTGTACGGGCCGGAGGCGGCCGTCCGGGCCACGGCGTCCGTGACCAGGTCGATCTGCGGCTTCTTGTCGGCCAGCTCGCCGTACCAGATCTCGACCACGCCGTCGTCGCGGGTCATGACGACCTCGACCTTGCGGCTGCCGTCGATCCGCCAGAAGCCGGACTCGCTCTCCAGCGGCCTGACCTTGTTCCCGTCGGCGTCGAGGACCCAGGTGTGCGAGTGGTACTCCAGGAAGTCGCGCCCGTCGTGGCTGAAGGAGACCTCCTGCCCGAAGTTGCACTTCTCGGAGCCGGGGAAGTCGTGGACGCCCGCGCCCGCCCAGTCGCCGAGCAGGAAGGCGAGCGGGACGAGGTCCTTGTGGAGGTCGGACGGGATCTCGATCATGAGCAGCTTTTCGTCGGGGGCGTCTGGGGCGTCGCGGAGGTCGGGGGACGGCGCGGGGTCAGCGCTGGCCCTGGTAGAGCTTCTTCACGGTCAGCCCGGCGAAGGCGAGGACGCCGACGCAGACCAGGACCAGCAGGGCTTCGAAGAATGCCTCAAGCACGGGGTGCTCCTCGATTGAGCGGGGTGGAAGTACAAGAGCCGGGTCCCAGCTTAGTGGGCGGGGACCCGGCTCTCTCTGTGAGGTCGCCCTCGGCGGGGTCAGCCCAGCAGCTGGCTCTGCAGGGTCACCGTCTGCTGGAACGGCGCGGCCTCGGCGTGCCCCTTACGGGACTGCACGATCAGCGCCATGGTGTCCCCGGCGGACAGGTACGCCTGCCTGACCTGCTCCGGGCCGTACGGCTTCGTCTCGGTGTAGACCGTGCGGCGGACGTCCTCGACGCGGGCGGCTGGGGGGTAGGCGTCGTCGGTGCCGGATTCGGTGGCGCCGCGCACGGCGTACTTCGGGGCCCGGAACGCGGTGAGGCCGTCGCCCCGGTAGACGTTCTCCTCGACGGCCGCGGTGCCGAACTGCAGCAGGTAGATCCGCGTGTGCGTGCCGTCCGGCGTGGTCCAGCCGCGGGCCGCGACGTGCCGCAGACCGTTGTCGACGAGGGTCTGGGCGAACTCCTCGCGGTCCTCCTTCGAGGCGTACTCCGCCAGGAAGTCCTTGGTCGGCAGCCAGCCGTCCTCGCCCTTCAGCGCCGGGTCGACCTTGGCGCCGCGGGGCGCGGGCAGCAGCAGTTCGCGCAGGTCGGCGAAGTGGGCGCCGGCGAGGTTCTCCTCGGCGAACGGCCGCGGGCTGCCCTGCGGCAGCGGCGGACGGGTCAGCCGCGGGTAGTCCCAGCGGCCGTCCGACTCGGTCGCGAGACCGGGCACGTCCGTGCGCTCCATCCGCGTGATGCCGTACGCCGTGGAGGCGCCGAGCGCGGCGAAGACGGTGACGGCGGCGGTCCAGCGCAGGACGGCCCGCAGCACCCTGCGGTCCTTCTTGACGGCCGGCGCGGGGGACGGTTGCCCCTCCGCGTACGCGGCGGGCGGGAGCCCGGGCATCGGCGGAGCGGCGAGAGGCGCGGGCTGCGGCGCGGGCGCCTCGACGGCCGGCGTCCCCGTCGCCCCGGCCGGCGTGGGCTCCCCGGTCGCGGGGGCCTGCCGTACGGTCGTCTCCGTGCCGACGACCTGCTGCTCGGTCATACCGCCTCCCCCGGGTCGCTGACGAGGTCGAGCTGCTTGCGGAGCAGTTCGGCCACGCCTTTCTTGTCCAGCGACTTGGTACCGGTCGCCGTGGCGCTGATCAGGATGTCGCCCTCGTAGGCGGAGCAGACCATCATGTCGAGCTTCTCGTCCGCGTCGGTGGGCGGCAGGAAGCACTGGGCGTTCTTGTGGCCCTCGATCTTCGGTCCCTTGCGGAAGACGCGCAGGGCGTCGAAGAAGTCCTGCTGGGCGGTGGCGACGGAGCGCACGGCGCCCCTGCTGCCCATCTGCGACAGCACGACGTCGACGACGAAAAGCTTGTCGCCGTCGAACGAGGACCCGGGGCTCGCGGTGCCGAGGTAGCTGCGCATCGCCACACCCTTGATGCGCTGCCTGTCGATCTCCCGCTCCAACTGCCGGCGCTGGGAGCGCGGTAGGCCCTTGATCGACTCCTTGCGCAGCTCGGTGGCCTGGCGGCCGCTCAGCTCGGCGTCCGAACCGAACTCGCCCATGTCGGGGCCGCGCCCGTAGCCGCTGCTTTCGCCGTAGGGCAGGAGCAGGCTGCCGAGGCCGGTCTTGTGGGCCTCGGCGGGCTTCTCGTCCGTCACCGCCTTCGGGAACCGCCACGCCGGCCGGCCGGCATCGCGGTCGGCGTCCTGCACGGTCACGACGGTGTACCCGGTGCCGCCCAGGACCGCGAGCAGCAGGACACCGGCACCGGCGAGCGCGGCGATACGACCGCGCCGCCGGGGCGTGCGGGGTGCCGGCTGCGCGTCCGGGGCGGGCTCCGCCGCACCGGGCGCGGCGGCGTCGACAGGCGCGCCGGCCTCGGTTTGCTCGGCGTCCGGTGTGGGGGCCTCTGCCACCGCGGCGTCCGGTGCGGCTGCCTCGGGTGCCGGGACCGGTGAGGGTGACGCCTGTTCCGCCGGAGCCGGGGGGACCGCGGGAGCGGGGGCCGGTGCGGCGTTCGCGGGCTGTACGGGCTCCTCGGGCCCGTTCCGGTCGTCGGTCACAGCCGCTCCATCTGCCGCTTGGCCAGGTCCATGATCTTCTTCTTGGGGATCGGCTTCGTGTCGTAGATGTAGATCTCCAGCGCCACGTCGCCACGCCAGGCGTGCGCCTCGGCCGAGTACATGGGTACGTAGCCGGGCTCGGTCTCGGGCTTGGTGTCGACGTAGACCTCGCCGTCGCCGGTGCCGGGGATGGGCCAGCTGTCGGCGCCGCTCTTGCGGCCCGCCCAGTAGTGGCCGTTGTCGGCGGAGCCGAGGGCCTCGGGGGCCTCCTCCTGGCGGAACTGCACGAGTCGGACCTCGACGAAGCGGCTGGAGTCCTCGCGCCAGCCGACGACGGCGGCGCGGCGGAACTCGTCCTCGTAGGACCGCTCGAAGGCCACCTCGGGCTTCTCGAAATTCTCCGCGTAGCCGGCCAGGCTCATCCAGCTGTCGTCGCCGTGTTCGCCCAGCGGGTCCCGCGCCCCCTTCGGCCGCTTCACCAGCAGCTTGCGCAGGTCGCCCTCGGTCTTGACCCGGCGGTCCTGCGCGGCGGACAGGGGCTCGACCTCGCCCTTGGCCTGCGCGATCTTCGGCTGCGAGAGCGAGGGGAGGGCGGTGGGCTCGCGGTCCGCCTGCACCAGGTAGCCGGCGCAGGTGCCCGCGACGACACCGAGGACGGCGGCGGCGGCGATGAGCAGGGTGGTGCGTCCGCGCCGCCGGGGGCGCGGGCCGGGCGTGACGGCACCGGCCTCGCCGGGCGCGGCGGGCCCGTCCGCCGGGGCCGCCGCGACGGGCGGGACCTCGTCGGAGGGCACGGCGCCGGGCGCGTGCGGCTGCGGTGAAGGTTCCGGTGTCTGGCCGGGTCTTTCCGGCACTCCGGATTCCTCAGGTGATCGGGGTTCTTCCAAGACGTCCCCCCACAGAACGTGAAGCACGGATTCCGTATCCGCGCGCACAGGAGACCCATGGCTGATGCATGGAGTTGTACGGAACTTGATCACGATTCGGACTACGATTCGGCCATGGCGAAAAAGCTCGTGATCAAGGTGACCGCGGGGGCCGACGCCCCCGAGCGCTGCTCCCAGGCGTTCACGGTCGCGGCGGTGGCCGTGGCCAGCGGCGTCGACGTGTCCCTGTGGCTGACCGGTGAGTCCGCGTGGTTCGCCCTGCCGGGCCGGGCCGCGGAGTTCGAGCTCCCGCACGCGGCCCCGCTGCCCGAGCTGATCCACTCGATCATGTCGGCCGGCCGCATCACGCTGTGCACGCAGTGCGCGGCCCGCCGGGACATCGCGGAGAAGGACGTCATCGAGGGCGTGCGCATCGCGGGCGCCCAGGTGTTCGTGCAGGAGGCGATGGCCGACGGGACGCAGGCGCTCGTCTACTGAGACACCCCCGGGGGGCCGGGCCGTGTCCGGCCTACGGCTGCCGGCGGCGCTTCCCGTCGAGTTCGTCCCACCACTCGTCGGACGTGGCGTCGCCCGAGGGGTCGTCCCACCAGCGGTCCTCGGGCCCGCGCCGGTTGGCCACCATCGCGGCCACCGGCGGGATCACCATCGCGACCACGCACATGCCGACGGCCACGGGAACGGACCAGAGCCGGACGACTCCCCAGGCCAGGACGAACAGGCCGATGCACGTCGCCATGAGGGCGAAGTAGGCGTGCCGCCGTCGCGCGTACATACGTCCAGCGTAGGACGGGAACAGCCGAAGGGCCGCACCCCGAGCGTCCAACCCTGGGGTGCGGCCCTCCGGCCGTTCATGTGGTCTCGTCAGACGGCGATCGCGACCTCGGCGAGGCCACCCGTCTGCGCGACGACCGTGCGGTCCGCGGTGCCGCCGGGGACCAGCGCCCGGACGGTCCAGGTGCCCTCGGCCGCGTAGAAGCGGAACTGTCCGGTCGCCGAGGTCGGGACCTCGGCGGTGAACTCGCCCGTCGAGTCCAGGAGCCGGACGTAACCGGTGACGGGCTCGCCGTCGCGGGTCACCTGGCCCTGGATGGTGGTCTCACCGGGCTTGATCGTCGAGGCGTCGGGGCCGCCGGCCTTCGCTCCACACATATGTTCTGTCCTTCGGGTGATGAGAGGGGTCGCGGAGGCCGCGGGTTACTTGTTGGCGCCGAGCTCGATCGGCACGCCGACCAGGGAGCCGTACTCGGTCCAGGAGCCGTCGTAGTTCTTGACGTTCTCGACACCGAGCAGCTCGTGCAGCACGAACCAGGTCAGCGCGGAGCGCTCGCCGATGCGGCAGTACGCGATGGTGTCCTTGGCGAGGTCGACCTGCTCGGCGGCGTAGAGCTCCTTGAGCTCCTCGTCCGACTTGAAGGTGCCGTCGTCGTTGGCGTTCTTCGACCACGGGATGTTGCGGGCGCTCGGGACGTGGCCCGGACGCTGGGACTGCTCCTGCGGCAGGTGGGCCGGGGCGAGCAGCTTGCCGGAGAACTCGTCGGGCGAGCGCACGTCGACCAGGTTCTGCGAGCCGATCGCGGCGACGACGTCGTCACGGAAGGCGCGGATCGCGGTGTTCTGCGGCTTGGCCTTGTACTGCGTCGTCGGCCGGCTCGGGACCTCGTCGACCAGGTCACGGGAGTCGAGCTCCCACTTCTTGCGGCCGCCGTCGAGCAGCTTCACGTTCTCGTGGCCGTAGAGCTTGAAGTACCAGTAGGCGTACGAGGCGAACCAGTTGTTGTTGCCGCCGTAGAGGACCACCAGCGTGTCGTTGGCGATGCCCTTCTCCGACAGGAGCTTCTCGAAGCCCTCCTGGTCGACGAAGTCACGGCGGACCGGGTCCTGGAGGTCCTTGGTCCAGTCGATCCGGATCGCGTTGCGGATGTGGTTCTTCTCGTACGCGGACGTGTCCTCGTCGACCTCGACGACGGCCACGTTCGGGTCGTCCAGGTGCTCCTGGACCCAGTCGGCGTCTACCAGGACGTCGCTGCGGCTCATGCTCGTTCTCCTCCGGGGCAGTTGCGGCGGGGCTGTGCGGTGGGGCGGCGTGCGCGGTACACGGTCACGACAGCGGTGGCGTACGCGGCGCACGAGGGGCCCTGACGGGGATGGCCGAGGGCCGGGAATGCGGAAGTACGCGGACTTCCGCTCAGAAGGTGCGACAGAGCATGGCGGCGACGCGGCACAGGTCTACTGCCCGCCGCTTCGTGAGATCCGCCTGTCGCTTCATGACTGCGATCGTAGGGACGGACGGGCGCGGATGTCACCGGTGTGTCGCATTATGAGACGCGATCGTCCGTGATGTGGGATGCGGAGCCCTGCCGCGTCCGTGTCGCCCCCATTTCCCGGGCCCGCGGCGGCCGTCCCCGCTGCCGGCCGGACCGGGCATCTCGCTCTTCGGACACCAGTCCCAACGCGCCGGGGGACGGAGCGCCGTGCCTCTCCCGGGCGCCCGGCTGGCCTAGCCGACGAGCCGGACGTTCGAGCCCTTCACCTTGATGTCGACGCCGTTCTCGGCGGCCTCGACCTTGTCCAGCTCGACGCCGCCGGGGAGTTCGTCGATCTTCTGCTGGAAGTCGGTTATGGCGCGGATCTTGCCCTCGGCGAGTTCGACGCCGAGCTTGGGCAGCGAGTCGGCGTGCACCCGCACCTTGTCGCCCGACACGCTGACCGAGCTGAGCACGGCGACCGGCTGGGGCAGCTTGGCGCCGAGGACGGTCGCCTCGACCTTGACCTTGATCTTGCCGTTCCCGCCGTCCGAGAGCCCGACGACCTTGGCGGTGACCCCGGGAGCGACCTGCACCGGCTCCGACTTGGCGGCCTTCAGCAGCTCGTCGTAGGCGATGGTGGCGGTGCCGGTGGCGCTGTCGGCGGTGGCCGAGCTGTAGTCGCCGCTGAACTCGACGCCGTGCATCTCGGCGTTCAGGTCGTCGATGCGGATCGAGTCGCCCGCGGCGCCCGTGCCGTCGGTCGAGGCCTGGTAGTTCTTGATGCCGATCTCGACGTCGTCCAGTTCGCCGCCCGCGACCTGGGTCAGGAACGGGAAGCCCTTGATGGACACGTCGGGGGTCTCGGCCAGGCTCTCACTGCTCTTGATCCGGTCGGCCGCCTCGTCCTCGGCGAAACCGACCGCGACACGGTCCGCGATCACGAAGAGACCGCCCAGGATCACGGCGACGATCAGAAGTATTCGCAGTGCGCGCATGCTCGGTGTTCCCCCAGTCGGCGGCCGGCCGACGACCTGGCCGGCCGTCCAGCGTGAGCCTAATCCCGCGGGGCCCCGGATCGGAGGGCCCCGCGGAGTTGTCGATCAGCTGTGACGAACGCCCCTACTGGCCGAGGGCGCGGCCCAGCAGGTAGACCGCCGGGGCCGCCGCGGTGAGCGGGAGCGCCACACCGGCCGTCATGTGGACGAAGCGGGACGGATAGTCGTACGAGGCGACCCGGTGGCCGATGAGCGCGCAGACACCCGCGCCGAGGCCGAGGAACGCGCCCCCGGTGCCCAGGTGCGTCAGTCCGCCCACCGCGATGCCCGCACCGGCGGCGGCCAGCAGCGCCACGACCACCGAGGCGGCCGTGGGCAGCGGCAGGGCGCGGGCCAGGACCGCGACGGCGACCGAGGCGGCGCCGACGGTCACGGCGTCCGGCTCGGCGGCGAGATGGCCGGTCGCGACGATCGCCAGAGCGGCCGAGACGACCGTCGCCATCAGCCCGTACATCCGGGTGTCCGGGTCGGCGTGGCTGCGCAGCTGGAGCACGAGGGTGAGCAGCACCCAGACCCCGAGCGTGCCGAGGATCGCAGCGGGCGCGTTCTCCCGCCCTGCCGCGAACAGGGCGGCGTCCGCGGCCAGCGCACCGGCGAACGCCAGCGCGATGCCCTGCCGGGCCGGCCACATGCCGTTCAGCCGGAACCAGCCGGCCGCGGTGACCGCCTGGAGCAGCACCAGCGGGACGGCGAGCGCGTACTGCCCGACCGCCGCGCCCCCGGCCAGCAGCAGCCCGAGCAGGGCGGTCAGGGCGGCGGGCTGCATCCCCGGCTCGATGATCGGCGATCGGCCCTCGGCCCTGGCCCGCTGGGCGTCGGTGATGCGGGCGTTGCCGGTGACGGTCGGCGGCCCGTAGCCGGGGGCGTCCTCACCGGCGGCCGGCACGGCCGCGCCGACGGGCGGGACCGGTGCGGCCGGGGCGGCCGCGGCCGGCTCCTGGTGGGCGGGACCGTAGCCGGACCCGGCGGACCCGTACCCGGGCCCGTCGGAACCGGTCCACTGGGCGCCGGGGTCCGCGGCGCCGGTCCAGCGGCCGTCGGAGGGGGCCCCGCCGTTCCACCGCTCACCGGGGTCGCCCGCGTCGCTCCACGCGCCGGCCGGGGCCTCGGGCGGCAGCGGCTGCCCGGCCGTGCCGTACGGGGACGGCACGGCGTACCCCTGCGGCGGCAGGTAGGCGGTGTCCGCGGCGGCGTGGGGCTGCGTCTGGGTCTCCCAGGTCTGGCCCTCCCACTGCTGCGTGTACTGGTGGGACTGCTGCGCCTCGTCGTACCCCTGCTGCCCGGGCCAGCCGGACTGCTGCGGGGCCGGAGGCTGCTGCTGAGCCTGCTGGTACGGGTCGTACCCCTCGTACGGGGGTTCGTACGGCTCGTAGGGCTGGTTGCTCATGCTCTCGGTCACCCTCCTGCGAACGGCGGGAGCACCTCGACCGTGCCGCCCTCGGCCAGCCGTACCGTCTCATGTGCGCGGGTGCCCACCGGGTCACCGTCGATGAGGAACGAGCACCGCTTCAGGACCCGGACGAGTTCGCCGGGGTGTCGCTCGCGTGCCGCGTCGAGCGCCTCGGCGAGCGTGCCCGCCTCGTACGGCTCCTCGGCGACGCCGGCCGCGGCCTTGGCGGCGGCCCAGTACCGCACCGTGCCCTTTGCCATCTGGTTCCTCGATCAGTGATGAAGTCGGCGCCGGCGTCGTCGATGACACCGGCACCGCCAGGCTAGCCCGCGTGCCGCGCGACCCAGCGCCCGATACGGGCCAGCAGCTCGTCCCCGGCCGCGTTCTCGGCGTGGCCCATCCCGTGCTCCAGCCACAGTTCGGCGTTGTCTCCGGCCGCCTCGGCCAGCATCTTGGGGTGGTCGACGGGGAAGTAGCCGTCTCGGTCGCCGTGCACGATCAGCAGCGGGGTGGGGGCGATCCGCGGGACCGACTCGACCGGGGACGGCGGCACCGGGTCCCACTCGCGGTGGTGGATGCGGGTGCGCAGTCCCACGCGGCCGACGACCCGGCCCACCGGGCGGGTTACCAGCCAGTGCAGGCGCCGCATAGGGGCCGTACCGCGGTAATACCAGCGAGCCGGGGCACTCACCGCCACCACGGCGTCGACGCGCGCCTCCGTGCGCCCCTCGTGCTGCGGAACCGCCGCGGCCTCGTCCGCCCCGGCATGGCGCAGGACCACCGAGCCGCCCATCGAGAAGCCGACGGTGGCGACCCTGGTGTGCCCGAGTTCACGTGCCCACGCCACCGCCGCCGCGAGATCGAGGACCTCGCGGTCGCCGACCGTGGAGCGGCCGCCGGAGGCCCCGTGGCCTCGGAAGGAGAACGTCACGACGGCCGCGTGACCGGCGAGGACGTCCGCCGCGCGGCGCAGGTGCGGGCGTTCCAGATCGCCCGTGAAACCGTGCGCGACGACGATGACCAGCTCGTCGGAGGTCCCCCTTCCGGGGGTGTACGCCGCGTCGATGCTGACGCCGTCGGAGGTGCGCAGAAACCTGCGCAAAGGGGTGCGGGCGCCTGTCTCACCTGGTGGAATTCTGTGAGATCGCGTCACACGACCTGCCGTACCTGAGCTCATGTGGGCTATTCTGCTGGGCAGAGGACTCGGGCAGAGAAGCCCCCGGGTCCTTTTGTGCTTTCCGAAGCGTTGTATACGAAGCCGGTATACCAAAGCGTTTCGGATCCGGTGCAGCGGATTCCTGGGCGCGGGATCCGCATCGCAGTACGAAGCAGTGCCGCAGACTCCCCCACCGCCCCCAAGGCGTGGGAGGTGCCCCCATCAGGGACCGAGGAGGAACCAGACGTATGGGCGAGCGAACCGTGCACGAACGTAGGACGACCCAGGCAGGTGGGGCGCGATGAGTTCTCTGCTGCTCCTGACCAACGCCCTTCAGCCGTCGACGGAGGTGCTTCCCGCTCTCGGCCTGCTCCTGCACACCGTGCGCGTGGCTCCGGCGGAAGGGCCCGCGCTGGTCGACACCCCGGGTGCCGACGTCATCCTCATCGACGGGCGCCGCGACCTCCCGCAGGTCCGCAGCCTGTGCCAGCTGCTGCGGTCCACCGGGCCCGGCTGTCCGCTGATCCTCGTCGTGACCGAGGGCGGCCTCGCGGCCGTCACCGCCGACTGGGGCATCGACGACGTCCTCCTCGACACCGCGGGACCGGCCGAGGTCGAGGCACGGCTGCGGCTGGCCATGGGCCGCCAGCAGATCGTCAACGACGACTCCCCCATGGAGATCCGCAACGGCGACCTCTCCGTGGACGAGGCGACGTACAGCGCCAAGCTCAAGGGCCGGGTCCTGGACCTGACCTTCAAGGAGTTCGAGCTCCTGAAGTACCTCGCGCAGCACCCGGGCCGCGTCTTCACCCGTGCCCAGCTGCTCCAGGAGGTCTGGGGCTACGACTACTTCGGCGGCACCCGCACGGTCGACGTCCACGTCCGGCGGCTGCGCGCGAAGCTCGGTCCCGAGCACGAGTCGCTGATCGGCACCGTCCGGAACGTCGGCTACCGGTTCGTCACCCCGGAGAAGGCCGACCGGACCGCCGCGAGCCCTTCCCGGCCGGGCGCGGCCGAGAGCGAGCAGAAGGCCGGGCCAAAGCCGGACGAGGCGGACGAGACGGCTCACCTCGACGCCGTGGCCGCCCCCGAGGTCGCGGCGGCGGCGCAGGAAGCGGCCGTACGCCCTGCCCAGAGGTAGGTCCATCCGCGTAGACTCCGCCCGTGGCCAAGGTGACTCGGGATGACGTGGCACGACTGGCGGGTACCTCCACCGCCGTCGTCAGCTATGTCATCAACAACGGACCCCGGCCGGTCGCCCCGGCCACGCGCGAGCGTGTCCTCGCCGCGATCAAGGAGCTGGCGTACCGCCCGGACCGGGTCGCCCAGGCCATGGCCTCGCGCAAGACCGAGCTCATAGGCCTGATCGTCCCGGACGCGCGCCAGCCCTTCTTCGGGGAGATGGCGCACGCGGTCGAGCAGGCCGCCGCCGAGCGCGGAAAGATGGTGCTCGTCGGCAACTCGGACTACATCGCCGAGCGCGAGGTCCACTATCTGCGGGCCTTCCTCGGCATGCGGGTCTCCGGGCTGATCCTCGTGAGCCACGCCCTGAACGACAACGCCGCCGCGGAGATCGAGGCCTGGGACGCCCGGGTGGTCCTGCTGCACGAGAAGCCCGAGGCCATCGACGACGTCGCCGTCGTCACGGACGACACGGGCGGCGCCCAGCTCGCCACCCGCCACCTGCTGGAGCACGGCTACGAGTACGTCGCCTGTCTGGGCGGTACGGCCGAGACGCCCGCGGTGGGCGACCCCGTCTCCGACCACGTCGAGGGCTGGCGGCGCGCGATGCAGGAGGCCGGCATCCCCACCGAGGGCCGCCTCTTCGAAGCCCCGTACAACCGCTACGACGCCTACCAGGTGGGCCTCGAGCTGCTGGCCGGGCCCGACCGTCCGCCGGCCATCTTCTGCTCCACCGACGACCAGGCGATCGGCGTGCTGCGGGCCGCCCGCGAGCTGCGCATCGACGTCCCCGGCGAGCTGGCCGTGGCCGGCTTCGACGACGTCAAGGAGGCGGCGCTCACCGACCCGCCCCTGACGACCATCGCCTCCGACCGCTCCGCGATGGCCCGCGCCGCCGTCGACCTCGTCCTGGACGACGGTCTGCGGGTGGCCGGATCGCGGCGGGAGCGGCTGAAGCAGTTCCCGTCCCGGCTGGTCGTACGACGGTCCTGCGGCTGCGAGTAGAAGCGGGGACCCGCGGGGCCGGTCACGGCCGTCCGCGGATCCCCGGGTACTCCTAGAACAGCAGGTTGTACTGGTTGAATCCGGTGCCCAGGCTGATCCGCGTGCCGAACAGGCCGCTGGACGCCTTGTTGGTGCCCGGGTAGAGCCAGAGCGTGCCGCCGGAGTCGCGGGCCATGACGTCGGCGACGCCGTCGCCCGTCACGTCGCCGTTCGCCACGTACGAGGTGAAGTTCCAGCCGGTACGGGCCTGGATCCGCGCGGACCACGGGGTGTGCTCCTGCTGGGTGCCCCGGTAGAGGTACAGGACGCCCGAGCTGTTGCGGACCAGCAGGTCGGCCCGGCCGTCGCCGGACAGGTCGCCGTGACCGAAGATCTTCACGTTCTTCCAGGCCCGGTCGACGACCTTGACGCGGGGGTAGAACTGGCCGGTGCCCTTGCCCGGGTACAGGTAGACCGAGCCGTCGGCGTCCACCGCGACCAGGTCGGGGCGGGCGTCACCGGTCATGTCGCCGGGGACCGCGTACGACTTGTAGCCGCCCCACACCGAGCTGATCTGCATCCAGGTGTACTCGCCGGAGGCGTGGTCCAGGTACTCGCGGTAGATCTTGCCGTCGGTCTTGTCGCGGACGATCCAGTCCTGGAAGAAGTCGCGGTCCAGGTCGGCCTGAAGGCCCCAGCTGATGCTCTCCCAGCCGCCGCCCAGGTACTTCCGCTGCGCGAGCGAGGTGCCCTTGCTGTCCTGCTCGAAGAGGCCGCCGGAGGGCGTGCGGGCCAGCAGGTCGGCGCGCCCGTCGAACGACTCGTCCGTGTCGTCGATGCGCGGCTGGGCCGCCCAGGTGTACGACGAGACCTTGGTGAACACCGGGTAGGCGCCCTCGGCGGTGCAGCCGGCGACACCCCACGAGACGATGCCGACGATCTTGCCGCCCAACACCACCGGGCCGCCGGAGTCACCGTTGCAGGGGCTCTTGGTGCCCTCGTCCGTGCCCGTCGCCGGGGTGCCCGCGCAGAACATGGAGCCCTCGACGAAGTCGTCCTCGCCGAGCACCGAGCGCATCGCGGAGTCGCAGGTGGCGTCGGCGACCATCGGCAGGTTCACCTTGCGCAGCGTCGCCGACAGGTCGGCGTCGGCGGCACCGGAGGTCAGGCCCCAGCCGTAGACCGTGGCCTCCTGCCCCGGGGTGTACCAGGGCGTGTCGTTGGCCGCCGCCAGGCGCATCCAGGGCTGCTCCAGCGGCCGGTCGAGGGTGAGCACCGCGATGTCGTTCTGAATGGTGTCGGGGTTGTAGCGCGGGTGGTTCCACTGGCGCCAGACCCCCGCGACGGTGCCGGTCGTGTCGTCGAGGAGACCGGCGGTGCCGGCCACCACGGCGCCGTTGCCGACCCAGTCGAGGCCCGCGACGCAGTGCGCGGCGGTGAGGACCTTGTTCGGGGCGACCAGGGTGCCGCCGCAGAAGTAGCCGTCGCCGGTGGCCGGGTCGTAGTAGGAGAGCTGGACCATCCACGGCGCGGACGAGATGCCGGTCGTGCTGCCGCCGATGATGAACGGGGTCTTCCGGGGCGTCTTCTCCGGGGTCGCCTGGTCCTGGACGGCCTTCAGGTAGCGGGCGCGCAGCTCCGCGTCGGAAGCCACCGGCGCGGGGGCCGCGGGCTGGGCGAGGCCCGCTTCGGGCAGTCCGGGCGGGGCGTCGGCGGCGGTGGCGGGCTGCGCCGCGAGGACGCCGGCGCAGCTCAGCGCCAGCGCGAGTGCGGCCGCGGGAAACGCCGTGGCGGGGCGTCTCAGACGGGCGCGCAGGGCACGTATCACTCAGGGCTCCTGGGTGGGTGTCGCCCGGGCCCTTCGAGACGTACGGGGCCCGGAAAAGGACTGACGGGACCCGAGAAGGGCGTACGACGCACCGGCCCGGACCGCGCGTGGCGATCGGGCGAAACCGCGGAGCCCCCCTCCGGCGCGGTGATCGTAGGCCGCGCGCACCACCGGGCACACGGGCCGCACGGCGGGCAGACAAGTATTCGTCCGGCGCGTCCCGTGCCATCGCGCCCACGCAACCCGCCGTTTCCCCGGGCGTCTTTATATCGGGCATACGAGGTTCTGTCGGGCTTCTCAGCGGCCCCTCAGGGAGCTCTCATGATGGGGCGCGAGTCTGCTTTCCATGACCGAGAGCTTCCGCCGCAGCGGCGAGTACGAGCACCCCCAGCAGGGCGACCAGTCCGGGTACGTCCAGGGCGACCAGCCCGCGTACCCCCGGCAGCAGCACGCCTCCTCCCCCGTCGACCCCGAGTGGCCGCCCCCGCCGGCCTACGAGCCCGGCACTCCGGTCGCCGTCGCGCCGGGCACCACGGTGTGGCCGGGCGCGGGCCACCAGAGCGGCGGCCACGGCGACGGCGGCGCCTTCGGCGGGCACGGCAACCCCCCGCCCTCCCCGCCGGTCCCCGGTGCCGGGCCCGCCCCGGCCCCCGGACGGCGGGCCCGGGGTCCGCTGGGCCTGCTCGCCGCCGTGGCGATCGCGGCGGCGGCCGTGGGCGGCGGCACCGCGTACGCCTTCCAGGAGCTGACCGGCCCGGACACCGTGGCGACCAGCCCGAGCACCAACGTGGTCCCCGCCGCCAAGAAGGGCACCGTCGCCGGGGTGGCCTCGGCGGTCAGCCCGAGCATCGTGGAGATCAGCGCCACCTCGAACGCGGGCCGGTCCACCGGCTCGGGCGTGATCATCACCTCCGGCGGTGAGATCGTCACCAACAACCACGTCATCTCCGGCGCGTCCTCGATCAAGGTGACGACGAGCAAGGGCAAGACCTACACCGCGAAGGTCGTCGGCACCGACAGCAAGAAGGACCTCGCGCTGATCGAGCTGGAGCACGCCCCGTCCGGCCTGAAGGCGGCGAGCCTCGGCGACTCCTCCGCCGTCCAGGTCGGCGACCAGGTCGTCGCGATCGGCTCCCCCGAGGGCCTGACCGGCACCGTCACCAGCGGCATCGTCTCCGCGCTCGACCGCGACGTCACCGTCTCCACGGACGAGAGCCAGGGACAGCAGGGCGGCGGCAGCGGCCAGTGGCCCTTCGAGTACGGCGGCCGGGAGTTCAACGGCGACACCGGCTCCTCCACGACGACGTACAAGGCGCTCCAGACGGACGCCTCGCTGAACCCGGGCAACTCCGGCGGCGCGCTGATCGACATGAACGGCAACATCATCGGCATCAACTCCGCCATGTACTCGGCCGCCTCGGACTCCTCGTCCGGCTCGTCGGACGCCGGCAGCGTCGGCCTCGGCTTCGCCATCCCGGTCAACACAGTCAAGGCCGACCTGGACACCCTGCGTGCCGGCGGCTCGGACAGCTGAGCCGCCCCCGTCCGGGGACCGGCCACCTCAGGAGGTCGACATGATCACGCGTGCTCCGTTCCGGCAGGTCGTCCACTCCGCGGCGGGCGGTGACCCGGCCGGCCTGGGCCTGGCCCTCGCCGTCGCCCGAGAACTCCATCCGCCCCTCGCGCGGGCCCCCGAGGTGGCCCCGGCGGCCGCCCGGCCCGTCCGCGCGAACCGCACCCGCCGCCGTACCGCCGCGCGGGCCTGACCGGCAGCCGCGGCGCCGCGCGGGCCCGCCCCCGCCGACGTGCCGGGCGGCTGCACGCGCCGCCCGGTCCTCGCACCCGGCCGGCCCTGCGGAAGCGGCCGCCGACGTGCGAGGCTGAAAGTCCCCGCACCCGCCGTCCCATCGCACCCGAGGAACAGAACGCCGATGAGCCCCGCCGAAGGCGACCGTGAACCCCAGCGCATCCTGATCGTCGACGACGAGCCCGCGGTGCGCGAGGCGCTCCAGCGCAGCCTCGCCTTCGAGGGGTACGGCACCGAGGTCGCCGTGGACGGCGCGGACGCCCTGGAGAAGGCCATCGCCTACCAGCCCGACCTGGTCGTCCTCGACATCCAGATGCCCCGGATGGACGGCCTGACGGCGGCCCGCCGGATGCGCGGCGCGGGCACGACCACGCCGATCCTCATGCTCACCGCCCGCGACACCGTCGGCGACCGCGTCACCGGACTCGACGCGGGCGCCGACGACTACCTCGTCAAGCCCTTCGAGCTCGACGAGCTCTTCGCCCGCATCCGGGCACTGCTGCGCCGCAGCTCGTACGCGGCCACGGCGATCGGCACCCCGGAGGACGACGCGCTCACCTTCGCCGACCTGCGCATGGACCTGGCGACCCGCGAGGTCACCCGGGGCGGACGGCAGGTCGAGCTGACCCGCACGGAGTTCACGCTCCTGGAGATGTTCCTCGCCCACCCGCGCCAGGTCCTCACCCGCGAGCAGATCCTCAAGGCCGTCTGGGGCTTCGACTTCGAACCGAGCTCCAACTCCCTGGACGTGTACGTGATGTACCTGCGCCGCAAGACCGAGGCGGGCGGCGAGCCGCGGCTCGTCCACACGGTGCGGGGCGTGGGCTACGTACTGCGCTCGGGCGGCGCCGAGTGAACCGAGTCCTGCGCCGGTTCCGGTCCCTGCCGATCCGGTCCCGGCTCGCCCTGCTGGTCGCGGCGGCGGTGGCCTTCGGGGTGGCGGCGGTGTCGGTGACGTGCTGGTTCATCGTGCGCGGGAAGCTGTACGACGAGATCGACGAGAACCTCCACTCCGTGAACGCGCCGCTGGAGAAACTCGACGTGGCGAGCGTGGCGAGCGACTGCCCCGCGGAGCCGTCCACGACCGTGCCGGGCGGTCCGCGGGGCAGCACGTACTACAGCCAGCTGGTCAAGGCGGACGGAACGGCCTGTGTGTTCCCGCTCTCGGTCGGCTCGGTCGAGGTCACCGACGGCGACAAGGCCGTGGCGAAGGACCCCTCGCCGGGCCTGGAGAAATACCGCAACGGCACCGACAGCGAGGGCAGGCCCGTCCGGGTCATGACCGTGCCGGTGATCGTGCAGGGCCCCGGCGGCCAGGCGATGGCGCGCGACACGGCCCTGCTCGTCGCGGTCCCCCTCAAGGACACCCAGTCCACCCTCAACGAACTCGCCCTGCTCCTCCTCCTCGTCTCCGGTATCGGTGTCGTCGGTGCCGGGGCCGCCGGGCTCGCCGTGGCCCGGGCCGGGCTCAGGCCCGTCGACAAGCTGACCGAGGCCGTGGAGCACGTCGCGCGGACCGAGGACCTCGCCGTCCGCATCCCGGTGGAGGAGGACAGCGAGGACGAGATCGCCCGGCTGTCCCGCTCGTTCAACTCGATGACCGCGTCGCTGGCGAACTCCCGGGAGGTGCAGCAGCAGCTGATCGCGGACGCCGGCCACGAACTGCGCACGCCTCTCACCTCGCTCCGTACCAACATCGAACTGCTCACCCGCAGCGAGGAGACGGGCCGCGCGATCCCGCCCGCCGACCGCAAGGCGCTGCTCTCCTCCGTGACCGCGCAGATGACCGAACTGGCCGCGCTGATCGGCGATCTGCAGACCCTCTCGCGGTCGGAGTCGGCCCAGTCGGGGGACCGCGTGCAGGTGGTCGCGCTGCGGGACGTCGTGGACGCGGCGCTGCGCCGGGCCCGGCTGCGCGGGCCGGAGCTGACGATCTCGGCGGACCTCCACCCCTGGTTCGTACGGGCGGAGCCGGCCGCGCTGGAGCGGGCGATCGTCAACGTGCTCGACAACGCGGTGAAGTTCAGCCCCGGCGGCGGCACCGTCGAGGTCGCGCTCGACGGCGGCGTCCTCACCGTCCGGGACCACGGCCCCGGCATCCCCGCCGACGAACTCCCCTACGTCTTCGACCGGTTCTGGCGCTCGCCCTCGGCGCGGGCGCTGCCCGGCTCGGGCCTCGGCCTGTCCATCGTGGCCCGCACCGTCCAGCGGTGCGGCGGAGAGGTCTCGCTGACCCCGGCGGAGGGCGGCGGCACCGTCGCGACGGTGCGGCTGCCCGGCGCGCCGACACCCCCGCCGGAGACTCCCTAGGCACCGTTCGGCCCCCAACTGGGCACGCGGGGAACTGCGTTGCCGCCGCACGCGTCTCTTTGGTACGAATGATCGGCCATTGCCGAGAAAACGTGTCTGATGAACGTGACTGTCAAAGGCTTTACGGGGGCTGGAATGACAGCTTGGGACATCGATCCCGTCGGCGTGCAGGCCACGCTGACGACGACGGGCGAGGCGGGCGGGGACCTGGAGAAGGCCGCCACCTCGCTGGTGACGAACATGGCGAGCGCGGCGTCCTCGGCGGGGACGGCCGTGCCGGGCGGGCAGTTCAGCGGGCCGATGGTCGGCCCGGTGCCGGCCGGCACCCCGCGCGTACCGGTCGGCCCGGTCGCCGCCGCGCTGAGCCAGTACCTGGAGGAGCGGCAGAAGAAGCTCGCCTACATGGCGCAGCGGACCGTGAACTCCCTGAAGGGCGCGGTGGCGGCGACCAACGCCTACAACCAGGGTGACCTGGACATGGCCGCCGAGGCGCAGGCGGCGGCGCTGAAGGAACCGAAGATCGATCTGCCGGGCGCTCCCGCGGGCGGTGCCAAGTGAGCGACCAGACGGCACTGAACCCGGCGGAGATACCGAAGTTCACCGGAAATCTGGAGCAGCTGGAGAAGGACGTCTCCGCGCTGAGCACGGACGCGTTCAACCTGTGGGACGCCGGATCGCAGATCGACACCCGCTTCAAGGGGCTGTCCGCGTACTACGAGGCGCCCGAGGCGGAGAAGCTGTTCGCCACCACCGCCCCGGTGGCCAAGGCGGGCGACGAGCTGTGCACCGAGGTGGGCACGGTCGCCTCGGCGCTGAGCGCCTACGCGTCGGAGATCCGGCCCATCGTCGCCAAGTTCGAGAGTCTGCGCCATGACGCGGCGGCCTTCGCGAGCAGCATCGCGGACGACGACGACTGGCGCGAGGACGCCGACCTGGTCGACGAGAACAACGCCCGGCGAGGCGAGGTCAACGCGGCCTGGGCGGCGTTCCAGGCGGCGGAGCGCACCTGCTACGGCAAGATCGTCGCCCTGATCGGCGGGGCCCCGCTCACCGTGAACGACGGGTCCAACAAAGAGGGCATGTACGGCTACCGGGCCGAGGACCTGAACAACGCCCAGGGTCTGCCCTGGGGCGACCCGGTCGAGGAGTCCACGCCCTGGTACCAGATCCACGAGCACCTGTGGGACTTCACCAAGGGCTTCTTCGTTGACGGCGTGTGGGGCACGATCAAGGGTCTCGGCACGCTCGTCGGCTTCGACGGCTGGGACGCGGCGGGCCAGGCCTGGACGGGCCTCGGCAAGCTGCTGACCGGCCTCGTCATCACCGGCATGCCGATCGTCGGCACCGCCTACTGGCTGGTTCCCGACGACAAGCTGCCGTCCTGGCTCCGGGACTCGCGCACCGCGGTCGTGGAGACCGGCAAGGCTCTGATCGCGTACGACGAGTGGGGCAAGAACCCCTCGCGCGCGGCCGGTGCCGTCACCTTCAACGTGCTCACCACGGTCTTCACCGGCGGCACGGGCACGGCCGCGAAGACCGGCGCCATCGCCAAGGCCATCTCCTTCGCCGGCAAGGCGGGCCGCATCGTCGACCCGATGACGTACGTCGCGAAGGGCGTCGGCGTCGGCATCACGCGGCTCGGCGACGTGATGGCGAGCCTCAAGGCCGTCACCAACGGCACGTACATCAAGCTCGCCGACAGCACGTTCAAGATCACCGACCAGCCGCTGAAGATGGACGACCTGCCCGCGGGCCTGACGCCCGAGAACACGGTCCGCATGGAGACGCCGAAGGGCGAGGTCGTCTTCCTCGACACCAAGACGCTGGTCATGCACAACGCCGACGGCACCGTGCGGGAGTCCCTCGCGGACATCGCGCACGAGGGCACGGCCGCCGAGCGCGCCACCTCCGAGCACGGGGCGACCCCCGGCCGGGACGGCGAGCTGGTCGGCGTCGGCGCGCACACCGCCGACACGGCCGGCACGGTCGGGCGGGGCGGCGACCCGGTCGGCACCGGCGGGACCGGCTCCCACCTGCCCGGCGGCCACGGCACCGACACGCTGCCGCCGCGCACGGGCGGCCACGGCACCGGCGGGACGGGCGGCACCGGCGGCTTCGACGGCCTGGACGACCTCGGCCGCGGCGGCGACGACGGTCTCGGCGCCGGCACGCACGCGGACGACACCGCCGGACCCGCCGGCGGCGACCCCACCCCCGGCGAGCCCCAGGGCGGGCGGCCGGCGGAGGGCACCCCGCGCGAGATCATGCAGCGCCACGTCGACCTGGCCAACAACGACCCGGCGTGGTTCAAGGAGCACTACCGGTCCAACGGCTACCGCCGGTTCGCCGAGGAGGAGGTGTTCGGGCAGCGCCTGCCGACCCTGGTCCCCGACCCCGCCAACCCCGGCAAGTGGATCTCCAAGAGCGACCTGCCGCCGGCGATTCCCGCGAAGTACGTCGACACCGGTTTCCCGTCCGGCGCTCGGACGACCATCCCGTCCGACACCCTGCACCAGCTGGACAACTGGGCGCACAACCGCCAACACGCCATCACGGCCGACAACACCGCCGAGGCGAACCTCGAGGCGGCCGAGAAGGCCTACAAGGCCAACCCCACACCGGAGTTGGAGGCGGCCCGGGACGCGGCCGAGGCCGCGCACTCGCCGCTGCACGGCGACATGCTCAAGCAGAGCGAGCTGTTCGGTGAGAACGTCGCGGAGACGCACGCGATCCCCGAGCACTACCCCAACGCGACCCGCGTGGACGACGGCGCCTTCGGCAACAACCGCTTCGACCAGGTCTACCGGACGCAGGACGGCCGGTACGTCGTCGTCGAGGCGAAGGGCTCGACCACGGCCCGGCTCGGCGATCGCACGAGCCACCTCGGCAACCGGGTCCAGCAGGGCACCCGGGAGTACTTCCAGACGATCCTGCACGAGATGGAGAAGCGCGCCCAGACCTCGAACAACGTGGACGAGATGGCCCTGGCGCAGGACCTCCGCCGAGCACTCAAGAACGGCGACGTGGACTACGTGCTCGTGAAAGCCGATGCCACCAAGGCCGGAACGTACGCTGGCTATGAGATGAAGCAGTTCGATATCGGCAAGCCCGGGAGCAACTGATGCCCACACACGTGCCACGTCAAGAGTTTCCGGGCGGCGATCCCACCCGGATCATCGAAATGAGCGATCAGGGCGCGATCGAGCAGATCGAGGACCTCGAAGAGTCCCCCGAGATGTTCGGCCTGACCTTCAACAGTGTGCTGAGCACGGCCAACCTGCACTGCCTCCACGACCCCACCGCCAACACCTCCGAGACGTGGGAGGCGTGGGTCGCCGCGATGCAGGTCGGCTCCGCGCTGTTCGCGGCGGCCACCACCGACGCGGACTCCGTCGAGTGCGTCATCGCGCACAAGACGCGGACGATCCCCGCCACCGGCCCCAAGCACTTCACCGACGCGGGCAACTGGATCACCGCGTTCTGGCTGGCGGTCGTCTGCCGCGACCAGACCCGCATGACCCAGCTGGCCGGGGTGCCGATCGAGGTGCTGCGGGCGTCGGGCGCGGTCTACGACGACTACATCTACGACTGGGTGGACGCGCTCCAGACGTACTGGACGGAGCGCCCCGGCCTCGGCGAGAAGTTCTCCGCCGCCTTCCGCGGCACCGACCCGGATGTGCTCCGGGTCGCCGACCGGGAGCTGATGCTGCAGATCCTCTACCCGCCGCTGAACCTGTTCCTGCAGTTCCTCAAGCGGGACGCGGAGCAGTTCAACGAGGGGCTGGCCCAGGCGCTGCGGCTGCACAAGGCGTACTGGACCAAGGACGAGGACCGCCGGCTGTCCACCGACGGCGCCGTCGCACTCGGTCCGCTGGCCGTCGCCTGCCTCGCCCTCGACGTCGGCATGCCGGTCGAGGTCGAGTCCGAGTACCTGCCCAAGCACCTGCTCCAGCGCAGCTGGCTCGGGGAGTTCCCCACCTGAGGAATCCCGGGGGAACACGAGAAGGGGGCCCGCACTTCGCGGGCCCCCTTCTCCGTCGGCCCGCGAAGTGCGGGCCCGCGGAGCGTTACTTCACGACCGTGATCCGGTCCGCCTTCGGCACCGGATACGGCGCCGCGGCCGAGGAGTTGGCCGTCAGGTACGACTCGAACGCGGCCAGGTCGTCGCCGCCGACCCGCACGTTGCCGCCCTTGCCGAGCTCGGTGAAGCCGTCGCCGCCGCCCGCGAGGAAGGAGTTCATCGCGACGCGGTAGGTGGCGTTCGGGTCGATCGGGGCGCCGTTCAGGCGGATCGAGTCCGCGACCACCCGGGCGGCGCCCGTCTTGGTGAGGTCCAGCGTGTAGGTGAGACCCGAGGAGATCTGGAGGACCTTCGGGGCGGCCTCGTTGGCACCGCTGACCTGCTGCTGGAGCCCGGTGACGAGCTGCGAGCCCTTGAGGTCGACCAGGTTCACCGTGTTGGCGAACGGCTGGACGGTGTACGCCTCGCCGTACGTCACCACACCGTCGCCCTCGCCCGCGCTCGACGCGTAGGTGAGGCCGGCGCGGATGCCGCCCGGGTTCATCAGCGCGACGTCGGCCTCGGGGTCGACGGACTTGGCGTACGCGAGCTGCGCGTCGGCGATCATGTCGCCGAGCGGGGACTCGGTGCCCGTGTTCGGGATCTCACCGGCGATGTAGCCGATCGGGCGCGAGGCCACCGGGGCGGCCAGCGCCTTCCACTTCGTGATCAGGCCGGTCATGTCCGCGGCCTTCGCCACGTCACGGGTGACCACGTGGTTCGCGGACTTCACCGCGGTGCGCGCGATGTCGCCCGTCCAGCGGTCGTAGGTCAGCGTGGTGTCCGTGTAGAGGCGGCCGAAGGACGCGGCCGAGGTGACCATGCGCGGGTTGCCCGCCGGGTCCAGGATCGTGCAGGCGTAGGCCTGGTGGGTGTGGCCGGTGACCAGCGCGTCGACGGCCGGCGTGACGTTCTTCGCGATGTCGACGATCGGTCCGGAGATGCCGTCGCCGGCACCCGGGCTGTCGCAGTCGTAGTTGTACGCCGTCGAGGCGGGCGCGCCGCCTTCGTGGATCAGCGCGACGATCGAGTTGACGCCCTGCTTGCGGAGCACCTTGGCGTACTTGTTGATCGTCTCGACCTCGTCGCCGAACTTCAGGCCCTTGACGCCCTCGGCGGACACGATGTTCGGGGTGCCCTCCAGGGTCACGCCGATGAAGCCGACCTTGACGCCGTTCTTCTTCCAGACCCAGTAGGGCTTGAGGAGCGGCTTGCCGGTCTTCTCCTTGGTGACGTTCGCCGCCAGGTAGGGGAAGTCGGCGCCCGCGAACTCCTCGCTGTCGTCGTAGCAGCCGTCCTTCGGGTGGCAGCCGCCGTTCTGCAGGCGGGCCAGCTCCGCGGCGCCCTCGTCGAACTCGTGGTTGCCGACGCTCGTGACGTCCAGGTCTAGCTTGTTCAGCGCGTCGATCGTCGGCTCGTCGTGGAAGAGGCCGGAGATCAGCGGGGAGGCACCGACCATGTCACCGGCGGCGGCCGTGATCGAGTACTTGTTGCCCGCGCGGGCCTGGCGCAGGTGCGTGGCGAGGTACTCGACCCCGCCCGCGTCGATGTTCTTGGTGGTGCCGTCCTCGTTCAGGTGCGTGACCCGGCCGGAGGAGCCGGTCGGCGGCTCCAGGTTGCCGTGCAGGTCGTTGAAGGACAGCAGCTGTACGTCCTGGTAGCGGCCGCTGCCCTGGTGGTGGCGGGCGGTCGCGGTGTCCGGGCCGGCGCTCGCGGGCATCGCGGCGGCCAGCGCACCGACGGTGGCGAGGCCTGCGGCGGCGGCGAGTATGCGACGGGTGCGTCTGTGCCGGGGCGTCGGCAGCATGGTTCCCCCTGTGGGAGCGTCGTACGGCTGTGGCTTGGGCGCAGCCTAGGATCAACGCGCGTAGCGCAACAGGGGGTTCGGGTTACGGACTGATTGCCATCGGCTCACGGTTGCCCGAATCGCGCCCCGGACGAGGGGTGCGCGGTGCCGCCGGGCCACCCGTGCGCCGCCACGCCGGGACCGGCCGCGCCCGGCTCCTTGTCCGGAAATCCTCGCGCCGTACCCTCGTATCCATGACCAGCGACGACACCGCACCCGCCGCCTTCTCCCGCTCCATCGAGACCTGCGCGCAGCTCTCCCCCGAACAGGCGGGGGCCGTGCTCGACCTGCTCGCCGAGGCCGCGCGGACCGACGGCCAGCAGGCGGTGTCCGAGCAGGGGCGGCTCCAGCTGAGCGGCGGCGAGCGCGAGGGCGTACGGCACCTGCTGCTGACGGTGGGCGGGACCCTCGTGGGATACGCGCAGTTGGAGGACACCGACCCGGTGGAGGCGCCGGCCGCCGAGCTGGTCGTGCACCCCTCCCACCGCGGACGCGGGCACGGCCGGGCGCTGGGCACGGCGCTGCTCGCGGCCTCGGGCAAGCGCCTGCGGGTGTGGGCGCACGGCGCGCACTCCGCCGCGCGGCACCTCGCGCAGGTGCTGGGGCTGACCCTGTTCCGCGAACTGCGCCAGATGCGGCGGCCGTTGACCGGTATGGAGCTGCCCGAGCCGGTGCTCCCCGCGGGGGTCACCGTCCGCACCTTCGTGCCGGGCGAGGACGACGCGGCGTGGCTCGCGGCCAACGCCGACGCCTTCGCCCACCACCCCGAGCAGGGCTCCCTCACCCAGCGGGACCTGGACGACCGGACGGCGCAGCCGTGGTTCGACCCGGCGGGCTTCTTCCTCGCCTTCCGCGACGGTGAACTGGCCGGTTTCCACTGGACGAAGGTGCACGCGCAGGAGCGGCTGGGCGAGGTGTACGTGGTCGGGGTGCGCCCCGGCGCGCAGGGCGGCGGTCTCGGCAAGGCCCTGACGGCGATCGGGCTGCGCCATCTGGCCGCGCAGGGCCTGCCGACCGCCATGCTCTACGTGGACGCGGACAACAAGGCGGCGGTGACCGTGTACGAGCGGCTCGGCTTCACGGTCCACGAGACGGACCTGATGTACCGCACGGAGTCGTGACGCCCTGACCCGGCCCCTCCCGTCCCGGCCGGAGTCATCCGGCCGGGACGGGAGCCCGGCGCCGTGACACGGTCCGCCGGCGCGGGGGTTCGCGCGTCCAGGCGGCGCAGGCCAGGGCGCCGGCGGCGAGGAGCAGCGCCCACTGGTGGTGCGCCGCGCCCCACCGCTCGTCGTCCACGGTGACGAACGGGGTCCACCGGTCCGGGACCAGCAGCGGTGCCGCGACCGCCGCGACCAGGAACGTCACGGCCGCTCCGGTGCCGGGCTCGGCCTGGCCGGAGAAGCGGACGCCCGCCGCGGCGACGGCCAGCGCGAGGACGGCGGTGGCGGCGGCCTCCAGCGTGACGGCGCCGACGGGCGGGCGCCCCTCGGCGGGCACGAGGGCGAGCGCCGCCACCCACCAGAGCGCGGCGAACGGCGCCACGAGCGCCACGCGCAGGCCGGTGCGCAGCGGGCGCCCCGCCGGGACGGCCGCCGTGGTGTGCCGGGCGGGGTCGTCCAGGAGGAAGGCCAGCCCGAGGGCGAGGGCCAGCGCCGCCGCCCGCAGGAGGGTCAGGCACAACCAGGGGTCGGGCCGGCCGGGGAGCATCCGGGGCACGCCCGCGAGCAGCAGCCCGAGCGCGCCGCCCGCCGCGAGCGCCCACCGCGGCAGGGTCCGTGTGACGGGCCGCACCAGGGCCCGGGTCATTCCCCGCACGTGTCGGCCCCCTTCGGCACCGGCACGTCCAGCAGCTCGGCCGCCCGTGCCGTGGTCGTCCTCGGCGAGGTCAGCTCCGCCCAGTGGGCCTTGACCTTGGCGGTGATGCCGTAGCGGGGCTTCTCCAGCAGTTCGCGGACGACGTCGGTCTGCTGGGCGGTCATGGAGAGCGGGTTCGTCGGGGTGAGCGCGATGCCGGAACCGCTGACGCGGTCGTCGAGGCGGACGTGCCGGAAGGCGGACATGGGGTCGGGCTGGGCGCCGAGCGCGAGCCACATCACGGTCACCACGCGGGCGTCGCACGCCTCGCCCATGGCGTACTCGTCGCCCGCCACCAGGACCGATGCGACGGCGACCGCGAACTCGGGTACCCGGTTGCCGCCCCAGCGCGTGCCGACGGTCACCCGGCCGGGTGTGCGGGACGGCTGGAGCGCGGCGTCGCCGTCCAGGCCGTACCGCGCGTCGACGCGCTGGCGCACGGTCAGCCGGGTGGCCCCGGCACCGCCGCCCGCGAGGGAGCGCACGCGCCCGACGGCCTCGGCCCACTCGTCGGTCCGGCCGGACCACTCGGGGTAGGCGCAGTACGCGTCGCGGCCCTGGACGCGGCAGGACTGCACCTTCTCCGGGGCGACGGACGCCTTCTCCCGGGCGGCGGCCAGCCCGGCCGGCTCACCGGACGCCTGTCCCGCGACGCCCGCGCCGGTGGCGGCGAGCGCGGCGACGGTCACCGCGGCGACCAGCCGGTTGCGGCCGCCGGAGACGAGGACCGCCGCGCAGGCCAGGGTGAGGGCGAGTCCGGTCAGGTACAGGGCGTGCCAGGCGGCGGGGCGGCCCAGCAGCTCCGAGGGGAACGGCTCGGTGCCGGCGTCGCCGACCACGGGCCACAGCCACCGCTGCCAGTCGGCGTCCTCCAGTCCGGCGGACACCAGGGTGGCGAGGACCAGCCCGGCGACCACGAGGAGCGGCGCGGCGAACGCGGAGGGGACCAGGCGGGCGAGCAGCACGCCGATGATCCCGGCGAGCAGGACGACCAGCGGGCCGACGGCCAGTTCGGCGGGCGAACCGTGGCCCGCCGCGCCGGGCTTGAGGGCCGTGCAGGTGAAGTCGAGGAGGACGACCAGCGCGGTGAGCGCGGCGGCCGGGACGACCGACAGCAGGTGCGCGGCCGTACGCCGCCAGGGCTCCACGACCAGCACGTCGAAGGTCTGGTCGGTGCCGCGCCGCCGGGAGCGCAGGACCCCGCGGTTGGCGCTGACGAGTACGGCGACGGCGACGAGCAGGGGCCGGTCCTGCGTGGCCCGGTCGGCGTCCTGGAGGACCGGGAAGTCGTCCATGGGTTCGCCGCCGCCCCACAACTGCCAGCAGGTGTAGGCGAGGTACAGGGCGAACATGGCGAAGACCGGTATCTGCAGCAGCAGTTCACGGGACTCGAAGCGGGCCAGTGCGAGCACGGCAGCCGCCCGGGTCCGCCGGCCGGACGGTGCGGCGAGCGCGCTCTCCGCGCGGGCCGGGTCGATGACGGTGGTGCTCATGCCGCCACCTCCGCGGGCTCGCCGTCGAGGGTGAGCAGGTAGCCGTCCTCCAGGGTCGGTTCGAGCAGGTCCGCGCCGGGCGGCGGGTCGCCGACGTTGCGGAAGACGCCGGCGCCGGTGCGCCAGCCGGCCTTCGCGTGCGGCGCGCGCTCCGCGCTGCTCCACACCCGGCCCGCCGCGCGGGCGGTCAGTTCGGCGGGGGTGCCCTCGAAGCGGACCCGGCCGCGGGCCATGACGATCACCCGCCGGCAGAGCATCGCGACGTCCTCGGTCTGGTGGGTGGAGAGCAGCACCGTGCGGCCCTCCCCCGCCCTCGCGATCAGCTCCCGGAAGCGCATCCGCTGTTCCGGGTCGAGACCGACGGTCGGCTCGTCCAGGACGAGGAAGCCGGGGTCGCCGACGAGCGCGGCGGCGAGGGCGACGCGCTGCCGCATCCCACCGGAGAGCTTCTTGATCCGCCGGCCGCGCACCTCGTAGAGGTCGACGGCGTCGAGCACCCGGCGCACCTCGGCGTGCCGGGCGGCGCGGTCCGTCAGTTCCTTCAGGATCGCCACGTAGTCGACGAACTCGAAGGCGCTGAAGTCCGGGTGGAAGCCGGGGGTCTGCGGCAGGTAGCCGAGCGTGCGGCGCACCTCCTGCCGGCCGGCGGTCGTGCCGGGGTCGCGGCCGAGCACCGTGAAGGAGCCGCGGTCGGCGGTCAGGGCGGTCGCGAGCACCCGCAGCAGGGTGGTCTTGCCGGCGCCGTTGGGGCCCAGCAGGCCGGTGACGCCGTCCGCGAGCCGCAGCGACACGTCGTCGAGGGCGTGGGTGCTGCCGTAGCGCAGGGTCAGCCCTGCTGCCGAGACGGTGGGGGCGCCCCCCGGGAAGGCGGAGGTCATGCGGCACTCCTGTGGGTCGAGGCGGTGGATGAGTCGAAGCGGTCGCGGACGGCGTACAGCAGTCCGGCGGTGAGCAGTGCGACGGCCGCGGCGACGCCCTGGCCGGCCGCGGTGAACGGCGCGAGGATCCCCTCGGTCCTGCTGTCGGCGACGAGCAGCAGCCCGGCCCACGCGCCGCCGACGACGGCGGGCGCGGCGACCGGTCCGAGCCTGGGGGTCAGTGCGAGGGCGAGGCCGGTGAGGGCGAGCGCGGGCAGCAGCCAGGCCACCGCGCGCAGGCCGTACGAGGGCAGCGCGAGCGTGGCCAGGCCGTCGAGCGCCGTCCCGGTGGCCAGGACGGCGACCGTACGGATCATCAGCAGCCGGAATCCGTGGGTCGGGGAGACGACGGCCATCTCGTACGTCGGGTCGAGGGCGGGCCCGTACGACAGGGCGACCCCGGCGAGCGGAAGCAGCGGCGCGAGGGCGAGGAAGAGGGTGGGCGACTGACCGCTGCGCAGGGCGGTCGCCGCCGCGAGGGCCGTCATCAGGACGGCGACGACGGCGACGAGCCAGGCCCGCCGCAGCACGGGGGTGGCGGCGAGCAGGCGGGCCGTGTGGTCGGCGACGCCGATCCGCACCAGTAGGGACTCGACGAACCCCGGCCGCGGGGCGTCGAGTTCGGCGTCCAGCCGGGCCCACCCCTCCTCCAGCGCGACCGGGTCGGTGACCTCCGCCAGCGCCGCACGGCACCGCGCGCACGCGGCGAGGTGGGTGTCGGCGGACCACAGCCGGGGGGCCGTCAGTTCACCGCGCGCGTAGGCCCGCAGGTCGTCCTCCGGCACGTGCCAGGTGGTGTCGTTTCCGCTCATGCCAGCGCCTCCCGCAGCTGCTTGCGGGCGCGTGAGGCCCGTGTCTTGACGGTGCCGGGCGGGATGCCGAGCAGGACGGCCGCCTCCCGGGTCGTGAGGCCGTCGACCACGGTGGCCTGGAGGACCGCCCGCAGTTCCGGTGAGAGCCGGGTCAGCGCGCCGGCGAGGTCGCCGTGCTCGACGCCCGCGAGGACCCGTTCCTCGGCGGAGGCCTCGTCCCGGTGGCGCAGCCGGCCCAGCGCCTGGCGCAGCCGCCCACGCGCCCCGTCGCCGCGCAGGGTGTCGATGAGCCGGCGGGAGCCGACGCGCCACAGCCAGCCGGCCGCGTCCCCCTCCTCGCGGTAGCGGGCGGTGCCGCGCCACACGGCGAGGAACGTCTCCTGCACCACGTCGTCGACCACACCCGCGTCCGCGCAGCGGCCGCGCAGCCGCGCGGTCAGCCACGGCGCGAACCGCCGGTACAGCTCCTCGAAGGCGCGCCGGTCCCCGTCCGCCGCGATGGCCCGCAGCAGCTCCCCGTCGCTTCTCGTATCCCTCACGCCCCATCATCGGACGAGCCCCCCGGATCGGTTCACGAAGGGTCCGACGGGTTTCCGCGGGGCGGATTCCCGCAGGTGGGACGGGCGTTGGCCGTCCGCGTTTGACACCGGGACCACCCTTGCACCACCCTTTCACTACTCAATTAGTGAAAGGGTGGTTGGTCCGAGTGGTCGAGTACCGCATCGACCGGCGCAGCGGCGTCGCCACCTACGTGCAGATCGTCCAGCAGACCAAGCAGGCACTGCGCCTGGGGCTGCTCGAACCGGGCGACCGGCTCCCCACGGCCCGCGAGGTCGTGGAGGCGACGGCGATCAATCCGAACACCGTCCTGAAGGCCTACCGCGAGCTGGAGCGCGAGGGCCTCGTCGAGGCCCGCCGCGGCCTCGGCACCTTCGTCCGCCGCTCGCTGGGCGCCGCCCCGGCGGACTCGCCGCTGCGGGCGGAGCTGGAGGACTGGGCGGCCCGCGCCCGGGCGGCAGGCCTGGACCGGGACGACGTCTCGGCGCTCTTCACCGCCGTACTGGAACAGTTCACGCACACCGAGGGGGAACAGCACATGAGCACCGAGGGGGGCCGGAAATGACGGACACCGCCATAGCGGCGGCCGGACTGGGCAAGCGGTTCGGACGCCGGGGAGGCTGGGCCCTGCGCGAGTGCGCGCTGCGGCTGCCCGCCGGACGCGTCTGCGCCGTCGTCGGCCCGAACGGCGCGGGCAAGTCGACGCTGCTCGCCCTCGCGGCCGGCGTCCTCGGACCGACCGAGGGCACGCTCACCGTGCTCGGCACGGACCCGGCCGCGGCCCGCGAACGCATCGCGTACGTCGCCCAGAACAAGCCGCTGTACCCGCAGCTCACCGTCGCCGAGACGCTCCGCCTGGGGCGCGAGCTCAACCCGGCCCGCTGGGACCCCGCCGTCGCCGAACGGATCGTGACGGCCGGCGGGCTCGCACCGAAGGCCCGGATCCGCTCCCTGTCCGGCGGCCAGCGCACCCGGGTCGCGCTCGCCTTCGCACTGGCCAAGCGCCCCGAACTGCTGCTCCTGGACGAGCCGATGGCCGACCTCGACCCGCTGGCCCGCCACGAACTGATGGGCGTCCTGCTCGCGGAGTCCGCCGAGCACGGCACCAGCGTCGTGATGTCCTCGCACGTGGTCGCCGAGCTGGAGAACTCCTGCGACCACCTGATCATGCTCGGCGACGGCCGGGTGCGGCTCGCGGGCGACCTGGACGACCTGCTCGCCGCGCACGTCCTCACCACGGGCCCGAGCCGCGACCTCGCCCCGCACACCGTGATCGAGTCCCGCACCACCGGACGGCAGCAGACCGCCCTCGTCCGGCCGCGGGGCCCGCTCACCGGCGTCGGCGAGACCACCGCGCCCTCCCTGGAGGAAGTGCTGCTCGCGCACCTGCGCAGCCCCGAGGCCCCCGACCTGATCCTGGAGCCGTCCCACCGCTCCGCCGCCCCGGAGCCCGCCGTATGACCGCGCTGACCACGGCCGACGCCCCCGTGAGCGCGCGCCCCGCGGCCGGGCGCCCCGGCACCGTGCGCGCCGTGCTGCGGCTGCACCGCGCCGCCCTCTACGCCTGGGCGGCCGTGATCACCGCCGCCTCCGCGCTGATGCTGTGGGCGTACGCCGCGCTCGCCGGGCCCGCGAGCGACGCCTACCGCCGTCTGAGGGCCTGCGACTACTCCTGCGCGTACGACCAGGACGCGTACCTGGCCTTCAAGGACGCCTCGACGTACGCCCACTGGACCGTCACGTTCCTGCCGCTGCTCGTCGCGGCCTGGGCGGGCGCCGTGCTGACCGCGCGCGAGCTGGAGAGGCACCGCGCGGCTCGCCTGGACCCAGTCGGTCACCCCGGCCCGCTGGCTGGCCGCCAAGCTCGCCGTCCCGGCCGCGCTGGTCACCGCCGGGACCGTCCCGCTCGTCGTGCTGCACCACCTGATGTGGGACGCCGGGCGCGGCGGGAACAACCTCGCCTGGCACGACATCCTGGTCTTCCAGGCCAACGGCCCGACCACCGTCGCGCTGGCCCTGTTCGCCCTGGCCGCGGGCGCCCTGGCCGGACTGCTGCTGCGCCGCACCCTGGCCGCCCTCGCCGTCACCGCCGCGGCCACCGGGCTGCTCTGGTACGCGCTCAACGGCTACCGCGCCTGGTTCTGGCCGCCGGTCACCCGGACCACCTCCCTCCAGGAGGGCCCCTGGTACGGCGGGCTCACCACCGACCGCGGCGTCGTCGACGCCGCGGGCACCCAGCTGCCCATGCCGCACTGCGTCGCGTCCTGGGACCACGCCAGGGCCTGCGCCGGCACCTTCGAGCGGCTGCACGTCACCGCCTTCTACAGCGACGTCCAGCCCGCCTCCCACTACTGGCCGCTCCAGCTCTCCGCCACCGGCGCCGCCCTGGCGCTGACCGCGCTCACGGTCCTCGCCGCCTTCCGGGTGCTGAAACGGCACACCGATGGCACCGGGAACACCGGACGCGTCACCGGCGGCGCGGCACGCGTGACCGGCGGCACCACGGGCGTCACCGCCGCGACGAAGACGGCCCCCGCGCGGACCTTCACCGTCAAGGGGGTCTTCCGGGGGCCGGTCTGGGCCGTGCTGCGGCTGCACCGCCCCGCCCTGCGGACCTGGCTGGGACTCGTCGTCGTGGTGTCCGCGGCGCTGCTGTGGGCGCACGGCCCCGGCTTCGAGCACGCCCTCGCGGAATCCCGCTACGGGTGTCTCGCGCAGATGGACGCCTGCGACGTGGCCACCGGCCCCTGGGGAAGCCAGTACTACTCGGTCGTCGTCGCTCTCAGCACCCTCACGGTCTCCTACCTGCCCCTGCTCGTCGCCGCCTGGGCCGGCGCGACCCTGACCGGGCGCGAACTGGAGAACGGCACCGCGCAGCTCGCCTGGACCCAGTCGATCACCCCGGCCCGCTGGCTGACCGCGAAGCTCGCCGTCCCGGCCCTGCTCGTCGCCACCGGCACCGCCCTCCTCGTGGCGCTGCACCGGTGGATGTGGAACGACGGCCGGGAACTGCTCTGGGGCAGCTGGTACGACATGGACACCTTCCGCGCCAACGGCCTCGTCACCCCCGCCTACGCCCTGTGCGGCCTGGCCCTCGGCGCCCTCGCGGGCCTGCTGACGCGCCGCACGCTGCCCGCGCTGGCCGCCTCCTTCGGCGCCCTGCTCGTGGTGTACGTCCTCGGCAACGTCGACCGCGCGAGCCTGTGGCCCACCGAGACGCTCACCGGCAGGCACGCCCTCGACCCGCCCGAGAGCGTCCAGGTCGTGGAAAGCGGTGTGATCACCGCGGACGGCACGAGCGTGGGCGGCAACACGACGTGTACGCAATTCGGCGACGCGGCCCGGCTCAGGCACTGCATGGCGGACAAGGGCATCGCCGACTTCTGGACCACCTACCACCCCGCTTCCCACGTCTGGCCGCTCCAGCTGGTGGAGTCCGGGATCGTCCTCGCGGTCGCCGCCCTCGCGGTCGCCGGGTCGTACGCCCTGCTGAGGCGCCGCACGGCCTGAGCCCCGGCCCGGGTGCGTCCCCACGGGGGTGGGACGCACCCGGGCCTGCGTGGGCCCCGGAAGCCGCCATGGACGCCCGGGAGCCGCCCCCCGATATCCCGCACGTCATGTCGCCGTAACCATCGATTCAGACGGGCTTGCGACCCTCACCGAATGAACCCCGCCGTGCCCGAGCCCTCACCTCCGCCGGAGAACGGGAAGGCCGGGGGGAGCGGTCGTTTCGCCCTGACGCTCCCGCCCGCCCTCTCCGACGCGCCTGTCACGCCCCTGGCGCGGAACAATGGGTCCATGAACCAGCCCAGCGCCCAGGCACAGGTCCAGCACCCGCAGCCCTCCGTGGGCTCCATCGCCGCGCACCGGCCCCACACCGTGGCGGCCAACGTGTCCGACCTCGAACCGGATCTCGACGCCGATCTCGACGTGTACGAGGACACCGTGCAGGACGGCGTCCAGCTGCCCCAGGGCCGCTTCCTGGACCGGGAGCGCAGCTGGCTGGCGTTCAACGAGCGGGTGCTCGAACTCGCCGAGGACCCGAACACGCCCCTGCTGGAACGCGCGAACTTCCTGGCGATCTTCGCGAGCAACCTGGACGAGTTCTTCATGGTCCGGGTGGCCGGTCTCAAGCGCCGCATCGCCACCGGCGTCGCCACCCGCTCCGCCTCCGGCCTCCAGCCCCGTGAGGTGCTGGAGATGATCTGGGCCCGCTCGCGCGAGCTCATGGCCCGGCACGCGGCCTGCTACCAGGAGGACGTCGCCCCCGCGCTGGCCGAGGAGGGCATCCACCTGGTCCGCTGGAACGAGCTGACCGAGAAGGAGCAGGCCCGCCTCTTCACGCTCTTCCGGCACCAGATCTTCCCGGTCCTGACCCCGCTGGCGGTCGACCCCGCGCACCCCTTCCCGTACATCTCCGGCCTCTCGCTGAACCTCGCGGTGGTCGTACGGAACCCGGTCAGCGGCCACCGCCACTTCGCGCGCGTCAAGGTCCCGCCGCTGCTCTCCCGCTTCCTGGAGGCCTCCCCGGACCGCTACGTCCCCATCGAGGACGTCATCGCCGCGCACCTGGAAGAGCTCTTCCCCGGCATGGAGGTCCTGGAGCACCACACCTTCCGCCTCACCCGCAACGAGGACCTGGAGGTCGAGGAGGACGACACCGAGAACCTCCTCCAGGCCCTGGAGAAGGAGCTGATGCGGCGCCGCTTCGGGCCGCCGGTGCGCCTGGAGGTCGAGGAGTCCATCGACCGGTACGTGCTCGACCTCCTCGTCCGGGAGCTGAAGATCAGCGAGGCGGAGGTCTACCCGCTGCCCGGTCCCCTGGACCTCACGGGTCTCTTCGGCATCAGCCACCTCGACCGGCCCGAGCTGAAGTACCCGAAGTTCATCGCGGGCACCCACCGCGACCTCGCCGAGGTGGAGTCGGCGTCCGCGCCCGACATCTTCGCCGCCCTGCGCGAGCGCGACGTCCTGCTGCACCACCCGTACGACTCCTTCTCCACCTCCGTGCAGGCCTTCCTGGAGCAGGCGGCCGGCGACCCGGACGTGCTGGCCATCAAGCAGACGCTGTACCGGACCTCCGGCGACTCGCCCATCGTGGACGCGCTGATAGACGCGGCCGAGTCCGGCAAGCAGGTCCTCGTCCTGGTGGAGATCAAGGCCCGCTTCGACGAGCAGGCCAACATCAAGTGGGCCCGCAAGCTGGAGGAGTCGGGCTGCCACGTGGTCTACGGGCTCGTCGGCCTCAAGACGCACTGCAAGCTCTCGCTGGTGGTCCGTCAGGAGGGCGACACGCTGCGCCGCTACTCCCACGTCGGCACCGGCAACTACCACCCGAAGACGGCCCGCCTGTACGAGGACCTCGGCCTGCTCACCGCCGACCCGCAGGTCGGCGCGGATCTCTCCGACCTCTTCAACCGGCTCTCCGGCTACTCCCGCCGCGAGACCTACCGCCGTCTGCTCGTCGCCCCCAAGTCCCTGCGCGACGGCCTGATCTCGCGGATCAACAAGGAGGTCCAGCACCACAACGCCGGACGTCCCGCCCACGTCCGCATCAAGGTCAACTCGATGGTGGACGAGGCGATCATCGACGCCCTCTACCGCGCGTCGCAGGCCGGCGTCCCCGTCGACGTGTGGGTGCGCGGCATCTGCGCGGTCCGCCCGGGCGTCACGGGCCTGTCCGAGAACATCCGGGTCCGCTCCATACTCGGGCGCTTCCTGGAGCACTCCCGGGTCTTCGGCTTCGGCAACGGCGGCGAGCCCGAGGTGTGGATCGGCAGCGCCGACATGATGCACCGCAACCTCGACCGCCGGATCGAGGCACTGGTCAGGGTCACCGACCCGGCCCACCGGGCCGCCCTGAACCGGCTGCTGGAGACCGGCATGTCCGACACGACCTCCTCCTGGCACCTGGGCCCCGACGGCGAGTGGACCCGGCACGCGACCGACGCGGACGGCCAGCCCCTGCGCAACGTCCAGGAGATGCTCATAGACGCCCGGAGGCGCCGGCGTGGCACAGCGACACCTTGACCCCACGGGCCCCACCGCGGGGCGGGCCCCGTCCGGCGGGGACCTCGACGCACTGCGGGGCGCCCCCACCGGGGAGGCGCTCGCGGGCTATCTGCGGGCCCAGGCCACGGAGTTCCTGCGCTCGCTGCGCCAGCACCGCGAGGCGGGCGGGGACGGCGGTCCGGCCGCGCGGGCCAAGCCCAAGCCCGGGGGGAACGGTTCGCAGGAGACCGTCGACGCGGCGCGCGCCCTGCGCCGCTCGGCCCGCCGGATCAGCGGCACCCTGCACACCTTCCGGCCGCTGCTCGACGCCGAGTGGTCCGAGTCCATGCGGCCCGAACTGGCCTGGCTGTCGGGCACGCTGGCCCGCGAGCACGCGTACGCGGCCCGGCTGGAGCGCCTGCTGCTGGCCCTGCACCGCCTGTCCGGGTCGGCGGCCTTCCCCGCGCAGTCCTCCTCCGCGGGCCGGGCGGCGGCCTCCGCCGGGGCGAGCCGGCCCGCCGGAGCGGACGGGGCGGCGACCGGCCCGGTGCCGCCGGCCCCCGGGCTCCCGGAGCGCGGCCACCTCACCGTGGGCGCCGCCAAGGCTGGCGCCCTGCTGGAACGGCAGCTGACCCTCGCCCGGACGCGCGCCCACTCGGCGGCCCTCCAGGCGCTCGGGTCGAGCCGCTTCCACGCGGTCGCCGACAGCGTCGCCGTCCTCGCCAGCGAGGTCCCGCTCACGCCCGGCGCGGCCACCGCCGACCTGCGCCGCCCGGCCACCGCCGCCGAGGAGCGCCTGTGCGACGCGGTCACCGCCCTGCCCCTCATCACGGCGGGCCACCCCTACAACGCCGAGGCCCTGGTGCACGGCCTCTCCGCCGACACGGCGCCCCAGCCGCAGGACGCGCCCTGGCACCAGGTCCGCCTGCTGCTGCGGCTGCACCGCTACGCGCGTGAGGTCCTGCACGGCGGCGAGGGCCCCCTGGACGTCCGCCTGCTGAACGCGGGCCGGGCACTGAACCAGCACCGGGACGCGGCGGAGGCGGCCTCGGCCGCCGCGTCGGCGGCCCGCACCCCGCGCATCGCCCCGGCGACGGCGTACGCCCTCGGCGTGCTCCACGCCGACCAGCGGCACGAGGTGGAGGCCGCCAGGTTCGCGTTCCAGCAGTCCTGGCAGAAGGCCGCGGTGGGCACCGCCTGACCGCGCGATCGAGCCACGCACGGCCGGCCGCGGCCGGAGCGGGCGGGAGGAGGCCGTGACGCATGACCGACACCACGATCCGGGCGGCGGGCTGCGTGCTCTGGCGCCGTTTCCCCGGCACCGGCGACCTGCGGCTCTGTCTGGTCCACCGGCCCAAGTACGACGACTGGTCCCACCCCAAGGGCAAGCTGAAGCCCGGTGAGGACCCGCTGGCCGGCGCGTTGCGCGAGGTGGAGGAGGAGACGGGGTACGCGGCCGAGCCCGGCGCCGCCCTGCCCGTCCTGCGCTACGTCGTCGGCGGCCGCCCCAAGGAGGTCCGCTACTGGGCCGCCGAGGCGCGGGCCGGCGGCTTCGTACCGAACCGCGAGGTCGACCGCATCCTGTGGCTCCCCCCGGCGGAGGCCCGCGGCCGGCTGACCCAGCCCCGCGACCGCGACCTGGTCGACGCCCTGCTCTCCGCGCTGCACCTCACCTAGGCCGTGTCCGCCGCCATCGCGCACCCGGCCCGGGGCACCCGGACGGCCGTGGAGTTACGACGGGCGGGGGTACTCGGGCGCCGAGACGGCCAGGCCCGTACGGCGGCGGAGGCACCCCGGGTGCCGGGACGACCGCGCGGACGTACGGCAGGCGGAGGTATCCGGGCCCCCGCAAGGCCGTCGGCGAGCGTGGAAACCCGGATGTCGGTGTCCGGTTGCCTAGTGTTTGCGCGGCGACCGGAGTCACCCGAGTTGTCCGAAACCGACCCGTGTCCTCGACGTAAGCGTTCCGTGACCTCACCGCACCGCCCTCAGGGGTTCACCCCCCGTTCACTCACGCCAGTCGGCGGCTTCACCTGTTCTGCCTAATTTCGGCCTTACCCGGTGCGGACCGCTTCCTGGATGTGGCGCCCGCATGACACCGATCTCGCGCGCCGCCATCTGTAGGCGGCTCCTGGAAGGAACTCCCGAAAGTGAAGCTTCAGCGCAAGAACCGGCTTCGCGCCCTCTCCCTCGGTGCTGTCGCCGTCTCCGGCGCCCTGGCCCTCACGGCGTGCGGCTCGGACGACACCGGCAAGAGCAACGAGGGCGGCTCCTCGGCCACGGCCGGCAACAGCGCCATCAAGTGTGACGACGCCAAGGGCCAGCTCCAGGCCTCCGGGTCCTCCGCGCAGAAGAACGCGATCGACGCCTGGATCAAGGCGTACTCGGCCTCCTGCAAGGGCGTGCAGATCAACTACAACCCGACGGGTTCGGGCGCCGGCATCACGGCGTTCACCCAGGGCCAGACGGCCTTCGCGGGCTCCGACTCGCCGCTGAAGCCCGAAGAGGTCACCGCCGCGAAGAAGGCCTGCGACAACAACGCGGCCATCGACCTGCCCATGGTCGGCGGCCCGATCGCGGTCGGCTACAACGTCCCGGGCGTCGACAGCCTGACGCTGGACGCCGCCACGCTGGCCCAGATCTTCGACGGCAAGATCACCAAGTGGAACGACGAGGCGATCGCCAAGCTGAACGCCGACGCCAAGCTCCCGAGCACCAAGATCCAGACGTTCCACCGCTCGGACGACTCCGGCACCACGGACAACTTCACCAAGTACCTGAAGGCCGTCGCCCCCTCCGACTGGAAGTACGAGGGCGGCAAGGCCTGGCAGGCCAAGGGCGGCCAGTCCGCTCAGGGCTCCTCGGGCCTGGCCCAGCAGGTCAAGCAGACCGAGGGCGCGATCTCGTACTTCGAGCTCTCCTACGCCGGTGACGGCATCAACACCGTCGACCTCAAGACCGAGGCCGCCGAGCCCGTCAAGGCCAGCGTGGAGAACGCCACGAAGGCCATCGCCACCGCCAAGGTCGCCGGCACCGGCAAGGACCTGTCGCTGGAGCTGAACTACAAGCCGACCGAGGAGGGCGCCTACCCGCTCACCCTGGTCACCTACGAGATCGTCTGCGAGAAGGGCAACAAGGCCGACACCCTGGCCGCCACGAAGTCCTTCCTCACGTACATCGCGAGCGAGCAGGGCCAGCAGCAGCTGGCCGACGCCAAGTACGCCCCGATCCCCGACGAGATCATCACGAAGGTCCGCGAGACCATCGCGGGCCTGAGCTGACCTGAGTGTGCGGCCCGCCTCCCCGAGGCGGGCCGCACCGTCCGGTGCACCGCCGCCTGGAGCCGCCACCCGAACCGGCTCCGCAGACCGGAGAATCCTGATGGACATATCTACGCGTACCGCAGAGGCACCGCCCCCTGCCCCCCAGCCTTCCGCGGCCGAGCAGAAGAACGCCGCCCGCGGTGCCACCCGCCCCGGAGACCGGATCTTCCTCGGTCTCTCCCGCGGGTCCGGCATCTTCCTCCTGGTGATCATGGCCGCCATCGCGGCCTTCCTCACCTACCGCGCGTCCCTCGCGATCAGCAAGGACGAAGCCAACTTCTTCACCACCTTCGAGTGGAACACCAACGTCGAGCCGCCGTACTTCGGCATCGCGGTCCTCGCCTTCGGCACGGTCGTCTCGGCGATCATCGCCATGGCGCTCGCGGTCCCGGTCGCGGTCGGCATCGCGCTGTTCATCACGCACTACGCGCCGCGCAAGCTCGGCGGGACCATCGCGTACGTGATCGACCTGCTCGCCGCCGTCCCGTCCATCGTGTACGGCCTGTGGGGCGCCCTCGTCCTGGTGCCGCACATGAGCGGCCTCTTCGGCTGGCTCGACCACTACTTCGGCTGGACCGGCATCTTCGAGTGGCAGGGCGGCGCCCCGCGCTCGATGCTCACCGTCGGCATCCTGCTCGCGATCATGATCCTGCCGATCATCACGAACGTGAGCCGTGAGGTCTTCCGCCAGGTCCCGCAGATGCACGAGGAGGCCGCGCTGGCCCTCGGCGCCACGCGCTGGGAGGTCATCCGCATGTCGGTGCTGCCCTTCGGCCGCTCCGGCGTGATCTCCGCCTCGATGCTCGGCCTCGGCCGCGCGCTCGGCGAGACGATGGCCGTCGCCACCGTGCTCTCCCCGACCTTCGACATCAACGCCAGCCTGCTCGACCCGGGCGGCGGCACCTTCGCCCAGAACATCGCGAGCAAGTTCAGCGAGGCCACCGAACTGGGACAGGACGCGCTCATCGCCTCCGGTCTCGTCCTGTTCGTCATCACGCTGGTGGTCAACGGCGCGGCGCGCATGATCATCAACCGCCGCAAGGAGTACTCGGGGGCCAACGCATGAGCCACGCACCCGTCACCGACAAGCGCCCCAGCAGCCTCCGCGGCGCGCAGCTGCCGAAATGGTCCCCGTGGGGGATCGCCGCCGGGTCCGTCGTCCTCGCGGTGGGCATCGGCCTGGCCGGCGGCCTCGACAGCCGCGTCCAGTGGGGCCTGATCGCCGCGCTCCTGTTCGTCTTCGGCACGTACGCCATCGCGGCGCGCGTCGAGGGCCGCCGGCAGGCCAAGGACCGCGTCGCCACCAGCCTGGTCTGGGTCTGCTTCCTGATCGCCGTGATCCCGCTGGCCTCCCTGATCTGGGAGACCGCCAAGCGCGGCATCAAGGTCTTCGACGTCTACTTCCTGACCCACTCGATGGGCGTGGTCGCCGACACCGAGCCCGGCGGCGGCATCTACCACGCCATCCTCGGCACGCTGGAGCAGGTCGGCATCGCCACCCTGATCGCCGTGCCGGTCGGTGTCCTGACCGCGATCTACCTGGTCGAGTACGGACGGGGCGGGCTCGCCAAGGCCGTCACCTTCTTCGTCGACGTCATGACGGGCATCCCGTCGATCGTCGCCGGCCTCTTCGTCCTCAGCTTCTGGATCCTGATCCTGGACATGGGCTACTCCGGCTTCGCCGGTTCGCTCGCCCTGGCGATCCTGATGATGCCCGTGGTGGTCCGCTCCACGGAGGAGATGCTCAAGCTCGTCCCGAACGAGCTGCGCGAGGCGTCCCTGGCGCTCGGCGTGCCGAAGTGGCGCACGATCATCAAGGTGGTGCTCCCGACCTCGATCGGCGGCATCATCACGGGTGTGATGCTCGCGGTGGCGCGCATCACGGGTGAGACCGCGCCCGTCCTGCTCCTCGTTTGGGGTACCGGATTCATCAACAGCAACCCCTTCGAGGACCCGCAGGCCTCGCTGCCGCTGTACATCTACCAGCAGTACGCGAACAGCGCCGGCTCCGGCGCGGCCTACGACCGGGCCTGGGCGGCGGCACTCGCCCTCATCGCCTTCGTCATGATCCTGAACCTCGCGGCCCGCGGCATCGCCCGCTGGAAGGCCCCGAAGACGGGCCGCTGACGCGGCCATCAGCGACCCGAACCTTTCGAAAGAAGCAGTGATCCACATGGCCAAGCGAATCGACGTAAGCGGGCTGACCGCCTACTACGGCGCCCACAAGGCGATCGAAGACATCTCGATGACGGTCGAGCCGCGCTCGGTGACGGCCTTCATCGGCCCCTCCGGCTGCGGCAAGTCGACCTTCCTGCGCACCCTGAACCGCATGCACGAGGTCACCCCCGGCGGCCGCGTCGAGGGCAAGGTCCTCCTGGACGACGAGGACCTGTACGGACAGGGCATCGACCCCGTCGCCGTGCGCCGCACCGTCGGCATGGTCTTCCAGCGCCCCAACCCCTTCCCCACCATGTCGATCTTCGACAACGTGGCGGCGGGCCTGCGCCTCAACGGCTCGTACAAGAAGTCCGAGCTGAACGACGTCGTGGAGAAGTCCCTCAAGGGCGCGAACCTCTGGAACGAGGTCAAGGACCGCCTCAACAAGCCCGGCTCGGGCCTGTCCGGCGGCCAGCAGCAGCGTCTGTGCATCGCCCGCGCCATCGCGGTCGAGCCCCAGGTCCTGCTGATGGACGAGCCCTGCTCGGCCCTGGACCCGATCTCCACCCTCGCCATCGAGGACCTGATCGGGGAGCTCAAGGAGCGCTTCACGATCGTCATCGTGACGCACAACATGCAGCAGGCCGCCCGCGTCTCCGACCGCACCGCCTTCTTCAACCTGGCCGCGGTCGGCCGCCCCGGCAAGCTCGTCGAGATAGACGACACGGAGCGGATCTTCTCCAACCCGTCCGTCCAGGCCACCGAGGACTACATCTCCGGCCGCTTCGGCTGAGCCGGACCTCCTCCCCCAGCCCCTCGCGGTGCTGCATGGCGGTGCCACCGCGAGGACAAAGAAGCGGGCCCTCCCCTGAATCAGGGGAGGGCCCGCTTGCTGCGCGGAGCAGGAGGAGAAGCGCGGAGCGCGACCCCCTACAGCACCGCCGCGTTCACGATCCAGAAGCTCACCGCGGCCACGACACCGGCCGCCGGCATGGTGATGAACCAGCCCAGGATGATGTTCTTCGCGACGCCCCATCGCACGGCGTTGACGCGCTTGGTCGCGCCGACGCCCATGATCGCGGAGGTGATGACGTGCGTCGTGGAGATCGGCGCCTTGAAGAGGAACGCGGTGGCGAACATGATCGACGCCCCCGTGGTCTCCGCGGCGAAGCCCTGCGGCGGGTCCAGCTCGATGATCTTGCGTCCCAGCGTCCGCATGATCCGCCAGCCGCCGGCGTAGGTGCCGAGCGACAGCATCACGGCACAGGCGATCTTCACCCAGACCGGGATCGGGTCGTCGGAGCCCTGCACGTCGCCGATGACGAGGGCCATCACCACGATGCCCATCGTCTTCTGGGCGTCCTGCAGACCGTGCCCGAGCGCCATGCCGGCCGCCGACACCGTCTGGGCTATCCGGAAACCGCGCTTGGCCTTGTGCGGGTTGGACCGGCGGAACAGCCACATGATCGCGCACATCACCAGATAGCCGACGAGCAGGCCGACCACCGGCGAGATGAACATCGGGATGACGACCTTGTCCAGGACGCCGGACCAGATGACACCCGTGCCGCCGGCCAGAGCCGCGCCCACGAGTCCGCCGAACAGCGCGTGGGACGAGGACGACGGCAGGCCGAAGTACCAGGTCACCAGGTTCCAGGCGATGGCGCCGATGAGCGCCGCGAAGAGGATGCCCATCCCCTTCGAGCCCTCGGGCGTCTCGATCAGGCCCTTGCTGACGGTGTGCGCGACCCCGCTGCCGAGGAAGGCACCGGCGAGGTTCATCACCGCGGCCATGGCGAGCGCCGCCCGCGGGGTCAGCGCCCGCGTGGAGACCGACGTGGCGATGGCGTTCGCCGAGTCGTGAAATCCGTTCGTGTACGTGAATCCGAGCGCGACCCCGATGGTCACGATCAGTGCGAAGGTGTCCATGAAGAGGTCAGGACTCCTTGACGGCGATGGTCTCCACCGTGTTCGCCACGTGCTCGAACGCGTCCGCCGCTTCCTCCAGCACGTCCACGATCTGCTTGAGCTTCAGCACCTCGATGGCCTCGTACTTGCCGTTGAAGAGCTGGGCGAGCAGCTTGCGGTGGATCTGGTCGGCCTGGTTCTCGAGGCGGTTGACCTCGATCCAGTACTCGGTCAGGTTGTCCATGGTCCGCAGGTTCGGCATGGCCTCGGCGGTCAGCTCCGCCGCGCGGGCCAGCACCTCGATCTGCTGCTCCACACCCTTGGGAAGCTCCTCGACCTGGTACAGCACGACCAGGTCGACGGCCTCCTCCATGAAGTCCATGATGTCGTCGAGGGACGAGGCGAGGTTGTAGATGTCCTCGCGGTCGAACGGCGTGATGAACGAGGAGTTCAGTTGGTGGAAGATCGCGTGCGTGGCGTCGTCACCGGCGTGTTCCGCGGCCCGCATACGCTCTGCGATCTCGGCCCGGGCGGAGGAGTCCGCCCCGAGCAGTTCCATGAGGAGCTTCGAGCCCGTGACGATGTTGTCCGCGGATGCGGCGAACATGTCGTAGAAGCTCGTCTCCCTGGGGGTCAGACGAAAGCGCACGTGGGGTCCTCGGGGTCCTTTTGTTTCGGTCAGGCTGATGCTAGGCGCATCATCCGGCCACGGCTAACCGGCCGTCCCCCAGTGTCGCCCATCGGGCACAGTGCTCCGCACGGGGTCCCGGTCCCGGCGCCGGGCAAGGGCCACATACCCCGTGAAGTTCGATACCATATACCCACCAGGGGTATATGTAACCGGCGAACCAGACAGGTTTGCCGCCGGATCAGCAGGAGGACGCGATGACGACCACCGAGGCCGGCGCGACGGCGCCCTCCGGCCGGCCCGAGGACGCCCCGACGGACCACGACCGGGGTGTGCACGGGTACCACAAGCAGAAGGACGAGCACCTCAAGCGGCTGCGCCGGATCGAGGGCCAGATCCGCGGCCTCCAGCGCATGGTCGACGAGGACGTCTACTGCATCGACATACTCACCCAGGTCTCCGCCTCCACCAAGGCGCTGCAGTCCTTCGCGCTCCAGCTCCTGGAGGAGCACCTGCGCCACTGCGTCGCGGACGCGGCAGTCAAGGGCGGCGCCGAGATCGACGCGAAGGTCGAGGAGGCCACGAAGGCCATCGGCCGGCTGCTGCGCACCTGAGCCCCGGGGCGTGCCCCGGCCCGGCGGTCGGCGGCGGTGTCTCTCGGGGTGCGCATCCTCGCCGAGAGCCAGGAGTGTGCGTACTCGCGGAGACTAGGAGTGCGCGTCCTCGCGGAGGGCGCGCTCCTCGGCCACTTTCAGGACCGCGTCGATACTCTCCAGGCTGAGCCGGTCCTCGTCGGCGGCCGAGGCCGCGATGATCAGTTCTCCGCACAGCTCGATCTCGGCGAGAGCCACGTGGTCCTGAACCGCCGTACCGCCGACCGGAGCCACGTACCTCACCTCTTCCTGCCGTCACCGGCTTCCTAGAGTAGGGAGCGGCCTACACGACGCGCATGGCACCAACGGACCATTTCCGGCCCCGCGCATTCCGGCCTCTCCCGCGCCTCCACGATGCCCTACGGCTCCGCGATCCGGCCCGCGAAGATGTCGGCGGACCCGGGGAGCCGCACGTCCACCGGCGTCCCGAAGGCGTACAGCAGAGTCGTCGAGGCGACCGCGACCGCGTCCTTGCGCACGCCGTTCACGAAGCTGAAGCGGTGCCGGACCTTGCGGACGCGCCCCTCGTCGTCGAGGTAGGCGTCGAAGGGCACCTCGACCGTGGCGAACCCTTTCGCCGCCGCCTTCAGCGCCTGCCGGTGCCCGTCGGAGGCCTCCTTCGCGGCGACGACCAGGTCGGCGGTGCCGCGGTAGTGCCGGACCGGGGTGCCCGCGACCTCGGTCGATCCGACGTACGTCGCCGTGCGCGTCCCGCGCAGCAACTCCGCCGCGGCGAACGGGTCGGTGGCCCCGCCCGTCACCAGGTTCCCGTCGGAGAGGCCGGCCGTCTCGACGCGCACCCACTTGTCGGCGGGCACCCCGGCGCCCCGGTTCTTCATGAACAGGGCACCCGGCGCGAGGAGTTCGGTGATGGGCCGGTGACCGGGGGCGCCCGCCGGATCCTGAGGGAGCATCACCTTCAGCCGTCCCAGGCGTCCTTCGAAGTCGTACACACCCTCGCCGCGGATGGTGACGCGTGTCCCGCCGGTGGCCATCTCCATCGACGTACGGGCCTTGGAGCTACCCGCTCGCACCAGCGCGGCGGCCGATCCCCGCAGCACCTCGACGGCGTCGGCGCCGGTGCGCCCGTCCTCGGCGACCGCCCCGCCGCCCGCACACCCGGTACCGCAGACCGCGACCCCCAGCGCGGTGACGACGGCGACGAGCGCCGGTCCGGTCCGCCTGTGCTCCCGCTCCACCATCGCCTGCCTACCCCCAAGCCGGTCCATCCGTCTACGGGCCCCCTGTGACCCGGTTAACGACGGGTATCAGTCCCCGTCACGCGTACTCCGGCCGTTCACTTGCCTTGGGTAACGTGTCGGCGTGGCGCAGCAGAACGATGTGGACGCTTCCCGGGAACACCGCACGACGACGATCGAGCAGGGCCGCTTCTGCCTGGCCCGCTGCACCTGCGGCTGGCGCGGTCCGGCGCGAAGGGCCCGCAGCCTGGCAAGAACGGACGCGGCGACCCACGCCGAGTCCGGCTGACCCACCCTCCCGGACCGCCCCGGGGTTTGCGCCGGGCGCCTCGGGCGACAGGAGTGTCCTGGGGGTGCGACCTCCGGGAGCGGGGCGAAAAGGGGCGTAGAGGCCCAAACCCCCTCACCGCGGCGGCCGTACGGCCCGGGAGGGAACCCCCGGGTCCGCCACCCCGTCTCGTCCCAGGGGAGCGGGAGCCATCGGGAGGGCACACATGTACCGGCGCACATTCATAGGCGGGGCCACCGCCGCACTGACGGCGGCGGCCACGACCGCGTGCAGCGGCCACGACAGGGCGGGCGCCGGCGGCGGCGCCGCGGAACGGACCGCGTCCCGCACCACGACGACCACGGCCACCCACGCCGCGGCGGCGGCGGCGAACTGGACCGGCCTGGCCAGGGACCTCGACGGCCCCCTGATACGCCCGGGCGACGGCTCCTGGCCGGCCGCCCACCAGCTCTACAACACCCGCTTCGACACCCTGAAGCCCGCCGCCGTCGCCTACGTGTCCCACACCGACGACATCCGCACCGCCCTCGCCTACGCCCGCGCCCACGGCGTGAAGGTGTCGATCCGCAACGGCGGCCACTCCTACGCGGGCTGGTCCTCCGGCAACGGCCGTCTGGTCGTCGACGTCTCGAAACTGAGCCGCATCCGCGCCTCGGGCGGCGAGGCCGTCATCGGCGCCGGGGCCAAGCTGATCGACGTGTACCGGGCGCTGGCCGCGAAGGGCGTCACGATCCCCGCCGGCTCCTGCCCGACCGTCGGCGTCTCGGGCCTCACCCTCGGCGGCGGCCACGGCGTCGTCTCCCGGGCGTACGGCCTCACCTGCGACAACCTCACCGGGGCGACCCTGGTCACCGCCGCGGGCAAGCAGCTCACGGTGAGCGCGAGCGAGCACAAGGACCTCTTCTGGGCCCTGCGGGGCGCGGGCAACGGCAACTTCGGCGTCGTCACCGAACTGCGCTTCCGGACCCGTCCGGCGCCCCAGTGCGTGACGGCGTACATGTCCTGGCCGTGGTCCAGGGCCGCCGCCGCGTTGAAGGCCTGGCAGGAGTGGGGGCCGGACCAGCCCGACGAGATCTGGTCGTCCTGCCACCTCGCGAGCGCACCGGGCGGCACCCCCACGGTCTCCGTCTCGGCGTTCTCCCTCGGCACGTACGGCGAGCTCCAGAACGCCGTGGACCGGCTGGCCGACCGGATCGGCGCCCCCGCCCGCAGCGTCTCGCTCAAGCGGCGCTCGTACGAGGAGTCGATGGAGGTGTACGCGGGCTGCTCCGCGTTCGCCGAGGACGCCCAGTGCCATCTGCCGGGCTCGACCCCGGGCCGCAGTCCGCGGGGCGCCCTGGGCCGGGAGACCTACGCGGCCCGCTCGGACTTCTTCGACCGCTCGATCCCGGCGGCCGGGGTGCAGACGCTCCTGACGCAGATGGCGGGCGTCCGCGGCGGCTCCGGCAGCATCGCGCTCACCGCGCTGGGCGGAGCGGTCAACCGGGTCTCACCGACGGCGACGGCCTTCGTCCACCGGCGCTCCCGGATGCTCGCCCAGTACATCGCCTCGTGGCGGGCGGGCACCTCCGGCACCGCCGCCCAGGGCTGGCTGGACACCGCCCACCACGCCATGTCCCGGCACGCCTCGGGCGCCGCGTACCAGAACTACACGGACCCGACCCTCACCGACTGGCGCAAGGCGTACTACGGCGACGCGGCCCCCCGCCTGACGGCGCTGAAGAAGCAGTACGACCCGGACCGCTTCTTCACCTTCCCCCAGGCGCTCTGACGCCGCTCAGGCGGCCAGGTCCCGGTCCTCGGGCCGCTCCGTGAGAGCGGCCCCCGGGATGAGCGCGTCCCGCTCCGCGGGCACCCCACCGCGGGCCCGGACCAGCCGGCCGGCCCGCGGGGACCGCTCGACCGCCCGGACGACCGGTGTCAGCAGGGCCATGGCGAGCGGCGAGAGCAGCAGGGCGACGGCGGTGCCGAGCGCGAACCCGCCGACGACGTCCGTCGGGTAGTGCACGCCCATGTAGACCCGGCAGAAGCCCTCCAGGAGCGCGAGGCCGATGCCGGCGAGGCCGAACTTCCGGTGCGCGACGAAGAGTCCGACGCCCATCGCCATGGTGAGCGTGGCGTGGTCGCTGACGAACGAGAAGTCGGTCTTCCCGGAGACCAGCACGTCCAGTCCGCGGTGGTCGACGAAGGGCCGCGGGCGCTCCACGAAACCCCTTATCGGCACGTTCACCAGGACGGCGATCCCGGCCGCCAGCGGCGCCCAGACCAGCGCGGCCACCGAGGGCGCCGCGTTCTCCCCGCCGCGCCGCCGGACCGTCCACCAGCACCAGAGCACGAGCAGCACCATGGCGAGCAGCAGGCCGTACTCGCCCACGAACTCCATGACGCGGTCGAACCAGTGCGGCGCGTCCTTGGCCAGGCCATTGATGTCGTAGAGCAGGCTGACGTCGGGGTTGGAACCGGAATCGGCGAGTCCAGCCATTGCGCTGAGGCCCCTTCGTCGTCTTTTCTCCCACGGCCGCACACGCTCGTGCGCCGCTCGGTGCCACCCCCGTGAACCGCGTTCCTCTGTCTGGACACGCGTTACGTCAACAGGAACGCACAGTCCCCTTCCGTACGTTCCACCCTCCACCGAATGATCACGCAGACGTTACCGAAGAGAGATCCATCGCCGCAGCTCAGAGGGTTGATTCCGGCAGGTTTCAGACCGCCGTGGGGAGTGCTTTCGCGCCATCTTCCGTCACTCGGGTCGCACCGAAGTAGTCGGGGGTGTCGACCGGGTCGAATCGGATGACGGCACCCGTGCGCGGTGCGTCGATCATGTACCCGCCGCCGACGTAGATGCCCACGTGCCGGATGGTCCGCGAATTGGTCAGGTCGTCCGAGAAGAAGACCAGGTCCCCGGGCAGCAGTTCGTCGCGGCTCGGGTGCGGACCGGCGTTGTACTGGTCGTTGGCGACGCGCGGCAGCGTGACGCCGACACTCTCGTACGCGGCCTTCGTCAGCCCCGAGCAGTCGAAGCGTCCGCCCTGGTCGGCGGTGCCGTTGCCACCCCAGAGGTAGGGGGTGCCGAGCTTCTTCTGCGCGTAGTAGATGGCCCCCGCGGCCTGCTCGGACGGATCGACCCGGGTCACCGGAGCGGCGAAGCTCTTCTCCAGCGTCGTGATCGTCTTCACGTAGTTCTGCGTCTCCTTGTACGGCGGCACGCCCCCGTACTTGATGACCGCGTACGCGCCCGCGTTGTAGGCGGCGAGCATGTTCTCGGTCTGGTTCCCCGGGGCGTCCTTCACGTACTTCGCGAGGGTGCAGTCGTACGAGGCGGCCGAGGGGATCGCGTCGTTCGGGTCCCAGACGTCCCGGTCGCCGTCCCCGTCGCCGTCGACCCCGTGCGTGGCCCACGTACCGGGGATGAACTGCGCTATCCCCTGCGCCGCCGCCGGACTCTTGGCCCGCGGGTTGAACCCGCTCTCCTGGTACAGCTGGGCGGCCAGCAGCGCGGGGTTGATCGCGTCGCAGAGGTTGCCCCACTTCTTCACGAGGTCCTGGTAAGCGGCCGGCACGGCGCCCTTGGCGAGCCCGACCGAGCCGCCGCCCACGCCGTTGGTGAGGTTCCCGGCGACGAGGTAGACGCCCGCGACGAGCAGCATCACGAGGCTGAGCCCCGCCCCCGCGGCGGCGAGCGCCACGACCCCAGCCTTACGCACCGTCAACCGCCCCTCACCGCACAGGAGTCCGCCGACGTCAGTGTAGAGGCGGCCCCGGCGGCGCGGGATGATCACGCACGAGAAGAAACCGCACGTGGCGGACGGGTCCTGGCGGCACGATCGGTCCGGACGCGGTCCGCACGCCACGCAAGACGGTTACACGCCAAAATCGGCTTCGTCGCGTTCCGGCGTACACAGTCCGGGATGTGACGGCGGATCAACACCGGGGGTTTCGCCGGCTCTCACGTGCCTTCCGGGAAGTGGCCGTCCCACCCTCTCCCCCGGAGGGTGACCGGCTCCTCGCGCCCCGCCCGGGGAGTCCGCCCGTCCCGCCGGGCTCACCGCTCGGCGGACGCCGTGCGGTGGAGCGCGGCCGCCTCCTCGCCGAGGACGACGCTGTAGGAGACGTCGGCCGTGTTCCCGCCCTCCTCGTGGCCGCCGATGACGCCGACGACCCGCCCGTCGCCGTTGACCCACGGGCTGCCGCTGGTGCCGCCGGTGAAGCCGGGGCACTCCACGCGCTGCTGGGTGCCGCTGTGCGCGCTCGGCCTCGCGGTACACGTGACCGGCACCTCGCGGGACCTCGGGTACCCGGTCACCGTCACTGCGGTCGCCCCGGTGGCCTGCCCGATGGCGAGGGGACTGCCGCCGACGACGTCCTCGACCTCCAGCCCCGCCAGGTCGTCCACGACGGCGAACGCGAGGTCGCTGTCCTCGTCGCGGTCCCGCCGCCACGCCTCGGCGACGTACGTCCTGCCGACGTCCCAGACGCCGTACGGCGCCCTGCCGTCCCGGTAGCCGGGCGCGAACCGGAACCTCCCGCCGCCGTCCAGGCAGTGCGCGGCGGTGACGATCAGGTTCCGTCCCTCGCTGTGCACCACGGACGCCGTGCAGAAGTGGCCGCCCGCCAGGGCGCCCGTGCCGCGGAACAGGGCGCCGACGCGGGCCGTCGGCCAGGTCGCGGGCGCGTCCACGGTCACCCCGAGCGGTCCGACGCCGTCGTCCGCGGCGGCCACCGAGGAGGTCGTGGCGGCCAGCACGAGGACCACGGCGGACAGAGCGTGCCGCCGTGGACTCCCGGGACGAGTGGTGCGCCGCATCACCCGTCCACTTTGACCCAGCCCCCCGGAAAAATCTCCGCGACCCGGAGAGCAAAGGCCGACAGGCATCCGGTAAGCCCCGAACCCCGCACGCACCCATGACGGACGCCCTCGCCCGCACCCCGAATCGCCCCGGCGGGGTCACCCCTCCCCGTACGCCACCGTGAAACCGGTGACCCCACGACCGTCGTCCCTACCACCTAGGAGAAGTGGGACGCCGGCGTACGAGGCGTACGGACAGGCGAGACCGGCCACTTCGCACGCGTACAGGAGGACCGAGCGATCTTAGAACCGACGACAACCCGCCGCACCCTGCTCACCACGGCCGCAGCGGTCACCTCCACGGCGGCGCTCGCGCTCACCGCCGGCTCCGCGCACGCCGACCCCGGCGCCCGGGACGCCCGTTCCCGTCTGCGGGAGCTGGAGGAACGTCACGGCGCCAGGGTGGGCGCGTTCGCCCACAACCTGAGGACCGGGAGGACCGTCGGCCACCGGGCCGGGGAACGCTTCCCCATGTGCTCGGTGTTCAAGACCCTCGCGGTCGCCGCCGTCCTGCGGGACCTGGACCGGCACGGCGAGACGCTCGCCCGGCGGCTCCACTACACCGCCGCGGACGTGGCGGCCGCCGGAGGCGGGGCGATCACCGTCAAGCCCGAGAACGTCGCCGCCGGCATGACCATCGCCGAACTGTCCGACGCGGCGATCCGCTACAGCGACAACCTGGCGGCCAACCTGCTGCTGCGCGAGCTCGGCGGGCCCACGGCCGTCACCCGGTTCTGCCGCTCGCTCGGGGACCGGCGGACCCGCCTGGACCGCTGGGAGCCGGAACTGAACACGGCGGAGCCCTGGCGCCGGGAGGACACCACCACCCCGGCGGCCATCGCCCGCACCTACGCCCGCCTGACCCTGGGCGACGCCCTGTGCGAGCGGGACCGCACCCGCCTGACGGCCTGGCTCCTCGGGAACACGACCAGCACCAAGCGCTTCCACGCGGGCCTGCCCGCGGACTGGTCCATCGCCGACAAGACGGGCACCGGCTCCCACGGCACCGCGAACGACGTGGGCATCGCCTGGACCCCGGACGGCACCCCCGTCGTCCTGGCCGTCCTCACCACGAAGCCCGCGCGGGACGCCGCCCCCGACGACGAGCTGGTGGCCGGGACGGCCGACGTCCTTGCCACGGCGGTGACCTGAGAGGGCGTCGGTCCGCCCGCTCCCCCTTGTCGCCCGGTTCCGGATCCGGAGATAACCTCTGTATCGGACAGGCACCGCCCGGAACGGGCCGGTCAGTTTCCGTCCGCACCGCGGACCGCCCCGGGAGGGTCCCGAGGCGTAAAAGGGGTTAACGACGGAACCACACGACAGGTTCCGGTTCGACTTCATTGCCCGGCGTGACCTGCCGTGATACACAGAGTGACCATACGACCCCTTGCCATCCGTCCCGCGCTCCCGAGAGGGTGCCCCGCGGGACGGCGGGCAAGGGATTCGCACGAAACCCGCCAACCAATGACGTCAAGTCGACATACGACAGCGTCTTTGTCGGCGAGAATGAGCTGACCTCTGCGCAGTGGCAGGGGGTGGAGAGAACTACCCACAAGGGGCGGTGACTTACATGCTTTTCGCAGCCGAAAAGGGCGACATCACCACGATCATCGGCGGGATCGCTCCGGACTGGGGGCCCTTCGGCAGCCTGGGCAACGAGGCGAAGGTGATGATCGAGGTCGTGATGGCGGTCGCCATCCTGCTGTGCCTCGGGATCGCGATCTGGGGTGCCGCGAAGCAGCGGATCGGCGCGACGGCGCTGCGCGACACCTTCAGCGCCGAGCAGGGCAAGGGCCTCATCATCGCGGGACTGACGGGGGTCTTCATCATCGGCTCCCTCGGCACGCTCTTCACCATCGTCTACGGCATGGCCGTCTAGACCCGGCCGGGCGCGCCCGGTGCCCCCTCCGACCCACCCGTCCGTCGTGCCCACCGGCTGAGGTTGCGTTTCCCTGATGTCCAGTCACCACACCGCGCCCGCGCGGGAACCAGCACGGCTACCGTCGTACTGCTACGCGTTTCGGTACGAGGCGTTTCGGTACGAGGTCGAGGGGGCGTGCGCGGTATGAGTCTCGGTGACGATCATGGTTACGGTGACACCTCCCGCGGTGACGACGGCGGGTACGGCGGCTCCGGGCAGACCCGGACGCGGCTGCCCGACCGGGGTGGCGACGTCTACGGCGGTGCCCGGCGGGGCCGGTCCTCGTCCCGGAGCCTGATCACCGTCGTCGGTGTCGTCGTCCTGCTCATCGCGGCGATCGCCTTCGCGAACCGCGGCGAGGACGACGCCCCTTCGGGGTCGGGCGGCGGCGACAAGGCGGAGACCGCCCCGACGGCCCCCTCCGGGGAACGCCCGGTCCAGTCGAAGACGGGGGACATCCCCACGGGGTACGCACACGACCAGCAGGGCGCGGAGTCCGCCGCCAGCAATTACGGGGTCGCGCTGGGTTCGACGGGGATGTTCAACACCGCTCAGCGGCACGTGATCGTCGACACCGTGTACGCGCCCGAAGTCGCGGCCGCGCGGCAGGACGACTTCGACAAGGCGTACTCGAGCGAGAAGTTCCTGACCAACATCGGCTTGAGCAAGGACGGCTCCGCGCCCAGTGGACAGACCTTCGTCTCACGCATCATCCCGGTAGGCACCAAGGTCACGGCCTCGACCACCGACAGCGCGAAGGTCGAACTCTGGTACACGTCGCTGTTCGGTCTGTCCGGCGAGGGGTCTACGAACCCTGTGTCCGAGAGCTGGTACACGACCACGTACGAACTGAAGTGGATCAACGGTGACTGGAAGGTCACCGACTTCACGCAGAAGGACGGTCCCGTGCCGGTCGGACGCGACCAGAAAGCCTCCACCGCCGATGACATGACGAAGGCCGTCCAGGAGTACGGAGGGTTCACGTATGCCCGCTAGCCATCGCGTACTCAAGATCGCCGGTGTCGTGACCGCCGTTCAGGCCACGTCGGTACTGCTGGCCACACGCGCTTTCGCCGCCCCCACCCCGACTCCGAGCAATGACCCCTGCGACCTGATCCGCGGCCCCGCCAAGAACTACTGCGAGCGCGGTGACAACCGGCGTGGGGCGACCCGGGGTGGGACCGACGGGCCCGATCTCACTTCCCCCCTCGACCCCCTCTCCTCCCTGGCCAAGGGCTGTGCCGACGCCGCTTCCTGGACCGTCGACAAGCTCTCGGAGGCCGTGAAGGAGACGGCCAACGTCGACTACACGAACCCCAAGTTCCTCCAGCAGTACGCCGTCGTGTTCGCCGCGTCGACGATCCTCACGCTGCTGCTGTGGCTGCTCGCGGTCGCGAAGAGGGCGGTGCGGGGCGTCCCGCTCACCACCGCCCTGTCCGAGGCCGTCGGCTTCCTCTGGCTGACCGTGCTGGCCTCGGCCTTCACGCCGCTGATCCTCTACACGGTCGTCTCGGCGACGGACGGCGTCAGCGACGTGCTGGCGAAGACGACGGGCAACCAGACCGACGCGTTCTTCGGCACGTTCTCCGAGGCCCTCGCCAAGGGCGACGACATCGGCGGCGGCCCCATCATGCTGATGCTGGTCTCGCTGATCTCGATCGTCGCCGCCGGAGTCCTCTACCTGGAGCTGTACCTGCGCGCGGTCCTGCTGTACGTCGGCGCCCTCCTCGGCGTCGTCGTCTACGCGGGACTCGTCGACAAGAACCTCTGGGGCCACGTCCGCCGCTGGGCGGGCGTGATGATCGCGGTGATCCTCGTCAAGCCGGTGATCGTGATCGTCCTCGGCCTCGCCGGGGCGCTCGCCTCCGACGGCGGCCCCGACTCGCTCGCCGCGATCGTCTCCGGCCTCGCCATCATCCTGCTGGCCATCTTCGCGAGCGGCATGATCTACCGCTTCGTCCCCGGCTTCGGCGACGAGATCGCCAACTCCCGCAACAACCGCATCATGCAGGGCGCCGAAGGCAAGGCCGCGGCCGTGATGAGCTCGCCGGCCACCCTCGTCGCCCAGGGCATCAAGACCCACAGCACCCGCACCGACAGCGGCGGCGGTGGAGGCGGCGGCCAGTCGTCCCCCCGTCCCGCCAACCCCGCGTCCGGCGGTGTGGCCGCGCACAGCACGCGTACGCCCGCGGGAGGCGGCGGATCTGTCCCCTCCGCCGCACCCCCGCCGCGTACCAGCCCGGCCAACACCCCCCACGCGAGCAACGCCCGCAACAGCAGTACCAACCGCACGGGAGGTGAAGGGCGTTGACGACCGAGTCCCACGTGTCCCATCCGGTCACGCCCCGCCGTACATATCTGATCGGCCGCGCCCGGCCGAACGCGATCGTCGGCCGGAACCGCGAGTCGGGCGAGATCGCGCTCATCATCGTGGGCGCGTTCCTCGGCATGATGTGCGGACTCCTCGTCCCCGTCCTCGCCCTGCGCATCGTGCTCCTGATGGGCTTCCCGCTGCTGGCGCTCGCCGCGGTGTACGTCCCGTACAAGCGGCGGACCTTCTACAAGTGGTTCGAGATCAACCGCAGTTACAAGCGCTCCCTGCGCCGGGGCACCGCCTACCGGTCCCACGTCATGGAGGCCGGCACCCGGATCGACGGACGCGAGGTCGAGATCGGCCCCCCGCCGGGCATCGGCCGCATCAGCTGGCTCGCGGCCCCCTTCGGGCCGGACGAGATCGCCGTGCTGCTGCACGCCGACCGCCGTACGGTCACCGCCGCCATCGAGATCGAGGGCCCCGGCGTCGGCCTGCGGGACAGCGAGGACCAGGAGGCCCTCGTCGACCGCTTCGGGACCCTGCTGAAGCACGTCGCGAACGGCGACGGCTTCGTCACCAGGATCCAGATGCTCGCCCGCACGCTCCCCGCCGACCCGGACGCCCACGCCAAGGACGTCGCCGTACGCGGGGACGACCGGGCACCCGGCTGGCTCCAGCAGTCGTACGACCAGCTCCAGTCGATGGTGTCCACCAGCAGCGAGCAGCACCGCGCGTACCTCGTCGCCTGCATGCACTACTCGCGCGAACTCGCCGCCGAGGCCCAGGCCATGGCCCGCGCGGCCCGGCCGCACGGCGGCAGGAAGCTCGACCGGGACGCGGGGCTCGCCGTCGTCATGGCGCGCGAGCTGACCGACATCTGCTCCCGGCTCCAGGAAGCGGACATCCGCGTACGGCAGCCGCTCGGGCAGGGCCGTCTCGCCTCGCTCGTGCACTCCATGTACGACCCGGACCACCCGATCGACCACATCCAGGCGATGACGAAGCGCAACGCCTGGCCGGCCGAGCTGGACGCGATGGAGCCGACGTACCTCCAGGCGAAGACCCGCGAGTCCTCCACCCGCGAGCCCTGGTGCCACGCCACGGCCTGGGTGAAGGAGTGGCCGATGACCCCCGTCGGCGTCAACTTCCTCGCCCCGCTGCTGGTCCACACGCCGGACGTCATCCGGACGGTCGCCGTCACGATGGACCTCGAACCCACCGAGGTCGCCATCGAGCGGATGCTGACCGAGAAGACGAACGACGAGGCGGAGGCCAGCCGCGCCGCCAAGATGAACCGCACCGTGGACCCGCGTGACATCGCCTCCCACAACCGTCTCGACCAGCGCGGCGAGGACCTCGCCAGCGGTGCCGCCGGCGTGAACCTCGTCGGCTACATCACGGTGTCCTCGCGCAACCCCGAGGCGCTCGCCCGCGACAAGCGGACCATCCGCGCGTCGGCCGGGAAGTCGTACCTGAAGCTGGAATGGTGCGACCGCGAGCACCACCGCGCGTTTGTGAACACACTGCCGTTCGCCACCGGAATCCGCAGGTAGGGGCTGATGCACTGATGCGGGATCCGCTCTCCGTCCTCACGGACGCCTTCACGTCCTTCCTCTTCGGCAAGGTCGAGACGACCCGCCTGCCGGTGCGTACGTCGACGGGCCAGGCCCAGGCGGTCTACCTGCCGACCGCCGCACCCGGCCTCGGCGACTCCGGCGTGATCATCGGACGCGAGGTGTACTCCGGCAAGGGCTACATCTACGACCCGTTCCAGCTCTACGGCCAGCAGCTCCCCGCTCCGCACTGGCTGGTGCTCGGCGAGTCCGGCAACGGCAAGTCGGCGCTGGAGAAGACGTACGTCATGCGCCAGCTGCGGTTCCGCGACCGGCAGGTCGTCGTCCTGGACGCCCAGGGCGAGGACGGCGTCGGCGAGTGGAACCTCATCGCCGAGGAACTCGGCATAACTCCTATCCGGCTCGACCCCACGGCCGCCCTGGACATGGGGATCCGGCTCAACCCGCTCGACCCGGCGATCACCACGACCGGGCAGCTCGCGCTGCTCCGGACGATCATCGAGGTCGCGATGGGCCACGGCCTGGACGAGCGGTCCGGCTTCGCGCTGAAGGTCGCGCACGCCTACGTGAACGAGACGATCGTCGAGCGCCAGCCGGTGCTCACCGACATCGTCGAGCAACTGCGCCACCCCGAGCCGGAGTCGGCCGAGGCGATGAACGTCGCCATAGACGACGTACGGGCCTGGGGGCTCGACGTCGCCCTGGTCCTGGACCGGCTGGTGGACGGTGACCTGCGGGGCATGTTCGACGGCCCGACGACGGTCGGCATCGACCTGGACGCCCCGCTCATCGTCTTCGACCTGTCCCACATCGACCGGAACTCCATCGCGATGCCGATCCTCATGGCCATCGTGGGCGTGTGGCTGGAGCACACGTGGATCCGGCCCGACCGCAAGAAGCGCATCTTCCTGGTCGAGGAGGCGTGGCACATCATCAACAGCCCCTTCGTCGCCCAGCTGTTCCAGCGGCTGCTGAAGTTCGGGCGCCGGCTCGGTCTGTCCTTCGTGGCGGTGGTCCACCACCTGTCCGACGTGGTGGACGGGGCGGCGGCCAAGGAGGCGGCGGCGATCCTGAAGATGGCGTCGACGCGGACCATCTACGCCCAGAAGGCGGACGAGGCACGGATGACGGGCCGGGTCCTCGGGCTGCCCCGCTGGGCGGTCGAGATCATCCCGAGCCTCACCCCGGGCATCGCGGTGTGGGACGTGAACGGCAACGTCCAGGTGGTCAAGCACCTGATCACGGAGACCGAACGGCCACTGGTGTTCACGGACCGCGCGATGACCGAGTCCTCCGAGGACCACCTCGCCCACGACGCCCTGCGCGCCGCGGAACTGGAGGCCGAGGAGCGGGCCGCGGCCTTCATGGAACAGCACCTGAACGACCTCGACGGTTCGTCCGAGTCCACGGTGGCATGAACGACGGCATGACCGGTGCCGGAGACGGCGTGCGTACGACGCCGGCACGAGACGCGAGAACGGCGGCGTGAGATGAGACGGGACGAACGCGCCCCTCGCCCCGAGGGCGACGGAGGCATTCCCGACGGTCTGCTGGTGGGGATCCTCGCGTTCCTCCTCGGCATGACGCTGATGGTGTGGTCGGCGACGGGCCTCGCCGGCCTGTTCGCCCACGGTGTCTGGCCGGACGCCGTGACCTTCGGCCGTACGCCGCTGGCCATGCGGCACCTCATCGGCCGCCCGCACGACATCCCCGGCGCCTGGCCGGACACCCCCGGCGGCCAACTCTCCGGCTACGGCCTGTTCTGGGGCCTGTTCATCGGCCAGCTGATGATCCTCGTGGTGCTCACGGTCTTCGTCATGGGCACGGTGGCCCGCTGGCGCGCGACGAAGCCGAAGAGACGCGCCGCTCAACTCCCGGAGCCGACCGAGGGCCTGACCGTCCGGGAGGACCCCGCCAAGCAGGCCCCAGCGCCCCTGGAGCGGCTGGAAGGGGCGCCCGGACGGGAAGACCCGGCACCACGGCCGGAGCGCCCGGCACAGCCCCTGGAGCAGACCGCGCCGGAACCCCTCACACAGTTGAGCGCGATGCCTCCCGCCGTCCCGTCCCCCGTCGCCGGCTGGGACACCCCGGCCCCCCTGGTGCCCCCGCAGCGGAGCCCCGTCTTCCTCGGCCCCCCGGACACCCGCCACCCCCTCGCCGTCCAGGCGGTGCGGGACGCGGAGGGCGCCGCCCTCGTCATCACCTCCAGCCCCGCCGTCTGGTCGGAGACCAAGGACGCCCGGGCCAAGCTCGGCCCCGTCCTGCTCTACGACCCCGCGCACCTGTGCGACACCCCGGCCCGCCTCCACTGGTCCCCCGCGGCCGGCTGCGAGGACCGGGACACCGCCAGGGCGAGAGCCGCCGCTCTCCTCGCCCCGGTACGCCCGGGAGCGAAGGTCGACCAGGCGATGGCCGACGTGGCGGAAACGCTCCTCCGCAGCTACCTGCACGCGGCCGCGGTCGAGGGCAAGGCCATCCGCCACGTCCACCGCTGGGCCCAGGGCAGCCAGGTCCAGGACGCCGTACGGGCCCTGCGCACGAACCCGAAGGCCGCCGCGGGCTCGGCGGGCGAACTGGAGGCGGCCCTCACCTCGCACCCCGAACGCCGCGACATCGCCCAGGAGTTGACGGCGAGAGCGCTGTCCTCGCTCTTCACGGTGAACGTGCGCGAGTCCTGCACTCCCAACCGAACTGATGCACTCACCTTGGATTCCTTCGTCAACGAAGGGGGCACGCTTTATGTGGTCGGTGAACCCATCGAGGACCCCAAGGCGAATCCCGGCGCGATGCCGCTCCTGACGGCCCTCGCCTCAAGCGTGGTCGAGCGCGGCCGGCGCATGGCCGAACGGTCATCCTCCGGTCGCCTCGACCCACCACTCACGCTCGTCCTTGACGACGTCGCCGCGGTCGCCCCGCTCCCCCAGCTCCCGGATCTGCTCACCGGCGGAGCGGAGCGGGGCCTGCCCACGCTGGCCCTGCTGCGGTCACAGGAACAGAGCCGCTCGCGCTGGCCGCAGTACGACCTCCCGGTCTGAGGACGCCCGTCCGCTCAGCGGTCCGCCCTCACGGTCAGCGCCGCCTGACCTCGAACTCGATCTCCCGCTCCTCGGGGTTCCCCGGCACGGCGGCCGTCGCTCCGGTGGGTACGAAGCCGGCCTTGCGGTAGGCCGCCTCCGCACGGGAGTTGCGTTCGTGGACGAACAGCCGCACCCGCTCCAGGCCGAGCCCCCAGGACCACTCCAGGGCCGCGTCGAGCAGTGCGCCGATCAGCCCGTTGCCGCGCTGCCCGTCGCGCACGAACACCCCGACGACGTGCCCCTGGGACTCCTCGACCGCGCCCCCGAAAGGATCGTGCGTCCCGGCCTTCTCGACGAGCACGGTCAGCGAGCCGGCCCACTCCCCGTCCGGCCCCTCGGCCACGAACTGCTGACGCTCCGTCGTGCCCTCGGCGGCCCCGGCGGCCCGCTCCCGCCAGTACGAGTCGGGTCGCGCAGCAGCTTCCTCGTACGCCTCCAGGAAGGCGATGGGAGCGACGGGGTCCTGGAGCGCGGCGAGCCGGAGCGCCTTCACGGCGGGCCATTCGTCGGCACGTATGGAACGGATCACGTGGGTCATGCAGCCACCGTAATACCGCGGGAATTCACGTACAACGCAGAAAACCCCCGTACCGGTATCCCCGGTACGGGGGTTCTCTTTCAAAATTTGTTCGGCGGCGTCCTACTCTCCCACAGGGTCC
>NZ_JBIAJQ010000008.1:0-486974 GCF_042872045.1 Streptomyces sp. NPDC005496
GACAATTCCCGTCTGCCTCGCGACGCCATGCACGCACTCTCGCCGCACCGGGCGCAGACCCAAGTACGTCCAGTACGAGGCTCTACGCCCGGCACTCCCCCAGCCTCCGGCCGGGGGGACCCCCAGAGCACGCACCTGACGCCGCGAGGCCGCCCTCCGGGCGACGACGGGAATTGTCAGACAGGCCCTAGGCCGGGACGTCCCGCGCGCCGCCCTCGTACGGCTGCGGGCCGGTCACCCCGGTCCTCGCAAGGTTCACGCGAACGGGAGCGGGGGCCGCCTGAGGCGGCCCCCGCTCCCGTCGTACCCGAGTCCCGTCAGTCGGTGCCGGGCTCCGCGACCAGTGCCGTCTGCATCAGCCTCGCGCGGCGGCGGGCGATGTGCAGGGCACGGCCCGGAGGGAGGTTCCTGGGCTTCGCGTTGCCGAAGAGGCGGCCCTCCGTGGGCGGGCAGGAGAGCAGCACGGCCGGGTTGTTGGCCTCGTCGAGGCGGCGGATCAGGCCGTCGCTGAGGCCGCGTCCCGCACCCATGGCGCTGCGGGCGACGACCAGGTGCAGACCCATCTCGAAACCGAGCGTCAGGTACTCGAACAGGGGCTCCATGGGGCTCTGGAACGAGCTGCCGGAGACCATGTCGTAGTCGTCGACCAGGATGAACAGCCTCGGTCCCGTCCACCAGTCGCACGTGCGCATGCGGCTGGGCGCGATGTCGGCCCCCGGGACCCGCGTCTTCATGGCCCGGGCGGCGCCCTCGATGGTCTCCTTGAGGTTGTCCAGGGAGATGACGTGCCCGATGCGGTACTCCTCGGGCACGGTGTCCACCAGTGTGCGGCGGTAGTCCACCACGATGATCTTCGCCTCGGCGGGGGAGTAGCGCGAGGTGATGCCCGCCGTGATGTTCCGGAGCAGGTTGGTCTTGCCGCTCTCCGTGTCGCCGACCACGATCAGGTGCGGGGTGCGGCTGAAGTCGTGCCAGACCGGTTCCAGGGCGTCCTGGTCGATGCCCAGTGCCAGGCGCATGCCGCCGCCCTCGGTGGACTCGGGCGCCGGCAGCTCGGCGGCGGGCAGCCGGTGCGGCAGCATCCGGACCTGCGGGGCCGGTGCGCCGGGCCAGTGCCGGGCGACCTCGGTGACCAGGTGGGCGACTCCTTCGCCGAGGTCGTCGAGGGAACCGCTGCCGTCCAGCCTGGGCAGGCCGGCGAGGAAGTGCATCTTGGTGTCGGAGGTGATGCCGCGGCCGCCGCTGCGGGGCACCGAACGGGCCTTGCGGGTGTCGATCTCGGAGTCCATCGGATCACCCATCCGCAGTTCGAGGCGGGTGGCCGACTGGTCGCGGACCTGCGCCGACAGCTCCACCCAGCGGGTGGTGGTGATGAGCAGGTGGATGCCGTAGTTGAGGCCGCGGGCCGCGAGTTCGTTGAACTTCGGGATCAGGTCGTCGTAGTCCTGGCGGACCGTGGACCAGCCGTCGACCACCATGAACACGTCGCCGAACGGCTCGCCGGGGAACTCCCCGGCGGCCCGGCGGCGCCGGTAGGACTGCATCGAGTCGATGGTGTGGTCCACGAAGAACTGCTCGCGCCGGGCCAGCAGCGTCATGACCTCGGCCACCGCGCGGTGCACCCGCTCCGGATTGAGCCGCGCCGCGACCCCGCCGACGTGCGGCAGCGCGGCGAGCTGCGAGAGACCGCCGCCGCCGAAGTCGAGGCAGTAGAACTGGATCTCGGCGGGCGTGTGGGTGAGGGCGAGCGCCCCGATGAGGGTACGGGCGAGCGTGGACTTGCCGCTCTGCGAACCGCCCGCGATGGCGACGTGGCCGCCCGCCCCGGACAGGTCCACGACCAGCGGGTCGCGGCGCTGCTCGAAGGGCTTGTCGACCAGGCCGACCGGAACGCGCAGCTTGCCGGTGCCGCCCCAGCCGGCGGCGGTCAGGCCGCGCTCGGGGTCGACGGTGAGGCCGCCGGGCAGCAGGGCGTCCAGCGGCGACGGCTCGTCCAGCGGCGGCAGCCACACCTGGTGGGCGGCGGGACCGGAGTCGCGCAGCCGGTCCAGGGCGACGGCGAGCAGGGTCTCCTCGTCCTCCTCGCCCTCCTCGGTCTCCGGTTCCGGCTCGGGGGCCGACTCCAGCGTGCGCGGTACGACCCAGCCGCTGGTCCACGGCACCACCTGACTGGCCACCCGGGCCTGCACCACCGCGCCGGTACGCCTGCGGTAGGTGCCCGACGAGTAGGCGGCACGGAACCGGGTCAGCGACTCCACCCCGGACTTCAGGTAGCCGCTGCCGGGCTGCGCCGGGAGCTCGTAGGCGTCCGGCACGCCGAGCACGCCGCGGCTCTCCATGGCGGAGAAGGTGCGCAGGCCGATGCGGTACGAGAGATGGCTCTCCAACTGGTGCATACGGCCCTCGTCCAGGCGCTGCGAGGCGAGCAGCAGGTGCACCCCGAGGGAGCGGCCGAGGCGGCCGATCATCACGAACAGGTCCATGAACTCCCGGTGCGTGGAGAGGAGTTCGCTGAACTCGTCGACGACCACGAAGAGGCTGGGCAGCGGGGTCAGGTCGGCCCCCGCGGCACGGGCGCGCTCGTACTCCAGGGCGGAGGTGTAGTTGCCCGCCGCCCGCAACAGCTCCTGGCGGCGCATGAGTTCACCGTGCAGAGCGTCCTGCATGCGCTCCACCAGAGCGACCTCGTCGGCGAGGTTGGTGATGACGGCGGAGGTGTGCGGCAGTTCCTCCAGGCCCAGGAAGGTGGCGCCGCCCTTGAAGTCGACCAGGACGAAGTTCAGGGTCTCGGAGGAGTTGGTCAGCGCGAGACCGAGCACGAGCGTGCGCAGCAGCTCGCTCTTTCCGGAGCCGGTGGCGCCGATGAGCATGCCATGCGGGCCCATGCCGCCCTGCGCGGACTCCTTGATGTCGAGTTCCACCGGGCGGCCGTCCACGCCGACCGCCACCGGGACCCGCAGCCGCCCGGCTCCGGTGTGCCGTGCGAAGAGCGTGGCCGGGTCGTGCCGGTGCAGGTCGGGAATGCCGAGCAGCGTGGTCAGTTCGACGTCGGCGTCCAGCGGCTGCGCGATGTCGGTGCCCAGGCTGATCCGGCGCGAGGTGAGCAGCCGGGCCAGCGACTCGGCGCCGAGCGGGCCGAGCCGGTCGGGGCGCCCGAGCGGCACGGAGCGCTCCTTGCGGCTGCGGTCGGTGCGCACCAGGTTCACCCGCTGGGGACCGACGGTCAGCCGCAGCGTGTTGCGTCCGGGCCGCCAGCGCAGCGCGCCGGACACGTCGAGGACGACGGCGTTGCGGTAGCCGTGCCCCTCCCAGCGATGACCCTCGGGCACGGTGACGCCGTCCAGGACGACGACGGTGAAGGGCTCGTCACGTCCGGGGCGGCCGTCCGGGTCGAAACCCGGGCGCTCGGCGAACTCGGCGCCGAGCAGGTCGTCCAGCTCGGTCAGGTCGGCGGTGATCCGGCGGACCTGGCCGGCGCCGTCCTCCTCCTGCGGATGCAGCGCGTGCGGCAGCCACTTGACCCACTCCCAGTCGGGGCGGCGCTCGTCGCTGACGCAGATCGCGAGCCACAGCTCCTCGGGCGCGTGGAACACCGCGAGCTGGGCGAGCGCGGCGCGTACGAGGGAACGTACGGCGTCGGCCGGGTCCTGAGCCGGGGCGCCGCCCGCGGTCCTGGCCTCGCCCGGGTTCGCGTTCGGCGCGACGCCCGGCTCGGCGGACGCCTGCGTGGTGGTGTCCTCGGGGCGCAGCAGGATCCGCGCGGACGACCGCAGGTACAGGCCGAGCGGCTGGTCCGGGACGGTGGAGTAGGCGCGGATGAAGCGGCGCAGGGCGTGCGCGCACAGCGGTTCGAGGTCCTCGACCGGGCGGGTGGAGACCGGCTGCAGGGTGAGCGCGAGCTGCTGTTCACCGACCGCGAGCCGGGCCTCGCCGAAGTCCTCGTCGGTCGGGCGGCGCTCCCACAGCCGCGAGGTGCGGGCCAGGGAGCGCAGCGAGGCGGGGTCCGGGTGGCGCCAGGCGAGCGCCCGCTGCTGCTCCACGATGGTGGACCGGACCCGCTTGCGGGTCTGCGCCAGGTAGCGGAGGTAGTCGCGGCGCTCGCCCTTCAGCCGCTGCTTGCGCTCGCTGGAGCGGCGCATCAGCTGCCCCAGCAGCATCGCACCGGCGGAGAGCGCCATGACACCCATCGCCAGATACATGAAGACGCCGTTCCCGCCGCCGGGGCGCAGGAACATCAGCATCATCGACACCGACATGAGCGCCATCGGCAAATAGGTCCATATCGCCGAGGTGTCGGGCACCGTCTCGGCGAGGACCGGTGGCTCCTGAAGGGTCAATTGGCCCTCGGGCATCTCCGGTCCGCGTCTACGGGCCGGCCGGCGAAACAGCACCACACTCAAGGAACGAAACCTCCGGTTTCACTGGCTTTCCGGCCCGCGCCGAATACCGGCGCACCCGGCAGCGGGAAAGACCGTACCGGGCTCATTCTCCGGACCGCGCGTCATGCGGTGAACGCCGGGGTGAATGTTTCGAGCTGATGGCGGCGACGGTCAACTCCCGTGAAGGACAACTCCATACCGGACATCGAGTCCGGTCCGCAGCTCGATCCGGCGGGCGCAGGCAGTAGTCTGCATTCACGGAACGCGGCCTGTCCATCTGTCCATGCGGGAGAGACGGTCGCCGGCGGCGCGGACACAACTCTGCTGTTTCGTACCCCCCGTTCGCCCCCGCGCCGGCCTTCCGTACTCTTCGCAGGTGCCCCCTCCCGGGGAAGTCCTCGTGCCAAAGCCCCCACGGAAGACGAGAGTTCAGCTGATGACCGACAGCGCTGTGGCCGAACTGTGCCGCCTGACCGTACGTGCGCCGAGCGTCTCCGTCGATCTGGCCGTACCCGCCGACGTGCCGGTCGCCGATCTCCTGCCCACACTGCTGCGCTACGTCGGCGAGGAGGCCGAGGAGGCGGGCCTCGACCACGCCGGCTGGGTGCTCCAGCAGCTCGGCGACGCCCCGCTCGACGAGGAGACCACCCTCACCCGTGCCGGGCTCTCCGACGGCGCCGTGCTCTACCTGCGCCCGCACACCGAGGCGCTGCCCGAGGCGCGGCTCGACGACCTGGTCGACGGGATAGCCGACACCGCGGGCCGCAAGCTGCACACCTGGCACCCCGGAGCGGCCCGCGGACTCCTGGTCGGCACGGCGGTGGCCACCGTCGCCGCCGCGCTCGCCCTGGTGCTCTGGCCCGGGGCGACCGGCTCCGGCCGACTCCAGGTCGCCTTCGCGGCCGTCACCGGGCTGCTGCTGCTCGCGGGCGCCGGCTCGGCCAGCCGCGCCGTCGGTGACCGCCTGTCCGCCACCGCGCTCGCCCTGCTGGTCGCGCCCTGCCTGGCCCTCGCCGGCTGGCTGCTGCCCGGCGGCGACCTGACCGGCCCGGACGCCGCCCAGGTCGCGGGCGCGCGGCTGCTCGCCGCGGGCGCGGCCGGCGCGGGCGGCGCGGTCCTCGCGCTCGCCGCCACGGCCGTCGGCGCCCCGGCCCTCTTCGCCACCGCGGTGGTCTCGGTGGCGACCGCCGTCGCCGGCGCCCTGATCGGGTACTCCGGCCTGAGCGTGCCCGCCTCGGCGGCCCTGGTGGCTACCGTGGTCGCGCTCGCCGCCGGAGCGGTGGCACCCTTCGCCTTCAAACTGGCCGGCATGCGGCTGCCCTCCCTGCCGTCCTCCGCCGCGCAGCTCCAGGAGGGCATCGAGCCCTACGCGGGCGACGAGGTCGCCGAGCGCACCGAACTGGCCGGACGCTGGGTCACCGCGCTCTTCGCCGCCACCGGCGTCATCGCCGCGGCCGCCCTGGCCGTCCTGACCGAGCGGCCGAACCTGCCCGAGGTGCTGACCGCGCTCGGACTGAGCCTGCTGCTGCTCCTGCACTCCCGCGGGCTCGTGCACATCGGCCAGCGGCTGACCCTCGCGGTGCCCGGCGTCTGGGGGCTGCTGCTGCTCGCCCGCGCCTGGGCGGCGGACCACGACGGCGACGGACGCGCGGTGGTCTTCGCGGTGCTGCTCGCCGCCGCGGCCGCCCTCGTGATCGCCGCCTGGACGGTGCCCGGCCGCCGGATGCTGCCGTACTGGGGCCGCGCGGCCGAACTGGCCCACACCGGCCTCGCGGTGGCGCTGCTGCCGCTCGCGCTGTGGGCGGCCGGGCTCTTCGGCTGGCTGCGCGGCCTGTTCGGCTGAGCGCACCCTCGTACGCCGGCACGACAAGGAGTTGAGGAGAGGCCGTGCAGTCCAAGAGAGACCAGGTACACGCCCACACGTTCATGATGGGCCGGCTCAGTTCGAGCCTGCTCATGGCCGACCCGGACGCCCCGGAGAGTCCGCTCGGGCGCACCACCCGCGGCGTGGTCTTCGGGGTCCTGGTCACCGTCCTGATCGGCGCGGGCGCCACCGTCTACGGCCTGCTGCGCCCCGGTGGGAACGACGGCTGGCGTGACGGCGAGCACCTGGTGGTCAACCGCGACACCGGCGCCCGGTACCTGTGGACGGGCACCGACGGCGTACTGCACCCGGTGCGCAACTACGCCTCCGCGAAGCTGATCGGCGGCTCCGACCTCGCGACCGCCGACGTACGCACCCCCTCGCTGCAGGGCGTCCCGGTGGGCGCCCCGGTCGGCATCCCCGGCGCCCCGGACGTCGTGCCCGAGCCAGGCCAACTCGACGACGGCCCCTGGCACATGTGCGTCACCGGACCGGACGGGGCCCTGCCCGACACCTCGGGTGCCGTGACGACCGGCGGAGTGGGCAAGCCGGGCGCGACCACCGTGGCGGCCGGTACGTCCCTGGACTCCCGCGCCATCGGCCGCGACCGCGGTGTGCTGGTGAGCGGGCCGGGCGGCACGGAGTACCTGGTGTGGCGCGGAAGCCGACTGCCGCTGGACCGCGACTCCGACGCCCGCAACGCCCTCGGCTACGGCTCCCGCGAGCCGATGCCGGTCTCGGCGGCCTTCCTCGACGCGCTGGCCCCCGGCCCCGTCCTGAAGCCGCCGGCCGTCCCGGGACGCGGTGAGGAGGGCCCCGTCCTCGGAGGAGAGGCCAGCAGGATCGGCCAGCTGTTCAAGATCAGCGTGCCCGGCGGCGACAGCACCTACCACCTGCTGCGCAAGGACGGCCTGGTGCCGCTGACCCGGCTCGGCGCCGCCCTCGTCCTCGGCGACCCGGCCACCCAGAAGGACGCCTACGAGGGACGGTCGCCCGAGGTGCGTACGCTCGGCGCGGACGCGCTGCGCGAACACCGGGCGAAGGACTCCGGCGACGCCGCATCCGCGGAACTGCCGGACGCGCCGCCCCTCCCGCAGTCCGCGGAGCGCGGCACGGCCCTCTGCGCACAGGTCGACGGCGACAACGGCGGCGTACGGATCAGGTCGGTGCTGGTCCCGCTGGACCGGCTCGCCCCCGTCGCGGTGTCGCAGGGCACCTCCCAGCCGCTCGAACCGGCCTGTGTCCCGACGGATGCCACGGTCGTACGGCCCGGGCACGGCGCCCTGGTGCGGGCGCTGCACGCGAGCGGCGCGGCGCACGGCTCCACCACCTACCTGGTGGCGGAGAACGGCGTGAAGTACCGGGTGTCCGCCAAGGAGTCGCTGGCGGCGCTCGGGTACGAGGCCTCGGACATCGCCTCGGTCCCGGCCCCGCTGCTCGCGGCCTTCCCCACCGGCGCGGACCTCGACCCGGCCGCCGCCTCCGGCGCCATGGAGCCCAGGGTCACGGCTCCGGAGTGCGGCGACGCCGGCCGCTCGAAGAAGGCGGGGAAGAGTGAGGAGGCGGACAAGGCGGGCGAGGCGAGCAATGCGGTCCCGGCGGACACCGGCTCACCGAACTGACACCGCGCACCGATTCCGGCAAGAAACGCATACGGGTCACGGAAAGGGGCCGGTCGGGGGCCGGCGAAGGAAAAAAGTCAGGCCGAAATCGGCGCCGAATGGCGTGAATTCGCCAGTGCCGTCGTGCCTCACGATGCCGGTCACCCGGAGAAAGCTCAGAAGAAGCTCAAATTACTCGGCCGGTGTACGCGTCCCTGGATTCCCGCGGATGCGCGCACAAAGCCGGGTCGGGCCTTCCCCGTGACCGTTCGGTCCCTTCGTGTGCCCGCTTTCTGCCCGCTTCGCGAGTCGGCGCGGGCAGTTCGCGTCCGGCTTCTCCCGGCGATCGCGCCCACCTGTTCATCCGGCTGCAACGCTCGCACAACTCCGTTGCCATGCAAGCGAATTCCGGCGGACCGGCTCTTGCTCACATCTTCCTGCACGCATTGCGCGGAACCCTGTTTTCTCTTTAGCCTCAGCAGGCAACGGTGCGTTGAGACGCGCCTGAACGAAGGGAGCGTGACATGGCGGACAGCGCCGCGAGGAAAGCGGACTATGCCAAGGGCTTGGGGGGCGTCTCCTCCCTGGAGACGGCCCGCGACCAGGTCGAGAAAACGCAGAACAACGTCGCCGAGATCGCCGCGCGTTCCGGCGTCGGCGGCGACGAGGGCCAGGCCCTGCTGAAGCTCTTCCGCAGCTGGAACGCCGAGGCGCAGAAGGTCGTCATCCAGATCAGCACGATGATCGACGCGCTCCAGGAGAACGTGACCTCCGCCAACCGCCTGGCGAAGGAGAACCAGGACCTGACCGAGGTTCTCAACAGCAAGACCAGCCAGGGCGTCTTCGAAGCACTGAGCTGAACCACCCGCGGTAACGGCCCCCTTAGGTGCGGCCGGACTTCGTGAGCTTCCCGGGCCCCGCGCCCGGCCTTCGAGAGGAGACGTCATGGCCGACGGCATCATCGACGTGCAGTACCCCAAGGTCCAGCAGGCCATCGAGGAACTGATGGACCAGACCCAGGTCATCATCAACACCCTCAACAACCTGGAGGACGAGCTCAAGCCGCTCGTCAGCACCTGGGAGGGCGCGGACCAGGAGCAGTACCGCGTGGTCCAGGCGGAGTGGGACAACGCCACCAAGAACATGGCCCGGCTTCTCGGTGACAACGGCGAGCTGATCCGCACCATCCACGACAACCACTCCCGTGACGAGCGCAGGAGCGCCGACAACTGGGGCAACGTACGCGCCCGTTGAGCCCACGGCCCCCGGGCCCGCCCGTGGCCGCCCTTCCGTCCTGAGGGCGCGGCCCCGGCGTCGCGTGCGTGCGACGGGGAACGCCGGGACCGCCCGCACGGCGACGTCATGCGGGCGGTCCGAGGCGGCCCCCGTGCGATGGGCCGCGGCCGGGCCCGTGCGGGCCTCCGCGGCCCAGCGCCGGGCCTTCCCCGCCCGGGCCGTCCCGTACCCCCGTCCGGCATCTAGCAGCAGGAGATCGTCCCATGGCCGGTGACAAGGCCGACGTCAAGCATTTCGACCTCAAGCAGATGGAGAACTTCCGGGACAACGAGGTACAGCCGGTCTACACCGCCGCGAAGAAGCACCGGGAGGAGGGCGACGGCGCCAGCATCCGCCCGCTCGGCCACCTCGTCGACGGACACACCACCCCGGACAACCTCGCGCAGGACAAACAGCTCCTGCGCATCGGCAAGATGGTCACCGACCCGCTGGTCTCGGGTCCGAAGCTGGTCGAGGGCGTGCGCACCGCGGCCGAGGCCATCGACAAGCTGCTCGGCGACCAGATGGACCTGTTCAAGGAGCTGAAGGAAGCGCTCACGGACACCATCGAGGAAGCCAACAAGACCAAGGACAAGAACCTCGGGGCGATCGACGCGCAGACGCTGCTCCAGACCTTCGAAGAGGTCGACACGCTCACCGCCGGCAGCCCGGAGGAAGAGGACTGACCCCGCGCGCACCCCGGCGGCGGACACCGACGCCGGCCGGCGCGCGATCCCCGTAAGAGACACACGCCCGCGCAGCCGTACGAAGACGCGCTGTGCCGGCCCGTACGACAACCGACCAGAAAGGGCGCCCGGTGGCCGATCGGTACGATCCCAACTCCGTCGCCAACCTCGACAAGTTCGACAACGCCGGCGACCCGTCGAGCGACACCTGGGCCACCCTGGTCACCCACATCACGGGCTATCCCGTGCCGGACCGCAACACCGTCTTCGACACCCTGCGCTCCGACCACGGCGGCAAGCTCTTCCGGATGGACATCAAGGAGCGCAGTCTCAGCCTGCTCGTCAAGGACTCCGGCTTCCTGACGAACAAGGGCGAGGACTACGACATCTGGTTCTTCGACAGCGGCAAGAAGCGGTCGATCATGCAGGCCCGGATCGTCTTCGAGGGCCGCGTGAAGGCGGGCGAGGAGATCATCTTCGCCGGGCCGGGCTCGGACAACGTCAACGACGCCCAGGTCCGTGAGGGCAACGAGTTCACGGACTACAACAAGGACAAGATGTCCACGATCCCGCTCGCCCGGTACATGAACGGGCCGCGGACGGCGCTCCTCGAACTGCTGAAGGGCGGCACCCAGAACGCCCGGTTCAGCAACCTGAGCGTGGGCGGCAGCGACGCGGTGGACCTGAACTCCTTCAACACGACGGGCGAGTCCTTCGACTACGCCGCCAAGTTCTTCCGGGACCACGCGGTCGTCCTCAAGGACTGGGAGGACCGGTTCGGCAAGGACGACGCCAGCTGGAAGGGCGAGGCGGCGGAGGTCTTCCGGAGCCTGCTGAAGAAGATCCGCGAGAACTACGACAGTTACATCGAGACCTTCGACTCCTCCGCCGGCACCGGCGAGGAGACCGGCACCGGCAACACCGTGTACTCGCGTGCGCTGTCGCTCGGCCGCAAGTACCTCCAGGACTCGGCCACCAAACTGCTGGACGCGTGGCTGGCCTGGGCCAAGTCCTCGTACTACGACCCGCATCAGGTCCTGCGGTACGTCCTGGACGACCTCGCCCAGTGGGTGGACGCCAACAACGTCGCCAAGACTGACATCACGTCGACGACCAACCGCTACACCACGACCGTCCGGCACAGCCCGCAGGGCGGTTTCTCGCAGGTGCACCCGGAGTACGGCGACCTGACGGACATCGCCAACTGGGCGAAGGTCGGCGACAAGGCGGTCAAGATCTGGACCCAGGGCGTCGACGAGTACCTCGGCAAGCCCGCCGCCCAGGTGCAGTCGGCCCTGAACAACCACTTCCTCGAACTCGGCGAGACCTTCTCGGACAACGTGCCCAAACCGAAGTCGACCAGCACGGCCTCGGAGGAGTACAAGGACAAGAAGCTCAAGGAGGAACAGGACGAGATCAGGAAGCAGAACGAGGAGAACAAGAAGTACCAGGACGAGCTGCGGGAGGAGCAGAACCGACAGCGCGAGGAGGACAAGAAGTACCAGGACGAACTCCGCGCCGAGCAGAACCGGCAGCGGGAGGAGGACAAGAAGTACCAGGACGAGCTGCGGGAGGAACAGAACCGGCAGCGCGACGAGGACAAGAAGTACCAGGACGAACTCCGCGAGGAGCAGAAGAAGGAGCAGGACGAGGCCAAGCGCCTCCAGGAGGACCTGCGCAACGAGCAGAACCAGCAGCGCGACGAGGACAAGAAGTACCAGGACGAACTCCGCGAGGAGCAGAAGAAGGAGCAGGAGGAGGCCAGGCGCGAGGCCGAGGAGCAGGCCAAGGAGGTCAAGGAGAGCCTCGGCGGCATCAACGACCCGAACGCCGTCACCGAGCAGAACCTCGACGGCCTCGACGACCTGCTGAACCAGAACAACCCGGTCACCGAGTCCCAGGGCGACCTCGGCGACATCAACGGCGCCGGACAGGGCCAGACCGACCTGGGCCCGGTCACCCAGAGCCTCGGCAACCTCGGCGGGCTGAACGCCGGTGGCGGCTCCCTCAAGACGCCGACCGGCGCGAACACCCAGGCCGACGGAGGCAAGCTCACCACCGACTTCCCGGACGGCAGCAGCACCTCCTTCGACCCGGACAGCGGGGTGCTCACCACCACCTCGCCGGACGGGACGGTGACCACGCAGGATCTGGGTGACGGTCTGAAGGTGACGAACCCGGACGGCTCGGTGACGTCGCTCGGTGACGACGGCAAGCTGACGACGACGTTCCCGGACGGCACCACGCAGACCGTCGACCCCGCGACGGGCCAGGCGGTCACGACCAACCCGGACGGCAGCACCACCACGACCGACCTGGGCAGCCTCACCGACCTCAACGGCAGCCTCAACGGCGACGGTGTGCTCCAGGGCCCGACCGGTGCCGACACCCAGCTGAACAACGCGGGTGACCTGACCACCGACTTCCCGGACGGCAGCACCACGTCGTTCGACCCGGACAGCGGGCTGCTGACCACCACCTCGCCGGACGGGACGGTGACCACGCAGGATCTGGGTGACGGTCTGAAGGTGACGAACCCGGACGGTTCGGTGACGTCGCTCGGTGACGACGGCAAGCTGACGACGACGTTCCCGGACGGCACCACGCAGACCGTCGACCCCTCGACGGGCCAGGCGGTCACCACCGACCCGGACGGCAGGACCACCACCGAGAACCTGGGCAACCTCGGCGACCTCAACAGCCAGAGCAGCCTCGGTGATCTGAACGACCTGAACGGTCTCGGCGACCTGGGCGACCTCGGCTCGGACGTGACCACCGAGACGATCGGTGACCTCGGGGACATCAACGGCGGCCAGTCCGGCCTGGAGACCCCGACCGGCGGTCACACGGCACTCGACGACAGCGGTGACTTCACCACCACCTTCGCGGACGGCAGCAGCACCTCCTTCGACCCGGACAACGGGATGCTCACCACCACCGACGCGGACGGCACCACCACGACCACCGACCTCACCCACGGGGCGAGGGTGACCAACCCGGACGGTTCCACCACCCTCCTGGACAACGGCCAGCTGACCACCACCTTCCCGGACGGCAGCAAGCAGGTCATCGACCCCGACACGGGCATCGCCACGGTCACCGACCCGCAGGGCCACACCGAGCGGGTGGACCTGCACGACCTCAACTCGCCGTCCGGTCGCGACAGCTCGCACATCCTCGACGGTCTCGGCGGCCTGAACACGGGCGGCGGGACCACCTCGCGCGACGTACCGCTCTCCGAACTCGGCCTCGGCGGCGGCGTGGGCGGCGGGGCCTCGGGCGGCGGCCTCTCGGGCGGGGACTCGCTGTCCTCGGACCTCTTCGGCGCGTCCGGCGGCACCCCTCTCTCGGAGGGGACGGCCGCACCGCTCGGCGCCGCCTCCCCGGCGCCCGGCGTACCGGGCGCCCCGGGTACGCCGGGCAGCCCCGGTATGCCGATGGGCGGAGGCATGGGCGGCATGGGCGCGGGCGGCGACAAGGGCAACGGCGAGCGGGTGCGCGCCGTCCTGGTCGACGCGGCCGAGGAGAGCGAACGCCGCAACCGCCGCCGGCGCAGCCCGTGGAACCGCCAGGAGGACAACGACACCTTCCTCGCCCCGTCCCGGGTCAGCACCACCGGCGGCGACTCCACCGAGGAGGAGGCACAGCCGGGACGCAGGTCCACCTCCTCCGCCGACTACCTGGAGGAGGACGAGGACGTGTGGGGCACCGAGGAGGGCGGCACTCCTGCCGTCATCGGCCGGTGACCGGCGTGCGGACAGGGCACGACCGGATCGGGGAGACGTATCCCACCCGGTCCCGGCTTCCCCGGACGTGCCCTCACCAGGCAAGATCAGTACGGCAGTTGAAGAACCCGGAACCGGGGCCGGCGCACGAGGCGGACGCGGGGAGCCTGCGGGCGGACGCGCCGTTCGCACGGCGGGTCGTACGGACCGGACCTCCGGGCGCCCGCACCGGTCGACGGGCGGGCATGCACACAGAACGAGCAGGAAGGGCGGAGCGGGCGTGACGGAACCGCTGGAGAAGCGCCTGGAGAAGGCGATGGCCGAACTCCAGGCCGCCCAGGAGGCGGTCGCGCGCACCGAACGCGAGCTGCGGCAGGCGTCGTTCGCGGTGCTCTCCTCCGACCGCGCGGTCCGTGCCAGGGTGGGCCCCCAAGGAGAGCTCACCGGGATCGAGTTCCTGGAGAACAAGTACCGGGACATGTCCGCTCAGGAACTGGCGGCCAGCGTCCTGGAAGCGGCGAACGCGGCACGCGTGAAGATGAACCGGCATGTGATGAAGGCGATGGCGCCCTTCACCGAGCCCAGCAGCGACGTGCCGGAACTCAAGGGCTTCGAGGTGGACTGGGAGCGGATCTTCGGTCCCGAGGTCCTGCGCGAGGACGACGAGGACACGGTGCGCGGCGGCGAGGCCACCCCCGCCTGGCGGGACGCGCTCGGCGAGGACGGGGAGGACTGACGATGGGGCAGCGCTACTACGTGGACCCGCAGCGCATCGAGGCGCTGGCAGGTCAGCTGGAGGAGATCGGCACGCTGGCCAGGAGCATGACGGAGGAGTTCCTCGACGAACTGGCCCCTACCGTCAAGTGGCCCGGCAACGAGGGGGAGTTCGCCGAGAAGGCCAAGCCGCAGGAGCAGAAGGAGCGGCAGACCACCAAGGACACCATGATGTCCATCCGTGACGCCCTGGTGGGCATCACCGACGCCACGCTCAGCCAGGTCCGGCTGATGAAGACCACCCGTGACGGCAACATCGAGGCGATCGAGCAGAACAACCGGGAGCTCGACACCCACGGTCTGGACGGCAACGGCGGCCCGGGCGGGCATGGCCGCCGCTGACCCGACCGCCGTCGGCCGCTCCCGCACCACGCCGGGAGCGGCCACGCCGTGCTGCCCGAACTCCCTCCGGGGCGGCGGGCGATGAGGATGACGACGCCGGGCGCGGCCACGCCGTGCCGCCCTGATTCCCTTCGGGGCGGCGCCCGATGAGCATGATGGCATCGCCCGAGGTCAACGCGATGATCTTCATCCTCACCGGGGAGAGGCTCATCGACGCGGACGAGGACCTGGCCTACGAGAGCCGCCGGCCCTACTCCGGTCTGGGCCGCAAGCTCGACAGGATGTCGTCCCTGATCGAGAAGTCCATCCACGACATCGCCGAGGTCATGCCCGACGACCTCGCCAGGTCGTACGGCAAGGCGATGGGCATGCTCATCGACGACGGCGGCAAGAACTACCTGCGCGACTTCGCCGAGCAGCTCGACAAGATCGCCGAGGGCCGGCGCAAGACCTCCATGGACATCATGGAGTCCAAGTGGCAGGTCATCGCCGAGGTCATCCGGCTGCTCATCGAGATCGCCATCTACCTCGCGATGTCGTTCTTCACCGGCGGCGCCTCGGCCAGCCAGATCATGATGGCCAAGCTGCGCAGCCGGTTCATGATCCTCACCACGCTCAGCCATCTGCTCCAGCGGCTGCACCTCGCGCCCTCGCTGACCGAGGCCTTCGCCGAGGCGTTCACCACCTTCGCCGTGCGGCTGGCGATGATGAACTTCGCCCCGAACGGCCGCCGCCCCGACGGCTTCGACTGGAACGACATCCTCAAGTCGGCCGCGTTCGGTGCCGCCGCGGGCTTCCTCACCAGCATCTTCGACGATCTCGCGAAGAAGATCGTGAGGAGCTACGACAACAACTTCCTGAAGAACGGCCCCGACCTCGACTTCAAGAAGAACCCCAACCTCAAGAACCCCCCGAACCTCGAATTCAAGAACAACGGCCCGAACCCCAAGCCGAACCCGGACCCCACCCCGACCCCGCACGACAACACCCCGAAGGACCGCCCGGACCCCAGCCCGTACGGGAACGGCCCCAACGGCGGCCACACGCCGGTCACCTTCAGGAACGACCCGCTGTCCTTCCGGAACAACACCAACCTGTGGCGGAACAACCAGATCCTGCGCAACAACGCCGACCGGCCGGGCGCGGTGGCCGGGCACTACGGGCTGAAGGGCACCGCCGACTTCCTGGCCGCCGGCTCCGGGGAGGCGCTCGCGGAGATCCTCATCAAGGGCGCCTTCGACGGAGACTGGTCGACCAACTGGTCCACCTTCGTCGGCGCGGGCCTCAGCAGCCAGGTCGAGGCCACGCTGAGTGACACCGCCCTGAACAGCGGTGCCGAACTGCGCCACGTCATCGACAAGTTGCGCAACCCGCCCACGGTCTCCGGCGGCGACACCGGCTCCGGCACGCGCGACTCCGACTCCGCGCGGTCCCACGGCGACTCCGACCGCACCGACGGCGCCTCGGGCGCGGACACCTCGGGTTCCTCGGGCGGCAGCGGTTCCGCACGTCCGTCGCCCTCACCCTCGCCCTCCCCCCGACAGGGCACAGGCACTGGGCACTTCACCGGCAGCGACTCGCCTCCGCCCTACTCCACCACCGGGGACCTGCCGCCGTACACCAGCGTCGACCCGCCGACGTACACACCGGGCCCGCTGCCCGTGACCACCGCCGAGAACGAGCTGTGGCAGCAGATCCACAACGGCACCGCGGAGGTCCGCGAGCAGGCCCTGCGCGACCTCGCCGCCCTGCGTGGCTCCCACCAGCCCGGCAGCACCGAGATCGGCGTCCGTGACAGCCTGCACGGCAACCTGTCCCAGGTACCCGAGGTCCGGGTGGTGCCGGCCGGGAACGGCCCCGCCGCGGAGATCGACACCGACGCGGTCCGCCGCGCCCTCGACGCATTCGGCACACCGGTCACGGTGGACTCGCCCATCACGACGAGCGCGTCCGGGGACGGCTCCGTCGTGGACTCCCTGGGCGGCTCCCAGGAGGTTACGGGTCAGGGGGGCGGTGGTCCGGTCACCTCCGGCGGCTCTGCCAACTCAGCTGCAACGAGCGTGAGTTCAGGGACGGGCACAGGTACAGGTACAGGTACGGCTTCCGGTGCGCGACCGAGTGGTGTCCCCACCGGTGCGGGCGGCCAGAATTCCTCGGGCGCACAAGCACAGGGCACCCGCAACCCCGACGCGACGGCAACGGCGGACGGCTCGCGGAGCAGCTCCGACGACATGTCGAACGCGCCGGACCGCGACGGCCCGACGACCACGACCGACGACCGACCCCAGGGCTCGGCCGACGACGGTGCCACCTCGCCGTCGCCGCATTCCGTCAACTCTCCCGAGACCGCCGGCTCCACGGACGTCTCTCCGGCTCCGGACGCCGACTCGTCCTCGACGATCACTACGTCCTCGTCGCAGGACATCAACTCGGCTGGCCACAACGGCACTTCTGTCCGCGAGGAGAGTGGCCCCGCCCCGCTTACGGACATCGACGCCGGTCCGCCGCCGAAGCTGAGCACCTCCGGTTCGTACGCCGATACGGGCGGCGTGGGCGAGGCCGGTGACGTACACGAAGCGGGTGACGTACGGGACTCCCGTCTCCCGGGCGATGTGAAGGCCGGGCCGCCCTCCGCTGTCACGGATCTGTCGTCCACCTCGGCCCGGCCCTTGACGATCGTGGTCTCTCAGGTGCCACCGCCGGGGGAGGGGACGCCGGAAGCGGCCGAACTGCTCGACGGGGCCGGAGTCGACCGGGCAGTCGTCCTCGGACCGGCGGTCACGTCGGACGGGGCGGGGCGTCCGGTGCGCGCCGCCGTGGAGCTGACCCGCGAGGGCCCTGACGCTCCGGTCCGGGTCCGTCCGCTCACGGGGCCCCCGTCGGCCGTGTCGCCGGACGGGACCTCCGACACCTCGGACGCCGCGTTCCCCGGCGCGGACGTGCTGCTGCCGCTTGCCGACGCCCTCGGTCCCGGCCCCGCCACGACTGGCGGTCCCGTCACGCAGGGCGCCGTCAGGACCGACAGCGGCCCTGCACTCCCCGGGACCGCGACCCCCCTCACGCAGGGCGGCGTCAAGACCGACAGTGGCCCGGTCACCGCCCCGGTCACGCGCCCGAAGCTGGTCTCGGACGCCTCAACCGCGGACGACGACGGAGCCGGTCCCCGTCCCGCGGATACGTCCACCGTCGATACGGCCGACTTCGGTGAAACCGAACCCGGTCCGGTCACCTCCGACACGATCGTCCCCGGGCCGGTCGCCTCCGACACGGTCCTCCCCGACCTGGGTGCGCCCGCCACCTCCAAGCTCGCCACTCTGTCCCGCCCCTGGACCGATACGGCCACCGACCTGCACCTGGAGTCGGGCGACGGTGACGCGCACGGTGGGCAGACCTCCGGCGGCGGCCCGGACGGCGGCCGGGGGCGGGGCGACGGCGGGACCCCGCCTCCGCCACCCCCCACCGGTCCGGACGACGCCCCGGAGGCACCGGCGACGCCCCCCGTGGTACTCCCGCGCACCGGGCGGATCATCGTGCGGGCCGTGGACAGCGGCCCGGTCTCAGGCAACGCGAACGGTCCCGCACGGCCCTCCGGTGAGCCGTCCGTCACCACCCTGGACGGGCACACGGTGCCTCTCACTCAGCTGCGGCGTCTGGTGCCCGAAGCGAGCGTCAAGCCCCAACCGGGGCGTGCCGTGCAGACGTTGACCATCTCGCAGAGCGCCGCCGAGGACGGCACGGCGCACGAGGCCGGACGGCGCGCGCTGCTCGGTCAGGACACGTTCCGCGGCGTGCGCACCACGTCCGCCGGACCCTCCCCGTCGGCCCCGCCGGAGCCGCCGGTCCGGCGCACGGTGTTCACCGGTCCGCCGGCCCCGCTGCCCGGCTCCGGCACCGAGCGCGGCGCCGACTACTTCGCGGGGCACGGCACCTCCCGTACGGTCACCCTCGGCACCGAGGACGCCGCGCGACCCACCGTGAAGGTCAGCGGTGTGCAGCTCGGCGAGGTGCTCAACTCCTGGGCCCAGGACGGCGACCGGGACCGCCCGTTGGTGCTGTTCTCCTGCGAGACCGGACGGCAGCCGGAAGTGGCGGGGCTGCCGGTGGCCCAGCACGTCGCGAACCGGACCGGGCGGCAGGTGTACGCCCCGACCACCGAGGTCGGCACGGCCCGGGACCGGGACGGCAACGTCCGAGCGGTGCTCAGCGAGGGCCCGGACGGGCCGGGAGGCTGGAAGCTCTTCACCCCCGAGCCCGCCGGCGCCGACCTGGACGCGCTGGCACGCGACGCGGGCCTGCACGCGGGCCCGGAGCCGGCCGACGCCTTCGCCCTCGCGCGTACCCTCCAGCAGATCCGCACTCTGCGCGACGCGCTCGGCACCGACGCCGAACGGCGCCCCGAGAACCGGGAGTTGCTGGCCGGTCTCGCCTACGTGGACGGCCTGCGCTGGCTCAGCCCGGACACCGCGGCCCGCTACGGCGACGGCCGGATGACCCAGGACCTGCTGCGCCGGATGGTCGTGGACCGGGGACGGGTGACGGGCGGCACCACCGGTGACACGACCACCGAGCCCTCTGTCGAGCAGTACACCGAGTTCCTGCGCGCCGCGGCCGGACTGCGCCGGACCGCGGGGCCCGACACCACCCTCGACGCCCTGCTGCCCCCGCCTCCGCCCGCCCTCCCGCCGGACACCCTGGTCCTGCCGGAGGACGTGCGCGGTCTCACCTACGCGCCCTCCGCGCAGATCACCTGGTCGCTCTCCAGCGCCCCACTGCCGCTGTCCGAACTCGGGCTCAGCGCCGAGGACACCGCCGAACTCGCCCGGCGCAGGCCCGACCTGGCGCCCGCGTCGAGCCGTGCGGAGAGCCTCGCCGAGGACATGACCCTCCTCAGCAAGGCCGCGCCCCCCACGGCGGACACCGTGCACGCCGACGGTCTGGCCTTCCGGCGACTGGAGACCCCGGGCGGCGGGAACTGCCTCTTCCGGTCGCTGCTCGACAGCGCGCGCGGCCAGGACGTCCCGCCGGCCTGGGCGGCGCGGAACGTCGCCGGGCTGCGCGGCCTGCTGCGCGACCGGATCACCGGGTCCGAACTGGGCGACACGGTGAGCCAGGCGATCCCGGACCCGGTGTTCGCCGTGGTCGACGACCTGCGGATGCGGGCCCTCGGCGGCGTGCGGGACGAGGCCGAGCGGAACCGGCTCACGGAGCACTGGAACCGGATCGCGCACGACGTCGTCACGGGCGCCGATACCGACGAGTGGCAGCGGATCCTCGCGGAGAGCGACTACCCGCAGCTCGCCGCCGTGGCGCCCACTCCCGCCGCCGCGCGGCGGCTCGGCGCCAGAGGACTCGTCGCGGCGGCGGCCGAGCTGCCCGTGCTCTGGTCCTCACCGTTCGCCGACCTCCTCCCGGAGGCGCTGGCGCATGCCCTCGATCTCGACCTGCGGCTCGTCCAGCCGGACCCGCGATCGCCGGGGAACACCTTCGTCAACACCCTTTACCCGGGCGGCGGGACCGGCACCCTGCACCTGTCCTACAACGGCACCGACCACTACGACGCCCTGGTCCCGGCCTCCGCCCCGCTCACCCCCGTACCGGACCCGGAGACCACCCCGGACCCCGACCCGGTCACCACCCAGGACGCGGAGGACCCGGAGGTCTCCGGCCCTCTCGGGGAGTGGCTCCGCAGCATGGGCGGGATCACCGACCTCGACACCCCCGCCACCGAGGCTCCCGACCGCGGCGACCCCGTGCCGCTGGAGACACAGCTGGACCGGCACCGCCCGGCACGCCTGCTGACCGGCCACGACGCGCGGCCGCCCGGCCCGGTTCCGAGCACCGTCACCTTCGAGGACGGCAGCCGGCTGCCCGCCCTCCTGATCGACCCCGACGCCGACCCGGGGGACGGCACCCCGGGCAACCCGGCCGGCGGCACCCGGCGCGGCCGCTCCACCGGACTCTTCACCGGACCCGGCAAGACCACCCTGCGCTCACCCGAGCAGGTGGCCGAGGAGATCCTCGGCAAGCTGCCGAAGAAGCTGCGCGCCCAGTTCGACGAGGCGGAGCTGCTGCGCCTGCTGACCGAGCAGCCGGCGGCGTTCACCGCTCCGCGCGGCGCGCGCTTCGTGGGCCGGGAGAAGTCCGGCGTCGGCCACGAGATGACGGTCGAGGCCATCCCGTACCACCGCTGGGAGCGCTTCTCGGACGTCAACGGCGGCACCGTCCGGCTGGACACCATGCGACGCGGCCAGGCCGGTACCGGCGGCGGGCGAAGCGTCGGCTTCGGGCGCCGGATCGCCGGCGGGCTGAGCATGGGCCCGCCGCTCAACTGGCTGCTGAAGATCGGGGTTTCGCTCGGCTGGGCCCGCAGGACCGACTACGCCCAGGGCACCCAGGCGTACAACCAGTCCGAGTGGCGGGCCCACGAGGGCTCGCACCTGCACCTGGACGACGTCTACTACCGGGTGCGGGTGGACCGCGTCACCGAGGCACCGCGCTCCGGGCGTACGGTCACCCCGCCGGGCCCGGGTGGCACCGCCCAGGACGGCGGCGCCCTGCCGAAGCCCGACTGGCGGCGCACCCAGGTGCACACCGCGGAGTTCGCGATGCGCGACGGACTCAGCTGGCGGCTGCCCGACGACCTGACCGTGCCCTACAAGGGACCGCGCAGGGCCCCCAGGACGCTCACGTTCCCGGACGGGGTCGAGCCGCGGATCACCGACATCACCGGGCTGCATCTGCTGGACCCGCCCGAGGACATGGCACTCGCCATCTCCGGTGCCCGGCCCGGCAGTTCGGCGCACCGCACCCTGATCTCGTACGTGCGTCCGGGACGGCTGCTCGCGCTGTTCGGCCGGTTCTCCGGGCCGGTGACCGGACCGGAGCTGACGCGGGGCAGCGGACAGCACCCGCTGGGACACCTGATCGTGCAGCGGTCGGTGCCTCACCGGGCCACCCTGGTCACCGAGTCGGTCAAGGCCGAGCTGCGCGACCTCACCCAGACCACGTACCAGAACGAGCGCGGCCACGTCCGTGACACCCGCCTCGGCCTCCAGGTCACCGCCGGGCCGAACTACACCCTGGTCGGCCCCGACACCGATGTGCGCCTCCAGGGCGGCCCGCTGGTGCGCGCGGATCTCAGTGCCGGACGCGGCCACTACCTCGGCGTCGACGCGGCACGGAAGACGACCGGCCGTGTGCGCAACCACCCCATCGCGCTGTACCGGGTGGAGCGCACGCTGATGGTGCGCAAGCCCGGCGAACCGGCGTCGGCCGCCCGTCCGGTCCGGGTGGTGAGCCTGGACTGGATCTCCACCCAGGACGCCCGCCGCCTCGCGGGCTGGGACAGCCGCACGCCCGGCCGAACCGGACCCCACCCGGACGCGGAGCCGCCGGTGCCGTGGTACCTCACCCGTGAGGACCCGGTCCACCTGAGCGGCCAGGTCCGCGCCGAGGGCTTCCGTCCCCTCCGCCCGCAGACCCAACTGCCGCCGCCCGCCGAGGGGCAGCGGCCTGCGGAACCGCCGTCACAGCCGCAGCCCCGGCCCCCGGTGCAGACCCAGTCCCAGACCCAGTCCCAGTCCCAGACCCAGCAAGTCCCGCCGCAGGCGCAGAATCCGCAGCCCGCGCCGCAGGATCCGATGCGGGCCTTCGCGGACACCGTGCTGGACACCCTGCACCAGTCGTACCCGTCGCTGTTCGTGCCGCCGTTTATGCTGCGGCATCCCCGCCTGGCCAAGTTCTGGTACGGCGACGGACGGATGAGGACCGCGCTGCACAACGACCGGCAGGTGCGCGAGGCGCTGAACCGGCCCAGCCTCGCGCAGAGCCTGGACGACCTGACCACCACCGGCGTCCCGGTCACCCTGACCGAGGACGGCAAGGTCCGCCGCGGCCACCACACGCTCATCCTCCGGGCGCGCCTGACCGACCGGCGGTTCGAGACCACCATGAGTGAACGCTCCCTGCGCAACGCCGTGATCGGCACCGAGATCTCCGGCCAGGGCCAGCAGGCGTCCCTCACCCTCTCCGGTGGTGTCGAGGTCGGCGTCTCGCCGCGCGACCACGACAAGGTGCCCGGCGTCGGGCTGCCGCGTCAGGCCGGCAACGTGACCGTCGGCGTCCGCCACGCGAAGACCGACCAGAAGGCCACCAGGAACACGGTCGCGGTCGCCCACGACCAGCTGACCTTCCAGACCGGCGCCGACCTCTACAGCTACCAGGTGGAGCTGGGCGCCACCTTCGAGGGCCACCGCCGCCCACGCGGCTGGGCCCGGCTCGTCTCGGTCGGCCTGCTCGGCGCAGGCGTCTTCGTCAGCAAGGTCGAGGAACGCCCCCTGTTCAGCCGCGGCAGCGAGACCGTCGGGCGGGTGGAGCTGGCCGTGCCCGCCGCGCACGGCTCCGAGCGCTATGCCCCCGCGGACCCGCCGCCCACGGCCACGCCGACGACGACGGCACCGCGGCAGCTGACCGCCACCGAGGCCGACCAACTCCTCGACGGCACCCACCCGTTGCCCGGAACGGACTCAGCCGACGAGCGGCTCACCAGGAGACTGCTGAGCGTCCCGCACGTGGTGCTCAGCGCCGAGGGCGGCCCGCAGCGCCAGCAGCTGATGCAGGACACCGCCGACCGCGCGTCCGGCACCTCCTGGCACGTCAGCGCCCCCGGCGCCCCGGTGCGCAGTGCCCTGCGCCGGGCGATGGCCAACCTCAGCGTGGCCGGCCAACTCGGCCAGTACCTCGGCCCGTTCGGCTCCCGAGTGGCCGGACTCAACGGCGCCGGGCCGTTCCGTACGCACTACCTCAAGGCGGCCGTCCGCGGCGAACTGCGCGACTTCCGGGTCATGAGCGACCCCAAGCCGGCCAGCCTGGAGGCCACCATCGGCAACGAGCACCGCGTCGCGGGCAGCACGAGCACCGTCTCGCGCACCACCGTCGGCCTCCAGGGCGCCGACATGCCGCTCCAGCAGGCCCCGGGCCAGGCCGCGGTGGTCGGCTCCTACTCGACCGCCCTGCAGTACGCCTGGGGCAAGGGCCGCGGCGTCTCGCAGACCCTCACCCGGGGACGCAACACCACCCTCACGTACGCCGGGCGCATGTACCTGGTGGTCGCCGACGCCGTCGAGACCGTCGCGGTACGGGACCGCTGGACCGCCGCGTTGGGCACCGTGGGCACCCGCGCCGGGGCCCGGATCAGCTCCGCGGCCGGACGGCTCTCCGGGCGGCTCGGCGACAGCCTCGCCCCGCGCCGGGCCGCCGCCGCGCTGCAGCGCATCCGCGACGCGGTGATGTTCCACCTGCCGATGCAGGACGCCATCGAGGCCGGACTCGCCCCCGACGGCCTGGGCACCACGACCCCGCACAACCTCGGCCGCGGCTACCGGGTGCCCCCCTTCCTGCGCGACCGCCGCTTCCCCAGCCACCCCAGCGGCCGGCTCGACGCCGGTCCCGCGGCTCAGACCCTGCTGGGGCAGCTGGAGCGGATCGGCGTACCCTCCCACGACCGGGATCAGGTCCTCCAGCGCCTGTCCCCGGACTTCCTCCGCGGCCACCTGCACGAGCTGACGACCGACGGGATGAACCTGCCGGTCCGCTACCGCGCATGGTCCCGCCCGCACCACCTGCCCGTCGGCGGCAGCCCCGGACAGCTCCACTTCAAGCTGACCCCCGTGACCACCACCGTGGACCGGCTGCGCACCGGCTACGAGCTGGAGGACTACCGGACGATCGCCCGCGACGACTCCGCCGGCACCTCCCAGGACCGCGGCGCGGACGTGACGCTCAGCGCCGGCCAGCGCGCGGCGGAGAGCGGCATCCTCGTGGCCAACCCCTCGCTCCAGGGCATCGCGGCCAAGCAGCGGTCGAGCACCAGGACCCAGACGGCCGGCACCACATCGATGCCGAACATCGCCACCACCCAGGCCCACGCCGAGATCGTCACCAGCTACGTCCTGACCGTCACCATGACCGACGCGACCGGCGACCCGCTCGACCCCGGCGTGCGCACCCCGGTCGGCAGCCTCAACGAGATCCTCCCGGCGAACCTGCTCACCCCGGACGGCGAGGGCGCCGACGGCGCGCTCTCCGAACAGGACGTGCCCGAACCCGAGCGCGCCGTAAGGATGCTGACGGCTGATCAGGCGCGCCCGGAGAACATCGGCGCATGGCGCACCTCCGCCGGGGACGGCACCGGCGGCGCGGACCCGGACATCCTCCCCTTCGACGACCGGATCGGCTCCGGCATCCTCGCCGTGGACATCCGGGGCGCCGCCAACGTGCGGGACGCCCTCACCCTCGCCACCGCCCGCGCCGACGGCCTGGGCGACAGCGACCTCGGCCGGCGGCACACCGGCAAGGTCCTCGACGCCCGCGTGCGCATGGCACGCCAGACCCCGCTCACCGGCCTCGGCACCGCCCCCGCCCAGGCGCAGCTGGAGGCCACCGCGCAGGGCGGGCTGACCGCCGGCTTCCGGGAGGCCCTTGGCGCGAACGGCTCCCCGCTGCCCGCCCAGGCCTCCGCGCGCCTCCTCGGCCAGTACCACACCGCCGACTCCCGCCTCTACGCGAAGATGCACCGCCGCGGTGCCCGCCTGCTCGCCGTGGAGAACAAGCCGCGCATGGAGGCCATGCAGCGGGCCAAGACCTCCGACGCGCTGGAGGCCGGCATCACCGACAACGTCGAGGGCGCGGTGGGCACCGCGCCGATGGCGGGCAACAGCAACGCGGGCGTCACCAATCCCGGCGCCACGGTCCCGATCGGCGGCACGAACGACGGCACCGTCCTCAAGGGCACCGCGGACACCACCCTCGGCACCCACCTCAAGGTCGTCACCGACCGGAGCATGCTCTTCGCGGTGCCGGTGACCTGGCTGTCCGTCGCCGAGGTGGACCACCGCATCACCGACAGCCGCCCGCTGCACGCCCTCGGCAAGGCCAGGCGCGGACCGCGCGCCGCCGAGGCCGAGACCACCGCGCTGGTCTGGCTGCGCGAGGACATCGCCCGCGACTACGGGCTCCTGGACGACAGCACGTTCCCCGACGAGGTCCTCGCGGCCTGGGACAGCCAGGCCAAGGCGGCCGCCGACCTCGCCACGGCCGAGAAGAACTACTACGACGCCCGGGCGCGGGCCCGGGAGGCGTGGCTCGACCTCGGCCCGGCGGAGCAGGCCGCGCTCGGCGACGACAACGCCGGACCGCCGGCCGACCTGCCGCCGGACGTCGTCTGGTCCCCGGCCGTCGTCGCCTGGCAGGCCGCACGGCAGGAGGTCCACCGCTGGGAGCAGCACACCGACGCCGCCGCACAGGACCACCACCGGCTGCACCTCGCCGCCTCCCGCCTCACCGCGCACCACCAGGGGTCGGCCAACGCACCCGTCCGGGACCTGCCGCAGGAGTACACCGAGCCGTCATGGCGCTCCGAGGCACCCGCGCCCTACGTGATCGCCGACGGCACCGGCACCGGCCCGCGCACCCTCACCTCGCCGGACGGCGCCACGGTGCGCGAACTGCACGACGTGCCGCACGACGGTGCCTCCTTCTTCCACGCGCTGCTCGCCGCCGCCGCGGCACGGGGCCGGCTGCCCCATCTGCTCGGCCACGACCTCGCCGAGCGGTTCGCGAATGCCCCCGCCGATCCGGCGGTCACCGCCGAGGCCGTCGACACCGCCCGTACGCGCCTGGCCTGGGCGCTGGGCGAGGACGGCAACCAGGACCTGCTGGACGCGCTCGCCCTGGACGCCGAGGACACCTTCACCCAGGCCGAACTCGACCTCGCGGGAGTGCGGTTCAGCCCGGCGCAGCAGGCCGAGTTCGACGCCTTCGGCCGGCTCCCGCAGACGTTCTGGCCGACGCCCGCGCAGCGGGTCGCGCTCGCCACCGCCGCCCTGTCCCGCCCGTTCGCGAGCGAGCCGCTCCAGGACTCCGGCACACGGGGTCCGGACCATCCGACACCGCCCGAGCGCCGGGCGGGCGACCACGGCGGAGCCGATCTGCTGCCCGCCCTCGCCGCCCGGGTCCTGGGCACCCCGCTGACCGTCGTCACCGGTGAGGGCCGCGACCAGCTGTTCCTCCCGCACGGCGCGGACCCGGCGGCCGTCGACCCGGCCGCCGACCCGGTCCTGTTCGCCTCCGGCGGCTTCTTCGGCGCCGCCCTGCCGTCCGGCACCCCGGCCCCGGTCGCCACCGCGCTGCCCGCCCCTGCCGCCGCCACGGACACCGGTACCTCGGGTACCGGCACGCGCCCGGCTCCCCAGCAGCCGCCCGCGCACCGCAGCCACACCACCGCGCCCTGGCTGCCGCCCGCCGACGGCGACGGCCCGCGCTACCGCCTCGACCGCGAGGGCGTCCTCACCGCACCCGACGGCGCCACCTACACCCAGGGCACGCCGGCCGGCCGCGGCAACGGCTTCTTCGGCGCGCTCTCCACGACCCTGCGCCGGGCGGCCGAACAGCCCGGCCTCGATCGCCAGGAGGCGGCACGGCTGCGTCGGCGCGCCGAGGCGACGCCCGCCCAGCTGATGCGTCTGAACGGGCTGCCCGGCGAACGCGCCGAGTGCGACGCGCTCTTCACGCCCCCGCCCCCGCGGGTCCGCCCCGGCGCGCCCGCACCGAGCCAGGACGCCCTCGACGGACAGCTGCGCCGGCACCTCGCCGAGGCCCCCTGGGGACCGGGCGCCGACCGGGCCGTGGCCGAGTGGGCCGCGGCGGCGGCCGGCGTCACCGTCACCCTGGTCGAGGAGAACGGGACCGCTCACACCTACGCCGGTCCGGCCGGCGACAGCGGTCCGCACATCCGTCTCCGCCGCCGGGGCGGCGACTTCGTCCCCCTGACCCAGCGCACCCCGGCCCCCACGCCGAAGACCCCGGCACCCAAGACCCCCGACCTGAAGGCCCCGGACCTGAAGGCCCCGGAGTCGAAGCCCCTGGACCCGCCCCCGCTGGAGTCCGCCCCGCAGGATCCCCCCGCGCTGGACGCGGACCTCCAGGACGCGGTCGCCCTTCCGCTGCCCCCGTCACCCACGGGCAGCGACCTTCCGGGCCTCGTGGAGGAGGAGGCGTACGAGCTGAGCACGCTGTCCGGCGCCGACACGACGGGCGCGGACACCACCGCGGGTCCGGTCACCGCGCCGGAGCCGGCCCTGCGCCCCTTCAAGCTGGGGAACTACGAGTTCACCAACCTGAACCAGACGGAGCGGTATCTGGACAAGGCTGTCCGGATCATCCAACTGCTCGACGAGCACGGCACCATCAAGGACTACGTCGGCGACCGCACCGTCCGCATCACCCTGCACGTGCGGACCACGGAGACCCCGGCCGACGTGCGCGACCTCGGTGACGACGGCGTGCAGATCAACCTCGCGAGCTACTACTTCGAGAAGTACGACATCGGCTACATCATGGGCATGCTGGCCCACGAGATCGGTCTGCACCCCCTCGCGTCCCGCAACACGGAGATCCCCGAGCAGGAGCAGGCGTACCAGGGCATGCCCCTGACGGTGCCCGGTCTGACGGACCTGAACACGCCGCGCACCATGAACACCGACAGCGCGGGTCAGGCCGACCACATCATGGCCGCCTACCCCCGCACCATCCGGCACGGCATCTACCGCGACATCGTCATCGACATGGCCAGGGTGCTGGCGCAGCACGCGCGGGTCGGTGTGCCGGGGGCCAAGTACCAGGACGTCACCGACCTGTTCGAGACCTACCTGATGGACCTCGCCTCCATCGCGGTCACCAGTGACTACCGGATGAACGCGGTCAAGGAGCCCAACTACACGGCGCGGGTCTACAACGCCTACAAGGAGATGCTGCGCGACCGCCTGGCGGACGACGCCGCGCTCCGGAACCTGCTGCCGTCGAACAAGACCCTGTTCGGAGTCGCACGGTCCTTCACCCAGCTCGCCACCAGCATCGCCGCGAACAACCGGGGCGACAGCATCCAGCGGCCCACCGCGGCGGACGCGGCGGGCACGGGCGAGGCGCGACCGAGGCTCCCCCAGGGCGGCACCGGTTCCGTGCCGCGGACCGAGCGGCCCGTCACCTCACCGGCGCGAGGTCCGCGCGACAACCGGCCCCGATACGTGGTGCGTTCAGGCTTCGACGCCCGGCGGTTCTCCCACGAGGGCGAGCCGGTCACCGAACTCACGGTGCGCGTCGCGCTGCGCGGCACGGACGGCCAGGCCGGCGACGTCTTCGACCGGCTCAGGACGGGTGTGGACGAGTTCCTCAACGCTCCGTCGTACCGCCTGCCCAACGGCGACCGGCTGCACGTGACCGTCGAGCACGTCGAACCCTCCGAGAAGCCGCACCTGACCGTCGACCTGGCTGGCCGCGACCGGGCGATGGACCAGAACACCTGGTGGACGGACGCCGCCCCTGTGCAGTTCGTCCATGAACTCACCCACCAGCTCGGTCTGCGCGACGAGTACCGGGACGCCGACTCCCCGCACCGCCCCCACATCCTCGGCAGCCTGCTGGGCGACCTCGACGCGACGCCCGAGGACGCGTCCCTCGCCCCGGCCGGACTGCGCGACCGGCACCTGGCCCTGCTCGGCGCGCTCATCGGCGACGTCACCCCGGCGCCCAGGCCGAACAACGAGCAGAGGGACCGGAGTTGGGCGGCAGCACGCGAAGCCGCCGTCGCCGAGCCCCGCGAAGCCGTCTGGATCGACCCGGTCTCCCTGCCCCGGACCACCGACGACCCGGCGGTCACCGAGGTCCCGGCGCACATGCCGCAGGAGTCGGACCCGGCACCCGCCCCGGAGCCGGCCCTGCGCCCGTTCAAGCTCGGCAGATTCGAGTTCACGAACCTCAACCAGACGGACCGGTACCTCGACAAGGCCGTCCGGATCATCGAGCTGCTCGACGAGCACGCCACCATCAAGGACTACGTCGGCGACCGCACCGTCCGCATCACCCTGCACGTGCGGACCACGGAGACCCCGGCCGACGTGCGCGACCTCGGTGACGACGGCGTCGAGATCAACCTCGCCAGTTACTACTTCGAGAAGTACGACGTCGGCTACATCATGGGCATGCTGGCCCACGAGATCGGCCTGCACCCCCTCGCCTCCCGCAACGAGCGGATCCCCGAGGAGGAGGACCTCTACCAGGGCATGCCGCTGCTCGTCCCCGGACTGGAGAGCCTGACCACACCCCGTTTCATGAACACCGACGGCGCGGGCCAGGCGGACCACGTGATGGCCGCGTTCCCGCACACCATCCGGCACGGCGTCTACCGCGACATCGTCCTGGAGATGGCCGAGGTCCTCGCGCGGCACGCGCGGGTCGGCGTGAACGGCGCCAAGCCCAAGGACGTCACCGACCTCATCGACACCTACCTGATGGACCTCGCCTCCATCGCGGTCACCAACGACCACCGCGCGCAGGCGCTCAGGGAACCCGCCTACACGGCACGGGTCTACAACGCGTACAAGGCGCAGCTCGCCGAGCGCCTCGCCCAGGACAGCCCCGTACGCGCCCTCCTGCCCGCCGACAAGGGACGCTTCGGCGTCCTTGGCGACTTCGCCGCACTCGCCGCCGCCATCGGAACCAACAACCGCGGCGACAGCATCCAGCGCCCCGCCGCTCCGGCACCGGCCGCGGGCACCACCGGCGAGGCCCGCCCCCGGCTGCCGCAGAGCGGCACCGGCGTCGCACCGCGCGTGCAGCAGGGCCCCGGCACGGCACGCACGGCACCGGAGCCGGCCCTCGTCCCCTTCACGTCGGGGAACTTCGAGTTCACCAACCTCAAGCACACGGACGAGAAATACCGCGACAAGGCCGTCCGGATCATCGGGGTGCTGCGCAAGCACGACACGATCCGCGCGTACATCGGCAGCCGGCCCGTCCGGATCACCCTGCACGTACGCACGACGGAGACCCCGGCCGACGTGACGGACCACGGCGAGGACGGTGTGCAGATCAACCTCGCCAGCTACTACTTCGAGAAGTACGACGTCGGTTACATCATGGGCATGCTGGCCCACGAGATCGGCCTGCACCCTCTCGCCTCCCGCGACACCGGCATCCCGGACGAGGAAGGAATGTTCGCGGGGATGCCGCTGACCGTTCCCGGGCTGACGGATCTGAAGACGCCCCGGATGATGAACACCGAGGGCGCTGGCCAGGCCGACCACATCATGGCCGCGTACCCGAGCAGCACCCGGCACCGGATCTACCGCGACATCGTGCTCGACATGGCCCACGACCTGGCGGAGGAGGCGCGGGAAGGCGAGGAGGGCGCACGGGAGCAGGACGTCACGAACCTGATCGACTGCTACCTGATGGACCTCGCCACGATCGCGCTCACCAACGACAGGCGCAAGGACGCGGCCTGGGAACCCCGGTACACGGCGAAGGTCTACAACGCGTACAAGGAGCTGTTCGCGGCCCGGCTGGCGCCGGACAGCCCCGTACGGCGACTGCTGCCGAAGGACAAGAGCTGGTACAACGTCACCGGCAACTTCCTCGGCCTCGGCAGCAGCCTCGCGTTCAACAACCAGGGCGACAGCATGCAGACCGCCGCCCTGCCGCAGCCGGCCGGCGACACCGCGGAGACCCGCTCCCGGCTGCCGCGGCAGAGCGCGGGCACCGTCGCACAGGACCTGCCGTCCGGCACGACGCGGCCGGCCGGACGCCGGGACGACCGGCCGCGCTTCGTGGTGCGGTCGAGCTTCGACGTAAGGCGGTTCACCTACGACGGCGACCCGGTCACCGACCTCACCGTCCGTGTCGCACTGCGCGGCCCGGACGACCAGGCGGCCCGGACCTTCGCGCAACTCGCCGCGGGCGTCGCCGAGTTCCTGAACGCCCCGGGGCACCGGCTGCCCGGCGGCGACCTGCTCCACGTGAGCGTCGAACACGTCGACCCCTCCGAGGCCCCGCACCTGACCGTGGACCTGACGGGCCGGGACCGGACCATGGACCAGAACACCTGGTGGGCGGACGCCGAGCCCGTACAACTGGTGCACGAGCTGACCCACCAGCTCGGCCTGCGCGACGAGTACCGGGACGCCGACGCGCCCCACCGCCCCCATATCCCCGGGAGCCTCCTCGGCGACCTGGACGCGGCCCCCGAGCACCTCTCGCTGCGCGCCGCCGGTCTGCGCGGGCGCCACCTGGCCCTGCTGGGGGCACTGATCGGGGACGTGCCCCGGCGGTCCGAGCCGAACGGCGAGGACGGCGAGCAGACCTGGAACGCGCTGCGCACGGCCACCGACGGGGTCCCCCGGGAGTCCGTGTGGGTCGACCCGGTCTCGCTGCCCGGGCAGCGCGCGGCCGACACGGACGGCACGGCGGACACGCGGGGCGCCGAGGTCACGGGCGTCCCGGCCCGTATGCCGCAGGACCCGGACGCGGGGCCCGCACCCGCCGCGCCGGCCGACGTGCCGTTCTCGTCGGGGAACTTCGAGTTCACCAACCTGGCGCACACGAACGAGAGGTACCGCGACAGGGCGATCCGCATCATCGACCTGCTCCGCAAGCACGACACGATCCGGGACTACATCGGCGGCCGACCCTGCCGGATCACCCTGCACGTGCGGACGACGGAGACCCCGGCCGACGTGCGCGACCTCGGCGACGACGGCGTGCAGATCAACCTCGCCAGTTACTACTTCGAGAAGTACGACGTCGGGCACATCATGGGCATGCTGGCCCACGAGATCGGCCTGCACCCCCTCGCCTCCCGGAACACGAAGATCCCCGAGGAGGAGGACCTGTACCGGGGCATGCCGCTGCTGGTCCCGGGGCTGGAGGGCCTCACGACACCGCGGTTCATGAACACCGAGGGCGCGGGCCAGGAGGACCACGTCATGGCCGCTTTCCCGCACTCCATCCGGCACGGCATCTACCGCGACATCGTCCTGGACATGGCCCGGGTGCTCGCCGAGGACGCGCGCGCGGGGGAGGAGGGGGCGAAGCCACAGGACGTCACCGACCTGATCGACTGCTACCTGATGGACCTCGCCTCCATCGCCCTGACCAACGACCACCGGACGAACGCGGCGCGGGAGCCCGGCTACACCGCGCGGGTCTACAACGCCTACAAGGAACTGTTCCGGGAACAGCTCGCGCAGAGAGCCCCCGATCTGCGCGCCCTCCTGCCGTCCGACAAGAGCATGTTCGGGGTGATGAACGACTTCCGGCGCATCGCCACGTACGTCGCGATCGGCAACAGCGGCGACAGCATCCAGCGGACCGGCCGGGCGTGAGGCACGGCTGAGCATCCCGGACCTCACGGGACCCCGGAGAGGCCCGTCCCGCGCGCCGGCCGCGAGGTGTCAGACTGACGCCATGAACGAGCGCGAATTCGGCAGGTCAGGACAGCACGCATCCGTCATCGGCCTCGGCACGTGGCAGCTGGGCGCGGACTGGGGCGACGTGGACGACAAGGACGCCCTCGCCGTGCTGGAGGCGGCGGCGGAGTCGGGGGTCACCTTCTTCGACACGGCCGACGTGTACGGCGACGGACGCAGCGAGCAGACGATCGCCACCTTCCTGCGCGGCAGGCAGGACCTGCACGTGCTGGTCGCGACCAAGATGGGCCGCCGTGTCGACCAGATCCCCGAGAACTACGTCCTCGACAACTTCCGTGCCTGGAACGACCGCTCCCGGCGCAACCTCGGCGTCGACCGCATCGACCTGGTGCAGCTGCACTGCCCCCCGACCCCCGTGTACTCCTCCGACGAGGTGTTCGACGCCCTCGACACCCTGGTCGAGGAGGAGCGGATCGCCGCGTACGGCGTGAGCGTCGAGACGTGCCAGGAGGCGCTGACGGCGATCGCCCGCCCGAACGTGGCGAGCGTCCAGATCATCCTCAACCCCTTCCGCATGAAGCCGCTCCGTGAGGTGCTGCCTGCGGCGGCCGCGGCCGGCGTCGGCATCATCGCGCGCGTCCCGCTGGCCTCCGGCCTGCTGTCGGGCAAGTACACGAAGGACACCGTGTTCGGCGAGAACGACCACCGGACCTTCAACCGGCACGGTGAGGCCTTCGACCAGGGCGAGACCTTCTCCGGCGTCGACTTCGCCACCGGCGTGGAAGCCGCGGCCGAGTTCTCCGCGCTCGCCCCGGAGGGCTTCACCCCGGCCCAGCTCGCGCTCCGCTGGATCGTGCAGCAGCCCGGCGTGACCACCGTGATCCCGGGTGCCCGCTCCCCGGAGCAGGCCCGCGCCAACGCCACCGCCGCCAAGCTGCCGGAGCTGTCCGCGCAGACGCTCGACGCGATCGGTGAGCTGTACGAGCGCCGGATCAAGGAGCAGGTCGAGGGCCGCTGGTAGCGGTTCCTCGCCCGAAACCGAGGAGGCGGCTCCACCCGGAGCCGCCTCTTTCTCGTCGTCCCGACCTGAGTGGCTTCCCCCTGCCGACTCCCTGAGCGGACGTCGGCCCGAACCGCTCCCGCGCGAGGACCCACCGCAGGCGCCCCGCATCCAGGTGACCGGACGTGGCAGGCGCACAGCGTCCACCGGACGTCGCGCACGCCCCGCATCCAGGTGACCGGACCTCGCGGGCGTACCGCCAGAGCACGTGCGTCACGCCGGCCCCGGACCCGGTCGTTCACCACGGTGTCACCGTCCGGACGCGCCCGTCGCTTCCCGCACTTCGCGGAGCCTTCTATCCTCGCGTCGGGCCGCCGCCCGAAAGCCGTCGGGTGCGGGCCCGTTGGACCTGTCCTGCACCGCTCCACCGTCGGAAGGCGACACCGCACATGCGCCCACCATGGCTGCGTACGGCGAGACGGCTCGGCATCCGATCGGCCGCCCTCCTCGTGACCAGCGCCCTGGCCCTGGCCGTTCCGTCCCCGGCCGTCGCGGCGGCCCGCCCGGCCGACCGGCCGGTCTCCTACGTCGACCCGCTGATCGGCTCGGCGAACGGCGGCAACACCTACCCCGGCGCGACCCTCCCGTACGGGATGATCGCCTGGTCCCCGACCAGCACCACCGGCGACCAGACCAGCACCGGGGCCGCCAACGGCTATCAGTACGACGCCACCCGCATCCGCGGGCTGAGCCTGACCCACGTCAACGGCGCCGGCTGCAACCCGGGCGCCGCGGGCGACGTCCCGATCATGCCGTTCGTCGGCGACGTGACGTCCTCGCCCTCGGCGGACACCAAGGACGCCGTCTACGCGGCCGACTTCGCGCACGCCGACGAGAAGGCCGTACCGGGGCGCTACACCCTCGGTCTCAAGTCCGGGGCCGGCGCGGACCTGGCCGTCGGCAAGCGGGCCGGCGTCGCCGACTTCAGCTTTCCGGCCGGCCGTCCCGCCAACCTGCTGTTCCGCGTCTCCAACTCCCTCAACGGCAGCGAGGACGCGCACGTCGACATCGACACCGCGCACCGCAAGGTCACCGGCTGGGTGCTCACCGGCGCCTTCTGCGGCCGCCGCGCCAACGGCGGGACCAACAACCGTAAGAGCTACTACAAGCTGTACTTCAGCGCCTCGTTCGACCGGGCCTTCTCCTCCGTCGGCACCTGGAAGGACAACACGCTCTCGGCGGGCTCCACCTCCGCCTCCGGGGGCGAGGGGTACGCCACGGGAGCGGACCGCGCCGGCCGCGGCTCCGGCGGCTACGTCGGCTTCGACACGCGCTCTGACAACGATGTCCGGATGCGGATCGGCATCTCCTACGTCAGCCTCGACGGCGCCGAGGCCAACCTCCGCGGCGAGATACCCCCGCGGGCGAGCGTCGACGACGTGGCCCGTGCGGGCGCCGACGCCTGGAACCGCGAACTGAGCACCGTGCGCGTCGCGGGCGGCAGCACCGCGCGGCGCACCACGTTCTACACGGCGCTCTACCACTCCCTCATGCAGCCGAACCTCATCAGCGACGCCGACGGCCGCTACTACGGCATGGACGCCGAGGTGCACCGCCTGGCACGCGGCCAGCGGGCCCAGTACAGCAACTTCTCGGGCTGGGACCAGTACCGGGCGCAGATCCAGCTGCTCGCCCTGCTCAAGCCGAGGATCGCCGGCGACTTCGCCCAGTCGCTGTTCAACTTCGCCGGGCAGAACGGCGGGGTGTGGGACCGCTGGGTGCACGTCAGCGGCGCCACCCACGTCATGACCGGCGACCCGTCGGCGGCCACCCTGGCCACCTTCTACGCGATGGGCGTCCGCGACTTCGACTACGAGGGAGCCTTCGAGTCGCTCGCGCGCCAGGCCACCGTGCCGCACGCGGACGGACTCTCCGACGCCGGCTGCCCCGGGCAGTGCGTGGGCCAGCGCCCCAACCTGGCCCAGTACCTCGGCTCGCACTACGCGGCCCAGGACGTCTGCCACTGCTGGGGCGGTGCCGCCGAGACCCTGGAGGACGCCGTGGCCGACTCCGCGCTGGCGAAGTGGGCGAAGCTGCTGGGCCGCGACGAGGAGGCGGCCGCCTTCGCCGAACGGGGCGGCTACTGGCGCAACGTCTTCAACCGCGACGCCACGGCCGACGCCGGTTACGTCCAGGCCCGGAATCTCGACGGATCGTGGGTGACGCCGTTCAGCCCGGGCAGCGACCGCGGCTTCGCGCAGGGCACCAGCGCCACGTACACCTGGATGGTGCCGCAGGACGTCCAGGGGCTGGCCGCGGCCATGGGCGGCCGGGAGCGTGCCGCCGAACGCCTCGACGGGTTCTTCCACACGGCGGACGGCGCGTGGTCGGTGCGCGGCGGCGACCCGCTCCGCTACGACCCCACCAACGAGCCCGGCATCCACGCCCCTTGGCTCTACAACGCCCTCGGACAGCCCTGGAAGACCCAGGCGACCGTGCGGCAGATCCTCGACACCGTCTACGGCACCGGTCCCGCGGGACTGCCGGGCAACGACGACCTGGGCACCATGTCCGCCTGGTACGTCTTCTCCGCGCTCGGGCTCTACCCGCAGACCCCGGGCAGCGGCGCGATGCTGCTGGGCGCCCCGCTGTTCCCGGAGGCGGTCGTCGACCGGCCGGGCGGGACCGGCATCACCGTCGAGGCCCCCGACGCCGACGCGGCGCACCCGTACGTCGGCGCCGTAAGGCTCGACGGCCGCACCACGAACCGCTCATGGGCGGGGGCCGGCCTGGTGAAGAGGGGCGGCACGCTCACCTACCGGCTCGCCGAGCGGCCCGACACCTCGTGGGGCACCGACCCCGCCGGTCTGCCGCGGTGACCGCTGCGGCTCCGTGCGGACACTCAGCGTGTTCTCATGGAGCCGCACCCCCGGGACGGGAACTGAACCTGTCCGTAACGGCGTTCAAGCTTTCGAAGGACGCCGCACGGTGTGCGTCGCGAGCCCGCGGTGTGACGGCCTTCACGTTCATGTGTCGGACAGTGATGAATTCCTTACAAGGGATACACGTACCGGTGTGCATAGAGGCATCGTCAGACCGCGGGAGGTTCTTCGTGCGACCGTTCACGCTCAACTACGCCCTGCCCACAGGGCAACCGGCGGCCGCCCTGCCTCCGTACCACTTCGACGCCTCCCTGCAGCTGAACGTGCTGCCGGACGGACGCCCGGCGGTCAGTGACCGTGCGTTGCTGATGGCCGCGGGGACCACGACCTCCACCGCCGGTTCCCAGACGCACTTCGACGACTGACGGACCGCCGCGGATGACGGTCCTGGTCCTCACCGCCGAGGAGGATGTCACCGCCGACATGGTGGTGGCCGAACTGAACGCACGCGGTGTCCCGGTGGTACGGCTCGACCCCGCCGACCTCCCCGACAAGGCGGTCCTGTCCGCCGACTACGCGCACGGCGACTTCGAGGGCCACCTGTCCGTGAACGGCCATGTGCTCAGCATGACGGGCCTGCGCTCGGTGTGGGTGCGGCGGCCGGGTGAACCGGCCGCCCACGCGGCCCATGCCTCGCCGTGGCTCACCGCCGAGACCCGGCAGGCCCTGTTCGGCATGCTCTACTCGGCCGTCACCCGCTGGATGAACCACCCCGGCAGCGCCGAGCAGGCCCGGCACAAGCCGTGGCAGCTGCGCGTCGCCCACCTCAGCGGCTTCGCGGTGCCGCCGACGGTCGTCACCACCGCGCCGCGTGTGGCGCAGCAGTTCGCGGAGGAGTACCGCGACGTGGTGGTGAAGTCCGCGTCGGGACCGCCGCCCGGGGACCCGACGGTGTCCCTGCCGACCACGCTGATCGGGCCCGACGCGGACTTCTCCGGCGTGGCGGCAGGACCCGCGCTGCTCCAGCGCTACGTCCCCAAGCGGGCCGACATCCGGCTGACCTGTGTCGGGTCGCGGCTGTTCGCCGCCCGGAAGACCGCCGCGCCCGGGCAGATCGACGGGCGTTACGGCGACACCGGCCACCTCTGGGAGACCACCTCCGTGCCGGACCGCGTCGCCAAGTCGGTCCAGGAGTACATGGCGTTCACCGGGCTCGCCTACGCGGCCTTCGACTTCGCGGAGGACGCCGAGGGCCTCTGGTGGTTCCTGGAGTGCAACCAGGGCGGGCAGTTCGGCTTCGTCGAGCTGGAGACCGGGCAGCCCATCGCCGAGGCGGTCGCCCTCTGGCTGGCCTACCGAAGACCCGGCTCCGACACCCGGACGGACTGAGCGGCACGGCCGCTCACGGCCCGTCAGGTGCGCGCGTGCTCTCCCGTGGACCGCGACAGCATCATCTCGGCCTGGCGCCTCTCCCGCGCCGCTTCCAGACGCGGACGGAGTCGGCTGACGCCCGGCGCGCGAGGGCCGTGCCGCCCGTACGGCTGTGCCTGTGGCGCGGCGCGACCGACACCGCCGGTGCGGGCGTCCCCGGATCACCGGCGAACGGGAACAGAATGACCTCGGGGCGCGTGTCGAGATCCCCGTCCCTGCTGCGTCCCCGCAGTGGACACGGTCACAACGGCCGTGGCGCACCGAGGAGAACACCATGGCCAAGTACCTGCTGCTGAAGCACTACCGGGGCGCGCCCTCGCCGGTCAACGACGTGCCGATGGACCAGTGGACGCCGGAGGAGGTCACGGCCCACGTCCGGTACATGCAGGACTTCGCGGCCCGCCTGGAGCGCACCGGAGAGCTCGTCGACGTCCAGGCCCTCTCCCCGGAGGGCATGTTCGTCCGCCACGACGGCGAGGGGCGGCCCCCGGTCACCGACGGCCCGTTCGCGGAGACCAAGGACCTGATCGCCGGCTGGATCATGATCGACGTCGAGACCCACGAGCGGGCGCTCGAACTGGCCGGCGAGCTGTCCGCGGCCCCGGGCGCGGGCGGCAGACCCATCCACGAGTGGCTGGAGGTGCGTCCGGTGATGGCCGCGCCGCCGACCATCACGGAGTGAGACGCGTGGACGAGGCACTGCTGCGGACCCTCACCCCGGCGGTGATCGGTGTCCTCGTCCGCCGCGGAGCCGACTTCGCGGCGGCCGAGGACGCCGTGCAGGACGCCCTGGTCGAGGCGGTGCGCCGGTGGCCGGAGGACCTGCCCCGGGACCCCAAGGGCTGGCTGGTCACCGTGGCGTGGCGCAAGTTCCTCGACGCGGCCCGCGCCGACGCCTCCCGGCGCCACCGCGAGGTGCGCGTCGAGGTCGAGCCCGCACCCGGCCCGGGCGAGGCGGTGGACGACACGCTCCAACTGTACTTCCTGTGCGCGCACCCCTCCCTGACGCCGGCCTCGGCCGTCGCGCTCACCCTGCGCGCGGTCGGCGGCCTGACCACCCGGCAGATCGCGCGGGCCTACCTCGTGCCGGAGGCGACGATGGCCCAGCGGATCAGCAGGGCCAAGCGGACGGTCTCCGGCGTCCGCTTCGACCGCCCCGGCGACGTCGGCACCGTGCTCCGGGTGCTCTACCTGGTCTTCAACGAGGGGTACTCCGGCGACGTCGACCTCGCCGCCGAGGCGATCCGGCTCACCCGCGAGCTGGCGGCCCGGATCCCCGACGAGGAGGTCGCGGGCCTGCTCGCGCTCATGCTGCTGCACCACGCCCGGCGCCCGGCGCGGACCGGCCCCGACGGCGCTCTCGTGCCGCTCGCCGAGCAGGACCGCGGCCTGTGGGACACCCGGCTGATCGCCGAGGGGGTCGGCGTGCTCCAGGCGGCGCTCGCCCGCGACCGGCTGGGCGAGTTCCAGGCGCAGGCCGCCATCGCCGCGCTGCACGCCGACGCCCCCTCGGCCGAGGAGACCGACTGGGTGCAGATCGTCGAGTGGTACGACGAGTTGGTGGCCCTCACCGGCAGCCCGGTGGCCCGCCTCAACCGTGCCGTCGCGGTCGGCGAGGCCGACGGCCCCCGGGCCGGCCTTGCGGCCCTGGCGGACCTCGACCCCGCCCTGCCGCGCCACACGGCCGTCGCGGCCTATCTGCACGAGCGGGACGGCGACACCGCCACCGCGGCACGGCTCTACGCGGAGGCCGCCCGGTCGGCCACCAGCCTGCCGGAGCGCGAGCACCTCACCCGCCAGGCGGCCCGGCTCAACGCCCGCCTGCGCGGGTGAACACCGCACGGCGGACGCGGGGAGCGTACGGGCGGCGGGTCGTGTCTCACCCGGCGGAGGCGCGGAAGGTGCGCAGGAAGACGTCCAGCGCACGCCGGTTCGCGGTGTCGTCCCAGTCGGCGGCCGGGGTCGTCCAGCGGAAGGAGAAACCGCGGCCCGGCCCGGTGAGGAAGCCGCGGCCGAGGGTGCGCTCGCGGACGCCGGAGGATTCGGACAGCCACTCCATGTCCGCCGCGTCCAGGCCGCGGTAGTCGACGGAGCGGATGGCGCCCACCCGTTGGTAGTCGACGGACGTCCGCTTCAGGGAGGGCTCCAGGTCCCGCCAGACACCGACGGGGTCCGGCCCGAGCCGCTCGCTGTAGGTGACCGCCAGCGTGCGCGGATCGCCGGACGCGCCGAACGTCACCCGGTAGGAGGCGTCGGAGGCGCTGTCCCGGTCGACCGGCCGCCAGCCGGTGGGCAGGGCGATAGAGAACCCCTCGGGCGCGTCGTAGCGGCGGAAGCCGGCGGGCGGACCGCTCCGGTCGGGCCGGGAGGGTGAGACGGAGGGCGCGGGAGAGGACGGCCCGGACGAGGTGGGCGGCGCGGAGGGCCGCGCGGTGGGCGGCACGGTGGGCGCGTTCCCGCCGGCGGCCGGGCGGGACGGCTCGGGGCGGGACGCGGAGGGACCGCCGTCCTGGCCGCCGCCGGTGAGGGCGAGGGCGGCGAGCGAGGCACCGGTCACGGCCAGCGCAAGAACGCCCAGCAGCACCGGCCGGCCCACGGTGCGTCTGCCCCACACCCGGCCGGTGCGCCAGGCGGCCGCGTAGGCGTCGCGCAGACAGGGCAGCGGCGCGTCCGGCCCGGGCCCCCCGGGGTCCTCGCGCAGGATGCGGGTGAACGCCGCGCGCACCACCGGCTCGGGCAGCCGTTCCTGCGGGTCCTTGCGGAGCAGCCCCTGGACGGCGGGGCCGAGCGGTCCGGCGTTCTGCGGGGAGCGGATGGGCAGCAGGTCGACCGCCCGCAGGGTCGCCTCGACCGGGCCGCGGTCCCGCACGGGCGGACGCCCCTCCACCATCGTGTAGAGGATCGCCCCGAGCGCCCACAGGTCCGACGCGGGCCCGGCTCCCTCGCCGCGCGCCTGCTCGGGGGAGGCGTACGACGGCGCGGTGACGCGAGGCGAGGCAGCGGCGCCCAGCAAGCCGAAACCGGCGACGAGCACCCCTCCGTCGCCGCGCACGAACACCTGCCCGGGACTGAGGTCGCCGTGCGTGATGCCCTCGCGGTGGGCCGCCGCGAGGACGTCGAGGATCGCGAGGCCCGTGCGGGCGGCCCGGACGTAGCTGACCGGCCCCTGCCGCAGCAGGTCGCTCAGCGGGGTGCCGTCGATCCGGTCCATGACCGTCCACAGCGCGCCGTTCTCCTCGACGACGTCGAGGACGGTGGCGACCCGGCCGGGGCAGGCCAGCTCCATGCTCTCGGACTCGCGCAGGATGCGGGCGGTGCCGGGGCGTGCGCCCGTGCCGTGCCGCGATTCGGTCAGGGAGACCGGCCGCCGGAAGCGGACGTCCTGACCGCGCAGTCCCGTCCGGCCCTCCTCTCGGTGCACGACCTCCTCGGGCCGGTACCGTCCGGCGATCAACTCCTGTGTGCTGGCTTGCCCTTCGGTCATGGTCATCCCTCGCTGCGCACCGGTCTCACGCCTTTCCCGGTTGTACGGCGGGGGCGGCGCCCGGCGTTCAACGCGGACGCGATTTGGGCGGCCGGGTTCGTCCCGGACGGCGCGCTTCGAGCAGGCGTGCGGACAACTCGCGCCAGGCGATGGCCAAAGGGTGACGCTACGGCGTGGCGCCGATGTACGACTCGGCGAAGGCGGCGCCCGCGGCGGGGGAGCGCAGCAGGCGACGCAGCCGGGCCGCGGCGGCACCCGCACGGAAGGGGTCGCCGGAGGAGGGGCCGTGCAGCAGCTCCGCGAACCACCGCGAGAACTCCTGGTACTCCCACACCCGCCGCAGGCAAGCCGCCGAGTAGCCGCGCAGGCCGCTGTCGTCTCCCTCCCCGCAGAACGCGATGAGCGCGTCGGCGAGCAGGAAAGCGTCGTGCAGGGCCAGGTTCATGCCCTTGGCGGCGATCGGCGCGACGAGATGGGCCGAGTCCCCCGCGAGGTACAGCCGCCCGTACGACATCGGCTCCACCACGTAGTTGTGCATGTCGAGCACCCGCTTCTCGATGAGCCGGCCCTCGGTGAGGGGAGCGGCCCCCGGGACGGCCAGCCGCGCGTGCAGCTCGGCCCAGACCCGCTCGTGGGACCAGTTCTCCGGGTCGTCCCCGGGCGGGCACTCCAGGTAGTAGCGGGTGACCTCGGGGCTTCGGGCCATGTGCGCGGCGAAACCGCGCGGGTGGATGCCGAACACCACGCAGTCCGAGGACGGGGGCGCCTCGGCGAGCAGCGCCAGCCAGCCCACCCCGTACTCGAAGCGGGAGACGGGCGCGTGCTCGGCGGGCAGGTGGCGGCGGGTCACCCCGCGGGCCCCGTCGCAGCCGGCGACCACCGCGCAGTCGACACGCCGCCGCGCGCCGGTCAGGGGGTCCGTGTACGACACCGAGGGCTCCGTGCCCTCGATGCCGGTCAGCTCCACGTCGCGCACCCCGAAGCGGATGTCGCCGCCCCGCACGTCCGCGTACTCCCGCACCAGGTCCGTCACCAGCAGGGGCTGCGGGTAGACGAAGTGGCGGTCGCCGGCCGGCTCGGCGTAGCGGAACCTGTGCCGCTCGCCCGCGAACCGGAACTCGCACTCGTGGTGGGGCCGCGCCCGCTCCACCAGCCGGTCGGCGAGTCCGTGCCGGCTCAGGGCGCGCACCGCCCACTCCTCGATGAAGCCCGCGCGGGGCCGCTGCTCGACGAACTGTCTGCTCTCGGTCTCCAGGACCACGCAGTCGACCCTCGCGGCCCGCAGGATGTTGGCGACGGTGAGACCGGCCGGACCCGCGCCGACGATGACGACGGGTATGCGCTCGGCCGGGGCGGAGGAAGTGGGGGAGGCGGGATTCACCGGACCATTATGACGGCGCCACCACCGCGAACGGCCGCCGTGCACAGGCGGGTTGGCTCGCGCGCGGACCCCGGCGCGGCCGTGTCCGCGCCGGGGTCCGCACCGCTCCGGCGGACGGCGTCAGGCGAACGCGTCGCGCAGCGCCGGCAGCAGCGTCTTCTCCGACCAGTCGAGGAAGGCGTGCTGGGAGTCGCCGCCGATCTGCACCAGCGCGACCTCGGTGAACCCGGCCTCGGCGTAGGGGCGTACGGCCTCGACGAAGGCCTGGGGGTCGTCCCCGCACGGAATCGACTCGGCGACGTCGTCCGGCGTGACGAACTGGGTCGCCCCGGCGAAGGACTGGGGATGCGGAAGCTCCGAGTTGACCTTCCAGCCGCTGCCGAACCAGCGGAACTGGTCGTGCGCCCGCTGCACGGCCGCCTCGCGGTCCGGGTCGAAGCAGACGGGGAGCTGCCCCACCCGGGGCTTGCCCTGCCCGCCGTGCCGGTCGAAGCCCTCGAGGAGCTCCGCCTTGGGTTCGGTGGCGATCACGAGGTCGGCGAAGCGGCCCGCCAGGCGGCAGGAGCGCTCGCCGGACACCGCGAGCCCGATCGGCGGGGCCTGGTCCGGGAGGTCCCAGAGCTTGGCCGACTCCACGTCGAAGTGCGTGCCGCGGCGGGTGACATGGCCGCCCTCGAACAGGTCGCGGATGATGCCGACCGCTTCCTCCAGCATCTCGTGCCGCACGTCGACCGAGGGCCAACCCCCGCCCACCACGTGCTCGTTGAGGTTCTCGCCGGAACCGAGGCCCAGCCGGAACCTGCCCTCGGACAGCAGCTGCATCGTCGCCGCCTTCTGCGCCACCACCGCCGGGTGGTAGCGGAAGGACGGGCACGTCACGTACGTCATCAGCGGGATCCGCGAAGTGGCCTGGGCGGCGGCCCCGAGCACGCTCCAGGCGTACGGGGAGTGGCCCTGGGACTCCAGCCACGGGAAGTAGTGGTCCGAGGTCACCGAGAAGTCGAACCCGGCCTGCTCGGCCCGTACCACGTGGTCGACGAGGTCACGGGGGCCGGCTTGCTCCGTCATCATCGTGTATCCGATTTGCACCATAAGGAACGGGTCCCCGATCCGGTGATCCGGAAACAGGGACCTTCCCCCGTACGGCGCTACCCCGCGACGCGGGCCACGAACTCCCAGCTCCCGTGCGGCGCCTCGTACACGACGAACCCGGGCTCGGCGCGCACGAACGCCGCGCCCTCGGGCTCCCGGACGTCCGAGCGGTCCCCCGCCGGGACGTGGACCTCGGCCGTCGATCCCACCGGCACCCGCACCGACAGCCGCAGCGCGGTGCCGACGACGGACCACGCGACGGACGCCTCGCCCCGGACCGTGCGCACCGAGGTGCGGGCCCAGTCCACGCCCGCACGGCCGTCGGGCCGCACGGTGAAGGTCCGGTACCCGGCGTCACCGGGCCGCAGTCCCGCCACGTTCTCGTACAGCCACTGCACGACCGTGCCCTGGAAGTAGTGGTCCCGGGAGCGGGAGTCCAGGGGCCACATCTCCCACATGGTGTCCGCGCCGTGCTCGAACCAGTACCCCCAGCCCGGGTACGTGCGCTGGGTGGCTATCGCGTGCGCCACCTCGGGGTGCCCCTGCGCGGACAGCTCGCGCAGCAGCACGCTCGTCCCGAGGGCCCCGGTGTTGAGATGGTCGCCGCGCCCGCGGATGTCGGCGAGCAGCGAATCCACGACGCTCGCCCGGGCGCCGGGCGGGACGAGTCCGAAGGCGAGCGGGACGCAGTTGCTGGTCTGGCGGTAGCCGGGGTCCTTGGCAGTGCGGTAGTGGCCCTCCGGGCTCAGGAAGGCGGCGTTGAATGCCTCCTTCAGCTCATCGGCCGCCTTGCGGTAGCGGACGGAGACATCGTTGTCGTCGAGCAGGTCCGCGAGTTCCGCCGTCCCGGTCAGGGCCCGGTACAGATAGGCCGTAGCGGTGAGCCGGGTGTCCTCGGGCGGGTTGCCGCCGTAGCCCGGCGGCAGGTAGTCGCCGAGGGCGGTCACCGCGAGCCCGTCCTCCAGGCGTGAGATCTCCCAGTCCAGGTAGCGGGTGAGGGGCTCCCAGTGGTCCCGGGCGAGCCGCTCGTCGCCGTACACGCGGTACATCTCGCGGACGAGGAAGGGGTAGACGGTCGTCCACTCGGGCGAGGGGCCGAGGTCTCCGTAGCCCCAGCCGCCGCTGGGGACGATGACCGGGAGCTGCCCGTCGCCGTTCTGGCTGTCCGCGAGGTCGCCCAGCCACTTGGTCAGGAAGCGGTGCACCCCGAACGCGTACGCCATGACGGGCGCGCCGAGCTGGGCGTCGCCGGTCCAGCCGTTCTTCTCGTACATCGGCGTGTCCGTCGGGATGCCGTGCAGGTTGTTCAGGACCGTGCGCCGCATCGCCGCCTCCAGCCGCTCGTAGAACGGTTCCGAACAGGCGAAGGCGCCCGTCCGTTCGACCGGGGTGTGCACCACCCGGCCCAGCACCTGCGAGGCTTCCGGCTTCGCGGGCAGGCCGCTGACCTGCACATAGCGGAAGCCCTTGTACGAGAAGGCGGGCTCCCACACCTCCTCGCCGCCGCCCGCGCACACGTACTCGTCCGTCTGGAAGCGGCCCGGCACGTGCCCGGTCTCCGCGTGCACGCTCCCGTCGTCCTTCAGCTTCTCGCCGTGCACGAGCCGGACCGTCGTCCCGGCGGGCGCCCGGACGGTCAGCCGGGACCAGCCCGCCATCGTGCGCCCCATGTCCACGACGTACACACCCGGCCGCAGCTCCGACACGGCCACCGGGCGCACGGTCTCCACCACCTCGATCGGGTCGTGCCCCTGGGCGCGCAGCGTCCCCTTGGGGGCCGGCTGCCGCGGTGCCTTCCGCCAGCCGGTGTCGTCGAACCCGGGGCGCGTCCAGTCGCCCGGTGCCTCGCGGGCGTCGTAGGTCTCGCCCGCGTAGAGGGAGTTGGAGCGGGTGGGGCCCTCGGTCAGCCGCCACCGCCCGTCCGTGGCGACCGTGGTGCGCGAGCCGTCCGGGTGGTCGATCTCCAACTGGGCCAGCAGCCGGGGCTCGCCGTGCCAGGGCGGCCGGTGCCAGTTCCACACGTTGGGCGTCGTCATGCCGAAGAAGCCGCGCCCGAGCGTGACTCCGATCGCGTTGCGGCCGCGCCGGACGCGGTCCGTCACGTCGTGCACCGCGTACAGCACGGTCTCGTCGTAGTCCGTGAAACCGGGGTCGAGGACCTGGCGGCCGACCCGTACGCCGTTGAGTTCGGCGTCGTAGTAGGCGAGCCCGCTGAGGTACAGGCGGGCGCGCGCCACCGGCTTGGGGACGTCGAACTCGCGGCGCAGCAGCGGAGCGGGCCGCTCGGGCGCGGGGACCGTCACGCCGTCGCCCCAGGGACCCTGTCCGTAGGGGGCGAGCACGGCCGCCCGCTCCCACCGTCCGTCGTCGAACTCCGGCTGCTGCCAGCCCTGTTGCTCGCTGTCGGCGCAGAGCCAGCCGCCGTCGGTGACGAACTCGACGGTGCCACCCGCCGCCGTCTCGACGAGCAGCCGGACGAGCAACCCGCCCGGGTTCACCGAGGCGGGAGCGCCGCGGTTGGTGGCGAGCGCGGCCACCACCATCCGCCCGCCGGGCGCGGCCCGCACCTGCCCGGTGACGTCCGCGGACTGTCCGGTGCGCCAGGCGTCCGTCCGCTCGTCCTGGTGCAGCACCCGCTGTCCGCCGACGTACAGCGTGAAGTCGTCGTCGGCGGTGGCCACCAGCGTGGCGCGGCGGACGTCGGTGCCGGCGGGAAGCGTCGTCGTGCCGCGGAACCAGCGCGGCCCGGTGGGGGAGGAGCCGGCGGTCGAGCCCGGCGACCAGATCCAGGCCGCGCCCTCGAAGCCGGGGGGCTCGGGGGCGGCGTCCGCTCCGATCCAGACACCTCGCCAGGCGTCCTTTGGCAACGTTGTCTCCCACCAGCGCGAGGTGCTCCACGCGGACGGGCGGCCGTCGCCGTCCCAGACGCGGACCTGCCAGTGGTAGCGGGTACGGGCCTTGAGGGCGGGGCCCGCGTACACGACGCCGACCGTACGGTCGGACGCGACCCGGCCCGAGTCCCAGACGAGGCGGCGCCCTTGCTGCAGCTCCCCGGCGTCCAGCGCGACCCTCACCTGGTAGGCGGTCTGCCGGGCCGCGTGCCCCTCGGCCGTCAACTCCCAGGTCAGCCGCGGGCGTTCGACCGCGGTGCCGAGCAGCGTCTCGGCGTACTCGACGGTGGTCCGTTCGATGCGCAGCCCGCCCGGCCGTACGGCGTCGCCGCCCCGGTCCTCGGACGCGGACGCGGTGCCGGCCGCCGCTCCGAGCGCGACGGACGCGCCCGCCCCGGCGATGGAACTTCTCAGGAAGACCCGGCGGTCCCAACCCTTGGCCATCTGTGCCCCTCGGTGGATTTCGATGGATTCGGCCCATGCGTCGCCAGGGACCCATGGTGATTGAAACGTTTCATTCCGTAGTCGTCGATCCTATGCACCGGCTGTGGCGGCCTTCAAGAGGCGTGCACGGGTGGCGTGGACACCAGGGAGGCGCGCGGGAAGGATGGCGTGTGCACGCAGCGGGCGTTCGCGGCGGCGGGGGCACCCCGCCGCCGTGGGGGCGCCCGCCCCGCCCCTCGTCCGCCGTCCCTCAACCGCCCGGAGGCCGCCCCGTATGAGCGCCCGCCCCCTGCCCGAGAGCGGTCCCGCCGCCGAGGGCGTCGACGCGTCCGGTGTCCACGCCTTCCTCGACGCGGTCGAGGCCGCGCCCGGCATCGAGCCGCACAGCCTGATGATCCTGCGGCACGGACGCCTCGTGGCCTCCGGCTGGTGGGCGCCCTACACCCCCGAACGCCCCCAGCTGCTCTACTCGTTGAGCAAGAGCTTCACGTCCACGGCCGCCGGACTCGCCGCCACCGAAGGGCTGTTGGACCTGGACGAGCCGGTGGTCTCGTACTTCCCCGAGTTCGAGGCCGACATCACCGATCCGCGCAGCCGCGCCATGCTGGTGCGGCACGTCGCGTCCATGGCCAGCGGACACCTCGCCGAGACCCACGACGCGGCGTTCAGGCGTGATCGCGCGGAGCCGGTGCGCGGCTTCCTGCTCACGCCGCCGGACCGGGACCCCGGCACCGTCTTCGCGTACAACCAGCCCGCCACCTACACCCTCGCCGCGATCGTCCAGCGGGTCACCGGCCGCACGCTGACGGAGTACCTGCGCCCCCGGCTCTTCGACCCGCTGGGCATCGGCGAGGTGGCGTGGATCCAGCGGCCGTCCGGCCGGGACCTCGGCTTCAGCGGACTGCACGCCACGACCGACGCGATCGCGCGGCTGGGGCAGCTGTACCTCCAGGACGGCGTCTGGGAGGGGCGGCGGCTGCTCCCGGCGGCCTGGATCGCCGAGGCGACCCGCGCGCACGTCTCCACCTGGGACGGCACGCCGCAGGGCAGGGAGTCGGACTGGCAGCAGGGCTACGGGTTCCAGTTCTGGCGGGCCCGGCACGGCTACCGCGGTGACGGGGCGTACGGGCAGTTCTGTCTCGTGCTGCCCGAGCACGACGCGGTGGTGGCGACGACCGCGGCGACCGAACAGATGCAGGAGCTGCTGAACCTCGTCTGGCGGCACCTGCTGCCCGCCTTCGGTCCGGCCCCGCTTCCCGGCCACGACGACGAGAGCCTGCGCAAGCGTCTCGCGGAACTGGCCCTGGCGCCGGTGCCGGGCGACGGCGCCCCGCGGACGCGGGCGGAGTCGTGGTCCGGCGCCCGCTTCGCCCCCGCGGCGGACGATACGGGCGCCGCCAAGCCGAAGAAGCTGACGGGCGTCCTGGTCGACGCCGACGGGGACGGCTGGACCCTCACGCTGGACGAGAACGGCACCCTCCTGCGGCTGCGGCTGGGCGGCGCCGGCTGGACCACGGACGGCGGACCGGTGCCCACCGCGGTCAGCGGGGGATGGAGCGACGCGGACACCCTGCGCGCCGACGTCCTGTTCCTGGAGACGCCGCACCGGCTGAGCGTGACCTGCTCGCTCACCTCCCGTACGTTCACCGCGCGCTGGCGCACGGTGCCCCTGCACGGCGGCCCGCTCGCCTCCCTGCGGGCCCCGGGACGGGACACCGCGTCGGGGGCCCCCGGCCCCGGCCCCGCATCCGGGTGAAGGCGGCGGCGCACTCCCCGCACGGCACGCGTCGCCCCCGGTCGTGCGCGCCGGGCGGACGTATGGCATGCCGATGCACGGGTAATCGCCGATGATCGTACGAGGACGGCGGCGGCTGCCCGGGTGCGCCGTCACGGCAGTGGAGTGTGCTGATGCAGCTGAATCTCGAAGGACGCACCGCGCTCGTCACCGGCTCGACGCAGGGGATCGGGGCGGCCATCGCCCTGGGCCTCGCCCGGGCGGGCGCCCGCGTCGGTGTCAACGGGCGTGACGAGGGCCGGGTCGCGGAGGCCGTCGCCCGGCTGAACGGGGACGCCCCGCAGGCGGAGTTCGTCCCGGTCGCCGCCGACCTGGGGACCGAGGAGGGGGCGGAGAGCGCCCTGGAGACGCTTCCCGACGTCGACATCCTGGTCAACAACCTCGGCATCTTCGGCGCCAAGCCGGCCCTGGAGATCAGCGACGACGAGTGGCGCCGCTACTTCGAGGTGAACGTCCTGGCCGCCGTCCGGCTGACCCGCGCCTACCTGCCCGGCATGACGCGGCGGGGCTGGGGGCGCGTGCAGTACATCGCGAGCGACTCGGCGGTGGTGATCCCGGCCGAGATGATCCACTACGGCATGTCCAAGACGGCGCTGCTCGCGGTGAGCCGGGGCTTCGCCAAGGAGGCGGCGGGCACCGGGGTCACGGTCAACTCCGTCATCGCCGGCCCCACGCACACTGGCGGCGTCGAGGACTTCGTGTACGAACTCGTGGACCGCGAGCTGCCCTGGGACGAGGCACAGCGCGCGTTCATGCGCGAACACCGCCCGCAGTCCCTGCTCCAGCGGCTGATCGAGCCCGAGGAGATCGCGAACCTCGTCGTCTACCTGAGCTCGGACCAGGCGTCGGCCACCACCGGGGGCGCCGTCCGGGTGGACGGCGGCTACGTCGACTCGATCCTGCCCTGACGGTCCGGCCGACAACGACGCGACGCGGGGACCCCTTTGAGCGGGGCCCGGCGTCGCGGTGTGCGCAGCCGCGGTCGAAGCGCTTCCGGGCCGGTGAACTCGGCCTCCACAGCCACGACATGCGCGGACACCTCGCCGGGGCCGGCCCGCGCCACGCCGGCTGACGGACGCGGCACACCGGCCGGGGAGCCACCCGCGCCGAGCCGCCACCGGAGCCCTTTACGGACCCGCCCCTGGCGGATCACCGGCGGAACGACGTCCCGGGGCAGGACGTCGTTCATCACTACGTGGTGCGCCCTTGGGCCGGCCAGGACGCCTGCGGGTCCCTGAAGATCAAGGCTTGAGGGCGACGGCGCCGAACTGCGGGAGCGTGGGCGCCGAGTCGGAGTCCGCACGCCACTGGGAGCAGGACACGAGACCCGGGGTGACGAGGTCGAGACCGTCGAAGAAGGAGGCGATCTCCTCGCGGGTGCGGGCGGTGATCGGCGGGGTGGCGTTCTCGTTCCAGAACTTCATGGCCTCGACGTTGCCCTCGCCGCCGAGGTCGGCGTCCGTCGTCGGGTGGGTCAGCGCGAGGCAACTGCCCGACGGGACGGCCGCCATGACCCGGCGCACGATGTCCCGCGCCTTGTCGGTGTCCAGGACGAAGTTCAGGATGCCCAGCATCATCACCGCGACGGGCCGCTCCAGGTCGAGGGTGTCCGCGGCGCCCCGGACGATGGTGTCCGGGTTGTGCACGTCGGCGTCGATGTAGTCGGTGACGCCCTCGGGGGTGCTGGTCAGCAGGGAGCGGGCGTGGACGAGCACGATCGGGTCGTTGTCGACGTACACGATCCGCGAGTCCGGCGCGATCCGCTGCGCGATGTCGTGGGTGTTGTCCAGGGTCGGCAGGCCGGTGCCGATGTCGAGGAACTGGCGTACGCCGAGGTCGGCGGCGAGGAACTGCACGGCACGGCCCAGGAATTCGCGGTCCGCGCGGGCCACGTCCCGGATCACCGGGAACATCGAGGCGACCTGCTCGCCGACCTTCTGGTCGACCTCGTAGTGGTCCTTGCCGCCGATCCAGTAGTTCCACACCCGGGCGTTGTGCGCCACCGAGGTGTTCAGTCTTCCGGAGGCACCTGTCGGGCGCTGCGTGTCGCTCATGTCGTTCCCTTCCTGCGCGCCCGAGGGCGTCCGGGCGCGTGCGGCCGCCGGGGCGGCACCTGACCGTCGCCGCCATTGTGCCCCCTTGATCACGCGGACCGGACCCGCCCCGGCACGAACCCGACGGGCCCGCGGACCGGCGAACCGGTCGGCACGGCACGGCAGTTCGCGACCGCGCACGCGAGCCGACGCCGAGACCGCCGCCCCCTCACGTACGCGTAGGGGACGGCGGGGAACCCGGGGTACTCGTCAGGAGAGGCAGCCCACGTGGGCCAGGGCCTGCCGGAGCAGGACGCCGTGGCCGCCGGGCATCTCGTTCAAAACCATCTGCGACGACGCCTCCTGGGGGCTGAACCACACCAGGTCGAGTGCGTCCTGCCGCGGCCGGCAGTCGCCGGTCACCGGGACGATGTAGGCGAGCGACACCGCGTGCTGGCGAGGGTCGTGGTACGGCGTGACCCCGTGCGTGGGGAAGTACTCGGCGACGGTGAAGGGCTGCAGCGACGCCGGGACCCGGGGGAGTGCCATCGGGCCCAGATCCTTCTCCAGGTGGCGCAGGAGGGCGTCCCTGACCCGCTCGTGGTGCAGCACCCGGCCGGAGACGAGGGTGCGGCTGACCGTCCCGTCGGGGCCGATGCGCAGGAGCAGTCCGATGCTGGTGACTTCGCCGCTGTCGTCGACGCGCACGGGGACGGCCTCGACGTACAGGATCGGCATCCGGGCGCGGGCCTGGTCCAGTTCGTCGGGAGTCAGCCAGCCGGGCGAGGTCTCGGTCATGTCAGACATTCGTTGATCATACTTTCAGTGACCCCCGCTTGGCCCGTACGTCGCGGGTCCGACCGGGGGCGCGTCGGCGGCGCGCCGGGCAGGTGCTGCCGAACCGGGCGGCGGAGGTCTAGAGTGAACGCGCCAGTTGGTTGAATTGCCAACCAGATCGTGGACAACCGAGGAGCCCCGATGGAACCTGTGGACCTGGCCGCCGTCGAAGCCGAGCGCTCGCGGATCCGGGAGACCTACCTGGCGGCCTCGGACCGCCCGGCGAGCTCCGCCCGCGGCGTGCACCACGTGGCCCTCCTCTCCTCGGACGTGGAGCGCACCGTGCGCTTCTACCAGGAGGTCCTCGGGTTCCCGCTCACGGAGATGATCGAGAACCGCGACTACAAGGGCTCGACCCACTTCTTCTTCGATCTGGGCAACGGCAACCTGCTGGCCTTCTTCGACTTCCCCGGCCTCGACCTCGGCCCGTACGCCGAAGTGCTCGGCGGGCTCCACCACCTCGCCATCTCCGTCGACCCCACCACCTGGCGGCGACTGCGCGAACGCCTCGGCGAGGCGGGGGTCGACTACCAGGAGGAGAGCGGTACCTCCCTCTACTTCCGCGACCCCGACGGCGCCCGCGTCGAACTCCTCGCCGACCCCCTCGGGGAGATGTACGGCACGACCGTGCTCTGAGGCCCGCCTCTCCGGCGGCCACGACGAGACGTGCGCCGGCCGCCGGCCGCGGAGCCGGACGGTACCGCTCGCAGGGCCGTGCGCTGGGCCGTATGCAGCAGCACCGGGGGCAGGCGACCGCCCGCGCCGCCGACGCTGGAGGCTCAGTCCCCACCCTCAGGAGCCGAGATGCCTCTGCGCCCCCTGCCGTCCCCTGCCGCCGTCACCCCGCGGCGGCTGCGGAAGGCCGCCCTCGTCACCGTCTGCGTGGCGGCGCTGACCGCCCTCACCCCGAGTGCCGCCGGTGCCCGTCCCAGCGCGCCCGACGACCGCGCTCTGCAACAGGAGATCGACGAGTTCGCCGGGGCCCCGGGCGGCCCGCCGGGAGTCATCGCCGTGCTGCGCGACGGCCGTGGGACCCGCGTCCTGCGGGCCGGGACCGCCGATCTGAGCACCGGCCGACCGCCGCGCGCACACGACCACATGCGCATCGCCAGCGTCGCCAAGGCCTTCAGCGGGGCGGTGGCCCTGACCCTGGTCAACAGCAAGGACCTCGCCCTGGACGACACCCTGCGCGAGCGCCTGCCCCGACTGCCGCGCGCCTGGGGCTCGGTGACGCTCCGTCAGCTCCTGAACCACACCAGCGGGCTGCCCGACTACACCCAGGCCCCGGCGTTCCGCGAGACGGTGACCGCCGACCCCCGGCACCACTTCGACTCCCGCCGGCTGCTCGACTACGTCGCCGACGAGCCGCTCGACTTCAAGCCGGGCTCCCGATACCGGTACTCCAACTCCGACAACATCGCCGTCGCCCTGATGGCCGAGGCCGTCACCGGCACGACGTACGAACGGCTCCTGGACGAGCTCGTGTACCGGAAGCTGGGCCTGCGCGACACCAGCCTGCCGCAGGGCTACCGGCTGCCGAAGCCCTACCTGCACGGCTACGACGTGAGCGTGCCCGACGCCCCCGAGGACATCAGCGAGGTCCTCGGTGCCTCCGGCGTCTGGGCCTCGGGAGGCATCGTCTCCACGCCCTCCGACCTGAACCGCTTCATCCGCGGCTACGCGGGCGGCGAGCTGTACGGCCGCAAGGTCGTGCGGGAGCAGCGGCGCTGGGTGAAGGGCGCCTCCGAACCCGCGGGCCCGGGACGCAACAGCGCCGGACTCGCCCTCTTCCGCTACACGACCCGGTGCGGTGTCGTGCTCGGCCACACCGGCAACTTCCCCGGCTACACGCAACTGGCCGCCGCCACGCCGGACGGTAGCCGATCGCTCACCTTCTCGGTGACCGCCCAGATCAACAAGGAGCTCGCCCCCGCGCAGCTGGAACGGCTGCGCGCCGTCCAGGAGGACTTCGTCTGCGCGCTGCTCGGCAAGGGCCGCTGACCGCTCGGGTCCCGGCGCCGGGCTCCGGCGCCGGGACCCGAGAGGGCCGCCGCCCGGTGACGCCGCCGGCCACTCCGATGAGTTCCGGGCCGCGCCGGAGTCCTTTCCCTCGTCACCGTGACCGCGGCGGCTGCCGCACGGCGGAAGGAAGACCGTCCATGACCACCACCCACACCCTCGACGTGCCCGGGGCGCGCCTGCACTACGAGGTCCGAGGTTCGGGTCCGCTGCTGCTGGTGACGGGAGCCCCGATGTCCGCCGCCGCCTTCGCGCCGCTGGCCGACGCGCTCGCGAGCGACCACACCGTCGTCACCCACGACCCGCGCGGCATCGCGGGCAGCCCCGTCGACGACCCCGGTCAGGACTCCACCCCCGAGCTGCGGGCGGACGACGCCGTCGCCCTGCTCGACGCGCTCGGGGCGGAGCGCGCCGACGTGTTCGGCAGCAGCGGCGGAGCGGTGACCGGCCTCGCGCTGGTCGCCCGGCATCCGGGACGGGTGCGTACCCTCGTCGCGCACGAGCCGCCCGTACTGGACCTCCTGCCCGACGCCGCCGAGCGGCACGCCGCCACCGAGGACATCATCGCGACCTTCCACAAGGAGGGCGTGGGGGCCGCCTGGACGAAGTTCATGATCGTCTCCGGTGTCGCGGGCACGGGCGAGGAGCCGCCCCCGCCGTCAGGCGAGCCCTCGGCGCAGGACCTCGCCGACAGCGCCCGCTTCTTCGCCCACGAACTGCGGGCGACCACCCGGTACGTCCCCGACATCGCGGCGCTCACGTCCGCGCCGGGACGCGTCGTCGTCGGGATCGGCGCGGACTCCGGGCCGCTGCTCACCCACCGGACCTCCATGGCGCTGGCCGGCCTCCTCGGCACGCCGCCGGTCGAGTTCCCCGGCGGCCACGGCGGGTTCATGGAGCGGACCGAGGACTTCGCCAAGGCGCTCCGCGAGGTGCTGGCACGGGAGGCGGCGGGCGAACCCGCCGCGAGCTGACCCGCTCCCGCCGGGCGGCCGCGTGCCCCGCGGCCCTCAGCGCAGCGTGTCCGCCCAGTTCGCCGGGACCCGCCCCGCCGGGCCGGGCACCGGCTGCTCGGCGGGACGGGAGACCGGCGGAGCCAGGTCCGGACCGGTCTCGTACAGCTCCGAGGTGTCGAAGTTCCAGAACCAGTTCTCGCCGGGCTCGAAGCTGCGCATGAAGGGGTGCCCGCTCTCCTGCGCGTGGGCCGAGGCGTGTTTCGAGGGTGAGTCGTCGCAGCAGCCGATGTGGCCGCACTGCGCGCAGCGCCGCAGGTGGAGCCACCAACCGCCGGTCGCGTCGCACTCGACGCACCCGGTACCGCTCGGCGGGACGGCGGGGTCGATTCCGTCGGGCAGGGTCATGAAGGCTCCTCGGATGTGTCGGGCTCCGCGGCGGTCAGGGGCAGGCGGACCTGGAAGCGGGTGTCGCCGGGCACGGACCGCACCTCGAGGTGTCCGTGGTGCTTGTTGACGACGATCCGCCAGGAGATGTCCAGGCCGAGCCCGGTGCCCTCGCCCACCGGCTTGGTGGTGAAGAAGGGGTCGAAGATGCGGTCGCGGATCTCGGCCGGCACCCCGGGCCCGGTGTCCCGGAACTCCACCAGGAGCCGGTCCCGGTCCATGGCGGTCCGCACGGTGAGCGTGCCGTCCCCCTCGGTGCCGTTCATCGCCGACACCGCGTTGTCGACGAGGTTCGTCCACACCTGGTTGAGCTCGCCGGGGTAGGCCGGGATCTTCGGGAGGGTGCGGTCGTACTCCTTGACCACGGTGATGCGGGGGCCGATCTTGCCGGAGAGCATCAGCAGGGTGCTGTCGAGCAGTTCGTGCACGTCGCAGACCTGGTACGGGGCGCGGTCGAGCTGGGAGTACTGCTTCGCCGCGTTCACCAGGTGCGAGATCCGGGCCGTGGAGTCCTCGATCTCGTTCATCAGGAGCTCGGTCTCCACGGTGTAGTTGAGCCAGCCGACGGCTCCCGGGAGGATCTCCGGGTCCACGGCCGCCGCCACCTGGTCGAGCCAGTCGACGTCGAGGCCGGCCTGCACGAAGCTGGGCGCGAGCCGCCACCCCTCGGCGATGCCGTGGTCGTCGAGCCAGTCGCCGAGGGCGTCCTCGCGGTCGGCGGCCTCCAGCGGGCTGAGGACCGGCGCCTTGGCGACCCGCTCCGCGGTGCGCTCCTGGATCTCGATGAGATGCGCCAGGGCCTCGCGCGAGAAAGGCCCCGTGGCGATGATGCCCAGCTTGTGCCGCATCTTGGCGACCCGCTCCCGCAGGGTCGAGGTGGCCCGCACCGCCGCCGCGGCGGGGTTGTTCAGCTCGTGGGTCAGGCCCGCCGACAGCGAGCCGAGGGCCAGCAGGCGCTCACGCTGCCCGATCGCCTGCTGGGTGTTCTTCGAACCGAAGAACAGCCCCTCCAGCAGATGCACGGCCATCGGGAACCAGTCCTGCATGATCGCCGCGAACGTCTCGGCGGGCAGCACGAAGAACCGCGACGGCTCGGTGACCCGCATCGAGCTGTTGTAGACCGGCCGTACCCGGTCGCCCAGATACGCCTGCATGGCACCGGAGTACACACCGCGGCTGGAGCTGCGGCTGATCTCGACGTCGTCGTTCCCGACCCGCCGCGACAGCACCACCGTGCCTTCGAGGAGGACGAAGAAGCAGCTCGCCGGCTCGCCCTCGGTGTAGACCGGACCGGGCTCGAACGTCTCCACCCGGCCCTCCCGGCACAGCCGGTCCAGCTGGTCGCCGTCGAGCTTCTCGAAGAGGAACAGGGTGCTGAGCTCGGCGACGCTGCACGGCACCGGCCGGCCGCTCACGACTGCTCCAGGTAACGGTGGACGAGCATGACGGCCATGGCTCCCTCTCCGACCGCGGAAGCGACCCGCTTCGCGGACTCGGCCCGCGCGTCGCCCGCCACGAACACACCGGGCACGTTGGTCTCCAGGTGGTACGGCGGCCGGTCCAGTTCCCAGCCGGCCGGCGGCTGCCCGTCCGCGGTCATGTCGGGGCCGGCCATGATGAACCCGCGCGGATCCCGCAGCACCGTCCCGTCCAGCCAGTCGGTGAGCGGGGCCGCGCCGATGAACACGAACATCCACTGCGCGTCGACGAGTTCGGTGTGCCCGCTCGCCACGTCCCGCAGGGTGAGCTGCTCCAGGTGGTCCGAGCCGTGCGCGGCCTCGACGACCGTGCCGGTGCGGACGCTGATGTTGGGCGCCTCCTCGATCTGCTGGATCAGGTAGTACGACATCGACGCGGCCAGCGACGAGCCGCGCACCAGGATGGTGACCGACTTCGCGCCCCGCGCCAGGTACATCGCCGCCTGCCCCGCGGAGTTGGCGCCGCCCACGATGTACACGTCGTGGCCCTGGCACGAGGCCGCCTCCGTGAGCGCCGAGCCGTAGAACACCCCGCACCCGGTCAGGTCCGCGATCCCGGGCGCGTCCAGCTGCCGGTACGACACGCCGGTCGCCAGGATCACGCTGTGCGCGGCGATCGCCGACCCGTCGGAGAACCGGATGGTGCGCGAGGCCCCGGTGACCTCCAGGCCCGTCACCTCCCGCGCGGTAAGGATCTCGGCGCCGAACTTCGCGGCCTGCCGGCGCGCGCGGTCGGTCAGCTGCGCTCCGGACACCCCGTCCGGGAAGCCGAGGTAGTTCTCGATGCGCGAGCTCTGGCCCGCCTGCCCGCCGGTGGCCGACCGCTCCACCAGGACCGTTCGCAGACCCTCCGAGGCCCCGTAGACCGCGGCGCCGAGACCGGCCGGGCCGCCCCCGATGACGACCAGGTCGTAGAACTCCGCCGTCGGCGTCGTGGCGAGCCCGACCTGTGCCGCGAGAGCGGGGTCCTCGGGCTCGACGAGCGGGGTGCCGTCCGGGGTGATCACCAGCGGGAGACGCTGCCCGTCCGCACCGGCGGCGGACAGCAGACGCCGGCCCTCCGCCGTGTCGGACGAGTACCAGCGGTACGGCACCTGGTTGCGGGCCAGGAACTCGCGGACCCCCGAGGAGCGCGCCGACCAGCGGTGCCCGACCACCTTGCAGACCGCCACGGGCCGGTAGTCGCTGGCCCGCCACGCGTCCAGCAGGTCGTCCAGCACCGGGTACAGCTTCTCCTCGGGCGGGTCCCAGGGCTTGAGCAGGTAGTGGTCCAGGTCGATCACGTTGATCGCGTCGATCGCCGCGTTCGTGTCGGCGTACGCGGTCAGCAGCACCCGCCGCGCGCCGGGATACACGTCGAGGGCCTGCTCCAGGAACTCGATGCCGTTCATCTGCGGCATCCGGTAGTCGGCGAGGATCACCGCCACCTGGTCGCCGCGCAGCTTCAGCTCCCGCAGCGCCTCCATGGCCGTCTCGCCGGACTCCGCCCGCACGATGCGGTGGGTCTCGCCGTAGCGGCGCCTGAGATCGCGGGCCACGGCGCGCGAGACGCCGGGATCGTCATCCACGGTCAGGATGACGGTCCTCGCCGATCCGGTGGCCTGTGCCATAGGTCTCCCACCCCGAGCAGGTCCGTGTACTGGCTCAATCGTATGTTTGAACGCTCACCTTCGCCCCCGAACCGCGAGGCGTCCGGACACCGCAGCTCAGGCGGGCGGTCCGGAGTCCTCGGCCGGCGGCGGCAGCTCCTTGCGCACCGTGGGCAGGATGTTCGCCACGAAGTCCTCGACGGCCGTGTCCAGGCCTATGTCGTGCTGCGCGTGCTCCGACAGGTACCAGCGGTGCTCCAGCAGCTCGTGGTAGAGCTCCGCCGCGTCCATGGAGCCCCGCAGCTCCCGCGGCACGGCGCGCACGGTCGGCCGGAAGACCTCCCGGACCCAGCGGTGGGCGAGGACCTCGGGGCGGGCGGCGAGCGGGTCGCCGGGGGCGTAGTCCTCCTGGGTGGCCATCCAGCTCTCCAGGTCGTTCAGCAGCCGCCGGGCCTGGTTCTCCTCCGCGTCGAGCCCGGTCAGCCGCAGCAGCTGCCGCTGGTGATGCCCGGCGTCGACGACCTTCGGGACGAAGGTGACGGTGTCGCCGTTGGAGGAGTGGGCGATCTGCATCTCCGCGACGTCGAAGCCCAGGTCGTTCAGCCGCCTGATCCGGCGGTCGATGTAGTGGTGCTTGCCGGCCGGGTACACGGACGTGCGCGTCAGCTCCTGCCAGAGGCCCTGGTAGCGCGCGCAGATCTCCCTGCCGAAGTCGATCGGGTCCACGGAGGGGTGCAGCGCCCCGGCCGCCTCCAGGTCCAGCAGTTCCCCGCTGATGTTCACCCGGGCCAGGTCGAGGTCGTACTCGCGCTGGCCCTCGCTGAGCCTCGCGTGCAGCTCCCCGGTCTCGGCGTCGACCAGATACGCGGCGTAGGCGCCCGCGTCCCGCCGGAACAGCGTGTTGGACAGCGAGCAGTCACCCCAGGCGAACCCCGCGAGGTGCAGCCGCACCAGCAGCACGGCGAGCGCGTCCATCAGCCGGTGCATGGTCGCCGGGCGCATCGTCGTCTCGAACATCGAGCGGTACGGCATCGAGCCGCCCAGGTGCCGGGTGATGAGGACGGGTTCGAGCGGGCCCTCGGCCCCGACGCGGCCGGTGACGACGGCGAGCGGGTCCACCGACGGGATGCCCAGCCGGTCCAGGCTGCGCAGCAGTTCGTACTCGCGCAGCGCCGGCCGCTCCGCGAGTTCCTTGACGGCCACCACCTCGGTCCCGGCGCGTGCGTACCGCACCACGTGCCGGGAGATACCGCGCGGCAGCGGCACCAGGTGGTGCTCCGGCCATTCCTCCAGCGGCAGTTGCCAGGGCAGTTCGAGCAGGAGCGCGGGGTGCTCCGGGTTGGTCGCGCTGATCTGCAGTGCCATCGATGTGCTGCCCTCACCTCAAGGTCGACGTCCCGCCGCAGGAGCATCTCCGCATCCGCGCGCCGGTTTCGTCAACCGGGTGCCCGCAGGGTGGGCGGCCGTTCACCCGCCGGACACCGCGTCGACCAGCTCCGCCAGGGCCGAGGCGAGGCGGGGGAGACCGGGACCGGCCGGGCCGCCCGGTTCGCTCATGTACGTGTCCCGCCGGATCTCGACCATGAGGGCCTGGACGCGCGGCTCGGTGCCGTGGAAGCGCAGCGGCACGTAGGTACCGGAGAACGGGCTGTCCGTGCCCGTACCGCCGAATCCGGCGAAGGCCTTCCGCGCCGCGGCGAGCAGCTCGGGCGGCGTGTGGACGGGGTCGGTGCCCAGGCACACCGGCGGCCTGGGACCGTCGCCGTGCAGCTCGTAGGGCAGCCGGGACGTCGGGTAGGAGTGCACGTCGACGATCACCACGCGGCCGGCGGCGGCCAGCCGGTCGGCCACCGCCTGTGTCATCGCCCGCGCGTACGGGTGGAAGTAGCGCTCGACCAGCGGCGCCGGGTCGGTGTCGTCGGGGCGCAGCGGCGCGCGCCCCGTGGTGCGGGTGTAGACCGCGCCCATGCCGACGGCCAGCATCTCCTCCCGCTCGTCGGGGAAGCGTTCGGGGTCGACCACGAGGCGGGACAGCCGGTTGACGAGACGCCAGGGGGTGACTCGCGCGCGTTCCGCGGTGAGCGCGGCCAGTTCGGCGGTGTGCGCGTCGGTGATGTGGTCGAGTTCCCGCTCCAGCGCGGCGTCGTCGACCAGGATGCCCTCACGCACCGCGGCCGGTATCGCCCGCGCGGAGTGCGGCACGTGCAGGAGCACGGGCGAGTCCGCGCTCCCGGGCAGGAGTTCGAAGGACCGGAGGTCGGAGGGGGAGGCGTTGTCCATGGGGCGATTGTCGCGACCGCCCCGGCGTCAGCGCACCACGCCCCCGTGCCGGGCGTAGTGCTCGATCAGCGCCTGCCTGGTCGTCTCCAGCCGGTGGGCCAGGATGGCGGCGATCGTGCGGGTCAGGGAGAGTTCGAGGGTCGGATCGTCGGCGCACAGGGCGAGCACCTCGTCCGCCCGGAACTCGTACGCGCGCACCGGGCTGAACGCCTCGGCGCCGAAGTCCCACCGGTGCGGCGGGAACAGCCAGGACCAGCCGAGGAGATCGCTCGGCCCGAGCGTCGCCACCGAGATGCGCCGGTCCGCGACGACCTGCTGGTAGAGGGAGACCGTCCCGGAGCGGATCACCCAGAAGCGGTCCGCGACCCCTCCGGCTTCGAAGATCATTCCGTCGGCGGGGAACGAGACCTCGCGGGCCACGCCCATCAGACGTTCACGATGGTCGGCGGAGAGTGCGTGCAGCAGCCGGAGAGCAGTGGGCATACGGACCTCCGTCGCGCCGCCCCGGGGAGAAAAGGCCCCGGACCTGTGACGGGATGCGGCGCATCTCGTACCGGTTGTCTTCCGTCACCCTCCATTGGAGCGGACTCCAGGCGTTCCGTCGCGCCGGAGCCGAAATTCGCGTGCCCACCGGCCTCCGGGCACCCGGGTCACGGCTTGCGGGCCACGCCTCCGTGGACGTCCGTGGGCTCCGGCGAGGAACCGGGCTCGGGCCGCCACAGCGGGCAGGACACGACACCGGGCTCCAGCAGTTCGAGCCCTTCGTAGAACGCGGTGATCTGCTCCGGGCTGCGCAGGACGTACGGGACGGCGCCGGTGTCGTCGTAGCCCTGCTGGGCCTCCTTGAGGGCGGCGTCGGTGTCGGTGCTGTCGTAGTGCACGAAGTAGCTGCCGGAGGGCAGGGCGGCCTGCAGGCGCCGGACGATCGACTTGGCCTCCTCGTAGTCCTGGATGTGGCCGAGGATGCCCATGAGCATCAGGGCCACGGGCCGGCTGAAGTCCAGGACGCGGGCCGCCGCCTCGATGATCTTCTCGGGCTCGTGCAGGTCCGCGTCGATGTAGTCGGTGACCCCCTCGGGCGTGCTCGTCAGCAGCGCCTGGGCGTGGCGGAGCACGAGGGGGTCGTTGTCGACGTAGACGATGCGGGACTCCGGCGCCACCCGCTGGGCGACCTGGTGCGTGTTGTCGTACGTGGGCAGGCCGGTGCCGATGTCGAGGAACTGGCGGATGCCGAGCTCGCCGGCCACGTGCGTCACGGTGCGGATCAGGTAGCCCCGGGAGGCGCGGGCCATGGTCTCGATGTTCGGGGCGACCTCGCGATAGGCGTCACCCGCCTCCCGGTCGACCTCGTAGTTGTCCTTCCCGCCCATCCAGTAGTTCCAGATGCGGGCCGAGTGCGGCACCGTGGTGTCGATCTTGGACAACGCCTCTTGGTCGGGAAGGGACCGGCCGTCTGCCATGGGAGTCTCCTGCCGTGCGTCACACGTGGTCTGTCCCCAACCTAACGGCAACGCGCCTGACGTTTAAGGGAGTTGGGATGACGGGGGAACGTCCGCCCCTGGGCCGGGCGGTCACGCGATGAGGAAGTCGGCCTGGCCCGACTTGACGCCCGCCAGGAAGGCGGCCATCTCGTCCCGGGAGTAGATCAGCGCGGGCCCTTCCGGGTCCGTGGACTGGCGGAGGGCCACGCGGCCGCCGGACAGCGGTTTGGCCTCGACGCAACTCCCGCCGTTCGTACCGCTCCAGGGCTTCGACCAGCCCTCGGTTCCCAGATCGGTGGCGCTGACGCCGCTGCGGACGGGGCCCGTTGATCCCATGGTCACAACTCCTTACGCAGTTCGGCCAGGATGTCCCTGGTTCGAGTGACCGGCTCCGCCTGCACGGACATCCGGTCCAGCACTTCGAGACAGGTCACGACGTCGGCCGGCTGGTCGACGTAGACCGCCCCGGCGAGGCTCTCGGTGTAGACGACGTCGGGCAGTTCGGAGAACCCGAAGCGGAAGTAGTGGAACGGCCCGAAGGCGCCGGGGTGCGCGCCCGCGCCGAAGCGCATGATCTGGATCCTGACCTTCGGCATGTCCAGCGCCTCGGCGAGCCGGTCGATCTGGGCCCGCATCACGTCGGCTCCGCCCACCGGGCGGCGCAGCACGGTCTCGTCCAGGACGGCCCACAGGGCGGGCGCGTCCGGCTTGGCGAGCAGGTCCTGACGCCTGAGGCGCAGGGCGACCCGGCGGGCGATGTCCTCGGGCGACTCGTTCGGGAAACCTACGTGCAGCAGCGCGGTGGCGTACTCGCGCGTCTGCAACAGGCCCGGGACGTAGTGCGGTTCGTACAGGCGGATGACACTGGCTTCGCTCTCCAGGCTCACGTACGCGCTGAACCACTCGGGCAGCACGTCGCGGTACTTGTGCCACCAGCCGGGCCGGTTGGCCTCCCTGGCCAGGATGAGGAAGTCCTCCAGCTCCGCCTCCGGGACCCCGTAGGCGCGCAGCAGTTCCTTCACGTACGGGATGCGGAGACCGACCTCCGCCTTCTCGATCCTGCGGACCGTCAGCGGGGTGACCTCGATGGCCCGCGCCGCGTCCTCGAACGAGACTCCGGCCTGTTCCCGCAGGTGCCGGAGCCGCTTGCCGAGAACCATCCGTAAGACGGTCGGCGCGCTGCCGCCGGAGCGGTTCTCGCTCACGTCCTACCTCCCGGTACGGCCGTCACAGCGTGCAGTGTGGCACGCGGTGACCGACAGAGACAGAGCGATGCGAATCGTTTTGAAATTATCGGAACGCCGGTTGCGGCCCGGCTCCGTCCGCCACCATAGTGATCGGGGGAGCTGGCGAGCAGTCGGCGGCGACGACGCTCAACTGCGTTCAGCCGTACCACTTCTGATGGATCACCAGGTACGGGACGCAGCCCACGCGATGCGATGTGAGACCTGGGTGACCACCGTGAAGGACGGACGATCGAGGAACCCCGGCAGGGGAGCGGCCGGACCCGGCAGGGCGCCGGTCGCGGCGCCCGGGGCCGCGGGCAGGTCCTGTGCGTCCCTCACCCTGCGGAGCGACGTACGGGACGTCCGCCGTCGCCCGGAGCCACGCCGGCACGAACGGCTCGGGCACGAGTACGGGCGCGGCGCGCGCCCGACGCCGGGGGCCGCGTCATGAGGGGAAAGCCGGGGCCGTTACCCGTGGGCTGGGCGGAAGAGGAGTACGTGGACGCGGCACCCGCGGGGGCCGGCGCCGAACCTGAACGCGACCCCGGTCCCGGTCCCGAACGCAAATCCGGACCCGACCTCGCACCGGGGCCTGATCCCGGACCCGGATTCGGACCTGAACTCGAACACGCTCCCGCTCCCGAACCCGGATTCCGAGCCGAGCCCGCCGCCCCCGCCGCGGGTCGCGGCCCCGATGGTCTCGGCGGATCGTTTCTCCGTCGTCCTGGGGCGGCTCCCGCTCCGTTCCGATGGGGTGGGCCCACGCCGCCCGCCCGCACCGGATCCCGCGCGGGCCCGGCCCTCGGACGCCGCACCGGACCTGCGGCGCCCCGCGCGACCACGGGCCCGCGACGGGACCACCGCCCTGCCCTCTGCGCCGCCGGCCGGTCCGCTCGGCCGGCCGCGCGGCCGACCGGCCGGAACGTCCTCCCGGCCGCGCCGCACGCGAAGGAGGTCCGATGACGGCACCCGGAGCGCACCCCCGCCGTCCGTCGCCCTCACCGACACACGGCGCCCACGCGCCGGACGACCACGTGCCCTTCCGCCGGGTCCGGCACCATGAGGCCCTGATCGAGTTGACCCAGCCCCGCCCCCTCCGTACCGCCGTGCCCGCCCGTCCGTCGCAGGCAGCGTGCGTACGACGGACGATCACCACGCACCTCGCCGGCCTGCCGCTCCCCGCCGAGACCGTCGACGACGCCGTCCTCGCGGCGGACGAGGTCTTCGCCAACGCCGTGCGGCACGGCAGCGCCGGCACCGCCGACCTGATCACCGTCACCGTCGAGTGCACCGGACGGCACCTGCGCGTGACCGTCGCCGACAGCTCGCCCACCGCGCCCTCGGCCCGCCCACGGGACGTCACCGCGGAGTCGGGCCGGGGCCTGGCCATCGTGGCCGCGCTCGCCGACGACTGGGGGGTCGCCCCGCCCGAGCCCGGCGGGCACGGGAAACGGGTGTGGTTCACCCTCGCACTCGGGCCCGGGGAGGCGTCGTGAACCGCTTCCCCGAACGCCTGGCGGACGACCGTACGGCCGACGCCTCGGAGACCCGGCCGCCCGCCGAGCCGGCGCGCCCCCGGACCGCCGGACCCGGTGCGGCGGACGAGGGCCCCGAGCCGGGGGACACCTCGGGAACCCGCATGCTCCCCGCGTTCGCCGCCCTGCTGGCCGGGGAACTGGTGCGCCGGGCCGAGGAGGACACCCGCGTCACACGGCAGGCGCAGGCCGATCCCGGGACCCGGGCCCGTCGCGCGGTCCTGGAATGCCGCCGGGCCAACGCCGTCGCCCTCGAAGCGATCGTCCGCCGGCACGGCTGGCCGGCCGCCGACCAGGTGGGCGCGGAGGCCTCCACGGCGGCCCTCATGATCCTGCTGCACACGCCGGACCTCGACTTCCAGCTGCTGTGCCGCGACCTGATCGCCCAGGCCGTCGCCGACGGACGTTGCCCGCCCGCGCAGCACGCGTACATCGCGGACCACTGCGCCGTCGAACTCGGCGAGCCGCAGTTCTACGGGACCCGGGTCAATCCGGTCACCCTGCGCCCCTACGCGCTCCGGAGGCCCGGGACCGTCGACGAGCGGCGCCGTGACGTCGGGCTGTGCCCGCTCGACGAGCAGATGCGGGCCCTGCGCGAGCGCGGCTGAGCCCCCGCGGGCCGACCGCCGCCGAGCGTGATGTGCAGCACGCACCGGGACGCCGCCGTCACAGCCTGGGAAATGATTTCTGCTGCGCACGGCTTGATCGACGATCAAGCCGGGAGAATTCCCTGGCCACGGCCGGTTCCACTCATTTGACACTTCGTTGAGCACACGGATAAGAAGCAGCTTCGAAGGTCGAGAGGTGGATCGTGTACGAGCCGAATGTGGTCGGAGACTGGCAGGAGTGCGACGAGCACGCCGGCCTGCGTGTCCGCGTCCACGGCTTGGAGAAGGCGGAGCCCCCGCGCGGCCGCGACGACGCCGCCGAAGGTCTCACCTACTTCAGATTCCGGGTCACCGTCGAGAACCGCTCCGGCGAGCACTTCGGCATCCACCTGGAGGACGGCCAGATCGACGTCCGCCTCGGCGCGGACGGCGAGAGCGCGCTCCTCGACTGGCGGAACTCGCAGTTCATCGAGGGCTTCGACGTCTACCCGCTGCGCCGCGTCACCGCCGTCGCGTACGCCGCCGGCACGGACGCCGACCTGACCCGGGTCGACATCCAGGTGCAGCTGAAGGTCGACGAGGAGTGGACCGACCGCTACCTCTGGGCGGGCGGTGTCGGACTGCCCGAGGACCCGGTCGACACGGGTGTCCGCACGGGCGCCGTCGAGGAGAGCCTCGCGTGTCAGGTGAGCAACTTCCTGAGGAAGGAAGCGGGCCCCGGCGTCGAGTGAGCCCGCCGGGCCGAACCGCCGGACCCGGACGCGCCGGGCCACACCAGCACCGCGAGCGCCCCGGCGGTCAGCAGCCCGCCCACCAGGAACGTGCCGCGCACCCCCGTGACGGACAGCAGCGCCCCGCCCGTCAGCGCGCCCGCGGCCACTCCCGCGTTGAACGCGGCCGAGTTCGCCGCCAGGGCCAACTCGCTGCGCCCGGGCGCCACCTGGAGCACCTGACTCTGGGTGGCCATGAACACGGGTCCCACCGAGGCCCCCAGCAGCATCAGCATGGCGACGGTCACCGCCTGGTTCCGGCCGCCCGCGTACAGGCCGAGGAGGGCCGCCGCCTGGGCCGCCACCGGGACGATCAGCGTCCCGCGCGGGAAGCGGTCCAGCAGGGGTCCGGCCGCGGCGATCCCGGCCGGCCCCGCCACTCCGAAGACCATCAGCAGCGCACCGGCCGAGTCCCGCGAGAAGCCGCTCACCTCACCGAGGAAGGGGACGACGTAGGTGAACCCGGCGAAGGCGCCGGTCACCGAGAGCGCGGTCGTCACCAGGACCACGGCGAACCTGCGGGCGTCGGGCCGGACCCCGTACGCCGCGTGCCCCGCCTCCGGCGGTGAGGTCGGCAGCAGGACCGCGACGGCCACCAGCGAGACGAGCGCGAGGGCGCCCAGCACCAGGAACGGCGCGCGCCAGCCGCCGTGCCCGCCCAGCCAGGTGCCCGCCGGGACACCGAGCACGGTGGCGAGCGAGCCCCCGACGGACAGCAGCCCGATGATCCGCCCCCGCCGCTCGGGCGGGAAGAGCCCCACCGCCACCGGCCCCATCACGGCCCAGAACAGCGCCTGGGCCAGCGCCGTCGCCACCCGCGCCACGAGCAGCAGACCGTACGAGACCGGCCCGAGCGCGCAGACCCAGCTGGCCAGCACGAGCAGCCCCAGCAGCCCGGACAGCACATGGCGGCGCGGGATCGACCGGGTGACGTGGGCGACCGGCAGCGAGACCACGGCCACGGTCAGTCCGTAGCCGGTGACCAGCAGCCCGACGGCCGCCAGGGAGACCCGGAGATCGGCGGAGATGAGGGAGAGCAGCCCGACGGGCAGGTTCTCCGTGGTGTTGAAGGTGAAGGCGGCCAGCATCAGAGCCGCGACGACGGCGGCTCTGCGCCGCGAGGTGAGACGTGCGCTCCCCATGCGATTGCCTTTCCGCGCCGGGCAGTCGAAACGAGGGCCGGTCGGCCGGGGGACAGCGTGCGGGCGCGGCCGCACGGCCTTCTACTCTTTCGGACGGAGCCGAATCGCCCGGTCCGGCCGGTGCGGTCCCGCGCGGCCGGACGGACCTCGGCGCCCCGGCCCGCCCGTCACCGCCCGCGACCACCGGAGGCCGTCTTGCCGCTGACCCTGCACCTCGGCACCGACGACCTGACCCGGTGCCGGTTCGCGGTGTCCCCGCTGTGCCAGACGCACGAGGCGCTGCGGATGCTGCGGCGGCCCTCGCGGCACGCCTATCACCGGGCCTGGCTGCGCCGGGTGCGGGCGACCGTGGCGGGCCTGGACCTGTCGCTCCTGTGGCTGTTCATGCCGCGCCCGGGCGGATACACCCCCGACTTCCTGGGACCGCCGCCCGAGTCGCCCTGTCCCGCCTTCGAGGAGGAACTGGCGCGGATGCGGGCCACCGACCCCGGCATGGCCCGTACGGAGATGGCCCGTTCGCTCGCGTGCACGCCCGGGGCGGCCCGATCGCCGCACGCCCGCGCCGCCCTGGACGACCCGGCCGACGCCGTCCGCAGGCTCGCCGACCTCACCGAACGCGCCTGGCACGCCCTTCTCGCGCCGGACTGGCCACGTCACCGGGCACTCCTGGAGGCCGATGTCGCCCACCGCTCACGGCAGTTGGCGGACGGCGGACTCGAAGCCCTCTTCGACGACCTGCACCCCGGCATCCACTGGGCGGGGAACGCGCTCACCCTGCGCATGTACGGCGACCTCCAGGACGCGCAGGGCCCCGACGGCCGGGGTGTCCTGCTGATGCCCAGCGTCTTCGTGTGGCCCGATGTGGTGAGCGGCTTCGCCCGGCCCTGGCAGCCGACGGTCATCTATCCGGCGAGGGGGATGGGCGGGCTGCCGCAGAGTGCCCGCACCGGGACGCCCGAGGCGCTGGCCCGTCTCCTGGGCCACCACCGCGCCGCCATCCTGGCGGGCCTCGACGCCCCGGCCTCGACGACCGCGCTCGCGGACCGGCACGGCCTGGCGCCCTCCTCCGTCTCCGCGCACCTGTCGGTCCTGCGGGAGTCGGGCCTCCTGGTGTCCCACCGCCGGGGCTACCACGTGCTCTACGAACGCACGGCACTCGGCGACGCGGTGGCGGACGGAACCTGACCGGCCGCCCGGCCGGACCGGCTCACCCGGGCTTCCGCCCGCCACCGGGCCCGGCGGCTCGGCGCGCCCGCCGACGCCTGGCCGCTCCCGGTGGACGCGAGTGCCCCCGCCTCAGCCGTCCCGGCCGATCTCCATGAGCTTGTCCCCGTTCGTCAGCACCCCGCTCACCGTCACACGGGTGCGGGACTTCTCCGGGGTCCGGACGGCGAGGGTCCGGCCGGCACGGGACTCCGTGACGTCTCCGGCGACCTCGATCCGGCTGACCGCCCGGCTGCCGGCGGCGAGCACGTACCAGTGCCCGGAGCCCGCGCGCCAGCGGGTGCCCGCCACGACGTGCTGGCCGAAGCGGCTGCACGCCGCCGTGGAACGGGCCCGTGCCACCACCCTGGCCGGCGCGGAGGCGTCCGGCGTACGCCACCGCACGACGACGTCGCCCGGGCCGCGCCAGGTCGAGGCGCGCACGCAGGACCACACCGAACGCCCGCCGTGCTCGGGCAGGTCCTGCGCGGCGAAGTCCCAGACGTTGACCGCGCGGACGCCGCTCCCGCGCACCTCGCGCAGACCGCACCCGAGCCGCGCCCAGGCCACCAGCGCCGGCGCCCCGGTCGACTCCCGCGGCTGGCGGCTCGGCGGGGCCCCGGTGCCGGTGCCGGGCAGCGGTGTGTAGGTCAGGTGCACCGGCGAGAGACCGCCGAGGTCGCTCAGCAGGAAGGCGTGCTTCTCCACGATCCGGGCCGAGGAGCGCAGTTGCAGCACCGGCACGCTGTCGCAGGCCGTCCGTGCCGCGGGGGCGGGAACCGTGCCGGTGACCCCGTCCGGGGCGACGCGCAGCCGCCGGGCGGGCGAGTCGGGGCGCAGCAGGTCCCGGGTCTCCGCCCCGGCGATCCAGGGCGCGGTCAGGAACCGCACCGTGCCCCGGCCGCGCGCGACGACGACCGCGGCGGCCGTCGTGACGTCGGCGTCGTCCGCCCGCGCGATCGCGAGGCTCGGCGTGCCGGAGGTGAGCGGCTCGCTGTAACGGACGATCCGCTGGACGTCGTGGAACAGGACGACGGCCCGCCCTTCGACGTCACCGGCGTACAGGAGCTGCGGTGATCGCGTGGGCGGTTCGGCCGGGGTATCCGGTGCCACGGCGGGGCGGACGCTCCGCGGCGGACGGGCCCAGACGGAGAGGGCGCGCGACAGGAGGCCGTCGTCGTCGACACGGTCGCCGCGAGCGGGCCACGCCGTGAAGTCGACCCGCGAGGTGTCGGCCCAGACGTCCGCCGGAGTGCGCGTCAACTGCCGCGGGCCCGGCACCGGAACGCCCGCCCGCGCGTCCGTACCCGCGCCCGCGGGGGAGGGATCCTGACCGGGGCCGGGCAGGGCCCACAGGGCGAGGAAGCCCACCAGCGCGGCCAGCGTTCCCCACGCGCACCACAGGCGGCGGCGCCGTCGCAGCAGGTCGGTGGGGCGGGTCTGCACGAAGCAGGCGTCGAACTCGCGGGACCGCAGCAGCCGCTCCGCCTGCTCCCCGACGGCCGAGCCGAGCTCGTCGGCGGCCCGCAGGGCGCCCTCGGGATCACGGACGCCGGCGCCCGTGAGGACCTCACGGACCTCCGCGACGGGCAGCCCGTCCAGGCGGAGCAGCAGGAAGGCGGCGCGGGCCTCGGCCGGTGCCGTCGCCAGCAGCCGGCCCAGAGCCATGTCCTCCGCCCCGCCTGCCGCGGGGAACAACCGCAGCCCCCACACCAGCGGCAGCCCCGGCAGGAGCGTGCCCGGCGGGGGCAGTGCGGCGGGCCAGCCGCGCGGTCGCCGCTCCCGGGCCAGCGCGGCACGCACCACGTGCCGGCGCAGCCGGCGGGCCTCCGGCACCGGTGCCCCGGCTCCGTCGCCGTCCGCGTCCGGTCTGCGCGGCGCCGGGAGCCGGCCGCGCACTCCGGGCAGGGCCCGCTGCACGATGCCGTGCGCGAGGAGCACCCGGCGGTGCCGGCCGAGGCTGACGGGCAGTGTGAGATAGGCCAGCCGGGTCAGGTCGCCGTACTGGCCGATCAACGCGGACTCGGCCCGGTCGAGCGCGGTCCGGGTGCCCGTGACGGGAGGTCGTTGCCGGGGGCTGTGCATGGAGCGCGTGCCTTCCGCATCGGATACAGGTCACTGCGCTGCTTCAAACGAGTGAATCTTGGGATGGTCACAGCACCCCGGGACGCGGACCCCCGGCCGGTCCGAGCCCGGCTACAGGAAGCGCCGTATCGGCAGGACGGCGGTCTCCTTGAGGCGCTGGCTGAGCGGGCGGTGCTTCCAGCGGACCGGATCGACCCTCTCGGCGCGTTCCCGGTCCTTCTCGAAGTCCTCGTCGAGGGCCGCCGTGAACCGCTCGTCGAGCACGGCGAGCATGACCTCCTCGTCGTGCTCCATGGACCGGCGGTTGAAGTTGGTCGAGCCGATCAGGGAGGCGACCCCGTCCACTGTGATGATCTTGGTGTGGAGCATGGTCGGCTGGTACTGACTGATCTCGACCCCGGCCGCCAGCAGGCCGGAGTAGAGGTGCTGCCCCGCCAGACGGCAGGCCCGCTGGTCGGTGTGCGGGCCCGGCAGCAGGATCTCCACCCGCACCCCGCGGCGGGCGGTCGCGGCCAGCAGGTCCGCGAAGTAGTCGTCCGGGGCGAAGTAGGCGGTGGACAGGCGTACCCGCTCCTCGGCGGAGGTGAGCATGACCCGGATCAGCGTCTGCATGTCCTGCCAGCCGAATCCGGCCGAACCCCGCACCACCTGCACGGTCGCGTCGCCCGGCTGGCCGTGCTGGGTGAAGCGGTCCTGCTCGTCGAACAGCTCGTCGTGGCACTCCGCCCAGTTCTGGGCGAAGGCGGCGGCGATGCCGTCGACGGCCGGGCCGCGGAGCCTGACGTGGGTGTCGCGCCACTCGGAGGGGTCGCGGGCGTCGCCGCACCACTCCTCGGCGATCCCGACCCCGCCGGTGAACGCCGTGTGCTCGTCGACGATCAGGGCCTTGCGGTGGCAGCGGTGGTTCTGCTTGAAGGGGGACAGCCAGAGCGGCTTGCGGAACCAGGCGATCTCCACACCGGCGGAGCTCATGGACTCCAGCAGGTCCGCCTCGATCTCCTTCGCCCCGAAGCCGTCGAGCAGCAGCCGCACGCGCAGGCCCGCGCGGGCCCGGTCGGCCAGCGCCGCCGCGAAGTCGTGGGCTATCTGCCCCCGCCAGTACACGAACGTCATCAGGTCGACCGTGTGCTCCGCGGACCGGACCGCGTCCAGCATGGCCGGGAAGATCTCGTCACCGTTGCGCAGCGGGACCAGCTCGTTGCCCTCGGTGGCGGCGATACCGATCAGCCGTTCCAGCCGTCTTCGCAGCCGCTGCTTGCGGCCGGCCGCGTCGCCCCCGGCCGCCGTGTCCTCGTGCTGGATCTCCAGCGCAGTCGCCTCACGCATTCACCGTCTCCTGTATCCGTTCTGTGCGCCGACGATCCGGGCCGGACCCTCGGCCGGTCCCGCGGGCACGCCGCGGAACCGCTCGCCTGCCGGGCGGGATCACGTCGGGAGGGGCGGCCGCGCCCGCCCTGTGTCTCCCATGACGCGGCCTGCCCCTCCGCTCGACCGCGCGGGCGCCGGGGTGACCCGTCCCCTTCGCCCCGCGCGGGAGCATCGCCACCGGCGGGACCGGGGGGAGTCCGCCGGTGGCACACACTCTCGTGCCCCCGATCCGGTGGGGTACTCCGGTGGATCTCCCGGCCGTCCGGGACCCGCCGGCGGAGGGTTTCCGGGTCTGCCGGGGGCGGGCGTCCTGAAGGACACTGGGGCCATGGACACGTACGCATCCGCGGTCTCCGGTCTGCGTGAGCGGCTCGGCGCCGAGCTGTTCAGCCGGGTCGCGGGGCCCGAGGGGCCCGCCAACCGGGCCCGGATCCACGACACACCGGGGGAGCGGTGGTTCGGCCCGGACCGTCCCATCCGCACCGTCCACGGGGACGCCTCGATGTTCGTCGGAGGGCTGCGCGCGCTGCTCCTGCAATCGCTGCACCCGCTGGCGATGGCCGCGGTGGCCGCCCACTCCGGGTACCAGGGCGATCCGTGGGGCCGGCTCCAGCGCACCAGCACGTTCCTCGCCGTCACCACCTTCGGCACCGCCGAGGACGCCCAGCGGGCCGTCGACCACGTCCGCGCCATCCACCTCAAGGTGCGGGGCAGGACGGACCTCGGCGAGCCGTACCACGCCGCGGACCCGCACCTGCTGGGCTGGGTGCACGCCGCCGAGACCGACAGCTTCCTCGACGCCCATCAGCGGTACGGGGCACATCCGCTGGACGCCGCCGGGTGCGACGGGTACGTGGCCGACACGGCGCGGGTGGCGGAGGCCCTCGGTGTGGCGGACCCGCCCCGCAGCCGCGCGGAACTCGCCGAGGTCCTCGACTCCTACCGCGGCGAGCTGCGGGCCACGCCGCAGGCCCGGTCGGCGGCGCGCTTCATCCTCTTCCGCCCACCGCTGCCGCTGGCGGCCCGGCCCGCCTACGGCGTCCTCACGGCGACGGCGGTGGCCGACCTCCCGCCCTGGGCCCGCGGCCCGCTGCGGCTCCCGCGGGTGCCGGTCCTGGAGGGCGTCGTGGTCCCCCGCGCCGGCCGCGCGCTGGTCACGACGATCCGCTGGGCGATGACGCCGCCGCCGTCCCGGCAACGCTGAGCCAGCGGACCCCGGCCGAGTTTCCAGGCCGGGGCCAATCCGGAAGCGCTCCGGCGACGGATCACCTGTGAGTCCGGTACGAAGGCTCCTTCCGGATTCCGGCATCCGCGCCACGGCGTACGACTCGCGCCACGACCCCTCCGGCCGAAGAGACCGGCGGTGACCAGTCCGGCGGGTACGCACGCGAGCGGGCCGTGGCAGATGTCGGCTCCCGGGCGCGGACCGCGTACCGCGCTTGCTACGGCTGCGTCTCGGCGTCGACCGCGGCGGCGCGCAGGGCGTCGGCGACGCGGGCGGCGGGTTCGCTCAGCGGGCCGGGGAGGCGGGCCAGCACCAGGCGGCGCTGCTCCTGGGGGCCGCCCCGCACCGGCAGGATCCGTACGCCCGGCGGGGCGGCCGGCACGAGCGAGGGCGACACCGTGGTGAGACCGCACCCCGCCGCGACGAGGTGCAGCTTGGCCAGCCAGTCACGGGCCGTGTGCGCGATCTCCGGACGCTCGTCCAGCCCGGGCCAGACCCCCATCAGCCGGTCCTCACCGGAGGCGGGTCCGGCGATCCAGGTCTGGCCGCGCAGCTCGGCCACGTCCACGAAGTCGCCGCGGGCCAGGGGGTGGGCGGCCGGCACCGCGAGGCGCAGGCCGCGTTCGGTGAGCGTGCACACGCTCAGCGGGGGCGTCTCGGTGTCGAGCGGACGGAAGGGCGGCGCGGAGGCCAGCAGGGCGAGGTCCAGGCTGCCGGCCCGCAGCGCGCGCACCAGCGCGGGGGTGCTCCCCTCACGGGTGATGACGGTGATCGCGGGATGCGCGCGGCGCAGGGCGGCGACGGCCTTCGGCACCAGGACGGCGCCCGCGCTGGGGAACCAGCCCACGCGTACGGTCCCGGCCTGGGCGGGTAGGCCGGCCAGTTCGCGGGCGGTCGCGTCGATCTGATCGATCACGGTCGACGCCCGGCGCAGCACCACGTGCCCGGCCGCGGTCAGGCGTACGCCCTCCCGGCGCCGCTCCAGCAGAGGGCTTCCGGCGGCCCGTTCCAGCGAGGCGATCTGCCGGGACACGGCGGACTGGGTGTAGCCGAGCGCCCCCGCCGCGGCGGTGAAGGTGCCCTGTTCGGCCACCTCGCGGAAGACCCGCAGGGCGGTCAGCGAGACGTCACTGAAGTCCATGACGTCCACGCATACCAGCCGCACGTGCCTTTCGGCGAAGGCATAGGGGTGGGAGCGTCCTGCAACCGGGTACACCCGGCCTCCGCCAGGTGTACCCCGTAGTTGCCAGTCCTGCGCGTGGCGCACGGCGGCCACGGCCAGGACGTGTGCCCGCCGAAAGGTCCTACCGGCGCGGGCGTTCGAAGGTGAGCAGCAGACCCTCGACCGCGCCGGGCCCGATCCGTCCCTTGACGTCGGCGGACGTGATCGCCTTCAGCGCCCAGCCGTCCCCGGCGTGCTTGTTGAGGAGCTTCTCCAGCTTGTCGCTGTCGAGGGCGTCCCCGACGAGCGACTCCCGGAAGGTGACGACCTTGTACTCGAGGATGTAGGGATCGCTCATGGCGGAGGGCCTCCTGCGGATAGGTCGCGACGACCGGCGGACCGCCGGTCACCGGAGATGCCCTGGAGCCTACGCGGACGTCACGGACGTGCCCGAGCGGGCGCCCGGTGCCGTCGTGTCACCCCGGGCGCCCGCCCCGCGCGACGTAGCCTGGGCCGCGCCGAAGGCTGAGGCACACGACGACGGTCGACCCCGGGGTGGCGCGATGTGCTGGAGTGCGAAGGCCGATCTCGTGGCGGGCGCCGGGATCGCGGCCGTCGGAGTGGCCTGCGTCGTGCGCGCGCGTCGGCGCCGCGATCTGCCGTTGGCAGCCCTGCCGTTGCTGCTCGGGGCGCACCAGCTCGTCGAGTCCGTGGTCTGGCACGCCGGCGGCGGATCGGGCCCCGCCACCGTGGCCTGGGCCGTCATCGCCCTCCCGCTGCTCGTGGTGTGGGTGCCGGTGGGGGTGGTGTGCGCCGTGCCCGCGCGTGCCCGGCGTCGCCTGACGGTCCCCCTGGCGGCCGGGACCGTGACGGCGGCGGCGCTCGCGCACGCACTCGCCACGCGTCCGGTGACCGCCGAGATCCGCGGGCACACGCTCGCCTACGTCCTTCAACTCCCTTACTCCCGGCTGCTGATCGCCGGCTACCTGGCGGCCACCGTCGGCTCCCTGCTGCTGTCCGGCGACCGCGGGCTGACGGTGCTCGGGATCCTCGTCGCCGTGGGCGCCCTCGTCTGCTGGGCGCTGTGGCGAGTGGAGTTCGTCTCGACGTGGTGCGCGTTCGCGGCGGTGTGCTCGGTCGTCCTGCTCCTCTGGGTGCGCGGACGGCGGGGCCCCGAGGCCGTGGACCGGGCCGGACCGGACATGGCACGCGCCCGGGGGAGGGGCGGCGGGAGATGAGCCTCCCCAGGGGCGGCTCCACGCCCTGTGTGAGCGCGTCAGACGGGACGGTGGGACACCCGGCGCGCCGTGCTGTCCGCGGGTGCTTCGCGCGGGCGGGCCGCGTCCGTCGCCGCCGGGCGGCCGCGGGAGACGACACGCGTGCCGAAGGCGTCGACGGTGCGCATCTGGAGGGAACCGCAGCCGCACCGGGCCCACACGGTGCGGCCGTTCGCCGTGGCGTGCCGGGAGAGCACCTGGAAGGGCTCGGCGTCGTCGGGCCATCCGCAGTGGGGGCACACGCCGGTGCCCGGACCTCCGGCGGCATTGCTCTGGCCGGTCATCGTCAGCTCCTTCGATCGGCAGTACGGGAGTGCGTCGCGACGACTCCAGCGTGGACCGCGGCTTCTTGCACGTCCAGGTTGACTTTCCGGACGGCACCTTGAAGCGTGACCTTCATGATTGACCTGCGCCGGCTCCATGTCCTGCGGGCGGTCGACCACTACGGCACGGTGACGGCCGCCGCCCGCGCCCTGCACGTCACGCCCTCCGCCGCCTCGCAGCAGATCCGCCAACTCGCCCGCGACCTGGGCGTGGAGCTGCTGAGGCCGCACGGGCGCGGGGTGCGCCTCACCCCGTCCGCGCACCGGCTGCTGGCACACGCCGACGCCATCCGGGCCCGCTGGGAACGGGCCGAACTGGACCTCAGGGCCGATCACGACGAGGCGGCGGGACCCCTGCGGGTGAGCGGCTTTCCCGTGGCCGTCGCGACGCTCCTCGCTCCGGCGGCGGCACGGCTGCGCGAGCGCCACCCGCGTCTGCGGATCGGAGTCCGGGAGGCGGCGGCGCCGGAGAGCTTCGACCTGCTCTTCGAGGGGGAGGTCGACCTCGCGGTCGTCGAGTCGACCCCGTACAACCCGCCGCGCGGCGACGCCCGGTTCGACCAGCAGCCGCTCATGGACGACCCTTTCGACCTGGTCGTCCCCGACACGCACCCCCTCGCGGGCCGCCGCGACATCGACCTCGCGGAAGCGGCGCGTGAGGACTGGATCGCGCCGGTGCCGGACAGTCCGTGCCGACCGCCCGCACGTGCTCTCCGCGTGCGGCGCCGCCGGTTTCACGCCCGACATCGTGCACCACGCGCTCGACTGGAACGTCACCGCCCACCTCGTCGCCCACGGCCTGGGCGTCGCCCTGATCCCCCGACTGGCGCACCTCGCCCCGCAGTTGCCCCTCACCCGGGTCAGCTGCACCGGCGACCCGCACCGCAAGCTCCTGACCTGCACCCGCGGCGGCGGCCGGGAACGGCCCGGCGTCGCCGCGGCACTGCGGACCCTGCACGACATCGCCGCGGCCGCCGAGGTCTGAACGCCCCACCACCCGGGCAGGCCACTGATGCGACCGGTACGGGCGGACGACCGCCGCCCCCGCTCCCGGGCCGTCCCGGACCTGCGAAAGGCCATGCCGATGCCGATGTCAATGCCGTCGTTGCCCCACGTCGACGAGCACACGACTGTCCTCGACGCGGACACCGCGGACGCCTGGCGTGCGCTGGGCGAGACGCTGGACGAGTCCTTCACCCGCCGTGGAGCGGCCGGCTACGCGAGGCTGGTGGGATGCGCCGACCGCACGGCGTCCGGACCGCGGCCCCTGGCCGAGGGGTCGGCCTTCCCCGGGTTCCGGGTGGCCGCCGCGGACCCGGAGCGTGAGCTGGTCCTTCGAGGGCGCCACCGGTTCTCGTCGTACGCCCTGGTCTTCCGTCTCGAACCCCTCGGCCCGGGACGGTCGCGGCTGCGGGCCGAGACGCGGGCCCTCTTCCCCGGCCCGGCGGGCAGCGTCTACCGGGCGCTCGTCGTGGGAACCGGCGGGCACGCGGTGGGCATGCGCAGGCTCCTCGCGGGCATCCGCCGCCGCTCGTGCGCGAAGGACGCGGGCGGGAGCTGAGCCGCGCGTCCTCCCGACGTCAGCGCCGACGCGGCCCGTTCACCCCTGGTACTCGGTGAGGTCGATCGCGTGCACCGCCAACGCGTGACCGTACAGGGGGTGTTCGGTCTCCCGCTCCGGGGCCAGCCCGAGCTTGCGGATGACGTTCTCGGAGGCGTCGTCTCCCATCCGGCTGATGCTGACGACCCGGTCGAGACCCCGGTCCTGCAACGCGAACTCCAGTGTCGCCTGGGCGGCTTCGGAGGCGTAACCCTGCCCCCAGAACGGGGTGCCGAGCCGCCAGCCGATCGCCACGGCGGGCAGCACCTCGGGCAGGAACTCGGGCACCGACAGCCCCACGCAACCGGCCAGTTCACCGGAGGCGAGCAGTTCGACGGCGAAGACGCCGAAGCCCTCCTCGTCCCACTCCTCCTCCCAGCGCTCGATCTCCTCGGCCGTCTCGTCCAGGCCGAGGACCGAGCCGTCGCCGATCCAGCGCATCACCTGCGGGTCCGCGTTGATGTCGGCCATGGGCACGAGGTCGTCGTCGGTCCAGCGGCGGAGGAGGAGGCGGGGGGTGCGGATCTCGGTCATGAAGTCCATCCTGCCCGACGTGCGAGGTCACGGCTGACCTGGGGCCGACCGCCGCACACGGTCGTTCCCCGGCCGACGGCGCGGCCGGAGAGAAGCGGTCGCGGACGAACGATGCATTGACGTGCGGCAAAACGGGCAAGAACCCAAAGCGGTCGGGAAGCGGCCCCGGACGACCCTGCATCTCCCTCGGCGTGGATGTTCAGCGCGGACTGCTCGATGACGCGCGTCATCCACGACGGGACTGCGGAGTCCGGGACCGGACCGCGCTGCTGCCGACCAGCGGACCCACCAGCTCGTACCAAGCGTCACTTCTCCGCGCCCGGCCGCATGCATGGCAGATACACCGAAGTCAGGCGCGCCCCACGTACGCGCTCCCTCCGCCACCGGTGGAGGGAGCGCGTTCGCGACTGCACCGGCATCGACAGAAGGCTTTTCAGGCGGAGGAAGGCGTTTGCGATGGACCACGCGGAGACAGCGCCCCAGGTATGGATCGAGAAACTCCCCGTCGAGGCGGGCAGTGGCCGCTCGGCGTGGCTGATGCGCCCGGTCGGCGACGTCGGCCACGCCGGCCATCCGCTCTTCGACGCCGTACGGAAGGCGGGGGAGCGTCCGGGCACCGGGATCGTGGTCGACCTCTCCCATGTGCGGGCCCTGTCGTCCGCGGCGGTCCGGGAGTTGCTGGACTGCGCGCACGCGCTGGAGGCGACCCAGGGGCGGCTGCTGCTGGCGGGCCCGAGCCAGGACGTGGACCCGCTGCTGCGGCTGGCCCTCGGCCTCGCCCCGATCCCGGTCTTCGCCACCCTCGGAGCGGCGGTCCACGCCTGCGCGAGCCGCGCGTCCCTCGCCGACGCGGCCGGCGTCATGGGGACGGGCCCGGACGCCGGCGCGAGCGGCCCGCCGGCCTCGCTCCACGACGAGCTGGCGCAACTGCAGCGGGCGGTGTCCTCGCACGCGGTCGTCGACCAGGCGATCGGGATCGTCGTGGCGCTGGCCGGCCTGCGGACCGAGGACGCCTGGCACGTCGTACGGGAGATCTCCCAGCACACCAACATCAAGATGCGGCACGTCGCCGAGCTGATCGTGGAGTGGGCGCACACGGGGCATCTCGCCAGCGACATCCGCCATCAGCTCCAGAAGAGCCTCACGAACCGCCGCCCGGTGCTCCCCGAAGCGGGCTGACGCGCGGTTCCCGCCGCGGGGGCCTCGGGCGACCGCCCGTACGCGCCCTCGCGGCGGACGCCGGAGACCCGCCGCGGACGGGTCCCGCGCCGGCCGACGCGGGGCGTGGCGGTTGGACTCGGCAGCGGGGGTACCCCTCCACCATGAACGACACCAAACCGCTGGCCCTGGTCACCGGGGCCTCCAGTGGCATCGGCTTCGAACTGGCCAAGCAGTTCGCCCGGAACGGGTTCTCGCTCGTGATCAACGCCGAGGACGACCGGCTCGCCGACGCCGCCGAGCAGCTCAGGCAGTTCGGCGGCCACGTGGAGACCGTCCGGGCGGACCTGCGGCACCACGACGGCGTCGAACGGGTGTACCGGACGGTCGCGGGCCGGATGGTGGACGTGGCCGCGCTCAACGCCGGTGTCGGACTCGGCGGCGCCTTCGCCGACACCGACCTCGCCGACGACCAGTCCGTCATCGACCTCAACGTCACCTCGACCGTGCGGCTGACCAAGCCCCTGGTGCGCGACATGATCGCGAACGGCGAGGGGCGGCTGCTGTTCACGTCCTCCGTCGCCGCGGCCGTGCCGGGCGCCTTCCAGCCGGTCTACAACGCCACGAAGTCGTTCGTGCAGTCCTTCGCGCAGGCGCTGCGGGAGGAGCTCAAGGACACCGGCGTCCACGTCACGTCGTTCATGCCCGGACCGACCGACACCGACTTCTTCCGGCGGGCGGGCATGGAGGACGACACGAAGATCGGCCGGATGGACAAGGACGACCCGGCTGAGGTCGCCGCCCAGGCCTTCGACGCGGTCATGCGGGGCAAGGACAAGCTCGTCACGGGCTCCGGCAGGACGAAGGCCCAGGGCATCGCCAACCGGATCGTCCCGGACCGGCTGAAGGCCGTGGCCCACCGCAGGCTGGCGGAGCCGGACCCGGCCGGGAGCGAGCGGCGGGACTGAGACCGCCGGGCCACCGTCCGCGCGGGGCGGGCGGACGACACGGCTCCGCGGCCGGCTGTGGAAGAGGACCAGCCGGCCGCGGAGCCGTGTCACGCCGGGATGCGGCGGCCCGTCAGCGCGTCACCGTGTGACGGGTGTCGGGCACGCAGTGCGTCATGGTCAGGCCGGACACGTCCCGGGGCGGGTTGTCGCCCAGGTTGGCGAGGCGCTTGCGGTCCTCGTCGGTAAGGTCCTGACTGGCCAGCGGTTCGAGGCCGGACACGTCCTGCGGACTGATGCCGAGACCCTCGCCGACCTTCAGGCCGAGCTCGTTCTCCACCAGCAGGAAGTGCCAGACCATCCGCTCCTGCACCGCCCGGTCGCACTGCGACAGCAGGTCGGTGAAGTTCTTCACCAGGTCGTCCCGCTCCCACTGCTCCATCAGCAGGTAGCGCTGACCCGCCTGCATGTAGTCGTTGGTGCGGGGGATCCGCTTGCGGGTGAGGCGGCCGTGGATCTCCGGCCCCTGCTCGTCGTGCGTCGGGTACCGCGCCTCGCGCAGGCCGCCGGTGATCGACGGCTCGTAGTTCACGATCGGGTTCTCACCCGCGCCGTCCTGGTGGTACGCCATCTGCCCGTCGCGCTGGTTGGTGCGCACGTCGGCGTTCTTGGCCTGGTTCACCGGGAGCTGGAGGTAGTTCGGGCCGACCCGGTAGCGCTGGGTGTCGCTGTAGGAGAAGGTCCGGCCGACGAGCATCTTGTCGTCGGAGAAGTCCAGTCCGTCCACCAGCACACCGGTGCCGAACGAGATCTGCTCGTTCTCCGCGAAGTAGTTCTCCGGCATCCGGTCGAGCACCATCCGGCCGACCGGCCGCGGCGGGAAGTCCTGCTCCGGCCAGGTCTTGGTGTCGTCCAGCGGGTCGAAGTCCAGCTCGGGGTGGTCGTGGTCCTCCATCATCTGGACCAGCAGTTCCCACTCGGGGTACTCGCCGCGCTCCACCGCCTCGTACAGGTCCTTGGTGGCGTGGCCGAGCCCCTGGGCCTGGACGTTGGCCGCGTCCTCCTCGGTCATGCTGCGCACGCCCTGCTTGGGCATCCAGTGGTACTTGACCAGGACCGTGTTGCCCTCCTGGTTCACCCACTTGTACGTGTTGACGCCGAAGCCCTGCATGTGGCGGTAGTCGGCCGGGATCCCGCGCGGGCTGAAGAGGTTGACGAGCATGTGCATCGACTCGGGCGTCTGCGACATGAAGTCGAAGATGCGCCGCGGCTGCTGCTCGAAGGTGACCGGGTCCGGCTTGAGGGCGTGGATGACGTCCGGGAACTTGATGGCGTCCCGGATGAAGAACACCCCGAGGTTGTTGCCGACGAGGTCCCAGTTGCCGTCCTCGGTGTAGAACTTCACCGCGAAGCCCCGCGGGTCGCGGGCGGCCTCCGAGGAGTCACGGCCGCCGATCACGGTGGAGAAACGGACGGCCACGTCGGTGCGCTTGCCGCGCTCGGCGAACACCTTGGCCCGGGTGAACCGCTCGATGGGCTCGTCGCCCCAGGCGCCGTACGACTCGAAGTGGCCGTAGGCGGTCACACCGCGGGCGTGCACGACGCGCTCGGGGATCCGCTCGCGGTCGAAGTGGCTGATCTTCTCCAGGAACTGGTAGTTCTCCAGCGTCGCGGGACCGCGGGCCCCGACGGTGCGCTGGTTCTGGTTGTCGTAGACCGGATGGCCCTGCCGGTTGGTGAGGACCTTCCGGTCGTCGTCCGGGGCGGGACCCTTGCCTGATACGTCCGTCACGTTCGTCGACTCCTTCAACCCGTATGTGCGGTTCTATCCCGATGTACCACGATTTTGAGTTGTCCGTTCACCGGCTGCGGCAGACGGCGTGTGGGTACCCCTGCCGCCGCCGTCGAGTCCCCCGGGCGGCCGCCTACGCGACGGGGTGGACGCCGGTGATCCGGAACCCGCTGCGCGGGCGCGTCGGTATGCGCCGCAGCGGGATGGTCAGGTCCTGGACCGGGACGTCGTACTCCAGCCGGGACAGCCGCACCGCGAGGGCCTCCAGCAGGGCGATGGTGACGGCCTCGCCGGGGCACCGGTGTCCGGTGGACGGGTCGTCGCCGCCCTGCGGCACCAGCTCGTCACGCTCCACCGGACGCTCCAGGAAGCGCTCCGGGCGGAACCGGTACGGGTCCCCCCACAGCTCCGCGTCGTGGTTCTGCCCGTACAGGTCGAGCAGTACGAGGCCCCCGGCCGGGATGTGCTCGCCCTTCCAGTACAGGTCGGCCGCGGCCCGCCCGCCGGTGAAGGGCGCGAAGGGGTAGAAGCGGCGGACCTCGTGCACGAAGGCCGCGCTGTACGCCGCGTCCCCCGCCCGCAGCGGGGCGCGGTTCTCGGGCCACCGGTGCAGGGCGTGCGCCGCGAAGGCGACGAACCAGGACACGGCGACGGTGGGGCGGACGATGTTCAGCAGCTCCACGGCGGCAGTCTGCGCGTCGAGCGGCCGGCCGTCGGCCTCACGGTGGTCCGCCACGGTCGCCACGGCCGAGCCCTCCGGCACCTCGGTCTCACCGTCGCGCACCTTCTCCACCAGGTCCGCGAGCCACGCCTCGCAGCGGACGCGGGCCCGGCGGGCGCGCCAGTGCCGTACCCCCGGGGTGGCGAAGCCGTCCACCAGCGCCACCAGGTCCTGCGCCGTGGCCTCGGTCCGGTCCCGCTCCAGCGGTATCCCGGCCCAGCGGCACACCCCGGCCGTCAGGACCTTCGCCGCCTCGTCGAACAGCACGGTCTCCGGCTGTCCGCGCCAGGCGTCCGCGGCCTCGTCCCATGCGTCCGTGACGTGTTCCACGAGGTCGGCGACCTGGGCCGGCGGAGTCAGCAGTGACAGGAACATGGCCTTGCGGACCCGGTGTGCCTCACCGTCCAGCGTGTGGATCGCCCCGTGGCCGAACAGCGTGCTGCGCACGGGCTCCGGCACGGCCTCGCGGCGGTTCACGTGCCGCTCGTCGTAGAAGAACCGGACGGCGTCGGGGCCCCGCAGTGCCACGGTGTGCCGGCCGAGCAGCCGGGCGCGGACGACCGGGCTCGCCGCGCGGCGCATCCGGTCGGGAAGCCAGGCGTAGCCCTCCAGCAGCAGGGAGCCGGTGTGGTCGGCGGCAGGGAGGGGTGAGGTACGCATGGGGCCCGGGTGCCCGAGGGGGCGCCGCGAAAACGCTTCCCCCGGGGCGCGCGTGCGGGCTGTTTCAGGGGTGCCCGCGACGGGCCGCGGGTGCCCCGGGTCGCGGAACATTCGGGTCCGTCCGCACGTTGAACGGTATGTGGACGCGGAGGGAACTGTGTCCCCGGGACTCATCCATTCGCCCACGAGGACGATCGTTCGGCTGAAGCCTCGTGGAGCCCCTCGCCGGGAGGCGACCGCCCTCCGTGTCCGCCCTCGACCGGCCCCGGCTGGGTGTCCCCCGAACCAGTCGGGGCCTTCCCCTGCCCGGGAGCCGTCCCGGTGCACACCGGACGGCGGTGGGGCCGCGTGACGGGGAGTGCTCCGGCGGACCCGCGGGAGCACTCCCCGTCCGGCGAAGTCAGGTGCGGTCGCGCTTCATGGAGCGGCCGGTCTCCTGGGCACGCTCCTGGGCCTGGCCCCTGACCTTCTTGGCCTCGCCGCGGGCCTGGTCGAGCTTGCCCTCGGCCTGGCGCTCACGGCTTCCCGTGACCTTGCCGGTCATCTCCTTGGCCTTGCCCTTCATCTTGTCCATACCGCCCTTGTCCGCCATGGTTCCTCCTTGTGTGGGGGGTCGCTTGCCCGCCCAACGTAAATGGGGATCGGGAACCACCGCCCGCTGAAGTGTCACGTTCCGTCACCACGGCCCGTCCCGTGCACGCCGTGGACCAGCGCGTACCCGAGCCGCCCGGGGTCCGTCGTCGCCCTGGTGCCCGGTACGTCGAGGAACACGCGCGACGCCAACTCGGCCGGTTAGAGCGCCTGTTCGGGCCGGACCCGTTTCCCGCGCCCGCCCGGGGTACCCGACAGGGACGAGCGGACCACACGGAGGTGTTCCCCATGAACACAGGCGTCGGCACCGAAGACCCCGCGGCACCCGAGGACGGGCGGGCGGCGGACGGGGCGCGGACCGTTCCGCCCGCTCGTGTCCCCGGGAGCGGGGCCGCCGAGGAGCGGGAGAGCACCGGCCTGGGGAGCAACATCATCCTCGGTAAGGACTGAACCCGCCGACCGGACACTGGAGTTGACGCATGGACAGGAACCCGGAGTTCACGCTGGCCGCCACCGTGCTGGACGCGCCCGACGCCCGTGAACTGTCGGTGTTCTACCGCGGCCTGCTGGGCTGGGAGGTGCGGGAGGACGGCCCGGACTGGGTGATGATCGCGCCACCGGAAGGCGGCGCCGGCCTGTCGTTCCAGACCGAGCCGCACTTCGTCCCGCCGCGCTGGCCGTCGGCCCCCGACGAGCAGCAGATGATGCTCCATCTGGACTTCGAGGTGGACGACCTGTCCGCGGCCCTCACGCGCGCCACCGCCCTGGGCGCCCGCCCGGCCGACGTCCAGCCCCAGGAGGACGTACGCGTGCTGTTCGACCCCGTGGGGCATCCGTTCTGCCTGTTCGTGCGCGATTCCGGTCCCCGCTAGTTTGCCGACGCGCATTCGAGGGAGGCGGGGATCATGTTCGAAGGCTTCGAGACCCACACCGTCCGCACGGCGGAGGCGTCCGTCTTCGTGCGCCGGGGTGGGAACGGTCCGCCGGTCCTGCTGCTGCACGGCCATCCCAGGACCTCGGCGACCTGGCACCGGGTCGCTCCCCGGCTGGTCGAGCGGGGGTTCACCGTCGTCTGCCCGGACCTGCGGGGCTACGGGCGCTCCCGGGGGCCCGCCCCGACTCCCGACCACACCGGGTACTCCAAGCGGGCGGTCGCAGAGGACCTGTCGGCCGTCATGCGCGAGCTCGGCCACACCCGGTTCGCGCTGGCCGGGCACGACCGGGGAGGCGCCGTCGCGCTGCGGCTCGCCCTCGACCACCCCGACGCGGTGTCCCGCGTGGCGCTGCTCGACTGCCTGCCGATCACGGAGCACCTCTCCCGCGCCGACACGGAATTCGCCACGCAGTGGTGGCACTGGTTCTTCTTCGCCCAGCCGGACATCCCCGAGCGGGTCATCAACGCCGACCCCGACGGCTGGTACCGGGGCGACCCCGAGAGCATGGGCCGGGAGAACTACGAGGAGTGGCGCGCGGCCACCCGGAATCCGGACGTGGTGCGCGCGATGCTGGAGGACTACCGGGCCGGCCTCACCGTCGACCGGCGTCACGAGGAGGCCGACCGCGCCGCCGGGGTACGCATCCGGTGCCCCGCGCTGGTGCTCTGGTCGCTCCGCGACGACCTGGAGGACCTCTACGGGGATCCGCTGAAGATCTGGCGGGACTGGGCGCCCGACGTGCGGGGCCACGGGATCGACTCCGGGCACCATGTCGCGGAGGAGGCCCCGGACGAACTCGCCGCGGCACTGGCCGGATTCTTCGACGGCGTCCGCGCGGACGACGCGGCGGGCCAAGGCGACGGCCGGCCGGCGTGAGCGGCGGACCTGGCCGCACGGATGGCGGTCGGCACGGCGGGCCCCCGCCCGTGACGCCCCGCGGCTCGGGCACCCGGTTCCCGAACTGCGCTCGCACGTGCATACGAGGCAGACTGGACAGTGATCTTATGACGCCGGACTCCCGGACCCCGGAGGCGACGTTGATGTCGGACACGCGGACAGGGCGGCTCGTTCCCGACGGCCGGGAGTGGGACGCGGCCAGGCTCGTACGGCTGGAGGACGAGAACGCTCAGCTCAGGCAGGCGGTCTCCTCGCACGCCGTGATCGACCAGGCGATCGGTGTGGTCCTGGCCTTGGGGGAGTTGACCCCCGAGGAGGGCTGGGAGGTGCTGCGGCGGACGTCCCAGCGCACGAACGTGAAACTGCGGCGCGTGGCGGAGGCGGTCGTCGAGTGGGCCCGCACGGGAGAGCTGCCCGAGGCCGTCAAGACAGAACTGGAGCGCGAGATCCAGCTGAGCAAGGCGCGGACGCGGGCGGTGGACCGCCTGTCCTGAGGGGCGCGCGTGGGGAGTGCCCCCGGTGCCTGAAACAGGCCCTGCCGCGCCCCCGCTCACCTGTCGAGCCCGGAGCGTCGCCGTTCCGCACCGAAGGGGTCGTTTCAGACATTCGGTCGTAAAATAGACGGCGCATTGCTGAAGCGGTAAGGATGTGAGCGCCAGTGGCCAAGAACCAGAAGGCGAAGGCCAAGACCGAGCAGGTCAAGGGCAAGGCGAAGGAAGCCGCCGGACGCGCCGTGGGCAACGAGCGCATGACCGCCAAGGGAGCGACCGAACAGTCCAAGGGCGATGCCCGGCAGGCCAAGGAGAAGGCGAAGGACGCGCTACGTCACTGACATCGACACCAGCGCCGCAACCGGGCCCGCGCACCCCTGTGCGGCGGACCCGGCTGCGTGACGGGCGTGCGGCGGACCCGGTGTCCGGGCCGTTCCGGCTGAGGCTCCGTGCCGCGGTCCCGCCCGGTGTCCGCGCCTGTTCCCTCCGGCGCGCGCGATGGTCAGCCCCCGGCGATGACCTCGGCCAGGAAACCGTCGACGCACACCTTCTCCTGCCCGGGCTGGACGACCTCGTAGGTCTCGTCCAGGAACGACATGACGGCCGGGGCCCAGGCCAGGATCACGGCGCGGTGCCGCCCCCCGTCGGTGTGCGGCTCGCCGAGGAACTCCATCCGCAGCTCCCGCCACAGCCCCGTGGACTGCGGCTCCATCCGTACGTCCCCTTCACCGACCGGGCGCTCCATCCCGTCGGCCAGCATCTGGCGGTCGAGTCTCCACCGGGCCAGGACGCGGCCGTCGTGGCTGAACACGATGGTGACGGCGAACGGATCGTCGGCCTCGTACGTCATGTGGGCCAGCACGGAGAAGCGGCCGGTGCCGCCCGCTTCGAGCTGCATGACGAGCGTCCTGTGCACGATCGGGATCAAGAGGAGCCTCCGGAGGGAACGGACCTAGAGACCCCTAGTACCCCGGCTGCGCGCATGATGCTCACGCAAATGGGGGATTCACACGGAAGTGACGGGACCGCCGTTCTCCGGCCGCGACGGCAAGGGTCAGGCACGGCAGCCGGGCGGGTCCCGGGCCACCCGCACGCCGTACCGGCGGACCTCTCGAGCGGCGCCCGGCGCGCGGGCCCACCATTCTGGATGCAGATGCGATCACGCCGCCTACATCGGGGAAGTCGAGTGCCATGAGCGAATCAGAGCTTCCGCCGGAAGGCCGGCCCGTGGACCTGTACCTCGACCTGCTCCGCCTCCGCATGACCCCCTCGGACTACGCGCTGCTGCTGCGCATGGTCGAACCGGTGCTGGAGGCGATCCAGGAACAGCGGGCCGGACCGATCGAACTGAGCCTGGAGGGCGCCGAGGGCGAGCACGTCTCGCAGGAGGTACGCGACGAGGCCTCCCTCGTCGTCGCGGTCGCCGTCACGGGCCGTCTGGACAACCAGATCGTCGAGATCGAGACGGAGGAGGCCGGCCCCGTCCGGGTCGTCACCGACTCGGGCACCGCGGCCGACCCGGCCAAGTGCCAGGAGATCGCCGAGTTCATCGGCGAGCGCCACCGTCAGGACGAGGAACTGCGCGGTATCGCGGAGGTGAGCGGTCTGCCCACGGATGTCTGAGCCCGGCCCGAGGTCCGGGCCGAGCCCCGACGCCCACCCGTTCCCGACGCCCGCCGGTTCCCCGGCGGGCCGCGACGGGTCGACCGGACGCCCGATCGCGCGACGGCTGACCGGACGCCGGCTTGTCGACCGCGCCCGGCGCCGCGCGCGCCGGGACCCTCCCGGGTCCGCACCGGCCGACGCCGTTCCCGGCGTCCACCGCGGTGTCACCAGGGCAGGAACACGTGCACGTCCTTGCCGTCGGGCCGTTCCACCACGCTGACCTGGTCACTCAGCGCCTGGATCAAATGCCAGCCCACTCCTCCGCCGCCTCCGTCGGGGCTGAACGACCGCGGTGTCGGCCGGACCGTGCTCGTGTCGTGCATGAGCACGTGCACGCCGTCGAAGGTGCGGCGCAGCTCCAGCCGGAAGGGGCCGGGAGCGTACTGCACCGCGTTGGCGGCCAGTTCCGTCACCACCAGCAGGACGTCGTCCAGGTGTTCGGCCGCCCGGGGCGGGGACACCCGCGCGAGAGCACGCAGGTAGTCCTCCGCGACGAGGCGGGCGTCGGTCACGTTGCACAGCTCACCGGCGAACGTGCTGGTGAGACTCGCTGTGTTGTCGGGAGCCAGGTCGTTGTCCCAGTGCGGCTCGGTCGTCATCTCGCCTTCCCGGTTTCGTGCGGACCGGGCACGTACGGTGCTCCGGTCTCCCCCGTCTGCCTTCTGTGGCCGGGCATGGATTCAGGCGTTGCCCGCGCCGTGCCGCCTACGCCGCCGATTCGCCGCCGCGGCGACTGGGCATCCGGCGCTTGAGCGCGCGGCGTTCGTTCTCGCTGGTGCCACCCCAGACGCCCAGGGTCTGCCCCGTGTCCAGTGCCCACTGCAGACAGGCCTCGCGGACCGGACAGCTCCTGCACACCGCCTTCGCCTCCCGGATCTGCAGAAGCGCGGGCCCGGTGCTGCCGACGGGGAAGAAGAGGTCGGGGTCGACGCTCCGGCATGCCGCAGCGTCCCGCCAGCTCTCCATGACAGTCTCCTTCGATCGAGTCGTTCCGGTCGGTGGGACTTCGTTCGTTGTCCGGGTCACCTTCAGACGCAGGAGTGAAACAGCCAACTGGGATCTGATGTGCTGAGCCGGACGCCGTCAAGGGCAGCGGTATGTGAGATGTGTCGCAATCGTGTGGTGTTCGGGCGAGAGCAGCCGCAGCTCCGCCCGGCCCGTGTAGCGGCCCGAACCGCGGAAGGTCCACAGCAGGTGCAGGCGCGCCGTCTTCTGCCCGCTCGTCACGGTCTCGCGCAGGACCGGGGAGGAGGTGCCGTCGCTGCGTATCCAGCGGTACGTCAGCGTGCCGGGTCTCCCGTCGGTGGTGACAGTGGCGACGATGTCGGCCGTGCCGTCGCAGCCGGGGGAGGGGTCGGCGGCGGTGACGGTGACGTCGCGGACGGCGACGGGCGGGGCGGACCGGTCCCAGGCCAGGAAGGCGAGGACGCCCAGCAGCACCAGCACGGGCAGCGCGTGTCTGCGCCAGGTGCGACGGGGCCGCCCGGGCGCCGCCGACGGGGCGGGGAGGGTGACGTGCGCCCGGCGTACGGTGTCGGCGGTCACGCCGGGTCCGAAGCGCAGCAGGGTGCCATCGACGCGGTCGGGGCGGGTGCCGGGGTCGAGGCGGGTGGCCTCGGTGCCGGACGGCGGCTCCACCAGGGTGTCTCCGCCGGCCGGGACCTCGTCGTGGTCCGGGCGTTGGATCCAGTGGCTGGCCAGGGCGGTGGCGCTGTAGTCGTCGTCCCGGTCGGCGCGGTCGCCGGGGACACCGGTGCGGTCGTTCACCGGATGTCACACGCCCGCGTCAGCAGCTGCTGCCACGCGGTGCCGGACGCCGCGGCGGGGTCGGTCGTGGCCTGCGCCGCCCAGTAGCAGCCCATCCCCTGGAACGTGTGGTCGACGGACAGGGTGTACGTGGTCGAGCCGCTGCGTTCGTATGTCTGCGCCGCGCCGTCCTGGGTGCCCGACTGGCCGCGGGTGTCCCCGGTGAAGAAGGCGACGGTCAGGCCGACCGGTCCCGTTCCGTCGGTGGTGACGGTGACCGTCGCCGTACCCGTCGACGGCCCGGTCTGCCGGAAGCCGGTGAGCGTGACGTCCTTGACCGCGACGGGAGCGACGGTCGGCGTCGTGCTCGGGTCCGCGGCGGTCGCCGTCGGTGTCGCGGTGCCCGCGGGCACGGACGCGGAGGCCGAGGGCGGCGCGGTGGTCTCGGCGTCCGCTCCGGACGGCGAGGGCGGGGAAGTGCCGTCCGGTGCGGACGCGGTCGGCGAGCCGGAGGGCGCGGGACCGGTGGGTCCGGCGGTCACGTCCGGCTGCGTGCTCGTGGTGGCGAGAGCCTGGGCGGCCTGCTGCGCGGTGTCCGGTGCGTCCGGCCCGGTGCCGTAGGCCAGCAGGAGGCCCACGACGAGCGCGACGGCCGAGGCGAGCAGGGCTCCTCGGCCGGGCAGCCAGGAACGCAGGCCGCGGGGGTCCTGGGCGAGGACCGTGCGGGCGGTGTCCGTGGTGCCGTGCGCGGTGCGGGGCGCGGAGGGGAGCAGCAGCAGCGAGAGGGCCACGAGCGCCGCGAGCCGGCCGCGTCCGCGCTCCTCCCAGTCGGCCCCGTAGGCGCCGTGCGCGGCGGCCTCCAGCTCCGCCACGAAGCCCTCGGCGTCCGAGGGCCGTTCACCGGGGGACTTCGCCAGACCGCGCAGGACGAGCGGGCGCAGCGCCTCGGGGACCTCCTCGGCGGGGATCTCCCCGTCCACGTGCTTGAGGGCGAGTTCGGCCATGTTGTCGCCGCTGTAGGGCTTGCGGCCGGTCAGGCACTCGAAGAACGTGGCGGTGGCCGCGTAGACGTCGGCGGCGGGGGAGGCGGGAGCGCCGGTCCACTGCTCCGGGGCCATGTACGAGGGCGTGCCCGCGATGCCGGCCGTGGTGCCGTCGGTGGCCGCGATGCCGAAGTCGACCAGTTTGGAGGTGCCTTCGGCGGTGACGAGGACGTTCTCCGGTTTGTAGTCGCGGTGCACCACGCCGAGGCGATGGGCGTCGGCCAGGCCGAGCAGCGACCCCTTGAGCAGGGTGAGCGCCGCCTCCGGGACGAGCGGCGCCTCCTGGGTGAGCAGCCTGCGCAGGGAGAGGCCGTCGACGAGTTCCATCACGATGGCCGCGCCGTCCGGGCCCTCGACGTACTCGTACAGGCCGGCCACGTGCGGGCTTTCGAGGCCGCCCAGCAGTCGGGCCTCGGCGCGGAACTCGGCGACGAAACCGGGACGCGTGCGCAGGGACTCGCTGAGGTACTTCACCGCGACGGGTAGCCCGGTCTCCTCGTGGACGGCGAGGGCGACCCGCCCGCTCGCTCCGGAGCCGAGCTCACGCGCTTCCGTGTAGCCCGGCACTGCCCAAGTGTTCATGCCCCATCCCCCCGAGACGCGGTGCGCGCGGGGCGCCCGCGGGCCCACGCGCTTCCAGTCGTGTGCTCGAAGACACGTTTTCGGCCAGTTCGGTTGCACCCTACGCCGTGGCGCACGGCGGAACGGCCCGCCGCGGTGCGCGACGGGCCGTTCCGACCTGATGTCCGAAATGCCCGAGAACGGGGCGGATTTCGGGAGGGAGTCAGCCGATGATGCTCCACGACGTGGTGCCGTTCGCCGCCATCAGCACGGCGAGCAGCACGATGTCCGCGATGCCGAGCGCGAGTCCGAGCCGCGCCCGGAAGCGGCGCGGGGTGTCACGGCGCAGCGCCATCACGGCCAGCACGATGGCGATCGGGCCGAGGACGAAGTTCAGGACGAGGAGCCCGACCAGGCCGAGCACGAAGGAGGCGACGGCCATTCCCTCGGTGTCCCGCCTGCCGGTCTCGCGCCGTGGGGGTGCGGTCAGCTTCATGGTCACGCCTTTCGGATTCGGCCGCGCCGACGGCGCTCACGGACGGCGAACACCGCGAGCCACGTGGCGATGGCCACACCGGCCACCAGGGTCACGGGCCACGGCAGGTACGCGGCCGATCCGACCACGACGGCCAGGACGACGAGGGCCACGACAAGGAAGAGCACGTCTACCTCCGTTCGTGTGCGGGCACGGGCGTCAGCGCTGATCGCCTCGGTAGCAACATGCGGTTACGGGTTTCCCGTGGCCCCGCCGCCACACCTGGGCGTGTCGGCGCTCACGTGCCGACCGTCGCCCACCCGTCGCAGACCGGCCGTCGGGAGACCCGTGTTCGCGATCGCGTTCAACCGGCGTTTGCGCAGATGGAGGTTGGCGCCGTCGTCGAGGGGTACTCCGACGATCTTCCGGGAGCGATCACTTCCGGACAGAGCCGCGAAACGAACAGGAAGGTGACCGGTGTCTGACGAGAACACCAAGAACGTCTTCGTGATCGGCCTTGACGAGGCCAACCTCCCGACGCTGAACGCCGTACCGGGTGCCAAGTCGCTGAACCTGCACCCCTTGTTGTCGGTCGAGGAACTCCAGGACGGCGAGGTGTCGGTGCCGGAGATCCTCGACAAGGCGCAGGCCGTGCTGGACGCCTTCGACGGGTCCGTCGACGCGATCGTGGGCTACTGGGACTTCCCGGTCAGCACCCTCATACCGATCCTCGCCGAGCGCTACGGGACCCGCAGCACCAGCCTGGAGTCGGTCGTCAAGTGCGAGCACAAGTACTGGAGCCGGCTGGAGCAGCAGAAGGTCACCGACCGGCATCCCCGATTCGGCAGGGTCGATCTGGACACCGACGACCCCAAGCCCCCCGAAGGCGTGCGCTTCCCGATGTGGGTCAAGCCCGCCCTCTCGTATTCCTCCGAACTCGCTTTCGGCGTCAAGGACATGGACGAGTTCCGGGACGCCGTCGCGCAGATCCGCGAGGGCATCTCCAGGATCGGCCGCCCCTTCGAGTACATCCTCGGCCAGGTCGAGCTGCCGCCCGAGATGGACGGCGTCGGCGGCGAGGTGTGTCTGGCCGAGGAGGCCATGACGGGCATCCAGGTCGCCGTCGAGGGCTACGTCCACAAGGGCGAGGTGACCGTCTACGGCGCGCTGGACTCCATCCAGTACCCGGACTCCCCGTGCTTCCTGCGCCACCAGTACCCCTCGACGCTGCCGCCGCCGGTGATCCGGGAACTCCACGACGTCACCGAGCGCGTCATGCGCCAGATCGGCTTCGAGTCGGCCACGTTCAGCGTGGAGTACTTCTACGACCCGAAGACCCAGGAGATCAACCTCCTGGAGATCAACCCCCGGCACTCCCAGTCGCACGCCGAGCTGTTCCAGTTCGTCGACGGAGTGCCCAACCACCACTGCATGTTCAGCCTCGCCCTCGGCGAGGACCCGCGGATGCCCCACGGCGAGGGCTCCTACGCGACCGCCGCGAAGTGGTACCACCGGTGGTTCACCGACGGCGTCGTGACCCGCGTGCCCTCCGCCGAGGACATCGAGCGCATCGAGCGGGAGACCGCGGGCGTCCGCCTGGACGTGGTGCCGAAGCAGGGACAGCGCCTCTCGGAGCTGACTCAACAGGACAGCTACAGCTACGAGTTGGCGCACATCTTCACCGGCGGCAGCAGCGAGGAGAACCTGCGCGAGAAGTACGACCACTGCGTGGCCGCCCTCGGCCTGGCCTTCGACGACGTTCCGCAGCGGAGCGACGGGAGCACGTCCGGCGGCCCGGCGGGCGACCGCTGACCGCCGCAGCCCCGGAACGGCCCCAGCAAGGAAAGGAGCGCGGCGCCTCATGCGTTACGTGAGCGAACTGCCGTACGCGACGAAGGAAGAAGAACACGTCGTCATCCCCATGTCCGACGGCGTCAGGCTGTCGGCGCGGATCTGGCGCCCCACCGCCTCGGACCGGGAGCCGGTGCCCGCGGTGCTGGAGTACATCCCCTACCGCAAGCGTGATCTGACCTCCGTACGCGACTCCGTCCACCACCCGTACATCGCCGGCCACGGCTACGCCTGCGTCCGCGTCGACGTACGCGGCACCGGTGAGTCCGAGGGCGTGCTCAAGGACGAGTACCTGGAACGCGAACAGGCCGACGCCGAGGAGGTCCTCGCCTGGCTGGCCGAGCAGCCCTGGTGCGACGGCGCCACCGGGATGATGGGCCTATCCTGGGGCGCCTTCGCCGCGCTCCAGGTGGCTGCCCGCCGCCCGCCGAGCCTGCGCGCCATCGCCATCGCCTCGTTCACCGACGACCGGCACCACGACGACATGCACTACATGGGCGGGGCCATGCTCTCGGACAACCTCGCCGAGGCGGGCACCATGTTCGCCTACGCCACCTGCCCGCCCGACCCCGCCGTGGTCGGCGACCGCTGGCGCGACATGTGGCGCGAACGCCTTGAGAACACCGACCCGTGGGTGCTGGAGTGGCTGCGCCACCAGCGCCGCGACGACTACTGGCGCCATGCCTCGGTCTCCGAGAACTACCAGGACGTGCGCTGCCCCGTCCTCGCCTCCAGCGGCTGGGCCGACGGCTACTCCAACGCCGTGACCCGGCTGCTCGGCAACCTGGACGTGCCCCGCAAGGGGCTGATCGGACCCTGGTCGCACAAGTTCCCCCACCTCGGCGAGCCGGGCCCGGCCATCGGCTACCTCCAGGAGGTCGTGCGCTGGTGGGACCACTGGCTCAAGGGCGTCGACAACGGCGTCATGGACGGACCCATGCTCCGGACCTGGATGCAGGACAGCGTGCCCCCGTCCACGTCGTACGAGGAGCGCCCTGGCCGCTGGGTCGCCGAACCCACCTGGCCGTCCCCGCACATCCACCCCGTGACGTACCCGCTGACCCGGCACCGGATCGAACCCCCGGGCCCGGACGGGGCGGGCGACGCCGGTGAGGCGATGACGGTGCGCTCACCCCTGTCGGTCGGCCAGTTCGCGGGCAAGTGGGCCTCCTACAACGCACCGCCGGACCTGCCCTACGACCAGCGCGAGGAGGACGGCGGCTCCCTCGTCTTCGAGACCGAGCCACTGACCGAACGGCTGGAGATCCTCGGCTCGCCGACCGTGGACCTCGACCTCTCCGCCGACCGGCCCGTCGCCATGGTGGCCGCCCGGCTGTCCGACGTGAGCCCGGACGGCGCGGCGACCCGGGTGACGTACGGCCTGCTCAACCTCACCCGGCGCGAGGACACCGAGAACCCCGAACCGCTGGAGCCGGGGCGCCGCTACCGGGCCACCGTCCAGCTCAACGGAGTGGCACAGGCGTTCCCGCCCGGCCACCGCGTCCGGCTCTCCCTGTCCACGTCGTACTGGCCGCTCGCCTGGCCGCCCCCGGAGCCCGCGCTGCTCAGCGTCCACGAGCGCTCCAGCACCCTCACGCTGCCCGTCCGGCCGACGGAGGAGCCCGACGAGATCTCCGCGGCGCCGTTCGGCGAACCCGAGGGGACACCGCCGCTCGGCGTGACCAGCCTGGCACCCCCCGAGTCCCGCTGGGAGGTCAAGCGCGACCTGGTCGACTACCGCTCGGAACTGGAGATCGTGAAGGACCAGGGACTCGTCCGCTTCGACGAGATCGGCCTGGAGGCCGGACGCCGTGCCTACGAGCGCTACACGGCCGTCGCCGACGACTTCACCTCGGCGAGCGGCGAGTCGGCCTGGACCATGCGGTTCCGGCGCGGCGACTGGGACGTGCGGGTGGTGACGCGGACCCGGCTCAGCTGCGACGAGCGGGACTTCTTCGTGGACGCCACCCTCGACGGCTACGAGGGCGAGCGCCGGGTCTTCTCCCGCACCTGGAACGAGACCGTGCCGCGCGACCTGCTGTAGGTCCGGCACCGGAGGCGTCGACCTCCGCTGTCCGGGAACCCGCGGGTGAGAAGCACGACGAAAACCGACCGAACCGATCGAACCGACCCCAGGAGTCTTCAGTCATGACTGTCCCCGAGGAGAACCGAGGCAAGACCCACACGACCGACCAGGTGCCGGCCGGCGCCGCACAGCCGCAGGAGCAGGGCGGCACCGGGCGGACGCTGCGCGAGGCGCTGGAGGAGGCGCAGGTCAGCCCGGACGACTTCGCGGAGCGGGAGGAGAAGTAGAGCGTGAGCACACTCACCGGTCTGGAACGAGCGCTGGAGCGCTTCGGAGGAACGCTGCTCGCGCACATCCGCCACAAGGAACCGGTCGAGCTGCTCGGCGCCCTGCACCGCGAATGCGACGACAACGCCGTCGTGTGCAGTGAGAGCCGCGTGGTCGTGCCGAACGCCTACGACGTCGAACTCGCCGAGTTCGCCGTGGAGGAACTCGAACGCAACGGCGACCGGGTCGACCAGTTGCTCACCGACAGCCTGGCCCGCCACGGCGAGCGCAAGGGCTACGAATGGGCCGGCCCGCTCGCGGTGCATGTCACCAAGTCCCGCCACCTGCCCAACGGGCGCTACCGGGTGGCGAGCCGTGTCATGCACCACGTGCGCGCCGACGCCTTCCAGGCGCACGCGGCGCCGGCGGACCCGCCCCTGACGGCACCCGGCCGCGGCCTGGTGCCGGAACCGGGGATGTGAGCCGCGGGCCGGACGCGGCCCGGCATTCAGCCGCCGCGTCCGGCCCGCCCCCTTCTCCCTTCCTCCGACCCCTCGGATCTTCTTTCTCCGACTCCTCCGACTCCGAGGTGTCCAAAACGCCTCCCCGCGTGCGTCGGTCCAGTGGACCGCGCGTTCCCTGACGCTCCAGCGGTCCCACGGACCGAGCCGTCCACAGGGACGGGTGAGCACGGGAGGCATGATGCGCAAACTCCACGTAGGCAGTCTGGTGTCACTGGACGGGGTGTACGGCGAACCCCGCGGCTGGGCCTCGGAGTACTTCGACGACGAGGCGGCGGAGCTGTCCCTGCGGCGGCTGCTGGCCTGCGACGCGATGCTGATGGGCCGCAACACCTACGAGTACTTCGCCCCCGCCTGGCCCGCACAGTCCGGGCCGTATCCCGACCGCCTGAACGCGATGCCCACATACGTGTTCTCCTCGAAACTGACGACGGCGGAGTGGAACAACACGACGATCGTCCCCGGGGACCCGGTGCGGGCCGTCGAGGGGATGAAACGGCAGGACGGGGGCGACCTCGTGATCTACGGCCTCGGACAGCTCGCCCGGACCCTCCTGGAACACGACCTGGTCGACGAGCTCGACCTCTGGGTCCACCCCGTCGTCCTCGGCGCCGGGGCGCCCCTGTTCCGGCCCGGGCAGCTGAAGCGGCTGCGCCTGCTGTCGGCGCGGCCGCGGGCGACGGGCGTCGTGTCACTCCGCTACGCCGGGACCCGGGACCCGGGACGCCGACGGCGACCGCCCGGCAGGCTGATCCGGGACGCCGACGACCGTGAGGAGGCACCATGCCGCAGTACCTGCTCCTGCTGTACGCGCCGGAGGCGGACGAGGCGGAACACGCTCGGCGCTGGTCCGAGATGCCGCTGTGGACGGAGGTGACCGACAGCCTGCGCGAGGCGGGGCTGCTGGTCGCCAACGCCCCGCTGCGCGGGACGGACACGGCGACCACCGTGCGGGTACGGGACGGGGAGACCGACCTGACCGACGGCCCGTTCGCCGTCACGAAGGAGATCCTGGCCGGTTTCTACCTCCTGGAGTGCGCCGACCTCGACGAGGCCCTCCGGCAGGCGGCGCGGCTGCCCACCGCACGCTACGGATCGGTCGAGGTGCGGCCGGTCATGGGCGCGGGTGAGGTGCCGGCGAGCGACGCGGCGGCCCCGTGACCTCGGCGCAGCGTCCGGCCGGCCCGGAGGCGGCGGAGGATCCGGTCACCCGGGCGGTGACGCGGTTCTTCGCGGAGGAGCGCGTCGCCGTGCTGGCCACGCTCATCCGGCACGTCGGTGGCGACTTCCAGCTCGCCGAGGACGCCCTCCAGGACGCGCTGGCCTCCGCGGTCCGCGCCTGGCGACGGGACGGGGTCCCCAGGAATCCCGGGGCGTGGATCACGGTGGCGGCGCGCAGGAGCGCGATCGACCGGCTGCGGCGGGAGAGCTCCCAGTCCGAGCGCGCCGGGCGGCTGGCGGAGTCGGCCCGTCTGGGTGGAGAGGACACGGCGGTGGCCCACGACGACGACATCGAGGACGACCGGCTGCGGCTGGTCTTCACCGCCTGCCATCCCGCCCTGGCGCCCGCGGCGCGCGTGGCGCTGACGCTGCGGGTCGTGGGGGGACTGACGACGGGCGAGATCGCACGCGCGTTCCTGGTGGCCGAGCCGACGATGGGCAAGCGGATCGTGCGCGCCAAACGCAAGATCGCGGCGGCCGGCATCGCGTACCGGGTGCCCACGGCGGAGGAGCTGCCCGAGCGGCTGGAGGCGGTCCTGCGCGTCGCCTACCTGATCTTCAACGAGGGGTACAGCGCGAGCGCCGGCACGGTCCTGGTCCGCGGTGAGCTGTGCGCCGAGGCGATCCGGCTCCAGCGGCTCCTGGCGGAACTGCTCCCGGAGGAGGCCGAGGTGTGGGGGCTGCTGGCGCTGATGCTGCTGCACGACGCCCGGCGCGCGTCCCGGGTGAGCGACGGCGGTGACTGGGTGGCCCTCACCGAGCAGGACCCCTCGACATGGGACCGGGACCGGACGGCGGAGGGAGTCGGGGCACTGACCCGCGCGCTGCGGCTCGGAGCGCCGGGCCCCTACCAGCTCCAGGCGGCCGTCACGGCCCTGCACATGAAGGGCGTCGAGGAGGGCGCCACCGACTGGCCCCGGATGGCTCACCTCTACGGTGTGCTCGCCGGCCTCGACCCCTCGCCGGTCGTCGCGCTGAACCGTGCCGCCGCCGTCGGTTTCGCCGAGGGGCCCGAACGGGGGCTGGCGCTGCTCGGGCCGCTGCTCCGGCACCCCGCGCTGTCCGGTTACCCGCCGCTGCACGCGACCCACGCCGACCTGCTCGGGCGGAGCGGCGACCCGGCCGGCGCCGCCGAGGCGTACCGGCGGGCGATCGCGCTCAGCTCCAACGACGTCGAACGCGCCGAACTCCGGCGCAGGCTCGGCCGGTCGGCCTGAGGCGGTCGCCCGCCCGGCGGGCGCGGGGCCCGGTCTCCCGTCGTGCTCGCGATCCGCTGTGCCGTGTCAGCCGGATGCGGCCGGTCCGGCGTCCTCGGTGCCGGACAGCTCGGCCAGGAACCGGTGGCACTGGGCGGCCCGCTCGGAGTCCTGCTCCATGACGGAGCGGAAGAACTCCGCGATCTCCTTCTTGCCGGCGTTCTCCGCGTCGCGCACGTACTGGCCGTAGTCGTGCCCCGCCTTGAGCGAGTGGTACTGCACGGAGATGAGGTCGAACGTCACATCGCTGAACCCGGTCTCTCCCGTAGCCATGGTCATCTCCCAGTGGAGGTGGGAACTGGTGGACGCGATCCGGGTTTCTCGGTCCCGGCGGGCGAAACGAAAAGTGTTGGCCGTCTCCGCCCCTGCGGACCGCGTCCGGGAAACCGTCCGGCGCGTCCACCCGTCCGCCGCGGCTACTCGCCGCGATGGCGCCAGAACCACACGACGCCGATCACGAGGGCGACGAGGAAGACGACCGGCAGGATCAGGCCGGGTACCCGGGCGGCGCTCACCGGCCGGCCGCGGTGCTGGACGTGCCGTGTGCGTGAGGGGTGTCGGGCACGGCGGACCTCGGTCCGGTGGATCGGCCGCCCCGCCGACCGGGACGCCGGGGCGTGTCCGGCCCGTACTCCCGGCGGGCGCCGTGCGACACGTGGTGCACGCTCGACGGCGGGCGCAGATGCGGGGTCATGGCCGGCCTCCGGGTAATCGCAGGTACGTACGGCGTCCGCCGGACCGTCGCCCGGCGTACGAGGCCGTCTGGATGGTGAGCCCCGAAAACGGCCTTGTAAACCTTCCCGGCCGGGACATTGCCCGGATGTATGAAGGTCTGCCGAATTGGTTGACCGGGGCGTGGCGGCCGGGAGGGCGACTCGTTCACCCCGTCATGACCGATGCCTCGTCGCCGCACCGCCACGCCCGCCTCCTGGGCGCCTACTGGCTCGACTCGCCCGTCCTGCTGCACGACCACTGCGTCTGCTGCGAGAGCCCGGCGCTCCCGGGGGGCCGAAGCCGCTGGGCCCGGGGTGTCGGCGGGCGCGGTCTCGGGCTGGGCGTCTTCGTGGCCGTCCTCGTGATCGCCGCCGCCCTCACCGCCGTGGCCCCCCTGTAGAGCCGTCCCCGCGTGCCGTGCTCCCCTTCGAACGGGCATGCACGGGCCTGTTCGCGGTGCCATCCTGGGAGAGGACACGGAGGCTGCCATGGGGTGCTATGCCGACCGAGTGCTGCCGCGGATCATCGACGTGGCGTGCGGGGTCAAGACGGCCGGGCCGCTGCGCCGCCGTGCCTGCGAGGGCCTGACCGGCGAGGTCCTGGAGATCGGTTTCGGCACGGGCCACAATGTGCCCTACTACCCGCCGACGGTCACCGGTGTCACCGCGATCGAGCCGTCCGACCTCGGCTGGCGTCTCGCCGGGAAGCGGGTGCGCGCGTCGAGCATCCCGGTACGCCGTGCGGGTCTGGACGGCCAGTCCCTCCCCTTCGTGGACGACAGTTTCGACGCCGCCCTGTCCACCTGGACCCTGTGCACCATCCCCGACGCCGAGGCAGCCCTGCGGGAGGTGCGGCGGGTCCTCCGGCCCGGAGGGACCCTGCACTTCCTGGAGCACGGTCTCGCGCCGGAGGAGGATCCGGGCGTACGGCGCTGGCAGCATCGTCTGGAGCCGGTCAACAAGCGGCTCTTCGGCGGCTGCCACCTCACGCGCCCGACCGCCGACCTGGTCACGGCGGCGGGGTTCACGATCACGGACATGGACGTCTTCTACGAGAAGGGCGCCCCGAAGCCCATGGGTGCCGACTCGCTCGGCGTGGCCCTCTCCCCGTAGGGCCGGGCGTCTCGCGAGGCTCACTCGGCGGTCGCGACCCCGATGCCGATGGCGATGGCGAGCCAGCCGGTCGTCATGTCCCAGCGGTCGCGGAAGGCGGGCCGGTTCAGCAGCGTCCGCAGCCGGGCCGCGGCGCTCACCAGGACCAGCCAGTAGAGGACGCCGATCGCGACGTCCAGGAGGCCGAGCAGGAAGATCTGCCCGGTCATCGAGCCCCGGCCGTCGACGAACTGCGGCACGATGCTCAGGAAGAACAGCGCCGCCTTCGGGTTGAGCACGTTGGTGAGGAAGCCCTGCGTGAAACCCTCGCGCCGGCTCGGCACGGGCCGCTTCTCCAGCGGACGGGAGGCGTCCTGGGCGGGATCGATGCCGTCCTGACCCCGGGCGGTCCGTTCCCGGCGCTCGGCTGAGGCGCGGCGGGCGGAGACGACCGCCCGCGCGCCCAGGTAGACGAGGTAGGCGGCGCCGGCCAGTCTCACGGCGGTGAAGACGGCGGGCGAGCGGGCGGCGACGACGGACAGTCCGAGAGCCGCCGCCAGCATGTGGACGCACAGTCCGGTCTGCGCGCCGAGGGCCGCCATCCGCCCCAGCGAGGGGCGGAGCGCGGAGGCTCTGACGATCACGAAGAAGTCCGGGCCCGGGATCAGATAGGCGAGCATGACGACGCCGAGGAATCCCATGAGGTCGATCGACATGCCCTGCTCCGCTTCTCCCGGCCGGCTGTCCTCGCGGTACCGCGGCGGGCGGAATCGGCGGCCCCCGCCCCTGCTGGGTGTCCACGCGGACGGGGTTCACGCCTCCCGCGCCGGGACGCGGACAGCAAAGACCCCGACTGGACGGGGGAGACCAGCCGGGGCCGTAGGTGGTGACGTGCGGAGGGTGGTCGCCTCGCGGCGAAAGGCTCCATGGGGCTTCAGCCGAACGATCTTCCCCATGGGCTATAGGTGAGGCCCGGGGACACTGTCCCCTCCGCAGCCACGTATAGATGAACGATAAACCGTCTGCCGGTGTTCCTGCGCCGTCCCCGGATCGATGTGACGTGTGCCACTGCATGATCGCGCCGGATCGGCCGCACCGGAGCAGTCCCCCCGGCCCGACCGAACCGGACGATCCGAGCCGGACCGTCGCGCCGGACCAGTCGGGTCAGTCGAGGTGGTCGGCGACGAGCAGGGCGAACTCGGCCGGGGTGATCAGGCGTACGCCGAGTGCTTCGGCCTTGTCGCGCTTGGACCCGGCGCCGTCACCCGCGACGACGAGAGCGGTCTTCTTGGAGACGCTGGAGGAGGAGCGGCCGCCGGCGCGCTCGATCAGTTCGTTCATCTGGTTGCGGCTGAGCTTCTCCAGCGCGCCCGTCATCGCGCCGGTGACGACGACGGTCATCCCGGCCAGCGGACCCGCCGCCTCCTCGGCCGCCTGCCCGCCCTCGGTGTCACCGTTCGCGGCGACGGGCGGGGTGGCACCCGGCTCGGTCATGTTGACCCCCGCGGCGGCGAGCTTGTCGATGAGCGGTGCCAGTTCGGCGAGTTCGGCCACGATGGACGGGGCCTTCTCGGTGCCGATCCCCTCGACCCGCTGCATCGCTTCCGCGTCGGCGGCGCGCAGCGCGTCCATCGTGGCGAAGTGCCGGGCTATGCGCCGGGACATGGACCGGCCGGTGCCCCGTACACCCAGGGCGCACAGCACCCGGGCCAGCGGGCGGTCCTTGGCGGTGGCGAGGGCGGCGAGGAGGTTGTCGGTACTGGTCTCGCCCATGCGGTCCAGGCTGAGCAACTGCTCGCGGGTGAGCGTGAACAGGTCGGCCAGATCGGCCACCAGCCCCGCCTCGACCAGCTGGACGACACGCGTGGCGCCGAGCCCCTCGATGTCGAGCTGGTCACGTCCGGCGGCGTACGAGAGCGAGGCCACCAGATGGCAGTTGCGGCCGTTCTCGCACCGCCAGCGCTGCTCGCCGGTGTCGATGGCGGAGCCGCAGCGCGGGCAGGCCGAGGGGAAGACGATCGACTGCTCCTCGCCGGTGCGCAGATGCGCGACGGGGGCCTCGACGCGCGGGATGACATCGCCGGCGCGGTGGACCATCACGTGGTCGCCGAGGCGCAGGTCGCGGCGCGTGATGTCGGCCGGGTTGTGCAGGGTGGCGTACGTGATGACGGAGCCGTCGATCTCGACCGGCTCCAGGACCGCACGCGGGGCGATGATGCCGGTGCGGCCCACGTTCCACTCGACGTCCAGCAGGCGGGTGATCTTCTCCACGGCGGGCAGCTTGTAGGCGATCGCCCAGCGGGGAGCGCGCGAGCCCGACCCCGCCGCCCGCTGGTCCGCGGCGAGGTCGGCCTTGACCACGATCCCGTCGATCCCGAACGGCAACTCCGCCCGCAGCGCGGCGATCTCGCGGACGCGTGCCAGGACCTCCTCGGGCGTCTCGGCGGTGAGGCCCGAAACCGCCGTGCCGGCCGGGGTGTTCACGCCGAGGCGGACGGCTTCCGCCATCAGGTCGCTGTGGGCGAGCTCGCCGAGGCGTGCCGCGAGCTCGGAGTCGGTGTCCGCCACCGGCAGCAGTCCGTAGCCGAAGAACGTCATCGGCACGGTGTAGGCGCGGTCCCTGGCCCGCAGGGTGCCCGCGGCGGCGTTGCGCGGGTTCGCGAACGGCTGCCCGCCGTGCGCGGTGCGCACCTCGTTGGCGTGCTCGAACTGGGCGTTCGTCATGAGGACTTCGCCCCGCAGCTCCACCGTCACGGGCTCGGTCAGCCGGACCGGCAGTCCCTCGACGGTGCCGATCGCGTGCGACACGTCCTCGCCGGCCGTGCCGTCGCCGCGCGTGATCAGCCGCGTCAGGCGGCCGTGGCGGTAACGGGCCGCCATCGCCAGTCCGTCGAGCTTGGGCTCCACGCTGAACCGGGTCACCTCATGGCCGATCCGGCGGGCCACCGAGGCGGTCCACGCGGTGAACTCCTCGGCGGAGAACACGTTGTCCAGGCTCAGCATCGGCACGGTGTGCGGGACGTCGCCCTCGACCGCGCCGCCGGCGACCTTCCCGGTGGGGGAGTCGGGCAGCACCAGCTCCGGATTCTCCGCCTCCCACGCCGCGATGCCGCGCACCAGACGGTCGTACGCGTCGTCGTCCAGCGCGGACGTACCGCCCGTGTAATAGGCCGCCGAGGCCTTGACGGCTTCCTCGACCGCCTGGGCGTAGGCGGCGGCGTCGACGATCACTGCTGCAGGTGTGGTCATGTCCGCCATCCTGCCTCCCACCACTGACAATGCCGCCCTGTCGACCTCTCGTCACGCGCTGCGAAGTTATAAGGCTCAATAGAGCGCACGGGGCGATATCTTCCGATTCGATCGCATTCGATGCTTTCAACGTGTTTCGCACTATTTCTCACGGTGACTCGGACGGCAGCCGAACGCAGGAGCACACAGGGAAGGTGCTGAGGAATGATCACTCAGGAGCAGATCCCGGCGGTACTGGAACATCCCGTCTACGACGCCGACGGCAACAAGATCGGCGAGGCGAAGCACGTCTTCTACGACGACGTCACCGGCCGGCCGGAATGGGTCAGTGTCAAGACGGGCCTGTTCGGCACCAGTGAGTCCTTCGTGCCGATCCGCGAGGCGGTGGTGGTCGAGGAACACCTCGAGGTGCCGTACGACAAGAGCAAGGTGAAGGACGCGCCCAACGTCGACGTGGACAGCGGGGGACACCTCTCCGAAGCGGAGGAGCACCGGCTGTACGAGCACTACGGCATCGCGTGGGACGACGCCTGGGAGCAGGCCAACCAGCCCGGCGGTGAGGGCTGGGCCCATTCCGGCACGGCCGACGCCACGGACACCGGCATGACCGACACCACCGGAATGGCCGGCACCACGGGCACGGCGGGCACCGGGCGCATGGAGGGCGAGGGGTTCATCGCCACGGACAGCGGCATGGACGAGCGCGCCGGCATGCGCGACGACGACGCGATGACCCGCTCCGAGGAGCGCATGCACGTCGGTGCGGAGCGGTACGAGACCGGACGCGCCCGCCTGCGCAAGTACGTGGTGACGGAGGAGGTCCAGCGCACCGTTCCGCTGCGTCACGAGGAGGTCCGCGTCGTGCGCGAGCCCATCACGGACGCCAACCTCGACGACTCCCTCTCGGGCCCGGAGATCACGGAGTCCGAGCACGAGGTCACCCTGCACGCCGAGCGGCCCGTGGTCGAGACCGAGGCGGTCCCGGTGGAACGCGTACGCCTCACCACCGAGGAGCAGACCGAGAACGAGACCGTCACCGGTCAGGTCCGCCACGAGGAGATCGCCACCGAGGGCGTCATGGACGAGGACGAGGAGGGCGGCCCGCGGAGGTAGGGCACCCGTCGTCGCGCCCGTCCGGTGCTCCCGAGGCGCCGGACGGGCGCAACCGTCCCCGGACGCACGCCGATTCGGCTCACGCCTGCCGCCGGACCCGTCCGGCGGCAGGCGTGAGCCCGTCTCCCGTCGCCGAGTTGATCACGCGTCAGGTCCCGGGCCCGCCCTCGGACACCGCCGCCTCCACGAGATGGTCACGCGTCCTCCACCGTTCACGGCTTTCCGTCGGCGCGAGGCGGGCTACCCGGACCGGAGGGCGTCCGAAGGGGACTTGTCGTGGTTTTCATCGCTGTCGGTGTACCGCCGTTGCTGCTGGGCCTGTTGCTTCTCCTCGACCGGTACGAGGAGAAGATGTTCGCCCCCGTGCAGGTCGCGCGGCACGCGCGACGCCGGGGTCATCTGTCGCTCGTGACGCACACCGGATCCGGGCGCTCGACCACCCGGGGGGAGCGGCCGGGCACGGAGGCCGCCTGACCTTCAGGACCCGGACCGCCCGGCGGCAGTGCCGGGATCACCGCGGACTGCCGCTGCCGCACGGCGCGTTCAGGTCCGGCAGGCGGGTCCTGGCCGACCTCGGACGGTGGGTGAGCACGTCACCGAGCCACTGGGCCATCGTCCCTCCCGGCTCGGGATCGTCCCCGCACATCGCCCGCACCGCGGTCGCGTCGAACTCGTAGGCGTCTACGGGGGTGTCGTCCGCCCGCCCGGAGGCAGGCGTGCGGCGTGAACAGCCAGGACCAGCCGACCAGTTCGTCGTGGCCCCAGTGTCCCGATGGCGGCGGCCCGGCGGCCGGGACACGGCCCCCGGCGCAGGGCCGACCGGCCCGGGAGAGGGACCTGTGGCCCCTGCACCCGGTGCCGCCGCCGCCGCGAAGCTGGACCCGCGTCCACCGACGCGTCGGCCCGCCCTCAGGAGGCACACCATGTCCCGCACCGTCACCGCCGGCCTGGACGGCTCGCCGGAGAGCCGGGCCGCCGCCGAGTGGGCGGCCCGGGAGGCGCGGCTCCGCCGCCTGCCCGTGCGCCTGGTCCATGTCCGGCAGCCCGAGCCCCGGCCCGCCGCGCTGCCCGGCCCGGAGTCCGAGCGGCACTGGAGCGAGCGCGTCTCCCGCGAGGCCACGGAGGGCATCCGGCTGCGTCACCCCGGGGTCGAGGTGACCGCCGAGCTGCTCACCGGCCGTCCCGCAGACCTGCTCGTCGACGCGGCCCGCGACGCGGAGCTGCTGGTCCTGGGATCCCGGGGTCTGGGCGGCATCGCAGGCTTCCTGGTCGGCTCCGTCGGCCTGGCCGTCGTCGCCCGCGCCGAACGCCCCGTCGTCCTCGTACGCGCCGGGGAACAGGCCGCCGACGAGCACGCGGCCGACCCCGCGGGGATCCCGTCCACCGCGACCGCGTACCGGCCCGTCGTCCTCGGCCTGGACACCGACGGTCCCGACGACTCGCTCATCGGCTTCGCCTTCGACGCCGCCGCGCGCCGCGACACGGCGCTGACGGTCGTGCACGGCTGGAGCCCGCCGCCCTACTACGCCTACGGGCTGTCCCTGGACGCCGGCCTGCACGCGGCGCTCAGCGAGCAGCGGAGCGCCGCGCTGACCGAGGCCCTGCGTCCCTGGCGGCGGAAGTTCCCGGCGGTCGACGTCGTGGCGCGGTCGCTGTACGGACCGGCGGCGGGCCACCTGGTGGACGCGTCCCGCGAGGCGTCCCTGGTGGTCGTCGGCCGCCGCGCCCGGCGCTCCCCGTCCGGCGCCCGCATCGGGTCCGTCACGCACGCCGTGCTGCACCACTGCGCGGGGCCCGTCGCCGTCGTCCCGCACGACTGACCCGGTGAGGAGAGAGAACATGGAAGCGGCGGTAGCGGCGGTCCCCACGGCCGGGCAGGGCGTCCGGCTCCGCCGTGCGACCGGCTGCCGGCCCGTCCCGGCCGGCGCACCCGGCGCGGGCACCCGGGTGGTCTCCGTTTCACGCCCCCCGGCCCCGGTCAACCCATGTCCCCAGGACGTGCGGCGGGTCCGGACCGTCTCCGTACGCCCGGAAGGAGGGTGAGGGTCATGGAGCTGCCCCTGGTCGTGGGCGTGGACGGGTCCGAGCCCAGCCTGCGCGCCGTGGACTGGGCGACGCAGGAGGCCGCACTGCACGGGGTCCCGCTGCGGCTCGTGTACGCCTCGCTCTGGGAGCGCTACGAGGGGCCCGCCCTGGCCCCCGGCCTCGCCGGGTCCGCGGAACAGGTGGGGGCCGACGACATCGTCCACGCCGCCGCCCGGCGCGCCCGCCGGCGCGACACGGACGTCAAGATCTCCACCGAGGTGCTGCCCGAGGAGCCCGTGGTCGCCCTGCTGCGCGAGGGCCGCAACGCCTCCGCCCTGGTGCTCGGCTCCCGCGGCCGCGGCGGCATGGCCGAGCTGTTGCTCGGCTCCGTCGCCCTCGCGGCCGCCGCCCGCGCCGACTGCCCGGTGATCGTGCTGCGCGACGACCACGACGTCCGGGCCGTCACCGGAAGCGGACGGCGCGTCGTGCTGGGCGTCGGCGCGGAACCCCGCGAGTCGGCCGTCGTGCGCTTCGCCTTCCAGGAGGCGAGGCAGCGGCGCGTCCCGCTGGAGGCCGTACGGGCCTGGCGGCGCCCCGCCCACGAGAGCCCCGGACACCCGCTCCTGACCGGAGACCCGGCCCACAGCCAGGAACGAGCGGCGTCGCAGACCCTGGACGCCGCCTTGCGCGACACGGCGGCGGACCACCCGGGCGTGCAGCTGCACCGGCGCACCGCAGAGGGGTCCGCCCGCCAGGTGCTGCTCGACGCCTCCGCCACGGCCGACCTGCTGGTCGTCGGCGCGGAGCGGCGTCACGGGCACACCGGGCTGCAGCTCGGCCGGGTCACGCACGCGGTGCTGCACCACAGCCGGTGTCCCGTCGCCGTCGTACCCCACCAGGCGTGACGACGTGTCAGGGACGCTGACCCGACGCCGCCCCGGGGACGAGAACCGCCCCGCGCACCCGGCACGCCCGCCGGTCCGGATCCGTGCCGCCGCGCGAAGCCGTGGCACGGTCCGTTCCGGTCACGAAGCACGGTCTCGCCGTCAGCGGGCAGGCGCCCGACTGATGCCGGACACACCACGGGGCGGCACCGTCGCCGTCCCGCCGGCCACGCCGCTCGTCCGCCCATGACCTACGGAGTCACGATGACCAAGGCCGAACGCCCGGAGAGCACCGTACTGACCGACGAGGAGGTGCGCAGGCTGGACGCCCACTGGCGGGCGGCCAACTACCTCGCCGTGGGCCAGATCTATCTGCTCGCCAACCCGCTGCTGACCGAACCCCTCACCGTCGAGCACATCAAGCCGCGGCTGCTCGGCCACTGGGGTACCTCGCCCGGCCTCAACCTCGTGTACACCCACCTCAACCGGGTGATCAGGACGCGGGGGATCGACGCGCTGTGCGTGTGGGGTCCGGGCCACGGCGGCCCCGCGGTGCTCGCCAACTCCTGGCTGGAGGGCAGTTACAGCGAGACCTATCCGGACGTCTCGCGGGACGCGGCCGGCATGGACCGGCTCTTCCGCCAGTTCTCCTTCCCCGGCGGGGTGCCCAGCCACGTGGCGCCGGAGACCCCGGGGTCGATCCACGAGGGCGGTGAGCTGGGCTACTCGCTCGCGCACGCCTACGGAGCCGCCCTGGACAACCCCGATCTGCTGGTCGCCTGCGTCATCGGCGACGGTGAGGCGGAGACCGGTCCGCTCGCCGCCTCCTGGCACTCCAACAAGTTCCTCGACCCGGTCCACGACGGCGCGGTCCTGCCGATCCTGCACCTCAACGGCTACAAGATCGCCAACCCGACCGTGCTGTCCCGCATCCCGGAGTCCGAACTCGACGAACTTCTGCGGGGATACGGCCACGAACCGATCCACGTCACCAGCGACGACCCCCGCCAGGTCCACCGGGCCATGGCCGACGCCTTCGACCAGGCACTCGACCGCATCGCGCTGCTCCAGCGCACCGCCCGCGAGGACGGGGTGGGCGAACGGGCGCGCTGGCCCATGATCGTGCTGCGCACCCCGAAGGGCTGGACCGGTCCCGGCGAGGTGGACGGCCTGCCCGTGGAAGGCACCTGGCGCGCCCACCAGGTCCCGCTGTCCGGCGTACGCGAGAACCCGGACCACCTGCGGCAGTTGGAGACCTGGCTGCGCTCGTACCGCCCCGAGGAGCTCTTCGACGCCGAGGGGCGGCCCGTCCCCGACGTCGTCGCCTGCATCCCCGAGGGGACCCGCCGCCTCGGTGCCACCCCGCACGCCAACGGCGGCCTCCTCGTACGCGATCTGCCGATCGCCTCGCTCGACCGCTTCGCGGTGCCGGTCGACAAGCCCGGCGCCTCCCTGCACGAGCCCACCCGGGTCCTCGGCGACCTGCTCGAACAGGTCATGCGGGACACCGGCGCCCGCCGCGACTTCCGCCTCGTGGGCCCCGACGAGACCGCGTCCAACCGGCTGGAGGCCGTCTTCGACGCCAGCGGCAAGGCGTGGCAGGCGCAGACCCTCCAGGTCGACGAACACCTCGACCACCACGGGCGGGTGATGGAGATCCTCTCCGAACACCTCTGCCAGGGCTGGCTGGAGGGATACCTGCTGACCGGCCGGCACGGTCTGTTCTCCTGCTACGAGGCGTTCGTGCACATCGTGGACTCCATGGTCAACCAGCACATCAAGTGGCTGAAGACCTCGCGGGAACTGCCGTGGCGCGCGCCGATCGCCTCCCTCAACTACCTGCTGACGTCGCACGTGTGGCGCCAGGACCACAACGGGTTCTCGCACCAGGACCCGGGGTTCGTGGACCACGTGCTGAACAAGAGCCCCGAAGTCGTCCGCGTCTACCTGCCGCCGGACGCCAACACCCTCTTGTCGGTGGCGGATCACGCCTTGCGCAGCCGGGACTACGTCAACGTCATCGTGGCGGGCAAGCAGCCCTGCTTCGACTGGCTGTCCATGGACCAGGCCCGCGCCCACTGCGCACGCGGCGCCGGGACCTGGGAGTGGGCCGGTTCCGCGGGCGGGGACCGCGAGCCGGACGTCGTCCTCGCCTGCGCGGGCGACGTGCCGACCCAGGAGATCCTCGCCGCGTCGGACCTGTTGCGCCGGCACCTGCCCGACCTCGCCGTCCGCGTGGTCAACGTCGTCGACATGACCCGGCTGATGCCGCGGGAGGAACACCCGCACGGCATGAGCGACTTCGAGTACGACGGCCTGTTCACCAAGGACAAGCCGGTCATCTTCGCCTACCACGGCTATCCGTGGCTGATCCACCGCCTCGCCTACCGCCGCACCGGCCACGCCAACCTGCATGTGCGCGGCTACAAGGAGATGGGCACCACGACGACACCGTTCGACATGGTCGTCCGCAACGACCTCGACCGCTACCGGCTCGTCATGGACGTCATCGACCGCGTCCCCGGGCTCGCAGGGCGCGCGGCCGGTGTGCGCCAGCGGATGATCGACGTCCGTACCCGGCACCACGCCTGGATCCGCGAGCACGGCACCGACCTGCCCGAGGTCGCCGACTGGACCTGGAACGCCTGACGCGCGAGCGTCCCGTTCCCCGGTGAAGGAGAGACCGACGACCGATGACTGAGGAACGGCGTGACACGCCTGCCGCACCCCCGGGGCTCGGGGATGCGGCAGGCGTACGGGCCAGGCACTGGACCTGGGAGTACGAGGGGTACGACCCCGCGGACGAGCGGCTGCGCGAGTCGCTGTGCACACTCGGCAACGGCTACTTCGCCACCCGGGGAGCGGCCCCCGAGTGCGCGGCGGACGCCGTCCACTACCCGGGCACGTACGCGGCGGGCTGCTACAACCGGCTCACCTCGGACGTCGCGGGACACCGGGTCGAGAACGAGGACATGGTCAACCTGCCCAACTGGCTCCCGCTGCGCGTCCGTACGGGCACCGGGACCTGGCTGACCCCGGACACCCACACGGTCCTCGTCCACCGTCAGAGCCTCGACCTGCGCTCCGGCACCCTGGAGCGCGTCGTGCGCTACGAGGACGAGGAGGGCCGCCGCCTCGACGTGCGGCAGGTACGCCTTGTCCACATGGCCGACCCCCATGTGGCCGCGCTGCGCACCGAGTTGACGGCGCACGGCTGGTCCGGGGAGGTCGAGGTCGAGTCGGCGCTGGACGGGACGGTCACCAACGCCGGTGTGCGGCGCTACCGTTCACTGGCCTCGCGCCACCTCACCCACCTCCGGACGGGAGAGTCCGTGCCGGGCACGGTGTGGCTGTCCTGCCGCACCAGTACCTCGGAGGTACGGATCGGCCTGGCCGCCCGTACCGTCACCGACACGACCGCCGGGACGGGTTTCGCGCACGACGAGGCGCGGGCGGCGCAGTTCCTCCGGTTCTCCCTGACCGACGGGCGGACCGTGACCGTGGACAAGACGGCCGCCCTGCACACCTCCCGGGACCCGGCGATCAGCGACCCGCTGCACGCCGCGCTCGACCGGGTCGGCCGCGCCCCCGCCTTCGAGGCGCTGCTCGCCTCGCACCGCACGGCCTGGGAGCAGCTGTGGCGCAACGCCGAGCTGGACGTGCCGAACAGCGCGGGTCCCGTACTGCGGCTGCACCTCTTCCACGTGCTCCAGACGCTGTCCCCGCACACCGCGGACCTGGACGTCGGCGTGCCCGCGCGGGGACTGCACGGGGAGGCCTACCGCGGGCACGTGTTCTGGGACGAGTTGTTCGTGCTGCCCTATCTCGACCTGCACTTCCCGGAGGTGTCCAGGGCCCTGCTCGGCTACCGCCACCGCCGCCTCGAACAGGCCTGCCTCGCCGCCCGCGACGCCGGGTACACCGGCGCGATGTACCCCTGGCAGAGCGGCAGCGACGGCCGAGAGGAGACCCAGCAGCTGCACCTCAACCCGCGCTCCGGGCGCTGGCTGCCCGACCACTCCCGGCTCCAGCACCACGTCGGCTCGGCCGTCGCCTACAACACGTGGCAGTACTGCGAGGCCACCGGCGACACCGAGTTCCTGCACACCAAGGGCGCGGAGATGCTGACGCAGATCGCCCGCTTCTGGGCCGCCTTCGCGACGTACGACAGCACGCTGGGCCGGTACCGCATCCGCGGCGTCGTCGGCCCCGACGAGTACCACGACGGCTACCCCGGTGCCCTGCGGCCCGGCCTCGACGACAACACCTACACCAACGTCACCGCCGCCTGGGTGCTCGCCCGGGCGCTGGACGTCCTTCGCGGGCTGCCCGAGCCCCGCCGCCGCGACCTCTACGAGCGGATCGCCTTCGACCCCGGCGAGTTCGACCACTGGGAGGACATCTCCCGGAAGCTGCACATCCCCTTCCACGCCGGTGTCATCAGCCAGTTCGAGGGCTACGGCGGACTCCGGGAGCTCGACTGGGACGCGTACCGGGCCCGGTACGGCGACATCAGGCGCCTCGACCGGATCCTGGAGGCCGAGGGCGACACCGTCAACCGCTACCAGGCGTCCAAGCAGGCCGACGTCCTGATGCTCGGCTACCTCTTCTCGCCCGGGGAACTGCGCGGGCTGTTCCGGCGGCTCGGACACGACCTGGACGACACGCTGTGGCAGCGCACCGTCGACCACTACCTGCGCCGTACCAGCCACGGATCGACGCTCAGCAGCCTCGTGCACGGCTGGGTGCTGGCCCGGGCCCGGCGTGCCGACGCGTGGACGTACGTGCACGAGGCGCTGGCCGGTGACATCGCCGACATCCAGGGCGGCACCACCGGCGAGGGCATCCACCTGGGGGCGATGGCAGGCACCCTCGACCTGGTGCAGCGCGGCCTGACCGGTCTGGAGACCCGCGGCGGCGCCCTGCGACTCGACCCCGTTCCGCTGCCCGAGCTGTCCGAGTACGGCTTCTCCCTCCGCTACCGGGGCCACTGGGGCGTACGCCTGCTGCTCGGCGCGGGCCGGCTGGAGATCTCCGTACCGGATTCCGACGAGGAGCCCATCGAGGTGGCCCTGGCGGACCGCACGGTCTCCGTGGCGCCGGGGGAGTCCTGCACGCTCCTCCTGCCGGAGGGCTGACTCCTCACCCCGGGACCACGGCCACCGGGCACGCGGCCTGCTCCAGAACGGCGTGCGCCACCGCCCCCAGGGAGCCGCGCCCGCGGCCCACGACCAGGAGTCGCGCGGTGGCCGACGCGTGTGTGAGGGCCGCCGCCGGGCTCTTCAGCACGACGTCCGGCTGCACGGCCACGCGCGGATGGCGCTCCCGCCACGGCACCAGCGCGTCCGACAGCACCTGGACCTCCTGGTCCTCCCAGGCGCCGCGGTCCTCCTCCGGGACGGCGTACGGCATCCAGCGCGCGGCGGGCGAGGGCAGCCGCCACGCGTGGACCGCCCGCAGGCGGACCCCGTGACGCTCCGCCGCCAGGAACGCGAACTCCGCCGCCGCACCCGCCGGGTCCCGGGCGTCGAACCCGCACACCACCTGGTCACGGCGATGTGCGCCATGGGCCCGGCCGGTGCCGTCCGGAACGAGGACGACCGGCCCGGGCGCCGACACGGCGACATCGTGCGCCACCGAGCCCACGGCCGGCCCGCCGGGACCGCCCTCGCCCCGCGTCCCGAGCACCAGCAGACCCGCCCCGGCGGCGAGCGACAGCAGCGTCGGGACGACCTCACCGGTGTGGTCCACGCCCTCGACGCGCAGCCCCGGATGCAGCTCCGCGAGCAGCTTCGCCCACGGGGCCGCGCTGGGTTCGAGCCGGTAGGGCCAGGCCGTCAGCTGCTCCCGGTCCGGCACCGGTGAGACGTGCGCGACCCGGAGGGGCACCCCGTCGCGCAGCGCTTCGACGGCCGCCCAGTCGGCCGCGACACGGCTGCCCGCGGAGCCGTCGACACCTACAACGATCGCTTCCCCCATGGCAGTTCACCCTCCGGCCGCTCGAACGTCCCGGTTTCCCAGGGTCCTCCGAGGGGCCGCCGGTATCCATGGGCCGGTCGGACCCGGTACCGGCCGGACGGACCCCGGCAGGACCCCGTGGCGAGGCGGGGGCGGGCACAGGCGGGCGCGAGCGATGACTTCCCGCGCGCCGGGGAGTCGTATGAAAGGACGCAGTCGCACGAGAAGTCGCTACGGAAGGGGTCCCTCATGGCCTTCACACGCGTTCTCGCGGTCGCCCCGGTGCGGGACATCGAGGCCGCGGTGGCCTGGTACGAGCGGCTCCTGGGCCGCCCGGCCGACACCCGGCCGATGGAGGGGCTCGCCGACTGGCACATCTCCGCGTCGGGCTGGATCCAGGTCTTCCGGTCACCCGAGCACGCCGGCGGCGCACTGGTCAACCTCGTCGTCGACGACCTCGACAAGGCCCTGGCGGACCTCGCCGGACGGGGGATCACGGCCGGCGACGTCCAGCCGGGCGCGCAGCGGGTACGGTTCGCCGCCGTCCACGACCCCGACGGCAACCGCGTCACGCTGATCGAGAACCCGGTGGCGTAGGGGCTGCCGCCGGATCAGGCCGACAGACCCTGCCCCGGAAGCCAGGTGGGGACGCTCGGCGGCCCGTAAAGTGCCTCGCATGGGCGACATCCGACCTACCTCGCACTTCCACGCCGGGAACATCGACAGCGCCGCGGTCGCCCGGCTGGTCGCCGCACTGGACAGCCAGGACGCCGCCGACGGGGTACGCCGGCTGCGCGCGTGGGCGCACGAGGCCGTGGCGGCACGGCCCGGCGAGCGGGCCCTGGACGTCGGCTGCGGCACCGGATCGCAGACCCAGGCACTGGCCGCGGCGGTCACCCCGGACGGCGACGCGCTCGGCATCGAGCCCAACCCCGGGCTGCGCACGGTCGCCGAACAGCGGGCGGCGGCCGCCGGGAGCACGGCCCGTTTCGCCGACGGCGACGCGTCCGCCCTCCCCCTGGCCGACGCGTCGGTGGACGTCGTCTGGTGCGAGCGCGTGCTCCAGCACCTCACGGAGCCCCAGCGGGCCGTCGACGAGTTCGCCCGCGTCCTGCGGCCCGGAGGCCGGGTCGTACTGCTGGACACCGACTGGGCCACCACGATCCTGCACCCCGGTGACCCCGCGACCGTCGCCGCGCTGACCTCCGGAGCGCTCGCGGCGGCGGCCAGTCCCTACGCCGGACGGCTGCTCCTCGGCCAGCTCACGGCCGCCGGTCTGGTGATCGACGACCGGGGTTCGCAGGCCCTGCTCCAGGACCATACGACCGTGACGTGGCCGCTGATCCGCATGCTGGCCGAGTCGGCCGTACGCCGCGAGCTGATCACGGGCGACCAGCGGGACCGGCTCTACGCCGACCTCACCGAGGCCGCCGAGCGGGGCGCCCTGCACATGTCCGTCACGATGTTCGCGGTCGCCGCCCACCGCCCCCGGTGACCAGGAGGCGCAGCACGTCGCCCGTCGTCACTGGTCGGTGGCCTCGGGCGAGCCGGCGCGCCACCGTACCTGCGCCTCGACCTCCGTGCGCTCCTGGCCGGTGGTCTTCGCGTAGTCGGCTGCCGCTGCCTGCACGTCGCGGGTGAGGTCGCGCCACGCACGCCAGGCCGTCTCGTACGTCTCGGTCTGCAGAGGCGTCCAGCCTCCCTGCTGGGTCGGCGGCCCGAACCTGTCCCGCAGCTCCAGGACTTTCGCGTGCGCCTCGTCGGCTACCTGCTGCTTGACGACCAGTTCGTCGAAGGTGTCTGCCACAGCGACGGATCTTAGGCGTGCGATCGCGAAGGCCTGCCGCGACACGTGGTGCGTTCGCGGGGTGTCACCACGGTGCGGGCGCGGCGCGTCACGAGGAACCCCGAAGCCGGCGGGCCGGCGCGGCCAGCCGCGCGGGAACCCGGGCTGGTGCGCCCGGCACCGGCCCCGGGGTCGTCCGCCCGTCGGCGTCCACCGGCTCGCGGGGCCGGTCAGGAGTCCTTGCCGCGTCCGGAGAGGGCGTCGCGCATCCGGTCGACGAGGCCGACGCCCGGGCCGAGGAGCTTGTTGGCCGGCGGCGCGTCGGGGGCGGAGGGGTGCGGGCGGGTCGGCGCGGTCTTCTTGGCCTGCCGGACCTTGTCGCCCAGCTCCTCCAGGTCCTGCTGCGAACACGCCTCACGCAAACGGGGGAACAGGTTGTTCTCCTCGTCCGCGACATGCGTCCTGATCTCCGTCATCAGCCGGCTCATCAGGGGGTCGAACTCCGGGTCGTCCGCCCGGCAGCGCTCCAGGTCCTTCATGGTGCGCTCCGCGGCGGCGTGGTCCTGGAGCTCCTGGTCGGCGAGCGCGTCACCGCCCGGGACGTGCCGGCGGACCGCCGGGTAGAGGTAGGCCTCCTCCGCCACCGAGTGCCGGACCAGCTCCATGGTGGCCTGGTCCGCGTACTGCTTCCGCTGCGGGTCGCCGGAAGGCAGTTCCTCGATTTTCGTGAACAGCTCCTCGACCTCCTCGTGGTCCGTGGTCAGTTCCCTGATGACGTCTCCGCCGTGCCCCATCGCGTCTCTCCTTCGTGCGGCTGAGTGGCCCTCCGGTGTCCCGGGGCCCGTCCGGACGCAAGTGAAGCCCCACCGCCGAGCGGGTCCGGCGTATTGCCGCACCCGAGGGCGTGGCGGCCCGCCGGTGTGGCCGAGGCCACCTTCCGCACGTGGCCTGGGTCATGTGCCGTGGCGCGGGCCGGGGCTAGCGTTTCCGGTCACGCTTCCCAGGACGTCGGACGGAATCGCAGTGCCCGCAGACCTCTCCCCGCTCATAGCGGCGACCGCCCAGTGGCTGACGCGTGCCTACCCGGCGGGCGGCGGCGCCCTCGACTCCGCGCTGGGCGAGGCGCAGGCCCGGCAGGCCGTGACGGTCGCGGCATGGCTGCGCTATCCGACGGCGACGGACGCCGCGCTGGTGGGCATGGCGGGCCCCGGCGGCTCGGACCGGCTCGACGGCGTCACGGGTACCGAGATGGCCGTGTACGAGACCGGGGACGACGGGGACGGGACGGACGCCCACGCGTGGCGCACCTGGGTGGACGAGGTGGTCGCGAGCTGGGCGGCGAGCCTGCTTGGCGACCCGGACCTCGCCGCACTCGCCGTGGCGGCGCTGGCCGACGGCGAGCACCTGGGCGGGGCGCCGGTCGAGTTCCGGCGCCTGGTCGCGCCGGACGAACGGGACGTCCGGGCGGCGCCCCTGCTGAGGCACCCGGACCTGCTCGCCCCCGTGGCGGAGCTGCACCGCGCCGGACTCTTCGACCGGCTCCGCCATGACCGGGCCGTGACCGCCTCCTGACGGCGGACCGGCGCCCACAGTCCCTCGGAGACTCCCGGCTCGGCCGGTTCGCCCGCATCACCTGGAGCGACACCAGCCCCGAGTCCGGCTGCGCCGCGGACCGGGTCGAGCGGCCGTGCCCGTGCTGCGCGTCCGTGGCCGGGCGCCGGGGCGGCCTCGCACGGCGGCGCCGGCAGCGCGTGAATCCCCGGCCCCGACGAAGCCGGGGCAGCCCGGCGGCGGCGCGCCCGGCCCCGCGCCGGGGGTCCGTGTGGGCCGGCGCGCCGCCGCCGCGCCTCAGACGCCCGCCGCCGTCCCGTCCGCAGCGAGGAGGGCCTGCTCGGTGATCAGGGCGGTGGACCCGGGCGCGGTGCACGCGTGGGCGCCGGCCACCGCGCCGAGCCGCGCGCAGTCGAGCGCGTCCCGGCCGCCGAGCCGGCCGTAGAGGAACCCGCTGACGTAGGCGTCGCCCGCGCCGTTGGAGTCCACGACCGGCGCGGGCGGGGTGACCGCCGCGACGTGGTGCGGGGTGGGACCGCCGTCCCGCGTCAGGACGTAGGAGCCGTCCGCCCCGGCGGTCGCGACGACGGTGTGGGCGCGGCCCGAGCGGAGGATCTCCCGCATGAGGGCCGGGGTGCCCTCTCCCGCTCCCGCCGCGCTGAGGAAGACCAGGTCGGAGCGGAGCGCGAAGTCCCGGTGGTGCTCGGCCAGCCCGTCCCAGTCGTGCAGGTCGGTGGAGACGGGAACGCCCAGGTCCTCGATGTCGTCGTACAGGAAGCGCGTGAAGTTCGTGATCGACAGGTGGACGTGCCGGGTCCCGCGCAGCCGGGGGAGGTACAGATCCCGGGGCATCCGCAGATCGTCCGGGTCGCGGGAGTCGTAGAACGACATGCGCCTGCCGGTGGCGTCGACCAGGTTCACCGCGCGGCGCGTGCCGGCGGGTGAGATCAGCGGGACGAATTCCACGTCGCCCTCCGCCAGCCGCTCGCGCACGCGTGCTCCGATCCAGTCGTCGCCGACGCAGTCCAGGAGCGCCACCTTCAGGCCGAGCGCCCGGGTGCCCAGGGCGACATTGCCGCCCGTGTGGCCCGGCCACTCCTCGATCGGGCCGACGTGGACCGAGTCGGCGAGCGGCACGGGCAGGGAGTCGACGCGGACGACGGTGTCCACCCCGCTGCCGCCGACCACCAACACGTCGTATTCCGCCTGCTGTTGTGTCACCGTTCCGCCTCTCCGCTCCCGCCGGTCCCAGTATGGCGGGGCCGGGGTGCCGAGGTGAGCGGTCCTGTCGGCCGGGGCAAGGCGGGGTTGTCGGGATGCCCGAGCCGTGGCCGGATGGAGGCTGTACACCGTCCGAGCCACGGGAGGCCACGATGATCGTCCCCTTCGGAGTCCGCGATTTCCTGGATCGCGCCACCACCGTGTACGCCGACCGGACTGGCGTCGTCGACGAACCGGAACAGCCCGCCGAGCCGTGGGAGGGGCTCACGTACCGGCGCGTGGGAGAGCTGGCGCGGGCCCAGGCCGCCGGGCTCGACGCGCTGGGCGTGCCGCACGGCGCCCGGGTCGCGGTGGTCTCGCCCAACAGCGCGCGGCTGCTCACCTCCTTCTTCGGGGTCAGCGGCCACGGGCGGGTCCTGGTACCCGTCAACTTCCGGCTGACGGCCGAGGAGGTGGGCTACATCGTCGGCCATTCGGGTGCGAGCGTGCTCCTCGTCGACCCGGAGCTGTCGGACCGCCTCGCCGCGGTCGACTGCGAGCACCGCTTCGTCCTCGGGGCCGCCTCGGACGCCGAGCTGTACCGGTTCGGCACCGAGCCGAGACCGTGGCAGGCGGACGAGAACGCCACCGCCACCATCAACTACACGAGCGGCACGACGGCCCGTCCCAAGGGCGTACAGATCACGCACCGCAACATCTGGGTCAACGCCGTAACCTTCGCGCTGCACGCCGGCATCACGGACCGGGACGTGTACCTGCACACGCTGCCGATGTTCCACGCCAACGGCTGGGGCATGCCCTTCGCGATGTCGGGGCTGGGCGTGCGGCAGATCGTGCTGCGCAAGGTCGACGGCGCCGAGATCCTGCGGCGGGTCGCCGAGCACGGCGTGACGGTGATGTGCGCGGCCCCCGCGGTCGTCAACGCGGTGCTGGCCGCCGCCCGCTCCTGGGACGGTGAGATCCCCGGCCGCGACCGGGTGCGGATCGTGGTCGCCGGGGCGCCGCCGCCCACGGAGACCGTCGAGCGGGTCGAGACCGAGCTGGGCTGGGAGTTCCTCCAGATCTACGGGCTCACCGAGACCTCACCGCTGCTCACCGTCAACCGCTCCCGTGCCGAATGGGACGACCTCGATCCCCGGGCGCGTGCCGAGAAGCTGGTGCGGGCCGGGGTTCCCGCGCTGGGCGTCACCCTGCGCACGGACGACGAGGGCGAAATCCTGGCGCGCTCGAACGTGGTCCTGGAGGGCTACTGGGAGCAGCCCGAGGAGACCGCGCGGGCGCTGTCGGGCGGCTGGTTCCACACCGGGGACGGCGGTTCGCTCGGTGCGGACGGCCATCTGACGATCCGGGACCGCAAGAAGGACGTGATCATCACCGGCGGGGAGAACGTGTCCTCGATCGAGGTGGAGGACGTCCTCTTCGGTCACCCCGCCGTCGCCGAGGTCGCGGTCATCGGGGTGCCGCACGAGAAATGGGGCGAGACCGTCAAGGCCCTGGTGGTGCTCGCGCCCGGCGCCGGGGCCACGGAGGAGGAGCTGATCGGCCACTGCAAGGAGCGCCTCGCGGGGTACAAGGCACCGACCTCGGTGGAGTTCCGCGACGAGCTGGCACGCACGGCGACCGGCAAGCTGCAGAAGTACAAGCTGCGGGCGCCCTACTGGGAGGGGCACCAGCGCGGGGTCAACTGACTTGCCCGGCCGAGGCGTTGCCGTCGGGACGGTGGTGACGGGAGACCGGCGGGCCCGGCCGTCGTGGGGTGGCACCGGTGGGCCGGTTCACCTCGGCCCGGGTGTCCGGCCACGCCCACGAAGGCGCCCGCGCGCGCCGGCCCCACCGCCCACGCCCACGCGAAGGCGCAGGCGCGCGTGCCGGCCCCGCCGCGCCCGTACGGGCCTTCACGTTGTGTACATGCCCGGTTCGTCCGTGTGACACCCGGGGGTCGCCGCCCGCTCCCAAGATCGCGAAGTCGAGTGTCCTCGGCTGTCATGCTCTTGACGATAGGGAGTTGTCGCGTGACCAGGTCCCGGTCCTTCCGTCCGGTCTTCCTCGCCCTGTCCACCGTGTTCGTCGCCCTCGGCGCGACGCTGCCCGCGCAGGCGGATGACGAGCCGCTGCCCGCGATCACGCCCCGGGCGGAGACGGCCGCGCTGTACGACGACGAGGCGGGCGGCGACGCCAACGCGGACGACCCCGCCATCTGGCGCGACAACGCCCAGCCGGGCCGCAGCCTGGTGATCGCGACCGCCAAGCAGGGCGGCCTGCGCGTCTACGACCTCGACGCCCGCACCCTGCAGTCCGTCCCCGCGCCGCCGGCCCAGTCGCCCCACGACGCCCCCGGGCGCTTCAACAACGTCGATCTCGTCAGCGGCCTGAAGCTCTCCTCCGGGCGCGCCGACCTCGCGGTGACCAGCGACCGCGGACACGACCGGCTGCGCTTCTACCGCATCGACCGCGACGCCCCCGGCGGCCCGCTCAAGGACGTCACCGACCCCGCCGCCCCGCCCGTCTTCTCCGCGGACCAGACGGAGATCAACGACCAGCGCACGGCCTACGGCCTCGCCACCTGGACCGACCGCGCGACGGGGCGGTCCTACGCCCTCGTCAGCCGCCGCGAGCGCACCACCGTCGCCCTGCTCGAACTCCTCCCGAAGAGCGGCGGCACGGTCGGCTACCGCACGGTGCGCACCCTCGACCTCCCCTCGTCCTTCCGGCTGCCCGACGGCACGTCCTGGTCGCCCTGCGCGGAACCGGGTGAACTGCCCCAGGTCGAGGGCATGGTCGTCGACCCGGCCGACGGCGTGCTGTACGCGGGGCAGGAGGACGTGGGCATCTGGCGCCTGCCCGCCGACCTCACCGGCACCCCGGTCCTCGTGGAGAAGGTCCGCGAGTACGGCGTCCCGGGCACCTACGACGAGGCCACCGAGGAGTGCGCCGCGGGCGCCGACCCCGGTTACGGCGGCACGCGGCTGACTGCCGACGTCGAGGGCCTGACGCTCCTGGCCGAGTCCGACGGCGACGGCTACCTCCTCGCGTCCAGCCAGGGCGACGACACGTTCGCCGCCTACGACCGCGAGGTGGGGGACGACAACGAGTACGAGGGCGGCTTCCGGGTCACCGCGGCCTCGACGCGGCTCGACGGCTCCGAGCAGTGCGACGGCGCCGCCGTTCTCAACGCCTCGCTGGGCTCGAAGTACCCGAACGGCCTGCTGGTCGTCCAGGACGGCGAGGAGACCCCTGCCGACGGCGAGCGCGAGGCGACCGGCTTCAAGTTCGTCGACCTGGCGAAGGTCAAGGACGCCCTCGACGACTGAGCCCGCGGCCGGGACCCGCCGGGACGCGCATCCGCGGCGTCGGCGTAGGTTCCAGGCGCTCCGGTCGGCCCCTGATCCGCCGTAGGGCCGCATGCGCCCGACCCGGCTCGGACCGGCCGCGACGAACCACTGTCGACGGCCGGCCCGAGCCACGCTGGGGGCCCCGGGACCGTCGGGGTCAGACCGCCCGGCCGGAGCGCGCCGTCCAGCGCCCGCCGTGGCGGCCGACGTCGATCGGCCGGCCGAAGCAGGCCGTCAGCCGCTCGCCGGTCAGCACCTCCTCGGCCGGCCCCACGGCCTGGACCCGTCCCTCGCGGAGCAGCAGGGCGTGCCCGATCGCGGGGGAGAGTTCCTCCAGATGGTGGGTGACGGTGATCGTGGCCAACTCCGGCCGCCCGTCGGCCAGTCGGTGCATCGAGTCGATCAGGTCCTCGCGCGAGGGCAGGTCGAGGGCGTTGAACGGCTCGTCGAGCAGCAGCAGTGCCGGGTCGGCCATGAGCGCGCGGGCGAGGAGGATCCGGGCCCGCTGACCGCCCGAACACACGCCGTACGGCCGGTCGTTGAGCTCCTTGATCTCCAGTTCGGCGAGCAGCGCGTGCGCCCGGTCCCGTACCTCGGCGTCGTAGGTCCGCCACAGCGGCTGCACCGTGCCGCTGTGCCCCGTGAGCACGACGGTCAGCCCGGTGGCGTCCTGCGGCACGCGCTGCGCCGAGGACACCAGGCCGATACGAGCCCGCAGTTCACGCACGTCGACCCGGCCGAGCCGGTGGCCCAGCACCTCGACCGTGCCGGTGGTGGGGTGGGCGAGGGCGCCGATCAGGCGCAGCAACGTGGTCTTGCCGGCGCCGTTGCCGCCGAGCAGCGCCCAGTGCTCCCCGGAGCGCACCCGCCAGTCGACGCCGTCGAGGATCACCTGGTCCGTGGTGAGCCTGCGTACGCTCACGCCGTCGAGGGCGGCGACGATCCGCCCGCTGTCCGTCGCCCGCGCACTCACCCGTCCGGCCTCCCGCGTCGTGACCCGTGTGACGGCCTTCCGCTCGCCGCGAGCGGAAGCCGTACGGGTTGAGGCCCGCGCGCCACAGGGTAGCTGCGCTCTGCACGCACTTGTCGGAGCGTCCGTACCTCGGGACGTGGGCCGGGGTCGTGGCGACGGCGGCACGGCGGGCGCGCTCCGCCGCCCGTCGTTACGATGGACGTGATCTTCGCGCGCCTTCCCGGCCTGCGGACGAGGGGGGCCACCAAACTCAGGAGGCCGCCGTGAGCACGGTCGCGGTGAAGTCCGCGCAACTGGCGGGAGGGCCGCTGCTGCCGTACGCGGAGGTGGGCGGCCCCAAGGGAGTTCCCGTCGTCCTGGTGCACGGCATCGGGGACTCGTGGTGGACGTTCGAGCCACTGCTCAGGCAGCTGCCGGCCACCCTGCACGCCTTCGCGCCCACCCAGCGGGGGCACGGCGACGCCGAGCGGCCCGAGGACGGCTACCGCCCGGAGGACTTCGCCCGCGACCTCGTGGGCTTCCTGGACGCCGTGGGCATCGGGCGGGCCGTCCTCGTCGGGGCGTCGAGCGGCGGCGTGGCGGCGCGGATCGTCGCGGGCAGCCACCCGGACCGGGTCGCTGGGCTGGTCCTGATGGGCGTACCCGCCACCCTCGACGACAAGCCGGCCGCCGCGGCGCTCTGGGAGACCGTCAGGGACCTGCGCGATCCGGTACCGCGCGGCTTCGCGGAGGACCTGCTCGACGGCCTCGTCGACGGTCCCGTCGGACGCGGGCTGCGGGCGACGATGACCGAGGAGAGCCTCAAACCGTCCGCCCGCGTCTGGCGCGAGACGCTGCGGGGCCTGATGGAGACGGACCTGGCGGCGACCCTGCGCGGCATCCTCGTACCGACCCTGCTGATCTGGGGCGAGCGGGACGCCGTGCTGCCGCGCGCCGACCAGCAGTTGATCCTGGACACGATCCCCGGCTCGACCCTGACCGTCCACGAGGACGCCGGCCACCTCCTGTACTGGGAGCGGCCCGAGCGGGTCGCCCGGGACCTCGCCGCCTTCGCCGTACGGGTCCTGCCACCGGACCCGGAGAGCTCCCCGGAGGGCGGAACGACGACCGGTGGCGCCGGGACCTCCGGATGACGCCGTGATCACTGCGACGTTTAATGGGCGAGTCCGACATGTCGCCCAGGGGAGCAGCCCATGCCGTCCAGCCGAACAACTCCCGGTGACGGGCAGGCACGGGCCGGGAGACTGCGCCGGCTGGGGGAGTGGTGCGCCCGGCACTTCGCCGTCGTCATCGCCGCCTGGCTGGTCGCCGTCGTCGCCCTCCAGATCGTGGACCGCTCGGTCGGCAGTGACTACTCGGACAACTTCTCGCTGTCCGGCGTCCAGTCGCAGGAGGGTCTCGACGTACTCCAGAAGCACGATCCGGCGGCCGGGGGCTACAGCAGCCAGATCGTGCTGCACGACGCCAAGTCGCCCCTGACGTCGTTCGGTTCGCAGATGAGCCAGACCGTCACGGACCTGGGGAAGCTGCCGCACGTGCTGTCGGCGCAGAACCCGCTGCCGCCGCCCGGCTCCACGCCGCCCACCTCCCAGCAGAACGTCGGGCCGCTGTCCGGCGACGCGAAGACGGCCTACATCACCGTCCGCTTCGACGTGCAGCCGTCCACGCTCGGGGACTCCTACCTCGACGGCATCGACAGCGCCGTGCAGCCCCTGCGCGCGGCGGGCGTCACCGTGGACTACGGCGGCCCGCTCGGAGAACTGGCCAGACCGGCCGCGGACGACCGTGTCAGCGAGCTGATCGGCTTCGCGGTGGCCATCGTCGTCCTGCTGGTCGGCTTCGGCAGCGTGCTGGCCGCGGGCATCCCGCTGCTGACGGCCCTGATCAGCGTCGTCGGCGGTCTGGCCTGCCTGGGACTGCTGGCCGCCGCCTTCACCTTCGCCACCGTGTCGCCGACGCTGGCCACCATGATCGGACTGGGCGTCGGCATCGACTACGCCCTGTTCCTGATCACCCGTCACCGGCAGAACCTCATCGACGGCGCCGACCCCGTGCGGGCGGCCGGACGGGCCACCGCCACCAGCGGGCGGGCCGTGCTCGTCTCCGGCTGCACCGTGATCATCGCCCTCGCCGGGCTGTCCGTCTCCGGGGTCGGCTTCATCGCCAAACTCGGCGTGGCCGCGGCCGTCACCGTCGTCTCCGCGGTCATCGGCGCCCTGACCCTCGTGCCGGCCCTGCTGGGACTCATCGGCCGGCGCATCGACCGCTACCGGGTGCGCCGTCCCGTCGCGGAGACCGACGCGGCCGAGGGCGAACCGGCCCACGGCACCTGGCACCGCTACGCCCAGCGGGTGCAGCGGCGCCCCTGGTGGTTCCTCGCGGGTGGAACCATCGTGGTCCTGGTGCTCGCCATCCCGGTGCTGTCGATCCAGCTCGGACACATCGGCGACGGCGCGGACCCGAAGTCGTTCACCGACCGGCGCGCCTTCGACACGATGTCGCAGGCCTTCGGCCCCGGGTCGAACGGGCCGCTCACCATCGTCATCGACCAGACCGACGTGCCCTCCGACCAGCGGTCCGCTCTGGCCTCACAGGCGCAGAAGTCGCTCACCGGCGTACCCGGAGCGGCCACCACCACCTCGCTGACCGCCACCCAGGACGGGGACGTGCTGGTGGGCACCGTCTACTCCAAGGAGGCCCCGCAGAGCTCGGTGACCACCGACCTGACGAACCGCCTGGTCGACGACACCCTTCCGCAGGCCGTCTCCGGCACCGCCGCCAAGGGCTACGTCACCGGCACCACGGCCGCCCAGGTGGACTTCCGCGACATCGTCTCCAGCCGTCTGCCGCTGATCATCGCGGTGGTCGTCGCGCTGGCCTTCCTCGTCATCCTCATCGTCTTCCGAGGGCTGCTGGTCGCGCTCAAGGCGGCCGTCCTGAACGTGCTGTCCATCGCCGCCTCCTACGGCGTGGTCGTCGCCGTCTTCCAGTGGGGCTGGGGCGGGCCCGCGCTGGGCGTGTCGGGCAAGGTGCCGATCGAGAGCTACGTGCCGATGATGATGTTCGCGATCATCTTCGGGCTGAGCATGGACTACGAGATCTTCCTGCTGTCGCGTGTCCACGAGGCCTGGCTGCGCACCGGCGACGCGGGGGCGAGCGTGGCACACGCCCTCGAGATCACCGCCCGCGTCATCACGTGCGCGGCCCTGATCATGGTGAGCGTGTTCGCCGCGTTCATCGTGAGCGACAACATCGTGGTGAAGATGCTCGGTCTCGGCCTCGCCGTGAGCGTGCTGATCGACGCGACCGTCGTACGGCTGCTCCTGGTGCCCGCCGTGATGACACTCCTGGGCCCGCACGCCTGGTGGACACCGCGCTGGCTCGACCGGGCGCTGCCGCACATCGACCCCGAGGGCGAGCACTCCTGACCCGAGGGCACGGCCCCGCCGGACGCCCCGCGGACCGGGTGCGGTCACCACAAGGAAAGAGGCCCCACCGTCGGACGGTGGGGCCTCTTCAAGCGGACGGATGTCACCAGCGGTACCAGCGGCCGCGTCGGCCGCCGCTCGCCCCCGGCCGGATCACGAAGCCCAGCAGCCAGACCACGAGCACGATGATCGCGATCCACCACAGCGCCTTCAGGGCGAAGCCCGCGCCGAACAGCAGCAGGGCCAGAAGCAGAACGAGAAGCAGGGGAACCATATCTATCGACCTCCGCCACTCCTGGTGCCCCGCGATCACCCGCACATGCCTTTGACGTGCGTGTTTGTCTTCCGTGATGGCGGGCAGACGACCCGGTTCCCGCGGTGCGGGGCCTCGGTCCCGGCCCCGGGCACGATCCCTGCGATGATCGACCGCGGTTCATGTCCGCAGCCGTTCGCGACCGTCGGACGAGGCCCGCCCGCAGCGCCCCGCGGCGCGAACCCGGCCCCGTCCCGTGAGGAGATCCTGGTGACCTACGACGTCGGCGCACTGCGCGCTCGATTCCCCGCCCTGCGCGCCGGAACCGCGCACTTCGACGGGCCGGGCGGCACACAGACACCGGAACCGGTGATCGCCGCCATCACGGACGCGCTCGCCGGCCCCCTGTCGATCCGCGGGGCGACCGTGCCCGGCGAGGTGAACGCGGAGACCGCCGTCCGGGAGTTCCGGCGGGCCATGGCGGACCTGCTGGGCACCGAGGCGTCGGGGATCGTCTTCGGGCGCAGCGCCACCCAGCTGACGTACGACTTCGCCCGGACGCTGGCCGCGACGTGGGAGCCGGGCGACGAGGTCGTGGTCAGCCGTCTGGACCACGACGCCAACATCCGCCCGTGGGTCCAGGCCGCCGAACGCGCCGGCGTCGTGGTGCGCTGGGCGGACTTCGACCCCGCCACCGGTGAACTGCCGGCCTCCGCCGTCGGCGAGCTGCTCGGAGAGCGGACCCGGCTGGTGGCGGTCACCGCCGCGTCCAACCTGATCGGCACGCGTCCGCCCGTCGCGGAGATCGCCCGCCTGGTCCATCGGGCCGGCGCGCTCCTCTACGTCGACGGAGTCCACCACGCGGCCCACGACTTCGTCGACGTCACGGAACTCGGCGCGGACTTCTACGTCTGCTCGCCCTACAAGTTCTTCGGCCCCCACCACGGCGTGCTGGCGGCGCGGGCGGACCTGCTGGAGACCCTGCGTCCGGACAAGCTGCTGCCGTCCACGGACGCGGTCCCCGAGCGCTTCGAGCTCGGCACCCTGCCCTACGAGGTCCTGGCCGGTACCCGGGCCGCCGTCGACTTCCTCGCGGACCTCGCCCCGGGGGCCGGGGAGGCGGTGGCCCGACGGGAGCGTCTGCGCGCCGCCTTCACCGCCGTCGACCATCACGAGACGGGGCTGCGCGAGCGGCTGGAGAGCGGACTCGCCGACCTGGACGGCGTCACCCTGCACTCCCGGGCCGCCGACCGTACGCCCACCCTGCTCGTCACCTTCGACGACCGCCGCCCCGTGGACGCCTACCACTTCCTCGGCACCCTGGGTGTGCACGCGCCCGCCGGTTCCTTCTACGCGCTGGAGGCGTCCCGTCATCTGGGCCTGGGGGAGACCGGCGGCCTGCGCCTGGGCCTCTCGCCGTACAACGACACGAGTGACGTCGACCGGCTGCTGGAGGGTCTGGCGGACTTCCTGAAGTCGTGAGCGCCCCGGACGCCCCCAGCCGGTAATCGGGGGTACTAGCCCTGCAGCGGTGTGCACCCCCCAGGAGGACGCGTGACCCTGCGCACGAGCGCGACACACATTCCGGCACGGACGCGAGCCAGAGCGGTCTGGCCCGCGGCCATGCGCCGGGTCCCGGCGGCGATGTGGAACGACAACGTCTCGGACTGGGCCGCGGCCCTGACGTACTACGCCGTCCTCGCGCTCGTGCCCGCCCTCCTGGTGACCGTCTCGCTCATCGGACTGGTCAGCCCCGACCTCACCGACCGGCTCATCGAACACGTCACGACCTGGGCGCCCGGGGAGTCCGGCGCCCAACTCCACAGCGCGCTGCGGGACATGGCGGACGAGCGTTCCGCCGCCCTGACGGTGGCGGTGGCCGGGGGCATCGCCTCGCTCTGGTCGGCGTCCAGCTACCTCGCCGTGTTCCGGCGCGCCCTGCACACGATGCACGGGATCCCCGACCAGCGTCCGCTCTGGCGCAGGGTGCCCCGGATCGTGCTGACCGCCCTGTCCCTGCTCGCCCTGCTGGTCGCGAGCGCGTTCGCCCTGGTGCTCACCGGACCGCTGGCCGAGGGCCTGGGGGAGCGCAGCGGTACGGGCCGGACCGGGGAGGCCACCTGGTACCTGCTGCGGTGGCCCGCGCTGGTGTGTCTGGTGGCGCTGCTGGTCGTCGTGCTGTTCCGCAGCGGGCCGCCGGTGGCGCGGCAGCGCCGGCACGCGCTGCCCGGCGGTGTCGTGGCGGCGGTGCTGTGGCTGGTCGCCTCGGCCGGTTTCTCCCTCTACGCCTCCGGCATCGGGGACTACGGGCGCCTCTACGGCTCCCTGGCGGGCGTCGTCGTCTTCCTCATCTGGCTGTGGATGTCCCACCTGGCTCTGCTGGCGGGGGCGCAGTTCGCGGTGGAGGTCAGCCGGATGCCCTAGTGCGGCGACCTGCCAGGCGGCAGCGCCGTGATCCGGCGCTCCGTCAGCTGCGCGGCCGGGGTTGAGCACTTCCGCCCGCGGTGAGCTGCGCGTCCTTCTTAATGCATATGATGTGCAAATGCGTGTCTATTGCATTAGAGCGGCGACCTCCGGTGACCTCGACGCGGCGCGCGGGGTGATGCTCGACACCGTCTACCGCGACTTCGGCAGCGGGTACGTGCCGCGCTGGCACGGCGACATCATCGACCTCGACGGCGCCTACGTCGCACCGGCCCGGCACACCCTCCTGGTCGCCGTCCACGAGCGCGACGGCGTCGTCGCCACCGCCGCGCTCGACGCGCGTGGCCCCGTCCATCCGCCCAACCCCCTTTCGCTCGCGGAGCGTTACCCCTCGGGGGAGACGGCACAGCTGCGCCGGGTGTACGTCCGTCCCGGGCACCGCAGGCGTGGGCTGGCCCGGCGACTCGTCGCCGGACTGCTCGACTTCGCCGCGGCGGAGGGGGGTTACCGCGCCGTGTACCTGCACACGGATCCGGCCGTGCCGGGCGCCGAACGGTTCTGGCGCTCACTGGGACAGGTCGTGTGCGACGAGCGGGACCTGCCGGACGGTCAGGGGATCGTCCATTTCGAGATCCCGACTAACTGAAAACGATTGTCATGTAGCCTGGCGTCGTGATCGCCCTTCCACCCCCTGCGAAGAACGAGGAACATGCGCTCCGTTGCCCGCCGTCGACTCTGCGCCGGCCTGCTGCTCGCCCCCTTTCTCTCCGGCTGCTTCGCCTCCGGCGGCGGTTCGTCGGCGCACTCGCCGCGCGACTCCTCGGCCGACGCCCGGCTGCGGGTCGCCCTCGCCTTCCCGCCCGCGGAGAACCTCTCGCCGTACGGCGCCGACGCCACCCTGCTCAGCCGGCTCGGCGTGACGGAGGGACTGACGGAACTGGACGCCAACGGCGCGGCGGCACCCGCGCTCGCCGAGTCCTGGAAGCGGGAGGGGCCGCGGAGTTGGACCTTCACGCTGCGCGAGGCGACGTTCCAGGACGGCGGTGACGTGACCGCGTCCGCCGTCGCCGACGCGCTCGACCGGGCCACGCGGGCCAGACCCGAACCCGCCGCGCTCACCGGCGTCGACCTGCGGGCGACGGCGAAGGGCGACCGGCGGGTGGGCATCGTGACCGCGGAGCCCGACTCCGTCCTGCCGCTACGGCTGTCGAGCCCGTCCCTGGCGGTGTTCTCGGCCGGGGCCTACCGCGAGCCCGGCAGGGTCGACCCGGTCGGTACCGCGACGGGCCCCTTCGCGCTCACCCGCGTCACCGGCTCCACGGCGGCGTCCCTCGACCGGTTCGACGACTACTGGGGAGGCCGGGCCCAGGCCGCCGGCATCGACGCGCGGTTCATACCCGACGGAACGGCCCGGACCAACGCCCTGCGCACCGGTGATGTCGACATCGCCGAGGCGCTCCCCGTCTCCCAGGCCGCCGCACTCGACGAGCGCGAACGCCGCGAGACCGCTACCACGCGCACCACGAGCCTGTCGCTCAACACCGCCTCCGGTCCCTTCGCCGACCCGGCGCTACGGGCCGCCGCACGGCGCGCGATCGACACCTCCGTACTCGCCGACGACGTGTACGAGGGGCACGGCGACCCCGGCGCCGGCATCTTCGGGCCCGCGCTGACCTGGGCGGCCGACAAACGCGTGAAGCCGACCGGCCGCAGCGTGCCGACCCGCCCCGCCGGAACCGCGATCACCCTCGCCACCTACGACAACCGTCCCGAACTCCCGGAAGTCGCCCAGGTGTTGAAGCAGCAACTGGAGAAGGCCGGGTTCGAGGTGGAATTGGAGGTCCGCGAGTACTCACGTCTCGAACGCGACGTGCTGGCCGGGAAGTTCGACGCGTTCGTCTCCGCCCGCAACACCATGCTCGACACCGGCGACCCCGTCTCGGTCCTGGCCGCCGACCACACCTGTGACGGGGGCTACAACCTCGCGCTGCTGTGCGACGCGAAGGTGGACCGGGCCGTCGCACGCGCCGAGGGCCTCGCCGACACCACGCGGCGGCAGCACGCCGCCATGAGCGCGGAGGCGGCGATCCTCGGCACCGACGCGGTCGTGCCGCTGGTGCACCAAAGGATCGTCACCGGCGTGGCGGCCCGGGTGCGCGGCGTCCTCCTCGACCCGTACGAGCGCGCCCTGGTGGGCACCGGGACGCGGCGCTGACCCGTGCGGACCTTCCTCCGGCGCCGGGCCCCGGTCCTGCTCTGGCGCGCCGCCCTGGCCGCCCTCCTGCTGTGCGGCGTCGGCCTGCTGCCCTGGCTCTCCCGCACCGACCCCGCCCGGACCGTGCTCGAGGCGCGGTCCGGGGAGCGCACTCCCTCACCCGAGGCGATCGCCGCCGTCCGGGAGCAACTCGGCCTCGACGCCGGGCCCTTGCACCTCCTCGCACAGTGGCTCGGCGGCCTGGCACACGGCGACGCGGGCCGTTCCTGGATCTCCGGCACCGAGATCGCCCCTTCCGTCGCCCAGGCCCTCGGGGTGTCGTTGCTCCTGATGGCCTGCGCGCTGACGGCCGCCGCCCTCACGGCCGGGGCCGTCTGCGCGCGCACCCTGCGGCTCGGGGCGCGACGCGGGCTCGCCGGCCGCCGCCCCAAGGGTGCGGGGGCGGCCGTCGTGGCCGCGCTGCCCGAGTTCCTGATCGCGTCGGTGCTGGCCACCGTCGTCGGTGTCCAGCTCGGCTGGCTGCCCGCACTCGGCTGGTACGGGCCGCGGTGGACGGTACTGCCCGCCCTCGCCCTCGGGCTCCCCGCCGGAGCGCTGCTCGGACGGCTCCTCGACGACATGCTGCTCGGCGCCTTCGCCGAACCCTGGGCCCGCGCGGCCGCCGCCCGCGGCATCCCGGGCCGACGCGTCGCCCGGCAGGCGCTGCGCCGCTGCGCTCCCGGACTGCTGCCCAACGCGGGGCTGTTCGCGGTCGGCCTGACCGGGGGCTCGGTGGCCGTGGAGCAGATCTTCGACATCCCCGGACTCGGCCGCGGCACGCTCCAGGCGGCGGTGGCGCAGGACCTTCCCGTGCTCCAGGCCGGCACCCTCGCCCTCGTCCTGCTCGCCGCGACCACCGCCGCCCTCGTCCGTCCTGCGGTCGGCCTGCTGACCGGTCCCGCCCTGCGCGACGGCGCGCTGCCGCCACCGCCGGCCCCGCGGCCCGCCACTCCACGGGCGGTGCCCCTGCCGTACGCGGCCGTCCTGCTCGGCGTCATCGCACTCGCCGTCCCCCGCGACCCCCTCGCCCTCGACACGGCGGCCCGACTCCAACGCCCTTCCCGGGCCCATCCGTTCGGCACCGACGCACTGGGCCGCGACGTCCTGGCCCGGGTCGGGCACGGCGCCGCCGGCACGCTCACCCAGGCCCTCCTCATCAGTGCCGCCGCCCTGCTCGCCGGAGTACTGCTCGGGCTGCTGCCCCGGCTGTCCGGACCCCTCGTCGACACCGTCAACGCCGTGCCGCCCGTCCTCGCCGGGCTCCTCGTCGCCGGTGCGGCGGGCGCCGGACGCGCGACGCCGGCCCTCGCCGTGGCCGCGGTCGCCTGGGCCCCGCTGGCCGCGCACACCTCCGCCCTGGTGCGCCAGGAGCGAGCCACGCCGCATCTGCTGGCGACCCGCAGCCTGGGCGCGGGACCCCTCTTCGTGCTGCGCCGCGGTCTGCTGCCCGCAGTCCTGCCGCCCGTCACCCGCCACGCCCTGCTGCGGCTGCCCGGCGTCGCCCTCGCCCTGGCCGCCCTGGGCTTCCTGGGCCTGGGCGCCCAGCCGCCCGCCCCCGAATGGGGACTGCTGCTCGCCGAGAACCAGCCGTACGCCGAGCGGGCACCCTGGGCCGTCCTCGCCCCGGCCGCCGTCCTCGCCCTCCTCGGGGCGCTGGCGGTGACGGCGGCGGACGGCGTGCGGTGGCCGTGGCGGACCGGGCGCGGGCGACGGCGGGTGACCGGGCCGCTTCCCGGCGAGCCGGAGCCGCGTCGGCACGCACCCGTCGGCGCCACGGGGACGGGCGTCCGGTGACCGGTGCCCGCCGCTCGCGCACACCCGCCACCGCCCGCCTCCCGCACACCTCGTGACCCCCTCCGCCGGAGGCCAGGCCGAGCGATGTCCGGGTCCGGCGACACGGTGTCCGAACGGGCAGTGTCGGGCGCCGACTTGGGGGCATCCGGAGTTCACCACTTCGAAAAGGAGATCCCCATGCTGGGCATCGTGGCAGCGGTCCTGTTCTTCATCGCGTTCCTGATCAACGCGGCCGACATCTCGACGAACGACGTGTTCACCTCGACCAACTTCATGCTGATCGGGCTCGCTCTGCTGGCCCTGCACGTCGCGGGGATCGGCAGCGGCTGGGCGAGCCGCAGACGGTGACCCGGCGCGGCGGCGGGGTGCGGCGGTAGTGCCGTGCCCCGCCGTTTCGCTGTGTGCGGCCGACCGCTCCGAGCCCCGGGCGGGGGACGCCCGGCGGACCGTCCCGGGATGCCGTGGCCGTGACCGTACGTCCGGTGGCCGTCCACTTCCCGTCGCGACCGGTCCGCGGATGCGACTTGCAGTTGCGCTGTCGGGCAGGAGATGGTTGTCGGACGGAAACAGTCGTCGTCGCCGGAAGGGCGGTGGGCTCGCGGACGCGCGCCCTAACTTGTGGACATTCCCCAGCAGACACCTGTCAGCTCGCGTGGCGCACACCTCGGTGCCACGTCGGGCGCGGCCCCCTATCCCGTCGTCGTGGCGGATCCAGCGGGTGGTGTCCTCGGGGTGAACGCCGCCGCCGCGGCCCTGTTCCCGGACGCCGTGAGCGGGGCCTGGCTGCAGGACGTGGTCCCGGCCTGGATGGCTGACGCCCACGTCCGCGTCGGAACCGGACCCGAGGGTACGGACGCGTCCCGGGAGCGGCCGCCCGCCCACGGCAGGGTCGGTGACCGGTCGTTCGAGGCCCACCCCACCCGCACCGCCGACGGCGACGTGATGTGGTGGCTGGTCGACGACACGGACCGGCGGCTCGCCGAGGAGGCACTCGCGACCGAACGCCGCCGCACCGCCGTGCTGGCCGGCGCGTCCAGCACGCTGCTGTCCTCGCTGAACGTCGAGCGCTGCATGGAGGCCACGGCGCGGATGGCCGCCGAGCACCTGGCGGACGCCGCCGTCATCGTCGGCCCCGTGCGCGGCCACCGGCTGCCGCTGACGTACTGCGGCACCAGTGGTGAGATCGAGCACAGGGTGGTCCAGGCGGACCCCGACGAGGTCCCCGGCCTGAGCGACGCCCTGCGGGGCTTCCCGCCCGTGCCGTCCCGGTGGATCGACCCCGCCGCCGTGCCCGACTGGGCCGTCCCCGCCGACTTCACCGGCCCGGTCGGCTCCGCCGTGGTCACCCCGCTGCCCGGCCACGGAGTACCGGCGGGCGCGCTCGTCCTGCTCCGCTCCAGCGCGCAGAGGGCCTTCACGGACAGCGAGGAGATCTTCGCCCGCCTCTTCGCGGCCCGGGCGGGCGCGGCCATCTCGGCCGCCCGCATGTACGCGGAGCAGGCGGCCATCACCGACACCCTGATGCGCGAGCTGCTGCCGCCGCGGCTGCGGAGCGTGCACGGGGTGGAGTTCGCCGGCGCGTACCGCCCCTCCGGGCAGACCGAGCGGGTGGGCGGGGACTTCTACGACGTCCACCCGGGCGCCGACGCGGACCAGGAGTCCCTCGTGGTCCTCGGGGACGTGTGCGGCAAGGGCCTGGAGGCCGCGGTGCTCACGGGGAAGATCCGTAACACCGTGCAGGCGCTGCTGCCCCTCGCCGGTGACCATCAGCGGCTCCTGGGGCTGCTCAACGGCGCTCTGATCAGCTCGCACCACACTCGCTTCGCCACCCTGGCCCTGGCCTCGGTGGCCCGCCGGGGCGGCTCGGTCCACCTGAGGGTCACCAGCGCCGGACATCCTCCGCCGTTGATCGTCCGGGCCGACGGCCGGGTCGAGACGGTCCAGACCCGCGGGACGCTCGTCGGAGCCTTCCCGGACATCAGCTCCACCACCGCCGACGTGGAGCTGGCCCCCGGCGAGACGTGTCTGTTCTTCACCGACGGCATCACCGAGGCCAGGGGCGGACCGCTGGGGGACGAGCTGTTCGGCGTCCAGCGGCTCGTGACCGCGCTCACCCGGTGCGCGGCGATGCCCGCCGAGGCGTTGGTGGAGCACGTCCAGATGCTGGCCTCGCAGTGGGTCGGCCGCGGCGCCCACGACGACATGGCCGTGGTCGCGGTCACCGCGCCGCACCACGCGCACCTCAGCGCGGTGAACGGCCACACCAGGGGCAGGTACACCGCATGACTGTCTCCTCCGCCCCCGCCACCGGCGACGCGGTCCTCGAGTCCGCCCGCGAACGCCTGTGGGCGGCGGTCGGCGACGGCGACGAGTTCGGTGCCTCCGCCGTGGTCTTCGACACCCTCGACGCGACGGCGGATGCCGAATCGGTCCTGCTGGACCTGATCGCCCCGGTTCAGGCGAAGGTGGGTGCCGAATGGGCCGCCAACCGGCTCACCGTCGCCCAGGAACACGCGGCGACCGCGATACACGACCGGGTCATCGCCGCGCTCGCCCATCACACCGGCCCCCGCCCCCAGACACCCGGCGCCCCGCCCCGGTCCCGCGTCACCGTGGCCTGCGTGGACGGGGAATGGCACGCGCTGCCCGCCAGGCTCCTCTCGGAGGTGCTGCGGCTACGCGGATGGCAGGTGGACTTCCTCGGCGCCCAGGTGCCCACCCCGCACCTCATAGCGCACCTCCACCGGACCGGTCCCCACGCGGTCGCCCTGTCCTCCTCGATCCCCACGCACCTGCCGACGGCGCACACCGCCGTCACCGCGTGCCAGGCCGCCGGCGTCCCCGTCATGGTGGGCGGCGCCGCCTTCGGCCCCGACGGCCGCTACGCCCGTGCGGTGGGAGCCGACGCCTGGGCCCCGGACGCGCGGGAGGCCGCCGCGGCGCTCGAACGCGGTCTCGCCCGGCCGGATCCGCTCGCCCTCCACCAGCCGGTGGACGCCCTGCCGCACCTGGCCGACCAGGAATACACCATGGTCGTACGGACCCGCCGGCAGCTCGTCAGGCAGACGCTGACGCAGCTGGAGGACCGTTTCAGCCCGATGCGCGGCTACACCGACCAGCAGCGTGAGCACACGGCCGAGGACCTCGCCCACATCGTCGACTACCTGGCCACCGCCCTGTACGTCGCCGACCCGCGGCTGTTCACGACGTTCATCGTCTGGACCGCCGACATCCTCGCCGCCCGCCACGTCCCCGTACGAAGCCTCGACCCGGCACTAGACCTGCTCGCCGGGCAGCTCAAGGACTTCCCGCGAGCCTGCCGCACCCTGGCCCTGGCGCGGGAGGCGCTCGGCACGCGCACACCAGCATCGAAGAACCCCGGCACCGGAAAGCCCGCATGACCACCCTGCAGCCACCGCCCTTCTCGGTCACCGTCGACGTCGACGCCACCGAGGCCGTCGTCCGCGTCGCCGGAGACCTCGACCACGAGACCTGCGACGAGTTGACGGCCGCCGTCGACTCCGTCCTCGGCACGCCCCCGTGCGTCCCGGCACAACTGGCCTCACTGCGCCTGGACTTCACGGACCTGCACGGCATCGACTCCATGGGCCTGTCCGCCCTGCTGATGATCCGCAGGCGTACGGACGCGGCCCGTACCCGGCTCCACCTGGACGAGTTGCCCGCCGTCCTGGATCGGCTCCTCGACGTGACGGGGACCCGCGGCCACCTCACCGCGCCGCCCGGCGAGCGGGGCCAGGGCTTCGGTGAGGTCGCGGGACGCCCCGCCACCTGACGGGAAGTCACACACGCCGGGAATCCCCGCCGAATGCGGCTCCGTTCGGGGGGTATTGGCTGCTGTGGAGCGCGGCGGAGCAGTCTCTCCGCCTCTCGCGCTCCACCTGGCAGTTCCCCACCGCGGGACGGTCGTCGGCGCACCGGACCGGTGGTGGAGGAGGAGAGGAGCAGCGTGATCACCGAAAGAATCTGGTCGTACCCTCCGCAGTGCGCCTACTCGGAGGGACAGGACCTCACCGGCTACGCCGTCGAGGCGACCGACGGGACGATAGGGCACGTCGACCGGCAGGCCGACGACTCCGGCATGCGCCACCTGATCGTGGACACCGGGGTCTGGGTCTTCGGCAAGAGCGTCCTGGTGCCCGCCGGCGTCGTCACCGGCGTCGACACGCAGGCACAGAAGATCACCGTGGTGTGCACCCGGGACGAGGTCAAGTCGGCGCCCCTGTTCAAGACGGACCGGGAGACACAGGATCCCGCCTACCTGGAGCGGGTGGGCAGCTACTACCAGGGCCTGCCGCCGAGGCAGCCCGCCTGACCCGCACCGGGCGGTCTCCGCGGTGCTGCATCCGAAAGCCCCGCGCACCCGGAAGGAGCACCGGACGCCCGAAGTCTCCGGGACCCGTCCACGAGAGTGCCCGAGCGTCGTGCGAACGGAAAGAGCGGCCATGTCCGACGAGTTGGAGGCCACCGTCACGCACGGGTCGGCTCAGGACTCCTTCGTGGTGCGGGTCGGGGGCGACATCGACTACGCGAGCGCGTCCAAGCTGGAGGAGGCGCTGGACCTCGCACACCGGGTGAACGCCCCCCGGGCGATCGTCGATCTCTCCGGCACGGATTTCGCCGACTCCTCGATCCTGCACGTACTGCTCGCGGCGCAGCGCGCCCACCGGGCCCGCGGACGGCTCCTGATCGTGTCCGGGCCCTTCAGCGACACCGTCAGAAGGCTCTTCGACGTGACGGGGACCGCCGGGTTCTTCGTGCTGGCCGACGACGTGCAGACGGCCATGGCCCTTCCGTTCGAGGGAGACGCCCGGTGACGCCCGTCCGTCCCGCCATCGCGGGCACCCCGGCACCCGGAGGTACGGGTGCCGGGCAAGTGGTCTCGGGCGACATGGCGACGGACCGTGTGGACGGGGTACGCGGGGGCCCGGTCCCCGGCGGTCGCGGAAGCACCCTCACGCCGGAACACACGGTCACCACCGCTACGGCGGCCCGCGAGCAGGTCCGTGCGGTGGTGCGCGAGCGGTGGGACTCCGGGGCCCGCAGGGCGAGCGCGCAAGCCGTCGTCGACCTGCTGCTGGTGACCTCGGAACTGGTCACCAACGCCGTACGGCACGGGCGGGGCGTCGCCGGGTTCGAGGTCACCGACACGCCGGACGGGCTCAGGCTGACCGTCCGCGACAACAGCGACGTCGTTCCCCTCGGCGCCCTCGGATCGAGCGCCATGCCCGGACACCATCTCGGACACGGCTACGGCTGGCCTCTGATCATCCGCCTGGCCCGGGACATCACCGTCGAGCGGTGTCCCGGGGGAGGCAAGGCGATCAGCGTCGTGGTCCCGCTGACCGGAGACGGCGAGGCCATCCGATGACGGTACCGGCGCGCACGCGCCGGCTCACCGCGCGCCCTCGTCCTTCTTGTCGGCCTTGTCGGCGCGCCGCCTGAGGATCAACGGCAGGAGGTACCAGCAGAAGGCGAACCACAGCATGACCACGCCGGCCAGGATCTCCGCCAGCAGGCTGGGCAGCACCACGTGCAGGATGATGAGAACCGTGCAGCCGATGGTGAGCGCCAGCAGGACGATGCCGCACATCATCAACCGTCCTGCGGCGGCGACGAGTTCGTCCTTCATCCGCTGGCCCGAGAGGAAGCGGTGGATCGAGACGGGCGCGATGAGGGCGCCGGTCGCCGCCGCGCCCAGGACGACGGTGAGGACGTACACCGTCCGGTCGAAGGTCCCCAACTCCCGGAACAGGGGCGTGAAGGCGACGCTCAGCAGGAAGCCGAACAGGATCTGCACACCGGTCTGCGCGACCCGCGTCTCCTGGAGTATCTCGTTCCAGCGCCGGTTGACGCGCTCGACATCCGACTCCTCGCCCTGACCGCCGCTCGAGCCCTTGGTGGCGTGCTCCCCGTCCTCGACCCGCTCGGCCGACGCACTCGCCTCGTGCGCCCCCTGAGATCTCTCGTCCGTCAGACTCAAGGCACTGCTCCTCTCCCCTGGAACCCTCGGTGGTCTGGTCCTAGTACCCGGCAAACGCCTGATCACGACCTGACCAGGCGAGTTGCCCGCGCACAAGCGAAGCGGGGGGCGCACGGGGGCCCGGCGGACGCACCTCGGCCGTAGAGGTCGCGCCGGCAGCGCTGCCGGGCGACCAGGGCGCCGCGGGGCGGGCGAGTTCTTTGGCCGGACCGGGTGACGGTCCGGGTGCCGCAGGGTGTTCGGCGGGGTATCGGGGGTAGGCGCCCGGAGTCGGACCGAGCGTGCCGGTCCGGGCAAGGGGACCAGGATGGTGGAAGCTGTTGCCGGCGACGGCGGCGCAGACATGGTTCTACCGGGGCCGTTGCCCTGGGCGGGGGCCGTCTACGACGGCGCCTCCGACTCGATCAGGGCGGCGCGGAACCTGGCCGCCGACTTCATGGAGCGTCTCCAGCGGGCGTATCGCATCGCGCTGTCCACCCGGGTGGTGGGAGCGGTGCAGCTGGTCGTCAGTGAACTCGTCACGAACGTCTGCAAACACGCGCCGGGGCCCTGCGCCCTCGACCTGGTGCTGGTCGGCCGGTCGCTGGAGATCAGGGTGTGGGACAGCAGCTTCAGGGTGCCGGTCCCGGACGTGCCCGATCCAGGCCGGGTCGGACGGCACGGCCTGGAGATCGTCACGGCGCTGTGCGGGGAGATAGACGTCCGGCGTGAGCCCGTCGGCAAGCGTGTCAGGGTGCGCATCGCCTTGGAGTCGGCGCCCGCCTGACCCGCGCCGGCGACGCCCAACTTCCGTGCCTCGACGGCGTTCTGAGCTTACGGCGTCCGCGGAGGCCCACTCTTTCGCACTCTCATGCCGTGCTCCTCACACGCGGTGTTCCGCGTTCGGTGGCCGGCCCTCCGTGAGTGCTCGCCGCGGTCAGCCGAGCGTCCTCGCGTGGGTGTGCAGGTGCGCCAGGGCGTCCCGGACGACGGTGTGCCGGTGCCAGGACAGCCAGCGCCCCACCATGGCCCCGGTCGACTCCAGGACGTCGAGCTGGGCCCGCGTGAAACCGACAAGGGGCCGCTCGTGGTGGGACGAGATCATGCCGAGCGGCACGCCGGCCCGGTTGACCAACGGGACACTGTGACAGGCCCGGCTGCCGGCGAGCAGGATCGTACGGCGGGAGTCCTCGTCGAACACCTCCGCCGTCGCCACGTCGCGGACCGTGACCTGCCTGCGTGTCTCGGCGGCCTGGGCGCAGGACGTCGTGGGCCCTTCGACGAACGCGAAGAAGCCGGTGAAGTCGCGGCTCAGGCCGACATGTTTCTCCATCCGCAGCCGGCCGCCCTCGGCGAGTTGTACGTTCCCCATGCCGGCCTGGGTGATGTCCAGGACCCGGCGCAGCGCGGCCGACAGGACCGCGCCCTGGTTGCGGTGTCCGGCCGGGTCCAGGCGCAGACCCGGCAGCGGCGGCGGCTCCTGTGCTGAGCGGCTGCCGGACGGGGGCCGCGCGGCGTCCGGTTCGGGCGTGCGGTCGGGTGGCGATGGATCGCGCGGTGCGCGACCGGACCGCGGGGCATGCCCGCCCACCAGGCACTCTCGTCGCACCTGCCCCAAGGGCACCTGCGTCGGGGGCCGGTTCGACGAGCGGCCGCGAAGGTCGGCCCGGCACATGTCGCGGTGAACTCACGTCAGGCGAGCCCGAGGAGTCAGGTGTCCGACGGCCCGACATGTCTCGGGCTGATTCGCCGCGGAGTCCGAGCGAGGGGCATCAGGACGGGACGCTGTGGTCATGGCCGACGGGCCGAGTCATCAGAAGGTGGCAGTGAACTGGGTGAAATGCCCTGAAGGACAGGGCAGTTGAGCGGGCACGGCTTGGCGGGCCCGGGACGGCACGCGCGGGCCGACTCACTCCGAGGCACCGGGGGCTCCAAGCATTCAGGCCGGACCGGTGTCACCGGACGGAGTCGGGCGTCCTCGTCGAAGACGCCCCGACGCGCGCCCGACCCGTGCGCTCTCGCTGCCGCACCGCACCGGCATGACCGAGGCGGTGCCGCCTCTCGCGTGCTCCGCCTCCTGGCCGGCCACTTCTTCGCCGGGGCGATGAGCGGTAGGCGCTGCTCAGCCGGCTGCGGCCTCCGTCTGCGGGGCGTCGGAAGCCGAAGCCTGCTCCGGGGAGGTGGCGGCCGTGTAGAAGACGGACGAACCCTGCTTGCTGCGGTGGGCGTGGCTCTTGGCGACGAGACCTTCGAGCGTGGTGCGCACGACCGTGGTCTTGATGCTGCGGTCGGGGTGGGCCTGGGTGAGCGCGGTGGCGATCTCGGCGGCCGAGCGGGGCTCGCTCTGCTGCTCCAGGTGGCCGCGGATCAGCTCGACGAGGGTCGGCTTCGCGGCCGCCTTGTCCGCCTTCTCCGCCGCGGGGGCCGCGGTCTTCGCGGCCGGCTTCCCGGTCGAGGAGGCCTTCGTCGAGGAGGTCTTCGCGGACGGGGAGGACTTCTTGGCCGCGGGGGCCTTGGCGGGAGCCTTGGTGGCGGGCTTCTTGGCCGCGGGCTTCCGGGCGCTCGCGGAGACCGCCTTCTTCGCCTTGCTCTGCTTCGGCTCGGACTTGGCCTGCTTCGGTTCGGCCGTCGCCTGGTGGGGCACGGTCGGCGTGGCCTTGGTGTCCAGTCGCGCGACCGACTCGGCGGCGGCGATGTTCCCGGCGCTGAGCGCCTGCTGCATGGTGACCAGCACGGTGTGGTCGTGCTGCAGGGCCTGGAGCTGCTCCTGAAGGGCCTCGATCTCGGTACCGATGCGCTCCTGCTCCTTGACGTTCCGCTCCAGGTCGCCCGTCACCTGGGCGATGTACTGCGAAGTCAGTTCGGTGGAGCGGGCTTGGGTGTCGGTCATGTCAGCGGCCTTTCTCGAATTCGCGGCCCCGGCGTGTGAATGAGGGCACCTGGGCCACGAAGGGATGGGGGTTGTCTCCCGTTTGCGATGACTGGACTCGGCTGCAGTCGCAACCACTGCGGCAGGCACCAGCCTAGAGATAGTACGCATGAGTGGCAGGGAATGTGCCCTGCTCAGTGATGCCCACCTCAATTCACCGGCTTCACAAGCCGGGTGAGGGGGGCGGCCCGCGCGGGTGTTGGCAGGGGGCACATGTCGCTTTCCGTACGCGTCCATGAACGCCCCTGACCTGCGAAGTCAGTTGACGGGAAGGGGAGTCGGTCATATTCCGTCTGCAAAGCCGGAGGCTCGCTTTACCTGAAGTGACGGACCTGCCGGGGTGAACAGAAGTACCCATGTCGGAGTGACACTTCTCAGGTCACTCACACATCGGCGACTCGGTATGAGGATGTGGAAGAGCTGTGCGCGGTCTCCCCGATGACATGCGAGAGGCGCACCTTCCCGAACCGGTGACCGAGTCACCGGTGAGCCGGCACCACTGACGCCGACGGGAAGGTGCGCCTCTTGTGTGTGAACCCGGTGGCATTACTCAAGTCGCCTTGCCAGAAGCCGAGTTGACGTGACGGACGGTGAAGTCGGGGGTCACGGACCCCCGGTCACGTCAGGGGCGCCCGCGATGTGACCCCTGACTCAGGGGCGCCGCCAGTCGTCGCTCTGGAGGTGCGAGCCGGCCTGCGGACCCATCCGCACCATCCCGCCGTCCGCCACCCAGGAGGCACCGGTGACGTACGAGGCGTCCGGACCGGCGAGGAAGGCGATCACGGCGGCCACCTCGCGCGCGTCGCCGGGGCGGCCCAGAGGGATGCCGGGCCGGACCTCGGTGTGCACGTCGGTGTCCTCCTGCCCGGTCATGGGTGTGGCGATCTCACCGGGTGCCACCGCGTTGACGGTGATGCCGTGCTCACTCAGCTCCAGTGCCATCACCTGGGTGAGCAGACCCAGGCCGCCCTTGGCCGCGCAGTACGGGGCGGCGCCCACCCGGGGCTGGTGCTCGTGCACGGAGGTGACGTTGACGATACGGCCGCCCTCACCCTGGGCGATCATGAGGCGGGCCGCACGCTGACCGCACAGGAACGGACCCACGAGGTTGACGTCGAGGACGCGTCGTACGTCGTCGAGCCGCAGGTCGAGGAAGGGTGTGGCGGTGCCGGTGCCCGCGTTGTTGACCAGCACGTCGAGCCGGCCCAGTCGGTCGGCCAGCTCGTCGATGGTGTCGGCGGCCTCGGGGAGCCGGGTGAGGTCGAGTTGGGCCACGGCGGCGCGCCGGCCGAGGGCGCGGACCTCGTCGGCCGTCCTCTCGGCGCCCTCGTGGTCGCTGTGCCAGGTGATGCCGACGTCCATGCCCGCCTCGGCGAGCCGGACCGCGGTGGCCCGGCCGATGCCGGAGTCGGCGCCGGTGACGATGGCCGCCTGGGCGGGGGAGTCGGGGGACGCGCTCATCGATGCCTCCTCGCGGCCGTGCCCGTGCGCGCCGACTGACCTCGGCCACCGCTGTCACGGCCGTACATGTGTGGGGGAACGGGGTGTCGCAGTACCCGGGGGAGTACCGGCGAAACGACGGCCGATGTCTGCCGACTACTGATTACTGACTACTGACTGCCGGGTGCCGGGTGGCGGCCATCGACTGCCGGCGCGGGCGAGGCTCGTGCGCCTCACGAACCCCGGCGCGGGCGTGTGCCTGACAGCCCGGAGATGTCTCGTGCCGTGGTCATCCTCGTCTGCTCCTCGTCCGGTCATGTGCGACGCGAGCGCGGCGTGCGCCCGCGTCTTCGGCTGACCCGGCATGGGTTCCCGTCCCGGGCCGCCGGTAACTGGCGCGGAGACGACCGTGCCCGGTCGGCGCAACGACCGGCAGAGGATCCCGTGCGACGTGTCGTGTCGCGGCGTACACGGAAATGACCCGGCGCACATGAAAGACGCGCGGCGCACGCGGAAGAGGTGCGGTCCGAGTCCTTCCGGACTTCGGACCGCACCTCTTCTCGGGACTTCCGCCACCGGCGCCGGGTGCCCCACGGGGGTGGTTCGAGGGCTAGAGAGCGGCCAGGCTCTCCTCGTCGGCGGTGCGGGTGCCCGTCATGGGCGCGGTGACGACGGAGTCGTCGAACGGGCGGGCGCCGGGCAGCCGGTGGCGGGCTGCGATGAGGGCGGCGTCGATGTCACGCGTGCCGGTGGCGACGCACAGGGTGTACGTGACGTCGTCGAGGCGTCGGCGGGCCTCCTCGTTGCCGTCCTCGGCGTGCAGCGCGCTGAGGGCTTCGTACTGGGAGATGAGGTTCGCCAGAACGGCGGGGTGGGCCATCAGCATGGTCGTTCTCCTTCACAACGACGCCTTGGACAGGCGGTGTCCGCGGTGGGGGCACCGCCCGGATACCCCGGTCGGTGCCTCTCACGCCTCAACTCTCACTTTCTTCCGTAGGCGCCCGTCGGCCCACGGCGGCAGCCCGGTCCTGTCCGGTCACGTCCCCGTCTCCCGCGTGCCCAGTTCGTGCTCCAGTCGCTCGCGTACCTCGGCGGGCAGTTCGCCGGTGCGCGCCCAGTCGACGATCAGTTCGGCCACGTGCCGCAGCTTGATGTTGGTGTTCTGTGAGATGTTCCGCAGTACCTCCCAGCCCGCGTCGGGCGAGAGCCGGCCCACCGCCAGGACGACGCCGATGGCCTGGTCGACGACGGCGTGCGAGCGCACCGCCTCCTGGAGTTGGAGGTTCTCGTCCTCCAGGCGCGACATCCGCACCGCGTCCTGCTCCGCCCGCGGGGACGACTGCCCGCCGCCAGGCTCCGCTGCCGCCGGGGCGGAGGTGTCGTAGGTCAGCAATTCCTTCAACTCCCGTCCGATTGAGCCGCGTACGGCGTCGCCGTCCTGCGGCCCGGGGACCGTCCGTCCCTCCGGGCGCCGTCGCGGGGTGGTGTCGTGGTCATCGCTCGGCTTCCCGGGGCTGTTCCTGTGTCCCCGCCGTCTGCAGTTCCCGGGGTCGCCCGTCGTGCTGAGCGATGAGTGTCAGCAGATCCGAGACGGTGAGCCCGGCGTCGGCGGGGTGACGAAGGATGGTGCCTTGTTCGATGCGGTACGAGTTGGAGCGCCCCTGCCGGGTGTGCGTGAGATAGCCGCCCCGTTCCAGGTCGGACACGATCTTCTGGACGGCTCGCTCCGTCAGCCGGCAGCGCGCGGCGATGTCGCGGATGCGGGTCGTGTTGTCGTCGGCGATCGCGGCCAGAACGCGGGCGTGGTTCGTGAGGAACGTCCAGCCGACGTGCGTCTCAGGTACTCCTCCCATGCCGCCAGGATAGGACGTTCGATTCGCGTATACAAAAGGGTGAAAGAGATTTCCTGTATCTCTTGACGTATACGCTGTGCCGGGCCGAGTCTGGAGAGGCGGAGACGGTGGATGCTTTGGGAGCGACTGCCATGCAACAACGTGCGCATCCCGCGCAGCTCATGAGCGGAGACGGCCACGTCTCCGCGGGCCCCGCCTCGCCGCCGCGCGCGGGCGGACCCCCGCAGCTGACGGTCCGGGCGGTCCCCGCCGGTGACCGGACGGTCGTCACCGTGCGCGGTGAGATCGACATGGACACCGAGGAGATGCTCGAACACCGGCTGGGTGCGGCCCTCGCCGGTTCGGCCGGCGGCATCGACCTCGACATGGGCGGGGTCGCCTTCTGCGACTGCTCCGGGCTCAACGTGCTGCTGCGTCTTCGTCGACAGGCTCTGGAGGAAGGCGGGACGGTCGTCGTCCGGACGGCCGGTGTCGCCGTGCACAGGCTGCTCTCGATCACCGGCGCCGTACCCCTGTTCACCTGCGCGGGTGAGGGCGAGGGGCCCGACCGGAGCGGCGACGCGTACGCACCGGCCGGCGCCGCACACCCCGCGGGGGGAGAGCCGGAGGGGACGCCTGAGCCTGTCGTACGAGACGAAGGGCCCGGTGCCGCACGCCCCGAGGGCGGGGAGCCGGAGCCCATGCCTGAGCCTGTCATACGGGACGCGGAGCCCGGTGTCACGCGTCCCGTCAGCGGTAAGCCGATGCCCGGCCCTGCCGCGGCGGACGCGGTGGCGCATGCCGACGTCCGCGGCGGGGACGCCGGCACTCGCGCCGACACAGCCCCGGCATCCGGTGACGTGAGGAAGTCCGGGAGCGGCGTCGGGCAGGAGCCGTCCGTCGAACTCCGGCAGTTGCGGCGGGCGATGCGGGCACGGCCCGTCATCGACATGGCCCGCGGGATCCTCATGGCGTCCTTCGGACTGAGCGCCGAGGCCGCCTGGAGCGTCCTGGTGTCGGTCTCGCGGAACACCGACACCGAACTGCACGACGTGGCCGGCGATCTGGTGGACGCCATCACGGCGGACGCCCTCCCCGAGCGGGTCCGGCGCCAGCTGATGACGGCCGTCGCCAAGGTCCATGTGCCCGTGGCGGCCCGCGGAGGGGTGGGATGAGCCCGGTGCCGCCCGGACGACTGTCGGTCACTCGTTCCACCACTCCCGACGGCGTGACGGTGCTGGCGCTCGACGGTGAGGTCGACCACACCACCGGCGGGGAGTTCCGGCGCGCCTTCCGGGCGCCGCGCGACCTCGCGAGTCCGCGCACCGTGGTGGACCTGAGTCAGGTGTCCTTCATGGACTCGGCCGGCGTCAACGCCCTGATCCTCGCTCACCGGAACGCCGTCGCCGCCCAGGGCTGGGTGCGCCTGGCCGCTCCGTCGCAGTCGGTCCTGCGGGTCCTGCGGATCGTCGGGGTCGACTCCGTGATCGACTGCCACGGCTCGCTCCAGCAGGCGCTGCGGAACTGAGGCCGCCGGACCGGCGGCCGGGTCGCGGGCGGGGGAGCGGCGTCGTAGACAGAGGGCATGAGCGAGCGTGAGACGTACCACCCCGGCCAGATCGTGCCGGACAGCGGCATCTACGAGTGCGACTGCGGTGGTGAGCACCACTGGAGCACGGACGTGCGCGGTCACCGGTTCCCTCCGCTGCCCGCGGGCTGCGCGGGGGAGTACTGGGCACTGAAGACGGAAGCGCACCCGGACGAGGGGTGACGGCGCCATCCCGCGGAGAGCCGGCCCGCCGCACGCGCCCTACTCCAGGATGCCGAGCTCCAGTTGCGGTTCGCAGTGGGTGCACGCCCGCAGTCCCGAGGCGAGCAGGCTGCGCGCCTCCTCGCGGCTGACGGGACGGCGCCGTTTGCCCGCCGCGTAGCAGTCGCCCGCGTGGAGTTCGACGGGCAGGCGGCCCTCGCCGATGCCCAGCTCGACGATCCAGTCCGGCGCGGCGGGGCGGCTGCTGCGGCCCTGTTCCCGCTCGGCCTCCCTGCTCCGGACGGCCGCGATCTTCCGGTCGATGCGCTCCAGCCACATGGCGTGCCAGACCCGCAGGGTCAGCAGGCGCGCCAGGTCGGGCGGCAGGTCATCGAACATGTATCCGATTCTAGATCCAGACCGGCGGGGCCTCGCCACCTCGCGTGTTCGAATTTATGTTCGATAGTCTGGGGAGCAGGAGGTGGGTGTCATGACCGCAGGTACGGAGGCACGCCGGACGTCGGGGGTGGCGAGCGTGATGCATGTGCGCTGCCCGGACGCCGTGCCGGAGGAGGTCTACCGGCAGGTCCTGGAGCAGTTGTCGGAACTCTCTCCCGTGGTGCAGGCCCTGCCGCCGACCGCCGCCCTGGTGGAGCTGAAGGGTGCCCTGCGCTACCACGGCACGGACGCCCGCAGGCTGGGGGAGGTGCTGCGCATCCGGACCATCTCCCGGCTGGGCGTCGACGTCCGTGTCGGCGTCGGCCCGACGATCACCGTCGCGGCCACCGCCTCGGGCCAGGTCGCCGCACCCGGGGGCGTCCTCGCGGTGACGCCCGACCAGGTGACGGACTGGCTGGGCCCCCTGCCCGTCGAAGCCCTCCACGGCATCGGGCCGCGCCAGGCGGCCGCGCTGCGGGATTACGGCGTGCACTGTGTCGGCCTGCTGGCCTCGGTCCCTCCGGCGACCGTGCAACGCGTCCTGGGCGGCCGTGCGGGACGGCTCGCCGCCGACCGGGCCCGCGGCATCGATCCCCGCCCGGTCGCGCCCCGCGCCCTCCCCGCCTCGGCCCGCGTGCAGCGGTCCTTCACTCAGCACACCCTGGACGGCGCCGCTGTCCGCGCGGCCCTGCTGGACCTCGTCGTCGAGCTCGGGCACCGGCTGCGCCGACGGGGCCAGGCGGCCCGCGGCCTGACGCTGACGCTCCGGTTCGCCGGGGGTACGTCCTGGGAGCGGACCCGTCGCCTGCCGGCCGCCTCGGCCCACGACGAGGACCTGCGGATGACCGCCTACCGCCTGATCGACGCCGCCGGACTCCAGCGCGGCCGTCTGACGGGCGTCGCGCTGAGGGCCGAGGACCTCGTCGACGCCGGCCAGGTCGCCGAGCAGATCAGCCTGGACGGGGCGCGCGAGGCCCGGCTGGTCGCGGAAGAGGTCAGCGACCGCATCCGCGACAAGTTCGGTCCTGACGCGATCGGACCGGCCGCCCTGCTCGGCAAGGCTTCCTAGGCGTACCTGGCGACCGCGGAGTCCGAGGCCGCGATCGCCGAGGACCGGCTTCGCTCCCCGCCGGAGGCGATCGCCTCGACGGGTGGCCGTCTCGCGCGCCGGTGCCGGGTGAGTGAGTACTCCGCCCGTCCGCGACCAGGCCAGAAAGGTTTCTTCAGGAGGTGGGCGAATCCGGCCCGTCGTGCCCGTGCGGGTCGTGCCCCCGCGTGCTGTGCCCGTGTCCGGGGCCGAGCGCGTCGCGCCCTCGTCCGTGCGTGTCGTGTGCGTGCCCGGCGGGCCGGTCGCGGGCCGTGTCGCGCAGGGGCAGGCGGGTGAGCGAGCCGGTCGAGTCCAGGACCGCTTCGACGCTGGGGCTGGTGCGGGTGATCAGTAGGCTGACGCCGATCATGTGCAGGGCGTCGCTGACCCCGAGGAGCGTGTAGAGGCCGCCCGCGTCGCAGAAGGCGACATCCGAGAGGTCGACTTCGAGATCTCCGCCGGTGAGCTCGGGAACGGCCCGCCCGATGGCCTCCCGGAGCTGGGGGCCCGTGTGCACGTCGAGTTCACCGGAGACGCGCAGCAGAATGCCGCCCGGCCCCTGTTCGGCCTGGCGGACCTGCAGTCGCCGTACCGTCTCCCGGCGCACACCCGTCACTTTCCGACCGGCCGTGCCGGTCATGACTGCAGTCGGCCGCTGCTTTCCCAACGGCCATGGCTCCTCCCGGCGTGCCGGCGGAGCCGCGGCTCTCCTTCCCCGCAATACGCCTCGCATGCCTCGGGGAGGGCGATCGTCCCGATCGGCGTGGCTGGCACGTGACGGGCGCGGCCCTGCCCGCTGCGACGAGAGGGGCGCGTACAGCATGCAACGAACGAGGCCGCCGACGCACTCGAACGCCCGCGCGAGGTGAGCGACGTACGGTGGCTGATAGGGAAGCGGACCCGGCGGGAAGGCTGGGCGGGTGGACGACTTCGACGTGGATGTGGCGCTCCAGCAGGCGCTGGACCGTCTCACCCTCCTGAACGACATCGCCGACGCGCTGTCGAGCACGCTGGACGCGGTGGAGGGGCTGCGCCGGGTGTGCCGCATCGTGGTGCCGCGGCTGGCCGACTGGGTGATGGCGGACCTGCTCGACGAGGAGGGCCGGCTGGAGCGGATCTGCCTGACCCACCACGACCCGGCCGTCGTCCTGGCCGATCCGACCGGAGCGCTGCCCGAGGTGCCGGCCGTCGCGACCGGTCCGCTGTCCCGGGTCCTGCTGGGTGCCGGACCACTTCTCCTGTCGGCCGAGGACGTGCCGACAGCCGACCAGGCGAGCGATCCGCTGCACGCGGTGAATCTCGAACTCTTCGCCCGGCTGGGCGGGGACAACCTCATCGTCGCGCCGCTGCGTGCCCGGCGCCGGGTGCTCGGGGCGTTCACCATCGTCCGCCACACCGGCCGTCCGGCCCTGCGGGAGGCGGACCTGGCGCTGGTCGAGGACCTCACGCACCGGATCGCGCTGGCTTTGGACAACGCCCGCCTGCACAGGGAGACGCAGAGGATCGCCGAGCGGCTGCAGCGCTCCCTCCTGCCCGAGCTGCCCGACATCCCCGGGCTGGAGATCACCGCCCGTTACGCGCCCGCCGCCACCGGCGCGGACGTCGGAGGCGACTGGTACGACAGCTTCCTTCTGCCGCGGGGCGACACCACCCTGATCATCGGCGACGTCACCGGCCACGACCTGCGGGCGGCCGTCACCATGAGCCAGCTGCGCAACATGCTGCGTGGCATCGCGTGCGACCGGCAGGAGCCACCCGCAAAGATCCTGCACCGCTTCGACATGGCGGTGAGCACCTTGTACGAGCACACGACGGCGACCTGCATCTACGCCCTGCTCAAGGGACCTTCCGGCGGGCCGTGGCAACTGCACTGGGCCACGGCCGGGCATCCGCCGCCGCTGCTGATCACCGATCAGGGCGACACCCACTATCTCGAAGACGCCCACGGCCTGCTGCTCGGCGTCCGTCCCGCCGAGGGACGTGTGGACGCCCAGCACCCGCTCCAGCCCGGCAGCACGATCCTGCTCTACACCGACGGTCTTCTCGAACGGCGCGGTGAGAACCTCGACGACGGCCTCACCCGGCTGCGCCAGCACGCCGCGGCCCTGCACAGCCGACCGCTCGACGCCCTGTGCGACGAACTCCTCACCGGGCTCGCCGCCGACTCCACCGACGACGTGGCCCTCCTCGCGCTCCGCCTGCCCACGACCTGACGAGCAGTCACCTCACGGCGCGACACCGTCCGCAGTCACGCGAGTGACTGGCGATGCCTACGGCGCTGGAGTCGCGGTGCGCCGCACGCCCGCCCGCAGTGACGTTCTCCGGCCGTGGTACGCAGTACACAGAGGCAGGAGACGGGCAACGGGACGGGTGGGGCGTGAGCCTGGTGGGCACGATCGCGGGACGGGGCTCTGTCTGACATGAACCGGATCTCCGGGCCCTCCGGCCGGGCGTGGGCGGCGCTGGCGGTGCCGCTCGCCCTCATCCTGCTGATCCTGTCGGCCCAGGGCCCCCTGTCGCACGAGCGGAGCGGACGCCTGCACGCGTTGGGCGGGGCCCTGAAGGACGTGTCCCTGCCCGGCGGGGTGACCGCCGCCCTCTCCGAGTGCGGCAGTACCCGCTCTCCCCGGCCGGTGCCGAGGGGGGAGGGCGAGGAGCCCGCCGCCGTGCCCTCGCTGTCCATCGGGTCCTACGAGTACTCGGGCAAGGACCCGCACGCCGGAGGGTCGTCGACCTTCACCGTCACGGTGCGCCTCGATCCCGGCCCCCGACCGCTGTTCCTGCCCGACACGGGCAAGGGCACGGTCGCGAGGGGACAGGCCACCATCGACATCCAGGGGCCGCGCGGCGAGGGCCGTATCGCTTCCGCGCGCGGCCTGACGGCACGGGTGGTGCGGGGCCCGGCCGGCAAACCCGTGCCCCGGCCGGAGTCGGGTGTCCACCGCTTCGCGCGCACCGGCGACCTGGCCCTCGAAGTCGAGCTGCCCGCACGCGCGGTCTGCCCGGGGCGCTCCCTCGCCGATGTCGGCCGGTGCGACCCGGGGGGCAACCGGATCGAGGACTGCCCCGTCGTCGCGGTGACGCTCGCCGACGAGACGGTACGGCTGCACCGGGCCGCCGAAGCCGGGTTCTCGGCCCCCGGCCGCTTCAGTGACCGCCTGGTGGCGGTGTTCTACGAGGAGAGCGTCGCGGGGGCGTGACCCGGCGGGCCGGCCGCCTGCGCGACCCGCGGGCGGCCGCCGGCCCGCGCCGCTACCCCTGACGGAGGTTCTCGGCGAGGTTCAGGAAGAGGCCGACGTTCGCGATGTCGCTGACGGGGACGGTGGCCCACGGGGTGGAGGTGTCCCGGCGCAGCACCCGGACCACACCCGCGGAGACCTCGAAGGGGCGGATGTTCGTCCACGGAAGCTGCCCGGCACCCTGGGCGCCGAGCGAGGCGAGCGCGACACCGAAGGGCCCGAAGGCGACCGTCTCACCGGCGAGGACCGCTTCCAGGACGGTAAGGCCCTGGGCGCGTACGACGGCGTCCTGCATCCAGGGGCCCCACACCTCGGGGTCGGCGTAGAAGTCGGTGACGGCGGCGCCCGCGTGACCGACTTCGGAGGACAGTGCCGTGTAGGTGTGGGTCGTGGTGGTCGGCAGGCCGTTGACGATCTTCAGGACGATCTCCTGGTAGAGCCGGACGGAGTCCCAGCGGATCGCGGTCACGGTGTCGCCGAGGCGCGGATGCACGATCATGCCGTGCTCGAACAGGTACAGCCGTTTCGCGGCCTGTCTCCGGCTGAACTCCGGGGTGCGGCGCAGCCACCAGAGGAACGCCAGGCCCGGCACCACGAAGAAGAGCAGCTGGAGGAGGGTGACGACGTAGAGCGCGAGGAGAAGCCTGTGCATGCGCTTGGGCGCGAACTCACGCTCCAGGCGCCCCAGTTGCCTCTCCTCGGCGAGTGCGGCCACGGCCGGGGGCAGGTGAGCGGTTGACGGCGGGGGAGGGGAGGACGGCATGGGAATCCTTCGCTTGGCGGGAACGGGCATGCCTCGGCTCGATATGCCGGGGCGGGCGGGGGAGTTCAGGATCGGGACCGCTCGATCAGGCCGGCGAGGAGCCGGGCCCGGGGCGCCATGTGTGAGACCAGGACGTGCTCCGTGTCCGCGTGGGCGCCGCTGCCCACGGCTCCGAGGCCGTCCAGCGTGGGGCATCCGGCGCTCGCCGTGTAGTTGCCGTCCGAGGCTCCGCCGACCGCGCGCCCGCGCAGAGGGCCCTACCCCGCCTCGGAGTTGAGCCGGGACGCGAGGGCGAAGAGCGCGGCGGACGACTCCGGTTCCATGGGCGGCCGTCGAGCACCGCCGAGCACTTCGAGCCGCGCACCGTGGGTCCTCACCCTCAACTGCCGTACGAGGCTGTCGATCCGGTCCTGTGCGGCGCGGGTCGGCACCCGGACGTCGACGGAGACGCGTGCCACCGCGGGCACGGTGTTCACGGTGCTTCCGGCCGACATGAGCGTCGGCGTGACGGTCGGCGCGCCCAGCGGTGACGTGTCATGACTCAGGGCGGTGGAGAGCCTGGCGAGGGCCAGCACCTGATGGGCCGCCTCCACCGTGGCGTTGACCCCCTTCGCCGGATCGAGTCCGGCGTGGGCGGCCCTGCCGTGCACGACGACCTCGTACCGGGAGGTGCCCTTGAGGGCGGTCTTGAGGGCGCCCTCCCCGTCGGCGGACGCGTCCAGTACGAAGGCGGCCACGCAGCGACGGGCCGCCTGCTCGATCAGCTCGCGGGAGGTGGGGGAGCCCCTCTCCTCGTCGCCGTTGACCAGGACGCACACACCGCCCGGGGTGGGCAGGGAGGCCAGGGCGTGGAACATCTGCCGACGCACTCGACTACACCCAGTCCGCGGTGTCCCGACGGATCGCCTCGCTGGAGGGACAGGCCGGCGGCCCGCTGTTCGACCGCCTCCCGCGCGGGGTGCGGCTCACCCCCGCGGGCCACGCCCTGCACGGCCACGCGGTCGGCGTACTGGAGCGCCTGGCGCGAGCGGAACGCGAACTGGCCGCGATCCACGCGGGCCGAGGCGGCACCCTGCGCACCGGGGCGTTCTCCACCGCGAACATCTCACTCGTCCCCGCCGCGCTGCGCGCGTTCGCCGCCGCCCGGCCCGACGTCGAGGTCATCGCGGCCGAGGGCCGCAGTCACTCCTCGATACGGCGCCTCGCGGACGGCGCACTCGACCTCGCCGTGGTCAGTGACTACCCCTCCGGGCTGCCCACGGCCGAGGGCGTCACGACGACGCCCCTGTGCGAGGACGAACTACTGGTGGCGCTGCACCGCGACCACCCCTCGGCCGGCCGTGATCCGGTCGACCTATGTGAGCTGCGCGACGAGTCGTGGATCCAGGACGCGCCCCCGGACGGCCACACCACGCTCACCCAGGTGTGCGCCCGCGCGGGCTTCACCCCGAGGCGGACCGTCCGCATCGCCGAGTGGACAGGCAAGTTCGGCCATGTCGCCGCGGGACTCGGTGTCGCCCTCGTGCCCTCGCCGGCCTCCTGGGCGGTCCCCGCCGAGCTCGTCCTGCGCGGGCTCGGCGACCTCGCCCCGCGCCGCACCGTTCATGTCGCCCTGCCGGACCACCCGCTGCCGGCGGCCCTCCTGCTGCGGGACCTGCTGCGCGAGACCGCGCGGCACGACGGCCTCGCGGACGGCGCGCCCCGTCCCTGACCCGGGTCGCCCACGTGACCGTGACCGGGGGACTGACGCGCGGCGGGCGAATGCCATGATTCGGGAGGGGCGTTCCCTTTGGGCGGGATGGCGGGTTAGGGTCGCGCTCAGTGAGATCTTGAGTCGAGGTGGTCCTGATGGAGAAGACGGCAACAGCGCGCCGGGGCAGGCCGGCGGGCGTCCGCTCCGTCGAAGGTGAGCTGACGGCTCGTCAGGCAGCCATCGTCGAGTTCATCGCGGACGAGGTCACGCGCCAGGGCTACCCGCCCTCGATGCGGGAGATCGGCAAGGCCGTGGACCTGGCCAGCACCTCGTCCGTCGCCCACCAGCTGATGGTCCTGGAGCGCAAGGGCGTCCTCTACCGCGATCCGCACCGGCCGCGGGCCTACCGCGTGCGGCCCACCTGGGCGCCCGACCTGAACGGTGCCGCCGCCGGCAGGCCGCCGGCCGAGGTGCCCCTCATCGGGCGGATCGCCGCCGGTGTGCCCGTCCTCGCCGAGGAGGCGATCGAGGACGTCTACCTGCTGCCGCGCCAACTCGTCGGCGAGGGCGACCTGTTCGCCCTGACCGTGGCCGGCGACAGCATGGTCGAGGCGGCCATCTGCGACGGCGACATCGTCACCGTCCGCCGTCAGGACAGCGCCGACCACGGCGACATCGTCGCGGCGCTGATCGAGGACGAGGCCACCGTGAAGCAGTTGCACCGACGCGACGGCCAGGTCCTCCTCATGCCCCGCAACGCCGCGTACCAGCCGATCCCCGGCGACCAGGCGGTCATCCTGGGCAAGGTCGTCGGCGTGCTGCGCCGCCTCTGACCGGAGCCGCGGACCGTACGCGGCGGACCGGGCCCGCCATCTCCCCGACGCCTGGATCCGATCGCCCCTCGACCCGTCCCGCTCCGCCCGGCGAAGCACCCGGGCGGCCCCGCGGCGTGTTTGCTCCCCGGTGATCGGGTGACCCGAGGCAGCCCGGGCGCACGTACCGGCCGGAGGTGCGCCGCGGACCCGACCCGTGAGGAGTTCACTGTGTCCACGTCGAAGCAGGGCAGCGGGGCGGCCGAGGGACTGGATCCCTCGCTGCTCGACGACCAGGAGCTGGTGCGCGAACTGGAGAGCGTGCACCGCACCCGCCACGACACGTTTCTGCACGGCTCGAACGACGCCCTCGCCGCGCACACCCACAGGACGGCGGCCCTGGAGGACGAATACATGCGGCGCAACCCGGACCGGGCCGTGACGGCGGGCCGTACCCGCGAGGGGGCCCGGGCCCGCGAGGCATGAGCGCGGGGCGCACGCGCCGGCCGTACCGTGCGCGTGCGCCCCGCGGGGCCGGGTGGGTGTGCGGAGCCTCAGGACTGGGTGCGGCGCACGCACTCCGTGACCACGGCGCCCAGGCTTCCGGTCTGCTCCAGCAGCTCGCGCTGCACCCGGGCGCCGTTGCCGTGCCGCAGCAGGTCCGCGACGGCCTGCCGCGCCCGCTCCGCGTCACCGCTGTCGTCGAGCGCGGCACCGACGTGCTCCAGCAGCGCCCGTACGACCTCCGCCGCGGGCGCGGGCTTCATGGTCAGCGGGTGCAGCAGGTCCCCGTCGAGGCCGGACCGGGCGGCCCGCCACGCCGCCAGCCGCAGCAGCTCGACGCTGTGGTCCAGCGGCTCGACTCCCGCACGCCACTCACGTGCCGCCGTCTCCACGAGCCCGCGCGCGAGGGTGGCGATGAGCGCGGCGGTGCTCGCCTCCAGGCAGACGTCCGAGACGCGCAGCTCGACCGTGGGGTACTGGTCGGAGAGCCGGGCGTCGAAGTAGACCATCGCCTTGTCCAGGGCGACGCCCGTCGCGACCATGTCGGCGACCCGCTGGTGGTACCGCTCGGCCGACCCGAAGAGCGCGGTGGGGCCGGCCATCGGCCAGCGACCCCAGACCCGGCTCCGGTAGCTGCTGTACTGGCTGTTCCTGCCCTGCCAGAAGGGGGAGTTGGCGCTGATCGCGGTCAGGACGGACAGCCACGGGCGGATCCGGTCCACGACGGCGACACCCTCGTCGTCGGACTCGACGGACACGTGGACGTGACACCCGCACACGAGTGTCTCCTGCGTCGCCAGACCGAACTCGCGCGCCATCCACTGGTACCTGCTGTTCATGCTCACCGACGGACTCACCGGGAGCGGAGACGTGGCGAGCGCCACCACGGCCGCCCCGGTCTCCTCGGCGAGCCGCTGCGCCTCCTTGCGGCAGCGCACGATCTCCGCCGCGAGATCACCCATGTCCGACTGCGGATGCGTGGCGAACTCGAGCTGCTGCTGGTGCAGCTCCTTCTCGAACGTCTCCTCGTCCGGGTCGTCCCTGGCGGCACGGGCGAGTACGGCCGCGGACAGAGCCTGCGGTTCTCCTGTCTCCGGATCGACCAGGAGAAGTTCTTCCTCGACTCCGACGGTGCGCACGTGATGCGGCCTTTCTCTCTGCGGGGGGGGGGGCTCAGGACGGCAGGGGGAGTACCGGGCGCTAGCCGGCCCTTCGCGGGCCTGGGACGTGACGCGTCCGGGCGGCCTTCTCGCCCTGCACGAACGGATCGATCTCCGGGTCGTAGGTCCCGGCGTGGTCGGCCAGGGCGTCGGTCACCCGCTCCCACTCCTCCACCTCGGCCTCCGCGCGTACGGCCTCGCCGCCGGTGAGCGAGTGGGACCTGGCGGCGTGCCGGGCGGCGTCGCGCGCGGCCTTCGACTCGTGGTGCGACATGCCCGTGGCCCGCCGGCGTACGTCCTCCCACGCGGCTCGCTCGTCCCCGGTCGGCCCGTCCGCGGGGGGCGCGGTGTCGCCGGTGTTCTCACGCTGCTGTTCGAAGCTCACTACTCGTCCTTGAGGTCGGCGCGGCTGCCTGCCCTTCAGGGTTCCGACTGCCCGGGAACGGCAGACGGACACCATCCGGCCAGGCCGCCGGTGCCGTGCCGGTGGAGGTGCCGCTTCCAGCAGGCGGCGCCCTCCCCGGAGGCAGCAGCAGAATCCGCGCATCAGGGGCGAAGCTGAGACTATCGGTAGGAATCCGCCCGTTCCGGAGAAAGGGCGCCGGTGGACGTGGACGCTGTCGCCGACGAGCTCTACGGGCTGCGGCCGGACCGGTTCACCGCCGCGCGAGCCCAGCGGGCCGCGGCGGCCCGCACGGCAGGCGACCGGGAGCTGGCCGACAAGATCAGCGCGATGCGCCGCCCCAGCCTGTCCGCCTGGTCCTGCAACCTCCTGGTGCGGGAGCGGTCCGACGAGATCCAGCCCCTCGTCCAGCTGGGCGAGGCACTTCGGCAGGCGCACCAGGAGCTGGACGGCGAACAGCTGCGCCGGCTCGCCGGTCAGCAGCAGGCACTGATCAGAGCACTGGCCCAGCAGGCGGAACGGCTCGCGGCGGACGCCGGACACCCCCTCGGTGAGGGCGCCCGGCAGGAGGTCCGGGACACCCTCCAGGCGGTCCTCAGCGATCCCGACGCGGCCCGGGAATGGGCCGCGGGCCGGCTCACCAAGGCTTTGAGCCCGGCCGTGGGCTTCCCCGCCGTACCCCAGGCGCCGGCGGCACAGCCGAAGGCGCCGCCCCGGGGAAGCCAACCGCGGGCGAAGGCCACCGAACCGCGCGAGGCGGACCGGGCGGACGACGCGGCCCGGCGGCGGCGCGAGAAGCAGCTCACCGAGGCCCGCCGGGCCGCCGAGGACGCCGGACGCGACCTGTCGGTCCGGGAGACGGAGGCGGCGGAGGCCGCCCGCGTGGCTCAGGAGGCCGCGGAGCTTGCCGAGACCTTGCAACAGCGCGTCGGCGAGCTGCGGCGGCGCATCGGCGAGCTGACCGAGGAGCTCGGGAGCACGGAGGACGAGCAGCGCCGGGCCCGTGCCGCCGGACGCGAGGCACGCGAGCGGGAACGCGCGGCCCGGAAGCGGCTGAGCACCGCCCGGGCCCGGGCGCAGAAGGCGGCGGACGAACTGGAACGCCAGGCAGGTGCCGACGGACGCGACGGGTGACGGCCACCGGTCCTGACCGGGGTGCCGACCGTCCGGCCCGTCACCGCGCCGGTCGGGCTCCACGCCGCGAGGTGCGAACCGACGCGGCCTGACCGGCGATGCGTACCGGGGTCAGCTCTCGTGGTCCGCGCCCGCGCGGGCGTCCGGACGGACGTGGAGGTCCGGCCCGCTCGTCCCCGGCTCCTCCACGCCGGGCAGCAACCGCATGTCGTGGTCGTAGTCCCCGCCGACCAGGGACCGGAACGGGACCGGCTCGTCCGTGAAGAGCCCGTCGAGACGCCGCGCGTACGCCCGCGTCGTCTCGGCGAACCGCCGCGCGCTCACGTCGTGCGCGTCGTACACCGCGAAGGGCTCGAGCGGCGCCATCCCGGTGAACCAGAACAGGCCGTGCTGCAAGGGGTGCAGGACGTCCGCGAGCCGGCCGTGGACGCCCCGGTCGGAGAACGCCGACTCCCTCGCTCCGGCCGTCACCGACACCAGCGCCCGCCGTCCCGCGAGCGCCCCCTCGCCGTACGGCGGCGGCACTTCGGGGCCGTAGCCGAACCCGGCGGTGAACACCCGGTCGATCCAGCCCTTCAGGATCGCCGGAACGGAGAACCACCACATGGGGAACTGCAGGATCACGGCGTCCGACCAGCGCACCTTCTCCTGCTCCGCGGCGACGTCCGCCGACAGCCGTCCGGCAAGCGTGGCCCGCTCGGAGACGGTCATGACGGACAGCCGCCCGTCCATGGAGTGGTCGGGGAAGTCGTCGGCGTCCACGGTCGCCTTCCACTTCATCGCGTACAGATCGGACACCCGCACCTCGTGCCCCGCGTCCCGCAGCCGGCCGACCGCGAAGGCGGCCAGGGCCGAGTTGAGCGAGCGCGGCTCCGGGTGGGCGCTGACGACGAGGATCTTCTTCCGCTGCTGCGGCACGGCTTCTGTCATGACGCCACGTTCGCCCGGGCCCGCGCGGACAACCAGCACCCCCTTCGACGTCGGAACCGTGATCCTGGTACCGGGAGGGCCACGCATACTGGACGGCATGGACGGGGTGGACCGCATCGGGCGAACGGACGGAACGGACAGCGGTGCCGGGGACGGTGACGAACTCCGCACCCCCGGCGTGAGGGGCGGCCCCGGGGACGCGGGGCAGGCGCTGGGCGGTTTTCTGCGCGCGCGCCGAGGCCGTGTCGCGCCGGAGCGTGTGGGGCTCTCCGGCGGCCGCCGGCGCCGGGTACGGGGACTGCGCCGCGAGGAGCTGGCCCAGCTGGCCGGCATCAGCGTGGACTACTACGTACGCCTCGAACAGGGGCGGGCCACCCAGCCGTCCCCCGAGGTGCTCGACGGACTGGCCGACGCGCTCGCCCTCGACGCGGCGGAGCGCCGGCACCTGGTCACCCTCGCCGGGGCGCGGCGCGGCCCGGCGCCCCGTGCCCGGGTCAGCCCGCTGCTGCGGCGCCTCCTGGACGGCATGGCGCGGTTCCCCGCCTTCGTCACCGATCACCGGCTCGACGTGGTCGCCTGGAACGCGCTGGGGGCCGAGCTGATCGGCGGTCTCGGGGAGCCGGGCCGCCGGCACGCGAACAACGCCCGGTACCTGTTCCTGGACCCCGCGTCCCGGGCGGTCCATCCGGAGTGGGAGGCGCGGGCGGGAGAGGCCGTCGGCCAGTTGCGGGTCGCGGCCGGCCGCTTTCCCGACGACACGGAACTGACCGCGCTCATCGCCGAACTGTCCTCGCGCAGCGCCGACTTCCGCAGGATCTGGGACTCCGGGGAGGTCGTGATGTGCGGTGCGGGCCGCAAGCGGCTGTGCCATCCGGTGACGGGGCCGCTCACCCTCGACTACGAGACGCTGCACGTACCGGCCGAGCCCGGGGAAACGGGCCTGGTGGTCCATGTGTTCAGCGCCGCGGAGGGCGGTGCGGACGCTCGCGCCCTCGACCGGCTCGTGGCTGCGGTGACGGGCACGGCCGGCCTGGCCCGGCCAACCGCGTGACGCCGGACGGGAGTCTCGGCCGGTAACCCCTCCGGCCCGCCGTTGTGATGTGCGGGACTCAGTCCTTGCGGCCGGTCGCCGCGACGGTGACGCCGAGGCCGATCATCGTCAGCCCGCCGACGCCGCCGATCATGGAGAGCCGCCGCGGGGAGTCCGCGAACCAGTTACGCGTGGTGGCCGCGACCAGTCCCCAGACGCTGTCGGACGCCAGCGCGATGACGTTGAAGACCAGGCCGAGCACCAGCATCTGGAGCGTGACGTGTCCCTGGCCCCGGTCGACGAACTGGGGCAGTACGGCGGCGAAGAACACGATGGTCTTGGGGTTGGCCACCCCGACCGCGAAGCCGTCCCACAGTGTGCGCAGGGTGCCGTGAGAGGGGCCGTCACCGGTGAGCGAGGCGCGCAGCGAGCCGCGCTGCCGCACCGCCTTGACGCCCAGGTACACCAGGTAGGCCGCGCCCACCAGCTTCAGCAGCGTGAAGACGAGGACCGAACGCTCCACCACGGTGCCGACCCCTAGCGCCACGGCCACCACGAGGACGTACGCGCCGACGGTGTTGCCCACCACGGTCGTCAGCGCCGCGCGGCGCCCCTGGGCCAGCGCCCGGCCGATCACGAACAGCACGCTGGGGCCGGGGACGACGATCAGCAAGAACGACATGGCGGCGAAGGCCAGCAGTCGGTCAGTAGACACCATGCGGTCATGAAACAGGGGAACCACCTGCGCGCGCAGCCCAATTTCCGTGGGTACCGGAGCCGCTCTCGGGGGTGCGGCTGAGGTGCCAGGGCGCGCGAATGAAACCGGTTGGTCCAAATGTTTCGATCTCTCGTCGCCCTCCCTCCCGCCACCGCCGTGGAACGGGCCAGAATCCGTGCGCATGGGGGCGTTGTAAAAACCAGCTATCCGGTTTTATTCTTTGGGAGTTCCACGGCTCGTCCCGCCGGGGCATCGACCGGTCGGCGGGCGCATCTCCGCGTATCGCTCTCCACGTGCTGCTGGTCGGCCCCATGGGCCCTTGAGAACGAGGTTGCTCCCGTCCGGCCGGCGCGAACGCCGTGGCTTCCCGGAGTGCCGTGAGCCCTTGCCGCTCTGGCGGGGCTCGCGTCCGGTGCTCGTGATCGTCCTTGGTTCGACCGCACCAGGGCGCGCCGTGTGCGCGCCGTTCGATCCGTCCGTGGTTCTTCGCTGTTCTTCGGTGGTTCTTCGCCGTTCTAGGGGGTTGTGATGTCTGGTGTCGTCGGGTGTCCGTTCGCGGTGGACGCATTGGGGCAGGACGTACAGGGGGAGGCGGCACGCTGGGCCGAGGCGGGCCCGGTCGTACGGGTGACGCTGCCCGGAGGGGTCGAGGCCTGGGCGGTGACCGGCCTGGAGACCATCAAGGAGCTGCTGCGGGACCCCCGCGTGTCCAAGGACGCCTACCGGCACTGGCCCGCCTGGCAGCAGGGCGAGGTCGGCGCCGAGTGGCCGCTGGCGATCTGGGTGTCCGTGCAGAACATGGTCACGGCCTATGGGGAGGACCACCGCCGGCTGCGCAGGCTGGTCGCCTCGGCGTTCACGGCACGGCGGGTCGAGGGCCTGCGGGGCCGGATCGAGGGGATGACCGAGGGCCTCCTCGACGAGCTGGCGGAGCGCGCGGCGCACGGGCCCGTGGACGTGCGGCGGACGTTCGCACAGGAACTCCCGGTCCGCGTCCTGGCCGAACTGTTCGGCATACCGGGCCAGTTCCAGGACGCGCTCGCGCGGATCATCGCAGGCTTCTTCGACACCGGCCTCACCCTCGAACAGGCCCAGCGCAACGGCGTGGACCTGTACCGGACGCTGAGCGCGCTGATCGAGCTCAAGCGGCAGAGCCCCGGGGACGACCTGACCAGCGCGCTGATCGCGGTACGGGACGGGGACGGGGACCAGCTGTCGGAGAAGGAACTCGTCGACAACCTGATCCTGCTCTACACCGCCGGCTACGAGACCACGGTGAACCTGCTCGACCACGCCGTGGCGCTGCTGCTCCAGAACCCCGGCCAGCTGGACCTGGTGCGCGCCGGCCGCGCCTCCTGGGCGGACGTCGTGGAGGAGGCGCTGCGGGTCGAGACCCCGGGAGCCAACGGCATCCTGCGCTACGCCGTCGAGGACATCGAGATCGGCGGCGTCGTGATCCGCAAGGGGGACGCGCTCGTCATCTCGTTCCTGTCGGCGGGACGCGACGCGGACGTCCACGGCGCCGACGCCGGTGTCTTCGACGTGACGCGCCCGACGCGCCGGGAGCACCTGGCGTTCGGCTTCGGCACGCACTTCTGCGTCGGCGCTCCGCTCGCGCGGCTGGAGGCGCAGGTGGCCCTGGAGGGGCTGTTCACCCGGTTCCCGGAGATGACGCTCGCCGTGCCGGCCGAGGAGCTGCGGCCCCTGGAGTCGTTCATCTCCAACGGGCACCGTGAACTCCCCGTGTCACTGGGCGACCCGGCGGACCGGGCCGCGGGTGCGGGTGCGAGTGCGAGTGCGGAGGACGGTCGTCCGGCCGACACGGGAACGAGCGTCGTGCGTGCGGTCGGCTGCCCGGTCGGCGCGGGCGCGGTGCCCGCCGGAGCCTGACGGCCGTGTCGTCGGCGGGGTGGCGGAGACGTGGACGGCGCGTCTCCGCCACCCCGCCGCCGGGGTCCGGTGACCGGATCGTTCCGGTGGCGGCCCTGATCGAGCCTGGGGGCGACGGCTCGGACCAGGTCAGAATGGGTGACATGAACCGAGCGCTGATAGTCGTCGATGTCCAGGAGTCGTTCCGAGCGCGCCCACTGTGGGCGCAGATCTCCAACCCCGAGATCGCCGAGCGGGTCAACCGGCTGGTCGCGCTGGCACGCGCCGCCGGAGACCTCGTGGTGTGGGTCCTGCACACCGAACCGGGCAGCGGTGACGTGTTCGACCCGGAGTCGGGACACGTACGCCTCTTCGAGGAGCTGGGAGCGCCGGCGGAGGGCGAACCGGTCCTCCACAAGACGTCGCACAACGCGTTCACCACGACCAACCTCCAGCAGGTGCTGACCGAGGCGGGGGTCACGGAGCTGTGGGTGTGCGGCATCCGTACGGAGCAGTGCGTGGAGACGACGACCCGGCTGGGCAGCGACCTCGGGTACGGCATGGTGTTCGTCACCGACGCCACGGCGACGAACGCCATCGGCGACCTGTCCGCCGCGGCGATCGTGGAGCGGACGGAAGCGGTCCTCCGCGACCGGTTCGCCCGCATCGCCACGGTGGCGGAACTCGAAGCCGAGCGGAAGGCGCCGGCTGCGTGAGCCGCGTCGTCTTCGTCCTCCTGCCCGGCGTCCACCTGCTCGACCTCGCCGGGCCGGCCCAGGTGTTCAGCACGGCCGCGGACTTCGGGCGCTCCTACGTGCTCGACTACGTGGCCGAGGAGGAGCAGGTCGTCAGCGCCCAGGGCCTGCCGCTGACCGCCCGCACCCGGTGGCCCGAACTGACCCGGGACGACCTCGTCGTCGTACCGGGCTGGCGGGCGCCGACACTGCGCGGGGGTCCCGCGCCGGACGAGGCCACCCTCGGGCACCTGCGCGCGCACCACGCCCGCGGAGGCACCGTCGCCAGTGTCTGCGCGGGCGCCGAGGCGCTCGGCCGGGCCGGCCTGCTGGACGGGCGCCGGTGCACGACCCACCACGACGTGCAGGAGGAGCTGGCGGCCCGTTACCCCCGCGCCCTCGTCGTGCGGGACGTCCTGTTCACCACGGACGACCGGGTCGTCACCTCGGCGGGCATCGCCAGCGGTATCGACCTGGCCCTGCACCTGCTGGCCGTGCGGCATGGCCCCGGCCTCGCGGCACAGGTGGCCCGCGACATGGTGGTGTACGCCCGCCGCAACGGCCACGAGCCCCAGGCGAGCGCCATGCTGCGGCACCGCTCGCACCTGGACGACACCGTCCACCGCGTCCAGGACCTGATCGACGACCGGTTCACCGAACCGCTGCCCCTGAGTACGCTCGCGGCGTCGGCGGGCGTCAGCGAACGCACCCTCACCCGCCTGTTCGGCCGCGCCACGAACGGACTGACCCCGCTGCGCTACCAGCAGACCCTGCGCCTGGAGCGGGCCGAGTACCTGATCGGTCACGGGTCGACGCTGGAGACGGCCGCGCGTGAGGTCGGCTTCGAGGACGCCCGCATGCTCCGGCGTCTGAGGTCCCGCCCGACGCCCGGTGACCTCGCCCAGCTCTGACGGAGCCGCATACGCCATGTCGTGTGCCGTGACGCTGCGGGTTCACTGTCGGCCGACCACTGACACGTAGCGTCCTGCCGGGAGCGAGGGCGGAGCGGGCTCGCTGCGCGTGCGGGTCGGTAGCGATGGCCATGTGGCCTCAGGGCGAGGCCAGTTGCTCCACCTCGCCGCTGGGTGGATGGCAACCGGCTTCGCAGTCACGGGAGTTGGGGACGAGCGGCGCTCGTCGGCCCGCCGGCGCCGGGGGCTCGGCGGTCCGCACTGTGGACCGCCCGTTGACACGTGTTGCCGGGTTTCGGCAGGCTACGCGATCATGCAGCTCGCCAGTGGCCTCAGCGTCACGCTCGTGCGGCGCCGTCACGTCGACCTCGGTCGCATGGCGAGCGCCATCTGTTGCTGCGCCCTCTAGGCTCCGTCCGCCCGGGCCGCACCTAGACAGCATCCGGCCCGCGTAGGCCAGTTGTGCCGTCGCGCCAGGACCGCCGCACGACTCTCGTCACCCGCTCCGGGCCGCCGCGTGCCGCCCGCCCGGGTTCCTCCCCTGTGTTCCGCCGACCCGTGCGGGACGGCCGCCGTCACGCCCGCCTGCCGGGTGTCCGCCGCTGCCCGCGCCGAGGAGTTGCCTCGCCATGCCCTCCCCTTCACCCGACCGGTCCGCCCTGTCACGACGCGCCTTCGGCGGCGCGATAGGCGCCGGAGCCGCCACCGCCGCGGTGGGCCTGCCGGCCGCCCCGGCGCACGCGCAGCCCGCCGACGCCGGACAGCACCACGAGCAGCCCTTCCGCGCCGAGACCGGCCGGCACGCGCGGCGGCCCAACATCCTGTTCATCCTCGGCGACGACCTGGGCTGGGCCGACCTGTCCAGCTACGGCGCGCCCCACATCAAGACCCCGCACCTGGACCGACTGGCCCGGCAAGGAGTGCGGTTCACGGACGCCTACGCGGGCTCCGCGACCTGCTCCCCGACGCGCTTCAGCCTCTACACCGGACGCTATCCGGGACGGACCAAGGGCGGCCTCGCCGAGCCGATCGCCGACCGGTCCGACGGACTCGACCCGACCCATCCGACCCTGGCCTCGCTCCTCAAGGGCGTCGGCTACGCGACCGCGCTGATCGGCAAGTGGCACTGCGGCTACCTGCCGGACTACTCGCCCACCAAGTCGGGCTGGGACGAGTTCTTCGGCAACTTCGGCGGTGCTCTGGAGTACTACTCCAAACTCGGACTCGGCGGTGAGTACGACCTCTACGAGGGGGACGCCGAGTACAAGGACCTGCGCTACTACACGCGGATCCTGACCGAGCGGGCCAGTGAGTACGTGCGCCGCGACCACGACCGGCCGTGGCTGCTCAACCTCAACTTCACCACCCCGCACTGGCCGTGGATCGCCGACGGCGACGAGGAGGAGAGCGCCGAGATCGTCCGCCGCATCAAGTCGGGCCAGGGACTGAGGGCGTTGCTGCACACCGACGGCGGATCGGTGGAGAAGTACACGGAGATGGTCCAGGACCTCGACCGCTCGGTGGGCCGCGTCCTCAAGGCACTGAAGGAGTCGGGACAGGAGGAGGACACGCTCGTGTTCTTCGGCTCGGACAACGGCGGTGAGCGCTTCTCCTACCAGTGGCCGCTGTCCGGCGAGAAGTCCTCGCTCCAGGAGGGCGGCATCCGCGTGCCGTCCGTCGTGCGCTGGCCCGCACGTCTGAAGGGCGGACAGGTCAGTCACGTGCCGGTCTTCTCGCCCGACTGGACCGCGACGCTGCTGGAACTGGCCGGCGCCCGCCCGGACCCCGGCCACCCGCTGGACGGCGTCAGCCTCGCCGGATACCTGCTGCGCGGCGAGAGCGTGCCGGAGCGGGACCTGTTCTGGCGGGTGCGGGGCGAGCGGGCGGTGCGCCGCGGCCCGTGGAAGTACTACCGGGGCAAGGGCGGCACCGACCAGCTCTTCGACCTGTCCCGGGACGCGCGGGAGCAGGCCGACCGCTCCGCCGAACACCCGGCGCTGCTGGCCGAGTTGAAGGCCGTGTGGGAGAAGGTGAACGCGGGGCTGCTGCCGTACCCCTCCTCCTCCTGACACGTCCGGCGGGAGCCGGTCCGGCTCGGTCAGGCCGGACGCGCGGGGGACCGCGGCGCCTCAGCGGGTGCCGCGGTCCCGGTGGCGTGCGGATAGGCGGCCGCCCGGTGCTGGAACGAGAGGATCTTCGGGTTCTGCACGACGCCGTCGCGGATCTCGATGGCCTTGCTGACCGTCACGTCGGCGTCCCAGGCGTCGGGGCCGCTCATCACCTTGCGCAGATAGGGGATGAGCGCCTCGCTGATCTCCCAGGTGGCGGAGTTCCACAGGTGTGAGGGGCTGTGGTCCACGCCGTAGTAGTGGCAGCCGGGGCCCACCGTCGGCATGGGGTCCTCGAAGGTGGTCGGCCTCGCCCACTCGAAGCCCATGCCCTCGTCGCAGGAGACGTCGACGAAGAAGGTGCCCTGACGGAAGGCGTCGAGCTCCGCTTCGTTGACGAACATCAGCGGCGCGTCGGTGTCCTGCCTTATGCAGTTGACGATGATGTCGAACCCGGCGAGGTACTCCGCGAGCGGGACGGGCCCGTTCGGGGTGAGCGCCTGGAGGTGCGAGGGATCGCCGTCCCGCTCCTCGAAGTGCCCCATCACGACCGACGGCATCGGCGAGGCCACCGCCGCCGCGGCCCGCTGGGTCAGCACCGTGACGTCCGAGACGCCCATGGCGCCCAGGCCCGTGACCGCTCCGCGCGCCGTGGCGCCGAAGCTGATGACCACCGCGCGCAGCCTGCGGCCGTAGCTGCCGGTCAGGCCGCCGAGCTGGAGGGCGTGCAGCACCGAGCAGTAGCCGGCGAGCTCGTTGTTCTTGTGGAACACGTGGACGCTGAAGGCGCCCGTGGAGGTCCAGTGGTTCATGGCCTCCCAGGCGATGACGGTCAGCCGCCGGTCGATGCCGATCTGCGTCATCTTCTCGTCCTGCACGCAGTGCGGCCAGCCCCACAGGACCTGACCCTCGCGCAGCGCGTCGATGTCCTCGTGCACGGGCTTGGGCAGCAGCAGGACGTCGCACTCGGCGAGGAGCTGCTCGCGGGTGCGCAGACCGCCCACGAGCGGCCGCAGGGCGTCGTCGCCGACGCCGAACCGCAGGCCGTAGCCCTCTTCGAGGAAGATCTTCTCGCGCACGTCGGCGTCGACCTTGTCGAGGTGACGCGGGTGCAGGGGCAGCCGGAACTCGTTCTCCTTGCGGGAGGTGGCGAGTACTCCCAGACTCATCAGGCTCATGGCGTTCTCGTCTTTTCACTTGTTCGTCGGTACGGGGGCGGCGCGTCCCCGCTGCGGCTGAGCGGTCGGCGGTCGGCGGTCGTGGCTTCGGGCGATCGCGGGTGCCGGGGCCGGACGTGCGGGCATTGCACGGCTGGGGCCCGACCGGTCCGGAGGGGTCACTGCGGGCGGGCAGGGCCGCCACGGGCAGGAAGTCCGCTACTGGCGGGCGCGGGCCGGGCTGCGGAGGGCGGGGCGGGAGTGCGAGCCGGTGAGCATGGGGCGGCTTCATTTCCGGCCGGACCACACGTGTCCGGCGATTGCCGTTCCCCGAGGGCGACGCCGATACGGATGACGGCGTGCGAGGTGCGCTCGGTACCGCAACCGTACCTCCGCCAGGACCCCGCGAGAGCCGGCCCCGCCGTCCCCGGCGCCGGGGACGGCGCGCCCCCGCGTCGTCCCGCCCGCCGTTTGAGTTTGTTTGGGCCGTTGTGTACGGGTGACGCATACATGGATGTGACGCCCGGTTCCCGGTGGGTGCGGGCTCGGTCCGGTGGAAAGGGGCATGCGTGAAGCGCGGTGCGCGGGCGGGTGAGCCGGCCCAGGACGGACGGCGGACGGGTGAGCGCCCTGACCCGAACCGGTGGCGGGCCCTGTGGGCCACCCTGGTCGCCGGGTTCATGAGCCTGCTCGACGTCACGATCGTGGCGGTCGCCCTGCCGTCCCTGCAGCGCGACCTCGGCGCGTCGGCGGCGTCCGTGCAGTGGGTCGTGTCGGGCTACGCCCTGGCGTTCGCGCTCGCGCTGGTGACGGCGGGCCGCATCGGTGACGCCGTCGGCCGGCGTCGTGTCTTCCTGTGGGCGCTGGCGGCTTTCGTGGTGTGCAGTGCCGTCGCGGGCGCCGCCCCCTCGATCATGTGGCTCGTGGTGGCCCGCCTCGCGCAGGGCGTCGCCGCGGGCTGCCTCGCTCCGCAGAACTCCGCCCTGATCCAGCAGATGTTCGAGGGGGAGGAGCGTGGCCGGGCCTTCGGCCTGTTCGGTGCCACCGTCGGGATCTCCAGTGCCGTCGGCCCCGTGACCGGCGGCCTCATCCTCGCCCTGGCCGACGGCGCCGACGGCTGGCGCTGGATCTTCTACGTCAACGTCCCGGTGGGCGCGCTCGCGCTCCTGCTCGGCAGCCGTCTCCTGCCCCGGGTGGCACCCGGCCGCCGCGGACACCTGGATCTGCCGGGCGTCGCCCTGCTGGGCGCCGGAGTGCTGGCGCTCATGCTGCCGCTGGTCCTCGCCGAGGCCGACGGTATCCGCCGGCTCTGGTGGCTGTTCCCCGCCGGGCTGGCGCTGCTGGCCGCTTTCGCGAGGTGGGAGCGGCGGGTCGCGGCCCGGGGCGGGGAACCGCTGCTCGATCCCAGGCTGCTCACCGAGACACCGGGCTACGCGGCCGGTGCGGGCATCGCCACGCTGTACTTCGTCGGGTTCAGCGGGGTGTGGCTGGTGTTCGCGCTCTTCTTCCAGAACGGGCTCGACTACTCACCGCTTCGCTCGGGTCTCTCCGTGACGCCGTTCGCCGTCGGCTCGGCGGCCGCGGCGGTGGTGGCGGGGCGGCTCGTGGAGCGGCTGGGCAGGCTGCTGACGGTGCTCGGCCTCACCGGTGTCGTCGTCGGCCTGGGCGCGGCCGCCCTGATCCTGAAGTTCGTACCGCCGGGGACGGCCGTCTGGTGGGCGGCGCCCGCCCTGTTCGTCGGGGGGATCGGCAGCGGCTGCGTCATCTCCCCGAACGTCACCATGACCCTGCGCGACGTCCCGGTGCGGATGGCGGGAGCGGCGGGCGGCGCCCTGCAGACGGGGCAGCGCCTGGGCGGGGCGGTGGGCACGGCGGCTCTCCCGGGACTGTTCTACCTCGTCCTCGGAGCGAACGGCCACGACTACCGCACCGCCGTGGCGGTGTCCGTCGGCACCGGGATCCTCGCCATGCTCGCCGCCCTCGCGGCCGCCGTCCTCGACTGGCGCCGCGACCGGGGGCCGAACGGGGGCACCGGCCCGGCGGACCGGGCGGGCGGTCACAGCCACACCCACGCGAGCCGGTGCTGACCCGTCCCGCGGCCTAGAACTCGCGGTCGATACCCGTCACGGAGGCCGGGCCCAGCGGTGCGTCCTGCTCGGTGAACCCGCTGTCCCGCAGCGCGCCGGAGACGAGCCGCACCGCCTCGGTCTCCGCGCTCGACGCGTCCGCGGCGTCCACCTCGACCCGCACGGAGAACATGCCGCCGTCCTCGACGGTCAGCAGGTTCAGCTCCTCGCTCTCGCCCAGGTCCGTGTTCTTCGGGTCCTGCGGGCGCAGCCGGCGCACCACGTCGGCGCGCGCGGTGTCGCTGACGCCGTGCACGAAGGTACCGGGGACGGTGATGATGAAGGTGGTCACAAAGAACTCCTTACGTGTACGCCCCCGCCGCGGCAGGGGCGTCGAACTTGCCGTGGGCCGCCGTCACTGTCCCTGGAGATTCTGGACGAGCATCCAGGCGGCGCCCGCGAGAAACACCGCGCCGGAGATCCGCATCATCAGATAGCCCTTGCGTGTCGGCTCGGTGGCGTCGTAGTCCCGGACGAAGGGCCGCTGCAGGGGACGGTTGGCTCTCCACAGCAGTCTCGGGCGGACGACCTGTATCAGGCCCACTACCAGGAACACGCACAGCATGACGGTGACCAACGGATCCTCCCGAGGTGCGCCGGGCGTGGGACGCCCGAGACTCTGTCGGTTGCGTGGCCGTTCGTGTACCCCGCATCACGGCGGGCACCCGGAACGGGTTTCGTCCGGGCGCCCGCTCCCGCGGTCGACCCGGCGCGGTGAGGTGCGGGCACGCCGGGTGGCCGGCGGCGCTCCGTGGAGCGCCGCCGGCCACCGTGCGCGGAGGTCACCCGCAGCAGCTGTGCCGCGCGGGCGCGGCGGGTTCGGGCGTGCTGTCGTACTCGTCGTGGCGGCGCCACCAGAAGCCGTTCTCGTTGCGGCCGAGCGGCGCGCGGTCGAGCCACTGGTACATGCCCCACAGCGCGTCCACGCCCCGCTCGTACGCCGAGTAGGTGTGGTACACCTCCCCGCCGTCGCGTACGAAGGCGCTGACGCCCGGGCCTTCCTGCCGGTACGTCGCCCAGTCGGTGCCCACGCTCGCGGCGATCTCGTCGAGGAAGGGGGTCTCCACGCCCTCCGGCGGCCGGAAGTCCACGGTGCGGAAGTTGTAGTCGACGGCTCCCGACTCCCACTGCTCCCGGGTGTGCGAGGTCTTGAAGTCGTAGGCGAAGTCACCTCCGGCGGTGGACACCCAGGGGAAGCTCCAGCCCATCCGCTCCTTGTAGCGGCTCAGTCGGGCGAGCGGCGCCTGCGAGACGGCGCACAGCGTGACGTCGTGGTGCGCGAGGTGGACGACGGAGCCGTCGAAGCCGTCCGCGACGGCCGAGCAGGACGGGCACCCCGCCGTGTACTCGGGTCCGAACATGAAGTGGTAGACGATCAGTTGGGAACGTCCCGCGAAGAGGTCCGGGAGGGACACGGTGCCCTCGTCCGACTCGAAGCGGTACTCCTTGTCGATCCGGACCCAGGGCAACTCCTGCCGCCGCCGCGCCAGTTCGTCGCTGCGCCGGGTCAGCTCCTTCTCCGCTTCGAGCAGTTCCAGCCGCGCGGAGAGCCACTCCTCACGGGTTCCGGTCCGGTGAGCGGTCATGACCTGCCTCCTGTCGCTCCGCCGCCTCGGCGACGCGTTTGATGTTCGCCAGCCTGCGGTCCCACTCGCTCGCGAGTGCGGCCATCCACCGCGCCGTCGCGTCCAGGGCCGCGGGGCGCACCGCGTACCGCACCTCCCGGCCCACCCGGCCGCCGGTCACCAGCCCGGCGGCGTCCAGCACGGCGAGGTGCTTGACCACCGCCTGCCGGGACACCGGCAGGCCTTCGGCGAGGGTCGTGGCGGTGGCCTCACCCTGCGCGGCGAGCAGTTCGAGCAGGTGCCGCCGGGTCGTGTCGGCGAGCGCGACGAGGACGTCGTCGACCGCCGCGGCGGCACCGTCACGTTCCTCCGTCACACCGACCGTTCCGCGCGCGTCTTGAGGGCGTCGAGCTCGAGCGGCCAGCCCTCGCTGTGGTCCTTGTGGTTCTGGACGCGCAGGTCCTCGGCGCCGGCCAGCTGTGCGAACCCGCTCTCGACGACCCGCAGCCGCGTCCGGTCGCCCTCCTGGGCCAGCGTGAACTCCACGAGGGTGCTGTTGTCCTCGCGCAGCTCCTCGCCGGGGAACGCGCTGGTCCAGCGGTACGACAGATACGTCGGCGGCCGGACCTTCTCGACCCGCACCGGGAAGTCGCCGTGCTCGGGGTTCCGCGCCACCATCGTCTCGCCCTCCCGGGCCACGGTGCCGGGCAGGCTCGCCTTGTCGGCCACCCAGAAGCCGGGCTGCGCCACCAGCGACCAGACGCGCTCCAGGGGTGCCTCGATCAGCGTCTCGCGTTCGATCCGGTCCTCGCTCATGGCCGTACTCCTTGCTTCGTCGTCGTCATCGAGTGCAACTCCACGGTTGCACGTCGAGGCGTCATGCGCAACCTCAGAGTTGCACGTTCGGATGCGCGCCTCCCGAGCGGCACCCGATCTGCTGTCAGCCGATTGCTCTGGGCGCCCGGCACCGCCGCTGCTTGGCTGTGGACATGGAGATCCTGATGCTCGGCGGTACGGCCTGGCTGGGACGCGAAATGTCGCGTCAGGCGATCGAGCGCGGCCACCACGTGACCTGCCTCGCCCGGGGCGAGAGCGGCGCGGTCGCGGACGGAGCGGTCCTGGTGCCCGCCGACCGGCGCGAGCCCTCGGCGTACGAGCCGCTGCTCGACCGGATCTGGGACGCGGTGATCGAGGTGTCCTGGCAGCCGGGGTTCGTCCGCGACGCGCTGGGCGCGCTGGGCGCCAGGGCGCGGCACTGGACGTACGTCTCCTCCATCAGCGCCTACGCCTCGCACGCCGAGCCGGACGCCGACGAGTCCGCGGCCCTGCTCGCCGCCACCGACCTCGCCGAGGCCGACCGTGCCCTCTACGGGGAGGCGAAGGCCGCCTGCGAGCAGGCGTCGGCCGCCGCCGTCGGCGACCGGCTCCTCGTCGCCCGCGCCGGCCTCATCGGGGGTCCGGGCGACGACAGCGGGCGATCGGGTTACTGGGTGGCCCGCGCCGCACGCGATCCGCACGCGCCGCTGCTGGTCCCCGGCAGGCCGGCCCTGCCGACACAGGCCGTGGACGTACGCGATCTCGCCGCCTGGCTGCTGGACAGCGCGCGGGACGGGACCACGGGCACGTACGACGCCGTAGGCCCGGCCGTACCCCTGGGGGAGTGGATCGAGTTGTCGCGGTCCCTGGGCGGGCACACCGGTCCCGTCGTCACCGCCGAACCGGCATGGCTGCTCGCCAACGGCGTGGCCGAGTACATGGGGGAGGAGTCGCTGCCGATGTGGGTGGCCGACCCGGACTGGCAGGGGTGGTCGGCCCGGAGCGGGGCGGCGGCGCGGGCGGCGGGTCTGACCCACCGGCCCCGGGCGGACCTGCTCGCCGACACCCTGGCGTGGGAACGCGGGCGGGGCCTGGACCGGCCCCGGCGGGCCGGTCTCAGCGCGCGGCGCGAGCGGGAGCTGCTCGACGCGCTGGGCTGACCGTCCCGCCGGGGTTCAGGAGCCGAGCAGGCGTCGCAGCCACGCCAGCCGGGCCGCGCGGGCCTGCCGGGACAGGGCCGCCTCCGGTACGAGCGCGTCGAAACCGTGGAAGCCCCCCGGCCACACGTGCAGTTCCGCCTCCCCGCCGGCCCGCCAGATGGCCTCGGCGTAGCCGATGTCCTCGTCGCGGAAGGTCTCCGCGGAGCCCACGTCCACGAAGGCGGGCGGCAGGCCGCTAAGATCCTCCGCCCTGGCCGGGGCGGCGTAGGGGGAGACGTCGCCGGAAGTCCGCCGCTCGCCCAGCAGCGCGGTCCAGCCGGTGTCGTTGGACGCCCGGTCCCACATGCCCCGGTCGGCCATCTGCCGGGCGGAGAAGGTGTCGTTGCGGTCGTCGAGCATCGGACACATGAGGAGCTGCCCCAGCAGCCGGGGGCCCTTCTCGTCGCGGGCGCGCAGGGCCAGGGCGGCGGCGAGCCCGCCGCCGGAACTCTGCCCGGCCACGACGATCCGGTCGGGGTCCCCGCCGACGAGGGAGGCGTGGGCGGCGGTCCACTCCAGGCCCGCGTAACAGTCGTCGATTAGGGCGGGGTGCGGGTTCTCGGGCGCGAGGCGGTACTCGACGGAGACCACGACCAGCCCCAGCTCCTCCGCCCAGTCGAGCGGTCCGTCGACGCCGACCCGGTTGTCACCGGTGACCATGCCTCCGCCGTGCACGAAGTACACGACGGGCAGCGGGCCCCGGGCGGCGGCAGGGCGGCAGACCAGCAGGGAGACCGGGGGCGCACCGGGGGGGCCCGGGACCTCGCGGTCCTCCACGGTGAAGGTCCCCTCGCGGCTCAGCACCTCGTCCGTGGGCCGGAGCGCGGCCCCGACCTCGCGGCTGTCGGGCACCAGGTCGGGCGTGAGCGGGGACGGCGCGAACTCCGCGAGGGCGACGGCGAGTTCCCTGTCGAAGGGCGGGGGTGTCATGGTCACGGCTCACACTCTCCAGGTCGTGGCGCGCAGGTCGCGGAGCGACGCGCGGGTCGGCCGGATCGCGGTGAGGCGGTGACCGGCCCCGGGCCACCTTCTGTGCTGCCCCGTCACGAGGCAGTCATGTCGGCGACCCGCCGGCGGCCCGTACGTGCTGTCCGGCGGCCGGAGACCTGCCGCGCTCCGGCGCCGGACCCTGGTCGGTGCTACCGCTCGTCAGCCGTCAGTGGCCGGCGAGCAGTTCGAGCGTGTCGATGACACGGTTCGAGAAGCCCCACTCGTTGTCGTACCAGGCGACCACCTTGATGTGGCGGCCGTCGACACGGGTGAGAGCCGAGTCGAAGATCGAGGAGGCCGGGTTGCCCGTGATGTCCGAGGACACCAGCGCGTCCTCCGAGTACTCCAGGACGCCCGCGAGGGGGCCCTCCGCCGCGGTGCGGTACGCGGCCAGCACCTCCTCGCGCGTCACGTCGCGGGCGACGGTCGTGTTGAGCTCCACGATCGAGCCCACGGGGACCGGCACCCGGATCGAGTCGCCGGACAGCTTGCCGTCCAGGTTGGGCAGCACGTGCCCGATCGCCTTGGCGGCACCCGTCGTCGTCGGCACGATGTTGGCCGCGGCGGCACGCGCGCGGCGGGCGTCGCGGTGCGGGCCGTCCTGGAGGTTCTGCTCCTGCGTGTAGGCGTGCACCGTCGTCATGAAGCCGTGCTCGATGCCGGCGAGCTCGTCGAGCACCGCGGCCAGCGGCGCGAGCGCGTTGGTCGTGCAGGAGGCGTTCGAGACGATCGTGTGCGTCGCGGGGTCGTACGCGTCGTTGTTGACGCCGAACGCGAGCGTGACGTCCGCGCCGTCGGAGGGCGCGCTGACGAGCACCTTCTCCGCGCCCGCGTCCAGGTGGGCCCGCGCCGCCTCGGCCGAGGTGAAGCGGCCGGTCGCCTCCAGCACGATGTCGACCTCCAGCTCCGCCCAGGGCAGCTTCGCAGGTTCCCGTTCGGCGAGCACCTTGATGCGACGGCCGTCCACGACGAGGGTGTCCCCGTCGGCGGACACGGGCCGGCCGAGCCGCCCGGCGGTCGTGTCGAAGGCGAGCAGCCGCGCGAGGGCTGCGGGTTCGGTGAGGTCGTTCACGGCGACGACCGTGAGGTCGTTGTCGCGTTCGAGCAGGGCGCGCAGCACGTTGCGTCCGATGCGGCCGAATCCGTTGATGGCGATGCGAGTCATGAGTGGTGTCCCTTCGTCTCCCCACCAGGTTCGCGTGCGCCCGCCCGGCGTGGCAGCGGCGTGAATGCCACGATCCGAAAGGATCGCGCCAGGGCCCCTAGCGGTCCTGCGCGAAGGTGCGTCGGTACTCACTCGGAGTGGTGCCGAGGACGCGCTGGAAGTGCAGCCGCAGATTCACCCCGGTGCCCAGGCCGACGTCGGCGGCGATCTGCTCGACACCGCGCTGCGAACGCTCCAGCAGCTCACGGGCCATGTCGATGCGGGCGCGCATCACCCACTGCATGGGCGTGTAGCCGGTGTCCTCCACGAAGCGGCGCGAGAGCGTGCGCGGTGACACTCCCGCGTGCCGGGCGAGCACGGTGAGGGTCAGGGGCTCGTCCAGCCGGTGCAGCGCCCACTCGCGGGTTGCGGCGAACCGCTCCCCGAGCGGCTCGGGCACACTCCGGGGCACGTACTGCGCCTGCCCGCCGCTGCGGTAGGGGGCCGCGACCAGCCGCCGGGCCGCGTGGTTCGACGCGGCCACCCCGAGGTCGCCGCGCAGGATGTGCAGGCACAGGTCGATGCCGGAGGCGGCGCCCGCCGAGGTGAGCACGCTGCCCTCGTCGACGAACAGCACGTTCTCGTCGACCCGGACGAGCGGACGCTTCACGGCGAGGGCCCGCGTGTAGTGCCAGTGCGTGGTGGCGCGTCTGCCGTCGAGCAGACCCGTGGCGGCGAGCGCGAAGGCACCGGTCGAGATCGCTGCGAGCCGCGCGCCCCGCGCGTGGGCGGCGATCAGCGCGTCCAGGACCTCCCGCGGCGGGTCGTCCCGGTCCGGGAACCGGTACCCGGGGACGAACACGATGTCGGCCCACGCGAGCGCTTCGAGGCCGTGCGCGACGGCGTACGACAGGCCGTCGCCGCCGGTCACGAGCCCCGGCGCCGCGCCGCACACCCGTACCTCGTACGGCATGCTCGCCCGGGTCGTGAACACCTGGGCGGGGATGCCCACGTCGAGCGGTTTCGCACCCTCCAGCACGAGGACGGCGACGCGTTTCAGTCGGGAAGCTGGCACGGGAGAAGCCTACGAGGGGCGCGGCGCCGGGCCGTTCGCCCGCACCGGCGGCGGGGCGCCCGTGGGCGGGGGAAGCCGGACTCGGCCGTCCCGCCCGCCGGACTCAGAGCCAGCCGTTGCGGCGGAAGGTCCGGTGCAGGAGGGTGGCGGCGGTCACCATGACGGCGACGGCGAGCGGATACCCGTACGTCCAGCTCAGTTCCGGCATGTGCGCGAAGTTCATGCCGTAGATGCCGGCGACGAGGGTGGGGGTGGCCAGGATCGCGGCCCACGCCGAGATACGGCGCATGTCGTCGTTCTGCCAGGTCGCCACCCGGGCGAGATGGGCGTCGAGGACGGAGTTCAGCAGCTCGTCCAGGGAGCGCACCTCGGTGTCGGTGCGGTGCATGTGGTCGGCCACGTCGCGGAAGTACGGCAGCATCTCCTCGGGCCACTCCGCGCGGGGCCCGGCGAAGTCCTGCACCACCGGCACCAGCGGCCGCACGGCGTCCTGGAATTCCAGGACCTCCCGCTTGAGCGAGTAGATCTGCTCGGTCAGGTCCTCGCGGCCCGGCGCGAAGACGCTGCGCTCCAGCGTCGTCAGGTCGGTGCGGACCTGCACGGACGCGTCGAGGTAGGAGTCGACGACGGTGTCCAGGACCGCGTGCAGCACGGCGGCCGGACCGAACCGCAGCATCTCCGGCGCGTCGCCCAGCCGCCGGGACGCCTCGGCGACCGGATCGGCCGAGCCGTGGCGGACGGTCAGCGCGAACCGGGGCCCTGTGAAGACCATGACCTCGCCCGTCTCCACGTCGGAGCCGTCCGCGACGTACCAGAGCGTCTTCAGCGCCACCACGAGCACGTCGCCGTAACGCTCCCGCTTCGGGCGCTGGTGCGCCTGGACGGCGTCCTCCACCGCCAGGGGGTGCAGGCCCAGCGGACCGGCCAGTTCCGTCAGGTCGGACGGGTCCGGATCGTCCATCTGGACCCAGCAGAACTCCTGCTCCCCGACCCGCTTCAAGCTCTCCAGCACGGCCTTCAGGCCGCCGTCGGTCTGCTCGCAGTCGACCCGCTCGGGTGCGCCCTGCGACTCGCGGTAGATAAGACACCTCATGACACACACCTGCACCGACGCGGCGATTGCATGCCTGCGTGGCGGGAAGGAAACGCCGCTGCCCGGGAAGCGCGTCCCCGGTCGAGGCAAGGTGCCGCACGCACACGCTCAGGCCCCCTCGGGTCCCTCGCCGTCCTCGTCGGCGGGAGAGCACGCGTCCCGCAGGGCCGTGCGGGCATGCGTGCGCAGCCAGGCGTGGGCCGGGTCGTTGTCGTAGCGCCGGTGCCAGGCGAGGTGGACGGGGATGCCGGGCATGGGCAGCGGAAGCGGCCGGACGACGAGGCCGAGACCGTCCAGCAGGGGCCGGCTGACGAGTTCGGGGACCGCCGCGACGAGGTCGTGATGACGGACGAACTGCAGCGCCGTGGCGTTGGTGGGAGCGGCGGCCACCACCCGACGGGTCATGCCCCGGGCCTCCAGAGCGTCGTCGAGGGGGTCGCGCAGCCGTCCCCGCCGGGAGACGGTGATGTGCTCGGCGGACGCGTAGTCCTCGAGGGTGAGCGGTCCGTGGCACAGGGGGTGCGCCGGGCGCAGGACGAGGACGAGCCGGTCGTGGCCCACGGCCTCGTGGCGGACGTCGGGCGAGGAGGGTTCACCGGCGCCGGCCTCCAGGTCGACGTCCCCTCGCCGCGGGTCCTGGGTGTCGGTGGCGGCCTCGGCGAGGAAGCGCAGTCGCGCACCGGGGGCGTCGGCACGCAGGGCGCCGAGCAGGGCGGGACCGGCCGCGGCGGCGAGGGCGTCGTGCCATTTCAGGACGAAGGTCCGCCGCAGCGCCGCCAGGTCGACCTCGGTGTGCGGGGACAGGACCGCCTGGGCCTGCTGCACCAGCTCGTGCACGGTCGCGCGCAGGGCGAGGGCACGTGGGGTGGGGGTCATCGTCCGGCCGGTGCGCACGAGGATCTCGTCCCCGGTGGCCCGCCGGATGCGGCCCAGGGTGCGGCTCATGGCGGGAGTCGAGACATGGAGGCGGGCGGCGGCGTCCGTCACGCTGCCCTCCTCCAGCAGCGCGTCGAGCGCGGTGAGCAGATTCAAGTCCAGTTGCATATGGGTAAATCCAGTCGTAACTAGATTGCATTTGATGTTAATGATGCCTGGTCCTAACGTCGAAGGCGAGCGGCCGGGAGGCCGCACCCCACTTCGTCTGGAGCCCTCCATGAACGCCTTTTCCGACTCCCGTACCGCCGCCTCCGCCGAGTACGCCGACCTCGAAGCGGTCCTGGCGGACGCCGAGACCGCCGTGCGGGCGGCGGGCGCGCTCCTGCGCGACCGCCACGACGAGGCCGCCCGCCCCGGCGACCTCGACGAGATCGTCCGCGCCATCGACGCCAACGACGAGGCGGTCCTGGCGCTCGTCCAGCAGCCGCTGCTCGCCGCGCGGCCCGGGTCGCGGTGGGCCGAGGACGAACTGGCCGGCGGCCCGCTGCCCGAGGGCGAGTGGTGGGTGGTGGACGCGGCCGAGGGCAACATCAACCACATCCACGGCATGACCGAGTGGGGGGTGACCGCCACCCTGGTGCGCGACAACGCCCCGGTGCTGACCGTGGTCCACCTGCCGCTGACCGGCGACACCTACACCGCGCTCCGCGGCCGGGGCGCCTTCCTCAACGGCGAGCGGCTGCGCGCGTCCGCCAAGACCGACCTGAAGGCCGCGCTGGTGGGCACCGGACAGGCCAAGCCGGGGGAGGAGGAGGAAGCGCTGCGGCGCATGGGCGCCTCGGTGACGGCGATGTTGCTGAACGCCCTGGTGGTCCGGGTCTCGGTGCCCGCCACGATGCAGCTCATCCACGTCGCGTCCGGACGCATGGACACCTTCTGGCAGTTCTCGGACGTGCGCTCCGGCCTGCTGCCCGGTGCGCTGCTGGTCTCCGAGGCGGGCGGCTCGGTCACCGGCACGAGGGGAGAGCCGTGGACCCTCGGCGACGAGGACTTCCTCGCCTCGGCGCCCGGCGTGCACGCCGCCGCGGTCGCCGTCCTGTCCGCCCTGAACTGACCCGGCCCGCCCGTCCGATCCGGGCCGGGGGCGCACCGCCCCGGCCCGCCCCCTCCCACCGGCACCACGACTGGAGACCTCGTGAAGATCGCCGTACTCGGTTCCACCGGCAGGACCGGCCGTCTCGTGGTCGCACGCGCCCTGGAGCGCGGCCACGACGTCATGGCCCTGGCCCGCACGCCCGAACAGGTCCGGGCGCCCGCCTCGGGAAAGCTACGGGTGGTCCGCGCTGACGTGACCGATCCCGGCAGTGTCGCCGCCGCCTTGGCGGGAGCTGACGTCGTGGTCAGCGGCCTCGGTGTCACCAGGAGACAGGACCCCTCGGTACTCGTCGACGGCGCCCGCCAGATCGCCTCGGCCGGACCCCGCGTCATCTGGCTGACCTCGCTCGGCATGGGCGCCACCACGGGCGCGCTCGGCGCCGTCAACGGAGCCCTTCTCAGACGCGTCCTGCGCCACGAGTGGGAGGCCAAGGGCGTGGCGGGCCGCGCCGTGCGCGAGGCCGGCGGGACCACCGTCCACGCCGGGCCGCTCACCGACGGGCCCTACCGGGGTGACGGAAGCCTCGTCGGCGCGGCGGGCTTCAAACCCCGTTGGGTGCCGCCCAGGGCCCCGCGTGCGGGGATCGCGGCCCTCATGGTCGCGGAGGCGGAGACACCCCGCTTCGCCGACACGGACACGGTCGCCCTGTTCGAGCCGGTGCGACGCTGAGCCGGCGTCCGCCGTCACGCGGGCCGCGGGCTGGGCGGGTACGGGCGAACAAGCCTCGCCTCTCCGGCCCGGAGCCCCGGGCGAAGTGAGCGGGCGGCGGCACGGGCGTCCGTCGTCCAATCACCCCGTGCCGAGCCGGCCCGTGGGCAAAAAAATAGGCACCGTTCGCCGACGACCTCTCCGAGGTGCCCGGGAAGACCCAGTACCCGTTCTCCTCACGCGGACGGTTGTAGCCGACGTAACCCACGACCAGTTCATCCCGGCCGTCGGCGTCCAGGTCGGCCGGCGCCACGTCCCAGCCGAAGAAGTCACTGTCCGCCTCGTGCGAGGGACTGCCCGGCAGGTCCAGGACATGGCGGTCGAAGGAGCTCTGCGCCCGGGCCGACGGCCCCCGGTCGCTTCCGAGATGGACGGTGACCCTCCCGGCCGGGTGGCGGCGGCGGTACGCCGCCTCGACGAGGTCGTCCCGGCCGTCGCCGTTGACGTCGCCCACGGCCGCGGCCCGCAGTGCGGGGGCCTTCGCGGTCCGGCCGGTGGCGTCCAGGAAGCCCGCGCCTCCGAACCGTACTGTCGTCCCCTGGAGCACGTCGTCCGCGCCGTCCCCGTCGAAGTCCCCCAGCGACACGGGCCTGACGTCGAGCAGACCGCCCCAGGGTGCGATCCCCGGCGGGGAGCCGGCGTGCGCGAAGCCCTCCGCCGTGCCGACGTAGAGCTCCACATGGTCGGACGTCGCGGGCTCGTCGGCCTCGTCGGCCGGGTCCGGGTCGCCGACGACCGACTCGGCGAGCAGGTCCGTGCGGCCGTCACCGGTGAAGTCACCCCAGACCACCTGACGCGTCGTCACCGTTCCGCCGAGCGAGAGGTCCACCGCCGTCACGCGGGCCGGGTTGCCGTCCGCGCCGAACGGGCCGCGCAGCACGAAGAAGGTGTCGCAGCGGTGTTCCCGCGAGAGGTCCCACGGACTGCTCGGCGGCCGGAACGCCAGCGCGTCCGCGGTGCCGTCGCCTTGGACGTCGGTGACTCCGGCGGCGTCGAACTCCGGTAGCGTGCGCGAGAGTTCGGTGACGCTCTCGATGCCGTCCCCGCCGCCACGAGCGAGGTACTGCACGACGCGCTGTTCCCGCTGCTCCTTCTCCAGACCGTGGATGACGACGTCCGCACGGCCGTCGCCGGTCAGGTCCGCCGCGGGTAGCACACCGCCCGACCCGGTGCGGGGGTTGCCGGGCAACTCCTGCGTGAGGGCGTCACCCCGGGCGCGGAGGGAGACCCCGCGGGACGATGTGAGCCGGCCGCCCTTCGACCCGGGAAGGTAGGCGGGGTTGCGTCGCCAACCGCCCCCGCCGACCGGCCGGTACCAGCCGTCCACGAAGAGGTCGGTGACGCCGTCCCCGGTGATGTCGCCGGGGCGGGGGGCCGCGCCGGTCGCCGTCGCGCGGAAGTTCGTCTGCGCCCCGGTGGCCGTCGGCGGCGTGACGCACTCCCTCGGCACCTGGTCGTCGGCACCGTCACGCCGTACCTCCCCGCCGTCGCCGGCGCAGTTGCCGCGCGTGCCACACGCCTTGGGCGCCCTGCCGTCGGCACGGTGACGCGGGGCGTCGCCGGTGCAGCCGTAGCCGCCTGCCGCAAGGAGGACGACGGTGCAGCTCAGGGCGAGAAGGCGCGGGCGCGGACGCATCGCACGAGTATGCGCCCGGCCTCCTCGCGGGCCAAGGCCGGTTCGCGAGGCCCTGCGGCCCACCCCCGGGGCCTCGGTTCCGGTGCGGCGCGGTCCGTGTCGCCCCGTCACCGGATGCGGTGCGTCTCCCAGAAGGGGCCGAGGTCCTGGTCCGTCATGGACTGCGCGGCCCTCTTGAAGTCCTCGGTGGTGGAGACGCCGTACCAGTGGTGCCGGGCGTACCGCTTCAGCAGACGCGCCATCGTGTCCGCGCCGAGGGTGCGCTCCAGGTCGGCCAGTGCGCAGGAACCGGCCGTGTAGACGAGGTGGTAGTCGCCGCGGTGCCGGGACCAGTGGTCCATACCGTTCGTGAGGGCGGTGCTGTCGTCCGGCCAGTACACGTCGGCCCAGCAGTCGCGGGTCTCCCAGCCGTAGAAGCGGGCGTTGGCGTACTGGGCGAAACTCTCGTCGAGCCAGGGCGAGGCGTACTCGTCGTTGCCGACGACGCCGTACCACCACTGGTGCGCCACCTCGTGGACGACGGCGCCGCCCTCCTCGGTGGTGCCGAGAAGGACGAGGCCGGGGTACTCCATGCCGCCGCCGCCGAACCGGCCGGTCATCACGAGGTCGATGTCGCCGTACGGGTAGCGGCCGAACTGCCGGCCGAACCCGTCGACGGCGGCGACGGCGTCCGCGCGGTTGACACGCACGCCCGCCTCCGGGGTGTCCGGCGCCCAGTACGCGTTCACGACCACACCCCCGGGTGTGGTCTCCGTCGCCGTACGGAACGGGCCCGCGGCCCAGGCAAAGTCGCGCACCCGGTCGGCGGTCCCGGTCGTGACCGTACGGCCGGGACCGCCCGGGAGGCTGCGGGTGCGACCGGTGGTGGGCACCCTCAGGGCCGAGGGGTGGTCGAGGCGGACCCGGAAATCACTCGTCAGGGCGTAGAAGCTCTCGCCGAGCGCCACGTACGGGGCGAGGTGCCAGCCCTTCCCGTCGTGGACGGCGAGTACGGGCAGTGCGTTGCCGAGGAACCGGAAGGCGCCCTCGCGGCCGAAGCGCGCGTCGCGGTCGGGCACGGTGACCGACACGGCGAAGGTCAGGGTCGTCCGTTCGCCGCGGGTGAGCGGCTCGGGCAGGGCGATGCGCAGGGCCGTGCAGTCCACGGCGGGACGGGCCGGTCTGCCCCCGCGGACCCTCGACACCGTGACGGGAGAGGGCGTGCCGGGCGTGCCGCACCCGTCCTCGCCGTTGCCCCACAGCCGCAGGTATACCTCGCGGAGCGGCCGCTCCGACGCGTTCCGGAACGACACCCGCTGCTGGCCGGTCCAGTGGCCGCCGTCGGCGTCGGAGCGCAGGTCCACGTCGTACCGCGCGCGGTCGGGAGTCGCGGCGCCCCCGGAAATCCCCGGCGTGGCCGCGCCGGCACCCTGCACACCGGCGGCCGAGACGAGCAGGCCGAGCAGGACGAGCAGGACGGCGTACAGACGACGAGCGGACCCGGACGACCTCACGGCTGACGGTGACATGCCAGCCGATGCTGCCACATCTCCCCTGTCCGGCAAGGGACATGGCGGAACACGTTCACCATGCGCGGACGGGGACCTCGTCCCGGGAAGCTCACCCCGGGCCCGCGAGAGCGACCCGGGCAACGGTTCGGAGGTCGACGCTCCGCTTCTTCGCGTCGCCGTTGCGACACTGGTGGGGTGACCGACAAGGAACGGCAGACCGAGCGGCGCCTGGAGCGGGCGATCCTGGACCTGCTGGAACGACGCCGCCCGACCGCGACGATCTGCCCCTCCGACGCCGCGCGGACGGTGTACGAGGGCGAAGACGACGGCTGGCGCGAGCTGATGGAGCCGGCGCGCCGTGCGGCCCGGCGGCTGGTCGAGGCCGGCGAGGTGGAGATCACCCAGGCGGGCCGCCCCGTCGACCCCGAGACCGCGCGCGGCCCGATCCGCATCCGCCGCGTCCGCTGACCCCGCCGGTCGGCAGGCCGTTCAGTAGGCCGCGGCGTCCCGGCGCAGGAGTTCGGCGAGGGACGTCGCGGGGCGGCCGGTGAGGCGCGGGATGTCGTCGGTGACCCCGTCGAGCTCCCCGGCGGCGACGGCCGTGTACGTCGACACCCAGGCGTCGAGCTGCCAGTCGGGTGCGCCGTAGCGGGCACGGGAGCGGTAGGCCTCGTCGAGCGTCTCGGGCTCGTAGCGGACGGCGCGGCCGGTCGCCTCCGTCACCACGGCGGCGATCTCCGCGAACGTCAGGGACTGCGGCCCGGTGAGGTCGTAGCCGGCGCCGGCGTGCTCGTCGGCGTGGGTGAGGACGGCGGTGGCGGCCTCGGCGATGTCGTCCTGGGCCACGACGGCGGCTCGCCCCGTCCCGCCGGGACCGCGGATGACGCCGTCCTCACCGACGAGTGCGGGCACGAAGTCGGCGTAGAGGTTGTCCCGCAGGAACGTGAACTCCAGACCGCTCGACCGGATGTGCTGCTCCGTGCGCCAGTGGTCGCGCGCGAGGGTGAAGGTCGCCTCCGGAGCCGCCCCGTAGAAGGAGATGTACACCAGGTGTCCGACACCGGCCTCGGCGGCGGCGTCGACGAACGCCCGGTGCTGCTCCAGCCGGTCGGGGGACTCGGCGGCGGAGACCATCAGGACCCGGTCGACGCCGCGCAGCCCCCGTACGACGGCATCGCGGTCCCCGAAGGCGCCGGGGACGACGGTGGCGCCGGGCAGCGAGGGAGCCCGCTCAGGAGTCCGGGCCAGCAATGTCTGCGGGATCCCGGCGTCCGCCAGCCGTCGGGCGACGCGTCCGCCCAGGCGTCCGGACGCGCCGGTGACGGCGTACGTGACATCGGTGGTGGCCATCTGGCAGACCCTTCGTTCCGGGGGAGGCCGGGGTGCACCCCGCCAGGCAGATGATCGTACGGCGGCGCCCCCGTCACCCCGTCGGTGCGCCGGGGGCCGGGGCCCGCCCGCCTACTGCGGAGCGTCCAGCGGCCGCAGGAAGCGCCGCTCGTAGCGCTTGATGCAGCCGGTCCTCCGTGCCAGCTCCAGGGCCTCCTGGCACTCCGAGTCGGTCGCGCTGTCCGTCCGGTACCGCTCGTACGCCGCGAGGCCGGGGAAGGAGAAGAGGGCGTACGCGATGTCGCTGTCGCCTTCACTGGGCAGGAAGTAGCCGTGGTGGGTCCCGCCGAAGCGGTTGACGAGCCCGACCCAGCGGCGGCCGTACTCCTCGAAGTCCTCGATCCTGTCCGGGTCGATCTCGTACTTCAGATGAATGGTGATCACGAGAACGATTATGGGACATGAGGGATCGGGCCCGGCGGTCCGACGGTGCCGGCCCGGCCCCGCACGGCTGGGAAGATCGTGAGGCGGGTCCGCGGCCGACCCGAGTAGCTTGACCTCGGCGATGGACCGCCACGCCCTCCTGTTACGTTCCCGTGGGCAGGCCGGAGGCGGCGCCTCCGGCCGGCCGAAGATCGATGTCGAGGATTCCGGTGTTCTTCGGCATCGGGGGTAGAGGCTGGACGGAAACGGTCATGGCTCAGGAAGCGGGCGGATCGCGTGGATGAGGCTGCCCAGGAAAGGGCTCAGCCAGGGGCAGACCGACTGGTCAGAGCCTCCGAGGCATACGAGGGCAGAGCCGGCGACATCGCCCGGGCGCGCGAGACGGCACGTGTCTTCATGAAGGAGGTGCAGTCCGACCACGGGTTTCCCGTGTCCGACCGCGCCATGGACATCGTCCAGCTGGTGGTCAGCGAACTGCTGACGAACGCCTGCAAGTACGCCCCAGGTCCGTGCCTGCTCGATCTGGAACTGGTGGGGGGCCGTGTGGAGGTCACCGTCTGGGACAGCGCCCCGGTCCTGCCGGTCGCGCGGGCCGCCGATCCGGGCCGCGTCGGTCAGCACGGTCTTGAGATCGTCATGGCCGTCAGCCAGAGCTTCGAGGTGCATCGGGCGCCCGTGGGCAAGCGGACCGTCGCGGCGGTCGTGCTCGCGGACGACCCGGACGGGGACGTCACCGGGCACCGTCCCTGAGGGGACCGGCCCGCGGCACGGCGGACGGACCCGGGCCGACGGTGACCGCAGACGCGGGACATTCCGCAAGGGTGCGGCGCCGGGGGCGCCGACGGCACCCCCGCCCTCGTGCGGTACCAAGTTCCGTATGAACGATCAGACCCGGCCGGCCACGGTGCGCGTGTTCATCGCCCTCGCCCCACCCGACGACGCGAAGGAGGAGCTGGCCCGGGAGCTGCGGTCCGCCTACGACACCCACCCCCACGTGCGGTGGAACCGCGTCGAGGACTGGCACATCACCCTGGCCTTCCTCGGGGAGCTGCCCCCGCGGACGGTTCCGCTGCTGCGCCCGCCCCTCGCCGGCCTCGCCGCGGACCGCGCCCCGCTCTCCCTCGCGCTGCGCGGCAGCGGCAGCTTCGACGACCGGGTGCTGTGGAGCGGGATCGACGGGGACCTCGACGGACTGCACGCACTCGCTGCCGACGTGCGTACGCTCGTCCGGAACTGCGGCATCACCTTCGCGGAGCGACCCCTGCGCCCCCACCTCACGCTGGCCCGCGCCCGCAGGGGAGACGCGGCCTCGGCGGGCGAGATCGCCGACGGGATCGCCGGATTCGCCGGCCGCCCCTGGCGAGCCGAACGCCTGCACCTGGTCGGCAGCAACCACGGCCGAGGTCACGGCCCCGTCCGGTACCGCGACATCGAGGCGTGGCCCTTCGGCACCGCGAGGCCCCCCGGGCCCGGTGAACCGGCGGCGGAGTGAGTACGGGGCGGTGGAGTGAGTACGGGCGGCGGACTGAGTGCTGGGCGGGCGTACTGACTACGCGCGACGGGCCGGCGCCGCTGTCGGGTGGCGCCCGGCCCGCTCGCTGGCAGACTCGTGCCGGTGACAGCGAAAGCGCGACCGGACCGCACCCCTGACGGGCGGTTCATCATCGTGGACGGACGGCGCTGGCGGGCGACGGACCCGGACATCCCCGAGGACGCCGCCGCCCGGCTGCGCTCCCACCTGATGGCGGCCCGGCGGGCGGTCGGAGCCGCCCGGCGTGCCGAGGACCCCGAAGCCGAGCGAGCCGCCCGCGCCCGCGTCCACCTGGCCAAGGTCGCCCTGGGGGAGCGCGGCACCCCCTGGTGGGAGCAGAGCGACGCGCAACGCCGAGCCCGCTGGAGCGAGGGCCTCGCGGAACTCGACTGACCGCGAACCACCGGGACGGGGAAGGCGGGCTCAGCCCGTCACGAGTCCGAGGTGCGGTCGAGCCGGTGGAGGATCTCCCGCTCGCGCGCGGTCAGCGGCGGCTCGGCCAGGGCCGGCAGCGGGGGACCGCCGAGCGCGGTCAACAGGACCCCGGGGCGGAGCAGTCGGGTGGGCCCGGCCTCCAGGCCCGTCACGTCCCACAGCGCGGCCGCCACGTCGTACGAACCGGTGGCCGCCCGGGTGACGCGTCGGCTGTACCCGGCGGCGAGCCGGTCGGCGAAGGTGGCCGTGGCGCCGCGCACGTCCGGGAACAGGACGTCCTGGCCGACCGCGAGGCTCCACGCGGCCTCCACGTGGCGTGCGGCGGCGCGCTGCACGGTGCGGGCGAGTCCGGGAGCGGCCAGCTCGGTGCGCCGCACCTCGCGGCTCAGGGCGAGGGCGCCGAGCGCGGCCACGGACATGCCCTGCCCGTAGGCCGGGTTGAACGTCGCCAGCGCGTCGCCGAGGACCACGAGACCGTCCGGCCACCGGCGGGCCTTCTCCAGGTACCGGCGGGAGTTGCTGGTGCTGCGGCTGACGGACACGCCGGTGAGCGGTTCGGCTCCGGAGATGAGCCGGCCCACGATCGGGTGCGGGAGGTCCAGCGTGTACTTGAGGAAGCCCTCGGGTTCGGCCGGGGGTTCGCCGCCCCGGGAACCGGCGAGGCTGACCATCCAGCGGTTGCCCTCGATGGGCACGATCACCGCGCTGCGGCCCGGCCGGGACACGTACGGGTTGGCCTGCACCACGGTGAGCGGGAACCGCTCGGCGCCCGGCGGGGTGCGGTAGATCCGGGTGGCGTTCACCAGACCGGAGTCCACGTTCCGCTCCTCGACGCCGGTGATGCCGAGGCCGGTCAGCCAGCTCACGACGCGTGAGCCGCGCCCGCTCGCGTCGACGACGATGTCGGCGCTCAGCTCCGTCCCGCCCGAGGCGGTCCGTACGCGGACGCCGTCGACCCTCGCGGCACTGCCGGTGAGGCCGAGGGCCTGCCCCTGGCGGATCTCGATGCCGGAGGTGTGGTCGAGGACGGCCTTGCGCACGACCCAGTCGAGCAGCGCCCGGCTGCAGGTGATCATGTGGTGGCGCTCGTGGCGCCAGCGGCGGAAGAAACCCTCCGGGGTCAGGACCAGCATGCCGGTGCTGAGGGAGATCTCGTGGGCACCCGCGGCCAGCAGGTGCTTGCGCAGGTCCGCTGCCGGCAGCAGGTCTTCCATGGCGGCCAGGCCGCCGGGCATCAGGAGGTGCGCGTGACGCCCCTGGGGGACGCCCTTGCGGTGTTCCGGGCCGTCGGGCAGCTCGTCGCGGTCCAGTACGACCACCTGGTCGACGGCCCGGGACAGTGCCGCCGCCGCCAGCACACCGCCGAGTCCGGCTCCGATGACGACAGCTCTACGCATGGGGCTCCTCGAATCCGTCATGAGATGCCGCCACCGGTCCGTCGGCGTTCCGTGGTGACGACGTGTGAACGCCTCAGAAATCCCGGGGCCCGCATCACAGGATCACGTCGGCGACCTCGTGGTGAGCGCCGCGCCCGCCGGACGTCTCCGGCGGCGCACGGGGAGGCCAAGTGGGTCCGCGCGTACGGCTCGTGGTCGAGGAGGCCGTCGTGCGCCAACAGCCGCTTGATGACGGCTGTCTGACGCTGTATCAGCATCGCGGGAAGGGCTGCCGTTGGCGGGGGCACGGGTGGGGCGGCGGGGCGGCCGGCCCGCGCGGACGGGGCGCGCGAGGGGTGCGGTGCGTCGGACGTCGCGTCTGCTGCCACCGGGAGCTCTCCACCGCAGGTCGTGTCGTTGAAACTTGCGTTCGACGCGAGAGTAGCCGCTCCGCTCACCGGCGGTCGATGGTGTCGAGTGATCCTGGCCCGCACGGCAATCGGCCCGGGACCGGGAGCAGTTGCTCGCGGTCCCGGGCCGGTCCCGGGTGTGGGAGAGGTGACGGCGCGGTCATGCCTCCCTGTTACGGGGTGCGCACAGGGCCCAGATGATGAACCCGTTGATGGTGATGAGGGCCAGCGCCCAGAACGGCGCGTACGGCAGCCACAGGAAGTTCGACAACATGCTCAGGCCCGCGAGGGCGACGCCGACGACCCTGGCCCAGGTGGAGCCCTGGAAGAGGGCGAGCCCCGCGAGGAACACGACGACGCCCAGGATCAGGTGTACCCAGCCCCAGCCGGTCAGGTCGAACTGGAAGACATAGTTCCGTGTGTTGACGAAGACGTCGTCGTTGGCGATGGCGGAGATGCCCGCGAAGATGGCCATGAGACCGCCGAAGATCATCAGCACCGCGGCGAAGACGGTCCACCCGCCGACGAACGCGCGTGTCTCCGACCTCTGTCCCGTGTGGGGACGGGCTTGGCTCGCATGACTCGTCATGGTGCGCTCCTTCAGTGGACATGAGGGCCCGAAGCGCGAGTCCTCTACGCCGAACGGGCTCATTCCAATCTGTACCTGGAGAAGGCGTCCCGCATCTCAGAGCCGGAGGCCCGGTCGGGGGCCGAAGAGAAGCCCACCGAGCCGGGCACACTTCGTGATGACTGATCACTTTCCGTGAGCGAAGGGGACTCGGCGGCGGCCGTCGGTGCCGGCCGACGTCCGGCGTGGTCATCGGCCGTCTTTCCGTGGCGTAGGGTGGAGTCAACGACGCGGGGTGGAGCAGCTCGGTAGCTCGCTGGGCTCATAACCCAGAGGTCGCAGGTTCAAATCCTGTCCCCGCTACTCGAAGACGAGGGCCCGGCAGCCTAGGCTGCCGGGCCCTCGCGCATGCCGGGCCATTGCGGCCCGCCGGGGTCAGGCGTCGGCGTCCTCGTCGAAGCTGGCGTAGTAGGCGGCGGCCATGTCCTCCTCGCCGTGCCCCTGTGCGGCGGCGCGGGCCAGTCGTGCGGCGCCCGCCTCGGCGACGTCGAGACGGATGCCGGCGCGTCGGCCGGCCTCGACGATCAGGCGGGCGTCCTTCGCGGCGGTGGACACGGCGAACGCGGGCGGGGTCAGCCGCCCGTCGAGGATGAGGCCCGCCTTGGCGTGCAGGTAGCCCATGTCGAGCGGCCCGCCGGCGATGGCGTCGAAGAAGCCCTGCGGATCCACGCCGAGCGCCTGCGCCAGGGCGAGGACCTCACCGGTCGCGTTGGTGGCCGCGAGGACCCAGCTGTTGGCCACGAGCTTGAGCCGGGTCGCGCTGCCCTGCGCGCCGTCCTCGCCGGTCCACACCGTACGGGCGCCGACGGCGTCGAAGACGGGCGTCACCGTGTCCCGGCCGGCCTGCGGGCCCGCCGCCAGGACCAGCAGTTGCCCCGCCTCCGCGGGCTGGCGTGTGCCGAGCACGGGGGCGTCGTAGAAGACGAGCCCGTGCTCGCTCGCCAGGGTGGCCAGGCCGGAGATCGCGTCGACGCCCGCGGTGGTCGACTGCACCCAGGCCGTGCCCTCGGCGAGGGCGGGCGCCGCCTGCCGCATCACGTCGAGGACGGCCTCCCCGTCGTACAGCATGGTCAGGACGACGTCCGCGCCGCGCACGGCGTCCGCGGGGGTGTCGGCGACCCACGCACCGTCGTCGGCCAGGGGCTCGGCCTTGTCGCGGGTGCGGTTCCAGGCCCGGACGGTGTGTCCGGCCCGGGCGAGGTTGCGGGCCATCGCCGCGCCCATGATGCCGGTGCCCAGGACGCTTACGGTGAGCTTGTCGGTCATGACGTCAACTTCCTGCTCCGAGTGGTGCGTTGTCGTTCCGTGCTCTGTGGGGCCCTGCCGGCCGTGGGGCACGCGGCCGGTCAGCCGGCGGCCTGGTCGTTGTCCTTGTGGCCGCCCCAGCCGTGCCAGCGGTCGATCTCGATCCAGCCGCTGACCCGGGCGCGGTCGCGCTGTGTGTACGGCCGGCCGAGGTAGTGCCGGGACAACCGGTCGATGTCGGCCAGATCCGCGTCGTCCCGCAGCTCGGTGACGCGCCCGATCAGCGTGACGTGGGTGTACCAGTCGTCGCCGTCGAGCACCGTCAGCGTGACCCTGGGGTCGTCGCGCAGGTGGCCGAGCCGTTTGCGGCCCTCGTCCATGTTCACCAGTACCCGGCCCTCGTCCCTGAGGTACCAGGTCGCCGTAGAGACCGGCTGCCCGTCCGGGCGCAGAGTGGTGATCACGGCGGGATGCGGCTTGCTCAGCATGGCGACCGTGGCCTCGGGCAGCGGCGGCTTCGACATGGCGTCTCCTCTTCTTCGCGTGGTGCCTGCGCGCCCTGGCGACCGACCGCACCGGGTGATCGACAGGACGCCGTTCCACGCTGCCATACGAGCGGTACGACGTGCTGTCCCGGCAACCGTGTCGCAGGCCGGGAAATGTGAGGGTGCGGTCGTGGACGCCCTCACCTGACGGCGTGCCACACCGGGTACCCCGGTACGGCTTTGAGCTGCCGGTCCTCCGTTCCCCTCACGAAATGGTTGACCGCAACACCACGACTGAAAGAACATCCATGACTTTGTGCAAGACTTGCAAGGACTGTCAGAGTTGCCGGCCTCAACACCCCATGTCAGCACCGCTTTTGGCGCTGCTGCAAACACCGTCCCTCTGGAGAGTCGAGACATGTCCTTCCCGCGCCGCCTCCCTCTCGTCGCCGGCCTGCTGACCGTCCTCGCGGCGCTCCTCGCGAGCCTGGCGCCGGCTCACTCCGCCGACGCGGCCGACGGCCAGGACGGGAGCCCGTCCGTCCCCGACTGCGTCCGCTTCTACCCGAGTTGGCGGTACACCACCGTCGACAACGCCTGCACGGAGCAGGTGACGCTCACCGTGGTGTACACCGACGGCCAGGAAGTCCCGTGCCGGACCCTGCTGCCCGGCGACCTGGCGACGTTCCCCGGCTACGGCCCCCAGCTCAATCACGTCACGGGCCTCCGCGCCTGCCCGCCCGAGACCTCGCCCAAGTGAGCCCGGACCGGGGCGGCCGCGGCCGCTCCGGGAGGCCAGAGGTGAGCGGCAACCCGCGTGTACCGCACGCGGGTTGCCGCTCACCCTTCACAGGCCGCGCAGCCAGTCGCCCAGAACGCGGTAGTCCGCGTCGGTGAGCCCGAGCCGCGGATCGACGCGGTGGAGCAGGACCGGCGCGCCGTGGTGAGCGGCCACGTGGGTGTGGTCCCGGCATCGGGAAAACATAGTCGCTGTCCGGTCCGCGCCGATACATGGAAGCCGCGGGCAGGGCGCGCTCCGTCGGTGTTCAAGCCGTGAAGTCGGCGTGCCGGGGCGGGTGGTGGGCTCCTCGCAGGTCATATGGCCCGAGTCGTCCCTCGTCAGGGGCCCCTGGACGGGGCCGGTGCAAATAAGTCGTGTCGCAGGGGTTGCCGTCGCGTTGCCTCATTACTTAAATCAAACCCTGAACTAAGTAGCTGCGTACGACCGTTCATGCCGTCCGGGTCCACGGGCCCGGTCCGGGAACGCCCTGCGGTGCACACCCTGGGCGAGGTGTTTGTCATGCCTCGATCATGGTGCGGCACCGGAACCCGCTCTCCTTCATCCGCACGGAGTGGACCACATGAGATTCAGATCCTGGGGGATCGCGCTCGCCACAGCGGCAGCGCTGGTGACCATCCCCGCCCAGACGACCCCGGCGAGCGCGGCGGAGTCCCTGCTCTCGCAGGGCAAGACCGCCACGTCCTCCTCGGACGAGAGCGCCGGCACCGCCGCCTCGTACGCCGTCGACGGCAACACCGGAACCCGCTGGTCGTCGGCCGGCACCGACACCCAGTGGCTCCAGGTCGACCTCGGGGCGACGGCCACCATCACGAAGGTCGTCCTCAACTGGGAGACCGCCTACGGCAAGGACTACCGGATCCAGGTCTCCGGCAACGGCAGCACCTGGACGGACATCAAGACGGTCACCAACGGCGACGGCGGGACCGACACCCTCGACGTCTCCGGCCAGGGCCGCTACGTGCGTCTCTACGGCGTCTCCCGTGCCACGCAGTACGGCTACTCCCTCTGGGAGTTCCAGGTCTTCGGCGACGCGGGCGGCACGACGCCCACCGCGTGTGACACCACCAACGCCGCCAAGGGCAAGACGGCCACCGCCTCCTCCACCGAGAACGCCGGCACACCCGCCTCCAACGCCTTCGACGGTGACAACGGAACCCGCTGGTCGAGCCAGTCCTCCGACCCGCAGTGGGTCCAGGTGGACCTCGGCTCGTCCCAGGACATCTGCAAGGTCGACCTGAACTGGGAGGCCGCGTACGCCAAGGCGTTCAAGATCCAGGCCTCCGCCAACGGCCAGGACTGGACGACGCTGAAGGACGTCACCAACGGCACCGGCGGCACCGCCTCCTACGACGTGAGCGGCTCGGGACGCTACCTCCGCGTCCTCGGTACGACACGCGGCACCGTGTACGGCTACTCGCTGTGGGAGGTCGCCGTGCACACCGGCTCCGGGGGCACCGGGCCCATCCAGGGTGGCGGTGACCTCGGCCCGAACGTCATCGTCGTGGACCCGAACACCAGCGGCCTGCAGGCCAAGTTCGACCAGGTCTTCAGCAAGCAGGAGTCGAACCAGTTCGGCTCGGACCGCTACCAGTTCCTCCTCAAGCCCGGCACCTACAACGGCATCAACGCCCAGCTCGGCTTCTACACCTCGATCTCCGGACTCGGCCTGAACCCCGACGACACGAAGATCAACGGTGACATCACCGTCGACGCCGGCTGGTTCAACGGCAACGCCACCCAGAACTTCTGGCGTTCGGCCGAGAACCTGTCCATCAAGCCGGTCAACGGCACCGACCGCTGGGCCGTGGCGCAGGCCGCGCCGTTCCGCCGCATCCACGTCGAGGGCGGCCTCAACCTCGCGCCCAACGGCTACGGCTGGGCGTCCGGCGGCTACATCGCCGACTCGAAGATCGACGGCACGGTGGGCCCGTACTCGCAGCAGCAGTGGTACACCCGCGACAGCTCCGTGGGCGGCTGGACCAACGGCGTGTGGAACATGACCTTCTCGGGCGTGCAGGGCGCGCCGGCGACCAACTTCGACACCGGTCCGTACACCACGCTGGACACCACGCCGGTCTCCCGCGAGAAGCCGTTCCTCTACCTCGACGGCAACGACTACAAGGTGTTCGTCCCGGGCAAGCGCACCAACTCCCGTGGTGTGTCGTGGCCGGCCAACGCGGGCGGTACGTCGCTTCCGCTCAGCCAGTTCTACGTCGTCAAGCCCGGTGCTACGGCCTCGACCATCAACGCGGCGCTCGCCCAGGGCCTCAACCTGCTGTTCACCCCCGGGGTCTACCACCTCGACCAGACCATCAACGTCACCCGCGCCAACACCGTGGTCCTCGGCCTCGGACTGGCGACCATCGTCCCCGACAACGGCGTCGACGCCATGCACGTCGCCGACGTCGACGGCGTACGGCTGGCCGGCTTCCTCATCGACGCCGGACGCACGAAGTCCGACACGCTCCTGCAGATCGGCGGTGCCGGCGCCTCGGCCGACCACGCCGCCAACCCGACCACCATGCAGGACGTGTTCATCCGCATCGGCGGCGCGGGTCCCGGTCTCGCCACCAACTCGGTCGTGGTCAACAGCGACGACGTCATCGTCGACCACACCTGGATCTGGCGTGCCGACCACGGTGAGGGCGTCGGCTGGGAGACCAACCGCGCCGACTACGGCCTCGTGGTCAACGGCGACGACGTCCTGACCACGGGCCTGTTCGTCGAGCACTTCAACAAGTACGACGTGCTCTGGAACGGCGAACGCGGCCGGACCATCTTCTTCCAGAACGAGAAGGCATACGACGTGCCCAACGCGGCCGCCGTCACCCACGACGGGATCGTCGGGTACGCCGCCTACAAGGTCGCGGACAGTGTCGACACCCACGAGGCCTGGGGCCTGGGCAGTTACTGCAACTTCACGTCGGACCCGAGCATCGTGCAGCAGCACGGGTTCCAGGTGCCGGTGAAGGCGGGCGTCAAGATGCACGACATCCAGGTCGTCTCCCTCGGCGGAAAGGGCCAGTACGCCCACGTCATCAACAACACGGGAGCGCCGACCTCGGGAACGGACACGGTGCCTTCCAAGATCACCCTGTTCCCGTGACACCAGGTGACCGGCCGGCCGGCTGACGGACTCACCGGCTGACCGGCCTTCCGGGGCCCGCCGCACCCGCGGCGGGCCCCGGATCCGTCTCCGGAGGAGGGGATCACTTGATCCTGCGCTCCGGCCCCGCCAGGATCCGGCCCTCCAGCGCCTCGTACTCCTTGCGCTGCCGATCCAGGCTGCGGCGACCCGACAGCATCGTGCCGAGCCAGCCGAACGCGAAGCCGACCGGGATGGACACCAGACCCGTCGTCGTGAACGGGAACCAGTTGAAGTCGACGTCCGGGAAGGCGGCCATCGGCGTCCCCGACACCAGCCTCGTGCCCGGCATGAGCAGCAGCACCGTGACCGAGCCCCCGATCAGCGTGCACAGCAGGCCCGTTCGCGTGTAGCGGCGCCAGAAGAGGCTGTAGACGAGGGCGGGGGCGATGGCCGAGGCGCCCAGGCAGAAGGAGACGGTCGCCAGCGGCTGAAGACTGCGGTCCTGGACCAGACTCGCCAGCAGGATCGCCGGCAGACCGACGACGACCGCGCACACCCGGGCGAGCCCCATCTCGCGCCGGGGAGCGAGCGGCTTGTCACGGCTGCCGAAGACGTCGTGCGCCAGCGAGTTGGCGCAGGCGAGGATCATCCCCGCCACCGAGGCGAGCAGGGTCAGGAAGATCGCCGTGGTGACGGTGGTGAACAGAAGCGTCTCGGCTCTCGACAGGTGCGGTCCGAGTGCCGCCCGTGACCCCAGCAGATACGCGGTGTGGCCCCTCGGGTCGGCAGAGGTGAGTCCGGCCCGGCCCACAAGCGCCGCCGCGCCGACGGCCACGACGGTGATGATCGCCACGAACAGCGCGACGGACGACACCGCCCACGACATCGCGCGACGGACCTGTCCGGCGCTGTCCGCCGTGAACATGCGCATCGTGACGTGCGGCAGACACGCGCCGCCCAGCACTATGGCGAACTGCGAACTGATCATGTCCAGTTCGGGGTGTGGACCGCCCGCGAACTGGAGCCCGGACCGCAGGAACGCCGAGCCGCCTCCGCTGCCGGCCGACGCGGCACCGAACAGTGCCCCCAGGTCCCACCCGAAGCTCCGCAGGATCAACACGGTGACCACGGCGCCCGAGCCCAGGAGCATGACCATCTTCAGGATCTGGACCAGTGCGGTGCCCTTCATCCCGCCGATGGCCGCGTAGCTGATCATCAACGCGCCCACCCCGATGACGCACCCGGTCTCCATCGTGCTGCCGGAGAATCCGAGGATGTACGCCAACAGCTGCCCGGTGCTGGCGAGTTGCACCAGCATCATGGGCATCAGCGAGGCGATGGTGACCGCACACGTGGTGATGCGCACGGCACGCCCCGGCATCCGCCGGGCCAGCGCGTCACCCATGGTGAACCGCCCGGTGTTGCGCAGGGGTTCGGCGAGCAGGAACATCAGCAGCACCAGGGACAGCAGTGTGCTCAGGGCGAGCACGATGCCGTCGTAGCCGCACAAGGCGATGACCCCGCCGATGGTGAGGACCGTGGCCGCGGAGATGTAGTCGCCGGCGATGGCGAGGCCGTTGCGCATCGGCGGCAGTGAGCGGTAGCCCGTGTAGAACTCGTCCAGGTCGTCGTGGTCCGGGCCCGTCATCACGCACAGCAGGAGCGTCACGGTCACGACGGCGAAGAAGGCCACGAGCGACCAGGACTGCGCGGAGCCGCTGAAGTCCGTCATCGGCCCGGCTCCGGCCGGCCGAGCTGCCCTCTCCTGCGGCGCAGGCGGCGCGCGAGCGGATCGACGTACCGGCGCGCCGTGAGCTCGTAGAGGACGACGGCCAGCCAGGTGACGGGGAGTTGGATCAGCCCGACCAGCATGCCGGTGGTCAGGCCGCCGGTGACAGGTTCGGTCATGACCGAGGGGGCGAAGGCGGAGAGGCACAGGAAGAGGGTGAAGTAGCCGAGTGCCGCGAAGGTCGCCACCCGGCGCTGCCAGCGGTAGGCGCGCCGGAGGACGCGCAGGTCCCTGTGGTGACCGATCGGCGAGCGGAGCGAGGACCAGCCGCGTAAGGGCTCGCCGGAGGGCGGTTCGGCGCGGGGGACGGACGAGGCGGAATGCCGGGCGCTGTGCGGTCGGGCTGGGTACGACTCGGACGGGTCGTAGGACATCCCGGTTCTCCTAGCACGGCTCGGGTCCGGTGGGTACGGACCGCGGGAGGTGGGGGGAGCGGTTTCGATTTCAAGTTCGAGTCCCCGCACGCTATTCGGGGAAATGCGTGGCTCGCCGGACTTTCCGCGAACTGGCTGGTCGGACCGCCCGCAGCCCGCTGACCTCGCATGTTGTCCCTGTGAAGGCTGAGGTTCATGCGCCTGACGGGGCCGCCGACCCCCTCGCGACCGACGTCCGCGGACGGCCGGCGAGCGGGTGCCTGAGGGGTCGCCGGGACGGGTGGCGCGGACAGTCGAGAGGACGGTTCGGCTCAGAGGTCGACCGTTGCGGGGGGGCAGGCGTCACGGACGCCAGTACAGCGACGGGTCCGGGTGGTCGGTGAAACCGAGGGCGCGGTAGAGGGGTTCGCCGTCCTGGGAGGCGTAGAGGTCCACGCGGGCGACATCCCGTTCGCGGAACCAGTCGAGCAGACCGCGCATGATCGCCCGGCTGTGGCCGCGCCGCCGGTGCCCGGGGTCGGTGACGACGCCGATCACGTGCCCGATCCGGCCGTTGCGCAGATGCGGTCCCGGCAGGCGCTGCTCGATCGTGCCGATCCCGCAGGCGGCGAGGCCGTCGTCACCGCGCACGACGAGGATGCGCACGTCCTTCGACGAGATCTGCTCCCGGAGCACGGCGGCGAGGGCGACCTGCCAGTCCCCGTCCTCCGAGGGGGAGTTGAAGAAGTCACCGCCGAGCGTCTCGAAGAGCAGGGCCCGCAGGCGCACGAGCTCGGCGACATCCTCCGCGGCTGCCTGCCGCACCAGTGACATGTAATAAGCGTAGGCGCCCCTAGGGTGTTACGTCCAGAGGGTCGTGTCCGTCGGTGGATCAGGCGCGACACTTCGCCCGCGCAGGTCCGGACGGAGCGACGGGCATCGGACCGCCCGGCGCTCCGTCGATTTGGGGCGGGCCGGATCTCGGGTGTGCCTGTGGGTGCGGCGAGGGATTTCTGTGAATTCCAGGGGCGGTTGAACACGCCGGGGTTCCCCTCCGTACAGAAGGTGGCCATGCCGGCCCGGCAACGAAGCGGTAGGAGTATTTCCTTGGGACGCAACACGCGGAGACGTCCGACAGGTGCACGGCGCGCCAGCTTTGCGGCGGTCGCGCTGATGTTGGGCGGAGGCGGACTGATGGCGGTGAACGTGTACGCCACGGCCTCCGAAGGGGACGCGGCGCAGCCGGGTCAGAGCCGGACCGCGCAGGTCCTGGCCGCCGGAGGCGCCACGATCGACTGCCCGGACGTCGGCAGTCAGCTGACGGAGACGCCGGACGGTGCCAGGGCGGAGGTGGACAAGGAACTCGCCCTGCTGGACAAGCAGATCACCGAGGCGTACCAGCAGCTGCAGGACGCGACGCGGGACGGCGGGCAGGACGCCTCCTTCGCCGACAACGCGATCATGACGCCGCTGAAGGACAAGCGGGCCGCGACGATCGAGCGCATCGCGGTCGCCATCGACCGGGTGGGCGACCGGCCGCAGGGCCTCGACGCCTTCGCGCCGTGTACGCTCCGCGCCTCCGGAAACCAGGACCAGCAGGGCAACGGGGAGTCGGACGAGCCCGGTTCGGAGGGCCAGGACGACGCCGGCCAGCAGGACGGTCAGGGCCAGGACGGTCAAGACGAGGGCGACGGCGGCAACGGGGGCCAGGCGGGCAACGGCCCCGTCGCCGCCGACTTCCAGGACATCACCACCGTCCAGCCGAACGTGCGCACCCCGAACCCCCAGGGCGACGCCTCGCGCGGCACCTTCAGCACCAGCTGCGGCGTGAACGCCAACGGCCTGTTCAACTCCGACAACGTCATCGTGGCGCCGGGTGTCTCCAACGGCGCCCACCACTTCCACGACTACGTCGGCAACCAGGCCAACAGCGCCTTCGCGAGCGACGACGACCTCGCCGGCGGCGAGACGACCTGTGAGGACGAGGGCGACAAGTCCTCCTACTTCTGGCCCGTGCTGCGCGTGCAGAACGGCAACCAGGAGAAGGACGCGAACGCGCCCGGCGGCGGAGTCGAGGGCAACGCGGGCGAGATCGTCACGCCGAAGCAGGTCACGATGACGTTCGTGGGCAACCCGCGCGGCGAGGTCACGGCCATGCCGAAGCTCCTGCGCATCATCACCGGCGACGCCAAGGCGTTCGTCAACGGCACCGCCAACGCCAACGCGTCGTGGAGCTGCACCGGCTTCGAGGACCGGCAGTTGAAGGACAAGTACCCGCTGTGCCCGGACGGCAGCGACGTGGTGCGCACCTTCAAGTTCCAGAGCTGCTGGGACGGCCGCAACATCGACAGCGCCAACCACCGTACGCACGTGGCGTTCGCGGACGCCGAGGGCAACTGCGCGGGCGGCTTCCGGGCCATCCCCCAGCTCGTGCAGCGCATCGTCTACGACGTGGACGCGCCCAGCCTGGAGGACGGTGGCAAGACGACCCCGCTCTTCGGGGTGGACTCCTTCCCCGAGCAGCTGCACAAGCCGGTCACCGACCACGGCGACTTCATCAACGTCTTCGACGAGGACCTGATGCGGGAGATGGTGGACTGCATCAACGACGGCCGTAAGTGCGGCGCGGGCGCAGGAGGCGGCGGCGGTGGCGGCGGCGAGGAGCCCAAGCCGACGCCGAAGCCGACCGACAAGCCGGACCCGACCCAGAAGCCGGACCCGACCGAGAAGCCGGACCCGACGCAGAAGCCGGAGCCGACCGAGAAGCCGGAACCCACCGCGACGGCCTCCACCCAGGCTCCGTCCGGCGGCGACGACGAGGACGACTCGGCGGACACCGGTGGCGACCCCGCCACCGACGAGCCCGCCGAGGAACCGGCGGGCGGGTCGGACGGTGACGACGCGTCGCCGAAGGCCGACACGTCGCCCTCGGCCGTCCACCGCGATCCGGTCACCACGTCGGACGAGGTCGGCGGCCAGGAGAGCGCCGTCCCCGGACCCGAGCCGACCACGGTCGCGCAGGGCGAGCAGTCGGGCGGTTCGCAGGCCGAGGCGCAGGCCGACACCGGCGGGCTCGCCGACACCGGAGCCCAGCTGTGGCCGGCGGCCGCCGGAGCGGTGCTGCTGATCTTCGGCTTCGTACTGCTGCGGCGCGTCAACCAGAGGTAGGGCCGGAAGCAAGCAGAAGGGCGAGCGGAACCGCACGACGGTTCCGCTCGCCCTTCGGGCTTTCCCCCCGGGACTGCAAGCGACGGCCCGGACGGGATCCGACCGGCCCAGAAGAGCGGCAACCCGATCATCGTGTGAGAAGAAACGCTGATCACGAGCGAGGTCACACGTAAAACCCCGCTGGTGGCACCATGGACGGTATGGATGTAGCGAGCAGGAACAATGTCGTGGTCACCGGCCGCGAGGACGGGCCGGTGATCGTGCTCGCGCACGGCTTCGGCTGCGACCAGAACATGTGGCGCCTGGTCGTACCGGCTCTGGCCGAGCGTTTCCGAGTGGTCCTCTTCGACTACGTCGGCTCCGGCTCGTCGGACGTGTCCGCCTGGAGCGAGGAGCGCTACGGCTCCCTGGACGGCTACGCCCAGGACGTGATCGACATCTGCGAAGAGCTGGACCTGCGGGACGTGACGTTCGTGGGTCACTCCGTGAGCGCCATGGCCGGCGTCCTGGCCGCGGCGCGCGCCGAGGAGCGGTTCGCCAGGCTGGTCCTGCTGGTGCCCTCACCCCGCTACATCGACGACGGTGACTACAAGGGCGGCTTCACGGCCGAGGACATCGACGAACTGCTGGAGTCGCTGGACTCGAACTACCTGGGCTGGTCGGCGACCATGGCGCCGATCATCATAGGCAACCCCGAGCGGCCGGAGCTGGGGGAGGAGCTGACCAACAGCTTCTGCCGTACCGACCCCGACATCGCCCGGGTCTTCGCCCGCACCACGTTCCTGACCGACAGCCGCGCGGAGCTGGCCTCGGTGCGGCTGCCGACGCTGGTCCTGGAGTGCGCCCAGGACGTCATCGCCCCGCAGGGCGTCGGCGCCTACGTGCACGCCTCCATCCCCGGCAGCCGCCTGGTCACGCTGGACGCGACCGGCCACTGCCCCCAGCTGAGCGCACCCGAGGCCACCGCCGAGGCGATCGTGACCTTCGCGGCGCCGCCCCGATGACGTGCCGCACGGACCAGGATCCGGAATCATCCAGGCCCGCCGAGAAGCACCCGGAGAGCACCACACGAACCGATGAGGATCGCCCGTCCGACGCGGCGTTCAGCGCGCTGCTGGAGGACGACGTGGAAGACCTGTACGAGAACGCGCCGTGCGGCTATCTGTCCACGCTCCTCGACGGGCAGATAGCCAAGGCGAACACGACCCTGCTGAGCTGGCTGGGCCGCGACCGCGAGGAGACGGTCGGCCGCCTGTACTTCGCCGACCTGCTCACCGTCGGCGGCAAGCTCTACCACGAGACCCACTTCGCGCCGCTGCTGCGCATGCAGGGCGAGGTGAACGGCATCGCCCTGGAGCTCAAGGGGGCCGACGGCACCCGCCTGCCCGTGCTGATCTCCTCCAAGGTGAAGAAGGGCAGCGACGGACAGCCCCTGCTGATCCGCACGACGATCATCGACGCCCGGGACCGCCGCGCCTACGAGAACGAGCTGCTGCGACGGCGGCGGGAGGCGGAGGAGGCCCGCGAGGAGACGGAACGGGCACGGCGGGAGGCGGAGCGCGACAAGGAGCGTCTGCAGAGCGTGCTGGCCGTCCTTCAGCGCAGTCTGGTCCCGCCGTCCTTGCCCCAGGCCCCCGGGATGGAGGCGGCCGCCTACTACCACACGGCTTCCGCGGACCAGCTCGGCGGCGACTTCTACGACGTCTTCGCCCTGGGTGACGGCCGTTGGGGCTTCTTCCTCGGCGACGTGTGCGGCAAGGGCCCCGAGGCGGCCGCGGTGACCTCGCTGACCCGCTACACGCTGCGCGCGGCGGCGATGCACGACGCGGACCCGATCACGGTGCTCACCACCCTCAACACCGTCCTCCACCAGCACTACATCCGGGGCGACCCCCGCTACTGCACGGCCGTCTTCGGCACCCTCACCCCGCACGCGTCCGGCGTGACCATGCGTCTCGCCAGCGGCGGTCACCCGCCGGCCGTCCTGATGCGGGCCGACGGCGCCGCCGAGTACCTGCCGACACCGGGCGGCCTGCTCGTGGGTATCCTGCCGGACGCCCCGTTCAAGGACGTCACGCGGGAGCTGAGGGCGGGGGACACCCTGCTGCTCTACTCCGACGGCCTGACCGAGGCCCGTATCGGCCCCGAGGGCACCCGCTACGGTGACGACGCCCTGCTCGACTTCACCACCGACCTGGCGCCCGCCGGCGCCGACAAAGCCGTCTCCGCCGTCACCACCCTGCTCGAGAGCTTCGGCGACGGACTGGACGACGACACCGCCGTCCTGGCGATCGGCATTCCCGCACCCACCACATCCCACGAAGAACAGACGTGACAGAGCTGACCACCACCATCCGGAACACCCCGACCGGACCCGTGATCACCGTCGAGGGCGAACTCGACCACTACAGCGCCGGGAGGCTGCGCGAGACCATCCGCGGCCTGACGCTGCAACCGGGGCAGCTCCTCGCCCTGGACCTGGGGAGTCTGACCTTCTGCGACTCCAGCGGCATCTCGGTCTTCGTGGCCGCGCACCGCCAGGTCGTGGCCACGCAGGCCCGCATGGCACTCGTCGCCGTGCCCGCCATGATCACCCGGACCCTGGGGATCGTCGGCCTCGACCAGGTCCTGGACGTCCACCCCGACCTGGAACAGGCCGTCCGCTCACGCTCGGCGTGAGCGGGAAGCGGTCCGCGCGGTGACGCACGCCGCCGGACCGCTCGCGTCGCCCAGCAGTCCGGTCACGGTCCCCGCCCCGGCGGCACGCCCCCGCAGACGGAACGCGAAACGCTGCCCCGCCTCCAGGGGGACGGCGCGCTCCAGCCTGACCGTCACGGGAGCCAGGTGCAGCGGGATAAGCGTGTCGAGACCGGCAGGCAGGGTCACCGTGCCGGGCAGCGATGCGGCGCCCAGATGGCACCACAGGACGCCGCCCGTGGACAGGTCCGTACCGCCCTGCGCCTCGGGCAGCAAGGCGATCTCGGCGGTGAAGGCCGCGTGCGCGCCGATCGAGCCCGGCGTGGCCAGTACCTGCCCCCGCTCCAGGGCCGACGCGACCGGGCCCGGGAGCAGCAGTCCCGGGTTCGAGCCCGCGCGGGCCTCCTCGACGTGCCGTGCGCCGAGTCGGATGCCGATGACGCGGACGATGCGGGCGGTACCGAATCCGACGATCTCCACCTCGTCGCCGCCGCGGACGCTGCCGCGCTCCGTGCCGCCCGTCACCATGACCGTCCTGCCCTGATGGAGCGGGAAGATGTCCTCCACGCGCATCAGGAACGGGCGTGACACGGCGCTCACCGGTCGTTCGCGGCGAGCCCGTGGGCCCCCGACCGGCCGAGGCGTCACAGGCGGCTGAAGGGCTCGGCGTACTCGAAGGTGCCCCGCGTGGCGGGGTCGTACGCGGTCAGGGTGCGGACCTGGAAGTACTTGCCCCAGGCGGGCTCCGGCGGGTCGATGCCGTGGTCCGTGCTGGTGCGGAAGCCGTAGCGGCCGTAATAAGCGGGGCTGCCGAGGAGGCCGACCAAGGGCTCGCCGAGGGCGTCCGCCGCCCCGAGCACGGCATGCATGAGCGCGAGGCCGACACCCCGCCGCTGGTGGCCTGGGTGGACGCTGAGTGGGCCGAGGCCCACGACGGGTGCCGTGCCGACATGCGCGCGCGTGCACACCACATGTCCGACGATCTGGCCGTCGTCGTCCAGCGCCACGAGGGACAGCGAGGGCAGCCAGCCGGCGCAGTCGCGGAGGGAGTCGAGCAGGGTCACCTCGACGGGAACAGGGGTGTCCGGTGCGACGAAGGCGGCGGCGGTGACGGCACGCACGGCAGCGATGTCGGCGGGTACCTCGCGTCGGATCAGCACCGGCACAGTCTGAGGCAGCCGCAACCAGGGCGCAAAGGAATTGAGGTGGGTCTCACGCCGGGGGACTCCGGGCACATGCCCGAGCCGTCGTGGACGCGGCGGCCCTTCCCCTCGTGGAGTCCCGCCGTGCGCTTCTCTCGGGATGCACCCATCCGTGTGCTGCCCGGGCGGCCCGTGTCCCGCTCGGCACCGCCGCCCGACACGCCGGTGCCTGACCCTCCCTCATGTCGAGTTGCGCGACGGCACCGTGGCTGATGTATGCTCGATCTTGAGCGTGCCGCCGAGTTCATCGGAGCCGCGTCTCGCGTCGATGGTCCAAGGAAAGGCGCCCCGCTTCCTGCGGGGAGATGCAGGTGCAAGGCCTGCTCGGCGCTCGACGAAGCCCCATCCCGGTTCTCCGGGGTGGGGCTTTCTTCTGTGCGTACCCGCGGTGGACCCGGAGCGGCGCCGTCCGCGGGCCGGCGGTTTCCCGCCGTCCTGGACGGTTCGACCGCGACCGCGATCGTCCCCGTCCTACTCTCCCTGGCATGCTGCTTCGCCGGATGTCGCGGATGGTCCTGGTTCTGGTCTTAGCGCTTGTGGCCGCCCTGACCGGGGTGGCCGACGGGGGCACCCACACGGCTCGGGCCGACGGGGAAAAGCCCTTCCCGGGGCGGCAGTTGCTGTTCTTCAACCATGCCTACGGCGTGCTCGACCGGGAGACCGCCGACGCCATCGAGCACTCCGGTTACCTGCGCTACTTCGCGAACTTCCAGGTCCGCACGACCACCGGAGCTGGCGGTCAGACCTGGACCGGCCGTTACCTGACGGGCCGTGAGACCTACCTCGAACTGTTCGGGGTCGGAGACCTCCCCGGCCAGGACGGCACCTTCGGCGCCGGGGGCATGGGGGTCTCGACCGAGCGCTCCGGCGACCTGAGGACGGTGACGGCGCGTCTGCGCGAGGCGGGCGTCACCGACCCGGTCGAGTTCCGCCAGACCCGCGACTTCGGCGACGGGGTCCCGGTGCCGTGGTTCGACGCCGTTTTCACCACGGCCCAGTACGACACCTTCGGGGCCTGGGCGATGGAATACCTGCCCGAGTACTTCGCCGACCCGCGCGGCAACACCGAGCCCGCCGACCACCCCGGCGACGTGGGGCGGGAGCGCTACCTGTCGGACGCCTACCGCGACCACCTCATGCGTGACGTGGCCTCCATCCGCCTCGCGGTCTCCGAGCGCGACCTCGCCGCCACGGTGACGCTGCTGCGGGCGGGCGGGTTCGTCGTCCGTCCGGCGCCGGGCGGAGGCGGTACGGTCGCCCGGCGCGGCGGCACCACCATCCGGTTCGACGCCGTTCCCGTCGGCGAGGTGGGACTGCGCGAGGTCACGTTCGCGTTGAACCGGCCCGTGTCCGACCGGCACGAGGAGCGGATCGGCCGCTCGACCCTCGTCGTGGGCCCGGGCGCCCGCGCCGTGTGGAACTTCGCCGGGAGGCCGTGACGGCGGCGTGCCCGACGGACCGGGGCCGGGCGGGCCCGCGATCGACGGACCTACTTCGACGACCGGCCGGTGAGGTTGTCCGTGAGGGGGAGGAGGGCCGTGGTGCGTTTGCCCGACAGGCCGGGGCGCACGTCGTACTCCTGGCAGACCGCAAGGACTATCTCCAGACCGTGCTGGCCGATGCGGGCGGGGTCGGGCCCGCGGGGGGTCGGCAGGGTCGGGTCGCCGTCCCACACGGTGATCTCCACGCTGCCGTCCACGACGCGCAGGTCGAGCCGGCAGGGCCCGGGAGCGTAGCGGCAGGCGTTGGTGACGAGTTCGCTCACGACCAGTTGAGTCATGCCCAGCGCCCGGGCGGAGACCGGGACGCCGTGATCGGCCTGCACGCGCGTCAGATAGGCGGTGGCGAATCGGCGTGCGGCGCCGATGCAGCGGGTGTCCCCGTCGTAGGCGGCGCACGCCGCCGGAGCGGAACGTGCGCCGGGAGCCTTCTGCTCGCTGTCGTGCGCGGTCTGGTCCATACGGTCGCCTCGCGTTGCCTCGGTCACATGGCCCCGTTGGACGCGTACCCCTGAAGCGTGCCTCCACGTGACTGTCTGGCCGGTCTTTCGCCTCGGCCGCAAGGCCGCGGATCGGTCCAGGCTGATGGTGACATTAACAGGCGGCCGGTTGACACCAGAGTGATTGTTCCGTTTGCGTGGACGCAGCATCAGCGGAAAGGCCGCTGAAGACGATGAGGGAGATGGCATGAACGCCGCCCGTCTGGTCATCTCCCGCCACGTCACCCCAGAGGGTGTGAGCGTGCTGGGGATGGTGGGGGAGATCGATTTCAACACCGTCGGCGACTTCCGCGCGGCACTGGCGGACCGCGAGGGCGCCGAGGGGCATCGCACGGTGGTGGACTTCAGCCGCGTCACGTTCATGGACTCCAGCGGGATCAACGTCCTGGTGGCCGCGAACCGGGACGCCGCCGAGGGCGGCGGCTGGATCCGGCTGGCGTGCCTGCCCGCCGGAGTCCACGACGTCCTGCACATCGTGGGACTCGACGAGGTGCTCCCGCTGTACCCGACGCTGGACCTCGCCCTGACGTCCTGAGGACGGCCGGCCCGGGAGGCAGGGGTGCCGCCCGGGCCGGGCCCCGGCGGTGAGGGACGTAGAATCGCCGTCCACCCGCAAGGGTCCCCGTCCGCAGATCCGCCCCGCAGGTCCCGTCCCGTGGAGTCCGCCGTGTCCCGTCCGCGAAGCACGCCACGCTCCGTGGCGCACCCCGCTCCGGAGGAGTTCACGCTGCAGCGGCTGCTGGAGGCACTGGCCGACCCGGTGCGGCGCGCGGCCGTGCGCCGGCTGGCGCGGGCCGGCCAGGACCTCAGCTGCGGGAGCTTCGAGATGCCGGTCGCGCCGTCGACCTCCACGCACCACTTCAACGTGCTGCGGGAGGCCGGCGTGATCCGCCAGTACTACGTGGGGACGACGAAGATGAACGCCCTGCGCGCCGAGGAACTGGAGGCGCGGTTCCCCGGCCTCGTGTCCGCCCTGCTGTCGGCGGAGGAGAGCGAGCCGGACGCGCGGGCGGCCCGCTGAACCGGACCGGCGCGCGCGGCGGTCAGTGCCGGACGGTGACCACGATCTTGCCCACCTGGGCGTTGGACTCCATGTAGCGGTGCGCCTCGGAGATGTCCTCCAGGTCGAAGGTCCTGTCGACGACCGGGGTGAACGATCCGGTGGACAGCCCGGCGTTGACGAAGGCGACGGCGCGCGCCAGGCGCTCGGGGTCGGAGGTGACCTCGAAGAGGGTGTAGGTACGGGTGCTCAGTGCGGGGTAGCTCCGGGCGTTGGGCAGCGGGGTGGTCCGCGGGTCGAGGGTGCCGTACACGATGAGCCGGCCGCCCGGCGCGATGCCCAGGGCGATCGTCTCGACCCCGGGTCCGGCGACGGGGTCGAAGGCGGTGCGCACGCCCGTGCCGCCGGTGATCTCCTTCAGCCGGGCGGGCAGGTCCTCCTCGTCGGTGACGACGACGTGGGCGGCGCCGGCGTCGAGCAGGCGCTGCTTCTTGTCGGCGGTGCGGGTCGTCGCGACGGGGATCGCGCCGATGTGGTTGGCGGTCTGGATCGCGGCGAGTCCCACGCTGCTGGAGGCGGCGGTGATCAGGACGTGGTCCCCGGGCCGGGTGTGGCCGTCCTCGACGAGCGCGCCGTAGGCGGTCAGGTAGGCCATCCACACCGCGGCGGCGCTCTCGGCACTGACGCCGGCCGGGCGCGGGACCGTGGCGGACGCGGGGACCAGGACGTGATCGCCGTAGGTGCCGTAGTCGGTCTGCAGGAACGACGGGACGACGCCGACGGGGTCCCCGACGGCGAAGCCGGTGACGCCGGGGCCGACGGCCTCGACCACTCCGGCGGCCTCGTAGCCCAGCCCCGAGGGGAAGACGGGCTGGTAGAAGTACGAGCCCTCGCGGAACATCAGCTCGGCCCGGTTCAGCCCGATCGCGTCGACGCGGATGCGCAGTTCGCCGGTGCCGGGCTCGCCGACCTCGACCTCCCGCACCTCCAGGACCTCGGGGCCGCCGGTCCTGTCGAACTTCACTGCCTTGGCCATGGGGTTTCCCGTTCCTTCGTCCGTGGTGACTGGGCGCTGCCCGGCCGCGTCGTGCGGCGGGCGCACGTCCACCAAACCCCAAATTACGACGAACGTCAAACTACGACGTGCATCGAATTAAGGGCCACGGAGGTGTGGCGCGTGGAGGTGTCACGGGGGCAGGGAAGGAGCGGCCGACGCCGCCGGCCCCCGGGTGTCCGGGGGCCGGCCCGGTGGTCAGTCGGACCTGAGGTTCTCCAGCGTCGATTTCGTGTCGGTCTTCAGCCAGCCGGACACGTCGGTGACGTCGGCCGGTGTGCTGCCGTAGGACGAGGCGTAGGCGCTCCAGCTCATCTGGTACGTCATCCAGCCGTCGCGCACGGCCAGGATGACCGACTTGCTGCCGCTGGTCCCCGAGCCGGACGTGGTGTCCTGGGTCACCAGGTAGGCCTCGTCGCCGAAGCCGTTGACCTCGTCCACCTCGTAGTCGTCGTACCGCTGGTCGTACTCCGACCACAGGGCCGTGAACTCGGCGGCGGGGTCCGTCTCCTTGTGGAGGTCCATCTGCACCGACAGGTACGCGTCCGAGTACGAGGAGGCGGAGGATTTCTTCAGGGAGATGCTGCAGTAGCTCTGGTCCAGGGCGTCGTGCTCCAGCGAGTTGTGGGTGGGCGCCGAGTCCTCCTCCGTGTACTCGGTCCGCACCGACGAGTAGTCGACCGCGGAGCAGAGATTGGACTTGGCCCGGTACCCGGCCAGGTCCGCCTTGTCGCCGTCGCCCAGGTCCAGCAGGAACACCCCGCCGGCCCACAGGGCGGAGGCGATCAGCGCCCCCACGGCCGCCCACGCGACGGCGTGCCCCGCCGTGCCCTTCCCCCCTGCCTGCGGCGGCGCGGGCTGGATGTAGCCCGGCTGCGCGTACGGATGCTGCTGTGCCGGGATGGACGGGGGCGGAGGCCCGTAACCGCCCGGTTGCTGGCCGGTCGCGTACGGGTCGGCGGCCGGTCTGGGTGGCGCCGCCGGCTGCTGGGCTCCTGGCTGCCCCGCGGGTGCGGCCTGCATGGCGGTCAGCGTGGGGTCGGCGTGGTTCCCGGAGCCCGCGGGCGGTGTCGCCTGCGGCTGGTGGGCGGCCTGGGCCGGAACGTCGTCGGGCCGATCCTTCATCGTTCTGCTCCTTCTCCATGGTCGGTGGAGACGCACTGGGCCCGGGGCGTCGCTCCCCGGGCTGCTCGGGCCGCCGTCACGCGGGCGCGGTCGGTCCGCGGGCGGCGGGGTGGGACGGGCACGGAACCAACTCGGACGATCACGACATCTCCCCGTGAGCCTCGGGACCGGACGGCGGAGCCGGGGTACAACACGCGCGGATGGCTCAACCAGCCGATTCTAGAGGGAAGTTCGGCCGGACGCCGCATTCCGGGAATGGCCGACTCGTGGGTTCTGTTCCTCTCCGTGAAGCCCCTCCGAGTACGTGGACCCGGGCACGGTGAGGTCTAGGGCCTGTCGTTTGGATCAGGCCGGTGTCGTGGGGTCTGGCACGCACATCTGCGGCGTTGTCGTCGGTCGCCGACTCCCCCACTCTCGGCTCCGCTCGATCGAGCGGGGGGACCCCCATCGCGTCGACGCCCTCCTCCGCCTTGCAGCTGCACGCACCAGACCCCGCTCGGGTCGGCCGGGACGAACCGTCTGTCACGGCCGACCTGATCCAAACGACAGGCCCTAGGTGCTCGGCGCGCGGAATCGACGTCTCCGCCTCCCGAGGGATACGGCTTCCGGCCTTCCGGCCGGGCGGGGCGGGAGCCGGAAAAGGATTCCGTGAGGCGGGAATGCGAAGGCGAGGGGCGCTGTTACACCCCACGTAGCTGACATGCGCGAGTCAAGAATCGCGTATGTGGGCGGAAGGAGGACCCTCATGGCACGCACCAGCGCACGCCCCGTCGTCACCCTGAGGTCGACGGCCGGGACCGGAGTCACCTACGTGACCCGCAAGAACAGCCGGAACGACCCCGACCGGCTCGTCCTGCGCAAGTACGACCCGGTGGTCGGCGAGCACGTCGACTTCCGCGAGGAACGCTGAACCGGTCCGGCGTCACCAGGCGAACAGCCACGAGGAGGGACAGCCCCATGAAGCCCCGCATCCACCCCGAGACCCGGCCCGTCGTCTTCCGCGACAGCGCCGCGAACGTCTCCTTCCTGACCCGTTCGACCGCGCGGTCCGCCAGGACCGTCGCCTGGGAGGACGGCAACACCTACCCGGTGATCGACGTCGAGATCTCGTCGGCGAGCCACCCGTTCTACACCGGGACCTCGCGGGTCCTGGACACCGCGGGCCGAGTGGAGCGCTTCGAGCGCCGCTACGGCCGCGCGCCCTCGGTCGGCCGCTGACCGCACGCCCGGACACGGGCGAGCAGAAGGAGAGCAGAGCCATGAAGGTACGCAAGTCCCTGCGCTCGCTGAAGTCCCTTCCCGGGGCTCAGGTGGTCCGCCGCCGCGGTGTGACCTTTGTGATCAACAAGAAGAACCCGCGTTTCAAGGCCCGTCAGGGCTGACGCCGCTTCTTCCGGCCCGCGTCGACGACGCGCCGGGCCACCGACGACCGAGTGCCCGGGCCCAGTTGGGCCCGGGCACTTCGGCGTCCGGGCCCACTCGGGCCTGGGCGCCCCCGTGTTCGGGCTCAGGGGGGCGGACGCGCGGACGTGATCGCGTTGTCAGTGGTCGCGTCTATGTTCAGTCGTGTCCCCGCCGGTGTGGCGGAAGGCTCCCTGGTGCATTGGAGAAGGTGCGTTGTCGGAGTGGGAGAGGTCGAGCACGGCACGGGTGGCGGCACCCGCGCAGCCCCGCAAGCTCGCCAAGGTCCCGTTCGTCGAGCTGGCCGACGGACGTGTGCAGGGCGTGGTGTCCAGCGGATCCGACATCGAGCGGGTCTACGTCTCGTCGGTCGCGTCGGGCACCTACGCGTACGCGTGCAGCACCAACAACAACCGGCCGTGCGGAGGCGCGCGAGGGTCGTTCTGCAACCACATCCGCGCCCTCGTCACCGAAGCGGTCCTGCAGTACGGGGCCGCCCGTGTCGCCCGCTACCTGAGAGTCGACACCGGCGACCAGGAACCGAGCGCGCCGGTCCTCACCGCGGCCATGACCGCCACGGGCCCGGCGCAGGGAGACACCAAGGCCGCGGCGCCCGTCTTCAGCCGGTTCCTGCGCCACCTCGCCTATCTGGAACTGGACGCGAGCACCGCCCCGTTGCCGGAGATGCAGTGGTTCCCGCCGACCAGGACGGCCGCGTGATGCGCGCCGACCTGCTCGCCGAAGGCGAGACCCCCGACGGGCTCGACGAAGCCCTCACCGCCGTCGACTCCTTCGACCGGGTCCTGGTGGCGGGCCTGCTCCGCCCCCAGCCCGCCCAGGCGGCCGGACTGGCCGCGCTCGCCCGGGCCGTCTCCGGGACACCTCTTGCCGCCCGGGTCGGCGAGGCCGCCGACAAGACCGCCGCCGGAGCCGCGGGCGAGGACCACTTCGTCGCCCTCGCCGCCGCCCGTACGGCCCTGCTCGGTTCCGTCCACGACGCCCTCGTGAGCCGCGTGGACGAGGCGACCGGCCGCACCCGCGGCGAGGCGCCCGCACCGGTGGCCGTCGAGCGGCCCGAGGTGAACCTGCTCGCCGCAGCCCGCTCCTGGCTCTGCGACCTGGTGCGCGCGGGGTGGCAGGGCATCGACCACGAGCTGGTGTCCGGCTCGGCGCAGATCGTCTCGGCGATGCTGCCGGACCCCGGGCTGCGCCGCCTCGCGACTCTGCTCGACGGGTTCTCCGCCGAACTCGCCGCCTCCTGCCCGGGTGCCACCCTGGAGCGCGTACCCACCCGCCGCTGGGCCGACCTGTGGTCACGTGCGCTGCTCCTGACGCTGCCCGGCGCGGCCGGCCTGCCGCCCACCGGCACGCTCACCGGCCGGCTGCTGCCGCTGGGCATCGACCTGCAGGAGCACCCGACCGCCGTACAGGCCCAGGTCCACGCGGTGTTCGAACCCGCCGACGGCTCCGCGCCCCGCCTGGTGCGCGCCGCCGTGTCGGCGCCGAAGCCCGACACGGTCGTGGGAGCCGGTCTGTGGCAGCTGCTGCGCCCCCACATGTCCCTGCTGGCCGCCGTGAGCGAAGGCCGGTCGATGGAGCTCACCGACATGCCGGCCACCGCCGCGGGCGACCTCCTGTGGAGCGACGGGCACGCACGCACCGGCGAGCCCGCCGACGCCCTCGCCACCGCCCGCGTTGCTCTTCCCACGGCCACCGACCCCGCGACGGCGCCCCTGGACCGGCACCCGGCCGCGATCGCCGTCCCCGTCTTCCTGGAGGGCTACGAGAGCCGGCAGGAGGACGACATGGTCACCTTCACCGTCGCCGGACACCCGGTCCCCGTGGACACCGACCGCATCCCGGCCGCCGGACCGCTCACCCCCGAGGCCGTCGCCAAGTCCGGTGCCTGCGTCGGGCTGCTCCGCTGGGACGCCGGAGCCTTCCGCGTCCAGCCCCTGGCCGTGGAGACGACCGTGCGGAAGAAGGCGGTGGCGGTCCACGCCGGAGCCTGGGCTGGCGGCACCGCCGACAAGGCGGCCGTCAAGGCCGAGAAAGCCGCCATGGACGCCGTCACGGCACTGCGCGAGCGCGCGGGAAGGCTGTTGCGCAAATGACCGAGCACAGCGGTCCCGACACCGCCTCCGCACCCGAGGCCGACTCCGACGAGAACCGCCGCCAGGCCCTGTACTGGCTGCTGCTCGCCCGCCTCTTCGACCCGGAGGAGCAGCCGACCCTGGAGTCGGCCGGTCTCGGCGTCGTCGAGGACCTCGGCCTGCCTCCCGCGCTCCTCGATCCGCAGGCGTCCATCGACGCGATCGTGCAGCGCCACCCCGCTCTGGCCGACGAGTTCGACGCCCTGATGGTGCCCGCGCCGGACGAGGGCGGACGCGACCGGGCCGCCGAAGTGCGACGCGCGGCACTGGTGTCCAAGGTGCTCCTCAACACCTTCGCCACCGGCTCCGGCGCGGTCACCGCGGGACAGCTGTCGCGCTGGCAGTCCGACGCCGGCTGGCTGGAGCGCGCCCTCGGCTGCGAGCCCGGCGAACTGCGTGGCGGCCGGGCGGGCACGGGCGCCGCCGGTCGGGGCGCGGGAAGGGACGGCTCCGGAGGCGGGGGTACGACACCGGACCTCACCCACCTCGTCCCGGCGATCGGTCCGGAACTGGCCGGCATCGAGGCCGACCTGGTCCGGCGGATGAAGCTGCGCGAGGTGCTGGCCGACCCGAAGCTGGCCGCGCGGCTGACCCCGAGCATGTCGCTGATCGAGCAGCTGCTGAGGGACAAGAACAACCTCTCGGGCGTGGCGCTGGCCAACGCCAAGGCGCTCATCCGCCGCTTCGTCGACGAGGTCGCCGAAGTGCTGCGCACCCAGGTCGAGAAGACCACGGTGGGCGCCCTGGACCGCTCCGTCCCGCCCAAGCGGGTGTTCCGCAACCTCGACCTCGACCGCACGATCTGGAAGAACCTCACCAACTGGAGCCCGGAGGAGGAGCGGTTGTACGTCGACCGCCTCTACTACCGGCACACCGCCCGCAAGACGACACCCCAGCGGCTCATCGTCGTCGTGGACCAGTCGGGCTCGATGGTCGACTCGATGGTGAACTGCACGATCCTCGCGTCGATCTTCGCCGGGCTGCCCAAGGTGGACGTCCACCTGATCGCGTACGACACGCAGGCGCTCGATCTCACGCCCTGGGTGCACGACCCCTTCGAGACGCTGCTGCGCACCAAGCTCGGGGGCGGCACCGACGGCACGGTCGCCATGGCCCTGGCCCAGCCGAAGATCGCCGAGCCCCGCAACACGGCGGTGGTGTGGATCTCCGACTTCTACGAGTGGCAGTGCGAGCCGCTGTTCCAGAGCATGGCCGCCGTCCACCGCTCCGGAGCCAAGTTCATCCCCGTCGGCTCGGTGACCAGCGCAGGCCGCGGCAGCGTCAACCCCTGGTTCAAGGAGCGCTTCAAGGACCTCGGAACCCCCGTGCTCTCCGGCCACATCCGCAAGCTCGTCCACGAACTCAAGACGTTCCTCGCCTAGAAAGAGATCCCGAGATGTCCGACCTGCTGCGCGCCCCCGCCGAGATCAAGTACGCCGAGGAGCTGGACTGGCTGGAGTCCGTCGACGACAACCCCAAGCCCTTCTCCTGGCGCCTGTCACCGAAGATGGTCCGCCTGTTCGTCCTGGGCTCCGAGCGCTCCGACGGCCTCGACCGGGAGATCGCGCCCAAGTGGTTCGGCGACCGCAGCTTCGTCGAGCGGTCCATCGTCACGCTCGCCTCCGACCGCGGACTGCTGCTCATCGGCGACCCCGGCACCGGCAAGAGCTGGCTGGCCGAGCTGCTGTCCGCCGCGATCTCCCGCAACTCCACGCTGGTCGTGCAGGGCACGGCAGGCACCACCGAGGACCACATCAAGTACTCGTGGAACGTGTCCATGGTCATCGCCAAAGGCCAGTCACGCGAGTCCATGATCCCCTCACCCATCATGACCGCCATGGAGACCGGTGCGATCGGCCGCTTCGAGGAGCTCACCCGCTCCACCAGCGACGTCCAGGACGCGCTGATCTCGATCCTCTCCGAGAAGTACATCTCGGTCCCCGAACTCGACAGCGACAGCATCGTCTTCGCCAAGCCGGGCTTCTCCATCATCGCCACCGCCAACAGCCGCGACCGGGGCGTCAACGACCTCTCCTCGGCACTCAAGCGCCGCTTCAACTTCGTCCGCATCCCCGTGGTGACGAACAAGAAGAGCGAGGTGGAGATCGTCCGCTTCCGCACGGAGGAACTGCTGCGCCGCCACCAACTGGAGCTGGACGTGCCGCCGACGCTGCTCGACGTGCTGCTGCAGAGCTTCGCCGACCTGCGCGCCTCGGCGGCCGCGGCCGGCAGCGACGACGAGAAGCTGGAGTCCGCGCTGTCCACCGCCGAACAGATCGGCGTGCTGGAGGACGCCATCCTGCACAGCAACTTCTTCGGCGAGCGCGCCCTGACCGCCCGGACGCTCGCCTCCTCGCTCGTCGGCTCCCTGGCCAGGCGCGAGCCCGAGGACCTGGCCATCCTGAACAAGTACCTGCACGGCGTCGTGGAGCCGCGCAGCAAGGAGGAGGGCGGTTCCTGGCCCGAGTTCCTCGAAGGCGGGCGCGACGCGATCGCCACGCTGTCGTGAGCGCCCCCGAGGAGACCTTCAGCGCACTGCGCGGTCAACTCCACGAGGCGGCGCAGACGTTCGCCGGCGGGCCGGACGCCCTGGAGGGCATCCTCCTCGGCATCGTGGACGACGTCGACCGCGCGGTGCGCGAACCGCTGGAGATCTTCCCCGTCTGCCACCACTCGCCCGCCTCGGCGATCGCCATGGCCAGGCGCCTGCGGGAGAAACAGCCCAAGGTCGTGTACCTGGAGCTGTGCGAGGACATGACGCCCCTGCTGACGGAACTGCGCAACTGCAAGCTGCCGGTGGCGATCCAGGCGTTCGCCAGCGAGGTCGACGGTTTCCCGGCCGAGTGGTCCCCGCTGTCGGTCGTCGCCCCCATCACGGAGGCCTCGGCCGAGTACCAGGCGATCGCCTACGCCCTGGACACCCCCGGGGTCGAACTGGTCCTCGTCGACCGCTCCTCGGACCACGTCTTCCAGTGGGACGCCCGCGCGACCGGCTCGGACGAGCCGACCGACCCGGACGCGCCGCCGGCCGAAGAGGAAGCGGCGCTGCACGGCGACGCGGTCGGCGTGGAGATCGGCGACCTGCGGCCGCGCTTCGCCGAACTGGAGGAGCACCTGCTGCGGCACGGCAAGGTGCGGCACTGGTCGGAGTGGTGGCACCAGTACGTGGAACTGCCGCTCGGCGACAGCGACCACGACACCTACCGCCAGGTCATGTTCCTGATCGGCAGCCTCTTCCGGCGCCTGGCGCCGGGGGACCCTCACCGGGTAAGTGTCGACGAGGACCGCGAGCGGTTCATGTGGACCCGGATGCGCGAACACCTGGCGGCCACCGGCACCGACGTGGAGGACTGCCTCTACGTCTGCGGCGCCTACCACGCCGCCAGCCGCGTCGCCGAGTTCGGCGTCCACGGCACCGACACCTTCGAGATCAGCCCTCGTAGCGCAACCGAGTGGCGGTACGGCCTGATCCCGTCCAGCCACGCGGCGATAGAGGCGCAGTTCGGCCTGGCCGCCGGGTCCGTGTCCATCGCGGCGACGGTCTGGGCGAAGAACGTACGCCGGACGCGCGTGCGGCCGTACCGGCTGGCGGGCCAGGCCGGCACGAAGAAGCCGCGGAAGGCCGTGGCGGCGACCGCTTCCGTACCGGCGCCGCCGGCCTCCGACAGACTGACCGGCTTCCTCCAGCGGCCGCCCGTCCTCGACCGCCTGGACGAGACCGAGCTGCTCGGCTGGTCGGTGGACATCGTGCGTGCCGCCCGCCGCAACGGCTACCTCGCCTCCACCGCCGACGCCATCGCGGTGTTCGAGACGTCGATCCTGCTGGCCGGGATGCGCGACCGCGCCAAGCCCACGCCGTACGACTTCCAGGACGCGGCGGTCACCTGCATCGAGAAGGACTCCGTGCCCGGCCGGCGCGACGTGCGCCGCCTCGTCGAGATCATGATGGGCGGCGACCGGGTCGGCCAGGTCGGCTACGACGCGCTGCCGCCCCTGGCCCGCGACGTGCACGACAGGCTCGCCCCGCTCGGCCTCGGACTCCAACAGCGGGGCGTGCAGCGGGCGTTGCTGGACATCGCGTCCGAGCCGCGGCTGGAGCGCTGCTCCGACGTGCTGTGGATGCTGCGGTACCTGATGCCGCAGGGCGCCGCCCGCCCGATCATGGGGGAGCGGAAGCTGGGGGAGCGGCCCATCCAGGAGTCGTGGGACCTGGCGCTCGGCACACACCAGCGTGCGCTGATCGAACTCGGCTACGAGGGCGTCAGCATCGAGCAGGTCCTCGAACAGCGGCTGCGCCGTACCGCGTACAGCGCGCAGGCCACCACGGCGACGGTCCTGGAGGCGGTCGAGGACGCGACGCTGTATCTGCGCAGCCACCGCCTCGCCGACGAACTGGGCACCCGCGCCCTGGAAGTGCTGTCCGCCGAGCGCGGCGTCGAGGGCGCGCCCGAAGTGCTGCGCAGGATACGGCGGTTGCTGGCGTACTACCGGACCAGCCGGCCCGTGCTCCCGCCATGGATCGAGTCCTTCGTCAAGGCGGGCTACGCGCACTACTGCACCCTGCTGCCGACGGCGTTCACCGACGAGGACGCCACCGTCCGCCAGGTCGGGGCCATGCTTGGCTTCCTGTTCAGCATGGAGGGACTGGCCCTGTCACTGGGCTGCGACCGGACCCAGCTGGAGCTGGCCGTCGTCCAGTCGCATCCGCAGGACCCGTCCAAGACGGCGCTGCTGTGGGCGGCTCAGGTGCAGCTCGGGCAGTTGTCCCGCGCGGACCTCAGGGCGAGGTGCGACGAACTGCTGGGCAACCCCCTGGTGGTGCCGGCCTATCCGCGTTACCTCAGCGGATTCGTGCACGCGCTGGAGCCTGTCCCCGGCCTCGCCGACTTCGTGGTGGAGGCCGTGTCGAACGCCTTCGGGCGGTTGCCCGACCCCGTGCTCCTGCCATGGCTGCCGACGCTGATCACGACGCTGCGGGCCGACGGTGCCGAGTCGGCGCCGCTGCTGGTCCGCGAGGCCGGGCGGATGTTCCCCGGCCGGCTCGCGGCGCTGGACGCGTGGGTTCCGCCGTGGCGGGCCCAGCCGGAACCCGCGGCCGGCCTGCCTCCGGCGGGAGCGGAGAAGGGCGGCTGCGCGCTCCTCACCGCTCACCCGGCGACGTGCGACGCCGTGGCGGACCTACTGGGCTGCGACGGAGTCTGGGAGACCCCGGACGAGGGCCCGGCGGGGGCGGCGCTGACCGCCCGCCACCCGGCGACGGCCGAGGCACTGGCGGTGCTTCTCGACAGCGCCTGAGCCCGCGGCCCGCCCCGTTCCCGCCCTCGACGGTCACCGCCCGTCGGGACGGACACCCTGACACCGTCACGTCGGGACGAAGGACCCGCGGCGCCTACCGGGACCGCCGGCATCGACGGCTGGAGGCTCGCCTTCGCCTTCGCCGACGGCCAGAAAGTCACCAACATGTGGGGCGGTACCCCTTCCCAGGACGGTGGGAAGGGCCGCGTCTCCGCCGCCTCCACCGTGCCCGCGAAGGGCTCGGTCACGGTCGGCTTCACCGCCGCCAAGGGGGAGCACCAACACGGCGCCCACCGCGTTCACCCTCGACGGCGCCGCCTGCGCCACGTCCTGAACCGGCCCCGACGGGCCCGCGGCCGCCTCCCGTAGGCGGTCGGAGTGGAGGCCGAGACGACGGGGGACTCGGAGTCGCCGCTGACACGGACGACGTCGTAGCCGGTGACACCAACGTCGTCCGCGGAAGCGGCCCAGGTCAGGGTCACGGAGGTGGCCGTCACGGCGGACGCGGCCGGGGCGCCGGCGGGGTCGGGGCGCGGGTGTCGCCCTGGGAGCCGCCGTAGACGGTGGCTTCCCGGGAGGTCTGGAGGATGCCGTTCTCGCCGTGGAAGACGCGTTGTCCCCGGGAGCTGAGCCGGGCGGGGTCGAAGTCGATGGCCAGGTCGAGCACGGGGCCGGTGTTCCCGCTCCAGGACCAGGCCAGGCAGCCCAGCCCGAGTTCCTCGGCGGCGGCCATCATGGTGTCCTCGTCCGGATCGCCGTACTGGTCGGGCGGCCCGCCGAACTCGCCGATCAGGAGGGGGAGTCCGGCGTCCACGAAGGCCTGGAGGTAGTCGGTGACCTTCTGGGCGGTGTCGTAGACGCTGTACATGTGGATCGAGAGGATGAGGTTGCCGGTCGGGTCCGCCGTGTAGACGGACCGGGCCTGGGCGCGCATGACGCCCTGCCGGTCCTGGCCCCAGTTGGGCGCGTCGACCATGATCGTGTGCTCGAACCCGGCGCTGCGGAGTTTGCGGACCGCGGCGGTGGTGGGTGCGGTCCAGCCGGCCGGATCGGTGTTGCCCCAGGGCTCGTTGCCGATGTTGATGACGACGTGGTCCTCCTCGCCCGTGAGCACGTCCTTGAGGCCGATCCAGTAGTCGGCAGCCTGGTCGACGAGGGACGCGGCCGACTCCTCGCCGTAGCCGGTGGTGTCGTGGACCTCCAGCACACAGATGAGCCGGTCGGCCTTGCACCGGCCGATGACGGCGGCCACGTCCTCGGTGCTGTTCCGGCTCCAGCGGTGACCGTTGGAGAGCCTTTGGCCCGCTTCCGCTACTGCCATGAGGCAGACGTCTCCGCCCGCCTCCCCTGGACCCGAGCGTGTGCCTCGGTCGGTTCGGAAGCCCCAGCTTCCTAGAATGACGTCCGTGACGAACACGGCGGGAGCGCGGCGGGGCCGCAGGCCGGGGAGCCCCGACACCCGGGCCGCGATCCTTGCCGTCGCCCGGCGCCGGTTCCTCCAGGAGGGCTATCACGCGGTCACCCTGCGGTCGGTCGCCGCCGAGGCGGAGGTCGACCTGGCGCTGATCAGCTACTACTTCCGTTCCAAGAAGGGGCTGTTCGGTGCCGCCCTCGCGCTGGGCGCCAACCCGGCCGAGGTCCTGGCCGAGCTGCTCGAAGAGGGGGACCTGGCCACCCTTCCGGAACGTGTCGTGCGGCAGGTCGTCGCCGTCTGGGACGACCCCGTCTCCGGGCCGCCGCTGCTGGCCATGCTCAAGGGTGCCGCCGGCGACGAGGCGTTCGGGGAGCTGGTCAAGGAAGCCGTGGAGCGCGAGATCGTCGAACGGGTCGCGGCCCTCCTGCCGGGGAGGAACGCGCGGCAGTTCGCCGGCGCGTTCACCACCGTGGTCGCGGGTCTGATAACCTCCCGCTACCTCCTGCGGCTCGAACCGGTCGCCTCCATGAGCCCCGAGGAGGCCGTCCGCTACCTGGCTCCGCAGGTGCGGCTGGCCCTGCGCGGCCCGGCACGCCCGCCGACGGCTCCTCGCCGTCCGCGGTGACCCCCGGTGCCGCTGCCTATGTCGATGTCGACGCCACCGTCGCGGAGGTCCGCGACGCGGAACCGGCGCCTCCCGTCGTGCGAGGGAGACGCCGGTCGCCTGGATTAACCGGTCACCTGGACTCACCGGTACGAGTGCTGCTCCTGAGCCGTAGCCGTGGAGGGGCGTGAACCCGCCGCGTCGGTACGGGAGTTGTCGTCGCCGGCGGACGTGGGGGAGTGGGCGGCGGAACGCAGCAGGACGGTGACGGCCAGGGCGGCGAGCCCGGCTGCCACGGCGGCGCCCAGCAGCGCGAGGTGCATGCCGTCGACGAACGCCGTGGTGGCGTGGCCGGCGACCGGGTCACCCATGGCGTGCGCGGCGGCGAGGGAGGACCGGGCGGCCTCGGCCGCGTGGTGCGGCAGGCCGGGCAGGTCCAGCCGCTCACGGTAGGTCGCGCTGAGCAGGCTGCCGAGGACGGCGATGCCCAGCGCTCCGCCGAGTTCGCGCGAGAGGTCGTTCATGGCGGACCCGATGTTCTGCAGCGCGTTCGGCAGCGCGTCCGTGATGCAGGTGGTGGCGGGCGTCATGGCCAGGCCCATGCCGGCGCCCAGTGGCAGGAGTCCGGCGGCGATGAGCCAGTACGAGCTCGACGCGTCCAGCCGCGACAGCACGAGCATCCCGGTCGCCACGCCCACCAGACCGGCCGTCCAGGGACCACGGATACCGAACCGTGCCACCAGGTGCGGGGTGGCACGGGCGAGCGGAATCATGCCGGCGGCCATCGGCAGCATCGCGACCGCCGCCATGAGCGCACTGTCCCCGCGCACCAGCTGGAGGTACTGCATCATCACGAAGATGAAGCCGAAGAAGACGAAGAACTGGAGGGTGATCGACAGCGAGCCCGCGGTGAAGTGGCGGTTCAGGAACAGCCTGGGGTCCAGCAGAGGGTGCTTCTGACGCAGTTCGAAGAACACGAAGCCCGTCAGGACGGCCAGGCCGAGGGCGATGCCGCCGAGGGTCGCCGCGCTGTCCCAGCCGCGGGTCGGAGCCTCGATCACGGAGTAGACGAGGGCGACGAGACCGGCCACCGCGAGGAGCGCGCCTCCGATGTCGAGACGCGGCTGGTCGGCCTCGGCCGACTCCGGCACGAAGAGCAGCGTGCCGATCAGGGCGATCAGCGCGAGGGCGACGTTCAGCAGGAACACCGAGCGCCACGACCAGCCCTCCAGGAGCGCGCCGGTGGCGAACAGGCCGACCAGGGCGCTCGCTCCCGCGACGGCCGCCCAGACACTGACCGCACGCGTCCGCTCCGCCCGCGGGAACGTGCTGGTGATCGTCGACAGGGTGGCCGGCATGACCAGCGCCGCCCCGGCGCCCAGTACGGCGCGCAGACCGATGAGCAGGGAGGGATCGGTCGTCAGCGCGGCGGCGGCCGAACCTCCGCCGAAGAGGGCCAGCCCCGCGAGCAGTGCCCGCCGACGGCCGAAGCGGTCACCGAGGGCGCCCGCGGGCAGCAGGAGCGAGGCGAAGACGAGGCTGTACGAGTCGATGATCCAGGACAGTTGGGTCTGCGTCGCGTGCGTCTCCCGGGCGAGATCGGGCAGAGCGACGTTCAGTGATGCCATCGCGGCGACCACCGTGCCCAGAGCGAGGCACGTGACCACCAGAATCAGGTTGTGGCGTACGACCGGAGCGGGGCCGGCGGCGTTGGCGCGCGTGGGCGACATGTCGCTCTTCCTTCGTCGAGGGGTCCGGGGGATCCCGGTGTCCTGGCTCAACACTCGGCCGCCCGCCCATCGATTTCCACGTTGATGAATTAGGCGAGGCGGGTTCCGTGGATTTGGGACAGGCCGCGCCCGGGCGGCGGATTCTGCGACTGTCGGCGGATGGTCGCTGGTGAGACGACCGGACGCTGCCGTGCGGCCCCGCACCCCACGTGTGCGCTCCCGTGCCGTGGTCACCGCGTTCCCCGCCAAGTCGCGCATCTGTTGAATTCGCGCCGGGGGCAGGAGGTGACCGGCCGTTGCTGCGGCGGGCTGGGCCCGCGGGTGCGGCTCATGGGCTCCGCGCGCCCGCGTCCCGCCGGGCACCTTCGCCCGGGACTCTCTGGGCCGGGCGGATGCAATAACGGGCGTGGCCGAGACGGCGTTGTCCAAAACCTGGTTCAGGAACCTACCTGCCGGTATACAAGCGCGTAGGTCTTGCGGGGCAGCAGTTCACCACGTCACGTCACCACGGTGGCGCATGTCCGCGTGCGCTCCCTCGGGAGTCCGGCATGTCCCGCACACGGTCACGGTTACAGGGGAGGGCACGATGGACCACGAATCGCGCGAGGGCGGCGCTGTGCCGAGACGGCGGCGCGCCGTCGCACTGGGGGCCGCTCTCGGCAGCTGCGCCCTGGTGGCGGGCTTCGCTCCCGCGGCCACGGCCACGGACGGCACGGGGCACTCCGGGCATCGTACGGACTACGTGGCGCTCGGCGACTCGTACACCTCAGGTCCGCTGATCCCACGTCAGGTCGACGCCAACTGCGCCCGCTCCGACCACAATTACCCGTCGCTCGTCGCCGCCGCCCGCAAGGTCGCCACCTTCACCGACGTCAGCTGCGGTGGCGCGACGACCGCGGAGATGTGGAAGGCGCAGGGGACCAACGGCCCCCAACTGGACGCCGTACGCCGTGACACCGACCTGGTGACCGTGCAGATCGGCGGCAACGACATGGGCTTCGGCTCCATCATCGGCACCTGTGCCGCCCTCAGTTCGAAGGACCTGACGGGCAACCCCTGTCAGCAGTACTACGGTTCGTCCGGCGCCGACCAGCTCACGCTCAACATCCTGGAGACGGCACCGAAGGTGGCCCGCGTGCTGCGCGCCGTGCACGCCAAGGCGCCGCACGCCCGCGTCGTCCTCGTCGGCTACCCCGACCTCCTTCCGGAGGACGGGAGCGGCTGCTATCCGTCGGTTCCGTTCGCGGCGAAGGACTTCCCGTACCTGCGTGACACCGGCAAGCGGCTCAACCTGATGCTGCGCACGGTCGCGCTGCTGAACCGGGCCGAGTACGTCGACACGTACAAGCCGACCATCGGCCACGACATGTGCAAGGCGCCCGCCGACCGCTGGATCGAGCCCCTCCGTCCGGCCGCGCCCGCCGCACCCGCGCACCCGAACGCGACGGGCATGGAAGCCATGGCGGGAGCGGTGCTGGCACGTCTGGACCGGCGCGGCGGTCACCGCTGACGGCACGCGGGCGGGCGGGCGGGGTGTCGCAGCGGCGCCCCGCCCGCCCGCTCAGGGCGTCTCGCGCTGGGCTTCCGCTCGTCGGCACCAAGTAGGTACCATTGTCGTATGCCATCGCTCAACGTGTCCTTCACCGACGAGGAACTCGAGGGTGTCCGCGCGGCCGCCGCCGCCGCCGGCAAGAGCCTCAAGCAGTACCTCCACGACCTCGGGGTGCGCGAGATGCAGCGCAAGCAGTTCGTGGACGGCGCGGGTGTGTGGGCCGAGCGGCTGCGCGGTGAGTTCGACGACGCGTTCCCGGACGAGGTGCCGCCCTCCGAGCGACGTGACGGCGCTGCGGCTGCCTGATGCACTTCTACGTTGACGTCGCCTGGCTGCTCGACGTCCAGGAGACCGCCCTGCTCAGCGAGGACATGTCGGTCGCGGACTACTCCGCGCTCGTGGCCGCCGTCGCCCGGCACCGGACCAAGCTGCCCACGCTCGCCGCCGCCGACCCCGACGCGGCGTGGCGGGCGGCAGCGCTGATGCACACCATCGTGCGCCTGGAACCGCTCCCGCACCGCAACAGCCTCTTCGCGGCGTTCGTCGCCGCACAGTACATGGATCAGTCCGGTGAGGGCATCGACCCGCCCTACGGCGGCCTGTCGGACCTGGTCCGCAAGATCCGTGACACGCGTCTCGGCATCCTGCCTGTCGCCGACCAGCTACGGGCGTGGAAGGTCTGAGTCCTCCTGGAGGACAGGGGGTGTCAGCTACCCGCCGGACCTCTCCCCGCCGGTGAGGGCTGGCCCTCGGTCTCAGCGGACGGTGGGCCGGTCCAGGAGGTCGGTGACGTGCCGGCGGACCACATCCCAGGCCATGGGGTGCAGCGCGCCGACGTCCGTACGGGCCAGGGCCTGCACGACCTGCTCCGCCCCGGTGCCGGGGTCGTACGCGGCGCTGTCGGCTAGCACCTCGTAGCCGTCACGGACGGCGACGCGCATCCGGTTGCTCCCGTCGGCGTCGGTGTGCACCGCGGCGGCGACGACCAGAGGGGGTGGGCCGCCCGCGTCACCCTCAAGCTTGAGGTACGAGCTGGCCACCGGCTCGCGCCAGTGGAGGCTCAGCAGCAGCGGGCGCTTGGCGACCAGCTCGACCAGATCGGTCTCGTAGGCGCCGTCCGGCGTCAGGACGCGCGCGCGGGCGTCCAGGACCAGGGCCGCCGGGAGCAGACAGCGCAGGGTGCTGCCGACGACGTTGCCGCCGACGGTGGCCGTACGGCGGACCGCTCCGGTCCCCACCGAGGAGGCGGCCAGTTGCAGCACCTCGGGCACGCGGTCGTCGACGCGGTGCAGCACCACGGCCCCGCCCAGCGCGTCGCGCTCGACCACGTTGGCCTCCGGCAGGCTGCGCAGGGACATCGCCTGCTCGGGGAAACCGTCCCGCTGCCAGGTCGCCCACACCAGTGTGGCCCCGCCTACCGGCACTGCTCCCTCGGCCAGGCATTGCTGCGCTTCGGACACGGACGTGGGAAGACGCAACTGCACGGCAACCGACCTTCTTTCCTGGGAAGTTGAGGCGGCGGAGACCCGGCCGAATGACGCCGACGTGGCGCATTCTGCCTACGTACGCGGGGGCGCGTACAGGGCTCATCACCTCATGCTGTGCGCCCCTCGCACCGGGCCGACCGTGCGCGGCGTCGCAGTCGACGCGTGCCCGGTGTGCCCGCCCGGGGCGCCGGGCCGCTGCATCAACTCCCATTGCCTGCACGGCCGGACGGAGCTCAGCTGCACCCGCCCCGGCGGGGACGTGCCGACCCTTGCGCGACAATTCATCCCCGGTGGAGTGGCCGTGCCCGGCACCGCCGCCGTTCCGCTCCGGACTTGAAGAACTGCAGAGCCTCGAACTCGCGTACGTGTGACCCGAACCTGTGTACGCGCAACCGGAATTGCCCGCGAAAGACGCCCGCTCGATCCATGAAGACCAGGCGCCGCGACCGAATTCCGTGGAGTTTCGGTGAAGGCGGCTCGCTAGGGCGGACAGGAAATGTTTGCCTCGGACAACCTGTGATGGGAACGAGCGGGCAATTCGATGACCCCTCGACGGGGAATGTGTTATTCCATCACGGAGTTGTGATCCGAGTGACTGTGAGGGAATCCCCGTCCCGTCACGGGAAGGTCTGTGGAGAAACGGTGACCGCGCCGAGCCGTAATCCGGACAGCGGTCACGAATGACGGGCTCTCGCCAGGGGGAATCCCGCGCGTTCCCGCTCCATCGGCTCGGTACCTGCGATTCCGCTCATTCTTTCTCTCGCTCATATGACCGAAAGTGGAGAGCTGATTCGGCGGGGTGAATGCCTTTACCCCCCGATTCTTCATTCATGACGGCGGATGCCGGGTGCGCGTGCAGCACGGAGAGCGGCAGGAGGCATGCCGTAACTCCGGGTGTGCTCCGGTCGAATCGCGTGCGCCGTTGTGGTCGGCGAGAATCGCGCCTAGCTTTATGCCTTGCGTCGACCGGCCGATCGAGAAAAGGCGGCCCGTCGATTCGCGGAAAGCGACGCTGTGTTCAACGGAATCAGCGCCGAATTCACCGACGAAGGGATACGACGATGGCGTACGAGCGTCCCACCCTCATCAAGGCCGGCAGCTTCCACAAGACGACCGGCCTCGCCGGTAAGGGCAGCCCCGACCTGCTGGGCGGCCACAGCCTGCTCTGACCCGAACCGGCCGCACCGTCCTCCCTCGTCGCCGGCGTGAGCGGGTGGCGTGGGACGGGCGGACGGTCATGAGCGTGGGCGGCCTCGTGCCGCCCACGCTCGCCCGTGCACCACCACGGACACGCGTCAACTCGCCCGTACATCACGGGCACGCGTCGACTCCCCGTGTACTGCGGAGCACGTCGACCTCCCGTGTCCGCGGGCATGTGTCGACTCGCCCGTACATCACGGACACGCACCGAGCGGAGGGGCCCGCCCATGGCGATTGGTACCTCATTTCCCACCACGTCCAGCTGGTTCGTGGTGCTCCCGGACACCGACGCCGTCGCCGGTCAGGCGGCGCGGCTGCGGTCCTGCGCGTCGCAGGAGCTCCCGCACGCCTCCGGCCGGCCCTGGCTGATCGGCCGGTGGTCCGCGCGGACCTTGACGACGGCACGGTGCGGAGGCAGCCGCGTCGCCGTGATCGGGCAGCACGCCGTGACGGCAGAGGAAGCCGAACGCGCCGCGCGTACCGGCTCGTCGGCGGGCGTCGAGCGCATTGCCGCCCGGTGGCCCGGCAGTCACCACCTGCTCGCGAGCCTCGACGGGCAGGTCCTCGTCCGCGGCCCCGTCAGCGGCGTGCGCACCGTCTTCTTCGCCGCAGCGCGTCCGTCCCGTGCCCACCTCGCCTCCGACCGCGCCGACGTCCTCGCCGACCTCGTCGGCGCGGACCTGGACGAACGCCGGCTGGCCGTCCAGCTCCTCAGCCCCGGCATCCTGCACCCCTTGACGGCTCAGAGCGTCTGGCACGGCGTCGATGTCCTGCCCGGTGACCGGCGTCTGCGGCTCGACGGGGACGGGAATGCCCGTACCGGCCGGTGCTGGTCCCCGCCCCCACCCGAACTGCCGCTGACCGAGGGCGCCCGGCTGGTCCGCGACCGGCTGGCCGCCGCCGTGGCGGCCAGGACCGGTGGCCACGACCTGATCAGCGCCGACCTCGGCGGTGTCGACTCCACCGCCGTGGTCTGCACCGCCGTACGGGCCGAGGTGAAGCTCGTCGCGTACACCGCCGCGGTCCACGACGTGCTGGGCGACGACGTCACCTGTGCGCGACGCACGGTCGAGGCACTCGGGGGAGTCGAACACCATGTGGTGCCCGCCCAGTTGGTACCCCTGACCTTCGACGGTGTGGACACCCTCGACGACATCCTGGACACGCCGTCGCTCTACACCGTCAACCGGCACCGGCGCATGTACATCGTCGAGCAGGCCGCCCGGCACGGTTCACCCCTGCACCTGAGCGGGATGGGCGGCGACGAGCTGTTCAGCGGCGCCTCCGCGCACGTCCACGGCCTCCTGGCCCGCCACCCGCGTACGGCCTGGCGGCACACCCGCGGCTTCACCTCGAAGCACCGCTGGTCCCGGCGCGCGGCACTGCGCCAGCTGTTCGACCGGCAGGATTACGGGAGTTGGCTGCGGCTCGTGGCCCGGGACCTCACCTGCCCGCAGCCCGACATGTCGGCGCCCATGTTCGAGTGGGGCATCCCGCCGAGGCTGCCGCCCTGGGCCACGGCCCGAGCGGTGGACGCCGTCCGCGACCTCGTCCTCGAAGAGGCCGGGACCGCGAAACCGCTGGACACCGGGCACGGCGGGCACCGCGAGCTCGCCACCCTGCGCACCCTCGCCCGCTTCTCGCGGCACGTCGACCAGATGTCCGAACCCCTCGGCACCACCTTCGCCTCGCCCTACTACGACGACGCGCTCGTCGAGGCCGCACTCGCCGTACGGCCGGAGGAACGGGTCACCCCCTGGCGTTACAAGCCCCTCATCGAGGAGGCGATGCGCGGGGTCGTCCCCGAGACCAGCCGTCACCGCACCACCAAGGCCCACGCCGCGTTCGAGGAGGAGACCGGGCTGCGCCGCCACCGGGCCTCGCTGCTCGCCCTCTGGGAGGACTCGCGACTCGACCGGCTCGGACTCGTCGACGTCGACGCGCTGCGCGCCTGGTGCCTCCGGCCACTCGCGGCCGACCTCGAGAGCGCGCTTTTGCATCCGACGGTCGGCTGCGAGGTGTGGCTGCGTTCACGCGAGAGCCGGCGCCCGGGCGAGGCCCCGCGCTCCGGCGACGACACCGCCCCGGCCGATGTCGGGCGCCCCGGACACACCGGGCGCCCGGGGGACGGCGGCCGCGCGGGTGAAAGCTCCCACGGCCCGCTGGGGGCCGCGGAAACCGACGCAGGAGGTCCTACGGCATGACGATGACACTGCGCCCCGGAGTGGTGACCGCCGACACCGAGTACGGCATGGCACTGCTCGACCAGAACAGCGGGGAGTACTTCACACTCAATCCGACCGCGGCCCTCATAGTCCGCACGCTGCTCGAAGGCATGACGAGGGAGCAGGCGGTGTCGACGCTCACCGAGAAGTACGCGGTGAGCGCCGAGCAGGTCGAGGAGGACATCGACCGCATCCTGGACGAGCTCCGCATGGCCCAACTCCTGGGCGCCTGACGGACGAAGCCCCTCGGAGGCCGCCGCCTCGGGGACCCGGCTAGCGGCGCTGCGGTCTCAGGAGAGCCGCGGCGCCTCGCTCACTCAGTGCTCGTGTCTCCAAATCCCTTTGTCCATAAGGCTCCTGTCCTGAGACCGTGTCCCCCGGAGGGAAGGCATACGTGTCCACCTCGCAGGTCGTTCCCCACGACCCTCGTTCCGTTCCACCCGGTCCGCGGTTCATGACCCGGCTGGCCGTCGCTCTCGCACACCTGCTGGCCAGGCAGCCACCGGTGCGCATCCGCGCGGTACTTGTGCGGCTACGTCGAGGAGCGCGCCCGGCGACGCTTGAGGAAGCCGCCCGGGCGCGTGCGACCGTGCTCGCCGTGAGCCTGGCCGCGGGAGGCCAACAAGGGTGTCTCGCCCGGTCGTTGGCCACCGTGCTGCTGTGCCGTTCACGTGGTCAGTGGCCCACGTGGTGTGTCGGCGTGCGCACCCATCCGCCGTTCGCCGCGCACGCGTGGGTGGAGGCGGAGGGCGAACTGGTCGGCGAGGGCGCGCCGGCCGAGTACTTCCAGCGCTTCCTCACGGTGGACTGAGCGGGCGTGGCCGCCTCTTCCCAGCCCCAGCCCCCGCGCCAGCCGCAACCCCAGTCCCGGCACCGGTCCTCGGAGCCACACCAGCCCGTCACCTCGCCGCGTCCGGACAGGCCCGCACAGCCCAAGGACGGTCCTGAACGGACCGAGGGTGCTCCTGGAGGTGCCGAGGACGCGCACGGAGGGGTGGCGGAGGCTCCCGCGCGTCCGTGGAAGCTCACCGCCCATCTGCGGCCCCACCGCACCGGGATCGTGGCCGGGAGCCTGCTGTCCCTCGTCGGCAGTGTGCTGGCGCTGGCCCAGCCGATGGTCGCCAAGCAGATGGTGGAGGCACTCGACCGGGGGCACCCGGCACTCGGAACCCTGACGCTGCTCAGCGCCCTGGTCGTGGCGGGCGCGGTCGTCGCGGCCCTGGGCCACTACGTACTGGAGCGCACGGCGGAGTCCGTGGCCTGCACGGCCCGCCGACGGCTGTCCGAGCGCCTGCTGCGCCTGTGCGTGACCGAGTTCAACCGCACCGATCCCGGTCAGCTCATCTCGCGGGTGACCTCGGACACCACGCTCCTTCGGCAGGTCGCCACCCGCTCGCTCGCCTCCGCGGGCAGCGGATTCCTGGTGATGGTGGCCACGCTCGTACTGATGGCGCTTCTCGACCCGTTGCTCCTCGGGATCACCCTGGCCACCATCGCCGTGATCGGCGTCGCGGTCGCGGCCGTGGCGCCGCGTATCGCACGTGCCTCACGGCAGGCGCAGGAAGCGGTGGGGCACATGGCGGCCCAACTGGAACGCACCCTGGGCGCCCTGCGGACCGTCAAGGCCTCGGGTGCGGAGGTACGTGAGACCGCTCGGTTGCACGAGGCGGCCGAGGGCGCCCGGGTGGCGGGCACCAGGGCAGCCTGGTGGCAGGCACTGTCGGCCACCGCCTCGACGGTCGCGGTGCAACTGTCCTTCCTCGTCGTGCTCGGCGTCGGAGGAGCGCGGGTGGCGACGGGAGCCATCACCGTGTCGACCCTGGTCGCCTTCCTGCTGTACGTCTTCGCCCTCGCACCCCGGATCGGCCAACTGGTGGAAGCACTCGGCCTGTTCCAGGCCGGGAGTGCCGCCGCGGTCCGCATCGGAGAGGTCTACGACATGGAGACCGAACCGGTCGGACCGCCAACCTCTCCGAGGGCCGGGCAGGCGGGCCATGAGCCGGTCCAGGTCGCTTTCGACAAGGTCACCTTCACCTACGGGCCCGAAATCCCTCCTGTGCACCGGGAGTTGAGCTTCACCGTGCCGGCCCGCGCGACCACCGCCCTGGTTGGGCCCTCGGGGGCGGGCAAGACCACCGTCTTCTCACTCATCGAGCGGTTCCACCGGCCGGACGGCGGGCGCATCCTCATCGACGGTGAGGACATCGGGGAACGGCCGCTGGCGGAGTTGCGGGCGCTCATCGGCTACGTCGAGCAGGACGCCCCGATCCTGTCGGGCACCCTGCGGGAGAACCTGTTGCTCAGCGCGCCCGACGCGGGTGACCCCGACATCGCGGAGGTCCTGCGCCGGACGCGTCTGGAGACGCTGGTGGCACGGCTGCCGTACGGCCTCGACACGCCCATCGGTCACCGCGGCGGCACCCTGTCGGGCGGTGAACGTCAGCGCGTGGCCGTCGCCCGCGCGCTGCTGCGCCGTCCGGGGCTGCTGCTCCTGGACGAGGCGACGTCGCAGCTCGACGCGGCCAACGAGGCCGCGCTGCACGAGACCCTCGCGGAGGTCAGCCGTACGACCACGGTCCTGGTGATCGCCCACCGGCTGTCGACGGTCACCACGGCGGACCACATCCTCGTCCTGGACTCCGGCCGGGTCCGTGCCGCCGGGACCCACGCCCAACTGCTCGCCTCCGACGCGCTCTACCGGCGCCTCGCGTCCGCACCACGCCCGGCGGGCCTTTGAGACCCCGGTAGTTCGGGCGTAGGCAGGTGCCGGTCACCGGCTCGTGACCGTCACTTGCTCGGGACGGTCACTGGTTCGCGAGGCCACTGGCTCGTGACGGTCGCCGCTTCATGTGGGTCGTCCACCGAACTGCCAGTCGTGCACCTCTACTTCGGCGTACCGGTCGGCGGTCAGGACGGAGCGTGCCGAGGCTGGATCGGGTGCCCGGACGAGTGCGGCCGTGCCCAGCCAGGTGGTGCCCGTGTCGGACAGCAGCGGCCCGTACGCGATCGGCTCGGCCGGACCGGTGGGAAGGGCGAGGTCGGCGGCGTCGTGCCCCGAACCGAGGCCGAGCACCAAGTACCGCTTGCCGCCGGTCCGACCGCCGGGGAAGTCCCACATCGTGCGCCCCAGCGTGTTGCGCCACCGGAACAGCAGCACGTCCCGGTACACGCCCGCCTGGTAGTTGGGCTCCTCGAAGGCGAACGCGCGGGCGGCGGCGGCATCCGGCAGGTCCACGATGTGCACGCTGCCGGTCGCGGCGGCACCGTCGTCGGTGAGGGTGGGGCCACGGGCGATCATCTCCGCCGCGTACTGGTCCATGTAGGACCAGTGCGCTTCCAGCAGCTTGTCGCGCAGGGCTGCGGAGTCGGGACGGTCGCGGTGGAAGCAGAAGAACTCCATGCCCCGGACTCTGTCCCACTCAGCCTCACGACTCAACCGACTTGAAGGGCCGGCCCGCGGCCGGCGGCACGGAGCCGGCCCGTGCGGTCCGCCGGAATCCGGGCGGCGGCGTCAGCGCGCGGCTCCCGTCTCCGCCGCGGCTGTCGCGCTCGGCGACGGAGACTGCGTGGGGGACGGGGTGGTGCCGGGGCAGGTCGGGGCGGGTTCGGGAGCCGAGGGGCCGGGGCTCGGGGCCGTCGTGGCCGTCGGGCAGTTTGTCGGCGGGGTCGTCTCCCCCGGATCCGTGGGCGTGCCCGTGTCCGTCGGACCGGGCGTGGGTGAGGGGGACCCGGCGGGCGGCGTCGGCGTGGCCGTCGGGCCGTGCGTCGCGCTCGGCGACGGTGTCGGCTTGGGCGTGGCGCTCGGACCGCCGGACTCCGACGGGTCGGGACCGACGACGACGCCACCGCCGTCCGGACCGTCGTCGACCGGCTTGGTGGCGGGTGTCCTGCCGCCCGCGCCCGGGCTGTGCGGCACGACCCCCTTGCCGTCGGGCACCGTGTGCGCGCCCGTGCGGTAGAAGGCGAACCACTGCCGCACGGTCCGCAGATACGCGTCGGAGTGGTTGTAGCCGAGTACGGCGGCGTCGAGGTCCCCGGCGCGCGAGAGGTCGCGGCTTCCGGCGCACAGGTAGTGCCCGGCGGCCAGTGCCGCGTCGAAGACGTTGCTCGGGTCGCGGACGCCGTCCCGGTTGCCGTCGGCACCCCAGTGGTGCCAGGTCGATGGCAGGAACTGCATCGGACCCACCGCCCGGTCGTACACCGTGTCCCCGTCCAGAGATCCGCCGTCGCTGTCACGGATCAGCGCGAACCCGTGGCCGTCGAGCGCCGGTCCGGTGATCCGCCCGCGCGTGGTGCCGTCGGCCGTGACGGCACCGCCCCCGGCGTGTCCCGACTCCACCTTGCCGATCGCGGCGAGCAGTTCCCAGGGCAGCCGGCAGCGCGGGTCCGTACGGGCCACCGCGGTCTCAGCCGCCCGGTAGGCACGTAACACCGTCGCCGGGATGCCCGACTGGGCGGCGTACGCGGCCGGGAGCCGGACCGACGCGGGCAGGTCCGGGCTGACCAGCGGGGGGAGTTCCGTGTGGTAGGAACCGTCGCCCGGCGTCTCGGCCCCGGGAGTCGCGGACCCCGTCCAGGCGGGGCCGTCCTGATCGGCGGCGGGCGCGGCGCGGTGCTCCGTGCCGCCGCTCACGGTCTCGGGAGCGCGGGAAGCGGTGAGGACCGCCAGTGCCGCGACGGCGATCGCGGTCGTCCGCACACCCTTGCGGGTACGGACGGACGGACGTGGCAGACGCAGTGCTGACATCTCAAACTCCTGTCGATGGGGGAGTACCGACCGGTCGGCGGCGTCAGCGGCCGAACGTGTCGATGCCGGAGACCAGCCACCGTCCGTCACGGCGCACCACGTCCACGGCGAGCACGGCGCCCGCGTACGTGCCCTGGTCGTCGGTCTTGGCGCTCTTGGCGGCGGTGCTGACGCTGCTCTGGTCGGCGTAGACGAGGACCCGGGCACGGTCACCGTCGATCCGCTCCACACCGCTGTCGGTGACCGTCGTCGTGATGACGGCCTTCTGCTCGGCCGCGCGGTCGCGCACCTTCGCGAAGAGGTCACGGTGCTGCGCGACGGCCCTTCCGGTGAGCAGCTTGCGGGCGGCCTCGTCGAAGGCGGCCGGGTCGGCGTGGTCGTACGAGAAGAGCGCGGCCACCGCGCGCGAGGTCTGGCCCTTGATCTCACTGGTGGCGGCGCTGTCGGTGAGTGCCGTGTTCCGGCGTTCGGGCTGTTCCCGCAGCGTCTCGGCCCGGGAGTGGGCCCACCCCGCGAAACCGCCGAGCAGCAGCGTCAGTACGCACAAGGCGCCCACGACGTAGGGGGTGCGGCGCGGACCGCTCATGGCGCCCGCGGGCTTGTCCGGGGCGTCATCGGCATCCGGCCCGGTGTCCCGGCGTGGTGCGGTGCCGACCGTGGGGGGTGAGATGAGGGGGACCCGGATGAACCGGCGCGCCCCCTCGTTCGCCGGCCTCGGCGGGTCCTGCGTGACGGTGCCCGCCGTGGGGCGGGATTCCGCGGCGGTACGGGGCCGGTCGGCGCGGGCCTGGCGGCGGCGCTGGTGGTTGATGTGGTGCCGGGTGCTGGACATGGTGCGCGGGTCCTCTCGGTGCGGCCGGGTGACGGGGCGTGCGGGGCTCAGTCGCTCGCCGCCGAACCCACGGGTGCCTGGCCGAGGTCGCTGAGTTTCCACCGGCCGCCCGTGCGGGTGAGTTCACCGAGCATCCGGCTGTCCTTGTCGGTGCTGCCGGACGAGGCCCTGACGGTGACGCGCAGGGCGACCAGGACACGGGCGCGGCCCGCACGTTCGTCGAGTTCGGTCACGGCGCCGGACAGCACGCGTGCGGTGGTGATCGTCCCGGCCGCCTTCACCTGCTTGGCGAACGCGGCACGCCCGTCGACGAGTTGCTCGTGCAGGTCACCGGTGGTCGAGGATTCCCACAGGTCCAGGCCGTCGTCCACCTTGCGGTGGTCGAGGGTGTTGAGGTTCTGCACGGCCTGTTCGCCCGCCGCCAGTGCCCGGTCGCGCTGGACCGCGTAGGCGGCGGAGTCGTCGTGCGCGGCCCGGTACCAGTCGGTGCCGGCCCACACGGCGGTGCCTCCGGCCGCCAGGGCGAGGGCGAGGGCCGCGGCGGGTACGGCCCGCCGTCCCGTCAGGGCCCGTACCGGGTTTCTCATCAGGTGCTCCCGTCTCGCGCTGGGGTCAGCGGGTCTGGATGTCGGCGATGCGCCAGCGGTCGTTCACGAAGCGGGCCGTGACGGTCAGTTGGGCGGCCGCGTGACTCTCCTTCGCGTCGCCGCGTCGTGAGGTCTGGTCGAGGAAGACGAGCAGCTTCGCCGTTCCGTCGCGCAGGTCGACCACGCCGGTGCGGACGGCGGCCGTGGTCAGGCTGACCTTCTGCTCGGCCAGGTCCGACCGGACCCGGTCGAACAGCTCCCCGTACTGCCTGGCGGCCCGTCCCGTGAGCACCGAACGTGCCGATTCCTCGGTTGCGTCGGTGCCCTTCGGGGTGTACGAGAAGATCCGTGCCAGGGCGTCGTCGACATCGCCGGCGACGCGGTTGGTGGCCTCGGCGTCCGTGAGGGCATGGTTCTCGGCGGACGGCGTGGACCGGAGCCGGTGGGCCTCGTACAGGAACCCGCCGCCGGTCACGAGCAGGACGGCGGCCAGCGCGATGAGGGCGATCCCGCGACGGCCGGCCGCGAGACCGGTACGCCGGGCGTCGTCGGGTTCCCCGGGCGTGTCATTCCCGTCGTCGCTCTCCTGGTGTTCCGCCGCGTCGGACGTGGACCCGGCCGTGTCCGCCGCCGGCGTGGCCCCCGGGGTGTCCGTCTCGGACGTGGGCCTCGGGGTGTCCGCCGCGGGCGTGGTGTCCGAGGGTTCGTTCGTGAGGGGGGCCGCCGCGTCCTCGGCGTTCTCCCGCGACGCGGTGCGGGCTCCGCCCCACAGCCGGTTCACCGCGTACCCCCCTTCCTCGGGGCGGGTGACTCGCTCGCGCCGTCGCCCGCCTGCGGGATGGCGCCGAGGGCCCGCACCCGCCACCGCCCGTCGCCGTCACGCGCCAGGACGGCCTCCAGCCGCTTGCGTTGTGGGGTGGCGGTCCTCGACCCGACGGGCGTGACGTCGACCCGCACCGTCGCGATCAGCTTCGCCGTGCCCGCCCGGGTGTCGAGCGCGGTGACGGCGGCTTCCGTGACGGTGCCGCGCGCCGAGGGCCCCTGCCGCGCGCGGGTGGTGCCCAGTTCGTCGCGCAGGGGTCCCGTGGCGACGGTCCGCCATGCGCGTACGCCGACCTCGGCGCGTTTCTGCGTCGAGGCGTCGAGGGTGTTCAGTACGGCGAGAGCGTGCCGTCCGTCGTCCAGCGCGGTGTCCCGTGCCCGCCCGTAGGCGAGGGTGTCGTCGCTCCGGGCCTGGGCGTACGTCCAGGCCCCCGTGGCGCAGAAAGCGAGGGCCACGGCCAGCCCCGCGCCGGCCAGCGCGCGGGCCCGCCTCATCGGTCACCCCCGGTGCCGAGGCCCAGGAGACCGGCCATGCCGCTCGGTGAGGTGTCACCCGTGTCGGGCAGGGCCAGGGCGCCGGGCAGTGCGGCGGAGGCGTGCTGCGATGTGCCCGGCGCCGTTACCGAGGGCGCCGCGGAACCCGACGGCAGAGAACCGGGCCGGGCCGGTGCCGGTACGCCGCCCCCGCTCGGAGCGTTCGCCGAGCCGCGCACGTTGACGCCGCTCGACGGGGAAGCGGTGCAGGAGGCGCCGGTGTTGAGCGCGGGCGCCGTCCCGAGGTCGAGCCCGTTGCGGTAGCGGGTGGCGCCGTAGCCCTCGGTGCAGGGCAGCGGCTTGAAGAACGTCAGCGCCAGACCGAGGTTGAGCTTCCCCCCGTCGACAGCGGTGGCGCCGGCGGCGACCGCGGCCGGGTACTTCACCAGGAGTTCCTCGACGCCGCGCTGCCGGGTGACCGCGACCTGCGAGGTGGTCAGGAGATTGGCCAGGACCACGCCGAGGCTCGGATCGACGTCCCGCAGCAGTCCGCTGACCTGGGCCGTCGCGTCCGGAGCGGTGGCCAGCAGCCGACGCAGGTCGGTGTCCGAGCCCTTGAGGGCGCGGGCCAGTTCGACCGCCCCGGATCCGAAGTCCCTGATCGCCTCGCCCTCTTCGGCCTGGGTCCGCAGGACCGTCTCCGCGTCGGTGATGAGCCGCGTCGTGGCCGGCAGCGCGTCGTCGGCCGCGTCGACGAACGAGGTGCTGCTGTCCAGCAGCACCTCCAGGTCGTCGCCCCGGCCCTCGAATGCCTTGCCGAACTCGTCGACCACCGTGCGCAGATCGTCCAGCGGTACCGACCTTACGAGGTCGTCGACGCTGGTGAGGACGTCCGTCACGGGTGCCGGAACCCGGGTGTCCGCGCGGTCCACGTGGGAGCCGTCCACGAGATACGGACCGGTGTCTGCGGCCGGCCGCAGATCGATGTACTGTTCGCCGACCGCCGACAGGCTCGCCACCACGGCCTGGGTGTCCGCGGGGATACGGGGCGCCGACTTCTTGATGCGCAGCTGTGCCACCACTCCGTCGTCGGTCAGCTCCAACGGCCCGACCCTGCCCACCGACACGCCGCGGTACGTGACGTCGGAGTGCGTGAACAGGCCGCCGGTGGAGGGGAGTTCGACGTCGACCGTGTAGTAGTCGGCGACTCCGACGTACCGGCCGAGGTCGGCGTACCGGACACCGAGGAATCCGAGCACGGTGACGGACAGGGCGAGGAAGGCGATGTTCTTCAGCCAGACGGCCCGAGTGATCACCGGTCCTCACCTCCCGCGGTGGCCGTGGCCCGGCCTGGGCCCGCCGGCACGGTGCTGACCGACGGCAGCGGCAGCGGTGACGCCCTGCGGGCGGACGGCTCCGACGGCGCGTCGGGCGGGTCGGCCGTGGGGGACGGGGTGGGCGAGGGCGACGACGGTGCGGGGATCAGCGGCGGGATGACGACCGTGTCCCTGGGCGCGGTCATCGTCAGATAGACGTTCAGGTAATCGCCCTTCACCCCGCTGAGCACCTCGTCGGTGAACGGGTACGTCAGCAGGACCTCCAGCGAGTCGGGCAGGTCGGTCCCCGCGTCGGCCAGTGCCTTCAGGCTGGGGGCGATGGCCTTGAGATCGGCGATCATGTCGTCCTTGCTCGCGTTGACGGTGGAGACGGCGGTGTCGGACAGCGTGTCGAGCGAGCGCAGCATGGTCAGCAGGGAGCCGCGCTGGTGCTCCAGCGTCTTGAGCCCGGGGGAGAGGTCGGTCAGGACGGTGCTGACGTCCTTCTTGCGTGTGGCGAGGGTCGATGCCAGCCGGTTGACGCCGTCGAGTGCGCCGGTGATGTCGCCCCGGTGCCGGTCCAGTTCGGTGACCAGCTCGTCGACCCGTCTCAGGGTCGACCGGATCTGCGGTTCGCGGCCCCCGAGCGCGGAGTTCAGCTCTGTGGTGATCGTCTTCAGCTGGTTGACGCCGCCGCCGTTGAGCAGCAGCGACAGGGCGCCGAACACCTCCTCGACCTCGGTGTTGCGGTTGGTGCGCGAGGCGGGGATGACACTTCCGTCGGCGAGCCGTCCCGTGGCGTCCGACGTCGGCGGCGCCACGAGCTGGATGTACTTCTCGCCGAGCAGGCTGGACTGCTCCAGCCGGGCGCCCGCGTTCTTGGGCAGTCGTACCGACCCGTTGATCTCCAGGGTGACGCGCGCCGACCAGTCGTCGTTCAGTTCGATCCGGGTGACGCGGCCGACGGCGACGTCGTCGACCTTCACCGCGGCCTGGGGGACCAGGCTCAGTACGTCGTCCAGGTCCGCGGTGACGCGGTACGGGTGGGAGCCCAGGTCGGCGCCTCCGGGCAGTGGCACGTTCTCGATGCCGTCGAAGCCGGGCAGCACCACCACCGCGGCCCCGACGGTCAGCACGAGGCCGATTCCGACGGCGATGAGGCCGCGCAGGCTGGAGCCGGTGACCACGCCCGCGCTGGTCGCGCCGCGGCTGACCTCCGCCGAGTCCTCACGTGTCTTTCTGCGCATCATCGGCCCGCTCCCCCCGACGAGGACGCGGCGCCGCCACCCGCGACCGGCAGCGGCAGCACGCTGATCTCGTTGAGGTCGGCGCGCCCGTTGAGCCGGCGCGTGTCCGGGTCGTAGGCGGCCACCAGGTTGCCCGCGGCGAGCGGCGCCACGTCCATGGCCTCCGCCAGGGACGCCCGCTGCCTCACGAGCGCCTGGGTGACGGGCACGAGCTTGTCCACGTTCTTCTTCAGCTCGCCCCGGTTGTCCTTGATGAAGGTCTTGACCTGACCGAGGGCGATGCCGAGTTCCTTCAGCGCGTCGGTCAGGTCGTCCTTGTTGTCGGCGAAGAAGCCGACGATCTCGTCGAGGCGTTCCTGAGCGGTACGGACGCCGGTGTCCTTCTTCTTCAGCATGGTCGTGAACGACTGGAGCTGGCTGAGGGTGGTGAACAGGTCGTCGCTGCTGCCGTCCAGGGTCTTGGCCGCCTTGCCGAACTGCTCGACGGTGTCACCGATCGCGGCGCCGTTGCCGTCGAGGTTGGCGGCGCCGGTGGCGAGCAGCTTGTTCAGGGCCCCCTCGGAGTTCACACCCTCCGGGCCGAGCGTCCTGCTCAGCTCGGTGATCTGGTCGTAGAGCTGGTCGATCTCCATCGGAGTGCGGTTGCCGGCCGCGTCGAGCACGGCGTCGTCATCGAGGCGGGGTCCGGAGCGGTAGGCCGGGGTCAGCTGGACGTACCGGTCGGCGACGACGCTGGGCGCGACGACGACGGCGTGCGCGCCGACAGGCACCTGTACGCCCTCGTCGAGTTCGAGCCGTACCCGGACCTTGGTGCCCTGCGGACGCACGGACTCCACCTCACCGACGCGGACCCCGAGGATGCGCAGGTCCGAACCGGGGTACACGCCGACGGCCCGGTCGAAGTAGGCGGTGAGCCGGATGCCGCTGGAGTCGTCGGCCAGCGTGGTGACGGTCAGGCCGCCGGCCAGCACCGCCATGGCGGCCCCGGCCGCGAGGAGAGTTCTGCGCCTGGTCATGACCGGCCCCCCTTCGTGGACGCGGGCGACTGCCCGGCGCCCGTCATCCGCGGCGGCACGCAGCCGGACCTCGGCCGGGAGGGCTCGGGCAGGTACTCCGGCGGGACGACCCCGCACAGGTAGCTGTCGAACCAGCGGCCGCTGCCCAGGGTGTTGCCGACGAGCCGGTAGTAGGGGCCGACGAGAGCCAGGGTCCGGTCGAGCTGGTCGCTGTTGGCCTCCAGCACGCCGGTCACCCGGCCGAGCGCCTTGAGGGTGGGGCCGAGCTGCTTGTCGTTGTCGTCGACGAGACCGCGCAGCTCCTTGCCGAGGTTGCGGCTGCCGGTCAGCAGCGCCTTGATGGCGTCGCGCCGGTCGGTCAGTTCACCGAGCAGCGGGCCGCCGTCGTCGATGAGCCTCTCGAAGCTCGACTTCTGGTCCTTGAGCGTCTTGGTGAACTTGCTGCTCCCCTTGAGCAGGTCCGCCAGCTGCTGGTCCCGCTCGGACACCGTCCTGGACAGCGCCGAGAGGCCGGTCGCGGCCTTGCGGACGTGCGCGGGCGAGTCGGCGAACGTCTCCGAGATCGTCTCGAAGCCGGCGGCGAGCTGCTTCGTGTCGATGTCGTCGATGGTTCCGCCGAGGTCCTGGAACGCCTGGGTGACGTCGTACGGGGAGGTGGTGCGGGACAGCGGGATCGGCACGTCGGGGCTCTGGCGGGACCCGCCGAGCGGGTCGAGCGCCACGTACTTGTCGCCCAGCAGCGTCTTGATGGCGATGGCGGCGGTCGTGCGGTCCCCGATCCAGGCGTCCTTCACGTCGAAGGTCACCTTGACCTTCGCGCCGTCGAGGGAGACGCCGGTGACCTCGCCGACCTTCACCCCGGCGATCCGCACCTCGTCACCGTCCCTGAGACCGGCCGCCTCGCTGAAGTCGGCGCTGTACGTGGTGCCGGACCCGATGAACGGCAGGTCCCGCACGTTGTAGGCGAGCAGGCCGAGGACGCTCAGCGCGGCCAGACCGGCGAAGGCCACGGCCACCGGGTTGCGTTCCCTCACGGGCTTGATCCGGGGCGCGCGTCGCGCGGGCCGGCGGCCCTGGACCTGAGCGGTCATGCGCCGCACCTCGATTCCGTGACGGAGATCCCGGTGGGCGGCCTGGAGCCGTCGGAGGTCCGCACGCCGGTCACCTTCGCCTCGCACAGGTAGAGGTTGAACCAGGACCCGTACGACGACAGCCGCGACAGCGTGGTGAGCTTCGCCGGGGTCCGGTCGAGGAAGTTCTCGATCTGGGGGGTGCCGTCGGCGAGGTTGTCCGAGAGCCGGCCGAGCTGCTTGATGTCCTGTTTGAGCGGTGCGCGGCCGTCCTGGAGCAGGTCCGCGGTGACCGTGGTCAGCGAACCCACGGCGGTCACGGCCCGGCCCAGCGGCTTGCGGTCGGCGTTGAAGCCGGAGACGAGCTCCTTCAGCGTCACGACGAGGTCGTCGAAGGAGGTCTCGCGGTCGTTGAGGGTCTTCAGGACGGTGTTGAGGTTGGTGACGACCGCGCCGATCACCTTGTCCTTGGCGGCGACGGTGCTGCTCAGTGAGCCGATGTGCCGCATCAGGCTCTCGACGGTGCCGCCCTCGCCCTGGAGCACCTGGACGATGGAACCGGCCAGTTCGTTGACGTCCTTGGGCGACAGCCCCTCGAACAGCGGCTTGAACCCGTTGAAGAGCAGGGTCAGGTCGAGCGCGGGCGTGGTGCGGTCCAGCGGGATGGTGGAGTCGGCCGCGAGTGTCCCGGACAGACGGCCGGTGCCGCGGTCGAGGGACACGTACCGCTGGCCGACCATGTTCAGGTACTTCACGGCCGCGGTCGTCGAGCGGGGCAGCGTCCGGTCCTCGCTCACGGTGAACGTGACCCGGGCGGTGCGGCGGTCGACGACACGGACGTCCGTGACCTCGCCGACCTTGACGCCGGAGATGCGCACGCTGTCGCCGTCGACCAGCCCGGTCACGTCACTGAACAGTGCCCGGTACGTGCGGCCGGAGGAGCCGGCGCCGGTGCCGGCGACGCTGTATCCGAGGATGGTCGTGGCCAGCGCGGTGACCACGATGAAGATCAGCGATTTCAGGAGCGGCCCGGTCAGGGGGCGGCGCCTGATGTGCGCGTCCGAAGGGCGGGTCACTTCAGTGTCACCTCCGTTCCGCGCAGTACGGGGCCGACCAGCAGGCTGCTCCAGTCGGGCAGGTCGCCGGCCTTCTTCCCGGTGGCCGGCGCGATGAGTTCGTTCACCAGCGCGTTCTCCTGGGGGGAGTTGGCCGGGCCGAGATCCTGTGCGACGTCGGCGGACGCCGTGGCCGCGGGACGGGCGGCCGCGCCGAGATACGGCACCGGGTAGCACTTCGGACCGCCGCCGGAGTCGTAGACGGGCGTGTCGCGGCCCGCGGTGTACGCGCCGCGGCTCGTGTCGGTGGTCACGTCCACGTGCAGCCCCGGCCGGTCGGTCCCCTTGCCCAGCGCCTTGTCCATCTCCGGGACGAACTCGGCGAGCGTGCGCAGCGTGCAGGGGAACTCCGAGGAGTACTGGGCCAGCAGGCGCAGCGTGGGACGGGACGTCGCGGAGAGCCGGATGATGTTGTCCTTGTTCTGCCGCAGGAAGGTGGTCACGTCCTCGGCGGTGCGCGTCGTCGCGCCGAAGGTCCGGGACAGGTCGCCTTCCTTCTCGGCGAGTGTGCCGCTCGTGGTGGTGAAGTCGGTGAGCGCCGTGATGATGTCGGGCGCCGCGTCGGCGTACACGTGGCTCACTTTCACGAGTTCCTGCAGATCCCTGTTGAGGGCGGGGAGCTGGGGGTTGAAGCGGGCCAGGTGCCGGCCGAGGTGGGAGAGGGTGTCGCCGAGCTGCTCGCCGCGCCCCTCCAACGCCTGGGAGACGGCCGACAGGGTCTGGGACAGTTCGGCCGGTCGTACCGCCGTGAGCATCGGCAGGACGTCGTCGAGCACCTGCTGGAGCTCGACGGCGCTGGAGGAGCGGTCCTGCCGGATGACGGCACCCCTGGTCAGACGGGTCGGCGAGGGCGCGGCCGGCGGTACGAGGGCGACGTAGCGTTCGCCGAACAACGTGGTCGGCAGCATCTGCGCGCGCACGTCCGACGGGATGTCGGCGAGGACGCCGGGCCGCAGAGCGATGCCGAGCCGGGCCCCGTCGCCCGCGGAGCTGATCTCGCGGACCTCGCCGACGACCACGCCGCGCAGTTTGACCTCGGCGCCCCGGTGCATCTCGTTGCCGACGCTGCCGGTCTCCACCGTGATCGGGTCGTAGTCGGTGAACTCCTTGTCGTAGACGGCGATCGTGCCGTAGATCAGCAGGGCCGTTACCAGCGGGAACGCGAGGCCGGCCGACCGGCGCACCACGGTGGACGAGCTCCGTCGGCGCCGCTTCGGCGGCTGCCGGGTCTCGCGCCGCTCCTCGGGGAGCAGAACCGCGTTCATCTCAGCCCGCCACCTTCACGGTCGTGGTGGCGCCCCACAGCGCCAGTGACAGGAAGAAGTCGGTCACGCTGATCAGCACGATGGCGTGGCGCACCGACCGTCCGACGGCGACACCGACGCCGGCGGGGCCCCCGGCGGCCCGGTAGCCGTAGTAGCAGTGCGCCAGGATCACCATCACGCTGAAGAGCAGCACCTTGAGCACGGACAGCAGCACGTCCGTGGGGGAGAGGAACAGGTTGAAGTAGTGGTCGTAGGTGCCCCGGGACTGGCCGTTGAACAGCACGGTGACGTACCGGGAGGCCACGTAGGAGGTGAGCAGCCCGACCGCGTAGAGCGGGATGATGGCGATCACGCCGGCGACGACACGGGTGCTGACCAGGTAGGGCTTGGAGCGGATGCCCATGCCTTCCAACGCGTCGACCTCTTCGTTGATGCGCATCGCGCCGAGCTGCGCCGTGAAGCCGGCGCCGACGGTGGCGGACAGGGCGAGTCCCGCGACGAGGGGGGCGATCTCCCGGGTGTTGAAGTAAGCGGAGACGAATCCGGTGAACGCGGCGGTGCCGATCTGGTCCAGGGCGGCGTACCCCTGGAGGCCGACGACGGTGCCGGTGAACGCGGTCATCGCGATCATCACGCCGACGGTGCCGCCGATGACACCGAGTCCGCCGGAGCCGAAGGCGACCTCCGCGAGCAGCCGCTGGATCTCTCGGGAGTACCGGCGCAGAGTGCGCGGAATCCACAGCAGGGTCTTGGTGTAGAAGATGAGTTGGTCGCCGGAGCGGTCGAGCCAGACGAGCGGGGAGGCCACGGGCGCTCAGCCTCCCTTCGGGGGGACGATCTGCAGGTACAGGCCCGTCATCACCATGTTCACGAAGAACAGCAGCATGAAGGTGATGACCACCGACTGGTTCACGGCGTCACCGACGCCCTTGGGGCCGCCGCGCGGGTTCAGGCCCCGCTGCGCGGCGACGATGCCGGCGATGAAGCCGAAGACGAGGGCCTTGAATTCGCTGATGTACAGGTCGGGCAGCTGGGCCAGCGCGGAGAAGCTCGAGAGGTAGGCGCCCGGGGTGCCGTCCTGAAGGACGATGTTGAAGAAGTAGCCGCCGAGGGTGCCGACCACCGAGACCAGCCCGTTGAGCAGCACGGCGACGCCCATGGTGGCGAGCACGCGGGGCACGACCAGCCGCTGGACGGGCGAGACACCCATGACCTCCATGGCGTCGAGCTCCTCGCGGATCTTGCGTGAACCCAGGTCGGCGCAGATCGCGGAGCCGCCCGCGCCGGCGATGAGCAGTGCGACGATCAGCGGGCTCGCCTGCTGGACGACGGCCAGCACACTGGCGCCGCCGGTGAAGGACTGGGCGCCGAGCTGCTCGGTCAGCGAACCGACCTGGAGGGCGATCACCGCGCCGAACGGGATGGCGACCAGCGCGGAGGGCAGGATGGTGACGCTCGCGACGAACCAGAACTGCTCGACGAACTCCCGGAACTGAAAGGGGCGTCGGAACACGGCCCGGCACACCTCGGCGGCCAGCGCGAACATCAGTCCGGTCTGGCGCAGTGCTGCGTTCACGCGCCGCTCCCGGAGACGGGGACCGGCACGGTGGGGGCGGTGGCGCCGCTCGTCGCGTAGGTGCGCTCGATGGCGGCCCGGGCGGCCGGCGGCAGCTGGTCCAGCATGCCCAGCACCCGTTCCCGCCGCCGGGCGACGGCACGGCGCTGGGGGAGGCCGGGGGAGGGCTCCAACTGGGGCACGATCTCCCGGGGTTGCTCCGGACCGCGGGTGGCTGCGGCCTCGGCGGCGAGCGTGGCGGCGTCCTTCTCCTCGGACATGCCGATCGGGCCCTCGCGGCGTCCGCGCAGGAACTGCGCCACCACCGGTTCCTCGCTGGTGAGCAGCACTTCGCGGGGGCCGAACGTGACCAGCTCGCGCCGGAAGAGCATCCCCATGTTGTCGGGCACGGTCGCGGCGATGTCGAGGTTGTGGGTGACGATCAGCATCGTCGCGTCGATCTGCGCGTTCAGGTCGATCAGCAGCTGCGACAGATAGGCGGTGCGGACCGGGTCGAGGCCGGAGTCGGGTTCGTCGCACAGGATGATCTGCGGGTCGAGCACCAGGGCACGGGCGAGTCCCGCGCGCTTGCGCATGCCGCCGCTGATCTCGCCGGGCAGCTTGCCCTCGGCACCCAGCAGGCCCACCACCTCGATCCGCTCCATGACGATGCGGCGGATCTCCGCCTCCTTCTTGCGCGTGTGTTCGCGCAGCGGAAAGGCAATGTTGTCGAACAATGACATGGAGCCGAACAGGGCGCCGTCCTGGAACATGAGCCCGAACATTTTCCGGGTTTCGTAAATCTCGTGTTCGGGACTGTTCGCCATGTCCACTCCGTCGATGAGGACACGGCCGCTATCCGGTTTGAGCAGCCCTATGAGCGACTTCAGGAAAACGGTCTTTCCGGTGCCGGACGGACCGAGCATGACACTCACTTCCCCCGCAGGCAAAGTCAGTGTCACGTCCTGCCAGATGTTCTGCCGACCGAAGGACTTGGTCAGTCCCTCGACCACGACTTCGATGCCCATTTCACCTCCAGCAGGCGCAGGTCGCGTGTGCACCGTGTGGCGCACGCTAGGTGGTTCTGTCGTTCGTTGACAATGGGTAGGGAGCCCGCTCTCGGGAGTGCTCCTCGAATTTGTCACCGCGGAGACAAAAACCGGATCGGAACTTGTCTGCGCGGAGACAGCAGGGCCTCGCACCTCCGGGGGGCCGGCTGTACGAGGCCCTGCTGACGGGGATCCGGCCCTGATGGAAGGCGGGGTCGGAACCGCCCGTCACGGGTCCGGCCGGCAGGGTGCGCCGACCTGGACCGTTGCTGCGCATCGGAACATTACGGCTGAGTAACCTGGGCGGGCAATACCGGTCGCCGAGTTTTTGGAACGGCCGATCGCGGTCGCGCCCCATGTGTGTGCCAGGAGACAAAAGACGGCCGAGACTTTGTCACTCGGTGCGCAATTCACCGGGTCGGGCCTCTCTGGCGGCCGGTGACGGCGGATTGCGGAGCCGTCGGCGGACTCGTGTGAAGCAGCAGGGATTTGGCATCGGATGACTAACGCCGGCAGTGGACCGCTCACCTGGGAAACAGTCCCGGAAAGAGCCGAAAGAATCATGGTCTGCGCCATTGTTCTGCGATGTTTCCGGCGAGTAACGTCGAGGCGCGGTCGAGGAATCCAGAGCCGCAGGAGTCAGACGCCCGTAATTCACTGTCGGGTGACGTGCACCCTCTGCCGGTCAATCCACAAGGAGCGTTTGAGAGTTATGAAGAAGTCTCTCAAGAGAACCGCAGTCGTCGCGGGTACGGCCGCAGCCGCCTTCGGCATGGCCATCAGCCCGTCGTCGGCCGTGCCGTCCACCGTCTGGACCGTCAACCCGACGCCGTCCAGCTTCACGGCCACCAACAGCGGCAACATCGTGCTGACGGCCAACATCCCGATGACGTGTACGACGTCCTCCGCCTCCGGCACGATGGCGAGCGCCACCGGCAACCCGGCGACGGTCGCGAGCATCTCCGCCATCAACTTCGGCACCAGCGCCTCGCCCTGCACCAGCGTCCTCGGCAACGTGACGACCGTCGCCACCACCCCGTGGACCGTCGTCGCCCAGGACTACACCGCCGCAACCGGCGTGACCAAGGGCTACATCGGCAACGTCAACGCCACCGTCACCGTCGGCGCCTGCGTGTTCAAGGTCGTCGGCAAGGCGTCCGCCACCTACACCAACTCGACCGGCATCCTCGCGGTCGCCAGCGTCTCCGGTGACCTGACCGTCGCCTCGGCGACCGGTTGCGGATCGGTCGTCACCACCTCGACCAAGCCCACCTTCAAGGGCAACTACGCCGTGAAGGTGGCGAACACGACCACCATCCCGACCATCAAGGGTTCGAACCCGTAGGCCGTTCCCTGCTCGGATGCGCCCGGCCGTGACCATCGGTCGGGCGCATCCGAGTCGTCGGCGTGCCCGACCCCGTACGACCGCACACCCCTGATCCAACCGAGCGGAGCCGCGTGATGAGACTGCACTCGACGGTGGGCGCCACCCGGGCGGGCACCCGTGGACGCCGTGCCACGGTCGCCACGTTCGTCGTCCTCGCCGCCATGGTGCCCGCCGGAGCCGTCGTCGCCGCCGGCCAGACGGTCGACGTCTCACTGCCCTACACCTGCGGCCTGCCGTCCGGGAAGGTCGACGCGGCCGTGCGAGTCTCCGCGTCGCTGCCGGCCCGGGCCGGTGTGGGGCGGGCCATCCGGGCGACGGACGTCGAGACCGCCGTCGAACTGCCCGAGGAGGCGGTGAAGGAACTCCTCGGGAGCGAGGCCGGCGCCGTCTCGGTCGCCACCCGTCTCACGGTCGACGTGGCGCAGGGCGACTCCACCGCCCGAGCGCTGTGGCGCGGCTCCGCCGAACCCCAACCGGTCCCGGCCGCCGGACCGCTGACGCTGACGACCACGGGGGACGTCCCCACGGTCACCGGGCAGAGCGACGGCGACCTGACCTTCACGGCGGGGGCCCTCGGCCTGGACCTGGCGCCGACGGGGACCGCACCGGACAGCGAACCGGCGTCCCTCACCCTGGAGTGCGAGCCCGGCGAGGACGCCGCCACCCTGCTCGCCACCGTCTCGGTCGGAAACGGCACGGGCGCACCGGGCGGCTCCCCGACCGCCTCGTCCTCCGTCGCTCCCTCCAAAGCGCCGGACCGGGGAACCGCGACACCGGGCGGCGGCAAGGACCATCGCGCCCCGAAGGTCGGGGACCGGCCGTCCGCAGGGGCCGACGACCGTCCGGCCGCGCCCCCGTGCAAGTACGACGAGGGCTACCCGGCCGGCCCGATGTCGCTGAACGCCTACGTCACCGGGTACTCCAACGTGCGCAAGCAGAACGCCGCGGCGCTCATCACGCCGTTCTGCACCCTGCTCGAACAGGGATCGCCCGAGTTCGAGCCCTACCCGGACTGGAGCGGCGGCGTCATCCGCCAGCACTCCACCGGTGACCTCTACAACAACGGCCGCAAGGAGAGCATGCCGTTCAAGGCGACGTTCCTGACCTTCCGCTTCATGCCGGCCGAGGCGACCATGGTGCTGGAGCAGGCCGGACCGCTGACGGTCGACTCGCTCGGCGCCACCGACTTCGTGTTCACCAGCACCGACACCTACATCCGGGTGCCGCTCGTCCTGCGCGTGGTCAAACTCGTGGTCGACGGCACACCGCTGGACGTCGGCCCGGCGTGCCGCACCAGCGGCCCGCTGAAGTCACCCGAGCCCGACAGCGCCGCGTTCCCCGGGGACCATCTCGTCCTGCACGGGCGTGGCGAGCAGAACTCCGGCGAGCCGGCGACCGGCTACCAGCTGCTCTCCGGCGGACCGCTGACCGGCGAGGTCACCATCCCCGCCTTCCGCGGATGCGACAACGCCGGCGAGAACCTCGACCGGCTGTTCACGGCGGCCGTCTCCGGACCCGGCAACTACATCAAGCAGATACAGGGCCAGACCTGCTACGCCGCCGCCGAGGTGCCCAACCCCGACGAGTGCACCGAGGACCGCCAGCCCCTGAAGGTTCCCGTCCCCGAACGCTGAACCGTACCCGGCCGTTCGAGGCTCCCCCGCACCCTCCCTCCCGTCACGAAAGGCACCCCATGACCCGCCTGCGCCTCTCCGCCCGATCCGCCACCGTCGCCACGGCGCTGACCACCGCGCTCGGCGCCTTCGTCTCGGTCGGCACGGCGACCGCGGCCACCGTTCAGCTGAACGGGGAGTGGGCACCGTTCACCCGATGCCCCGTCGACGCGCCCGCACTCCTCGCCGCCGACGGACTGGAGCGGACCCCGCAGTGCGTGGTGTCCTCGTCCGCCAGCGGATCCATCAAGCTGGGCAACACCACCGTGACCACCGGGCGCACCAATCTGCAGATGGGCGTCGTCCAGAACTCCGACGGCAGCAGCACCGTGGTGGCGCCGCCCGGCGGCGCGCTCGTCGCCGACTCGGCCACCGTGCCCGGCGGCCTGCTCGGCCTGATGTGCCCCAGCAACGTGCCCGCGGTCACGGCGATCTGCAACCAGATCACCAACTCCACCCTCAACAAGATCACGGCGACCGTGGAATCCGCGGGGACGCCCTTCGCCTTCGACCAGAGCGCCGGCGCCCTGACGGACCTGCCCATCGTGTCGATCCCGGTCCGCATCCACCTGGAGAATCCCCTTCTCGGCAGCAGGTGCTACATCGGCAGCACGTCCAAGCCGATCCTGCTCCGCCCGAGCAACGTCAACTACCCCGACTTCTCACTGACGTTCTTCGACGGCGCCGGCAACCTGAACGACGAGGGCGAGATGAGCCGCGTCAACCTCGTGGGCGCCACCCAGAAGGACAGCACGTTCGCCGTTCCCGGCGCCGGCGGCTGCGGCCTCGGCCTGCTCGGCCTGATCGACGCCGCGGTGAACCTGAAGACGGGCCTGCCCTCTGCCGCGGGCAACAACAGCCTGACGCTGAACAACACCACCACGTCACTCGCCGCCCTCGGAGCGCCGGGCACCGTCGCACCGAACGCGGGCAAGGAGCTGTCGGAGAACTGGCACAGCGCCGTCAGGTAACGGCCGCCGAGCGACTGTTCTCGGCCACCTCGGCAGCGCACAGTCGCCTCAGCAGACCATTCGGTGCCCAAAGTGTGTACGTGCTAAGGAAGTTGAACTACTTTCAACTGCCATGGACGTCATACGTCCTTCGTCCGGCCCGGACGCCGAACCCGCTCGTCGGGGCCCCGGTGTCCGCGCCGGCGATCTCCCCTGGGCACGTAGAAGAGCGAGGGACCACGGATGCCTTCACCCGCACGTACACCGGAAGTCGGTGAGCCGCTCGATCCACTGCCCACCGAGTTCGCCGCCTTCATGAGACCGGAGTTACCCGGGCTCATCAAGGAGATCCGGGCCGAGGTCACCCGTGCCTACCCCGTGTACGGCCGCCTCCTGGAGGGACCGAACGCGGACACCATCCGGCAGGGCGTGGAGCAGGCCCTCACGGCGTTCGTCGACCGGGTCGCCGAGCCCGGCAAGCCCTCCACGCTCCGCGACGCGCTGCTGCGCCGGTTCGGCCGCGTAGAGGCGTACGAGGGGCGCGACCTGGAGTCCCTCCAGGGCGCGTACCGGCTGGGAGCCCGCATCGCCCTGCGGCGCGCGCAGTCGGTGGGCCGCCAGTACAGCCTCTCGCCCACCCTCATCCTGGCCTTCGCCGACGCCCTCTTCGCCTACGTGGAGGAGCTGGCGGAGGTGTCCCGCGAGGGGTACAACGAGGTGCAGGCCCGCGGTACCTCCGAAGTGGCCATGCTGAGGCGGCAGTTGCTCCATCTCATTCTCGCGGCGCCGCCGTTGCCGCAGCCGATCGTCACGGACCTGTGCGAGGCCACGGGGTGGCCCCTGCCGACCGAATGCACCCTGGTCGTGTTCCGCCCGGGCGTGCCCGACACCGTGGAGATGGCGGACCTGGCCGGGGACGTGCTCACCGAGCTCGACGCCCCCTACCCCCACCTCCTGGTCCCGGGACCCCTGACCGCCGAACGCCAGGCCATGCTCGGCCGGGCCCTGAACGGCACCCACGCCGTCATCGGTCTGACGCTGCCGACGGCACAGGCAGCCGACTCCCTCCGCTGGGCCCGCCGAGTCCTCCAGCTCATCGACGACGGCATCGTCCCCGACGCCCCCGTCGTCCGCTGCGAGGACCACCTCACCACCCTCTGGCTGCTCTCGGACCCGCCGTTGGTGTGCCAGGTCGCCGCCCGCGAACTGGCCCCGCTGGCCGGTCTGCCGGCCAGTCGGCGCGAGCGGCTGGTGGAGACGCTCCGGGTGCACATCTCGACCCGGGCGCCGGCCGATCAGGTCGGTGACATGCTCGGGGTGCACGCCCAGACGGTCCGCTACCGCCTGCGCAGCCTCGACGCCCGCCTCGGCGAACGCCTCACCGACCCGGACCACCGCTTCGCGCTGGAAGCGGCGCTGCGCTCGCTGCACCTCCAGAACGGCGCGGGCACGTGCCCGTGAGGCCGGCGGGCAGGCCGCGTACAGCCGCTGGGGCGTGGGCAGGGCGGCACAACGGCCGGGAGCCCGCCACCGGCGTACGGTGGCGGGCTCCCGCGGCGCTCGACCGGCGCCGCTCCTTCGTCCTGACCGGAGCAGGTCGGGTGACTCACTGAGTGGTGAGCATGCCCTCACGCAGGTGGGCCAGCGTGCGGGAGAGCAGACGCGAGACGTGCATCTGCGACACCCCGAGCCGCTCACCGATCTGGGACTGGGTCAGTTCCTCGACGAACCGCATGTGGATGATCTGCCGGTCCCGCTCATCGAGCTCGGCGATCATCGGCGCGAGCGCGTGGAAGTCCTCCACCAGCTCCAGGGAGGCGTCCTGGGTGCCGATGAAGTCCGCGAGGGCGGTCTCGCCGTCCTCGTTGCCGCTGATGGCGGCGTCCAGGGAGGCGGAGTTGTAGCCGTTGGCCGCCAGCCTGGCCTCGATGACCTCCTCCTCCGGGAGGCACATCAGCTCGGAGAGCTCCTTGACCGTGGGCGTACGGCCCAGGCGGCTGCGCAGCTCCTCGGTGGCCTTGGCCAGCTGGACGCGAGCCTCCTGAAGGCGCCGTGGCACGTGCACGGCCCAGCTGGTGTCACGGAAGAAGCGCTTCATCTCCCCGACGATGTAGGGGACGGCGAAGGAGGTGAACTCGACCTCGCGCGTGAGCTCGAACCGGTCGATGGCCTTGATCAGACCGATCATGCCGACCTGGACGATGTCCTCCATCTCCTGTTCGCCGCGGCTGCGGAAGCGGCCGGCCGCGTAGCGGACGAGAGACATGTTCATCTCGATCAGCGTGTTGCGCACGTACTGGTAGTCGGCGGTGCCTTCCTCGAGGACCGCCAGTTGGTCGAAGAACTGCCGTGAGAGCTCTCTCGCGTCCTTCGGCGCCACTTTCTGCGGGTCCGCGACCTCCGGCAGCCCAGCTATACCCGCGTCGACCCTGCTGGCCGTCAATACCGTCATTCTCATGCCCTCCCAGATAGATCGGCCCCTCACTCGCCCCCTGTGGGCCGACGACCCGCGATTACCCCGGGCCTCGCAACACATGCACGTCTTTTGCGGGCGATCGCCGAAGGGCGCCGCAGCGCCCGGTGGCGGGCTCGGCGCAGGTGGGTCCTGTGGGGCGTGCATCGTGGCCTGAGCAGGGGGAGTTGGGGAAACGGGGCCGGTTGCCGGGGGTGCTCAAGCGGCCGGGCCCGCCGGAGCGAAAAGCTCCGGCGGGCCCGGCAACAGCACTACCTGAGTGGTGTCCTGTCGGTCAGAGACGGCCGCCACTGAGACGCGAGAGCGGTCCGCGCTGCCTCAGTCCGGCACGACGGCCGAGGGTGTAGGAGCAGAGGACCACGGTCGCGGTACCCGCGCCCGCGGCGGCGGCCACGACCTTCCTGGCCTTCAGGAGGGTCAGGGCCAACCCGGCCTTGCCGACCGTCTGCTGAGCGGCCGACGTGACGGTGCCCTGCACCGTCTTGGCCGCCACCCGGGCCTTCTCCGAAGCCGCACCGCCGATGCCCGCCAGGACTTCCTTGCTGCCGCGGCCCGCGGCGCCGGCTGCCTCGCCGGCGCTCTTCGCCGCTTCGGTGGCGGACTGCTGTGCCTCCTTCGCCGGTGCCGAGGCGTTGTCGGTCACGGCCTTCTTCGCCGCTCGCGCGTTCGCCGTCGGCGACTGTCCGTTCGTCGTCTTGTTGCTTGTTCCAGCCATACCGCTCGGTTATCCGGCCCTTCCATCGGCAAACCGGGAACCGCCAACCCGCTGTCACCGACAGCCGCGTTGACCGGATCCGTGTCCCTCCCGCCGCCACGGCGAGGCGAGCGCCCGGAGGTGTCACCGGGGAGGACAGGGTGGTGACGGCCGCGCCCTGTCCCCGTAGGCGCTCCTAAGTCCAGCTTGCATTTGCCTAAAGGTCTTAGGGAAATGCATGATAGGTTTCGACGAGCTGAGAGGACCGCCATGGTGCGCGCAGGACTGACGACGGAACGCCTGACCCGGGCAGGGGCCGAACTGGCCGACGAGGTCGGCTTCGAGCAGGTGACCGTCTCCGAGCTCGCCAGACGGTTCGACGTGAAGGTCGCGAGCCTGTACTCGCACGTCAGGAACTCCCAGGACCTCAAGACCAGGATCGCCCTGCTCGCCCTGGAGGAACTCGCCGACAGGGGCGCCGCCGCCCTGGCAGGCCGTGCGGGCAGGGACGCCCTGAGCGCCTTCGCGAACGTGTACCGCGACTACGCACGCGAGCACCCCGGCCGTTACGCGGCGGCGCAGCTGCGGCTCGACCCCGAGACGGCCGCCGCGAGCGCCGGTGTCAGGCACGCCCAGATGATGCGGGCGATCCTGCGCGGATACGACCTCACGGAGACCGACCAGACCCACGCCGTCCGGCTGCTCGGCAGTGTCTTCCACGGGTTCGTCACGCTGGAGGCCGGCGGCGGGTTCAGTCACAGCGCTCCCGACTCGCAGGAGTCCTGGTCGCGCATCCTCGAATCCCTCGACACCCTGCTCCGTAACTGGACCGCCCCCTGATCCGTCCCTGGCGCACCGGCCGGGGAGCCGGAGAGCAAGCGCGCCATCGCCATGCCGGACCGGACCGGCGCAACGCACCCAGCAACAGGTTGAAGCCATGAACTTCGAGCACGACCCCGCCATCATGACCGGCACCGCATCCGCCATCGCACCCATCACCACGCCCGTCACCGACGACCTGGTGCGCGGCGCCCTCGATCTGGAGCGCACCGAACACGGCGTGCTGCCGCACCGGTTGCCCGCCCGGGCCCGGGCCCAGTACACCGACGGGCAGCTGGCCCTCGCGGAGGCCCAGCCGTCGGGCGTACGACTGGTGTTCCGCACCCGAGCCACCGTCGTGGAGCTGGACACGCTGCGCACCAAGATGGCCTACCAAGGCGCACCGCCGCGCCCGGACGGCCTGTACGACCTGGTCGTGGACGGCCGGTTCGCGGGGCAGACCAGTGTGACCGGCGGCAAGGTCCTCCTGATGGACATGGCCACCGGGGCCGCGGAAACCCTGCCCGGCCCCGTCGGCACCGTACGGTTCACCGGCCTGCCGGACCGTACGAAGGACGTGGAGATCTGGCTGCCGTACAACGAGATCACGGAGCTGGTCGCCCTGCGCACGGACGCTCCCGTCGAGGCGGTACCGGGGGACGGGCGCCCCGTCTGGCTGCACCACGGCAGCTCGATCAGCCACGGCTCCAACGCGGCCGGCCCGACCTCGACCTGGCCCGCGCTCGCCGCCTCACTCGGTGGCGTGGAGCTGATCAACCTCGGTCTGGGCGGCAGCGCCCTGCTCGATCCCTTCACGGCCCGCGCCCTGCGGGACACCCCGGCGGACGTCATCAGCGTCAAGATCGGGATCAACCTCGTCAACACCGACGTGATGCGACTGCGCGCCTTCACCCCGGCCGTGCACGGCTTCCTCGACACCGTCCGCGAGGGACACCCCACCACCCCGCTGCTCGTCGTCTCGCCCATCCTGTGCCCGATCCACGAGGACACCCCCGGACCCAGCGCGCCGGACTTCAGCGGCCTCGACAAGGGACAACTGCGGTTCCGGGCAGCGGGCGACCCCGCGGAACGGGCGGCCGGGAAGCTGACCCTCGCCGTCATCCGGGACGAACTGGCACGCATCGTGAAGCAGCGGGCGGCCGAGGACCCGCACCTGCACTACCTGGACGGCCGCGAGCTTTACGGAGCGGAGGACATCGCCGAACTGCCGCTGCCCGACGAGCTCCACCCCGACGCGGCCACCCATCGCCGCATGGGTGAACGCTTCGCCGCTCTCGCCTTCGGAGCCGGGGGAGTCCTCACGGCGGACGGCCACTGACGGCGAGGCCGAGCGGAACTCCCGGCGTGGGGCGCGCAGTTCAGGGCCCTGGTCCGTGGTCGAGGTGTACTTCGTGGGGCCGCTACGGTCGCCGCCTCCCAGCGGCACCTGGCGAGTGTCTCGGGGGGATCGCTCATCTCGTCGCGGATCACCATGACGGCCAGCAGACGCCCGCCGGGCCACCGCCCCAGACACCGGCCCCATGCCCCCCGGCCCCGAGCGGGCGAGTGCCCGCCATGCGCCCATGCGGGCGGGGTCCTGCGGTCGCCTACGCGCTCGACTCTGCCACACCTGATCATGGAAGAGGGGCCGTCCCGCCACGAAGGCCCGGTCCCTCACCGGCGGCGGCGTCCGCGGGTGCGGAGGCCCGTCGCTGCGCCCCGGCCCGGCCCGCGGTGCGTGTGGACCCGCCGGTGCGTAATACTCGACGTATGAACCCGAGCATTACGTCCAGGAACGGCGCGACCGTGATCCGGCGGGCCGTCGCCCGGGACGCCAAGCGGCTCACGAAGCTCGTACGCGGGTCGCGCGCCTACGAGGGGCAGTACGCGGCGATGGTCGCGGGCTACCGCGTCGGACCCGACTACATCGAGGCGCACCGCGTCTTCGTGGCCGTCGACACCGACGACCCCGCCGGTCCCGCCGGTCCCGTCCTCGGGTTCTACTCGCTCGTCGTCGTCCCGCCGGAGCTGGACCTGCTGTTCGTCGCGGACGGCACCCAGGGGCGCGGCATCGGGAGGATGCTCGTCGAGCACATGAAGTCGCAGGCGCGCGCCGCCGGACTCGACCGCGTGCACGTGGTGTCCCACCCCCCGGCCGAGGGTTTCTACCGCAGCGTGGGCGCGCTGCGCACCGGGACCGCGCCCGCGAACCCGCCCGCGGTGGCCTGGGACCGGCCTGAGCTGGAGTTCCGCATCACGTGACCTGCACCGGGGTACCCACCGGCCCCGTGGAGAACACGCACCTCGCAGGACAGGCGATCGGGCCTTCAACGCCCGTGCCGTAGGCCGCGGTTGCACCTGACCGCCCCCGGACCGCCACTGAGGGGCGATCCCGGGGGTAACCGCTCGGCATGACTGTTTACGGATTGCACGCCTCGCACGAACAGATACCGCCCGCGGATCTGCTCGACGCCGTGGTCCACGCGGAGAGCGCGGGATTCACCGCCGCCATGTGCTCCGACCACTTCTCGCCGTGGAGCGTCCGCCAGGGCGAGTCCGGCTTCGCCTGGTCGTGGCTCGGAGCCGCCCTGCAGGCCACCGAGCAGATCCCCTTCGGCGTGGTGAACGCGCCCGGCCAGCGCTACCACCCGGCGATCATCGCCCAGGCCGTCGGCAGTCTGGCGTCCATGTACCCGGGCAGGTTCTGGGTGGCGCTCGGCAGCGGCGAGGCCTCCAACGAGCACATCACAGGCGCGGGTTGGCCGCGCAAGGACATCCGCAACGCCCGTCTGCGCGAGTGCGTCGACGTCATCCGGGCGATGCTGCACGGGGAGGAGGTGAGCCACGACGGACTGGTCACCGTGGACCGGGCCCGGCTGTGGACCCTGCCGCCCGCCGTGCCGCCGCTGATCGGGGCCGCGTGCAGCACGGCCACCGCCGCCTGGTGCGCCGAATGGGCCGACGGCCTCATCACGGTCAACGCCCCGCGCGAGCGCCTGCGCGAGATCGTCGGCGCCTACCGGGACGCCGGAGGCCGCGGACCCCTGCATCTCCAGGTGCACCTGAGCTGGGCGCCCGACGAGGACGAGGCCCTCGCGCTGGCACACGACCAGTGGCGCACCAACGTCCACGCGCCCCCGGCCAGTTGGGACCTCGACTCCCCGGAACTCTTCGACATCGTCAGCGAGCACGTCACGCCCGAGCAGGTGGCCGGCACGGTCAACGTCTCGTCGGACCTCGGCCGGCACACCGCCTGGCTCCAGGAGTACGCCGAACTCGGCTTCGACGCGGTGATGCTGCACCACGTGGGCCGCGAACAGGCCCCGTTCATCGACGCGTTCGCCGCGGAAGTACTGCCGCGACTCGACGTCACCCGTCCGCTGCCCGCCACCGCCAAGGAGTACCGATGCGTCTGACCCGCACATCCGACCTGTGGTGGAAGAACGCGGTGGTGTACTGCCTGGACGTCGAGACCTACCAGGACGGCAACGGCGACGGGATCGGCGACTTCGCGGGACTCACCCAGCGCATCGACCACCTCGTGCGGCTGGGCGTGACGTGCGTCTGGCTGATGCCCTTCTACCCGACGCGGGAACGCGACGACGGGTACGACATCACCGACTTCTACGGGGTGGACCCCCGGCTGGGCACCCTAGGAGACTTCACCGAGTTCGTCCGCACCGCCAAGGACCGCGGCATCCGCGTGATCGCGGACCTCGTCGTGAACCACACCTCCGAGGACCACCCCTGGTTCAAGGACGCCCGATCCAGCCGGGACTCGGCCCACCGCGACTGGTACGTGTGGGCGGACGAGCCCCCCGAGGACGGACCCAAGGGCGTGGTCTTCCCCGACGCGGAGGACAGCCTGTGGGAGTACGACGAGGGCAGCGGCCAGTACTACCTGCACCGCTTCTACAAGCAGCAGCCCGACCTGAACGTCGCCAACCCCGCGGTGCGCGACGAGATAGCCCGCGTCATGGGGTTCTGGACGGAGCTGGGGCTCTCCGGATTCCGGGTCGACGCCGTGCCGTTCCTGCTGGAGACGGACGGGCAGGACGACGCCGGGAACCTGCCGGACCCGCACGAGTACCTCGCCGACCTGCGCGCCTTCCTCGGCCGCCGCAACGGCGAGTCGGTGCTGCTCGGCGAGGTCAACCTGCCCTACGACGGTCTCGCCCGCTTCTTCGGCGACCCCGCATCCGACCGCGGCGACGAGCTCACCATGTGCTTCGACTTCGTCGGCATGCAGCAGATGTACCTGTCCATGGCGCGCGAGGACGCCGGTCCGCTGGCCGCCGCGCTGCGGGACCGCCCGGCCGCCCCGCGGGACGCCCACTGGGCCACGTTCGTGCGCAACCACGACGAGCTCACTCTCGACAAGCTCAGCGACGACGAGCGCGCCGAGGTCTTCGCCTGCTTCGGCCCGGACAAGGACATGCAGCTGTACGACCGGGGCCTGCGCCGCAGGCTGCCGCCGATGGTGGGCGGCGACCGGCGCCGCGTCGAACTCGCCTACAGCCTGCTGTTCACCCTGCCGGGCACCCCGGTGCTCTTCTACGGCGAGGAGATCGGCATGGGGGAGAACCTGGCCGTCGAGGGGCGTCAGGCCGTACGGACACCCATGCAGTGGACTCCGGAGGCCGGCGCCGGCTTCTCCACCGCCGAACCGGAGGCGTTCCCCAACCCGCTGGCCGAGGGCGAGTTCGGGCCGCAGAAGGTCAACGTGTACGAGCAGAGCCGCGACCCCGGCTCCCTGCTGAGCCGCATCCGGCTGTTCACCGAGCGCTACCGGGAGGCGCCCGAACTGGCCTGGGGCGACTACGAGCTCGTGGAGACGGGGGAGCCCGCCGTCCTGGCCCACCTGGGGTGCACCACCGACGGCAGGGTCCTGGCCGTGCACAACTTCGCGGGCCGCCAGGTCACCGTACGCCTCAGGCTGCCCGAGGTCGGCCCCGGTGCACGCCTGACGGATCTCCTCGACGACGGGCACGACGGTCTCACCGTGGGCGACGACGGCCTGCTCCGCGTGGAACTGCCCGCCTACGGGTACCGGTGGCTGCGCGTCGGTACTCCGGCGGACGACCCCGAAAGGGTCGCTTCCGACTGACACCGCGCCCGCCGGGAAAGTCATCTGAGGTGATCGAGGACCCCGGCGGCCGGCCGGTCCGGCGCCGTCGGTCCGCGAGCACGGCACGACCCGCTCATACGCTCAGCTCATCGCAAGGAGAAGCCGGTGGACTCAGCCCGTACCCGCACCTCCTGGTGGCGTGACGCCGTCATCTACCAGGTGTACCTGCGCAGCTTCGCCGACGGGAACGGCGACGGGACCGGTGACATCGCCGGACTGCGCCGGCGCCTGCCCCACCTCGCCGGGCTGGGCGTGGACGCGCTGTGGATCACCCCCTGGTATCCCTCACCGATGGCCGACGGCGGATACGACGTCGCGGACTACCGGAACATCGACCCGCTGTTCGGCACGCTGGACGACGCACAGGCCCTGCTCGACGAGGTGCACGGGCACGGCATGCGACTGATCATCGACATCGTGCCGAACCACACCTCGACCGCCCACGCCTGGTTCCGCCGGGCACTGGCCGAGGGGCCGGGGTCCGCCGCCCGGGAGCGGTACATCTTCCGTCCGGGACGCGGCCCCCGGGGCGCCGAGCCGCCGAACGACTGGCGCAGTGTCTTCGGCGGCTCCGCCTGGACGCGGATCACCGAACCCGACGGCTCGCCCGGCCCCTGGTACCTGCACCTGTTCGCCCCCGAGCAGCCCGACCTGAACTGGGACGACCCGCAGGTGCGCGCCGAGTTCGAGTCGGTCCTGCGGTTCTGGTTCGACCGCGGTGTGGACGGGGTCCGCATCGACGTCGCGCACGGTCTGGTCAAGGCCCCCGGGCTGCCCGACCTCGGCTCACTGGACGGCAAGCTGCTGGAGGGCGCCCACCGCGAGGACCACCCGCACTGGGACCGCGAGGAGGTCCACGAGATCTTCCAGGGCTGGCGGGCCGTGGCCGACACCTACGACGAGCCCCGGGTCTTCGTCGCCGAGGCGTGGACGGGCGCCCCGGAACGGCTCGCGCGTTACGTGCGCCCCGACGAGCTCCACACCGCCTTCAACTTCGACTACCTGATGACACCGTGGCGCCCGGACCGGCTGCGGCGGGTGATCGACTCGTCCCTGAGCGCCCTCGGTCAGGTGGCCGCCCCCGCCACCTGGGTGCTCTCCAACCACGACGTGGCCCGGCACGTCTCCCGCTACGCGCGACCCCAGCCGGACGAACCGCTGCGCTCCCTGTCCGACCTCAAGGGCCCCGCGGACCTGGACCTGGGCACACGGAGGGCCCGCGCCGCCGCGCTGCTCACCCTCGCCCTGCCCGGCAGCGCGTACCTGTACCAGGGTGAGGAACTGGGCCTGTGGGAGGTTGAGGACCTTCCCGAGGACCTGCTCCAGGACCCCACGTGGCTCCGCTCCGGGCGCACCGACCGGGGCCGCGACGGCTGCCGTGTCCCTCTGCCGTGGCAGGGGGACACCCCGCCTTTCGGCTTCAGCCCCGAGGGCAGCAGGGCGCGGACGTGGCTGCCGCAGCCGGAGGCGTGGAAGTCGCTGACGGTGGCGGCCGAGGAGGGGGACCCGTCCTCGATGCTGGAGCTCTACCGCGAGGCGCTGCGCGTCCGCCGCGCCGAGCCGGCCCTCGGCGACGGCACGCTGGCCTGGGAGAGCGACCCCGACTCCACGCTGCTCGTCTTCCGCCGCGCCCCCGGCTTCCGCTGCGTCGTCAACTTCTCCGAGGAGCCGGCCGCGCTCCCCGAACACGGCACCGTCCTGCTGGCCAGCGGCCCCCTCCACGAGGGCCGCCTTCCCTCCGACACGGCGGTGTGGCTGAAGGACTGACCAAGAGGTTGCCATCAGAGCGGGCGCGGCCGGCTCCACGGGGGCACACAGGCGGCGGCGTCGTGCGGCGGCCCCGGCCCGCCCGCCGCGCCCGCTCGGCGTGACACAGATGCACGGCGGTGTCCTCGCGACGGTTCGCGACGTCCTCGCGGGCGTTGGCGGCACGTTCCCGTTCGGCGCCCTGGGCCGCCAGGCTGCCGGCGCCCGAGTCGGGCGGGCCACCCAGCGGATCGATGCCCATGCCCCCCGTACGCTCCGATTCGCCTAGCGGCTCGGCGGTGTGCCGGGGCAGGGCGTCAAGTCCCGCTGGAGCAAGGGCGTTACGGTCAGGCAGCCGCCGCGTACGCCGCCGCGACGGCCGTGTCCACACGTGCGTGGACGACGAGCGGGGTGCCCTCGGGTTCGGCGGAGGCCTCCAGGCGGCGCCGGGCGGGAGCGCTGTGGGAGGCGACGGACACCAGTACGCCGAGGTGGGCGCACGCGCGGTGGGCCTCCACGACGGCGTCGACGGTGGCACTGCCGGTCGCCGGTCCCTCCAGCACTATCACCACCGGGAACGGCTGATAGGTGTGCACGAGGTCGCTGATGTGCGCGGCGAGCGCCGTTCGCTCCCCGGTGTCCGTCGCGGCGTCCGGCGTGATCATCAGGACGCCGCGCTCAATGGTGTGGGACAGCAACACGACCTCCCGGTTCAGTCAGTCCAACGGTTCGTCCTCGGCGATGCGGGTGCCCGTCCGCGGCGTCCCCATGCCGCAGGTTTGCGTATGAGATCCGTCAAGGACGAACCGGACGTCGTCAGGGAGGCGTCAAGAGCGAGCTGGCTCGATCATCCCGGGGGTTTGCTGAGGTCGTCCGTTCGATCCGAATCTCTTCTAGGAGCTCGCGATGGCCGACCTGGCCTTCGTCGTCGTCACGCTCGCGGTGTTCGCGCTGGTGGCTCTCGTCGCCAAGGGGGTGACGAAGCTGTGACCGCCGAGAACATCGTCGGCCTCGTCGTGGCCGTCGCCCTGCTGGGCTATCTCGTCCTCGCCCTGATCTACCCGGAGAGGTTCTGAGAAGCACCATGAGCCCCGTCCTCGCAGGCGTGCTCCAACTGCTCGCGCTCATAGCGGCTCTGGCACTCGCCTACGTCCCCCTCGGCAACCACCTGGCCAGGGTCTACTCCTCCGGCAGGCATCTGCGTGCCGAGAAGTGGATCTACAAGGCGATCGGCGCCGACCCGAACGCCGGGATGCGCTGGCCCGCGTACCTGCGCGGCGTGCTGGCCTTCTCCGCGGCCGGCGTCTTCTTCCTGTACGCGCTTCAGCGGCTGCAGGGCCACCTGCCCGGCTCGCTCGGCTTCCGGTCCATCGACCCCGACCAGGCCTTCAACACCGCGGCGTCGTTCGTCACGAACACCAACTGGCAGTCCTACTACGGCGAACAGGCCATGGGACACGTCGTGCAGACCGCCGGTCTGGCGGTGCAGAACTTCGTCTCCGCGGCCGTCGGCATGGCGGTCGCCGTGGCCCTGGTGCGGGGCTTCGCACGCTCCCGCACCGGTGAACTCGGCAACTTCTGGTCCGATCTGGTGCGCGGTGTCGTCCGCGTCCTGCTACCGGGCGCGGTGATCGCCGCGATCGTGCTCGTGGCCTGCGGTGCCGTCCAGAACTTCTCCGGCATCCACGAGGTCGGCCAGTTCCTGGGCGGCTCACAGCAGTGGAACGGCGGCGCGGTCGCCTCACAGGAGGCCGTCAAGGAACTGGGCACGAACGGCGGCGGCTACTTCAACGCCAACTCCGCGCACCCTTTCGAGAACCCCACGCCCTTCACCAACCTGTTCGAGATCTTCCTGATGTTGGTGATCCCGGTCGCCCTGACCCGCACCTTCGGCGTCATGGTCGGCTCCGTCAGGCAGGGATACGCGATCCTCGCGACGATGGCGGCCATCTGGGTCGGCTTCGTCGCCCTGATGATGTGGACCGAGTTCCAGCACCACGGACCGGCGCTCGACATCGCCGGCGGTGCGATGGAGGGCAAGGAGACCCGCATCGGGGTCGGGGCCTCGTCGATCTTCGCGGTGTCCACGACGCTTACCTCGACGGGCGCCGTGGACTCCTTCCACTCCTCGTTCACCGGCCTCGGCGGCGGGATCACGCTGCTGGGCATGCAGCTCGGCGAGATCGCGCCCGGCGGCACCGGCTCCGGGCTGTACGGGATGCTCGTCATGGCGGTGATCGCGGTGTTCGTCGCCGGCCTGATGGTCGGCCGCACCCCCGAGTACCTGGGCAAGAGGATCGGCGTCCGCCAGATCAAGTTCGCGGCCCTGTACATCCTCATCACCCCGGCCCTGGTGCTCGTCCTGACCGCCGCCGCCATGGCCCTGTCGACGCCCGGGCACTCGATGACCAACGCGGGCGCGCACGGCTTCTCCGAGATCCTGTACGCCTACACCTCGGCCGCCAACAACAACGGCTCCGCCTTCGCCGGCCTGAACGCCGACACGCAGTGGTTCAACACCACGCTCGGGCTGGCCATGCTCCTCGGACGCTTCCTGCCGATGGTGTTCGTCCTGGCCCTGGCCGGTTCGCTCGCCGGACAGCGGCCGGTCCCGGCGACCGCGGGCACCCTGCGCACCGAGAAGCCGCTGTTCGCGGGCCTCCTGGTGGGCGCGATCATCGTCATCACCGGCCTGACCTACTTCCCGGCCCTCGCACTGGGACCGCTGGCCGAGGGGCTGGCGATATGAGCACCCGCACCCGTGGAACCGGCGCCGGCAAGTCCCCCGCGGACGGGGCCCGAAGCGACAAGAACCGTACCGAGAACCAAGAGGACGCGATGTCCACAGCCACCCCGACCCGGGCGCCGCACGGCGATGTACCGGCCGTTCACCAGGACCGACAGCGCGCGGGCGCCGGCGTGTTCGGTCCCCGGCAGCTGCTCAAGGCGCTGCCGGACGCCCTCCGCAAGCTCGACCCGCGCGTGATGGTCACCTCGCCCGTGATGTTCGTCGTCCTCGTCGGCTCGGTGCTGACCACGGCGTTCGCGTTCAAGGACCCGGAAGACTGGTTCGGCTGGACGATCAGCGCGTGGCTCTGGCTGACCGTGATCTTCGCCAACCTCGCGGAGGCGGTCGCCGAGGGACGCGGCAAGGCGCAGGCGGACACCCTGCGCAGGGCGAAGACCGGCACGGTCGCCCGGCGCCTCGACGGTCCCTCGGAGGAGCGGGTGCCCGGCACCGAACTGCGCGTCGGCGACCTGGTGGTGTGCGAGGCGGGCGACATCGTCCCCGGCGACGGTGACGTCGTCGAGGGCGTGGCGTCCGTGGACGAGTCGGCGATCACGGGCGAGTCGGCACCGGTCATCCGCGAGTCCGGAGGCGACCGCAGCGCCGTCACCGGCGGGACCAGGGTCCTGTCCGACCGGATCGTCGTCCGGATCACGACGAAGCCGGGGGAGACCTTCATCGACCGGATGATCAGCCTGGTCGAGGGGGCGGCACGGCAGAAGACGCCCAACGAGATCGCGCTGAACATCCTGCTCGCCTCGCTCACCGTCGCCTTCCTGCTCGCGGTCGCCACCCTGCCCCCGTTCGCCGGGTACGCGGGTACGCACCTGACCATGGTCGTCCTGGTGGCGCTGCTGGTCTGCCTGATCCCCACCACCATCGGCGCGCTGCTGTCGGCGATCGGCATCGCCGGCATGGACAGGCTGGTCCAGCGCAACGTCCTCGCGATGTCGGGCCGCGCCGTCGAGGCGGCCGGTGACGTATCGACGCTGCTGCTCGACAAGACGGGCACCATCACCCTCGGCAACCGCCGCGCCTCGGAGTTCGTGCCGGTGACCGGCGCCACCGAGGCCGAGGTCGCCGAGGCCGCCCGGCTCTCCTCGCTGGCGGACGAGACGCCCGAGGGCCGCTCCGTCGTCGTCCTGGCGAGGGAGGCGTACGGGCTGCGCGAGGCCGATCCGGTGGTCCCGGCGCACGCCGAGTGGATCGGGTTCACCGCGCAGACCCGCATGTCGGGCGTGGACGTGGACGGGCGCAGCATCCGCAAGGGCGCCGCGGGCTCGGTCATCGCCTGGGTCCGGGACCGCGGGGGAGCGGTGTCCGCGGACGCGGGCGCGCTGGCCGACCGGATCGCCGAAGCGGGCGGCACACCGCTGCTCGTGGCCGTCGAGGACGAGCGGGGCGCCCGGGTGCTGGGCGTGATCCACCTCAAGGACGTCGTCAAGGAGGGCATGCGGGAGCGGTTCGGCGAGCTGCGCCGCATGGGCATCAGGACCGTCATGATCACGGGTGACAACCCGCTGACGGCCAAGGCGATCGCGGACGAGGCGGGTGTCGACGACTTCCTCGCGGAGGCGACACCCGAGGACAAGATGGCGCTCATCAGGCAGGAGCAGTCGGGCGGCAGGCTCGTCGCGATGACCGGCGACGGCACGAACGACGCGCCGGCCCTCGCCCAGGCCGACGTCGGCGTGGCCATGAACACCGGAACCTCGGCCGCCAAGGAGGCCGGGAACATGGTCGATCTGGACTCCGATCCGACCAAGCTCATCGAGATCGTCGAGATCGGCAAGCAACTCCTCATCACTCGGGGCGCGTTGACGACGTTCTCGATCGCCAACGACGTCGCGAAGTACTTCGCGATCATCCCCGCCCTGTTCGCCGCGGTCTACCCGGGCCTGGACCGGCTGAACATCATGCGGCTGTCCTCGCCGGACTCCGCGATCCTGTCCGCCGTCGTCTTCAACGCACTGATCATCATCGCGCTGGTCCCGCTCGCCCTGCGGGGTGTGCGGTACCGGCCGATGAGCGCGGACCGGCTGCTGCGGCGCAACCTCGGCGTCTACGGACTGGGCGGCCTGATCGCGCCGTTCGCCGGGATCAAGCTCATCGACCTGCTCATCTCCCTCATCCCAGGAATCGGCTGAACGCCATGAACAACTCGGTCACCAACTCCGCCCGGCTGCTCTGGGCCGGCCTGCGGGCCCTCCTGGTGCTCACCGTCGTGACGGGGATCCTGTATCCGCTCGCGGTCACCGGTGTCGCCCAGGCACTGTTCCCCGACAAGGCGAACGGCTCGCGGACATCGGCCGACGGCAGGGTCGTGGGCTCCTCGCTCATCGGCCAGTCCTACGACCTGCCCTCGGCGAAGGGCCGGCAGACGCCCGAGCCCGACCTGAAGTGGTTCCAGGGCCGCCCGCGGAACGGGCTCGGCACCAACACCGTCAACACGCGGTACGACCTGATCCTGTCCGGCGCCACCAACCGTGCCGCCGACGACAAGGACCTCATCGCCTGGGTGACGGCCGCGAAGAAGGCCGTCGTCGAGGACAACTCGGTGAACGGCTACACGGTCAGGCCCTCCGATGTGCCCCCCGACGCGGTGACGTCCTCCGGATCGGGCCTGGACCCGGACATCTCCCCGGAGTACGCCGACCTCCAGGTGCACCGCGTGGCCGAGCGGAACGCCCTGCCGGTCGCCCGGGTGCAGCGGCTCGTCGACGAGCACACCGAGGGCCGCACCCTCGGCTTCATGGGTGAACCGCGCGTCAACGTCCTCGAACTCAACGTCGCGCTGCGGGCGTTGACAGCGAAGGGGTGAGTCAGCTCGCCGCCGCGGTCTCGGCGAGCTTCTGGAACTCACCGAGGTCGTAGTTGGCCAGCGCCGAGTCCAGGTTGGTCAGCGCGCCGATGTGCTCCACGAAGCCCTTCGGGTCGTACTCGATCTGCAGGGCCACCCTGCTCGACGTCTCACTGAGCCGGTGGAAGGTGACGACACCGGCGTGGTGGACGCCCTCGGTGGTCCGCCAGGCGATCCGCTCCTCGGGGATCACCTCGGTGAGTTCCGCGACGAAGTTCTTGTCCGCGCCCGGCAGGGACAGCTGCCAGGCGAAACGCCGTTCGTCGAGCGGCTCCACGATGCGTACGTGGCTGAGGAACGACGGCCATCGGGTCACGTCGCTCCACAGCGCCCAGGTGACGGCCACCGGGGCTTCGATGTCGACGGTCTCCACCAGGGAGGCGGACATGCGGCACCTCTTTCTCGACTGCGGTCGTACGGGTCCGTGAGGCCTCGGCTACCCGCCGCCGCCGTGCTCACACGGGCACCGCCGCCTCACCCGGTGGACACCGCCGTCACCTCCGGCGGCGGGTCGGCGAGGAGCCGCAGCAGCCAGTACGCGCTCTCCTCCGCCCCGTCGGTGTCGGCGGCGCCCTCGGCCACCGGGGCCGGCGCGGGGAACAGCCGCATCCAGGACGCGGCCCGGCCGAGGGCGCTCAGCCGCCACGCCAGGTCCACGGCCCGTCGCAGGTCAGCCGTCGTCCGCCCCGGCTCCGTCCACGGTTCGAGGTAGGCGTCCCGGAGCCGCGGCAGCACCTGCGGCCCGTACCGTTCGGCGGCGCTCCGGGCGGCGACCGGCAGGCTGCAGAAAGGGTGCGAGACGGCCGCGTCGCCCCAGTCGAAGAAGACGAACCGTCCGGGCTCCGGACGGAACAACTGCCCGTCGTGGAGGTCGGAGTGGTCGAGGGAGTCGGCGATCCCGAGGGCCGCGAGCTCCGCGCACCACTCCTCCAGACGCGGGCGGAGCTTCTCCAGCCTCGCCCGCTCGTCCGGCTCCAGCGCGGAGTTGCCGGCGAGGAGCCGGTCGAAGACGTCGGGCAGGGCGGAGGTGCGGGCGCTCGGGACACCCAGCGTCTCCATCTGCCGGGTGTGACCCACCAGCGTGCGCTGCATCGCCGCGTACCGGCCCAGGAACTCCTCCCACGCCCGCGGGCCCGCCGTCTCCCGGTCGAGTACGTCCCTGAAGAGTTCACCGCCGTCGGGCAGCAGCGACCAGCCCCGATCGGCGTCGACCGCCAGCGGCTCCAGCACCTGCCCCGGCACCCAGCGCGCCAGCGACTCCGTCAGAGCGCCCTCGAAGGCACCGGCCGGCGGACTCGCCTTGAACCACACGGCGCCGTCCGCGCCGACGGGGAAGCGCACCAGGACGGACCACGGCCGAACCCGTACCGTCGACGGCCCCTCGACGCGCAGGCCATGACCGGACAGTCGCTCCCGCACCCAGCCCAGAGCCGCCTGCCGCCACGCCTCCCGCTCCCAGGGAGTCACCGCGTCCTGGTACCGCCCCCGGTCCACGACCGCCACCTCGTACGCCATCGCGCCATCACAGCAGCGCGCCGGACGAGGTGCCACCTGTTTTTCCGGTGCAGCCCCGGTCAGCCGGCCGCCGACGACCGCCACGCGGAAGACCGCAGCAGCCGCAGCCCGTTGAGCCCGACGAGCACGGTGGAACCCTCGTGACCGGCCACGCCCAGAGGCAGGGGGAGACGCCCGGCCAGGTCCCACACCACCAGGACCCCGATGCACACGGAGGCGATGACGAGGTTCTGCACCACCAGTCGCCGGGCCCGGCGCGAGAGGGCGACGACGGCGGGCACGGTGGCCAGTTCGTCACGCACGACGACGGCGTCCGCGCTCTCCAGGGCCAGGTCCGACCCCGCCCGGCCCATGGCGATGCCGCAGTGCGCGGCGGCCAGCGCGGGAGCGTCGTTCACCCCGTCGCCGACGACCAGGACCCGCTCGCCGACCCGCTCCCACTCCCGCACGGCCGCCACCTTGTCCTGGGGCAGCAGCGCGGACCGTACGTCGGTGATCCCGGCCTCGCTCGCCAGGCGGCTCGCGGCCCGCGCGTTGTCGCCCGTGAGCAGTGCCGGGGCCGACCCGGTGAGACGGCCGAGCGCGGCGACGGCGTCCGCCGCGCCCGGACGCAGCCGGTCGCTCACGCCGAGGACCGCGACCGGCGTGCCGTCGACCAGGACGACGACGGCCGTTCGCCCCTCGGCCTCCGCCTCCGCCACGGCCGCCCGGGCCGTGGCGTCGGCGTCGGGCAGGTGGGCCGGGCTGCCGACCCGCACCTCGTGGCCCTCGACCACGGCCCGCACGCCCCGGCCGGGCACGGCCGAGAAGTCCTCCGCGGGCGCCGGCTGCACACCGGCCTCGCGGGCGGCGGCGACCACCGCGCGGGCGAGGGGGTGCTCGCTGGGGTGTTCGGCGCCGGCGGCGAGGGCGAGCGCCCGCCGCTCGTCCACGCCCGCACCGGGCAGTGCCCGTACCTCGACGACCTCGGGGGCGCCTTCGGTGAGCGTGCCGGTCTTGTCCAGGGCGACCCGGGTCACGGTCCCCAACCGCTCCATCACCACGGCCGACTTGACGAGGACGCCGTGCCGTCCGGCGTTGGCGATCGCGGACAGCAGCGGGGGCATGGTGGCCAGCACCACCGCACAGGGCGAGGCCACGATCATGAACGTCATCGCACGCAGCAGGGTCTCGGTGACGTCGGCGCCGAAGGCGGTCGGCACGGCGAACAGGGCGAGCGTCGCGACCACCACGCCGACCGAGTAGCGCTGCTCGATCCTCTCGATGAACAGCTGGGTCGGCGCCTTGGTGGCGCTCGCCTCCTCGACCATGGCGGCGATCCGCGCGATGACCGACCGGGACGGATCCTCGGTCACGCGTACGCGCAGTGCCCCGGTGCCGTTCAGCGTCCCGGCGAACACTCCGTCCCCGACCGTCCTGGGCACCGGGAGGGGCTCACCCGTGATGGTGGCCTGGTCCACGTCACTGGCCCCCTCCAGCACGGTCCCGTCCGCGGGCAGCCGCTCACCGGGCCGTACGAGCACGGTGTCGCCGGTCCGCAGGGCGGCCGCCTCGACGCTCTCCTCGCCGCCCTCCGGGGGCAGCCGCACCGCCGTGGCGGGGGCCAGGCCGAGGAGCCCGCGCACGGAGTCCTCGGTACGCCGGGTCGCCAGGGCCTCCAGCGCGCCGGACACCGCGAAGATCACGATCAGCAGTCCGCCGTCGAGGAACTGTCCGATGGCCGCGGCGCCCAGAGCGGCCACCACCATCAGCAGGTCGACGTCGAGACCGCGCTCGCGCAACGCCTGGACGCCCGCCCGGCCGGGCTCCCAGCCGCCCGCTGCGTAGCAGAGGGCGTAGAGCGGGCCCCAGGTCCAGGCGGGCGCGCCCGCGAGATCGATCGGGAACGCCGACAGGAAGGCCACCAGGGACAGCGCCGCCCACCGGACCTCGGGAAGCGCCGACAGGCGGGTGCGGCGGGGCCGAGGGGGTGCCGGGCGGCCGGAGACCGGGGACGGCCGGTCGTCGACCAGCGCAGAAGCCATCGGAGGACACCTCGTGGGTCGGTGCGGGGACAGGGACGGAAGCCTCCACCGTAACGGAACGTATGAAGATGTCTTCAAGTGTTCCCTCTGAATTCCTGGAGCCGGAAGTCCCGGGCTCTCGCCCCCGCGCCTCAGGTGATCGGTGCGAGGACCGAGGGCTCGACGCTCCGTTGTGGGCCCGCCACCGTGGGTGCGAGGATGCACGACGCCAGCACATGACGACCGGGGGCGAAGAGTGAGTGACGCGCAGCGGGAGCCGGAGGCGGCCGTGGTGTTCGACGCGCTGGGGGCCGACTACGAGAAGGCGTTCGCCGGATCGGAGCCGCACCGGCGGTCACTGGAGGGGCTGCTCGCTAGGCTGCGCCCCGGCAGCGGAGTGCTCGACGTGGGGAGCGGCACGGGGCGGCCCACCGCCTCGACACTCGCCGCGGCGGGCCACGACGTGCTCGGTGTCGACGTCTCACCGGTCATGGTCGAACTCGCCGCCCGCCAGGTGCCCGAAGCCGCCTTCCGCTGCGCGGACATCCGTGAAGTCCCGCTGGAGGAAGCCTCGTTCGACGGGGTCTGCGTGTACTTCTCGTTGCTCCAGCTGTCCCGCGAGGAGCAGTCGGCCCTGGTGGCGCGGCTGGCGCGGACGGTGAGGCCCGGCGGGGATCTGGTGCTCGCCACCGTGCCCGTGGACGTCGAGGGCGTCGACGCCGTCTTCATGGGGCAGCCCGTGCGGGTGACGAGCTACTCGGCGGCGGACTTCACCGCGATGGTGAAGGGGGCCGGCCTGGAGGTGCTGGCGGAGGAGAGCGCGATGTTCACCCCCGCTCACCCGGACGCCGCCCCCGAACCGCATCTCTTCCTGCACTGTGTGCGTCCGGCCCTCTGACCCGCCGTCCGGCCGTGCGGGGTGGTCCTACGACGGGACGGCGGCACCGTCGAACGAGTCGTCCGCCTCCGGTTCCTGCGGCGGATCGCTGAGCTGTTCGCGTACGTAGTTCCAGACGACGGCGATCAGCGCGGCGACCGGGACCGCCAGCAGGCTGCCCACGATGCCGGCCAGGCTGCCGCCCAGCGTGACCGCGAGCAGGACCACCGCCGCGTGCAGGCCGAGGCCGCGGCTTTGGATGATCGGCTGGAACACGTTCCCTTCGAGCTGCTGCACCACGATGATGATCGCCAGCACGAGGAGGGCGTCCGTCAGGCCGTTCGACACCAGCGCGATGAGCACGGCCACGAAGCCCGCGAACAGGGCACCCACGATCGGCACGAACGCGGACACGAAGGTCAGCACGGCCAGCGGCAGCACCAGCGGCACTCCCAGCACCCACAGTCCGATACCGATGAAGACGGCGTCGAGCAGGCCCACGAATGCCTGGGAGCGCACGAACGCGCCGAGCGTGTCCCAACCGCGCTCGGCCACGGTCGGGATGTCGGTCGCGAGACGGCCGGGCAGCTGACGGGTCAGCCACGGCAGGAACCGCGGGCCGTCCTTGAGGAAGAAGAACATCAGGAAGACGGCCACCACGGCGGTGACGACACCGTCGATCACCGTGTTCACTCCGGTGAAGACGGCGGTGACCCAGCTGCCCGCGCTGTTCCTGATCCGGTCGACGGCGGCGTCCGAGGCCCCGCTGATCTGGTCGTCGCCGATGTTCAGCGGCGGCCCGGCCGCCCACTCCCGCAGTTTGTGGATGCCGTCCACGACCCCGTCGGTGAGTTCGCCGGACTGGGACGCCACCGGCACCGCGATGAGCGCGACGATCCCGGCGGTGACGAGCAGGAACAGCACGGTCACGACCGAGGCCGCCAGGGCGGGGCGCCACCCGCGGCCGCGCAGGAAGCGGGCCAGCGGCCAGGTCAGGGTCGTGATGAAGAGGCCCACTATGAGGGGCCAGACGACCGACCACATGCGGCCCAGCAGCCAGAGGGCCACCGCGGCCAGCACGAGGACCAGCAGCAGATCGACGGAGACCCGTGCCGTGTTGCGCAGCGCGGCGCGCGATTTCGTGGAACTCAGCGTGGCAGACATGGGGGTCACCTTATGGGTACCGCCGACACGCCCTTCTCCGGTGCCGCAGGGACGGCGGGACCCCCGGTGGCTGACGGGCCGTCAACTGCCGGGCGGTTCGGCCGTACCCGTGACGCAGCGCGCCCCCCGCCGGTCGTGACGACCGGCAGGGGGCGGCTTGCGCGGACTGCGCGGGCTCGGAGGCGAGCCCGGTCGGCCCCCCGTCGGGACAAGGGGACCGCAGGGGGACTCAGACCGTCCCGGACTTGACGATTTTGACCGTCGTCTTGGGGGTGCCGCTGGAGGAGCCCTGGGCCTCGATCTGCTTGACGAGGTCGAAGCCCTCGACGACCTCACCGAACACGACGTGCTTGCCGTCGAGCCAGCTGGTGACGATGGTGGTGATGAAGAACTGCGAGCCGTTGGTGTTCCGGCCGGCGTTGGCCATGCTCAGCAGGCCCGGCTTGGTGTGCTTGAGCTTGAAGTTCTCGTCGGCGAACTTCTCGCCGTAGATGCTCTTGCCGCCCGTGCCGTCGCCCCGGGTGAAGTCGCCGCCCTGGAGCATGAACTCCGGGATGATGCGGTGGAACTGCGAGCCCTCGTAGCCGAAGCCGTGCTGGCCGGTGGCGAGCTCCCGGAAGTTGCGCGCGGTCTCGGGCACGACGTCGTCGTAGAGCTTGAAGACGATGCGGCCGGCCGGCTTGTTGCCGATCTCGATGTCGAAGAACACGTTGTCAGTGGTCATACCCACCATGATCACACCATCGCGGCGTGGAACCGACCGATTCCCCGGAGCTGTCACTCTCCTCTCACCGTTTGCGGCATGATGTCCGGCCGTGGCACGTGACCCACGGTGGCCGACGTGTCGCGTGAGGTGGCCGCGCGCGGCGTGGCGGTGGCGGGCCACCGGGGGAGGTGCGACAGTCGAAACGACTGTCCGCGAACCTCGTGAGCCAGGCAGGTGCCCCATGCCGCGACCACAGGCGCCGCTGTTCGTCATGGACGGGCAGGCGAGGGTGCTGTGCTGGAGCGAGTGGGCCCGGCGACTCCTCGGCCGTGCGGCCGAGGACGTGGTGGGTACGCCCGCCCTGCCGATGCTGTCCAAGGAACCGGAGGACGCGGCGCCGTCCCCCGGCGACCGGGGCGACGCCTGGTACGTCCGCCGGGTACCAGGGGACTCCGCGGGACCGGAGTGGGGGGTGTGGCCCGCCGGACCGACCGAACCTGACGGACTCGACGACGCCGTGCTCGACGCGGTCTTCACGCAGTCGGCGGTGGGCCTGCACGTGCTCGACACGGACCTGCGGGTCGTCCGCGTCAACACCGTGGCCGTCGGCATGCGCGGCGTGCCCGAGGACAGCATCGTGGGGCGGTCCGTCACCGAGGCCTACGCGGGGCTGAGCGACGACGTCGTGGAGAGCACCGTGCGCGAGGTGCTGGAGACGGGGCGCCCGAGCCGTGACGTGCTGGTGCGTGCGTACCCGCGTGTGGACCCGGGCCGCGAGCACGTCTTCTCGACCTCGGCCTTCCGCCTCCAGGACAGGACGGGCCGTCCGCTCGGCGTGGTGGCCACTGCCGTGGACGTCACCGAGCGCGAGCGCGCCCAGGCCCGCCTGCGGCTCCTGCGCACCGCGCACGAGACGATCGGCCGCAGTCTGGACGTGCTGCACACCGCCCAGGAACTGGTCGACGTGACCGTGCCCGCGTTCGCCGACGGGATCCTGGTGGCGCTCACCGACTCGGTCCTGCGCGGCAAAGCGCCGGAGACGCTGCCGAGGGAGATCTCCCCGCTGCTGCGCTGCGCGGCCGTCGCGGGCGCCCACTGGCAGCCGCCCGAGCCCGGCGCGATCCTGCTTCCGGGCCTCTTCGGCGGCGAGCTGCCCGCCAAGCCCGCCCTGGTGCCGTCGCCGTCCCCGGACGCGAGTGACGGCGACGGCCTGTCCGGGCAGGTGTCCCTCGTCGTACCGCTCACGGCACGCGGCCAGATCTTCGGTGTCGTCGCCTTCCGCAGGGCCGCGGGTGCGGAGCCGTTCGAGCCGGACGACCTGACCCTCGCCGACGGCATCGCCGCCCGTACGGCGACCTGCCTGGAGAACGCGCTGCGCTTCACCCGCGAGCACATCGTCATGACGGCGCTGCAGGGCAGGCCGCAACGGCAGGAGGCCGCGACCCACCGCGCCGTCGAGATCGCCCAGGGACACCGCGCCGACGGCGGCGGAGCGGGGGCCTGGTGCGACGTGATCCCGCTGTCCGGCGCGCGGGTCGCCCTGGTCGTCGGACAGGTCCAGCAGCCAGGCATCAGCGGCGTGGCGACGATGAGCCAGCTGCGGACCGCCGTGCACAGCCTCGCCGGCCTCGACCTCGAACCCCACGAGCTGCTCGCCCGCCTGCACGCCACGACCCTCAGGCTGGCCGCCGAGCAGGGGGAAGCCTCCGTCGCCGACGCGCCGACCGCGAGCTGTGCGTTCGCCGTCCACGACCCGGTGGCCGGGCGGCTCGACATCGCACGTGCGGGGATGTCGCTGCTGTGCCTCGTCCGCCCGGACGGTTCCGTGGACCCCGCACCGGTGCCGGCCGGGCCGCTCCTCGGCGCCGAGGGACCGCCGTTCCCCTGCGGGTCGGAGGTCCTTCCCGCCGGAAGCACCCTCTGCGTGGCCTCGCAGCCGCTCTCCTCCCGCGGGGTCGCGTCGACGGAGCGGCTGGTCGAAGCCCTCGCGCACCCCGGTCAGAGCCCCCGGTCCATGGCCGACGAGGTGGAGAAGATCCTCGCGGAGGACGCGGTGGTGCTCATCGCGCGCACCCGCCACCTGCCCGCCGACGAACTCGCGGAATGGCACGTACCGGCCGAGCCCTCGGCGGTGCGGCAGACCCGCCGGGACGTCGAACAGCGACTGGAGGAGTGGGGCGTGGACGTCGACCCGTTCTCCGTGCAGCTGGTCGTCAGCGAACTCGTCACCAACGCCGTCCGCTACGGGGAGGCGCCGATCACCCTGCGCCTGCTCAGGGGTGAGGACAGCCTGATCTGCGAGGTGAGCGACGCCGCGCTGACCGCCCCGTACCTGCGGCACGCCAAGGCGAACGAGGAGGGCGGACGAGGACTGCACATCTGCGCGAGCGTCACGGAGAGCTGGGGCGTGCGGTACTCGGACACGGACAAGACGGTCTGGACGGAGATCGCCGTGGGCGGGACCGGCCCGACGGCATGACCGCACGCCTCACCCGCGGCGTCCGCCCGCAGCCTCCCGCGCCGCGTCCGGCCGCCCTCGCCATCCGGCGCTTCGGGGAAGGCGCCACGGGTACACGGCGGGACGAGTCCGTACGCCGTCATCCCGGCCGGGTCGCCGGGGACCGCGGCCGTCCCGAGCGCGCTCATGTCACCCGCTCCTGACCCCGTCACCGTTCGCCGCCGACGATGCGATCGCCGTCCCGCCACGGCCGACCCGCCACCCGGGGGCGAGCCTGCGCACCGGGCGTCGCGGGCCCGCCCGGGTGAGAGCCGGACGAGCGGGAAGAAGGGGTGCGGCCGGCACGGCGGGGCGGCGACCGCCCCGGTGCGGGCGACGACTTCGGCAGGTCGCATACTCGATGATCGTCTGCCCGTGCCGGCCACCGCGACGGGTGCGCCGGACGGCAGCAATCGGAAGGATCGATCGGGGACATGAAGGCAGCGAACGAGCCGGCCATGCCGGAAGAGGTGGAGAGTCCCGCCCTGCGGGAGCAGCCCACCGGTGGACTGGCGAGGTGGCTGCTCCGCCACCGGGTGCAGCCAGTGGGGCCCGCGGCGGGGGAGGGACACACCAAGCCGCAGTCCTGGTGGAAGGTGATGTGCCTGACCGGTGTCGACTACTTCTCCAGCCTGGCCTACGTCCCGGCGATCGCCGCGCTCGCGGCGGGAGCGGTGTCACCGCTGGCGACCCTGCTCATCGTCGCCCTGACCCTGGTCGGCATGCTGCCGATGTACCGGCGCGTGGCCCGAGAGAGCCCGCACGGAGCCGGCTCGGTGGCGATGCTGGAGGACCTGCTGCCGTTCTGGTGGGGCAAGCTCTTCGTGCTGGTCCTGCTCGGGTTCGTGGCCACCTCGTGGATCATCACGATCACCCTGTCCACGGCGGACGCTTCCGTGCACGTGGTGGAGAACCCGTTCTTCCCGCACGCCCTGCACGGCCACGAGGTCGGCCTCACAGTGACCCTGCTCTTGCTCCTCGGCGGGGTGTTCCTCCTCGGGTTCAGCGAGGCGGTCAAGGTGGCCATCCCGCTGGTCGGCGTCTTCCTGGCGCTCAACGCGGTCGTGGTCGGCGTCGGCCTGGTGGACGTCTTCACCACGTCCGGCGCCCTCTCGGCATGGACGGACGCCCTCGGCGACACCGGGGGCGGCTTCGGCGACCTGGCCGAACCGGCCCTGCTAGCGTTCCCGCTGCTCGTGCTCGGCCTGTCCGGATTCGAGACCGGCGTCAGCATGATGCCCCTGGTCGCCGCGAAGGGCAGCGACCCCGAGCAGCAGCTCCGTTCCCGGATCCGCAACACGCGCCGCCTGCTCACGACCGCCGCCCTCATCATGAGCGTGTACCTGCTGGCCGCGAGCTTCGTGACCACCGTCCTCATCCCGCACAAGGAGTTCGAGTCCGGTGGCGAGGCCAACGGCCGCGCACTGGCCTGGCTCGCGCACGAGAAGGTCGGCGAGGCCTTCGGCACCGCCTACGACATCAGCACCATCCTGATCCTGTGGTTCGCCGGGGCGTCCGCGATGGCCGGACTCATCAACATCGTGCCCAGGTACCTCCCGGACTACGGCATGGCCCCCGAGTGGGGACGCGCGGTACGCCCCGTCGTCATCGTCTACACCATCCTGTGCGTCGCCATCACCATCGCCTTCGACGCCGACGTCGACGCGCAGGCCGGGGCCTACGCCACCGGCATCCTGGCCATGATGGTCTCCGGAGCGTTCGCCGTCACGGTCTCCGTCGTCCGCGGCGGCAAGCGTGTGCACGGCATCGGCTTCGGCCTGCTCACCGCGGTCCTGCTCTACGCCCTGATCGCCAACATCATCGACAAGCCCGACGGCATCGCCATCTCGGGGGCGTTCATCGCCGGCATCATCGTCGTCTCACTCGTGTCCCGGGTCTCGCGCACCACCGAACTGCGGGCCGACCGGATCGTGTTCGACGCCGAGGCGCGCCGCTTCATCGACGACACGCTCGCCCACGACAACTCCATCAACATCATCGCCAACCGGCGGGAGACCGGCGCCAGCGCCGAGTACGCCCACAAGGAGCGTGAGCAGCGGGGCAACAACCCGGTGCCCGGCCCGGCCGACGTGCTGTTCCTGGAGATCGACGTGGTGGACCCGTCCGACTTCAGCGAGACCCTCTCCGTACGCGGTGTGGAGGTCGACGGCTACCGGGTCCTGCGCGCCGAGGCCCCGGCGGCACCCAACGCCATCGCGGCGATCCTGCTGGCGCTGCGCAACGCCACCGGCGTCCTGCCGCACTGCTACTTCGCGTGGGCGGAGGGAAGTCCGCTGATCCACATGTTCCGTTACTTCCTGCTCGGCCGCGGCGACACCGCTCCCGTCACCCGCGAGATCATCCGCAGCAACGAGCCGGAGCCCGACCGCCGTCCCGGCATCCACGTCGGCGGCTGACGAAACCACACCCGTGGGGCGGGCCGGCTCCCGCCCCATGGGCCCGGTCCCCTCGGCTCCTCGGGAAACGAGACCGCCGCCCGGCCCCGGGAAACGGGACGGCGGGCGGCGGTGACGAACGAGAGCCTGGTCAGACGTTGACGCCGAAGTCGGAGGCGATGCCGGACAGACCGGACGCATAACCCTGCCCGACCGCGCGGAACTTCCAGTCGGAGCCGTGCCGGTAAAGCTCCCCGAAGACCATCGCGGTCTCGGTGGAGGCGTCCTCGGACAGGTCGTAGCGCGCGAGTTCCTGACCGCCCGCCTGGTTCACGACCCGGATGAACGCGTTGCGGATCTGGCCGAAGCTCTGCCCGCGGCTGTCCGCGTCGTGGATCGAGACCGGGAACACGATCTTGTCGACGTCGGCGGGTACGGCGGCGAGGTTCACCTTGATGGACTCGTCGTCGCCCTCGCCCTCACCGGTGAGGTTGTCACCGGTGTGCTCGACCGAACCGTCGGGGCTCTTCAGGTTGTTGTAGAAGACGAAGTGCTGGTCGGAGAGGACCTTGCCCGAGGCGTCCACCAGCAGCGCGGAGGCGTCGAGGTCAAAGTCTGCTCCCGTGGTGGTCCGCACGTCCCAGCCCAGGCCCACGAGGACCGCGGTCAGACCGGGCGCCTCCTTGCTGAGCGAGACGTTGCCACCTTTGGACAGGGAAACTCCCACGCTGTTCTCCTCCGCGATACGGCCGTTTCGGGCACCCGCACCGGATGAGCGGACCCCCCACGACGAAACCTACAACACCGAGGAAAAATCGGTGCGGTTCGGGATCGGCCACCTCAAGAAGCCAGACACGCAGTTCAGATGCGGGTGGGCAGGCCGAACCGCCGTACGTGCGCGGGGTCGTGGAAGGCGGTGACGGCGGCGACGGCCGGACCGCGCAGGGTGAGGACCTGGACGGAGAAGGCGTCCCCGGAGTGGTAGACGGCGAACCCGGGCTGCCCGTTGGCCCGCACCGGCACCAACCGGGCATCTTTGCCGCGCAGTTTGGCGGCGAGCAGCGCGGCCACGCTGTCACGGCCGGAGAACCAGGACGGGTTGGGCGGCATCTGCCAGACCGCGTCCTCGGTCAGCAGCCGGGTCAGTGCCGCGACGTCGGCGCGCTCGAAGGCGTCGACGTAACGGTCGAGCAGTTCGCGCCGGTCCCGCTCGGGAGGCTCGGTGATCTCGTCGATGGCCGGCTCCAGCCGGTCGAGGCGGGCCCGGGCGCGCTGGAGGGCGCTGTGCACCGCCGCCGGGGTGATCGCGAGGACCTCGGCGGTCTCCTCGGCGGACCAGGAGAGCACGTCCCGCAGGATCAGCACCGTGCGCTGCCGCGCCGGCAGATGCTGCAGGGCGGCGATCAGGGCCAGCCGCAGTCCGGTGCGCCCGGCCACGACGGCCGCCGGATCGGCCAGCTCGTCGGGAAGGGGCTCCAGCCACGGGATCTCCGGTCTGCGCGGATCCAGCGCCGTCGGGTCGGTGGCCGGGCCGCCGAGACCGGCGGGCAGCACCCGGCGGCTGCCGTGGCGCAGCGCGTTGAGGCAGGCGTTGGTGGCGATCCGGTAGAGCCAGGTACGCAGCGACGCACGCCCCTGGAAGTCCTCGTACGACCGCCAGGCCCGCAGATATGTCTCCTGCACCAGGTCCTCCGCGTCCTGCGCCGAGCCCAGCATGCGGTAGCAGTGGGTCAGCAGTTCCCGCCGGAACGGCCCGGTCAGTCGGACGAACTCGTCGTGCGGCTGGTCTGTCGAGGTCACCCTGCACTCCTCCTTTTCTTGTACAGACACCCGGGGCCGCCCGAATTCATCGGGTGCGGCCCGGCCGATCCCGGCGGCGCCGCGGGTCGGTACGGGCATGAACAGAAAATGGGTACTGGGGCTCACTTCCGCGGCCTCGGTGATGGTGGCGCTCGACGCCACCGTGGTGACCACGGCACTGAGCCGGATCCGGCTGGATCTCGGCACCTCGATCGAGCAACTCGAATGGACGGTGAACGCCTACAGCCTGAGCTTCGCGGTCCTGCTGATGACCGGCGCGGTGCTTGGCGATCGCTTCGGGCGGCGGCTGGTCTTCATGACGGGACTGGCACTCTTCACGGCGGCCTCGGTCGCCTGCGCGCTCGCACCGGGCGTGGGCTGGCTGATCGCGGCACGCGCGGTGCAGGGCGCCGGTGCCGCCCTGGTCATGCCGCTGGCGATGGCCCTGCTCAGTGCCGCCTACCCGCCGCCGGAGCGGCCGAAGGCCCTGGGTCTCTTCGCCGGGCTGACCGGGCTCGCGGTGGTCGCGGGGCCGGTCGTGGGCGGCGCGGTCACCCAGGGACTCGCCTGGCAGTGGATCTTCTGGCTCAACCTGCCCATCGGCCTGGCCGTCGTCCCGCTCGTGCTTCGGCGGGTCCCGGAGAGCCGGGGCGGGGCGGCGGCGGTGGACACGGGCGGTCTGGTGCTGGTCACCGGTGCCGCGCTCGGGCTGGTGTGGGGGCTCGTCCGCTCGCACGGCGCGGGGTGGGCGAGCGCCGAGGTGACCGGAGCGCTGGCCGCGGGCGTGCTCTGCGCGGTCGCCTTCGTGGCCTGGCAGCGGGCCGCCCGGCACCCGATGGTGCCCCTGGCGCTGTTCCGGCTCCCCGGCTTCGCCGCGGGCAACGCCGCCGGGGTGTTCCTCTACGCCTCGTTGTACGGATCCCTGTTCTTCACGGCGCAGTACTTCCAGACCGGCCGCGGGGACACGCCGCTCGGCGCCGGACTGCATCTGCTGGCGTGGACCGGGGCGGTCACGGTCGTGGCACCGCTGGCGGGCAGGCTGACGCAGCGGATCGGCGCGCGTCCACCGGCCGCACTCGGGCTGGCACTCCAGGCGGCCGGGATGGGATGGCTCGCGCTCGTCTGCACCCCCTCCGTGCCGTACGAGCAGCTCATCGCCCCGATGCTCGTCGCCGGGACGGGCGTGAGCATGGCGATGCCGGCCGCCCAGACCGCCGTACTGAACGCCGTCCAGCCGGAGCAGATCGGCAAGGCCTCCGGGGTGTTCAACACCGGCCGTCAACTGGGCGGGGTCTTCGGAGTGGCCGTCCTGGCGCTGGTGTTCAGCAAGGCCGGCGGCTACGCGGACACCGCCGCCTTCACCGACGGGTTCACGGCGGCGATCGCCGTCAGCGGCGCGCTGTCGCTCGCCGGAGCGCTGGCAGCGCTGTTCGTCCCCGGCCGCCGCCCCGCACCGGCACCCGCCACCCACGCACCGCCGGTGGTCACGTCACAGCGCTGACGGTGCTCCGGTCCGGCCGGCGGCCCCTGACCCGCCGGCCGGCCGCGTCGAGTGGTTGCGGCGGGTGCGGGCCGCGTGGAAGCGTTGATCATTGCTGGGTGCGTGCGGTGCGGAGCGAGGGTATCCGGGAAGGGTGAAGGCGGTGAGTCCCTCGGAGGGTGGCCGGGGGCCGTCCAGCGCTGGGAGTGCGACGGGGGCGGACGGCGCCCGGATCGCGCACGGTTGGCGGGAACAGAGGAGTGCCGGTGAGTGAACAGCGTCAGGACCGCGACTGGACGGCTATGACGCCGGGAGACTTCGACCGGGACGCCCCGCTGCGCCTGAGCGTCGGCACGGGGCCCACCGCCGTACCGGCCGAGCCCGACGAGTACGGCACCGAACCGCTGTTCGGCAACGAGACCCCGGCCCGGCGGACCGGCCCCCGCGCGCGCCGCCGGTCCGCGACCGCCGAGCAGGAACACCTCTTCTAACCGGACCGGACCGGACAGAACCGGACCGGCCGGGTAGAAAGGGTGCCGGCGCGGGCTTGGGCGCCGGAAGACCCCCGTGCCACGCCGTCACCCCCCGACGGCCAGGCGGAGTGCGGGATAGCAGGGGATGACGGCGTCGAGCCCGACGATGCGTATGACGCGCAGCACCGACTCCTGCGGGGCGGCCAGCCGGATCCAGCCCCCGGCCCCGACGGCGGCGCGATGAGCGGCGATCAGTACGTTGACGCCGGTGGAGTCCATGAACGTCACCCCGCTGAGGTCGACCACGATGCGCAAGGGCGCTTCGGAGTCGTGGGTGAGCAGGGCCCGGCGGAGGTGGTCACGGATGCTGTGGTCGATCTCCCCGTGCAGGGCGACGACCCGGACGTCGTCGAAGGCGGTGGTGCCGATCGACAACCGGCCGGGCCGCGCTGCTTCGTGAGCGTCTGTCACCGGTCCCTCGTTCGCACTTGCTGGTCGGCCCCATGAGCGACGGCGTGTGGGAAGAGGCTGCCCCGCCGGTGCCCGGAAATGCCTCCCGGCGAGCGATCGGAAGCCCGAGACGCATGAGCGGCCGAGGGCGGGGTAGGCGCGCGCGTGAACGGGGGAACGAAGGTGGAATTGGTGCAGTCAGTTTCCGGCGGTGAGGAAGGCGGCGACGGGGTGCCGGCTTCCGATCCGATGAAGACCGTCGTCGCGCTCGAGGGCGGCGGTGCCTGCATCGCCGAGGCCCGGCATCTGGCGGCGGGTTTCCTGACCCGGGTCCAGGCCGAGCACGGCCTGCTCGTGTCGGCGCGGGCGATGGACCTCACGCAGCTCGTGGTGAGCGAGCTGGTCACCAACGCCCGCAAGTACGCGCCCGGACCCGTGCTGCTCGAACTGCGCATCACCGGGGACGCGGTGGAGGTGACCGTGTGGGACAGCGATCCGCTGCTCCCCGTCGCCAAGGAAACCGACCCGGGCCGGATCGGACAGCACGGCCTGGAGATCGTCATGGCCGTCGCCCTGGGCTTCGAGGTCGAGCGGGAGCCCGTGGGCAAACGCATCACCGCCCGCCTGGCTCTGTCCGACTAGGGCGCAGGTGAGCCCGGCGTCCGGCCGAGACGACGGGGCCTTCCGCGTCCCGCGCGGGAAGGGGCATTTCCGGTCGTGGCGCGGACACGCGTCGGCCCTCCCGTGGGGAGGGCGCGGGAGGGACGGCGCGGGCCCGCCCGTACGACTGCGCACGGACGAGACCAGGCGGTTTCCGTCTCGCAGTGCGAGGATCACCGCCGGCTCAGCATCGCACCGGATCCGGCCACGCAACAGAGTCGTGACCGAAACCCGTCGTGCAAAAAGATCGTCGGTCGCCCCTCCCGCCGCGAGGTCCGGGCCCGCCGCTCCGGCGGGCCCGACCCGGGTCAGTGGAACGACCTCCGCGCGGTCCCGGGCGCAGTCACGCCCCGCTCCGACGGCCGATGAGGCGCGTGCGCAGCCTCTGCAGCGGCGGCATGAGGCCGTAGATGACGATGGGGACGGCGATGGTGGCCAGCACCAGCGTGCGCAGGACCATCGGTGCCCCGTCGAGCAGGCCGCGCAGCACCAGTTGGAGCACGGTGAGGGTGGGGAAGACGGCCAGCCAGATCATCAGGGCCATGTGGTGTCTGGGCGGTGGCCCGACGCGCGGGGCGGGACGGGTGGCGGAGTACTCGGTCATGTCGGTCGGTCCTCGCTGGGTGAAGGGAGACGTGGGGGAGAAGGGGTGGGCGTTCACAGGCCGTGCCGGCGGTCGCCGAGGACTGCTTCGGTGACCTGCCGCTCGATCTCCGGTGAGAAGGCGCGGTGTTCGGCCCATGGCTCGGCGGTGGCCCGCTCGTCCGCTGCGGGTTCGGCGGCGACGGAGGTCGCGTCATCGGGCTGACTCCGCCCGCCGGGGAACGGATTCGGCGCCTGCTGGACCTCGCGGAAGAGGGGGCCGGGTAGGGCACGGGCGTACGGGCGCTCCGTCGCCGCCAGGTGACGGGTCGGCGCCGACAGAAGGGCCGTACCGAGTGCGGCGAACGCCGTCAGGACGGCGTATGCGGTTGCTGTCATGGCGCCAGACTGCGATCCGGGTGGGCCCGCCGACCTGATTTGTTGCCGTTTCCGGGAAGAGGTTGCTGTTCCGGCGAACGGCGCGGTGCAATCGCCATGTGGAACACCCGCCCGCCGACGCCCTCCTGGCCGCACTCGGACCCCGGCTCAGACGCCTGCGTGTCCGGCGGGGCATGACGCTGGCCGGGCTGGCCGAGGGCACCGGCATCTCCCGAAGCACGCTGTCGCGCCTGGAGACCGGCGGACGCCGCCCCGACCTGGAACTCCTGCTTCCCCTCGCCCGGTTCCACCGGGTGCCACTCGACGAACTGGTCGGCACGCGTGAGCCCGCCGAGCCGCTGACGGCGCTCGACCCACGCCGGGTCGGCCGCCGTACGGCACTCCCGCTGACCAGCCGGCCCGGCGCCCCGGCGGCCTGGAAGGTGATCATCCCGATGACCCTGAACGAGCCGGACCTGCGCGTCCACGCGGGGCACGTGTGGCTGCACGTCCTCTCCGGACGGCTGCGTCTCGTCCTGGGCTCCGAAGACCTCGTGCTCGCCTCGGGAGCGACGGCGCACTTCGACACGCGGATGCCGCACTGGTTCGGCAGCACCGGCCGGCGACCCGTCGAGCTCCTCAGCCTGTCCGGCCACCGGGACGAGCACGTACGCGCACGCGCCGGGCGTCGCTGACGTGCTCGGGACGAGTATGCGCCGGGCACCGCCGTCCGGACCTGCTCAGCGCGGGGTCAGCGGTCCGGCGACTGCCTCGGCCTCCGAGCGCAGCATGGGCCGCAGCCGTTCCGTGAAGACGGGGACGTACGGCCACATGACCGTCTGCCGGGCCCGTGTCGCGGGCGTGGCCGCCCACACGACACCGTTCCGGTCGGTGAAGTGGGGCCAGAGCGAGGCGTGGCCGCGCATCATGTCGGTCCGCAGACGCTCGATCAGATCCGCGGGGAGCGAGGTGATCCTCGGCGGCGGTGGCGTCCAGCCCGGCAGCGGCCCCCGGAAACCCACACCGTGACGGCGTCGCAGCAGGACGATCTCGATCACCGCCGTGACGGTGACCCCGACAGGACCGGCGAACAGGGCCACGTAGTAGGCCCGGGTCGGATCGGTGAAGGTGAAGACGTAGTCGATGAGCAGGGCGTGACCCACGGCGGTGAGCCAGACGAGCGGGACGCTGGTGAGTGGCCGTACGAGGGGATGGCCGCCCACGGCGAACGCGTTGCGCTGGATCAGGTAGAGCACGGAGCCGAAGAACACCACCAGCCAGGGACCGAACACCAGCGTGAGGGACAGCGTGGTCGTGGACCGCGGGTTGTAGTTGGCTCCGCCGTGACTGGCCCAGTACACGAAGAGGCCGCAGAACGCAGCGGTGATCAGCGCGGTCACCAGGGGCCTGGTGACCAGCCGGACGACGGTCCGCCGGGTGCCGGGGCGGGCCAGGGCGACGAGCGGACCGCAGGCCAGGAGCAGCGACACCGGTCCGGTGGCGAGCATCAGGAGACTGTCGCCGAACGCCTCTTCGAACAGGTCGTTCCCGCCTGTCCCGGTCACCAGCCGGATCAGGATCATGAGGGCGCCGAGGCCCATCAACGCGCGTGGCAGCAGCAGTCGTTCGATGAGCGGATCGGCGGCCTGTCCGGCCACCGTCGTGGCGACCGGCTGTCCGTACCGCCCCGGCACGACGCCGGGCCCGGCCAGCCCCACGACGTCGGCCGCCGAGAACCGGAACACGCGGAAGGGCCCGTAGACGCGCCGGGCCAGTCGCCAGGGGAGGAAGACGTCGAGTACCCAGGCGCCTGGCCGTTCGGGCCGCGCCGCCACGGCAGGACGGTAGGGCGGCCTGTCGTAGGCGTCGACGGCGGTCATGGTCTCTCTCCCCCGATCGGGACCCGGAACGCCGTCATGATGACATGGCAACATCAACTCGGACCTGCGATTTTCGCGCGCTCGCCTTCCGCCCCAACTCCCCGGCCGCACAGGCTCCGAGAGGCGGAACGGGGAGCCGCCCGGCCGTGACGCGGGCGCGGGCGCGGGCAGAAGCGTCTACCGCTTCTGTGCCCGGTACCGCTTGAGGAGCGCGGTGATCCGCTCGTTGTCCGCCCGCCCGTTGAGTTCCGTCAGGAGGTCGTCCGGGCAGAGCTCGTAGTGATCGCCCCACCACCGGCGTCCCCGGTTGTCCCAGATGCGGTAACCGCCCGGCACACCCCGCGCGACATAACGCCGTCCGCTCACCGGTCCCCGACCTCCCGCACCACGCTCGCCCTCCATCGCCCTCGGCGCCGAACGACCCTACGTGCGGGGCGGGCGCTGGGCGAGGTGATAATCCGGGGCCGGGCCTGGGGAGGACAGTCGCCCGCGAGCCCCCACCCGTTCGACGGCGAAGATCGGCATCGCCGTTACCGCACGTTCCACCTCGTCGTTCTAGTAGCGCGCTACCGACCTACGGAGCGTCTTCCGCACGGAACAGAGGTGCGTCCAGGTGAGCGGGTGGGTCACTGTGGGTCTCGGAGTCGCCGCCTTGTGTCCGCTGCCCGGTGTCACCGGCACGGCCGCCGCCGTCGACATCGACCACACCGCCGGGCACGGCCATATCGTGGTCTGCGCCCCGGACGCGTGGGTCGAGATCGGAGCCGGTCCACCGGCCGACCCCGTGACGCCGCCGACCCCACCCCCCTCCCCGCCTCCGGCACACACCGCGCCACCGAAAGAGCTGCCCCCGCGGCCCGCCGCTCCGGAACCACCGGTACGCCACCGCTCACCGATTCCAGCGGCCGCACCCGGCGCCACCGCGCCGGAGACACCCGCGCCCGCCCCCGCGCCACCGCCGGTCCAGCGCGTCCGGCCGGCCAGACCGGCCCCGCCGGGAGCGGCCCCCTTCCACTGGGTGCCGCGCCGCCACTACACCGGCGGAACACGGCGCCCAGTCCCCGTAGGCATGTCGACGGTCATGACCACGACCGCCGTCACCACACCGGCCGTCCTGGCCGCCGCCGCCCTGCGCCCCGGTTCCCGGCGCCGCAGCCGCGGCTGACCGCCCTCCACCCCCTCACCCGTAGTCCTGGAGTTCTCCCGTGCCGGAATGGTTGATCTACACCCTGGCCTCCGTCGTGGTCTGCGCCCTGGTCGTCTCGGTCACCGTGATGCGCCACCGCCGCCTCGCCGACGAGGACACGACCCAGACACCCGACGTCCTGGAATACATGGTGATGATGGTGGGCGTCGTCTACGCCATCGTCCTGGGCCTGGCCATCGCCGGCGTCTGGGAGGCCCGCAGCGCCGCCGAGGACACCGTCCAGCGCGAGGCCCAGGCCCTCTACGAGATCGACCAGCGCCTGGACGTCTACCCCGCCGCCTTCCGCAGCCGGGTGGGCGACCACATCGACACCTACGCCCGCCACGCCGTCACGGCGGAGTGGCCGGCCATCCAGAACGACGAGGAGCCCGGAGCCGAGGGCGCCCGGCTGATGAGCCGCATCCGGGCCGACATCGCCCGCCACACGCCCGCCGACGAACTCCAGGCGCAGGCCTACCAGCCCCTGCTGGACCAGGTGGCCGCCGCCGACGACGCCCGGCACCAGCGCCTCGACAGCGCCGGCACCACCCTTCCCGGCGTGGTCTGGTTCGGCCTCCTCGCCGGGGGAGCCGTCACCCTCGGCCTGCTCTACACCCTCCAGATCCGCCACTCGCCGCGGGAACTGCTGCTGGCGACCACCTTCAGCGCCCTGGTGGTCCTGCTGCTGTTCATGGTGTGGAGCTTCGACGCCCCCTTCGGCCACTCCGGAGCGGACTCCGCCCAGCCCTTGCGGGAGTTGTACGCCACGAGTGCCTGAAGTCCGTCGCCGGCGTCAGGAGTGCAGCAGGCTCCTGAGGTCGGTGACCCGGTAGCCGCGGGACTGGACGGCGTCGATGATCCGGGGGAGGGCCTGCACGTCCAGGGGTGCTCCGCGGCCGTCGGACGTACCGACGTGCATCTGCACGATCTCGCCCGGTGACAGCCCGTCCAGGACCCGGTCGACGACCTTCTGGACCGTCATCCCGCGCGCCGTGCCGAGGTAACCGTTGGTGTCGACGGTGAACTCGATGTCGGCGTACCCGAGCGCGTTGACGTCGGAGATGCCCCGAGGCGTGGTGGCGCTGTACGGGAACCTGAAGAACGGCAGCGGCTCCGCGCCGCTCGCCCGCCGGATCGCCCGGTCGGCCCGCAGTACCTCCTCGGACACCTGACGGCTCGTCAAGTCGTCGAACCGGGGATGACCGTAGGAGTGGTTGCCGACGCCGTGCTCGGCCGCGATCGTCCGCGCCGCGCCGGGATGACGCTCGGCGAACCGCCCTGTCAGGAAGAACGTGGCGGGAACCGCACGCCGGCGCAGCTCGGCCAGGGCGGTGTCGATCCCGGCGTCGTCCCAGGCGGCGTTGAAGGTGAGGGCGACCATTCGGCGGGTGGTGGGGATGCGCCGGACCTCCGCGCCGAGGAGCCTCTTGGGTGGCCGTGGCCGCGCGGTCGGACCGGGTGTAGGTGCGGGCGGCGAGGCTGGGGCCAGCTGCCCTCGCGAGCGGGGGTCGGCTGCCGACCCCGTCCGCGCGGCGTCGGACGATCCGGCCGACGCGGGCCTGCTCGTCGGCGCCACGCTCGCGGCCGCCGCCACGCCCGGGCGGGGGAGGAGCAACGGCGGGGTCAGCACGGCGGCCGTAGCAAGGATCAAGGGCACGGCGCGACGCACGACGGTGCGTACAGGTCGAGGAGTCATGATCAGTCAACGGCGGCCTGGGGGAGCGGTCACGCTTGTCCTCGGTCACCGAGCTGTTGGAAGAGCTCGCCACCCGCGAGCCCGTGGAGGCCGACCTGGAGCGGGCCGCGGGTCGCCGAGGATACGCCGTTCACCGCGGTGCACACGTACCTGACGCGGCGGGCACTGGACGACGTGAGACCTTGGGCTCCTGGGTAGGGATGGCAGCGAAGGGCCAAAGATGTCCGGGCCCCGGCGTAGTCAGGCGACACCGAGGCCAGCGAGGATGTGGACGTCTTCGGGCCGGGCGTCACTCGCGTTCCGGTCTCTTGCTGTTGGATCGGAGCGACACCATGGCTTGGGTAGTAGGAACGGGCGCGTTGTTGGGGCTGCTGGCGATCGCGTCGGGAATCGTCACCCTCCAGAAAGGGTGGATCCCGCCCATGGCGCGCCGCCACGTCACCAGGCCCCAACTACATGGATTCGGTGCCGTGTTCACGGGCACCTCCGTCCTTCTGAAGGGTGGCGGTGGCTTCGCCGCGGGAACGAGAGTCCTACGTCAGGTCCCTTCGGGCTTGCGCGGCCATGACGCAGTCGTGCGGGCCGATGCAACCGTCCGCCGGGCTTCTGATTGCAGCCTCGAGCTGGATGCTGCCGACGCGAGGCCACAACATGAAGAGTCACAAGGCCGATGGGGTTTGGCTGCTCGACCGCAGAAGCAGCCGACCGATGTTGGTGGGGCCCAGGAACCGTCAGGCTGTCGTCACGAGCGCCGCGTCGGCCGGGTCCGACGGCGTGATCTTGTCCACGGGCCGGCCCTCCCGGGGAATGCTTGGACCCGCGGCCTCTGATCAAGGTTGGGTGGTGGCTCACGCACAGTGGGCTCGGATCGGTGCCGCCACTCGCCGATCGAACACTGCGGCGGTAGGCCGGGGCTGAAACCAGCCCCGAGTTCCGTGACGGTCAGCCAGCACAACCGTCACGAAACTCGGGGGCCAGGGGGCTCTAGGGGCGCTGCCTCAGACGGTCGACGATCGCCCATTCCACCGTGTGCGACAGCTGGACATATGTCCTGCCGGAAGCGGTGGACCCCTCACTGAGGAAGCCCAGGAATTCATAGGATTCCGCATCAAAGATGAGGTAGCTGCCCTTCTGGGAACCCTCCCCGGTGTAAGCGATCCCCACTCCCGTGCGACCGGCAGAGTCCTTCACTCCCGGAATCGCTTTGACCCCGGGCACCAGGGCCAGCGCCTCGTAAGCGGCGGGGCGCAGTCCCTCGGGCAGCACCGGCCATTTCAGGAGCTCGCCGAGCATGAAGTAGGCGTGGAACCAGTCGAAGCCGGCGAGGTCGTCGATCGACCGGTCGGTCGTGCCGCGGGCGGAGACGAGGGCCGGAACGAGCTTCTTCGGATCGGTCGGGAGCTTCTTGAGCTTGCTCCACTCCCGGGGAGGCCACACGAAGCTGCCCTCCTCCATGGGCTCCTCCCAGATCACGTTGCCGCGCTCCATGGTCAGGGAGCGCTTGGAGCCGTCCACCGAGTCCCAGTTCACGTCCACAAAGGTCTTGACCTTGCCGGTCTTCCGGTCCGTCTCCTTGATGATTCGCTTCGAATAGATGAACTGGTCGTCGCGCGGCGCTACGGCCGTCTCCTGATTGCCCGCGTACACAGCCGCCCCGTTCAGCACCTTCGCAGCGGCGGCGTTCTCCATCTGCGGGGCGACCGTGCCCGCGCGATCCAGGCCTTCGCCTTCGCTGGTGATAAGCACCGCCGTCCCGGTGATCGCCATGGCGACCATCCCGGCCGTCGCGAGGCGCAGCGCGCGGCGACGGCTGAGACCGGTGTCGGAGTGCCGCTCCGTGCGCGCCATCGTGTTGAGCAGTCGGTACCGGGCCTGTGCCCGGGCCGGTTCGGTGAGCGGGCCGGCGTCAGTGTCCCAGTCCCGCAGAAGTTCGAGTTCGTCACTCATGGCCGGATGCCTCTCGCAGTGTCGTCGGATCGGATCCGCCCAACGCTTCGCGTAGCTTGCTGCGAGCCCGATGCAGCCGTGATCTGACCGTGCCGATGGGGACACCGAGGGCCTGGGCCACCTCCTCGTAGCCGAGGCCGCCCCACGCCACCAGCAGCAGCACGTCCCGGTGCCGAGCGGGCAGCGCGGCCAGTGCCGCCGCCAGCTCGCGGCGTACGGCCCGTGCCCTCACCGTGGCCGCGACACGATCGGCCAGCGGCTCCTCGTGGTCGGCGGGAGCCGGGATGCGCGCCAGGGCCTTGAAGCGGCGGGCCTCGGCCCGCCGGTGCCGGCTGACCAGGTTGGTCGCAATGCCGAGCAGCCAGGGCCTGGCGCCGTCGCCGGTGACCCGCGCGGGGTCGTACCGGTGCCGCTGCTGGAAAGCAGTGGTGAAGGTCTCTGCCACGAGGTCGTCGGCCGACTCGCCGCCGAGCCTACGGGCCAGATGACGGTGTACCGCATCCGCGTGCCGGTCGAAGAGCACGGCGAATGCCTCGGGCTCATCCCGGGACCGCGCAATGACCGAGGCATCGCTGTCCACCCCCGTGCGGACGCCTGGTTCGACGGTCATCGGGGCTCCTCTCGTTCTGGGGAACGCTTCGAAGGCTTGGGCTTTCATCTCTACTTCGCCCGTCGCCCCCGATGAGTTCCCTCGGCGTCCGGCCGCCGGTCATGCGAGCGTGCGCTCCACGACCCAGCGGAAGGTGCCAAGGCCGATGCCCAGAGGCAGACCTCACCGCCGGCGCGGCCATGTGCGCCCTCACTGCCGATGTCGGTGCGCGTTTCCCACTGGGCACGTTCGCTGCCGCACACGACCGCGTGGACGCCGAGGGCGGGGCAGCATCCTGATCGACATATCCGGGTGACGAGCAGGCCGCGGAAGGCCCGAGGGCGGTCGTCGCGGCGGGTCGGCTCAGGCGGTGATCGAGCGGTCCAACTCCCGCGCCCGCGCCTCCAGCGCGTGGGCGACAGCCGGCACGGGCCGAGGACCGCCGACGTGTACGCCACGCCGGTCATCCTCGTCGCCCGTGACGGGAGCCGCGCCGGGCACCTCCACCTCGATTCCCGCGCGCCGGGCGAGGGCCAGTGCGATCGCCACGAACCCCTCGGAGAGGGCGAGGGTCACGGAGTTGCTCGTCCCGCAGTGCCGGCTGACCAAGGCGCGGGTGAACTCCCCGTACGCCGCGGGATCGACCTCAAGGGTGTCCGGGTCGCCCCAGTGCGCGCCCTGGCCGATTCCCGAGGGAAGCCCCAGCTCCGCCTCGAAGACCTGGAGCTGTCGCAGGAACAGGCGTCCGGAACCGGTCGACGGGTTCCACAACGTCTCGTCACCGGCGTCGAAATACATGCTCATGTCCGATTCCCCTGTTCTGCGACCTCGGCCAGGGTAGGAGACCGGACCGTCGAGGCACACGCGGGTAAGCCTGCGCCTCAAGTCGCGTCCACCTCGTCGGCGGTTGACATGCCTAGGGCCCCGTAGTGGACGACCGGGAACCACGACATGCTCGGACAGGGGAGCGCGACCTCGTCCCCTGGCCCGATGCCTTGCGAATCAAGCAGGTTGGCCTGGGAGGCGTAGTTCCTTGTCGGTCACCTTCGGACCGGGAGAGAGTGTGATCGCAACTCGCGCCCCCTGCGTCAGGTGACCAACTGGTAGATGCTCACGGCCATCAGCCACAGGCCGGCAAGCAGAGAGAGCGTGATGATCAGCTGCTCTTGGTGCCGGCCCAGCCAGTTCCGCAGTGCGTTCAGCCGGCTGTTCGCGGCCGCAGGTGCCCAGACCGCGTACATCTCCATGACGATGAGGCTCAGGGTGGCCAGCAGGCAGTAGCCCGTCAGTGCGAGCCAGTCGCCGGCAGTGGAGAGGTTCGCCTTCAGGGCCGTCGCGGCACCGGCGCCAACCAAGCCCCAAGGCTGCAGCAGCCACGCCACACCGGCTGCCGTGACCCAGGAGGCGTTGTCGATCCGGGCGGCCCAGCGCGGTGGGCCGTGCGGGCGGGGCGGCCTGCGCCGCCGGTGCGCGCCGTACAGCACAAGGCCCAGACCGATGGCGAGTTTCGCGGCGATCGCGGCAGTCGAAGGCGTGCTGTGGCGGGCCGGCGGCTGACCGCCCGTCAGCAGCACCACGACGGCGATCACGGCGACCAGGTTGGCCAGCCACGACAACAGGAAGGCCAGACCCAGACGAACGCCGCTCCGCGCGGAAAGCAGAAGGATGAAGGTGCTGTTGTGCAAAGGCCCCAGACTGATGGCCGTACCGATCACCACCAGGTCGAGGACCATCGGACCAGCCGCTCCTGAGCGTCAGGGCCGTCCGTCACCCATGATCAGGGAACGGTCGGCAGACGGATGCGGCGCTTCCACCGTGCCGCATGCCCGACTTTGCTGGTGGCCGACCGGCGGGTCAAGCAGGCCACGCCCACGCAGGCGTACGCGTCGGTTTGGGAACGTTCGCGAAGTTTTCGCAAGCGTGGCATCCGAGTGGTGACCCCGGTCCTTGGGGCCAGTGAGGTCACCGGCTGCGACAGGGGCCACCCGGGCTTCATGCCGCGTCCCGCGAATTCGCGCGTGCACGAGCCTTGACGCTCTCAGAGCAACGGATCTAGCTTCGACACGATTTAAACGATTCAAAACCGCAGGCCCTTAGGGGGTCTCCTCGTGCTGCCCTCCGGGAAGTGAACCAGAACATGAACGACCACTCCGCCACTCACCCGAGCCCCGGGTTTCGCCGCCGTACGCTGCTGGGTGCCGCCGTTGCCACGGCAGCCGCAGGGGCCCTCGACTGGGGGACGCCCGCCGTCGCGGCGGCCGACGCGTCCGCGGACGCGGTCATTGAACGTTTCAATGCCGACTTCTTCGCCCGGCCGGGGCGGGCCGTGGCACCGAAGTTCCGCTGGTGGTGGCCGGACGGGCTGGTCCAACCGGACGAGATCCGGCGGGAGATCGACCAGATCGCCGACGCCGGGTTCGGCGGTGCGGAGATCGCCGCCGTGCACCACAGCGTCAGCGACACCTCGGTGCTGGACACCGAGCGGCACGGCTGGGGCGGCGCCGCCTGGGTCGCCGGTGTGGAGGCCGCACTGAGCCAGGCGGCCCGACGTGGCATCACCGTGGACCTCACCATCGGCCCGAGCTGGCCCGCCGCGGTGCCCGGCATCACCCCCGACAGCGACGCGGCCGTCAAGGAACTCGCCTACGGCACGGTCACGCTGGCCCCCGGCGGCAGCCACTCGGGACCCGTGCCGGCCCCCGTGTACACGGCGGAGGCAGGCGTGACCAAGCAGGAACTGCTGCTGGTGCAGGCGGCACGGGTCGACACCGCCAACTCCACCCGCAAGGAGACCGGCCTTGCCCAGGACTCGGTACGAGACCTCACTCCAGCCGTCAAGGACGGCACCCTCGACTGGACCGCGCCGGTCGACGGCACCTACGTCCTCATCTCGTACTGGGTACGCGGGTCGGGCCAGACCCCCGAGGCCGGCCCGCACACCGCTCCCGCGGCCTACGTGGTGGACCACTTCAGCGCGGCCGGCACGCGCGCGGTGACCGACTTCTGGGAAGCCCACATCCTCACGCCCGCCGTCCGCCGGCTCCTGAAGGTCTCCGGCGGGGCCCTGTTCGAGGACTCCATCGAGCTGGAGACCGACGGTCTTCAGTGGACGCCGGGACTGCCTGAGGCCTTCGAGAAGCACACGGGACGCTCCCTGCTGCCCCTCCTGCCGGCTGTCGTCCTCGGCAACAGCAACCAGGTCTTCGCCTTCGAGGCCACTGCCACCCGGCAGATCAGGCACGACTTCTGGGAGACCGTCAGCACCCTCTACAACCAGCACCACGTCACGGCACTACGCACCTGGGCCCACGGCCTCGGCCTGGAACTGCGCGCGCAGCCGTACGGCCTGCAGACCGACTCCATCGCCTCCGCCGCGCTCCTGGACATCCCCGAGGGGGAGTCCCTGGGCTTCAAGAACCTGGACGACTACCGGTGTCTGGCAGGCGGCCGTGACATGGCCGGCCACACCGTGCTGTCGTGCGAGGCGGGTGCCTACGCGGGAGGGGCATACAGCACCACCTGGCAGAAGTTCCTGCGCACCATGGGCGGCGCCTACGCCGCCGGAGTCAACCAGACGGTCGTCCACGGCTTCTCCTACGCCGAGCTGCCGGGCGTCGACTGGCCGGGCTACGCGGCCTTCACCCCGTACAAGGGGACCGCCGGCTACGGCGAGTCATGGGGCCCCCGGCATGCGACCTGGAAGCACGTCCCGGACATCGCGGGCTGCCTCAGCCGCGTCCACCGGGTGCTGCAGACCGGCCGGGCGCGGGCGGACGTGGCGGTCTTCCGGCAGACCGGCTACTCGGCGACGGGCATCGGCGCCTCCTGGTTCACCGCGAGCGGCATCACCTCCGGCTGGACCCACCAGTTCCTCAGCGGGCCACTGCTCGATCTGCCCTCCGCCACCGTGCGCCGCGGCCGGCTCGCCCCCGACGGCCCCGCGTACAAGGCGCTGTTCGTCGAGGGGGACTTCTTCTACGGCTCCAGCATCACGCTGGCCCTCTCCGACGCGCGCGCCCTGCTCCGGCTCACCCGGGCCGGCCTGCCCATCGTGCTCCTCGGAGCCTGGGACACCGTCGTGCCGTCCGGCGTGCCCGACAGCGGGGAGACCGACGAACTGCGGTCCGTCGTCGCGAGTTTGCTCGCCGAGCCACTGGTCAGGCGGGTCGGCGACAAGACGGCGGTGCCGGCCGCGCTCGCCGAGCTGGGGGTGCGGCCCGACGTGCGGTACGCGACCTCCTCCACGTTGCTGAACTTCCACCGGGTGGCCGACGGGGTGGACTACTACTACCTCTGCAACGGCAAGCACGCCGAGACCGTCAAGCCGCCCGTGGCCGCCATCGATCACGAGGTGACCCTGTCCCGCACCAGCGGAGACGGGGTGCCGTACCTCCTCGACCCGTGGTCCGGGCGGGTCGAGCGGATCGCCCGCTACACCGAGGACGAGGACACGGTCACCGTGCGCGTCGCCCTCCAGCCGGCGCAGATGCAGATCGTGGCCATCGGCAGGCCCGGCCTGTTCGGGGACCGCCACGGCAACCGCCCGCACGCCGTCGACAGCGAGGCGGAGCGGGTGCGCTTCACCGAGGACGGCCTGACCGTCCGTGCCTCGCAGTCGGGCACCTACCGCACGGTCCTGTCCCAGGGGCGCACCGTCCGCACGACCCTGAAGGACGTCCCGGCGGTCACCGAACTGACGGCGTGGCAGCTGCACGTCGAGGACTGGCGGCCCGGCCCCACGGCCACCCGCACCACGGTCGTCGAACACGACCTCGACCTGGACGCCCTGCTGCCCTGGTCGCAGATCCCCGCACTCGCCGACGTCTCGGGCATCGGCCGCTACCGCACCACGGTCACCCTCGGCGAGGGCTGGAGCGGCGGCCACGGCGCGTACCTCCAGCTCGGCACGGTCACCGACACGTGCCGCGTCACCGTCAACGGACACCGCCTGGACCCGGTCGACCAGATCCGCCCGGTGGTGGACCTCGGCGGGCTGCTGCGGCAAGGCCGCAACGTCATCGAGGTGGAGGTCGCCACACCACTCGCCAACCGGCTGCGGGTCAGCGACCCGGCGGTCTACGGGGGCCTGGCGCGCGCGGCGTACGGGCTGGTGGGGCCGGTGCGCCTGGTGCCCTACGGAGAGGCCCGGATCGGCTGAGCCGGCGGGCGGTACGGCGTGCGGTCCCGGACGGAGCGCACGCCGTACCGCCCCGGACTTCCTAGCTGTTGATCATGTCCCGGGACTGGGCGTACACCGTCGCGTCGTCGAACAGGCCGGTGTGGCTCAGGCAGGCGGTCCTGGTGTTGACGGCGCCGGACACCGCCACGGAACTGTCCGGGTTGATCACCGTGTCGCAGGGCGACCACCAGGTCGCGTACCGGGGCGAACCGGGGCTCTCGTCACCGGAGTTGAGCGCCCCGAGGAAGGAGGAGCCGACGCGCATCTCCGTACATGACGTGTCGAAGCAGGAGTTGGCGCTGTCGGTCCCGTGGTTCGGGCCGCCCAGCGACACCCAGGCGTCCACCTCGGACGTGCCGCCGAGGTTCTTCAGGAAGTAGCGCGAGGAGAGGCCGCCCATCGAGTGGCTGACGATGTCGACCTTGGTGGCGCCGGTGGCGGCGAGCAACCGGTCCACCTCCGCGGCCAGTTGCTGTGCGGTGACGGCGTTCGACTGGCGCCAGTCGTACGACCACTGGTCCAGGTGCGTCGACGGCCAGCCGTCGTTCGCGAACCGGGCCGCCATCGTGTTCCAGTTGCCTCCGTCGCCGGTGTAGCCGTGTACGAACAGGATCGGGTTGCTGGAGGAGCGGAATGCGGAGGCGCTCGACGCTTCGGCGGGGATCGACGCCTGCGCGGCGAACAGAGCGGTGGCCGTGGCGACGGCCGAGATCACGAGGGATCTCTTCATCGGGGAATCTCCCAGGGGTGGGGTCGTACAGCGCGCGACGGCGCTTCGGACGGAACAGGAGGGCGTCGCGTGGTTCCCCGGCCATGGGACGAGGACAGCCCGGGGCACGGGGGAACGGTTCCCGGGTCACGGGAGAGCCGAGGGCCCTGGGCACGTGGGGGCGTGCCGCGGGCGCGTTGGTGGGACGCGGCGGGGGAGAACACCCGTGTTCGTCGAGGGGTGGCGTGAGCGTACTGACCAGTAGGTACGGAGCGTCAAGACTCGTGCCGGGGAAACTTCAACTGTTTCCGGGGCAAGGACATGCGCGGACGGCGAGCCGCCGGTGGCCGCTCGCCGTCCTGGGCCCTGTGCCTGTCGGGGCCGGCCGCCCTGGCGGTCGCTCAGGCGGGGTGGTCCGGCTGCTGGTCCGGCGGCGTGCCGCCGCCCTCGCCGCCGCCCTTGTCACCACGGTCCGTGCCCTTGGCGCGCCCGCCTCCCTCGGCGGGCTGCGATGCCTTCAGCGACTGGCTGTCCTCCGGCGTCGCCGCTCCCTTGTCGCTGCGCCGCAGCTCGGGCTGCTGGGGATCGGGCATGATCGTCGCACCTCCCACTCCTGAAGGGCTGTTGTCACGCCGGCGGGTCTCCGTGAGGGCGTACGGCAAACGTGCCTGGTCGCCGCTACGGGGGCGCTCGCGCGCCCTGGCCGCCGTACCCCCGTCCCGGACAGGTGGGACCCGGTCCGGCGGGTGATCCGGCGTTGTTTGTTTGGATCGCCCGGATCCGGGTGCTCGTCACAGTGGCCGCAGAGCGCTGAAGCGACGACATGCCCGCCTTCACGCCCGACTCGTTCAGGAGTGAACCATGACGACCGGACTGGAACCACGTACGCGAACCGAGAGCCCGCCCGGCGGGACACCACCCGCCTCGGACCGGCCGCGGAGTTCGCCCGCCGCCCTGCGGCACGATCCGCTGGTCCGCGGTCTCGGCTGGGCCAGTGCGCTGCTCGGGGTGCCGCAGGTGGTCAAGCCCGGGCCGGTCGCGCTGGGCCTCGGGGTGGCGGGCGAGCCGCGCCACCGGCTGGCCACCGTGGCGGTGGGAGCACGCGAGCTGACGGCGGCGGCCGGCCTCCTCGCGAAGCCGCACCCCGCCTGGCTGTGGGCCCGCGTCGGCGGGGACGCCATCGACCTGGCGCTGCTGACCAGAGCACTGAGGAACCACGACGGCCGCGGCATCCGCCGCACGGCGTTCGTCACGGCGGCCGTGGCGGCGATCGCGGTCACCGACGTCTACGCGGCCGTGAGCCGTTCGAGCAGGAGCACGCCCATGGAACTCACCGCCAGCACCACCCTCATGCGATCCCCGGACGAGGTGTACGCCCACTGGCAGCAGCTCGACAGGCTGCCGGACTTCATGGCCCACCTGGACGAGGTGCGGTCCACCGGAGGAGGCACCAGCCACTGGAAGGCGTCCGCGCCGTTCGGCAAGACCGTGGAGTGGGACGCCGAGATCGTCGAGGACGTACCCGGCCGGATCCTGGCCTGGCGGTCACTCGAAGGCGCCGACATCGCCAACTCCGGCGAGGTGCGGTTCGCGCCAGCCCCCGGGGACCGGGGCACCGAGGTGCACGTCACCCTCCGCTACGACCTCCCCGCCGGCTCGCTCGGCAAGGCGGTGGCCCGCTACTTCGGCGAGGAACCGTCCCAGCAGCTCGACGACGACCTGCGCCGCTTCAAGCAGGTCGTGGAGACCGGGGAGGTCGTCCGCTCGGAGGGGGCACCCGGCGGCAAGCAGGCCCGCGAGGAGTTCCCCCAGCACCCCGCCCGGCCACTGACCAAGCGCGAGCTCAAGGAGGTGCTGTCGTGAAGGCCAACTGCTGGATGGGCAAGAACAAGGTCAAGGTCAAGAAGGTCCCCGACCCGTCGATCCTGAACCGGCGTGATGCCATCATCAAGGTCACCTCGACGGCGATCTGCGGCTCCGACCTGCACCTCCTCGACGGGTACGTCCCCAGCATGCAGAAGGGGGACATCCTGGGCCACGAGTTCATGGGCGAGGTCGTCGAGGTCGGGCCCGGCGTCGACTCCGACAAACTCCGCGTCGGGGACCGGGTCGTGGTGCCCTTCCCGATCGCCTGCGGGTCCTGTGCCGCCTGCCAGGCCGAGCTGTACTCCTGCTGCGAGAACTCCAACCCCAACGCCGGCATGGCGGAGAAGCTCTTCGGTCATCCGACGGCCGGGATCTTCGGCTACTCCCACCTCACCGGCGGCTACGCCGGAGGCCAGGCGGAGTACGCGCGCGTGCCGTTCGCCGACTTCAACCCCCTCAAGATCGAGTCCGACCTCACCGACGAGCAGGTCCTCTTCCTCTCCGACATCCTCCCCACCGGATACATGGGCGCCGAGATGTGCGACATCCAGGACGGGGACGTCGTCGCGGTGTGGGGCGCGGGCCCGGTGGGCCAGTTCGCCATGGACAGCGCCCGGGTGCTGGGCGCGGCGCAGGTCATCGCGATCGACAAGGAGGGCTACCGGCTCGACATGGCCGCCTCCGAGGGCTACACGACCATCAACTTCGAGGAAGTCGACGTCCGTTCGGCCCTGCTGGACCTGACCGGCGGGCGCGGCCCGGACAAGTGCATCGACGCGGTGGGCCTGGAGGCGTCCCACGGCGCCGGTCACGTGCACTTCTACGACAAGGCCAAGCAGGCCGTACGCTCCGAGACCGACCGCCCGCACGCCCTGCGCCAGGCGATCACGTCGTGCCGCAGTGGCGGCGTGGTCTCGGTGATCGGCGTCTACGGCGGCTTCGTCGACAAGTTCCCGGCGGGTGCCTGGATGAACAGGTCGCTGACCCTGCGCACCGGGCAGTGCCACGCCCAGCGGTACATGAAGCCGCTGCTCGAACGCATCGAGCGCGGGGAGATCGACCCGACCCGCATCATCACGCACACCATGCCGCTGAGCGACGCGCCGCACGGTTACGACATCTTCAAGAACAAGCAGGAGAACTGCGAGAAGGTCGTCCTCAAGGCCTGACCGCCCTGTTTGACCTTCACCGCACGACGGCACGACACGGCAGAGACGGTACGAGTCCGTCTCTGCCGTTCGTCGTCGGGCAGTTGCCGGTCAGCCGGGGGCGTGGCCCCCGGTTCGCCGGTACGCTCCCGCCCTCGCGCCCGGCATCACCAGTCCCGCTGCCACCGGATCTCACCGTCGTGCACGGTGTCGGTCGGAGTCAGGCCGGCGGCTCTGGCGACCGCGGCGGACGCGTGGTGGTCGGGGTGCACGTGTGCGATGACGCGCCCAACGGACCGGCGGCCGAGCCAGTCCACGAGTCCCCCGGCCGCTTCCGAGGCGATGCCCCGTCCTTGCCACGCCGAGCCCACGACCCAGGCCACCTCGGCGACCGGGCCGTGCTCGGCGGGGCCGACCGTCGCCTGGACCGTGCCGGTCAGGCACCCCTCGTCGCGCAGCCTCACGACCCAGTTCAGCCAGGAGACGGCCGGGTCGGGAGAACCCGCGGTCATACGTGCGTAGCGCGAGCGGAGGCCCTCCACGGTGTCCGGTGTGCCGCCGATGAAGGTGTGCAGAGCCGGGTCGGACAGCACCGTGGCCATCTCGTCGGCGTGCTCGACCAGCAGCGGCAGCAGGTCCAGCCGCGCGGTCCTGATGGTCTCGGCCACCATGACGGTCATGCCACCACCACCTCGTGGGATGCGTCGAAGTGGCGGTGCCCGAGGTGGACTCCGGCGTGTGCGGGTGCGTGCGGGCGGGACACGTCGCCGGATGGCGAGGCGGTGTACCTGGCCAACTGGGCTGTCCCGTAAGCGACTTCGGGGCGAAGTATCTGCCCAGTACCGTCAAGGGTGTTCGTTTCGGCGCCAAGTCCTTGGCCGGTGGCCGTGCGAGAGCCGTGCCGTGTGGAAACGTCCTCGCCGGCCGGGCTGAGTACGGACATACCGATCCCGCCCCTACGGCGCACACCGCTCTGTCCGTCGATCATCGACCCACCTCCCCGGGAAAGGTACGCCCTTCCTGCGAGCACTGTCGCGGGACGAGGTCTTGGGAAAGGTGCTGCTCGGCACCCCCGTGGACCGGTCCGGACGGTTACGGTGACCCTGCGCAGCCCGGGGCGACCCCGGCGCTGTCCAGCACCACCCGTCCATCGGAGGAACGCGCATGACCCGGATGCCCGGTACCGCCCGATGGGCGCGCGCCCTGCTCGTGGTCGTGGGCGCGTGCGGTGTCGTCCCCGCGGTGCGGCTGACGGTGAGCGCGGTGAGGTTCGAGACAGGTGCGATGGGCGCGTTCGTGCTGGGCATGCTGCTCGCCGCGGCTCTCGCCTGCGCGTCGCTGGCCGGGTCCTGTCTCGTCATCGCGGCGAGGTTCGCCGACGGCGGCGACAAGGTGCGCGTCGGCGCGCTCGCCGTGGGCTGGCTGGTCGCCGTCGGGAGTGCCGTCGCGGTGCTGAGCGGCCGGGGCGTCTGGGGTGCCGGAGTGGCGACGGGCGCGCTGCTTGCCGTACTCACCACGGGACGCGACACGAGGGAGTGGTTCGACCGTCCCCGTCTCACGTCGTCGCCGGGTGAGGAATCGCGGAACTCGCCGGTGTCCGGGCGCCCGACCGTCGGCCTGGGCGGAAGCGGTGTCCGAGGCGAGGATTGACTCACCTCCGTGTCCCTGCGATGGCCAATCTGATGACTGCTCGGCGCGATCAAGGCCGCCGGGAAGCCTCTGAGGGCATGGAGAAAGGCCGATGTGCGCCACGGGGGAGCCCATCGGCCCTTCTCTCGGTGCGTCGTCGGTCAGTCGACGTGGAACGCGCCGGCCTCGAACGTCTCGATCTCGATGCCGTCCACGCGGACGTGGCTGCCCTCGATGTAACCGCCGTCGATGTCGGAGTCGTGAGCGGCGGCGGGGGACGCGGCCATGAAGCCGGCAGCGGTCAGACCGACCAGCACCAGGGAAATACGCCGAAGCATGGGTTTCTCCTTCGAGAGGGGGACTGTGACGACTCTTAACCAGCCCACGGTCCGTCGCACGTCGAGTCGACCGGGTGGGTGGTGCGCGCCGCCCCTACGGCCCGGTCTTCACCCGCACGGACCTACCGCCGAGCCGCGACCACGTCGGCGACCACGCAGCTGACGTTGTCGGGGCCGCCCGCGTCGTTGGCCAGGGCGACGAGTTCGCGTACCGCCCGCTCCGGGCTGTCGGCCGCCGCGACGACCTGCCGTACGTCGTCGGGCGGTACGACGGCGGACAGGCCGTCGGAGCAGAGCAGATACCGGTCCCCGGCCCCGACGTCGTGCAGGCGCATGTCCGGTGCGACGGCTTCCTGGCCCAGTGCCCGCACGAGCAGCGACCGCTGGGGGTGGGAGACGGCCTCGTCCGGGGTGATGCGTCCCTCGTCCACCATGGACTGCACCACGTGCGACCTTCCCCAAGGTGAAGGTCAATCAGGCCGTCGGAGCCGGCGCACGGCGCCTGCGCGGGAGCCGGGAAGCGGCCTGGACCGGGGCACGGCGGGGTGCCGCACGCTGCGCCCCCAAATACACATGCGCTCCGCTGCGCCGCGCGTCACGATGAGCCATGACCTGGCAACTGAGCGAAGACGTCGACAAGTTCCGTGCGGCCACAGGGGAGTTGCTGGCGGGTGACCTCGCCCGCGCGTCCGTACTCCTCACCGTGTCCGAGGGGGTCCGTGCCGGAGTGTGGCCGGACGCCCGCTTCGGCTGGTGGACCGAGGGTGACATGGTCACCGGGGCCTACCTCCGTACACCGCCGCACCCGGCGGTCCTCGGCCCCATGCCCCAGGAGGCGGCCCGTGGGCTCGCGGGGGTGCTGCGGGGCACCGGGCTGGTGGGCGTGCGAGGGGCCGATACCGTCGTGTCGGCGTTCGGCGGGGCCTGGGGTCCGTACGAAGTGGAGCGCGCGGAGCGGCTGTTCGCGCTGACCGAGCTGGTCGCTCCGGCGTCGGTCCCGGGCAGGGCGAGGCTCGCCGAGGCGGCGGATCTGGCGCTGCTGACGTCCTGGCTGGAGGCCTTCCTCACGGAGGTGGGGCTTCCCGCGGACCCGTACATCGAAGCGCTCGCGAGGCGTCGGGTCGCCGCCGGTCAGCTGGTCGTGTGGGAGGTCGACGGCCAGGGCCCGGTGTCTCTGGCGGCCACCTCCGACGTACTGGCCGCCCACGCCCGGATCGGCCCCGTCTACACCCCGCCCTCGCGACGCGGCCGAGGGTACGCCGCCGGTGCCACGGCCGCGGCGACCCGGCTCGCCCAGGAGCGCGGGGCCGCGCAGGTGATGCTCTTCGCCGACCACGCCAACCCGACCAGCAACGCCCTTTACCGCAGGCTCGGTTATCGCGAGCTGGAGGACCACCTGTCGCTGCGGCTGTCGGACTGAGCCGTGCCCCGTCGGGGTGCGGACGGGGTCGTACTGAGGATCGGTGTGCGAGCGCCGCGGGGACCCGACTGGATCGGGCACAGGATGTCGGGTCCGGGGCGGGGTGCACTGCCTAGCGTGGTGATCGACAGACAGGAAGGAGGCCGGACGTGCTGGAGCGGCTCAACCAGGCCATGGAGCACATCGAGGGCCACCTGGACCGGTCCCTCGACGTGGCGGAGCTGGCGCGCATCGCGGCCACGTCGGAGTACCACCTGCGCCGGATGTTCTCCGCGCTGGCGGGCATGCCGCTGTCGGAGTACGTCCGGCGCCGGCGGCTCACCGTCGCGGGTGCCGAGGTACTCGCGGGAGGCGAGCCGCTGCTGGGGATCGCGGTGCGCTACGGCTACGGATCGGGTGAGGCGTTCGCCCGGGCGTTCCGGGCCGTGCACGGTGTCGGTCCGGGCGAGGCGCGGCGCACCGGTGCCTCGTTGGTGTCCCAGCCCCGGCTGTCCTTCCGCCTCACCGTCGAAGGGACAAGCAGCATGCGCTACCGCGTCGTGTACAGGCCGGACTTCAGCGTCGTGGGACTCAAGGCCCGGGTGCCACTGGTGCACAGCGGTCCGAACCAGGCGATCATCGACTTCGTCCGCGGCATCGACCCGGGGACGCTGGAGCGGCTGAAGGGGATGTCGGACCAGGAACCACTGGGCGTCGTCGCGGTCTGCGACGACCTGGACCCGAGCCGTGCCGAGGGCACCGAACTCGACTACTACCAAGGGGTGATCACGTCCGCGGCCGCTCCCGAGGGCACGGTCAGGCTCCCGGTCGCGGCCGGTACCTGGGCGGTCTTCAATGTCTCGGGGCCCGTGCCGGAGGCGATCCAGAATCTGTGGCGGGACGTGTTCACCGAATGGTTCCCCTCCAATCCGTACCGCCGCAGGCCCGGCCCGGAGATCCTGCGGACGAGCCTGTCGCCGGACGGGACGGAGGCCGACGCGGAACTGTGGCTCCCCGTCGAGCGTGAACAGCGCTGACAGCGGCCCGAGTTCGGGTGCGTGCCCCCGCGCTCCTCGTGACGGGGGGCCGGGCGGTCGGGCGGCGGTCCGCCAAGTCGCGCTCCGGAATGACGGATTGGCCTTCGTTCCGGTGGGGGAGGGAGTCAGCGAATGTCATGTGCACGACTGCCTGCCCCCACAAGGAGGTCGACCATGCACGTCCGGACCACGACCGGCGGTCTCGCCGCCACGCTGCTGCTGTCCCTGCCCCTGATGGGCGGCCAAGCCACGGCCGCCCCCACCCCGAGCGCCGGATCCGTCTCGGCCGCCCGTGTCGTCACGTACGACGCGAGCGGCTCCGCCGAGTTCCGGAGCGCGGTGGACCGGGGTGCCGCGATCTGGAACGAGAGCGTCGACGGCGTCGAACTGCGCCCCGTCGCCTCCGGACAGCGCGCCAACATCCGGGTCCTCGCGGACAACGGATGGCCCCGCGCGCTGACCACCTCGCTCGGCAACGGAACCGTCTACATCGGACGGGAGGCCGTCAACCAGGGGTACAACACCGTCCGCATCTCGTCCCACGAGCTGGGGCACATCCTCGGCCTGCCCGACCGCAAGCCCGGCCCCTGCTCCAGCCTGATGTCCGGCTCCAGCGCGGGCGTCTCGTGCACGAACCCCTATCCCAACACCGCCGAAAAGGCGGAGGTGGAGGGGAACTTCGGAGCCGCGCTGACCACGGCGGCCCCACGCGAAACGCTCACCATCGGCTGACACACCACCGCCCGACACAACGTAACGACCGGTGCCCCGGGGAAGCACGCACCCCGGGGCACCGCGATGTCTCCGGGGGGGCGTGCACGGATCTCCTGGCAGACCCCCACGTCCTATCCCAGGCCCAGGATTCCTCGTATGGGTGAATCACGAAGGCAAGTTCTGAGACCCGGACCGGGCCCGGCCACGCGGGGCCGCCCATGGCCCCGACCGGCTCCGTCGTGTTCGCGCTGCTCCAAAACCGGCCACCGAAGTGATCATCGCGTCAAGTCCGGCGCTCTGCCTGAGGATCGTTGTTGCGGTCACTACGATCGGAGCCCAAGACAACCGATCGGCCGGTGCCGGTGGAGGGCGCCGGTCGGGGTCGCCGATGCCAGGGTCCGCTCCCCGGGCTGTGGTGATCTTCCTGCGTAGGAGGACCTTCCGCATGTTCCGAAGTATCGGGAACGCCGTCGTCCGACATCCCGTGTGGACGATCGTGGCATGGCTGATCGCGGCGGTGGCGATCGTCGCCACCGCCCCGAGTCTGCCCTCGAGCAGTGACGAGAGCAGCTTTCTGCCCAGCAGCTATGAATCGATCAGGGCGGCCGACCTTCAGGAGAAGGCGTTCCCCAGCGCCTTCACCCCGTCCGCCATCGCCCTCTACCAGCGCGGCGACGGCGGCAAGCTGACCGCCGCCGACAAGAAGGACGTCGCCCGCATCACCCGCGAGCTGGGCGAGAAGCACATCGACCAGGTGCAGAAGGTCGTCGCCGGCCGGCCGTCCAAGGACGGCCGCTACACCATGACCCTGGTCCAGATGGACAGCAAGAACGCCGGCCAGCCCAAACAGGCCGACGCGGCCGAGACCCTGCGTACGGACGTCAAGGAGCTGACCAAGGGCACCGACCTCGACGTGAAGCTGGGCGGTTCCGCCGCGCAGGCCCTCGACCAGCAGGAGTCCTCCAGCCGCGGTCAGGCACTGATCGGCATCGGCACTTTCGTGATCATCCTGGTCACCCTGCTGATCATCTTCCGGGCGCCGATCCTCGCCGTACTGCCACTGGTCCTGATCGGACTGGTGTCCGCCATCGCCAACGGGCTGATCGCGTACGCCACCAAGCTGTTCGACCTCCAGGCGAACAGCTCGATCTCGTCGATCCTCATCGTCGTGCTGTTCGGCGTGGGCACGGACTACTTCCTCTTCCTCATGTTCCGTTACCGGGAACGTCTGCGCGCCGGTGACGAACCGAAGGAGGCCATGGTCAACGCGGTCGGCCGGGTCGGCGAGGCCATCGCCTCCGCCGCCGGCGCGGTCATCATCGCCTTCCTCGCGCTGGTCCTGTCCACGCTCGGCTTCCTGAAGCAGATGGGCCCGGCGCTCGCCATCGCGGTCGCCGCCACACTGGTCGCCGGACTGACCCTCATCCCGGCGGTCGTCTCGCTCATCGGCCCGAAGGTCTTCTGGCCGTCCAAGTCCTGGCGGCAGGAGCCGGAGAACGCCCGCTTCGCCGCCCTCGGCCGCGGTGTGCGGCGCCGCCCGGCCCTCACCGCCGCGCTGTCCGGCCTCGTCCTGGTCGCGCTCTCGCTCGGCATGTTCGGCTACAAGGCCACGTTCGACCTGGCGTCGGGGTCCATGCCCGACACCAAGGAGTCCATGGTCGTCCAGGACGAGATGCAGAAGGCGTACTCGGCCGGCGCCGCCGCCCCCACCGACGTCTACCTCTCCAGCACCGGGGGTGAGCCGCTCGACAAGGCCGCCTTCGACGGATACGCGGACAAGCTCGGTGCCGTGGACGGTGTGGCGAGCGCCCGCCTGACCCAGCTGAACAAGGACGGCACCACCGCCGACTTCACCGTGACCCTCGAGTACGAGGCGTCCACGGACCGGGCGATCGACGCCGTGGGCGAGGTGCGCGACGTCGCGCACTCAGCCGCCCCCGACGGAACCGAAGCCCTCGTCGGCGGCATGTCATCGATCTACAAGGACATCGGCACCGCGGTCAACCACGACTACCGCACGGTCTTCCCGGTCGCCGCCGTCCTGATCATGGTGATCCTCGGGCTGCTGCTGCGCAGTGTGGTGGCCCCGCTGTATCTGATGGCCTCGGTGGGTCTCGGGTTCGGCGCCACTCTCGGTGCCACCGTCTGGATCTTCCAGGACGGCCAGGGGCACTCGGGGCTGATGTTCATGCTCCCGGTGATCATGTATCTCTTCGTGGTCGCCATCGGCACCGACTACAACATCCTCATGATCGCCCGGCTCCGCGAGGAGGCGCGCGAGGGCCGAGATCCGCGCGAGGCGGCCGGTATGGCGCTCCGGTACGCCGGTCCGACCGTGGCGGCGGCCGGGTTCATCCTGGCGGCGACCTTCGCCACGATGATGCTCGCGGGCAACGCGCTCCTGACCGAGATGGGCTTCGCGGTGTCGTTCGGGATCGCGGTCGCGGCCTTCGTGATGTCCATGTTCTTCACGCCGAGCCTCACCGCGCTGATCGGCCACGCGGCCTGGTGGCCGGGGCACGGGGACCGAGCGGTGGGCGCGGCAGCGGGACCCGGCGCGGGTGTCGCCGAACCCGCCCCGGCACCCGCGGACCGGGCGCACGACACCGCCGAGGAGGAACCGTCCGGGCGCACCCGGTGAAGTACCACTCCCCGCGCCCGAAGGCGTGGGGAAGTGTCGCCTCCCGGCGCCCGCGGGTACCGGGAGGCGACGCCCACGTCCGCCGCTGAGAGTCGTCGGCGAGGGCGCTGTGGGCCGCCGCTCAGCGCGGCGGCGGCCCATGTGGGGTCCGGCGGGTGAACCCGTCAGACGCCTGCGGCGAGTGCCCGCTGCCGTGCCTGCACCACGGCGTCGTGCAGGGCGGTGATGTCGTAGGCGCCGTGGTAGCGGCGTCCGTTGACGAAGAACGTCGGCGTGCCCGAGACGCCGCTCAGGTCCGCGGAGTCCACGTCCTCGGCGATCCGGCGCGCCCCCGAACGCCGCTCCAGGTCCTTGCGGAACAGCGCGACGTCCAGGCCCAGTTCGGCCGCGTACCGGAGCAAGTCGGTCTTGGTGAGCGCGTGCTGGCGGTCCATCAGCAGATCGTGCATCGCCCAGAACTCGCCCTGGGCGGCCGCCGCCTCCGACGCCTCCGCGGCCAGCTGCGCGCGGGGGTGTACGTCGTTGAGGGGCAGGTGCCGCCACACGTAGCGCACGTCGGTCTCCGTGCCGAGGAGTTCGCGTACCGCCGCTTCCGCCTGGCCGCAGTACGGGCACTCGAAGTCGCCGTACTCCACCAGCGTGACCAGCGCGTGCTCGGGTCCCCGTACGCGGTCGTGCCGCGGGTCGACGGCGACCGCCAGATCGGTCAGGGGTTCGTTGGTGCCGAGCAGCGCGCGGGCCCGGCGTGCCGGGGGGAGCAGGGAGATCACGCCGGTCACCGCCCAGCTGATCAGGAAGGCCGCCACCAGCGTGGAGAGGATGCCGATCCGGGCCTGCTCCAGTGCCCGCCCCTCGAACGCCAGTGACGCGATCAGCAGCGACACCGTGAACGCGGCACCGGCGATGGCGCCGCCGGCCGTGACCGAGCCCCACCCGACGCCGGGGCGCAGCCGGCCGCGGCTCAGCCAGCGCGCGGCGGCCATGGAGCCCACCACGCCGAGCACCTTTCCCGCCGCGTACCCGCACAGGATGCCCAGGGTGATGCGGGAGGTGAACGCGTCGGCGAGGGTGTCCATGCTGAGCGGGATGCCCGCGTTGGCGAGGGCGAACAGCGGCACGATCACCAGGCTCACCCAGGGCAGGAACAGCTGCTCCAGCCGGTCGTTGGGGGAGAGCGCGGCGGCGAGCCCCTGGACCGCCGAGCGCTGGAGTTCCGGCGTCGGCTGCTCACGGAACAGCCGGAACAGGCCGCTGGCCCGCTCCAGATCGACCCGGTCGGCGGGATAGGCGATGACCAGCGCGCCCACGGCCAGTCCCGTCACGACGGGGTCCACCCCCGCCTCGTACAGTGCCACCCACGCCACGACCGAGAGCACCGCGCAGTACACGCCGCGGCGTACGCCGAGCACCCGCAGGCCGACGATCAGGAGCAGCGCCACGATCGCCACCAGCAGCGCCGGGAGCCGGATGTCCTCGCTGTAGAAGAAGGCGATCACGAGCAGGGCGACCAGGTCGTCGACCACGGAGATCGACAGCATGAAAGCCCGCAGCGACGCCGGGAGTCTGGAGCCGAAGAGAGCGAGGATGCCGAGCGCGAAGGCGGTGTCCGTCGACATGGCCACACCCCAGCCGTGCACGGAGGTGTGCCCGGCGTTGAGGGCCACGTAGACGACGGCCGGGACGACCATGCCGGTCAGTCCGGCGATGGCGCTCAGCACCATCCAGCGCCGGTCGCGCAGCTCGCCCATGTCGAACTCCCGGCGGGCCTCCAGACCCACGAGGAAGAAGAACAGGCTCATCAGTCCCGCGTTGATCCATTCGTGCAGGTCGAGCGAGAGCTGGTGCGAGCCGAGGCCGACGGAGAGCTGCGTACGCCAGACCGCCTTGTACGCGCCGGGTGCGATGTTGGCCCAGAGCAGGGCCGCGACCACGGCGGCCAGCAGCAGTGCGGCGCTGCCGGTCTCCGTCCGCACGAAACTCTGCCGGCGCGCGGCACTGCTGGTGGAGGTACGCAGTGCGTCTCCCAAGCCTGTCTCCGTCACCGCTCGATTATCACCGGGGCGGAAGGTGCACCGGTTCCGGAGGGGGCGTGTGGCCGTGTGCGCGAGCCCGGCTCACGGGTGAGGGTCCACCGAACACGATGGGGCGCAGCGCTTGCTCTCACTTATCGAGTTTCGATAGATTTCCATCGCTGGTCGATCGAGGGAGAGATATGGGAGTGATGACTGTGCGCGCGCTGCGCGCCGTGCTCGTGATGCTGATGGCGGGCTCGGTGTTCGTCCAGGCGGTGATGGTGCCCCTGCTCGCCGCCGACCTGCGCGGGGTGGACGAGGACCTCGACTTCCCTCGCGCGCCGTTCCTCGTGATCACGGTCCTGGGCATCGTGGCGGTCCAGGTCGTCCTGGTCTGCGTATGGCGACTGGTGACGATGGTGCGCCGCGGCACGGTGTTCTCGGACGGCGCCTTCCGGTACGTGGACGTCGTGATGGGGGCGGTCGTGGCCGCCGCGCTCCTGGTGTTCCTGCTCGGGGTCCTCCTGGCGCCCGGTGAGGCCGTCGCCCCCGGAGTGGTCCTGCTCCTGGGCGGAGTCGGCGTGGCGGTCCTCGGCGTCGCCCTCATCGTGCTCGTCCTGCGGATGCTGCTCGCCCAGGCCGTCGCACGCGACATGGAGGCGGCACGGATGCGGGCCGAGCTCAACGAGGTGATCTGATGCCGATCACCGTCGACATCGACGTGATGATGGCCCGGCGGAAGATGTCCGTGGGCGAACTCGCCGAACGTGTGGGGATCACGCCCGCCAATCTCGCGGTGCTCAAGAACGGCCGGGCCAAGGCGGTGCGTTTCGCGACCCTGGCCGCGCTCTGCGAGGCACTGGAGTGCCAGCCGGGGGACCTGCTGCGCTACGAGGCGGAGGCCGGGGACGAGGGGGCGGCCGTGCCGGTCTCGGAGGCCGCGGAGGGATGACATCCGCCGCGGGACGAGGGGTGGGGCCGCCGGACACCGGCGGCCCCACCGGGGATCACGACTGGTAGGGCTGCTGCTGAGGCTGTCCGTAGGGCTGACCGGTGCCGGCGGCGGCCGCCTGCCCCTCCAACTGCGCCGCCTGCTCCTTCGTCACCTTCTGCTCCGCGCCGCAGAAGGTGCACTGCGTCTGGTACTTCGTGGAGAAGGGGAACAGCGGTACGAAGAACAGGGTGAACTTCGTGACGCGCTTGCGGAGCGTGTGCGCGGAGGGGTTCCCGCACCGGCCGCACACGAGGGTGAGTATCGCCAGCTGGTACAGATATCCCTTGGTGCCAAAAATGATCATGATGTGACCCTTCCCGGTCCGGCGGCGGCCGGCTCTCCTGAGCACGTGACGAAGCGTGCGTTCACACAGGACGGTCTCATGCCGCCCGGCCCGGGTCGAAGCGAGGTGGCGGTGCGCCGCGGACGCACGGCGGCTCGCCCCGTACACCGGTCGGATCCGCACGACGGATGTCCGGAGATGTCCCCGAAGGTGGGGCGGAGCACCGGACGGATCAGGATTCGAGAAGCGCCGGCCAGGGTGTTCCGCCTACCGTGACTGCCAGGAAGCCGGAGCCGTGCGGCTCGCCGGGGCGAGGGCGGGCCGGGCGGGGACGACGGAGACCGCGCGAGCGGTCCCACCAGGAGATGGAGACGCGATGAGCAGGGCCACGAGGACGGACACGCAGTCGCCTGCGCCGCACGCCGCGGACAGCCACGACATGATCCGCGTGCACGGCGCGCGCGTGAACAACCTCAAGGACGTCAGCATCGAGATCCCGAAGCGGCGGCTGACGGTGTTCACGGGCGTCTCCGGCTCCGGCAAGAGCTCACTCGTCTTCGGCACGATCGCCGCGGAGTCGCAGCGGATGATCAACGAGACCTACAGCGCCTTCGTGCAGGGCTTCATGCCCACGCTCGCCCGGCCCGACGTCGACGTCCTCGAAGGACTGACGACCGCGATCATCGTCGACCAGCAGCGGATGGGAACCGACTCCCGCTCCACCGTCGGCACCGCCACCGACGCCAACGCGATGCTGAGGATCCTTTTCAGCCGGCTCGGGAAGCCGCACATCGGCTCACCCCAGGCGTTCTCCTTCAACGTCGCCTCCGTCAGCGGAGCGGGCGCGGTCACCCTGGAGCGCGCGGGGAGGACGGTGAAGGAGCGGCGGAGCTTCAGCATCACCGGCGGCATGTGCCCGCACTGCGAAGGACGCGGCACCGTCACCGACTTCGACCTCTCGCAGCTGTACGACGACAGCAAGTCGCTGAGCGAGGGCGCGCTCACGGTCCCCGGCTACAGCGTCGACGGCTGGTACGGACGCATCTTCAAGGGCTGCGGCTTCTTCGACCCGGACAAGCCGATCCGCAAGTTCACCAAGCGGGAGCTCCACGACCTCCTCCACAAGGAACCGACCAAGATCAAGGTCGACGGCATCAACCTCACGTACGAGGGCTTGATCCCGAAGATCCAGAAGTCGTTCCTGTCCAAGGACAAGGAGGCCCTGCAGCCGCACATCCGGGCGTTCGTCGAGCGGGCCATGACGTTCACCACCTGCCCCGAGTGCGAGGGCACCCGGCTCAGCGAGGCCGCGCGCTCCTCACGGATCGGGAAGACCAACATCGCCGACGCGTGCGCGATGCAGATCAGCGACCTGGCCGACTGGGTCCGCGGCCTCGACGAGCCGTCCGTGGCGCCGCTGCTCGCCACGCTGGGGCAGACGCTGGACTCGTTCGTCGAGATCGGGCTCGGCTACCTCTCGCTCGACCGGCCGGCGGGAACGCTGTCGGGCGGTGAGGCACAGCGCGTCAAGATGGTCCGCCACCTCGGGTCCGCGCTGACCGACGTCACGTACGTGTTCGACGAGCCCACCATCGGTCTGCACCCGCACGACATCCGGCGGATGAACGACCTGCTGCTGCGGCTGCGCGACAAGGGCAACACGGTGCTGGTCGTGGAGCACAAGCCGGAGACGATCGCGATCGCCGACCACGTCGTCGACCTCGGGCCCGGCGCGGGTACGGGAGGCGGCACCGTCTGTTTCGAGGGCACCGTCGAGGGGCTGCGGGCCGGCGGCACGGTCACCGGACGGCACTTCGACGACCGCGCGGTCCTCAAGGACGCGGTGCGCGAGCCGTCCGGCGCGCTCCAGGTGCGGGGCGCCGGCGAGCACAACCTGCGCGATGTCGACGTGGACATCCCGCTCGGCGTGCTCACCGTGATCACGGGGGTCGCAGGCTCGGGCAAGAGCTCGCTGATCCACGGCTCGGTCGCCGGACGGGACGGCGTGGTGACCGTCGACCAGAGCGCCATCAAGGGATCCCGGCGCAGCAACCCGGCGACGTACACCGGACTGCTCGACCCGATCCGCAAGGCCTTCGCGAAGGCCAACGGCGTGAAGCCGGCGCTGTTCAGCGCCAACTCCGAGGGCGCCTGCCCCACCTGCAACGGCGCCGGGGTCATCTACACCGACCTGGCCATGATGGCCGGCATCGCCACCACCTGCGAGGAGTGCGAGGGGAAGCGGTTCCAGGCGTCGGTGCTCGAATACCACCTGGGCGGGCGCAACATCGCCGAAGTCCTGGCGATGCCGGTCACCGAGGCCCATGCCTTCTTCACCGAGGGCGAAGCACGCACCCCCGCCGCCCACAAGATCCTGACCCACCTGGCCGACGTCGGGCTCGGCTACCTCAGCCTCGGCCAGCCGCTCACCACCCTGTCCGGCGGCGAACGCCAGCGCCTCAAGCTGGCCACCCACATGTCGGAGAAGGGCGGGGTCTACGTCCTCGACGAGCCGACCACCGGCCTGCACCTCGCCGACGTGGAACAACTCCTCGGCCTGCTCGACCGGTTGGTCGACTCCGGCAAGTCGGTCGTCGTCATCGAGCACCACCAGGCGGTGATGGCCCACGCGGACTGGATCATCGACCTCGGCCCGGGCGCCGGCCACGACGGCGGCCGCGTCGTCTTCGAAGGCACCCCGGCCGACCTCGTCGCCGCCCGCTCGACCCTCACGGGCGAACACCTCGCGGAGTACGTCGGCGACTGACCGCGGCGAGGGGCGGCGGTCCGGGACGCCGCCCCGAGGAGCCGATGAAGTCGCCCTCGTCCCGGCCCTCACCGTCGTGAGGCCCGGGCGGGCCGGAAAACTGTTTGCGCCGCCCCCGTACCCGGATGGCAGGGTTGCGCGGTGATTCATGTGCTGTCGGCCCGTCACCTGGACTGGGACGACGTCGAACCGGTCCGCCATCCCTTCGACCGCGCCTCGGTCGAGCAGGTCGTGCGCTCGCTCGGACCGGCCCGGAACGTGCCCCGCAGGCCCGACGTCCCCTTCGCCGACCCGGTGATGACCGCATGGGACCGGGAGGTGGCCGAGCCGTGGGCCGACGCCATGTCGCAGGCCCTGGTCGAGCGGTACGGCCGCTGGACCGTGGGCTGGCGCTGGTCGCACGACGAAGGGGACTTCGACGGCGGCCCGGTCGGCCACTGGTGCTGCCCCCGCGACTCCGTCACCACCCCGGAGGAGACACTTCCCCGGGTCGTCGCGGCGCTGTGCGAATGGCGTGACTGGCTGGAGAGCCTCGCCGGCCGCTTCGAGGCGTACCCGCTCGACCTCGCCGACGTCGAGGACCAGCGCATCCTGTGGGAGTGCGCCGCCCGCAACCTGATCATCCAGGTCACCGACCGCACCGGCTGCGGCAGCGGCTGGCACGGGCACTGCCACCAGGTCCTCGCCTGGTTCCTCGACCACTGGGGGATCGCACCCGACACCGCACAGGTCCTGGTCGAGCGGGCGGTCGGCGGACGGTTCCGGAGCTGGACCGGCCCCGACCGCCGACTCGTCGACGACATCGCCGAGCGGCTCGCATGGTCGCTACGCCCCGACGACGCGGAGCCGGACGGCGGACCGCTGCCTGACCATCTGCGGCGCTGGCTGACGGTGCGCGAGTCGGTGCCGTGGCCCGAGGCCGGGGACACCGAAGAGGCGGGTGCCGTGGAGCCGGCCCGCGACGGTGCGGCGGAGGACATCCGCCTCTTCGACGGCGCGCTGGACCCGGCCCGCGCCGAGGGACTGCTCACCGCCCTGCACCTGCTGCGGGCCGACGCGGCACGCGGCGCCCGCCCGGACTTCGACCTGCTCCGCGGCTGGCAGCGGCACGTACTCGGCACACCGGGGCCCCCGGAGTTCCGCACGCTGCCCGCCTTCGCCAAGGAGGGCCGTGAGCGCTACGGCATCGACGCGGACACCCGCGAACGCTTCGACGCCTGCCTCGCCGAGAGCGCCATGGAGGGACCCCTGCCCTTGGCGGCCCGCGCCGCCCGTGCCTACCTCGACGTCTGCTTCTTCCACCCCTTCGACGACGGCAACGCCCGCTCCGCCTTCCTCACGCTCGTCTTCGTCCTCGCCCGCGAGGGCGTCGCACTCGACGACGTCAAGGTGCTCCGCCGCCTCGCCTTCCAGGCCGAAGCCCCGCAGGACGCGGTGACGCTGGCCAGGTTCATCGACATGGCCGTCACCGGGACGCGGAACCGGGCCCTCTCCTCGTCCCGCTGAGCGCGACGGGGAACCGGCGGCTCCTACGCGCACGGCGCGCCGACCTGCGGAACGGCGCCGTATCCGCCCGGTTCGGGGGTAGCACCCTCCAGGAGGCACCCTTGCAGGGAGCGCGACGGACGCCTGCCGACGTACCCGCGCGGACGAGGAAGCGGGTAGGCCGTCCTGAACCGCGGGAAGGCCCGCGCGGCGAGGAGAACCGAGAAGGCGAGGAGTCGGATGCGGCGGTTGCCCGTGGCCCACGGACCTGCGGACGGCGACGCCGCGCGCGTCGCCGGGCTGTACACGCGCCGCTTCGGGCCGTGGCCGACGACGGAACCCGTCGTGGTGCTGCTGCACGGCCTCGGGCTCTCCGGACGCTACTTCTACCCGCTGGCCCGGGAGCTGGCCGCGGCGGGGCGCCGGGTGCTGGTGCCCGATCTGCCGGGCAACGCCCGCTCCCGTTCCGCGTCGCGGCGTGCCCCGGACACGGCGGCGACCGTACGGGCGCTGCGGCGCTGGCACGCGGCCGCCGGGATCGGGCCCTGCGTCGTGGTGGCCAACTCGGTGGGCTGCCAAGTGGCGGTGGCGCTCGCCGCCACGCACGGCTCCCCGGTGGAACGCCTGGTCCTGGTGGGGCCCGCCCTGGACACGGCGCACCCCTCACCGTGGCGGCAGTTCCTGCGTCTGGTGGCCGACGCGCCCAGGGAACCGCTCGCCCTGCTCGTGCTCGTCGCGGCGGACTATCTGGTCACCGGGGTCTCGCGGTTCGTCGCCGGATTCCGACAGGCCCGGCGCGAGGCGCTGGGGCCGTTCACGGCCCGGCTGCGCGCGGTACGGGTGCCCGTCCTCGTCGTGCGCGGGGCGGGCGACCGCGTGGCTCCCATCCCGTGGGCCGAGCGGGTGACCGCCGCACTGCCCGACAGCCGTCTCGTCGTCGTCCCCGCCGCGGCCCACGCGGTGCACTTCAGCCGTCCCGCCGTCCTGGCCCGTCTCATCCACGGTTTCCGTCGCTGACCGGGCCGGAGTCCGGCGACGACGGGCGCATCCCCGTCCCTCGCGCCGGTGAAGCCGTCACACCGACCACCGGCGCCCGTACGGCCGGACGCCGCTCCCGGTCCTCCAGGCCCCAGGGCTCCCGGCACGCATACTCGGCCCCCGTGTGGGCACTCCGAGTTGCACAAGCCACCGCCCAGTGCACTCGGCGGAGTTCGGATCTGCGGAGCGGGCCGCTCGGCGTCGCCCCTCACCTCAAGGAGTGGCCGTGACCGTGCGTATCGGAGTGGAAGAGGAATTCCACGTGGTCGAGGTGGAGACCGGCCTCCTGGTGCCGCGGGCAGGCTCCCTGCTCGAACGGCTTCCCAAGGGGACGTTCACCACCGAGTTGAAGCAGTCCGTCGTGGAGACGAACAGCGGGGTGCACGCCTCGCTGGACGACCTGCACACCGATCTGCTCGGCAGCCGGCGGCGACTGGACACGGCCGCCTCCGCGCAGGGACTCGCCGTGGTGGGAGCTGGGACGGTGCCGTTGGCGCGCCGTATGTCGGCCGTCCCGGCCACTCCCGGTGTCCGCTACCGGCACATGGAGGACGAGTACCGCGCCGTCGCCGACGAGCAGCTGATCTGCGGGGCGCAGGTGCACGTGGACGTGCCCGACCGCGACACGGCGGTGCGGATCATGTGCGAGGTGTCGCCGTGGCTGCCGCCGTTGCTGGCGCTGTCCGCCAGTTCCCCGTTCTGGCAGGGCGCCGACACCGGCTACGCGAGCTGGCGCACGCTGCTGTGGCAGCGGTGGCCCACCGCCGGTCCCGTCGGGTGTTTCGCGAACGCCGCCGAGTACGACGCCGCCGTGAGCGAGCTCATCGGCACGGGCGTCATCAGCGACGCGGGCATGATCTATTACGACGTACGGCCCTCCGCCCACCAGCGGACCCTCGAACTGCGCGTCTGCGACGCCTGCCCTCGGCCCGAGACGGTGGTGCTGATCGCCGGCCTCTTCCGCGCCCTGGTCACGCATGCCCGCGAACGTCTGGAGACGGCCGGTGCGCCCGCTTGCAGCGGACGGCACGAGTGGCTCCGCGCCGCGACCTGGCGGGCGGCCCGGTCGGGCCTGGAGGACGGCCTGATCGACCCCGGCACCCGCCGTGAGGCGCCCGCGGCGCAGGTGATCCGCGCCCTCCTCCAGCGCGTACGGCCCCAGCTGGAGGCCCACGGCGACTGGGAGACCGTCGCGGCGCTCACCGAGGAGGCCCTCGCCGAAGGCAGTGCCGCCCACCGCATGCGCCTGGTCGCCGACCAGGAGGACCTGCTGGCGTGCGTGGACCTGGCGATCGCCGAGACCCGTGGCGACCGCAGGCCGCCCCGGCCGGCGGTCGGTGAACCGGCGCGTGTCACCCCGTCCCCTCGGCTGGACCCCGACGGCCCGTACGGCCCCGACTCGGCCCGCGTCCCGGGCGCCTGACGAGACCTGGGGGGACTGGGTGAGCGGACCGGCGCACCTCGGGTGAGGCGCGTGCCCGGTGCCGGGCGGACCACCCTCACTGCCCCTCACCGGCCGTGCGATAGGTTCCCCGCCATGGCTGAACTCGGGCCCGTCAGCTGGCCGCCTGCCCCCATACGCACCGAACGGCTCGTCCTGCGCGAGTCCGAGGCGCGGGACCGTACGGCCTACATCGAGCTGTTCGCCTCGCCGGAGGTGGGCACCTACCTCGGCGGGCATCGACACCGCGACGAGCTGGAGCGCGCGGTGCCGGCGGTGCCCGGGCGGCGCCCCGGCGTCTTCGTGATCGAGCTCGACGGAACCATGATCGGAACGGTCTCGCTGGACCGGCGCGACGCGGAACGTCCAGGTCACGTCCGTCCCGACGCGGGCGAGGCCGAGCTGGGCTACATGCTCCTGCCCGGGGCGTGGGGGCGCGGCTACGCCGCCGAGGCGTGCACGGCGGCCCTCGACTGGTTCGCCGCCACGGTCCCCGGCGAGCCGGTACTGCTCTGCACCCAGACCGCCAACACCCCCTCGATGCGCCTCGCGACCGGACTGGGGTTCACGGAAGTGACCCGCTTCGAGGAGTTCGGAGCCGAACAGTGGCTCGGCGTGCGGTCCTTCGGCACGGGGTCCGGTTGATCCAGTAGGTGTAGGACCGGACCGCTCACCTCAGTCGCGGGCGACCACCCGTAGCGTCTTGACCGACGGGTCCGCGGCGTCCGGGACGAGGACGCCGTGTTCCACGCCGCTGCGCAGGTAGTCGAGGACCTCGTCGGTGATCACCTCGCCGGGTGCCACCGCCGGGACGCCCGGGGGATAGGGGCTGATCGTCTCGGCCGAGATCCGGCCCGCCGCCCGCTCCGCCGGCACGTGCTCGGCCGGGGCGAAGAACGCGTCGCGAGGGAGCATCGCCTGCTCCAGTTCCAGCGCCGAGGCCGCCGGCAGCCGCACGGGCGGTCGGCGTTCGATGGAGTCGGCGTTCTCGACGAGGGCGTGCAGCGCGTCCCTGAGGATCTTCTCGGTCTCGTCGTCGTCGGCGTGGGTGATCGACGCGCTGATGCGGCACGTGTCCGAGCCGCCGACGTCCACGTGGCGATGAGGCCGCAGCCACTCGGCCGCCTGCATGCCGCGATGCCCAGCTCCCGTACGTCGATCACGATCTTGAGCGGGTCGAAGGCGGCGGTGAGCCCCTCGTCGACGATCTCCCGGCCCATGGGGCGCAGTCCGTCCAGGCTCTCCGCCACGGCCCGGACGCGGTACGCCCGCTGGATCGCGGCGTCCAGGAGTTCGTGTCCGTGCTCGACCATCTGGCGCCGTCAGCCGTCGAGCGTGGCGAACACCAGCGTCGAGGCGCTCGTCGTCCCCAGCAGGTCCTCGCGCTGCTTGAGGACCTCGGGAGAGATCCGGTCGTACTGGAGATGGAAGACGGAGCTCTGCTCGATGGCGCCGCCCATCTTGTGCACGCTGGTCACCACGAGGTCGGCCTCGGCGTCCATGCCGAAGGCCGGCAGGTCGGGGTGGAAGGGCAGGTGGGCGCCCCACGCCTCGTCGACGATGAGCGGTACGTCGTGCTCGTGGCAGACCCGCGCCACGCCCCGGATGTCCGCGCAGCTGCCCCAGTCGGTGGGCGTGATCAGGAGCATGCCCTTGGCGTCGGGGTGCTCCTGGAGCTTGCGGCGTACGTCGTCGGGCTCCGGCGGGTGCGCCATGTGGCGCTCGGTGTCGAACTCGGGGTGCACCCAGATCGGCTGTACGCCGTTCACGATGACGGCCGCGATCACCGACTTGTGCGCGTTGCGGGACAGGAGCAGCTTCTCGCCGGGCCCGGCCACCGACAGCATGGCGGTCTTCACGGACAGGGAGCTGCCGCAGGTGGAGAAGAACGCCTGGTCGGCGCCGACGGCGTCCGCCATCAGCTCCTGGGCCCGGCTGAGCACGCCCTGCGACTGGCGCCGGTCGTCGAGCCCGTTGAGGGACAGGACGTCGGACCTGAAGACGTCGAGCCCGACGATCTCGGCCACCCTCGGGTCCACTCCGCGGCCCTGCTTGTGTCCGGGCGGCCCGTAGGCCACGTCTCCCCGGCGGCGGAAGTCTTCCAGTGCTTCCAGGACGGGCGCGCGCGAGTGGTCCATCTCTTCTCCCTCGTCGACGCCGGTCGTGCCCCCGGTCTCCGCCCGGCGTCCTCGCACCGCCGGCCGACGGCCTGTTGGGCACCCCTCACGAAATGCACCCGCGCCGTGATCGAAACCTCGCGGGTGTCGGGCACCCGCACGGTGGAACCCGCTTCCTGACAGGCGTACGACCGCATCCAGGCGTCCTGAGGAGTCCGCATGGCACGCTCGCTCGACGGCGTACACCAGCAGATCCGCAAGGAGGTGAAGGGGCGGGCCGAGACGCTGTGGGACGTGGCGCTGCGCCTGCACGCCGACCCGGAGTTCGCCTTCGACGAGCACCGGGCCGCCGCGCTGCTGACGGACGTGCTCGAACGCGAGGGCTTCGCGGTGGAGCGCGGGGTGGCGGACATGCCGACGGCGTTCACCGCGCGCTCGGGCCGGGGCCGCCCCACCGTCGCGCTGCTGCTGGAGTACGACGCGCTGCCGGGCCTCGGGCACGCCTGCGGCCACAACCTCATCGCCGCCGCCGGACTGGGGGCCGCCCTGGCCGCGGGTGCCGTGCTCGACGCCGGCGACGGGTCCGTGCTCGCCGTCGGCACGCCCGCCGAGGAGGGCGGCGGCGGCAAGGCCGTCGAGGTGGAGGCGGGTGTCTTCGACGACGTCGACGCGGCTCTGATGTTCCACCCGGGGGTGCACAGCTGGACGCGGGCACCGCTGACGGCCCAGGTGCAGTACCGGGTGGGGTTCCACGGGCGAGCGGCCCATCCCACGGGCAACCCCACGGAGGGCATCGACGCCCTCGCGGCACTCGTGGAGCTGTTCAACGTGCTGCACGCGCTGGGCCGTCGTCTGCCCGAGGCCTCCCACATCCAGGGCATCGTCACGCACGGCGGCACCGCCACGAACATCGTCCCGGAGTACGCCGAGGGGCGCTTCGGCCTGCGCGCCGCCACCACCGACGCCCTGGCGGACCTGGTCGCCCGGCTGACCACGTGCGCCGAGGGCGTCGCCCTGGCCACCGGCACCCGGGCCGAGGTGGAGCGCGTCACCGTCCGCTACGACCACTTCCGCGACAGCGGCACGCTCTCGGAGCGCTTCGCCGAACATCTGGACCGAGCCGGGATCACGCTCGGCGCGCCGACGCCCGGCGTCTACCTGGGGTCGTCGGACATCGGCAACGTCAGCACGCGCGTGCCCGCCATCCACCCGTTCGTCGCGATCATGGGTGAGGACGCCTCCGACCACACCCCGGAGTTCGCCGAGGCCGCAGCCTCCGAGCGGGCACGCGAGGTGCTGCTCGCGGCGACGGAGGCGCTGGCGTGCACGGCGGCGGACGTCCTGCTCAGCGCGGAGTTGCGCGAGCGGGCCTGGTCGGGGCATCGCGCGCCGGACGCGGGGTAGTGCTGACGCCCCGGAGGCCCCGCGCCCCACACGGCAGCGCGCGCCGCCCGCCCGGGTCCACCGGCCCGGGCGGGGCTCAGACGGCCGCCTGCTCCTCCCCGGGCCTGCGCACCACGGTGAGCAGGTCGTCGCGGCCGGCCACGGCCTCCAGGGACAGCGTGTGGTAGCCGGCCTGGTCGAACAGGACGGTGATGCGGTCCCCGTCCTCGCTGAGGACCGTCCCGTCCCCCCAGTGGCCGTGCCGCACTTCGGCGCCGACGGGGTAGTCGGCGACCGCCGGGTGGGCGGACCGCCCGGCGCCCCCGAGCTCGTCGTCGCCGTCCCGCTCCGCGCACACGTCGCAGTTGTCGCACGGTGTCTCGTACGCCTCGCCGAAGTAGCCGAGCAGGAAGTGGCGCCGGCAGCCGGTCGTCTCGGCGTACGAACGGGCCATGTCGACCCGGGACTTGTCGGTCCTGCGGTGGGCGTCGGCCGTGAGTGCGGCCTGTTCCGCCGCGTCGTCCGGGGGAGTGGCGGGCACCGGAAGCACCTCGCCCTCCGCGCCGGTGGTCACGGCGCCGGCCTCCTCCAGCAGGTTCACGGCGGCGGTGACGCGGTTGCGCGAGAGTCCCGTCGCCCGGCGCAGTTCGTCCACGTCGGCGGGGTCCGACCGGCGTTCGTGGACGGCGTCGGCCACCTCGGCGAGGACGTCACGGCTGGGGGAGCGGGCGGCGAAGTACGTCTGCATGCCGGTGTCCTCGGGCCGGTAGTGCAGCACGGCCAGCGCGGGTTCGCCGTCCCTGCCGCCGCGGCCGATCTCCTGGTAGTAGGCGTCGAGCGAGCCCGGCAGCGAGGCGTGCAGCACGAACCGTACGTCCTCCTTGTCGATGCCCATGCCGAACGCGGAGGTCGCGACCACCACGTCGGTCTCGCCGGAGAGGAACGCGTCGTGGATACGGGAGCGTTCGGTGGCACGCAGCCCGGCGTGGTAGGCCTCGGCGGCCAGCCCGAGGGCGGCCAGCTCGCCCGCGAAGAACTCGGTGTCCTTGCGGGTCGCCGCGTAGACGATGCCCGGCTTCGGCTCGGCCGCGGCCCGCTCGACGACCGCCCGGCGCCGGTCGTCCTCGTCCAGGAAGCGGCGCACCTCCAGCCGTATGTTCGGGCGGTCGAAACCGGCCACCATCAGGCGCGGTCGGTCCATGCCGAGCTGTTCGACGATCTCCCTGCGCACCGGGGGCGCCGCCGTCGCGGTCAGCGCGAGCAGCGGCGGCCGGCCCACCCGCCGTGCCGCCTGCTCCAGGCGCAGGTAGTCGGGCCGGAAGTCGTGGCCCCACGAGGACACGCACTGCGCCTCGTCCACCACGAACAGGGCGGGACGCAGCGCCGCCAGCCGTTCGATCACGTCGTCGCGGGCCAGTTGCTCGGGAGACAGGTACAGCAGGCGGGCCTCACCGCGGGCCACGGACTCCCAGGCAGCCTCCGTGGCGGCCGCCCCCAGGTCGGAGTTCACGGCGACGGCACCGGGTGAGCCGTCACCGTCCGGCAGTCCGGCGATCTGGTCCCGCTGGAGGGCGAGCAGCGGCGAGACGACCACGACCGGCCCGTCGAGCAGCGCCGCCGGCACCTGGTAGACGGCGGACTTGCCCGCGCCGGTCGGCATGACGACGAAGGTGTCGTGGCCGTCGAGGACCCACTCCATGGCGGTGAGCTGCTCGGGCAGCAGGGTGTCCCAGCCGAACACCTCCGAGGCGGTCTTCCGCAGCCGTGCCGCCTGCCCGCCGCCCGTGGTCGCTGCCTGTCGGCCCATGCCCGCTCCTTCACGCGTTCACCATCGCTTGCCGCCGCTCGGGGTGTCCCTTGCGGCGGGAGCCTGCGGGTACCCCCGGGAGGCGTCCCCAGGCCCGCCGCGTCGGCCGGGACGCGTCAGCACCCGCCGCGGCGGGCCCCGGTGGGCGGCCGTGCTCCCTCCCGGAGCCGGCACTGCCGCAAGCGGCTTTGCATGACCATGCGTGAGGGTGCATACTCTTCCTATGTCTAAGGTCCTCACCTCCCTTCCCGCCGGCGAGCGCGTCGGAATCGCCTTCTCGGGCGGCCTCGACACCTCCGTCGCGGTCGCGTGGATGCGCGACAAGGGCGCCGTCCCGTGCACCTACACCGCCGACATCGGTCAGTACGACGAGCCCGACATCGCCTCGGTGCCCGGCCGCGCGCAGACCTACGGCGCCGAGATCGCACGCCTGGTCGACTGCCGTGCGGCGCTGGTCGAGGAGGGCCTGGCCGCTCTCACCTGCGGGGCGTTCCACATCCGCTCCGGCGGGCGCGCCTACTTCAACACGACGCCGCTCGGCCGCGCCGTCACCGGCACCCTGCTGGTCCGGGCGATGCTCGAGGACGACGTGCAGATCTGGGGCGACGGCTCGACCTTCAAGGGCAACGACATCGAGCGGTTCTACCGCTACGGCCTCCTCGCCAACCCGCACCTGCGGATCTACAAGCCCTGGCTGGACGCGGACTTCGTGACCGAGCTCGGCGGCCGCAAGGAGATGTCGGAGTGGCTGGTCGCCCACGACCTGCCCTACCGCGACAGCGCGGAGAAGGCGTACTCCACCGACGCCAACATCTGGGGCGCCACGCACGAGGCCAAGACCCTGGAGCACCTGGACACGGGCGTGGAGACCGTCGAGCCGATCATGGGCGTGCGGTTCTGGGACCCCTCCGTCGAGATCGCCGCCGAGGACGTGACGATCGGCTTCGACCAGGGCCGCCCGGTCACCGTCAACGGCAAGGAGTTCGCCTCCCCCGTCGACCTGGTGATGGAGGCCAACGCCATCGGCGGTCGCCACGGGCTCGGCATGTCCGACCAGATCGAGAACCGCATCATCGAGGCCAAGAGCCGCGGCATCTACGAGGCCCCCGGCATGGCCCTGCTGCACGCCGCCTACGAGCGCCTCGTCAACGCGATCCACAACGAGGACACCCTCGCCCAGTACCACAACGAGGGCCGGCGACTGGGCCGCCTGATGTACGAGGGCCGCTGGCTGGACCCGCAGGCGCTGATGATCCGGGAGTCCCTCCAGCGCTGGGTCGGCTCGGCCGTCACCGGCGAGGTCACCCTGCGGCTGCGCCGCGGCGAGGACTACTCCATCCTCGACACCACGGGCCCCGCGTTCAGCTACCACCCGGACAAGCTGTCGATGGAGCGCACCGAGGACTCCGCGTTCGGCCCGGTGGACCGGATCGGCCAGCTCACCATGCGCAACCTCGACATCGCCGACTCCCGCGCCAAGCTGGAGCAGTACGCCGGGCTCGGCCTGATCGGCACCGCCAACCCGGCCATCGGCGCCGCGCAGGCCGCCGCGACCGGACTGATCGGTGCCATGCCCGAGGGCGGCGCCGAGGCCATCGCCTCCCGGGGCGAGGTCTCCGCCGACGACGAGCTGCTGGACCGCGCCGCGATGGAGTCGGGCACGGACTGACCGGGGGCGCCGCGAGACGTACGCGGTACGGGGCTGTGCCCCGCGCAGGACGGCGGTCGTAACGGCCGGCCCGGTGCCTCGGCGCCGGGCCGGCCCCGGTGAGCGCGCTCGCGCGGCAGCGGATCGCCTGGACCGCGTCGACTGAAAAGGGCGCGGCGGGGCACTGGGGTGGGAGACTGTCACCGCCGGTGCGCGTCGAGGCCGCACCATCGCGACCGGCCTCGCCGGCCACTCGTCCCCCTCGGCGAGGCGGATCCGGAGCGGTCGGACGACGGGAGACCCAACACGTGAGCGCACATCCGCCGGACGACGCCCCGAACGGGCGGACCCCGCCCGCGCCCGGTCCCGACCGCCACGACGGCACCATCGGCCTGGCCGGGGTGCTCGCCGCCGCGGAGTCGGCGGCACCGGTGGAATCGCTCGACGTCGTCGCCCGCATGCTCAGACAGCGCCTCGACGCGAGGACGGTGTCCTTTCTCATCACGGACTTCACCGGCGCGTCGGTGGTGCGCCTCGGTGCCGCCGGAACCGTCGAGACCGACGAGCCCGCCCGGCGCATCGCCCTCCCCGGCACGCTGTACGACGAGGTGATCCGGACCCAGCAGAGCGCCACGGAGCTCTTCGACGACGGGCGCACGGTGCGGGTCATCGCCCCCGTCACCAACCGCGGGGACGCCATAGGTCTCCTGGAACTCTTCCTGGACTCGGAACCCGACACGGCGGCGATGCGGGAGATCGGCGAGACGGCACACGCCCTGGCCTACATCGTCATCGCGAACCGGTCCTTCACCGACGTGTACCAGTGGGGCCGGCGCACCAGCCCGCTGAGCCTGGCAGCGGAGATCCAGCACCGGCTGCTGCCCTCCTCCCTCGCCTGCGAGGCCGCACAGTTCACCGTCGCCGGAGCGCTCGAACCCGCCGACCACGTCGGGGGCGACACCTTCGACTACGTCATCGACCGGGACACCGTGCAGCTGTCCGTCACCGACGCCATGGGGCACGACGTCGACGCCGCGCTGCTCGCCACGCTGGCCGTGGGCGCGCTGCGGCGGGCCAGAAGAGCCGGGGGCGACCTCGTCGAACAGGCCGGGCAGGCCCACCAGGCCATGCTGGAGCACGGCCGCCAGAGCTACGTCACCGGTCAGCTGCTGCGGATCAGTCTGCTGGACGGCACCAACGAGTTCATCAACGCCGGTCACCCGTGGCCCCTGCGGCTGCGCCACGGGAAGGTGGAGCAGCTGCGGGTCGACATCGACATGCCGTTCGGTTTCCGGTTCCCGCACCGCTACCACGTGCAGCGGCTGGACCTCCAGCCCGGCGACCGGCTCGTGATGGTCACCGACGGCATGCTGGAGCGCAGCGCGAGCGGCGTGGACCTGAGCGACCTGATCGAGCGAACCAGCGACCTGCATCCACGCGAGGCTGCCCGCACGATGATCGCGCGGGTCGTGGCCTCCAACGACGGCCATCTCCAGGACGACGCGACGATCATGTGCCTGGACTGGCACGGCGTCGGGCAGTCCCGCAGGCACGCCGACACCGGGGCCGACCTCTCCGACGCCTCTCCCTCCCCGACGCCGCCGTTCTGACGGGCCCCACGCCGAGGGCTCAAAGGGGCGCGCGGACCAAGGACTTGCCGTCCAGCGCCGCTAGGGCCTGTCGTTTGGATCAGGCCGGGGTCGCGGGGTCTGGCACGCACATCTGCGGCGTTGTCGTCGGTCGCCGACTCCCCCACTCTCGGCTCCGCTCGAGCGGGGAGACCCCCATTTGCTTCGACTCCCTCCTCCGCCTTGCAGCTGCACGCACCAGACCCCGCTCGGGCCGACCGGGACGAACCCTCTGTCACGGCCGACCTGATCCAAACGACAGACCCTAGTCCCCGGACCTGGGTACCTGCCGCACCGCGTGATGGACCGACCAGGCGTCCGCCACCGGGCCCACGTGCCCGAGCTTGTCGGGGTTGATCACCGAACGGATCGCCTGGACGCGGCCGTCGAGCACGTCGAGCACCAGCGTGTGCAGGACCTTGCCGTCGCGGTCGCGGAAGATCGCGCCGGGCTGGCGGTTGACCTCGTGCGGCTCGAACGTGATGTCGACCCGTGCCATGCGCGGGAAGACGGAGGCGAGCAGGCGTGCCACGTTCCCGGCGCCGCTGACGGCCCTGGCCAGCTGCGGCGCCTTGCCGCCGCCGTCCCCGACCATCGTCACGTCGGCGGCGAGCAGTTCGCGCAGCGCGGCGACGTCGCCCTCGCGCAGTGCCTCGAAGAACCGCGAGGCGAGCTCCGCCCGCTCCTCGCGGTCGGCCTCGAAGCGCGGCCGCCCGTCGGCCATGTGCCGCCGGGCGCGCACCGCGAGCTGGCGGCACGCGGCCTCCGAGCGTCCCACCGCCGACGCGACCTCGGGAAACCCGAAGTCGAAAACCTCCCGCAGTACGAACACGGCCCGCTCCAGCGGGCTGAGCCGCTCCAGCAGCAACAGGGCCGCCATGGACACCGAGTCGGCCAGCTCGGCCGAGCGGGCCGGATCGTCGTAGGGGTCGCTGAGGAGAGGCTCGGGGAACCAGGGGCCGACGTACTCCTCCCGTCGGACGCGGGCCGAGCGCAGGACGTCGACCGAGAGGCGGGTCACCGTGGCCGAGAGGAACGCCTTGGTCGACCTCGGCTCCGTCGTGGACGCCTCGAAGCGCAGCCAGGTGTCCTGGACCGCGTCCTCGGCCTCGCTCACGCTGCCCAGGATGCGGTAGGCGATCGAGAACAACAGCGGCCGCAGCTCCTGGAACTCCTCGGCTTTGCTCATGCCCTTCCCTCCTCGTACGTCGGGCGCCGAGCGGGACGCCGTAGCGGCCGACCGGACTTCCGTGCGGCCCGCGTGGGGGAACGCCACCCCGTGCGCGCGGCCATCCCCCGCGTCGGACACCCCGACGACCGTCCTCGCCCCGTCCGTCGGCGGTCATCCGGCGAAGGGCTCCGGGCCGAGACGGCCCCAGGCCAGGTAGACCGCGAGAGCGAGGTACACCAGATTCAACGCCACCAGCGCCGACTCTCCCCGGCGGCCGTGCGTGAACATCGCGCCGATCATCAGCAGCACCCAGCACAGGGCCGTCACCGGCACCAGGACCGGCGCGATGTCGAGCGCGGCGGGAAGGATCAGGCCCGCCGCGGCCAGGAGTTCGAGGAGGCCGAGCGTCCTGACGGCGGGGGCACCCGCGTCCTCGGTCCAGCCTCCGCCGTGCACGGAGGCCAGCCTCTCGATGGGCACGAACGTCTTGCTGACACCGCCGGCCAGGGCCACCAGGGCCAGCAGTCCCGCCGTGATCCACAGCGCGAGGTCCATCGTCCGCTCCTTGATCGGGGATTGCCTGCACCCCGTAGGACGAGACAGCACCGGCCGCTGTGACATCCTCCGGCGAGCCCGTCTCCGACGGCGTCTTCGGCCGCCTCGCCCGCCGGATCACGAATCACCGCCGGCGGCGGGGGTACCGGCGTCCTGCACCGTTCACCACGTAGGGGAGTCACCGTGACGAAGGCAAACGAGGACGAGCAGGTCAACCGGTTCTGCAAGGCGTGCGGTACGCCCGCCGAGGACGGGAGGCTCTGCCGGCACTGTGGCGCCGTACTGGAACTGCCCGACGAGGCGGGCCTGGTCGAGGATCAAGGCGCCGCGATACGGCGGGACTTCGAGGGGCGTGGGGACCACACCGGCTGAGCGTGCGGCCGGTGCGCCCGGGGCCTCGGGATCCCGCGCCGTCACGTGCGCTTCGGCACGAGGGGAGCACCTGTCCGCGGCTTTTCCACGATGCGTCGCCCTCGGTCCGATGGGCGGCGCATTTGTGGGTACACGGGCCGCATGGCATCGAGGAACGATCACTCCATTCCCCTGCGGGCGGTGCGTCAGCTGCGCCGGATCCGCATGTTCTACGCGGCGGGTGCCCTTCTGTGGGCGGCCTCGGCGACCTGGCTGGGACGGGAGGCTCCCGGAAGCCGGCAGATGTGGGTGTCCGTGCTGTTCCTGGTGGTGTTCACCGGCCTGCTGTCCGTCACGTCCCTGTGGCTGTGGCGCAGGCGGCCCGTCGGCGCGGGCGGCGGAGCCCGCCACGCGGGCGCGCGGGGAATGGCCGCGGGGCGCCACGCGAGCGCTTGAGCGAGTCCGACGGCCGGTCGCCGCGTGCGGGAGCACGGCGACTGCCGGCCGTCGGTGAATGGCCCCGACGTTTCCACCTCCGGGAACACGGACGGCTGTCACACTCAGCCGCCGGGAGCTCGGGCCGACCAGTGCGAGCCGGGCGGACGGGTTCCGGAGGGCAGCCGGAATCCGTGAAGCTCAGCCGGTGCGCTGCAGTGCGGGCGCGGTCCATTCACCTGTGAGGGCGGACGCACGGGGCCAGTACAGACGCAGGAAGACGTTGAAGGCGCCCGCCGGGGCCGGGAGCCAGTTCGTCTCCCGGTCGGTCCCGGGGTTCTCGTGCTGGACGTAGATGTCCAGGGAGCCGTCGGGGTTGGTCCGCATGCCGCTGCGGTCGCCGATCGCGTAACGGTTCAGCGAGTTGTCGGCGAACAGCTGACGCTCGTTCATCATCGTCAGGGACCAGAAGCCGTCCACGGGCGGCGTCCGGCCCGCTTCGAAGTGCAGCACATACGAGTGGGCGCCGTCGAGCGGGCGGCCCTCGGAGTCGGTGGTGGCGTGCGGGTACAAGGCGTCGGCGTCGAGATTGGCTCCGTATCCGAAGCGGGTGATGACCGCGCGCTTCGCGTAGTCCGTTCCGTAGTCACCCAGACCCCGATGCACGGTCCAGCCACCGGAGTCGGCGGACTCCGCACGGGTGAGGTGAGCACGCAGAACGTCCGGACCGCGTTGCGCAGCCGCGTCCAGAGCGGCCAGGACGTCGGGGGACTGGCCGTCGAGGCTCGCGCCGGGAGAGATGCCGAGGCCGGCGAGGCTGTGCAGGAGCGGGGCGTCGGCGGCGTCCGGAGGGTTGTCCACCATCAGCCGGTTGAGGAGGGCGAAATACTCACGGCCGCTGAGAGCGTGGACCCTCTCGACGGGCGGCGTGGTGGTGTCGGCGTCGGCGGGCACCGGGACGTCGGTGGGTGGGGAGTAGTCGTCCGGGTCGCCCGTCCACTGCGACAGCGGAATCAGCCGTGTGCCGTCCTGGAGCTGGTTGACGTCGGGAAAGTCGGACGGGCCGCTGGTCGCGTACCGGGCGATGATCCAGTTCACGCTCGTGGGCGACTTCAGGAGCGTCAGGCCGGGCGGGACGTCCCCCGACCAGGACGGACCGGCGATCAAGCAGGGGCCGGCGGAGGGACCGTTCTTACGCCGGCCGACGACGGCGAAGACGTTGGATCAGGCGTCCAGGATCGGCACCATCCAGAACCGCTCGCCGAAGGCGGGGAGGGTCAGCACCAGTGGCTGGTCGGACAGGTCGAGCCAGGCACTGGAGTACAGGGTGTCGGCGTTCGGTGACACCACTTCGGTGAAGGAGGCGTCCGGCGTGCTGCGCATGTAGCAGAACTGGTTGAGCGGTGCCTTCCGCCGCGCGTCGTCCCTCGACGGGACAGCGGTCATGGCATCTCGTGTCATCGCGGCCGTGACCAGCGGGTATCCGTAAAGCCAGGCTTCCGCTGCCAGCTTCTCCATCGACGCATCGCTCATCGGCTTCTCCAGGTCGCTACGGCGGATCCCGCCCCGGGCCCGACGCTACGAGCGCCGTCCGCCGCCCGCCCTGTGGGTCCGCCGGTCGAGTGGCGCATGCGGAACCAGGGTGTCGGGCTGACGGGCCGAAGCTCGTCGAGCTCACCCGAGGCGGGCGCCTCGACCTTCCGACGTGCGCGTGAGGTCCTCCGGTGCTGGACTGGAGAAACGGTGCATCGCGCGCGGCCGGGGACGTGACCGGGACACCGCCGCAGGCAGAAGGCCGTCCATGAGGAGCCGGTATGACCGTCGACGAACTTCCCCAGCTCGGCCCCGTCGATTACCTGATCCTGGAGTTCCCGGGTAATCGCATGACCGGCGAAGGGCTGCCTCTGCTGCTCGAACTCGTGGAGCGGCGCATCATCCGCATCCTCGACCTCTCCTTCGTCCGAAAGGACGCGGACGGTTCGGTCAGAGGGCTCGAACTCACCGACATGGACGGTGACGGCGAGCTCGACCTGGCCGTCTTCGAGGGTGCCTCCTCGGGCCTGCTCGGGGAGGACGACCTTCAGCAGGCCGCCGCGGTCCTCGAACCCGGCAACTCAGCGGGTGTCATCGTGTACGAGAACGTGTGGGCCGCCCCCCTGGCGGCAGCCCTGCGCCGCAGCGGAGCACGGATGGTGGCCAACGGAAGGATCCCGGCAGAGGACCTCTTGGCGAGCCTGGAGGCGGTCGAGCGCGGGGCCGACGCATAGCGGCCGACGGCCGCCTGAGGACAAGGAATTCGGCATGCCTGGTCTACTTCGCGGTGTCGCCCGCACCGCGGTCATCTCCGGTACCGCCACCGCCGTCTCCAACCGGGTGTCACGTCGCCAGGCCGGACGATGGGCGCAACAGGACTGGGAGCGCACCTCCGCGGCCGCACCCCAGGAGCCCTACAGCGCTCCGCCTGCCGCACCCGAGGCCCCGGCCGGCGACTCCATGGACACCAAGATCTCGCAGCTCAAGGAACTCGCTCAGCTGAAGGAACAAGGTGTGCTGTCCGAGGCGGAGTTCGAGGCCCAGAAGAGCCGCATCCTGGCCGCGTGACCCGCCGGACGACGGCTCTCCACGGCTGAGCCGTTCACGTCGCCGCCTGCTTCGCCTCGTGCGGGCGGCCGGCGGCGGCCGGGCCCGTCGGAAGCAACTCGGAGACGACGAAGGCCGTCACGGCCGCCAGGATCACCACGGGGATCGTCTCCGCGTTCCCGAGCAGGAGGACCACCAGGGCCACGCTGCTGACCGGGAGGCGCAGGACGGCCGCGGCCCCCGCGGCCATGCCCGCGGCGGCGGCCGGAATGACCCCGAAGCCGGGCAGTGGGGAGAGCAGGACTCCCGCGGCCGCACCCAGGAACAGCACGGGGAACACCAGTCCGCCGCGGAGGCTGCCCAGACACAGGATGTACGCGACGGACTTGAACAGCAGGACGCCCAGCAGGGCACCGACACCCCAGGCGTGGGGATCGGAGGCGAGGTCGGCCAGTGTCGCCTGTCCCGACGAGGCGACGTCCACGGGGGTACGACCCGTGACGAGCGTGTACAGCGCGGCGCAGCCTCCGGCGGCGATCGCGCAGATCACCGTCCTGACGAACGGGGAGGAGCCCACGTAGGCGGCGGTGAGCCGCCCGCCGATGACCACCAGGTGCGCCAGCGCGCCGATGGCCACGGCCAGCAGGATCGACCACACCACGTCCCCGACGTCCAGGCGGGGCGGGGCGGTAGGGAAGCGGACGCTGAGATTCCCCGTCTCCAGGCCGGTCCAGTGCCCGAAGCCGGTGAACGTCACGGCCCCGACACCGCTCGACAGGAGAGCGGGGAGCAGGACGACGAACAACTGCGGACCGCCCACCCCCGCGACCTCGATCAGGAGTACGGCGGCGATGAGGGGGTTGCCGAAGATGGCGGAGATGGCCGCGGAGGCGCCCGCCGCGACGAGCAGAGCGGTGCCCTCGGGTGTGGCGGGGGCGCGGACGAGCGTGCGGAAGAGCAGGGCGAGACCGCCTCCGAGCGCGATCAGGGGTGCCTCCGGGCCGAGGACCGCCCCGAGCGGCAGACTCGCGGTCGCCGCGATGATCACCCCTGGTACCGCCCTGGCCGAGGTGCCGCCCGAGTGGAGCCCGGACGCCGGGACGTGACCGCCCGCCCCGGGCAGATGTGTCACGACCAGCCCCACGATGACTCCCGCCACGGCGAGCAGCGGAAGCGGCCACCAGGACGGCGGGGAGTCATAGCCGAGGGCGTCCGGCAGGTCCGCCCACATCACGTGCTCCAGCTCGTGCAGGCCGACGAGGAACCAGAAGGCGGCCAGCGAGATGGGGATGCCGATCAGGGAGCTGAAGACCAGGACCTTGCGGTACGCGGGCTTGAGCAGGAGGTCCCGCAGATGGTCGGCCTCGGAGGTCTCCGTCCCCGGCTCCTCGGCGGGCGCTGTGCTGGCGTTCGGCACCGTCATGAAGTACGTCTTTCGGAAGCGGGGGAGGGCCGAGTGCGACGGGCGGGGTGTCGTCGGACTCCCTCGAGTTTCCACAGCGTGCTCATGACGACCGCGCCTCGTCCGCGGCGTCGTGCCGGTCCGGGCCGCCCCCCGGGCCGGGGTCGTCGAGGAACTCGCGCAGGGCGAGGGCGAGGAGCAGCGCGGCCACGATCCACAGCACGACGGTGGTGCTCGGGTACGACCAGGTGACGAGGACGAGCAGCGCGGCCAGCAGAACGAGGCCGCCGATCCACCGCTTGTACCGGTGGACGAAGCGTCCGACCGCGCCGAGACGCAGGCCCGCCGAGCCGGCGGCGCCACGCACCGCCCCGATGCCACCGGTGCACGCCTGCCGGATCGCGACGGCCACGCGGGAAGGCCCGCACAGGAAGGCACCGCAGGCGGTCACCAGGGCGACGGCGGCCACCGCGCGGACGCCGGCGCGCAGGAACTTGACCAGGGCGTCGAACACGGCGGCTGCGGCGTCCTGGGACACCGAGGCCGGCAGACGGTCGAGATAGATGTCGCGGAACACCGTCAGGCCCACACCGAGGACCAGCATCCCCGCGGCCACGGCGAGGGCGGTCGCCACCAGCACGCGTCGCCGGTGGACGGCCAGGAGGACCCCCGCGGCGGCGATGAGCACGGTGATCACCGGAAGCCATGCGCCGACGATCTGGAGGATGCGGGTGTACGTTCTGACCTCGGCGAGTTCGTTCGAGGAGAACACCACGAAGTCGGTGTGCACCTCGGGGATGCTCGACGCGCGGCTGAACCCCGACCGCACCAGCTCGTCCTTGGCCCGTTCCACGACAGGGCCGATGTCGATCGTCACCTGGTCGCCCTTCAGGACCACGGCGCCGCCGCCTTTGCCCGTCAGGGCCTTGTCCAGTGACCGGTGCGCCGCCCGGTTGGCGTCCGTCCACAGGGTCTCGAACGCGGAGCCGGTCACGACCCTGTTGACGGCGCCGCGCACGAACTCCTTCAGGCCGCTCTCGATGGGACCGTCGAGTTCGCCGATCAGCTTGGCGAGGGCAGGGGGCGCCCCTTTCTGCTCGGCCGCCGAGGAGAGTTCGTCCACCAGCTTCTGCACGTCGATCCGGTCGAGGATCGCGGACGTGGCCCGGTTCGTCACGGCCGTCTGCACCGCCGGGTCCTTGGCCAGCGGAGCGACGGTGTCGACGTACCGGTCGGTGTCCTCCACCATGCTGTCGGCCCACACCGCGACGACCGACAGGACGGACAGCAGCGCGGCGATGGTGACCGCCACGGCGGACAGGACCGACCGCCACCGATGTCTGCGCGGCTTGCCCCCGCTCTCCAGTTCCCGGATGCGGCGCTGGAGGTCGGCCAGGTCGGTGTCCGGCACTCCCGTCGGCGCCTTGTCGTACGAAGGATCCGGCAGACCCGGCTGCGGTTCCATACGGATCTCCTGCAGAACACTCCGCGGGTGACCGCGAACGGCGGGGCATCCGCCGCCAGTCCAGCAAAGACGCTGCCGACGGGTCTCGCTACCGGAGGCGAGCCGTATGGCGTCGTCGGGAAGCGGAGGCCCGGTGCCCGCGGTTGTGACGTCCGGGTCAGAGGGGGGAACTGCCCCCGATACCCTGGAGGTCGGCACCCTGCGCGATGGCGCGGCGGTTGGGATCGGTGAAGGCTCGCTCGACGGACTCCTGCAGCAATGTCAACGGGGCTTGCAGCAGGGGGCGTTGCCGGGACGGCGAGGCGTCGAGCAGGTTCTGCGGCATGGCACGCAGTCTCCGGCAGATCTGCAGGGACGAAGCGCCGTACGACATGATCTCGCAGACGGCGAGCTGAAGGTAGCCGCCGAAGTCACGGCCCCGCAGGACGAGCCGGGCCTCCCCGTGGCCGTCGGCCGGCACATGACGGCCGCGAGCCGGAATCTGCCGGCCCAGGACGTCGTGACACCCACGCGAGTCCCCTTCACCGTAGGAATCAGATGTTCTCGAACGACGCGGGGACGCCCGCTCCGCACGCCGTCCGCACCTCACGATATGGCGGTTCCCGGACCGCAGCAGGGTCGGGATCGCGGTCACCGCGGGGGTTCTCCTCGTCAGGACGAACGGGTGTCGGCGGCCTAAGCTGATCGAGTGCCGCCCGGTCCTCATCCGCGGCGTGACGGTGTTTGTTCCGCGTTCGGCCGACCGGGCCGAAAGGGGTCGACGATGAACGACTATCCCCTGATCGAAGACCACGGACTGATCGGTGATCTGCAGACCGCCGCCCTCGTGACGACCGACGGGACGATCGACTGGTTCTGCTGTCCGCGCTTCGACTCACCCAGCGTCTTCGGCGCACTTCTCGACCATGGGAAGGGTGGCCATTTCTCCGTGCGGCCCGCTGCGCGCACGTACACCACCAAACAGCTCTACCACCCGGACACCGCCGTGCTCGTGACCCGTTTCATGACCGAGGACGGCGCCGGGGAAGTGGTCGACTTCATGCCGGTGACCGGCACGACCGTAACCGACCGGCATCGCATCGTGCGCATGCTGCGATGTGTGCGCGGCAGCATGACGTTCGAGGGAGAGGTCGCTCCGCGCTTCGACTACGGCCGCAAACCCCACGAGGTGCATCTGACGGAGCACGGGGCCGTGTTCACCTCGGACGAACTGGACCTCGCCGTGCACACCGTCCGTGAGCCGCAGGACGAGCGGTTGTTGCACAACATCTCGGTCCATGACAGTGATGTGCGTTTCTCCCTGACCCTGCGTGCGGGACAGCAGCGTGGCCTGATCGTCGAATCCTCGCCAGGAGGGCCACCTCAGCAGATCCGACTGGCGGAGTTCGAGCGCCTCTTCGACCGGACGGTCGCCTTCTGGCGCTCGTGGCTGGCACAGTCCACCTACACCGGACGCTGGAGGGAGGCGGTGGAGCGTTCGGCCGTGACCCTGAAGCTCATGACGTACGCGCCCACCGGTGCCCTCGTCGCCGCGCCCACGGCGGGCCTGCCCGAGCAGCTGGGCGGAGAGCGCAACTGGGACTACCGGTTCACCTGGATCCGTGACGCCTCGTTCTCGGTGTACGCGCTGTTGGGGATGGGGTTCAAGGAGGAAGCGGCCGCGTTCATCGGATGGCTGCACGACAGGGTGAAGCAGGGGGACGACAGCCGGAGTGACGGGTCCGGACCGCTGAACATCATGTACCGGGTCGACGGCTCCGCGGACCTGGTCGAGGAGACCCTCGACCACTGGGAGGGATACCGCGGTTCGGCGCCGGTCCGTATCGGCAACGGGGCCGCCACCCAGCTGCAACTGGACATCTACGGCGAGGCCCTGGACAGCATCTACTTCGCGCACGAGCACGGGATGCATCTCGATCACGGGGGCTGGAAGGCACTGCACACCCTGCTCGACTGGCTGGTCGACCACTGGGACCAGCCGGGTGAGGGGCTCTGGGAGACCCGCGGCGGCCGAAAGGACTTCACCTATGGCCGCGTGATGTCGTGGGTGGCCTTCGACCGCGCCCTGCGGATCGCCTACGACGACGGTCGTCCCGCGGCCGGCGGGCGGTGGGTCGAGGCGCGCGACGAGATCTACGCGCAGACGTTCGAGCGTGGTTGGGACCCCAAGAAGCAGGCGTTCGTCCAGCACTACGGCGACGACGTGCTCGACTCTTCGCTGCTGCGCATGCCGACGGTCGGTTTCATCACGCCGGACGACCCGATGTGGAAGTCCACGCTGGACGCCATGGAAGCCGAGTTGGTCAGCGACAGTCTCGTCTACCGGTACAACCCGGAGGCGTCCCCCGACGGGCTGCGAGGCTCCGAGGGAACCTTCTCCCTGTGCACCTTCATGTACGTCGACGCCCTGGCGCGGGCGGGCCGGACCGACATGGCCCGGCTGGTGCTGGAGAAGATGCTCACGTACGCCAACCACCTGGGCCTGTACTCCGAGGAGATCGACCTGACGGGCCGTCAACTGGGTAATTTTCCCCAGGCGTTCACTCACCTGGCGCTGATCGACGCGGCGATCACGCTGGACTCGATGCTCCGGGAGAACCAGCGCCGCGGCGGATAGCGCGCCGCGGCGGCGTGAACTCCTCAGCGCTGGGGAGCCGAAGGCGGCGTACGGAGCGATCACGCCGGGACTGTCGTGCGAGGGTCCCACTCGGTGGACGGGACCGCCAGGATGGCGGCGGTGACGGCCTGGTCCGGCAAGTCCGGTCCCAGCAGCTTGTCGGGGTGGACCACGTCCGTCGTCGCTCCCACGGCGAACCCCGCGGGGAACAGAACGATCGGGGCGGGGACGCGCAGCCTGTTCGCCAGGATCTGCGAACCGGTGGCGAGCACCACGGTCAGCGCGAAACCGAGAAGCATCTCGTCGTCGGTCACAGCGGCTTCCTCCGTCGGAGCGCAGCGCGAAGAAGGTTCGAAGGCCGGACGATCAGCTGTCGAACACCGCTCGGTCACCGTCGGGGTCGCTTCCTCCGCCCAGCTCCGAGTCGGTGAGTTCCTCCAGCTCTCCGTGGGTGTCCAGCCAGTAGAGGAAGACCACGGCCGGTACGACCACCAGCAGGGCCACCAGTGTCACGACCGCCAGCCACGTCAGTGTGGACGGGGCGCCCGCGGCCTCGTCGACGGTCAGCGAGGTGGGGAGCAGGTAGGGGCGCTGAGCCATGCCCCAGGCGACGACGGCCGACGCGACGACTCCGACCGCCGCGACGCGGGCCCACGGGCCCGGCGTCCGCAGCAGCAGCCAGACGGCCGCGAGAGCGGCTGTGCCGGCCAGGATCGCGAAGAGCAGTCCGAGACCGTGGGTGAGGCCGTGCCACACGTGGGGGGAGTCCTCGTGGGTGACGAACCCGGTGACCACCGCGAGGACGGTGAGCACGGCGAGGCTGCCCAGCGCGCGCTGCCTGAAGTAGCCGACCAGCTCGGGCGCGTCGAACCTGCGTGCGTCCCCGGTGAGGAACACCGCTCCGAGGAACGCCGTGGTGGCGACCGCGACGAACCCGAAGGCGAGCGACGTGGGGCTGGTCCAGACGTCCGCCGAAGCATCGGTACCTGGAGCCACGCGTTCCGATGCGACGCCGCCGACGGCGGCACCCAGGAAGAAGGGCGTGACGACCGAGGCCGAGGCGAACGCGGCACCGTACAGGCGGCGGCCCGCGAGCCGTCGGGAGGGCTTGCGCAGGGCGAAGCCGGCACCTCGGAGGACCATGCCCACAGCGGCCAGCGCGAGCGGGAGCCACATCGCGGAGAACACGGTCTGGAACAGGACGGGAAAGCCGGTCCACATGATCACCAGAACGAAGACCAGCCAGACGTTGTTCACCTCCCACACGGGGGCCATGGCATGGTCGATGAGCCACCGGGGACGCCGGCCGCGCTCCGTACCGCCGGCCATGAGGTCCCAGAAGCCGGCGCCGTAGTCCGTGCCCCCCGCGCAGGCATACGCGGTCACGGCCAGGAGAAGCACCACGGCGATGAGGTCCGCGGTCACGGGCCGTCACCTCGTGACCGGCCCCCTCCCGGGCCCGCGGCGGACGCGTCACCCGCGGGGACGGCGGCCCGCGGGCCGTAGGGGATGTCCGCCTCGGGCGTGTGAGTGCCCGCCGGTGTGCCCCGCGTCGAGTCGGCGAGCCGCCAGCGCGTGCGCATCTTCAGCAGGACCACGAGAAACGAGGCGAAGAGGGACACGTACACCACGATCACCACCCCGAACATGATCCACAGACTGCTGGAGCGGGTCGAGGTCACGGCTTCGGCGACCCTCATGTTCTGGTAGACGATCCAGGGCTGGCGTCCCACCTCGGTGGCGATCCACCCGCACTCGACCGCCACGACGGAACCGGCGCCGGCGCATGCGGCGGCGCGGAAGAACCACGGCGAGGCGGGCAGCCGACGGTGCCGCAGCCAGACGAATCCGTACCAGAGCGCGAGCAGCACCAGCCCGGAGCCGATGAGGACCATGACGTCGAAGGCCCAGTGGGCGATCGTCGCCTGCGTCGCGGTGGGCCGCTGGTCGGCCGGGACGGAGGTGAGTCCCCGCACCTCGGTGTCCGCGTGGAATCCGGCCAGTACCGAGTCGAGCAGCGGGATCTTGATGCCGCCCGAGACGGTGCCGTTCTCGTTCAGTCTGCCGAAGAGGTACTCCGGCACACGGGTGTCGGTCTTCCAGACGATCTCCATCGCGGCGAACTTCACCGGCTGCTTGTGGAACACCGACCGGGCGATGGAGTCACCGAGAACGAACTGCAGGGGGGCGGCGACGGCGGCGATGGTGAACGGTACGGCGAAACCGAGTCGGTGGTAGCGGTCCCGGCGGCCGCGCAGCCAGCCCGTCGCGTAGACCCCCGACACCACGAAGCCCGCGGTGAGCACCATCCCCACCACGAAGTGCCAGTACTGCGGACCGAACATCGGCGTGAAGATCGCCTTCCAGACGTTCACGTCGGTCGGCTCGCCCCCGGAGTCTAGCGAGAAGCCCTGCGGGGTGTTTATCCAGGAATTGGCGGCCAGGATGCCGAAGGCCCCCAGCAGCGCGGCGAACGGCAGGGGCAGCCCGAGGAGGAAGTGCGTCCGCGGCTTCAGCCTCCGCCACCCGTACAGGTAGATGGCGATGAGCACGGCTTCCAGGAAGAAGGCCCAGGCCTCGACACCGAACCCGACGCCGAAGACGTCACCCCAGCGCCCCATCAGACCTGGCCACAGCAGACCGAACTCGAACGACAGCACCGTGCCGGTGACGATGCCGAGCGCGAACTGCACCGCCATGACGGCCGACCACCGCCGCGCCAGGAGCAGCGACGTGGCGTCCTTCCCGCGCAGCCCGCGGTAGTGCATCACCAGGGTGATGAGGGGGAACGCCACGCCGAGGGGCACCAGGATGATGTGGGAGGCCAGCGTGAAGGCCATGAGTTCCCGGGCGGGCAGGAGCTGAGCCGGGGCATCCGCCAGCAGGTGCAGGGAGGTGGGCATACGCGCCTTCGTCGTCCGTGTGGGTGAGATGCCGGGCGGCGCTCAGCCACCGGTGGCGAAGCCGGGGAAGAGAGTCATGCCGCCGTCGACGTACAGCGTGGTCCCCACGACGTAGTCCATGAGATCCGACGCGAGCGCGACTACGGCGTGAGCGATGTCGTCGGGTTCCCCGACCCGCTCGTACGGGATGAGCCGCAGGAGGTCCTTGAGCGCTTCGTCCGTCTCCCAGGCCGAGCGGTTGATGGGTGTCTTGATCGCACCCGGGGCGACCGCGTTCACACGGATCTTCTTGGGCGCGAGCTCCTGGGCCAGGGTCTGCATCATCATCTGCACGCCGCCTTTGGACGACGCGTAGTTCACGTGACCGGACCAGGGGATGATCTGGTGCACCGAACTCATGCAGATGATCTTTCCGGCGGAGCGGGACACCTCCGGCACCACGCCACGGCGCTGGAACTCCTTGGCCGCCTCCCGCGCACAGAGGAACTGACCGGTGAGGTTCACGTCGATGACCTTCTGCCACTGGGCGAGCGTCATCTCCGCCAACGGCGCGTCACGTTGGAGTCCCGCGTTGGCCACGAGGATGTCGATGGTGCCGAACTCCTGGACCATCCGGTCCATCATGGCGACGACTTGGTCCTCCTGGGACACGTCCCCCTCGTACGCGGCCGAGCGCACCCCGAACGAGGCGATCTCCTCGGCCACTTCCTCCGCGGCCTCACGTCCCGCCACGTAGTTCACGACCACGTCGGCACCGGCCCGGCCCAGGCCGATCGCCGTGGCCTTGCCGATACCCGAGTTGGCGCCGGTCACGAGAGCCTTCTGGCCGTGCAGCAGTCGCGCCGGGATCACCCCCTGAGGCGCTCCCACCGTGGAATCCATGCTGTGCAGCCTCCTTGCTTGCGCTTCCGCGCCGAGCCCGGCGCCTGTGCGGCTGGGCATCGTCACGCAATCACCCGACGCCCCGAACGGCATCTCCTCGAAAACCGCGTTAGGCCGTCGGAGTCGGCGGCTTCGTCCGGACGGACCAGAGCCGAGACGGCCGTGACCGCAGCAGGCCTCACAGGCGTTCGCCGGCCTGTGGAGCGGCGGTGACGCCGTCGAGGACGCACCGCTCCGGCCGGCAGCGCGCGGATGCCGTCAGGAGTACCCCCACGGGCGCAGACCCCATCGCAGGACGTGGGTCGCGCCCGGGTACAGGACGGTGAGGTCCGTGCCGCTGCGAAAGGCGTCCGGCGGACAGGACATCGGCTCCACGGCGACCCCCCGCCGCCGGTGGCGTACGTCCAGGGTGTCACCGGTGTAGATCTGCACGTAACGGGTTCCTTCGCCGAGCCGGACATCGAGGCCGTGACTGCCCGAAGGGTGCGCCAGCCGCACGACGGCCAGTCCGTCGGAGCCACGGTCGAGCCCGGTGAATGCGGTGTCCAGCCTCTGCGCGCCGATGCGTCGGGCGGAGCGGAAGTCGTAGGGGGTTCCGTCGACGGGCTCCCGGTCCCCGGGTAGGCCACGGTCGTCGGTGGGGAGCAGGTAGCGGGCGGGAACGGTCAGGACCGCGCTGTCGACGAGGTCGGTCCCGACCGTGAGATACGGATGCTGGCCGACCCCGTACGGGGCGGGTTCCGGACCGGTGTTGGTCGCGTGGACGGTGACGGTGAGGCCGTCCGGTCCCAGCCGGTACTCGACACGGACGTCGAGGAGGAACGGGTAGCCCGGCTGGGGGCAGAGCGTCGTGCCGAGCAGGACCGAGTCGTCGGTACGCCCCAGTGGTCGCCACAGGGTCCAGCGCAGCAGTCCGTGGATCGCGTTGCCTTTGTCGACCTCGTTCAAGGGGAGTTGCAGACTTCTGCCGGCGAAGCGGTAGCGTCCGCCGCCCACGCGGTTCGGCCAGGGTACGAGCAGTTGTCCCCGCCCGCCGGTGATGGCGGAGCCCGCGGAGAAGCCGTCGAGCAGCGGCCGTCCGTTCACCGCGTAGTCGCGCAGGGCGCCGCCCAGCTGGACCACGACCGCGCTCTGTTCGTCCCTGACCAGCCGCCACGAGGTGCCCGCAGGGCTGGGGGAGAGAGGCTCGCGCGAGGCCGTGGCGAGGTTCGGACCGGCCGTGGCCGGAGCGGCGGCGGCCTGTCCCGGCATCAGGGACAGCACCGTCGAAACGACGGCGTCCGGTGGCTGGTCGACGTCCACCACCAGCGGGTGCTCGTCCGGCTCCGGTTCCTGGAGAGCGGCGAGCTGGCTGTCCAGCAGATCCGCCGGGAAGAAATGACCGCTTCTCGCGGCCAGCCGGGACTCCAGCAGCTCGCGCGAGCCGTGCAGGTACACGAGGAGGACGTCCCGCCCGGTCAGCAGCTTGTCCCGGTAGTCCCGCTTCAGCGCCGAGCAGGTGACGACGGCGTGCCGGCCGCTCGCGACGACCTGGTCCATCCACTGGGCGATCGCGTCGAGCCATGGCCCCCGGTCGCTGTCCGTGAGGGGACGGCCGGCGGCCATCTTGGCGCGGTTGGCGGCGGAGTGGAATTCGTCCGCGTCACGGTAGGTCCAGCGCAGCTGCTCAGCGAGCAGGCGCCCCACTGTGGACTTGCCCGAGCCTGCGACGCCGACGACGAGCATCAGGCGTCGCGGCTGTTCCGCCGCTGTTTCGTCTGCCATCGGTCCCGGTCCCGGACGTCATGTCCCCGTCGGCCGGGACGGGGAGCACGGGCCCGCCAGGACACCGTAGACGCACCGGCAGGCGGCAGGATTCACGAGCGGACCCCCGCAGGTGTCATCCCGCTGACCGACTGCTCTCGTGGCGGGCTTCATGACAGCGTCCTCCTCGCCCGCACGCCGGGGCGTAGCGGCCGGCCGGTGGTCCCGATACCTCCAATCTGACGCCAGTCGTCCGCCGGCGCACTTCGACGACGTCGTGAGACGTCGAGACGAGCCCGTCGCCGCAGCCTGTCCGCTCAGCCCGGCGCGTGTGTCGGCTCAAGGGGGTGGCGCGGTCGCGTGCGGCTGCTGGCGCTCGTGCGCCGCTCGGGCCGCCACGTGGCCACCAGCGCGGCGGCCAGCAGGAGTTCGGCGATGTCCCCGCCGTAGTACATGATCTCCGCGCCCTGCCGGACCTGGTCGACCGGGGCGTGGATGTCGACGAAGAAGCCGCCGTACATCGCCTGGGCGACCAGCGCGTGTGCGGCGACCGCGGCTCCGAGGTACGCGAGCCGGGCCGGTACGCCGGGCCTGCTCGGGGCGGGGTCGGGTCCGGCTATGACGTAGGCGAACAGGCAGCCGGACGCCAGGAAGTGCGCGTGCAGCAGCCAGTGCCCCGCGGGATGGCCCATGGCGGTGCCGTACAGCGGCGTGAAGTACAGCACCCCCAGCGTGCCGGTACTCAGAGCCAGGGCCACCGCGGGGTGCGCAGGCAGCCGTGCGGGCCGGCTGCGCAGCGCCGCGGTCAGCTTGCGGGCCCGCGCGGGAGACAGGGTGCGCAGCAGCAGCGTGACGGGCGCGGCCAGGACCAGGCCGAGCGGGGCGTACATGCCGATGAGCATGTGCTGGGCCATGTGGCCGCGGAAGTCGGTGTGCGCCGCCGGGCCCAGCGGCGGCAGCAGCGCGACGGCGAGGAGCGCGAGTCCGCCGACGAACGACGCCGAACGCAGGCGGCTCCAGCCCAGCACCGGATTGCGGTGGCGGGCCCGGCGTACGGCGAGGAGGTAGCCCGCGGCGGCGGTGAGCAGGACCAGAACGGTCAGCAGCGTTCCCGGCAGGCTCGGCCCGGTGCCGTCGTGGTGATGCGTGTGCTGCATGCCGTCCATCAGGCGGAATTCCCTGCCGGACCGTCACCGCGGGGCACGCCCGGGCCGGCGGAGGCATCGCCGGGCTCGGTGGGGTCGTGGAACCGGCCGCCGCGCTGGAGCAGGAAGCCCCCGAGGACCAGCAGCCCGCCCAGGACGAGGAAACCGGCGTCCCACCAGGCCTGGTGCGGACCCCCGTGCACGTGATGGATGCCCAGGATCTGGTGGTCCAGGAGTCCCTCGACCAGGTTGAACAGGCCCCAGCCGGCCAGGATCCATCCCCACAGCACCCGCGAGGCCCACACCGCCCGCCGGTTGTGCGTGACCCGCGCGTACAGGATGCCCAGGCCCGCGATGACCGCGACCCAGCAGACGGTGTGGAAGACGCCGTCCCAGACCGTGTTCATCTCCAGCCCGGTCACGGTGTCCGGGTCGTAGTACTTCACGCCGACGCGGTCGTGGTTCGTGCTGGTGAGCATGTGGTGCCACTGCAGGAGCTGGTGGAGCAGGATGCCGTCGACGAAGCCGCCGAGCCCCACCCCGAGGACGATGCCGGGCAGCCGCAGACTGTTCGGCCGCGCCCCGGCCGTTCGGCCTCGGCCCGGCTCTGTCGTGGTGGCCATCACCCGTTCTCCGTCCCGTCGGCGGTGCGCGCACGTCGTCCGGACAGGGTTGCCCCGGCGGCCCGACTCAATCACTCATTCCGCGTACCGCTCGCGTCCTTTCCCGCCAGATACGGTGCCCCGGTCACTTTCGGCCGCGACGGGTGCCGGGGTGACGTCAGGCGCTGTGCAGGGTGGAGTCGCAGCGCGCGCACATGGCTTCCTGCTGGTCCGGCGGGCACCAGGAGTCGGGGCCGGCGGGCTGGTAGGCGAGCCGCTTCATGGCGGAAGTCGGCGTGCCGCAGAGGGTCGTGGCGCCCGGTTGACCCGAACCCGGCGGGTCGGCGGGCACGGCGTGGACGGTCGGCGTGGGCGGAAGGGCGTCGCCGGGCCCGGCGTCGTCGGCGAGCTGGGTCTCGGCTTCCTGGACAGCGATGATCTCCATGGGTTCACCCTCCGTCGGCTCGCGGAACTCCGCACGTCGGGTGGGCGAGTTCAGGTGACGGGGGTGAACGCGGGGCAAGTGTTGCGCCGTCCGCCGGAAGGGCGGGGCACACCCGGACGAGCGTGCCTCACCCCCTGCGCGAGTGCCCTCGGCTCCGTCAGAGGGCCCAGACGTGCAGGGCGTTCTCGTCCTCGGAGACCGTGTACCAGGTGCCGTCCCCGAGTCCCCGCGGCAGCCCGGACACCTCGAAGGGGTAGCCGATCCGGCCCGTCAGCCGCATGCGGGTCGCGTCGACGAGCCAGTCCTGGCCCTCACCGACGCTCAGACCCATCTGGCCGGGATCGGGGTGCGGCACGTGCACGGACCCCGCCGCCGACGTGCGCGTCCGGGTCCGTGCCAGCACCGTGCCGTCCGCGGCGTCCAGGACCAGCCACTCCTCCTCGCCCCGGTCCCTGTCCGGCTGCTCGCCGGACAGCGGGCCGAGGACGTGGGCCCACAGCAGCTTCCCGTCCGCGGAGAAAGCGGCCGAACCGCTGCTCGCGTAGCGGTGGTCGCGGTCGTCCCCGTACTCGTCGAACGCCGTGTGTCCCGCGCAGCCCGCCCAACAGCGGTGGCGCAGTTCCCACCGCACGGTTTTCGCGCGGTCGACGGCCCGCAGTGCGTGCGGTCCCGTGAAGACCGCGAGACCGGCGTCGGGTGACACCGCGTACCCACCGAACCGCCGCGGCCAGGGCGCCGGGAAGCGGACGCTCGCGGACACCGCCGAACCCCGCAGCTCCCGCACGACCAGTTCCGTGTCACCCCGCTGGACCAGCAGCCGCGCCGAGGGGTCGCCCTCCAGACGAGGGGCCGCGTCCGCCCCCGAGAAGGCGGCGGGAGCGCCGAGCGTGGTCACGAGCCGGGCGAGGTGCGGCACGGGGACCCCGGGGGACGGGCGATTTCCTCCCGGGACCCTACGACACGCCGTCCTCCTCGGGGGCACGGGCGACGTCCACGACCCAGGTCACGCCGAACCGGTCCCGCAGCATGCCGTACAGGGGCGCCCACTGCGCCCGGTCCAGCGGCAGCAGCACGGTCCCGCCCTCGGAGAGCTTCTCCCAGTACGCGGTGGCCTCCTCCGCCGTCCCGGAGCGCAGTGACACGAAGAAGGCGTTCTCGCCCTGGTTCCACGGCATCCGCGAAGGAACGTCGTACGCCATCACGTGGAAGCCGCTCTCGGCGGCGACCTGGCCCCACATGACCTGGTCCGCCTCGGTCGGCTCCTGGACGTTGCCGGCGTCCTTGTACGTCACCAGGGCCAGGTCCCCGCCGAACACGGACTGGTAGAACGTGAGCGCCTCGCGGGCGTCACCTCGGAAGTTCAGATGGGTCACGGTGTCGACGGACATGTGCGGCTCCTGTCTCACGGGGTGGGCCGGGAGCGTTGCGCGTCCCGGCGTCGTGTGATGACAGTCGCAGGGGTGGCGGTCAGGGAGTGGCCGCTACCCGGGGCGAGACGAGGCCCGTCCGGAACAGCGGGTGATGGGACTCCGGGGGAGAGGTCCGTCCGGGCGCGCTCACGGCAGCAGGCGCTGCTCCTTGGCCACGGCGACCGCGCCGGCCCGGGTGTCGACGCCGAGCTTGTCGTAGATGCGCCCCAGGTGGGTCTTCACCGTCGCCTCGCTGATGAACAGGGCCCTCGCGATCTCGCGGTTGCCGAGCCCCTGCGCGAGCTGCGTGAGGATGTCCCGTTCGCGGTCGGTGAGGGTGGGCCGCGGGCTGCGCAGGTTGGCCATGACGCGGCTGGCGACGGGGGCGGAGAGCGTGGTGCGGCCCTGGGCGGCGGCGTGGACGGCGGCGAACAGTTCCTCCGGCCGCTCGGCCTTGAGCAGGTAGCCCGTCGCGCCGGCCTCGATGGCGCGGGTGATGTCGGCGTCCGTGTCGTACGTGGTCAGGACGAGCACGTGCGGGCCGCCACCGTCGCCGGTGGTGAGGCGGCGGGTGGTCTCCACACCGTCGATACCGTCCCCGAGCTGGAGGTCCATGAGTACGACGTCCGGACGCAGCTTCGCGCTCAGCGCGAGCGCCTCCTCTCCCGTGCCCGCCTCGCCCGCGACCTCGATGCCGGGCGCGTTGTCCAGCAGCGCGAGCAGCCCGGCGCGCACCACGGCGTGGTCGTCGCAGAGCAGGACGCGGACGCGCCGGGAGGTCTCACGGGCGTCGGTCATCGGGAGGGCTCCAGGGGGATCGCGGCGGACAGGACGGCGCCTTCGCCCGGCGCGGACTCCACGGTCAGGGTGCCGCCGAGGCGACGCACGCGGGCGCGCATCGCCGGTACGCCGTGGCCCCGTACCCCGGGCGCGGCGGCGGACAACTCACCGGGGACGAAACCGCGGCCGTCGTCGGCCACGTCGAGGACGACCCGGTCGTCCAGCAGAGTGAGAGTGAGGGTGGCCGTACGGGCCCCCGAGTGCTCCCGGACGTTGGCCAGGGCGCCCTGGGCGATCCTCAGCAGGGCGGAGCGGACCCCTTCCGGGAGCCGGGGTCCGTCGCCCGCGTCGTCGACGTGGACCTGGACGGTGAGGTGCTCGCGCGACTCGCGTGCGGCCAGGGTGCGCAGCGCCTGGGCCAGGTCACCGCCGCGGGCCAGGTCGGACGGAGCCAGGTCGTGGACGAAACGGCGGGCCTCGTCCAGGTTGTGCTCGGTGACGGATTCGGCGGTGCGCACGTGGGCCCGGGCCTTGACCGGGTCGGACTCCCAGACCAGGTCGGCCGCCTGGAGGAGCATCCGCTGGCTCGACAGTCCCTGGGCGAGCGTGTCGTGGATCTCCATGGACAGACGCTGCCGCTCGGCCAGAGTGCCTTCCCGGCGTTCGGAGGCGGCGAGCTCACGGCGGGTGCGGACCAGATCGTCGATGAGCAGCCGCTGCCGTACGCTCTGCCGTTCCATCTGGAGGAAGACGGCCGTCGCGATCGCGGCCACGGCGGGCGGGGCCAGCAGCAGGTTCGGGTCGAAGGAGCCCGCGAGGCGCAGTTGTGCCGCCACGACGAACCCCGTCAGCACCGCGACGAGCACGAGCGCCGCCCGCTCGGGCAGGACGCGCAGCCCCGTGTAGAAGAGCGGCACGGCGCACCAGGCGAAGCTGGGCGCGAGCACGACGAGCACCATCCACACCGCCACGACCGCGGCGGGCCGCCCGAGCCCCCACGCGCCGAGCCGGCCGTCGGCCCCGCCCCGCGCCGCAGCCTTCGCTCGGGTGAACGGCGCCCAGGGGTCGTGCACCGCCCCGGACGGCGACACCGACGAGCCGCGCGACGGGATGGCGTAGAGGACCGCCAGGAGAGCCGAGAGCGCGATGATCCACGGCGTCCGGGCCTCACCGGGGTGCCGCAGCAGGAACCGCGCGAGCGCGCCGCCGAGCAGGAGGAAGAACGCCACGTGCATCACGGCGCCGAGCCTCCGGGCCTCCGCAGCGCCCGGGTCGGCGCCTGCGCACCGGCCCTCCGCGCGGTCCTCGCCCGCGCCGTACGCCCCGTAGGCATCCGCGTCGCGGTCGTGGCCCCGCTCGGTCTCCGTGTCCATGTGTCCACCTCCTTCACCGCTCCGGCCTGCCCGAACACTCCCATTGTCGCCAGCCCGGGCCACACCGGGGTCATCCGATCGGCTGACCCCGGCATCGGCCGGTCGGCGTCCCGGGGCGAGCCGTGACGCCGACCGGACCGGGCACCGCACGGCACCAGGCTTGAGGGCGGAAGCAGCCAACCACCCTTTCGAACCAGGAGCCGAAACCATGCAGAAGCTCTCCCGCCGCGCCCGTATCGCCACCGGTGGCGCCGTGATCGCGGCCGTCGCCGCCGGCACTTTCGGCACGGTGTCCGCGAACGCCTCGTCGCCCGCCACCTCGGCTGCCTCCGTGGCCGAGGTGAGGAGCGGCGGCACCCTCACGTCCAGCCACCTCACGGTCGACGCCGCCACGCAGGCCGCCCAGGCCGCACTCGACGCCGCCGAGAAGGAGAACCAGAGGGTCACCGTCGCGGTCGTCGACCGCAACGGCAACACCGTCGTCACGCTGCGGGGCGACGGTGCCGGCCCGCAGTCCTACGACTCCGCGCAGCGCAAGGCGTACACGGCCGTCTCCTGGAACGCGCCCACCTCGGCGCTCGCCGACCGACTGAAGCAGACCCCGAACCTGAAGGACATCCCCGGGACGCTGTTCCTGGCCGGTGGCGTGCCCGTCGCCGTCAAGGGTGCGCCGGTGGCCGGGATCGGTGTCGCGGGCGCGCCGTCCGGGGACCTGGACGAGAAGTTCGCCGCGGCGGGCGTGGCGGCGCTGGGCCGCTGAACCGGCCACGGGTCCGGCGCGGACGGCGTCGGACCCGGCCCGGCGGTCACCTGGGACAGGGCTCGCAGCCGTCAACCCGGGCCCCGGACAGGCGCGTTGGGGCATGAGCCGGGCGACCCGATGATGGAAGGCGCGGATTGCTGTCGTAAATTCGGATCTTCCTCGTCACCGAGTCGCCAAGGAGAAACGATGTCCTCATCGACCCCGTCCCACAGCCCCGCGTTCCTGAGCCGCCGCAACCTGCTGCGCGCCGGCGGCGGTCTGGGCCTGGCCGCCGTGGGCCTGGGACTGGGAACGGGCGCGGCCTCCGCCGCCGTGCCCGCGTCCTCGCGCTTCGACCTAACGGAACCCTCGTACGACCTGTTCCGCGGCAAGACCCTCCACGACAGCACCGTGCAGCAGGGTTTCGTCTTCGACAACGTCAACCGCCGCCTGTTCGTGGTGCAGCGGCGCGACGGTTCGTCGGAGACGGCAGGCGACCTGTGTGTCACCCAGCTCGACTTCGACGGCAACCAGGTCGGCTACATGCACCTCGCCGGCTTCGGCCACGGGGTGTCCATAGGCGCCCAGGCCGTCGGGACCTCCACGTACCTGTGGACGGAGACCGACACGAGCGGCAGCGGCTACGGGACGCGTCTGGCCCGCTTCAAGTTCACCAGCGGCACCACGCTGACGAACACCTCCTCCGCGCTGACCAAGTACACGCCCGTGGCGGGCGCGACGTCCTACACGTGCGCGACCGACCCGGTGAACAACCGGCTGATCGTGCGCTACCTCCTGGACGGCGACCGCTACATCTCCGTGCACTCCCTCTCCGCGGCGGCGGCCGGTGACTTCGGCAACCCGCTGGCCCGCTTCGTGATGCCGACGCTCGACACGGCGTCGTCGGTCTTCCAGGGCTACACGGCGTACGGCCAGTACCTCTACGTGCTGACGGGCACCAGCTACGAGGCGAACGGGAACATCGTCGACTCGGAGGTCACCGCCATCGACCTCAACACCGGGAAGGTCGCCCAGGGGCCGGTCCTCACCAAGGCCGGCTCGACCCTGACCTTCCGCGAGCCCGAGGGCCTGGCGATCTACCAGACGGCGGCCGGCGAGGTGCGCCTGTTCCTCGGCTTCGCCTCGGGCGAGGCCGGTGACCGCCGCTCCAACCTGTTCTACAAGAACGCGCTCGTCTGACGGGTACGGCAGGGGGCGGAGGAGGGTGTCTCCGCCCCGGGTCCGTGGGGCGGGCCGGCACCAAATGGGGTCGCTGCAAAGGGCGTTGAGCGGGGCGAGAGTAAGTCGCCCTGGTTCAAAAGGCGTTCAGGGGCCGTCGACACCGATGGCCGTGACGGGACCACCTGCGGCCGCTGTAGCGGGGACCGGGGACGAATCCATGCCGGGGCCCCGCTATGCCACCGGCTTCGCCGGCGTGTCGGAGCGGGTCACCTCGAAGTCCACGTCGACTACCCCCTCCACGGCCCGGACCAGGCGTGCGGCCACCGGAACCAGGGACGTGTCCCTGAGCCGGCCGACCAGCTTCACCACGCCTTCCCGGACCTCCACCCGCACCGCCGAGGCCGGCGCCGGGAAGAGGTAGGACACCACTTCCCGCCGTACCTCCTCGGCGATCTCCTCGTCCTCGCGCAGGAAGACCTTCAGCAGGTCGGAGCGGCTGACGACGCCCTCCAGGGTGCCCAGTCCGTCGACGACGGGCAGCCGCTTGACACGGGCGCGCGCCATGGTCCGTGCGGCCTGGGCCAGTGTCGCGTCCGCGCGGACGGTGAGGGCGGGGGACGTCATCAGCTCACCGGCGGTCAGCGCTCCCGCCTTGGCGAGGTCGGAGAGGCGGTGCAGCTGCGTGTCCCGGTCCGGGTCGCTGTCGCGGAACTCCTCCTTGGGCAGCAGGTCGGCCTCGGAGACCACGCCGACCACCCGGTTCTCACCCTCCAGGACCGGCAGGGCGCTGACCTGCCAGTCCCGCATCATGCGCACGATCTCCTTGAACTCGGCCCCACGGCCGACGGCCGCGACGGTGTGGGTCATCACATCGCTCACGATGTGCGGGCTGCCGTGCATGTCGTCTCCTCGGTCGTCGCGTCGGACACGGTCAGCGCGCACTGCCGCTGCCGTAGGGGGCGTAGAGATCCAGCAGGCGGGTGCGGGCGGAGTGCAGGCGGTGGGCGACGATCCCGCCCACCCACTGGGAGACCGCGGCGCCGAGTGCGGGGTCGACCCGGCACAGCGCCTTGACCGCCGCGGCGTCGAACTCGTACGCCCGTACCGGCGTCGTCGCCTCGGCACCCAGATGCCACGAGTGCGGAGCGAACAGCCAGGACCAGCCGACGAGTTGGTTGTGCCCGAGGCACTCGATGACGGCGGCCCTGCGGCCGGGCACGCGCATGTCGAGGGTCACCGTGCCGGTACGGATGATCCAGAACCGGTCGGCGTGCGCGCCCTCCTCGAAGAGGCGGGTTCCCTGTGGGAAGGACACCTCGCGGGCGATACGCATCAGCTGCTGCCGGTGCTCGGCCGGCAGCGACTTCAGCATGCCGGACGTGGGAGAAGTGATCACGACGGGCCTCCAGGACGTGTGACGGACCTGCCGCTTCCAGCGTGGTCCCCGGGACGCCGCCGGACCATGGGCCACCCGGCCCATGCGCAGGACCGACCGGCACGCCCGTCGCCTCTGCCGGCGACAGCCCTCAGGCCCCAGCCCCACAGGCGATCACGGCCGACCGCGCCACCGCAGGACTCAGGCAGGAGGGCACCGGACCGCGCGACTCCTTCCCCACGCTGGGCCGCAGATCTGGACGACCCTCGCACCGACGGGTGCCGGCCGCTCAACAGCCCTGCCAAGTAGGGCCGTTCAGCCCCCAGGACGCGGACCTTCGGCATCCTTCGGCGACCGCGGCGCACGGCCAGAGTGAGCGGTGTCGGGCACCGGCCCGATGTCCTCCGAATCCCTGAACGATTCCCGAAGGGACCACCATCATGGCCGTGCACGAGCACCCTCGGCGGAGCCCGAGGTTCCAGCTGCCCTTCTCCGGCGGGAACCGGACCGCGTCCACCTCCGAGCCCGCCGTGTCGGCACGCACCGACACGCACACCGCGCGGGCCTACACCTTCGCGAGCCTGCGCCTGCTCACCGGGTTCGTCTTCCTGTGGGCGTTCCTCGACAAGACCTTCGGCCTCGGCTACGCCACCCCGTCCGGCAAGGGCTGGATCGACGGCGGCTCGCCGACCAAGGGCTTCCTCGGCGGCGTCGCCGCGGGCCCCATGGAGTCCACGTTCCACGACTGGGCGGGCGCCGGCTGGGCCGACTGGCTGTTCATGCTCGGCCTGCTCGGCATCGGGGTCGCGCTGATCGGCGGGATCGCGCTGAAGCTCGCCGCGGCTGCCGGCACCGTGATGATGGCGCTGATGTGGGTCGCCGAATGGCCGCCCGCCAAGCACCTGTCCGACGGCTCGCCGAGCATGTCGACCAACCCCTTCGCCGACTACCACGTCATCTACGCCGTCGTCCTGATCGCCCTCGCGGTCGCGGGCGCCGGTGCGACGTGGGGGCTGGGCCGGGCCTGGGCCCGCCTGCCGGTCGTCCGCGACAACGGCTGGCTGCGCTGACCGGTCAGGGCACGGCCGGGCCAGGGGAGGGGCCCCGCCGTGCCGACGGCCGTAGGGCCGACCGGTCCCCACGAGGGACCTGCGGCCCCTGCACCCCGGGGCCGCGGGCCACGACGCTGGAAGCAGAACCCCTTCAGGAGGTGGAGAGCATGCCCCGCACCGTCACCGTCGGCCTCGACGGATCTCCCGAGAGCCGCGCGGCGGCCGACTGGGCCGCCCGTGAGGCCGCACTGCGCGGCCTGCCGGTGAAGCTGGTCCACGTATGGGAGCCGGTGCCCGAACCCTTCGCGCAGGCCCCGCTGCTCGGCGTCGAGACGCAGCAGCACTGGACAGAGCGCATCCCGCGGGAAGCCGCGGAAGCGCTGCGGGAGCGCCACCCCGGGGTCGAGGTCGTCATCGAGCAGGTCAGCGGCCGCCCGGCCGAGGCCCTGTCGGCCGCGGCGCAGGACGCCGAGCTGCTGGTCCTCGGATCCCGCGGGCTGAGCGGCGTCGGCGGGTTCATGGTCGGCTCGGTCGGCCAGGCCGTCGTGGCCCACACCCTGACCCCGGTGGTCCTGGTCCGCGCCCCGCAGCCGCCCACCGGACACCGCACGAAAACCCCGGCGCCCGCGTCCCCGGACCACCCGGTCGTGCTGGGCCTCACGGTGGACAGCCCCGACGACACCCTCGTGGAATTCGCCTTCCACGCCGCTGAACTGCGCGGAACGTCCCTCCGCGTCGTCCACGGCTGGAACCCCCCGCCCTACTACGCCTACGGACTCGCCGCCGACCTCGAACTGCACCAGGAACTGTCCCGCCAGCAGGCGTCCGCCCTCGCCGACGTGCTGCTCCCGTGGCAGCAGAAGTTCCCCGCGGTCGAGGTCACCGCGGAGTCCCACTACGGATCGGCCGCCAACCTCCTCACCGACGCCTCCCGCGATGCATCCCTGGTGGTCGTCGGCCGCCGGGTCCGCCGGAACCCGATCGGCGCGCACATCGGCTCCGTCGCCCACGCCGTGATGCACCACGCCACCGCCCCCGTCGCAGTCGTCGCCCACCACTGACGCACGCGCCACCGCACACGAGGAGCAATCGTCATGAAGGCAGCGGTCGTAAGGGAGTTCGGGGCACCTCTGGTCATCGAGGAGCGCCCCGACCCGGAGCCCGGCCCCGGACAGGTCCGCGTACGGGTGGAGGCCTCCGGGCTGTGCCACACCGACATCCACGCCGCGCACGGGGACTGGCCGGTCAAGCCGACCCCGCCGTTCGTACCCGGCCACGAGGGCGTCGGCCTGGTGGAGGCCCTCGGCGACGGCGTCACCCACCTGTCCCTCGGGCAACGGGTCGCGGTCCCCTGGCTGGGCAAGGCGTGCGGGCGCTGCGAGCACTGCCTGTCCGGCTGGGAGACTCTCTGCGAGAGCCAGGTCAACACCGGCTACGGCTGCGACGGCGCGTACGCCGAGAAGATGCTTGCCTGGGCCGACTTCGCCCAGCCGGTGCCGCTGGGGATCACCCCGCTGGAGGCCGCCCCACTGACCTGCGCGGGCGTGACGACGTACAAGGCTCTCAAGGTCGCGGACGTCAGGCCCAGTCAGCTGGTCGCGATCTCCGGCGTGGGCGGCCTCGGCCATCTCGCCGTGCAGTACGCGAAGATCGCCGGCGCCACCGTCGCCGCGATCGACGTCACCGACGAGAAACTGGAACTCGCCACGCGGCTGGGCGCCGACCTCGTCATCGACGCCCGGACGGAGAACGTCGGCGAGGTGCTCAAGCGGCACGGCGGCGCCCACGCCGCCCTCGCGCTCGCGGTGGACGACGCGGCCTTCGAGGCCGTCAACTCCGGCCTGCGGCGCGGCGGCAAGCTGGTCATGGTGGCCCTGCCCGCGCACGGCACGGTCCGCGTGCCGATCTTCGACACCGTGCTGAACGGCACCTCGGTGATCGGCTCGATCGTCGGCACCCGGCAGGACCTCGCCGAGGTCTTCCGGCTCCACGCGGCCGGCCGCACGGAGGTCGTCCACGAGACCCGCACTCTCGCATCCGTCAACGACTGCATCGACGAGGTCCTGCGCGGCGAGGTCAAGGCCCGGATCGTCTTCGATCTGGACACGGGACGGTGAGAACGATGGAACTGCCTGTCGTCGTCGGTGTGGACGGCTCCGAGCCGAGCCTGCGGGCCGTCGACTGGGCGGCCGACGAGGCCGCCCTGCGCGGTGCACCGCTGCGGCTCGTGTACGCCTCCCTCTGGGAGCGGTACGAGGGCAGCGCGCTCGCCGCCGACCTCGGCGGGCCCTCGGCGGACGTCACCGCCGAGGCGATCCTCCTGGCGGCCGCCGAGCGGGCCCGGCTGCGTCGGCCCGAGGTCGAGGTCACCACGGACGTGCTGCCCGAGGAACCCGAGTACGCGCTGGTGAGGGAGGGACGCAACGCCGCGTTGCTGGTGCTCGGCACCCGGGGCCGCAGCGGTCTCGTCGAGACGCTGCTCGGCTCCGTCAGCCTGACCGTCGCCGCCCACGCGGACTGCCCGGTGATCGTGCTGCGCGGTGCCCACGACAACCAGGTGCGGCCCCACTCGCACCGCCGTGTCGTGGTGGGCGTCGGCGAGAAGGCGCCGGAGTCCGCCGCCCTGCGCTTCGCCGTCCAGGAGGCCCGGCTGCGTCACGCGCCCCTGGAGGCCGTACGCGCCTGGCGCTGCCCGGCACACGAGAGCACCGACCACCCCCTCCTCACCGGCGAACCCGCCCGGCTGCACGAACAGCACGCCGCCGACGTCCTGGAGGAGGCGCTGACGGACGTACCGGCCGACGTGACCCTGCATCGCAGCACGGCGGAGGGCCCGGCCCGCCGGGTGCTTCTGGCCGCCTCCTGGGACTCGGACCTGCTGGTCGTCGGCGCCCGGCGCGGCAAGGGACACCGCGGACTCCAGCTGGGGCGGGTCGCCCATACGGTGCTGCACCACGCCCACTGCGCCGTCGCGGTCGTACCCGAGCGGGCGTGAGGGGACGCGCCGGACGTCAGAGGAGGTCCGCCGCGTGATCGGGGACGTAGGTCTGGAGATCGCGCGGCGGGCGCACGTACCCGGTCGAGGCGGGCCGCTCCGGCAGTTCGAGGACCGGTGGCGGCACATCGTGGTACGGCAGGGAACCGAGCAGGTGGGCGATCATGTTCAGCCGGGCCCGGCGCTTGTCGTCGCTCTCGACCACGAACCAGGGAGCCTCGGTGATGTCGGTGTGCACGAGCATCTCGTCCTTCGCCCGGGAGTAGGCCTCCCAGCGGGTGAGGGACTCCAGGTCCATCGGCGACAGCTTCCAGCGCCGCAGCGGGTCCTGCAGACGGCGCCGGAACCGCTCCTGCTGCTCGGTGTCGCTCACCGAGAACCAGTACTTGCGCAGCAGGATGCCGTCCTCCACCAGCATCCGTTCGAAGATCGGGCACTGCCGCAAGAACAGCCGGTACTCCTGGTCGGTGCAGAACCCCATCACGTGCTCCACGCCGGCCCGGTTGTACCAGGACCGGTCGAACAGCACGATCTCCCCGGCGGCCGGCAGATGCTCGACGTACCGCTGGAAGTACCACTGGGTGCGCTGCCGCTCGGTCGGTTTCGGCAGCGCGGCGATCCGTGCCACGCGGGGGTTGAGGTGCTCGGCCAGCCGCTTGATCGTGCCGCCCTTGCCCGCCGCGTCGCGTCCCTCGAAGACCACGACCAGCCGGGCGCCCTCCGTCCGGACCCACTCCTGAAGCCGCACCAACTCGCCCTGAAGGCGCGCCAGTTCCTTCTCGTAGGTCTTGCGCGGCACCGCCGCTTCCTTGCCCGACATGCCGCCTCCACCGCCCGATGACCCGTGCCGACCGCGTCCGGAGCCGGTGTCCGCGGTCGGACACCAGGACGCCACCGTACTGACCGGGGAGGAGGCGCGCACCCGGGGCGGCCGGGCGACTTCCCCGGTGGGCCGGATCGGCTCCCAAGCCGGGTTTCACGGACGACGGGCCGTTCGCCTCGTAGGGGCCGGCCGTCCTCGCACAGCTCCGCCCCGTTTCGGCCCGGGCGGTGTGACGGGCACGTCGGCTCGATCAGGGCCGATCGGCCCCCCGCGCGGTCCCGGTCAGCCCTGTGCCCGCCGTCCTCGTCGCCGCACCATTGAAGTGTCATCTGCGAGGAGGACAGCCATGACGGACGACCTGCTCGAACGGCCCACGGTGCATGCGCTGCTCGCCGACGGCACCACCGTGTGCATCCGCCCCGTACGGCCCGCCGACCACGACCGGCTGCGGGGGCTCTTCGAGGAGATGTCACCTGACAACCTCCGGCTGCGGTTCTTCGCGGCGAGCCGGCGTTCTGCCACCCTGTCGGCCGACCGCGCCTGCGCCCCGGCCCCACCCGGTCACCGTGCCCTGCTGGCCGAGACGGACGGCCGGGTGGTCGGCCTCGCCGAGTACGACGCCGGGGGAGCCGAGGACGGCGCGGAGATCTCCATCGCCGTCGCCGACGGACTGCACCACCGGGGCGTGGGCACCCTGCTGATCGAGCACCTGGCGTCGACGGCGCGCGCCGAGGGCATCACCACGTTCACCGCCGACGCCCTCAGTGAGAACCAGGAAGTGCTGCGCCTCTTCGCCGACTTCGGTCTGCACGTCTCCCGCCGCTTCGAGGGGCCGGAGGTCCGCTGCACGGTCCGACTCGACCAGGACGACGCCTATCTGTCGGCCGTCGAGGCCCGGGGCAGGACCGCCGACGTGGCCAGCCTGATGCCCCTGCTGAAGCCGTCCGTGGTCGCCGTGGCCGGCGCCGGGCGCGACCCCGGATCCGTGGGCCGGGCCGTCCTCGACCACCTGCGCTCCGGAGTCTTCACAGGCCGGCTCCTCGCGGTGAACCCCGCCGCCGACTCGATCCTCGGCGTGCCGTCCTACCCGTCCGTCGCCGCCCTGTCCGAGAGTCCCGACCTCGTGATCGTGGCCGTACCCGCCGCCGCCGTCCCCGACGTGGCCGAGGAGTGCGGGCGGGCCGGGGTGCGCGCCCTGGCCGTCGTCACCGCCGGACTCGACCGCACCCAGGCGCGGCAGCTCCTGGCCTCCTGCCGCACCCACGGCATGCGACTCGTCGGACCCAACTGCCTGGGCATCTGCAACACGGCCGCCGAGTCGGGTCTCGACGCGACCTTCGCCGCCGGCCACCCCCGCCCCGGGACCGCGGGGGTCGCCGTGCAGTCCGGGGGAGTGGGCATCGCACTCCTGGACGGCCTGTCCCGGCTGGGCATCGGCGTCTCCTCGTTCGTCTCCCTCGGGGACAAGTACGACGTCAGCGGCAACGACATGCTGCAGTGGTGGGAGAGCGACGGCCGTACCGACCTCGCCCTGCTGCACCTCGAATCCTTCGGCAACCCGCGCGCCTTCTCCCGCACCGCCCGACGGGTGACCCGCCGTATCCCGGTGCTCACCGTCGACGCGGGCCGTACCGACGCCGGTCGCAGGGCGGCCGCCTCGCACACCGCTGCCGCCGCCACCCGCACCATGACCCGCGCCGCGCTCTTCACGCAGGCGGGCATCACCGCCACCCGATCGGTGGGAGAACTGCTCGAAACGGCGGCACTGCTCCACTCCCAGCCGCTGCCCGGGGGGAGCCGCGTCGTGATCGTCACCAACGCGGGCGGTGCCGGAGTCCTCAGCGCCGACGCCTGCGCGGAATCCGGGCTGGCTCTCCCCTCGCTCGCCCCCACCCTGATCGACGAACTGCTCGACGTGTTGCCGGACGGCGCGTCCGTCACCAACCCTGTCGACGTGACCGCCGCGGTCTCCGAAGAGCAGCTGACCCGGTGCGTCGACCTGCTCACCCGGTCTCCGGGCGTCGACGCCGTCGTGGTGGCCCTGGTGCCCACCGCGGTGGCCGCGGCCACCGGTGACGACCTCGTGCGCGCCCTGGCGCGGGCCCTCCCACGGCGGGAGCGCCCGGTGCTCGCCGTGCGGCTGGAACAGGACCTGCCCGTCCGGCTGCTGCCCGCCGCCGACAGCGGCGCGATCCCCTCCTTCGCCGACCCCCTGGCGGCGGCGCGGTCGCTGGCCCACGCGGTCGCCCGGGCCGCCTGGCTCGCCCGGCCCGCGGGAGTCGTCCCCGACCTCGACGACGTCGAGACGGTACGCGCCCGCACGGTCGTCGAGGAGTACCTGACCGCCCATCCCGACGGCGGCTGGCTCGACCCGCGGACCTGCGCCGACCTGCTGGCCTGCTACGCCGTCCCGCAGATCCCCTGGGCGTGGGCCGAGACGGAGGACGACGCCGTACTCGCCGCCGACCGGCTGCGCGGATTCGACGGCCGGGTCGTGATGAAGGCCCACTGGCCGGGGCTCCTGCACAAGTCCCAGCAGCACGCCGTCCACCTCGACCTGCGCGGCACGGCCCAGGTGCGGGCCGCGTTCCGCGACCTGGAGACGCGCTTCGCCGGGCTGATGACCGGCGTGGTCCTGCAGCCCCTCGCCTCGCGCGGCACCGAGCTGTTCGCCGGCGTCGTCCAGGACGAGGTCTTCGGCCCGCTCGTCCTCTTCGGACTCGGCGGTACGGCCACCGAGGTGCTCGCCGACCACGCCGCCCGCCTCGCCCCGCTCACCGACCACGACGTCCACGAGCTGATCACCTCGCCGCGATGCGCCCCGCTGCTGCTCGGCGCCGACGGCGGCCCTCCCGCCGATCTCGAAGGTCTCGAGCAGGTGCTCCTGCGGCTGTCCCGCATGGCGGGTGATCTGCCCCAACTCGCCGAGGCCGACTTCAACCCGGTCCTCGCCACGCCCGGCCAGGTGACCGTCCTCGACGCACGGATCCGGCTGCTTCCGCGTCGGCCCCACGACCCCTACCTGCGTCGACTGCGCTGAGGAGGTGACGGACGGGAAGCCCCGCACGGTGTCGCCGACGACCGGCTGCGGCGACTGTCAGAAAGGAGGCGGACACCATGTCCGGCAACGTACTGGTGGCCTACGGAACGACGAACGGGGCGACCGCGGAGATCGCGGACGCCGTCGCCGAGGTACTGAACAAGAACGGCCTGACGGCCGAGGCACTGCCCGCCGCCTCCGTGCCGAGCGTCGAACCCTACGACGCGGTGGTCGTGGGCGGCGGACTGTACGCGGGGCGGTGGCACAAGGACGCGCGGCGTTTCGTGCGCCGGCACCGCGACGAACTCGGGAAGCGGCCGGTGTGGTTCTTCAGCAGCGGTCCGCTCGATCCCTCGGCGTCCGAGCGGACGGTACCGCCCGTGCCCGGTGTGCAGCGGGCCATGACCCGACTGGACGCCCGGGGGCACGTCACCTTCGGCGGATGCCTCCGAGAGGGCGCCAAAGGGCGGGTGGCCGGCATGATCCTCCGCTCCGGAAAGGGCGGCGACTACCGGGACTTCGCCGCGATCGAGGCGTGGGCGGGCGGTGTCGCCGACGCCCTGACGGTCGAGTAGGAGGAAGTCGGCAATGCGTCGGCTCCGGCACCGGGCGAGAACGGGCGGCCGGCGCGGACGGCTGACCCCGAACGCGCACGCCACGGTGGCGCGATGTGCCGGGGGACCACCCGGCACGGGCGCAGGGCCGGACGGCCCAAGCGGAACAGGCGGCGACTGGACAAACTGGATGTGAGAAGCGGTACGACACGCGGACAGAGGACGGTGAGCGACACCATGAAGGGCTTCGTCTTCCACGGTCCCGGGCAGTCCGCCTGGGAGGAAATCCCCGACCCCGCCATCAAGGAACCCACCGACGCCATCGTGCGGGTCGACAGCGTGACCATCTGCGGCACGGACCTGCACATCCTCAAGGGAGATGTGCCGGAGGTGCGGCCGGGCACGGTGCTGGGCCACGAGGCCGTCGGCGAGATCATGGAGGTCGGCGGCGACGTCCGGACCGTACGCCCGGGCGACCGCGTACTGGTCTCCTGCATCACCGCCTGCGGGCGCTGCCGCTTCTGCCGCGAGGGCGGCTACGGCCAGTGCCGGGGCGGAGGAGGCTGGATCCTCGGCCATCTGATCGACGGCACCCAGGCCGAGTACGTCCGCGTCCCCCACGCCGATCTGTCCGTGCACGCCCTGCCCGGCGCCATCGAGAGCAAGGACGCCGTGCTGCTGGCGGACATCTTCCCGACCGCCTACGAGGTGGGTGTCCTCAACGGGCGGGTGGGCCCCGGAGACACCGTCGTGGTCGTCGGGGCCGGACCCGTCGGCCTCGCGGCGATCGCCACGGCGCAACTGTTCGCGCCCGAGCGGATCGTCGCCGTCGACATCGCCGCCTCCAGGCTGGAGGCGGCGAAGCGGCTGGGAGCCCATGCCGTCGCCGTAGTGAGCGAGGATCCCGAGCAGCTGGTCGCCGATCTGACCGACGGTCTCGGCGCCGACGTGGCCATCGAGGCGGTCGGCGTGCCCGAGAGCTTCGAGATGTGCACGCGCATGGTCCGGCCCGGCGGCCACGTGGCCAACGTCGGCGTCCATGGCAAGCCCGCGACGCTGCACCTGGAAGACCTGTGGATCAAGAACGTGACCATCACGACCGGCCTGGTGGACACCAGTTCCACGCCCACCCTGCTGCGGATGGCCGCCGCCGGCCGCCTGCCGACCGCCCAGCTGGTCACCCACACCTTCCCGCTGGACCGCATGGAGGAGGCGTACGACGTCTTCGCCCGCGCGGCCGACACCGGCGCCCTCAAGGTGGTGCTCGGCGGGCAGCCGCATGAGGAGATCGCCGTCCGGGCGACCTGACACGAGGACGTGAAGAGCCATGACCGAACGGACACAGACCGACGCGGCCCAGCGCCGGCCCTCGAGCGACCTGGGCCGACGGGTCGCCGCACGCCGCGACCAACTCGGGCTGACACAGGAGGAGACGGCCGCGCGAGCGGGCATGGCCGCCGCCTATCTCGCACACCTGGAGCAGCACGCAGGTGCCGCCCCGGGCGCGGGCACGCTCCTCGCGCTCGCGGGGGCCCTGGAGACCACCGTGCCGGCCCTCACCGGAGGCGACACCGACCGGCCGCCTGGTCCCGGACAGGCGGGCCGGACCCCGCGGTTCACGGAACTGAGCAGGACCGAGTGCGGTGACCTGCTGTCCACCCACGGTGTCGGAAGACTCGCCCTCCAGACAGCTCAGGGGCCGACGATCCTCCCCGTCAACTACACGGTCGTGGACGGCACGATCGCCTTCCGTACCGCATACGACGCGACACCCGCCCTGGCGTCCGGCGAAACCGTCGCCTTCGAGGTCGACCGCATCGACGACGCGTTCAGCGAGGGCTGGAGCGTCCTCGTCCGCGGCCACGCGCACGGTGTCACGGACCCCCTAGAGGCGGCCAGGCTCGCCCGGCAGTCCTACAGCACGCCCTGGGCCGGCGGACGCCGCGATCTGTGGCTGCGCATCGAACCGTACGCCGTCACGGGACGCCGGATCGAGACCTGAGCCGGGCCCTCCCGCCGGAAACCAGGGACCGATGGTCCCTGGTGCGGGGCCGGTTCGCCCTTCGACCATGAGACGTGCCGTAGCGCCGGGCGGGGTGAGAGACGAGAGAGCAGATGGACGCCAACGACGGATTTCGCGAACTGGGAACGCAGGAGTGCCTGCGTCTCCTGGCCACCGTGCCCGTGGGGCGCATCGTGTACACCCGGCACGCGCTGCCCGCCGTACTCCCGGTCAACTTCTGCCTCGACCGCGACGGCGCGGTGCTGGTCCGCACGTCCGCTTCCTCGGATCTGGTCGGCGCGATCGACCGGGCGGTGGTCGCCTTCGAGGCCGACGCCTTCGACGGGGTCGCACACTCCGGCTGGAGTGTCGTGGTCACGGGAGCGGCGGCCGTGGTGGCCGACCCGGCCGAGCACGCCAGGCTCCTCGCCACCGGGCCGCGTTCCTGGGTGCCCGCGCCCGAGGAGGTGTTCGTACGCATCGATCCCGAGCTGGTCACCGGACGCGAGGTCGTAGGCGGACGCACGCTGTACGGGGTGCGCTTCCCCTCCTGAACGCCCTTCGGCGGTACGGCACTTCGGGGGACGGATGGGTGCGCCGCGACGTGAACGGAGCGGCACCGCGGGGGATCGGTGCCGCTCCTGATACCACTGTCCCTCATGTCACGCCGTTCCCACAGGTGCCGTTCGGCCCCCTGTGGCCGGGCCGGACGTCCCTGGTGTCCCCGGCCCGCGGGCAACCTCGCGGCCACTCCGGAATCGCTCGGGCTACTCGGCAGCGCGGGCGCCGTCGGCGGCGACGGTCAGGCTGTTGACGACGCCGATCACGCCGTCCACGCGATAGGTGTGCCGGAGGGCGAGAGGGATGTCGCCGGGGTCCCGGACGGTGCCCCTCAGCGTGACCGTCCCGTCCCGGACGGAGACGGTCACACCGCTCGCGGGCAGCCCCAGGACACCGCCCACCACCTCCTCGCGCACGTCCCGGCAGATCTCGCCGTCCGTGCGCAGGAAGACCCGCAGCAGATCCCGCCGGGTGGCGATGCCGATCAGCCGGTCCTCCTCGTCCACCACCGGCAGGCGCTCCACGCCGTGCCGTTCCATCACGCGCGCGGCGTCCGGGATCCGCTGCTCGGGATGCACGGTGACGGCGGGCGTGGACATCAGCTCCGCCGCGGCGACGGCGCGCCCCCGCGATGTGCCGAGACGGGCGAAACCGTCGGACGGGCGGCGCCGCCCGAACCGCATGACCCGGAGCCCGCCGGGCCGGGCCGCCTGGTGGCGGACCAGATCCGTGCCCGAGATCACTCCCACGACCTTGTCGTCGTGATCGACCACGGGCAGCCCGCTGATCCGGTGCCGTTCCAGCAACCGCACGACGTCCTTGAACGAGGTGTCCCGGCGTGCCTCGACGACGTCGCGGGTCATCACCTCACCGACCGTGCGGGCCATGGCACCCACATCCCTTCCGCCTGCGGTCCGGCCGGGCGGCCTCTGGGGACGGCGGCCCGGCGTACGACCTCAGCCTTCCCCGCCCACGGTGGCGGCGGCAGGTGCCGAGCGTCCCGCGAGGGGGACCGACCCGCCCACGGTCCGCCGGACGGACGGCAGGGACGGAAGGGGCACATGGTCCCGGCGGCGGCCTCTCGCGGGCGGGCGACGGGTCCCGGCCGCGAACGGGGAACCGGCCCCGACCCGCTACCGCGTCCTCGGCTCCGAGTACTACCGTGGCCACATGATCGGTATGGATGTCCGTGCGACCTGAGGAGCACACGTGGGAAGCCCCGAGGACGTCCGCGTACGTCTGCCCCACCTGCGGCTGAACGAGCTGCTGGAGGAGTTGCAGGCACGGCTGGACGCGGCTCGCGGCACCCGCGACCGGGTGCACAGCCTCCTGGAGGCGGTGCTGTCGGTAGGCCGTGAACTGGACCTGGAGCAGGCCCTGCACAGCATCGTGGAGGCCGCGGCGGTCCTCGTCGACGCGGAGTACGCGGCCCTCGGCGTGATCGGCCCGGACGGCAAAGGCCTCTCCGCGTTCCACACCATCGGGGTGAGCGACGAGCAGATCGCGAAGATCGGCCCCTTCCCCGAGGGCCACGGCATCCTGGGCGAGCTGATCAGCCACCCCGAGCCGCTGCGCCTGGCGAAGATCAGCGAACACCCGTCCTCGTACGGCTTCCCGCCGCACCACCCCCCGATGAACACCTTCCTCGGCGTCCCGATCCGCGTGCGCGACCAGATCTTCGGCAACCTGTACCTGACCGAGAAGCACGGAGGTGCCCAGTTCGACGAGGAGGACGTCTCGGTCACGCTCACGCTGGCCGTGGCCGCCGGCGTCGCCATCGACAACGCCCGGCTGTACGCCGAGTCCCGGCTGCGCGAGCGCTGGCTGCAGGCGAACGCGGACATCGCACACAGCCTGATGTCGGGGGGAACTCCCGCCGAGGTCCTCGGCCTGATCGCGGAGCGGGCGGGGGAGATCACGCAGTCTGCTCTGGCGGCGGTCGCGCTGCCCATGGAGGACACCGGTTCGCTCGCGGTCGAGATCGCGGTGGGGATGGACGCCGACGCGCACCGCGGACTCGTCCTGCCCATGGACCGGAGCCTGATGGGACTGGCGTTCTCAGCAGCGGCCCCCGTCTCCACCGCGGACGTCACCCAGGACGACCGGATCTGCCCGGACCCGCCGCGCTTCGGCGGACTGGGACCCGCGGTCGCCGTACCCATCGGCACCGGCGAGGCGGGCGCGCGCGGCGTGGTGCTGCTGGCGCGCGAGGACGGCGGACCGGCGTTCACGCAGACGGAGACGGAGACCCTGAAGGGCTTCGCCGCCCAGGCGGCCGTCGCGATGGAACTGGCGGAACGCCGTCAGGCCGCCGAGCAGGTCGCGGTCCTCGAAGACCGTGACCGCATCGCCCGCGACCTGCACGATCTCGCGATCCAGCGCCTCTTCGCCACCGGTATGACCCTGCAGAGCGCGGGCCGCTTCATCGAGCACCCTCAGGCCTCCGAGCGCGTGGCGCGCGCGGTGGACGACCTCGACGAGACCATCAAGATCATCAGGTCGACGATCTTCGGCCTGCGGAGCCGTGACGGTTCCCGGGAAGCCGGCCTGCGGGCCCGCGCCGTGCGCATCGTCGGCGAGGCGGCGCCGGTCCTGGGCTTCGCCCCCAGCGTGCGGATGGAGGGCCTGCTGGACACCGACGTGCCCAGGGAGACCGCCGAGCACGTGGTGGCCGTTCTCTCCGAGGCCCTGACCAACATCGCCCGGCACGCCCGTGCGAGCCGGACCGAGGTGGTCCTGGCCACGGACGGGCGGGAGGTACGGCTGACGGTCACGGACAACGGCGTGGGCGTCCCGGCCGGGGGCCGGCGGAGCGGGCTGCGCAACATGGCCGAGCGCGCCGAACAGTCTGGCGGCGGCATGGAACTGGACGTACCGGAGGGCGGCGGTACCGCGATCACCTGGCGGGTACCGCTGAGCAGGCCGTAGACCGCGGGCCGACATTCGTGGGCCACCCGTCGGCCGCGGTGCGGGCAGTACGCCACGCACGGCGTCCGCCAGGCCCGCGGGACGCACGCCTCCCCGCGGGCCGTCCCGGCCCCCGCGCCGCCGGCCGTGCGAGCTGCCCGATGGCCTCGGACACCGCACACTGGTGGAGTGACCGGCATGAGCGACCGCCCGATCGCCGACTACGCGCTGCTCTCCGACTGCCAGACCGCCGCGCTGGTCAGCCGTGACGGTTCGGTCGACTGGCTGTGTCTCCCGCACTTCGATTCCCGGTCCGTCCTGGGGCGCCTGCTCGGCCCCGAGGCGGGGCACTGGTCGATCCGCCCGGCCGGCCCGCACACCTCACGGCGGGAGTACCTGGACCGCACTCTGGTACTGCGCACGGAGTTCCGCACCGACGGGGGACTGCTCACGGTCACGGACGCCCTCGCCTCCGGACTCGACCAGCGCGGCCACGACCTCGGCCGCGACGCGCCGCACGCCCTCCTACGCGTGGTGGAGTGCGTCGAGGGCGAGGTGGAGATCGACATCGAGTTCGCGCCGAGACCCGAGTACGGAGTGGTCCGCCCGCTGCTCATCGCGCAGGAGGGCGGACTGCACTGCCGAGGAGGCCCCGACACGCTCGGCCTGTGCAGCCCGGTGCCTCTGCGGATCTCCGACATGGCCCGCGGCCGGCACGCGATGCGCGCCGGTGAGAGCGTGGCGTTCGCGCTGCACCAGGTGCGCGCGGGCGGCGGCCCCGAGCTGTGGACCCAGGAGGACATCCACACGCACCTGCGCGACACCGTCCGCGGCTGGTGCTCCTGGTCGGAACTCCACCAGACGTACGAGGGTCCCTGGGCGCGACTCGTCCAGCTGAGCGGCCTCGTCCTGCAGGGGCTCACCTTCCAGCCGACCGGGGCGATCATCGCCGCGCCGACCACCTCACTGCCGGAATCGGTCGGCGGCGTACGCAACTGGGACTACCGCTTCGCCTGGGTCCGGGACGCCTCCTTCACCCTGGACGCCCTGTGGGTCGCGGCCTGTCCGGACGAGGCCGAGGCGTTCTTCCGTTGGATGGCGCACGCCGCCGCGAGTGATCCCAGCAGGCCCGCGCCGATGCAGATCATGTTCGGCATCCGAGGCGAACGCGACCTCAGTGAGCGCCAGTTGCCGCATCTGCCCGGCTGGCGTGACAGTCGTCCGGTCCGCGTCGGCAACGACGCCTGGCAGCAGCACCAGTTGGACGTCTACGGCGAACTCCTGTCCGCCGCCCACCGGTTGCGCCGGTACCTCGGCGATCTCGACGCCCCGACCAAGGCGTTCCTCGCGGGCTGCGCCGACGCCGCTGTCACCCACTGGCAGTCACCCGACCAGGGCATCTGGGAAATCCGCGGCGAGCCGCGGCACTTCGTGTACTCCAAGCTCATGTGCTGGGTCGCCGTCGACCGCGCGATTCGCCTGGCCGACGAACTCGACGCAGGCGAACGGGTCGCCGAATGGTCGCGGGCCCGGGACGAGATCCGCACGGCGATCGAACAGCACGGCTGGAGCGACACGGCGGGCGCCTACACGCAGAGCTTCGGCTCCGACGTCCTGGACGCGTCCGTGCTGACGATGCCCATCGTCGGGTTCCTCGCCGCCGACGCACCCCGGATGCGCGCCACCATCGACGCCGTCCGGGAACGACTCACCGGCCCGGACGGGCTCGTCCACCGCTATCTGCCCCCGGACGACGGTCTTCCCGGCGGCGAAGGCGCCTTCCTGCTCTGCACCTTCTGGCTGGCCCAGGCCCTCGCCCTCGCCGGAGACGTCGAAGCGGCGCGCGACCTCTTCGAGCGCGCGGCGGGCTGCGCCAACGATCTCGGGCTGATGTCCGAGGAGGTCGACCAGGTCGGCGGGGAACTGCTCGGCAACTTCCCCCAGGCCTTCAGCCACATCGGCCTCGTCAACGCCGCGTGGGCCATCCACCAGGCCACGCTCTTCGACGCCTGACACCGCTCAGGGAGGCATACTCGGCGGCCAAGAGACACGTCAGGATCTCTGTCCGGCGAGAGCCGTACGTGTATCGCGGTCCGGGCTCCTCCTGCGGAACGGTTCGGACCGGAGAGGCGGAGCCGGTGGTGCCACCGAAAAGACGTGGTCCCTCCTGACCCCGGGTGTGATCATGTGCGGATGCTCTTCCGCGCCGCCACGGCAGACCCCGCAGACCTCGACCGCGCCACCGCCTACGCGGCCGACGGGCCCATACTCGCCCTGGCCGCGGAGAGGATCCGTGAAGAGCTCGCGAGCAACCAGTTCCGTCCCGAATGGATCTGGTTCGCCGAGGACGAGCGCGGGGAGATCCTGGCGCGCGCCCTGTGGTGGGGCCGTGCCGACAGCACGCGGCCGATCGCGCTCGACTGCCTCCAGGTGCGTGCCGGTGTGGCCGACCCGGTCGCCTTCGCCTCCGGACTGCTCGCCGCCGGCCACGCCGCCTTCGGGGCGCTGCCCGTCTACAACGTCTCCCTGCCCGCCGACTGGCGGGACAGCCCGGCCCTGGTCGAGGCGGTGGATTGGCGCAGGGAAGCGGCGGCCGAAGCCGGCCTGAGCAACGAGATCGAGCGTCTGCGCTTCGAGTGGACCCCGGCCGCCGGGGTCCACGAGCCCGCGGGGAAGCTCGTCTTCCGGGACGGTACGGACGAGGAGTTCCTGGACGCGTTCGTCCGGCTCTCGGCGGGGAGCCTGGATCTGCACACGCGGAACGAACTCCGGTCGATGGACGCCGAGCAACTGGCCCGCGAGGACATCGAGTTCTACCGTGACTGCCCCGGCGAGCGCTCCTGGTGGCGCCTCGCCGAACTGCCGGACGGCACCCTGGCGGGCCTGGCCATCCCCTCGGCGACCCCCTACCACCGCAACGTCGGGTACCTGGGCGTGGTCCCAGAGCTGCGCGGACAGGGCCTGATCGACGAGATCCTCGCCGAGATCACCCGGTTCCACGCCGGCGAGGGCGCCGACCGCATCACCGCCACGACGGACACGGTCAACACGCCGATGGCCGCCGCGTTCGAGCGCGCGGGCTACGAGACGACGGAGATCCGGCTCGTCCTCGAACCGCCGGCCCGGTGAGCGCGGATGTCTCACGTGGTCGTTCGTTGATGCGGCATGATGCCGGATCGTGGGTGCTGATCTGTCGCGTCGGCTCGTGCCGGACGAACTGTGGGAGCTGACCGTTCCGTTGCTGCCGAGGTTCAACTCCCGTCCGCAGGCCGGTGGTACGGCTCCAGTGGACGAGAGGGAAGCCACTTCCTTGCCTTCTTCGGCCTTGCCGCAGCCCTGGCCTGCTGCAAGCGGCTCGCGAAACTCGCCATGTGAGGCATCCTCTAAGCCTTGATCGGCGCGGCCGACCGGGCGGCCTGCTCGATCTTCGCGCGGTGGGCTGCACGGGCATCCTCGTCGATCCGCTGCTCGTGTTCGGCGCGCAGTCCGGTCCGGCCGTCGAGGCCTTCGCGCAGGATGTCGGCGTGACCGGCATGCCGGACGGTCTCGCTGAGGACATGGGTCATAACAGCGAACAGGTTCGTTCTGGAGTGAGGCTCCGGCCACCAGGGCACGTGTCCGGAGGCGTCGAGGGGAAGCCCGTTGATCGTCGCGTCCGAGTGTTCCCACGTGCGCTGGTAGAACCCGATGATCTGATCGCGAGTCTCGTCCTCGGTCGCCCACTGATCGCTGCCGTCGGAGTCCTGCCACGGGGACAGCGGTTCCGGGGAAGGGCGGTAGAAGACCTCGCCGAAGTACCTGGCCTCGACGGTGGCCACGTGTTTGACCAGGCCGAGAAGGTTGGTCCCGGTCGCTGTCAAAGGTCGGCGGGCGTCGTATTCGGACAAGCCGTCGAGTTTCCAAAGCAGCGCCTGGCGGTCCCGCCGCAGTCTCCCGTGCAGATTGTCTTTCGCGAATTCATCGATCATGCGGCATGAGCCTGCCATGGGCTGCTCGTGGTCTCCAGATCCGGCACGTGGTCCGCAACGGCCGGCAGAGCTGCGTTGGACGTGCCCGTGAGTGATCAGGGAGACGGCGAGGCCGAGGAGGAAGGCTTCGTGGATGCCGTCGTGCTGTTCCCAGCGGATGCGCAAGCGGCGACAGCCGCGGCGGGCCGACAGTCACGTGATCAACAGCTCTTGCTGGAGCCAGTAAGCCCATAGGCCCGCCTTACGGGAGCGGGGGGCCTGTGCCGGCGATGGCCGGAAGGGTGGGGTATCCGTCGTTGCGGCCATCGCGGTGGCCGCCAAGGATGGACACCATGACGCAGCGGCCCGCGTCGCCGGGACTTCGGCCCACGATGTCCCGGCGGACGCGACCGCTGAAGCCGGCCATGGAAGGGCAGACAGTGCAGATCGCGATTGTCCTCTTCGAACGCTTCACCGCCCTGGACGCGGTGGGACCCTACGAGATGCTCTGCCGTATCCCCGGCGCCGACACCGTCTTCGTGGCCGAGCAGCCGGGCCCCGTACGCAACGACCGGGGCGACCTGGTGCTCGTCGCGGAGAAGCGACTTGAGGAAGTGGCGGCGCCCGAGATCGTCGTCGTGCCCGGCGGACCCGGCCAGTCCGCCCAGATGGAGAACGAGGCGCTGCTCGACTGGCTGCGCACCGCCGACCGCACCAGCACCTGGACGACATCGGTCTGCACGGGCTCCCTGCTGCTCGCGGCGGCCGGGCTCCTCCGAGGACGCCGGGCCACCTCGCACTGGCTGGCGCTCGACACCCTGGCCGCGTTCGGGGTCGAACCGACCGGCCAACGCGTCGTCACGGACGGCAAGTTCCTCACCGCGGCAGGCGTCTCCGCCGGGATCGACATGGGCCTCACCCTGGTCGGCAAGGTGGCCGGCGACGACCACGCGCAGACCGTCCAACTGGCGACCGAGTACGACCCCCAGCCGCCGTACGACGCCGGGTCACCCGAGAAGGCCCCGGCCGGGCTCGTGGAGAAGCTCCGTGCCGGAAGCCGGTTCATCCTTCAGTAGGGCCCGGCACACAGGCGTTGCTCCGCGTCTGCCGAGGGACTGCTCCTCATGTCACGCGGGGCTGCGAAGGAAACGAGAAGATGAGCGTCGCGCCGACGGGTCAGGCCGTACCAGAGGGTTGCACCAGCGTCGCGCCGTGGGCGGTCACGGTCGACACCGGAGGGACGCTCGACTTCGTCACCCCCGCGTTCGGCGGTGAGGAGATCGCTCGGGTACCGGTGGAGGACGGCAGAATCGGTCACGGCGAGACCGGGTCAGCGACACGGTCGTGCTTCGACCTGAAGGTCGACGGGGGCCGTGACGTCGCCTTGGACGTCCGCGTCCAGCGGGTCAACGCCACGGTGGAACGGCTGGTCGAAGCCGGTGCCTCGGTGCTGCGGATCAGGGACGAGCCGGACGAGGGGTTCTGTGCCGCCGCGATGCAGGACCCCGAGGACAACGAATTCGACGTCGTCTGAGGGGCATTGAGCCTGAGGGGCCCGCGGCGGTGATGGTCTCACCCCTCCACGGACGAGACCAGCGCAGTCGCCCCCCCCCAGGTCTCCATGCGAGGTGCCGTGCGGTTCAGTGTGTGTCCGGCTGAAAAACCGCGCTGCGCGTTGCTCAGGCATTCCATCCCGGAACTCAACTCCTACTAAACTTAACCGGTTTGGCTCGGGCGGTTGCCCTGGCGGAAGTCTCCTCCTAGCCTCTCTCCCAGTCGCTGGTCGAAGACATCCGCCATCACTCCCGTATCACCGGTTCGGGAAACAAGTGGCGGTCTTCAGCGGTGACGCGCCGTCCCGCTGTCCGGTGTGAGCCGCACGCCGGACACCCGGGCAGCGGGACCTCATCCAGGTCCGCGTACTCCCTGTCGCCGACCCGGCCCGGGTGTGCGAAAGGGCCGACACGTCCGTGCCCCGCCCGGGGCCGGCCGGGCGAACCGTACGGACAGCCCTGCGCTGAATGTCAGTGCCGTACGACCGAAACGCGTGTCGGGCGCGGTCCACACGAGCGATCACCTTGGGAGCAGCAATGAGAAGAAGACTGGCCACCGTCGCGGGAGCGTTACTGGCCATGGCGGTCTCGCCAATGGCCGTGCCGACCGTCGCGCAGGCGCAGGCAGAACCGGGGTTCCACGTCAGCGACGGCCGTCTGCTGGACGCGAACGGGCAGGACTTCGTCCTGCGCGGCGTGAACCACGCCCACACCTGGTACCCCACCAGGACGTCGCAGGCCCTCAAGGACATCAAGGCGCTCGGGGCCAACTCGGTGCGGGTGGTCCTCGCGACGGGGGACCGCTGGACCAGGAACGACGCCTCCGACGTGGCCGCGGTGATCAGCGGGTGCAGGCGGAGCCGGTTGATCTGCGTCCTGGAGGCGCACGACACCACCGGGTACGGGGAGCAGGCCGGGGCGGTCTCGCTGTCCCGGGCGGTCGACTACTGGCTGAGCATCCAGGACGTCCTGAAGGGCCAGGAGAAATACGTCATCGTGAACCTGGGCAACGAACCGCACGGCAATTCCGGCTACTCGGCGTGGACTTCGGACACGCAGACCGCCATCGCGCGTATGCGGGCTGCCGGATTCGGCCACACGCTCATGGTGGATGCCCCCAACTGGGGTCAGGACTGGTCGTTCACCATGCGGGACAACGCCGGGAAGGTGTTCACCGCCGATCCCGAGCGCAACACCGTCTTCTCGATCCACATGTATGGAGTCTTCGACACCGCCACCGAGGTGAACGACTATCTGAACCGGTTTACCTCGCAGCATCTTCCCATCGTGGTAGGCGAGTTCGGCGATGCGCACTCGGACGGTAATCCCGATGAGGACGCCGTCATGGCCGCCGCCCGGCGCCTGGGAGTCGGCTACCTGGGCTGGTCTTGGAGCGGCAACGGCGGCGGGGTCGAGTACCTCGATCTGGCAGCGGACTTCGACGCCTCCCGGCTCACCGCCTGGGGCCGGCGTCTCTTCGAGGGCGCCGACGGCATCAAGCAGACCGCACGCGAGGCCAGTGTCTTCGCCGCGGACCCGGACGACGGCTCGGCCGACGGGAGTTGCGCGGTCGGCTACCGGCTCGGCGACTGGGGCAACTGGTTCAACGCGGACGTGACCGTACGCAACACCGGCACCACCGCGGTGAAGGGCTGGCGGCTCGACTTCGCCCTCCCCGGGCAGCAGAGGGTCAACTCCGTCTGGAACGCGAAGGCGACGCAGGACGGCAGCCAGGTACGGGTCGTCAACGAGTCCTGGACGGAGACCATTCCTGCAGGGGGGACCGTGACCTTCGGCTTCAACGGCTCCTCCACCGGAACCAACGGCGTCCCCGCGGCCTTCACGCTCAACGGCGTCGCCTGCGCCGGTAGTTGAGGCACGACACGGATACAGGGCCGCATTCCTTGGGAGTGCGGCCCTGCGAGTGTTCCCGGCTACGAACCGGTCCCGGGAGCCCGGGCGGTGGAGCCCCTGGGGGTCAACGTGGGCGTCGGGGCCTGGTGCGCGCCCGTGTGCGTACCGTCGATGACGTCGAAGAGGACGCGTGCCACCTCGGCGCCGAAGTGGTGTACGTCGTGGCTCATCGCGGAGAGTGTCGGATGGGTGATCCGGCACAGCTGGGAGTCGTCCCAGGCGATGAGGGACAGGTCGTCGGGGACGGTGAAGCCCATCTCGGCGGCGACGCCCGCGCCCGCGACCGCCATGATGTCGTTGTCGTAGACGATGGCGGTCGGCCGGTCGGGGGCGAGGAGCAGCGAGCGAGTGGCGCGGGCGCCCTCCTTCTCGTCGAAGCCCGTCGCGATCTGCTTCGCCTCCTCCAGCCCGAGCTCACGCGTCGTGGACGTGAAGGCACGTGCTCGGATGGCGCTGTGGCCGAGGTTCGCGGGACCGCCGACGCGGGCGATCCTGCGGTGGCCGAGCGCGGCCAGGTAGCGCACGGCCTCGGCCACGGCGGAGGCGTCGTCGGTCCACACGGCCGGGAAGGGGCCGGTCAGCGAGGGGTGGCCCACCGCGACGGCGGGCAGGCCCGTGCCCTGGAGGGACGGCAGCCGGGGGTCGTCCTCTCGGAAGTCCACCAGGATCGCCCCGGCGATCATCCGCCCGCCCCACCAGGCCTTGTAGAGGGCGATCTCCTCGTCGAGGTCGCGCACCAGCCGCAGCAGCAGCGAGCAGGGCCGCTCCACCAGGATGCTCTCGATGCCGGAGATGAAGTCCATGTAGAACGGTTCGAGGCCGAGCAGCCGGGCGGGCCGGCACAGGGCCAGGCCCACGATGTCCACGCGCTGGTTGGACAGGTTGCGCGCCGTGGCGCTGGGTGCCCAGCCCAGCTCGCGGGCCGCTTCGAAGATGCGCTCGCGGGTGGCCGGGGAGACGCCGGGCTTGTGGTTGAACGCCAGTGACACCGCACCTTTGGACACTCCTGCCCGCGCGGCGACGTCTTTGATGGTGACGCGCTCCGGCGCGCCGCTCATGCGGCGTCCACGCAGTACAGGGCGGCCCTCACGTCCTGCACGTCGACCGGGCCGCAGCCGGTGACCCGCAGGCGCGTCTGCTCGCCGGGCAGCAGGGTCTGGGGGCCGCGGTCGCAGTGGGCGGCCGGAGCGATCCGGTCGGGCTGGAGCAGCAGATCTCGGACGAGGGTACGGGCGGTGACCACGATGTCGACTCTATCCTCCTGCCCGTCCACCGGCTTCACCTCGACGTCGTACGCCGGGCGGGGGTAGGCGAAGTCCTTGTCCGGGACGGGGAAGTGGAGTGCGCGCAGCCCGTCCGCGTCGGCGACCAGGAACTCCTTCGCGGACCGTTCGCCCGGGGCGAGGCCGTCGGGCACGGGGAGCCGGACGACCGAGCGGGGTGCGGCCGTCACCTCCAAGACGCTCTCCCGGATCAGGCTGCCGTCCGCCGCGCAGCGCCGCAGGGTCACCGCCGTGCGCCACGGGGTGGCGGACTGGTTGACGCCGGCGAGCACGAGAGCGTCACCGTCGGGCTGCACGGTCAGCAGGCGGTCGGCGTACACCCGGCGCAGCTCGTGGTAGAGCGGCTTCACGCGACCGTCGCCGTCGACGGCGGCCCAGGAGGTCACCGGCCAGCAGTCGTTGAGCTGCCATACGACCGTGCCGGCGCACCGGGGCCAGTGTGAGCGCCAGTGTTCGACACCCGCCGCGACCGCCCGCGCCTGCACCAGCTGGGTCAGGTAGTGCCAGCGGTCGAAGTCGTCCTCGGGCAGCGGGAAATGGCGGGCGAGGCCGCGGTCGAGCTTGCCGTTGCCGTCCTCCGCCTTCTGGTGGTGGAGCATGCCGGGGGAGTCGGGCGCGAGTCGCTCGCCGGGCAGGGCGCGTCGAAGGGTGGCCAGGGCCGGGGGCGCCTGCCAGCCGAACTCCGCGACGAACCGGGGCACGCTCGCCCGGTACTCGGCGTAGTCCTGTCGGTTCCAGACCTCCCACGAGTGATGGGTGCCGTGGGCGGGGTCGTTGGGGTGGTGGTCCCAGGAGCCGGACCAGGGGCTGCCGGCGGCGTAGGGGCGGGTCGGATCCAGTTCGGCGACGATGCGGGGGAGCAGGCCCAGATAGTAGCCCTCGCCCCAGGAGTCGCCCGCGAGGCTGCCCTCCCAGTCCCAGTCGCGGAACCCCCAGAGGTTCTCGTTGTTGCCGTTCCACAGCACCAGTGAGGGGTGCGGCATCAGCCGGACAACGTTGTCGCGGGCTTCGGCCTCGATCTCGCCGCGCAGGGGCTGTTCCTCGGGGTAGGCGGAGCAGGCGAAGAGGAAGTCCTGCCAGACCATCAGGCCCAGTTCGTCGCAGGCGTCGTAGAAGGCGTCGTCCTCGTAGATCCCGCCGCCCCACACCCGTACCAGGTCGACGTTGGCCTCGGCGGCCTGGCTGAGCCGGGTTCGGTAGCGCTCGGCGGTGATCCGGGAGGGGAAGGCGTCGTCGGGGATCCAGTTGACCCCGCGGGCGAAGACCCGTACGCCGTTGACGACGAGAGTGAAGCCGGTGCCGTGCTCGTCGGCCGAGCGGTCGAGCTCGACCGTGCGGAAGCCGATACGACGCCGCCAGGTGTCGAGAGGGCGCCCCGCGTCGTCGCTCACGGTCAAGTGGAGCTCGTAGAGGGGCTGTTCGCCGTAGCCGCGGGGCCACCACCGGCGTGGTTCGGGCACCTCCAGACGCAGTACCGCCTCGTCGCCCATGAGGACGGCCTCGGCACGGGCGCCGGCGATCCGGGCCTCGACGTGCAGGGGGCGCCCCTGCCCCTTGGCGGTGCGTTCGAGTTCCAGGTGCACCTCGACGCGGCCGGTGCCGTGATCCAGGGTCACCAGGGGGCGGACCCGGTCGATGCGGGCGGTGGACCAGTGCTCCAGGCGGACGGGCCGCCAGATACCGGCCGTCACCAGGGTGGGGCCCCAGTCCCAGCCGAAGTTGCAGGCCATCTTGCGTATGTACTGCGACGGTTCGGGATAGACGTTGGGCCGTTCACCGGTGAGGGCACGTACGGCGGCGGCCTCGTCGTAGGCGGAGGCGAAGCGGACCTGCAGATCGCCGGTGCGGCCCGTGACGTCGAAGCGGTAGCGGCGGTGCATGTTGCGGGTCGTGCCGACGGGGCGGCCGTCGAGGGTGATGGAGGCGGCCGTGTCGAGGCCGTCGAACACCAGGTCCGTGCGCTCGTGCGCGCTGTCGTGTGCAAGAGGGCGGACGTAGGTCCAGGCACGGCGGCTCACCCAGGCGAGGCCCGTCTCGTTGAGGCCGATGAGCGGATCGGGGATGGCTCCGGCGGCCAGCAGGTCGGTGTGGACGCAGCCGGGCACCGCGGCCTCCAGCAGCTCCTCGCCGTGGCGCAGGCTCCAGCCCTCGGTGAGCTGCGTGACGTCCTTCATGGTGCGGCTCCAATCGCCTGACTCCGGCCGGTGGGACGGACAACGGCCGACAACCTAACCCGCAGATCAGACTCTGTCCATAAACCGGTCTAGTTCTCCGAGCGGCAGTCAAGTCCGCAGTTCCCGCACGTAGTTGTCCACCAGTCGTCCACTCCGGTAACGATTGGGCATCGTGCTGGAAACCCTAGCTTTACCGGTTAACCCCGAGCTGACATAGTGCCGACATCCCACCCGCAGAGCTGAGCCGCACACCTGAAGGAGCTGGGCACATGGGGAACAAGCAGACGCTCACGGGAGCGCTTCTGGCGCTCACGATGCTGACCGTCGCCGGCTGCAGTGGCCAGGGCGCGGCCTCCGGCGAGGAGGCGAAGGCACCCGCCGACCCCGCAGACGCCTCGGGCACCATCAAGGTCCTGACGCACCGCACCGACCTCGTCCAGGACGGGACGATGGCCAGGTACGCGGCCGAGTTCAACAAGATCTACCCCGAGGTGAAGGTCAAGTTCGAGGCCCTCACCGACTACGAGGGTGAGGTCAAGATCCGGATGAACACCGAGGACTACGGCGACGTCCTGATGATCCCGGCCGTCATCGCCAAGAACGACTACCCCAAGTTCTTCGCCCCGCTGGGCTCCGCGAAGGAACTGGCGTCCAAGTACCGCTTCAGCGACAAGACCGAGGTCGACGGCAAGGTCTACGGTGTCACGACCTTCGGCACCGCCAACGGCTTCCTCTACAACAAGGCCGTATGGAAGAAGGCTGGTATCGCCAAGTGGCCGACCACCCCCGGGGAGTTCGTCGCCGACCTGAAGGCGATCAAGTCCAGGACGGACGCCGTGCCGTATTACACCAACTTCAAGGACGGCTGGCCGCTGACCGCGTGGAGCAACGACATCGGCTCCGTCACCTGTGACGCCGAGGCCAACGACAAGCTCGCCGGTCCGGTCTCCCCGTGGAAGCGCGGCGGCGAGCTGAGCACGATCGACTCGCTCCTCTACGACATCGTCGAGGGTGACCTGTCCGAGAAGGACCCCAGCACCACCAACTGGGAGTCGTCCAAGGGCATGATCGCCCAAGGCAAGGTCGCCACCATGCACCTGGGATCCTGGGCCATCACGCAGATGCGCGACGCGGCGGAGAAGGCTGGCACCGACCCGGACGACATCGGCTTCATGCCCTTCCCGGCACAGAAGGACGGAACGTACTGCGCGGTGCTTGCCTCCGACTACCAGCAGGCCGTGAACGTCCACTCCGACGAGAAGGTCGCCGCAAGGGCCTGGATCGACTGGTTCACGGAGAAGTCCGGCTTCTCGGCCAAGGAAGGCGCGGTCCCCGCCCTGAAGTCAGCCGCAATGCCGAGCACACTCAAGGACTTTGTTGACAACGATGTCACCTTCCTGGAGCGATCCGAGGCGAAGACCGGTGACGTCAACTCCATAGACAACGCGGCCGAGATCGGCCTCACCAAGCCGGACTACCGGCAGAAGCTCGTGGACACCGCGCGCGGCGCGCAGAAGGGCAACCTCGACGACTTCTTCGCGGATCTCGACAAGAGGTGGAACGAGGCGGCCGAGTCCGCGGGTTCCTGACCGTCGGCCGACCCCTGACCCTCACGCGGTACGGCCCTCGACCGGACCAGCGGACGGGGGCCGACCGCCCGTCGCAGATCAGCGGACGACGAAAGGCCCGACATGACCGAGACGACAGGAACGGCACCGGCCAAGGTGCCGCGCACCGCCACCCCATCCCGCCGGACGCCGCGCCCGCGCCGCCGTGCGGGGCTCGGCGGCGGACCGCGAAGCACGCCCCTGCTGCGCCGCCTCACCCCGTGGTTCTTCCTCGCGGTCCCCCTGGTCCTGCTGGTCACGTTCACCTACGTGCCCGTGGGCAACATGATCTTTTACAGCTTCACCGACTGGGACGGAGTGAGCCCTGACCGCAACGTCACGGGCTTCGACAACTACCGGCAGGTCTTCACCAGGCCGGAACTGTTCCGGGTGTTCTTCGTCAGCTTCTACTACCTCGCGGCCTCCGCCGTGCAGATCGTGGTCGCCCTGTACTTCGCCACCGTCCTCAGCTTCGACCTGCGTTTCCGGAACCTCTTCAAGGGGATTCTGTTCTTCCCGTACCTGATCAACGGCGTCGCCATCGGGTTCGTCTTCCTGTACTTCTTCCAGGACGGCGGCACGCTGGACTCGGTACTGTCCTGGTTCGGCGCCGGTTCCGACCACGCGTGGCTGGGCGACCCGGAGTCGGCCAACACTTCGCTGGCCGGCGTGTCCGTGTGGCGCTACACAGGACTCAACTTCGTCCTGTTCCTGGGCGCGATCCAGTCGATCCCTGCGGAGCTGTACGAGGCGGCCCAACTCGACGGAGCCACAAGGTGGCAGCAGTTCCGCCATCTCATCGCGCCCGGCATCAGGCCGGTGCTCGGTCTCAGCGTCATCCTCGCGATCTCGGGATCACTTTCGGTCTTCGAGATTCCGTACATCATGACCGGCGGCGCGACCGGTACGTCGACCTTCGTGATCCAGACGGTCAAGCTCGCCTTCCAGTTCAACAAGACGGGCCTGGCGTCGGCCGCCGCCGTCGTCCTGCTCCTGATCATCCTGCTGATCACCTGGATCCAGCGCCGCTTCGTGCCCGACGAGAAGGTTGACCTCGTATGACCACGGCCCCGCACACCCGGCCCCGTCGCCGCATCGCACCGGCGCTGACGTACCTGTCACTGATCGTCGCTTCGCTGATCATCATGGTGCCGCTCGTCGTCGTCTTCCTGACCTCCCTCAAGACGTCGAAGGAGGTCACCGACGGAGGGGCCCTGTCCCTGCCGGGGGACTGGCTCAACTTCGGCAACTACACGACGGCGTTCACCGACGGCAAGATGCTGTCGGCCTTCGGGAACACGGCGTTCATCCTGCTCTTCTCGATCACCGGGACGGTCCTCATCGGTTCGATGACCGCGTACGCCGTCGACCGCTTCGCGTTCCGGGCGAAGAAGCCGGTGATGGCGCTCTTCCTGATCGCGACGCTGGTCCCCGGAGTCACCACGCAGGTCGCCACGTTCCAAGTGGTCAACAGCTTCGGCCTGTTCAACAGCCTCTGGGCACCGATCCTGCTGTACATGGGCACGGACATCATCTCGATCTACATCTTCTTGCAGTTCATCCGCGGCATACCCGTCTCGCTCGACGAGGCAGCGCGGCTCGACGGAGCCGGCTCCTTCACGATCTACTGGAAGATCATCCTGCCGCTGCTGAAGCCGGCCGTCGCCACGGTCGTGATCATCAAGGGCATCACCGTCTACAACGACTTCTACATCCCGTTCCTCTACATGCCGTCCGAGGACCTGGGCACCATCTCGACGGCCCTCTTCCGCTTCAAAGGCCCCTTCGGAGCACACTGGGAGAACATCTCGGCCGGCACCATCCTGGTGATCGCCCCGACCCTGCTCGTCTTCCTCTTCCTCCAGCGCTACATCTACAACGGCTTCGCGCGGGGGGCGACGAAGTGACACCACGCGGCTCCGCGACGCATCCACCGCGGAGCCGCGGGTCACACCCTCGGCTGCCTTCGCGGTTCGCCGCGTCAGAACGGTGACGTGAGCGGGTGCCGAGGTGGCTCATCGCCCCCCTGGTATGTACTCGGTGCGGGTGGCACGATGAGCGTCCATGCATGATCAGAAAGCTTCTGCCGCTCAGGCTCTACGCCTTGTGACGTCCCGTTTCCCGGACGCTTTGGGGGCCTTGCTCGGAGGGTCGGTAACCCAGGGACGGGCGACCGCGACCAGCGATCTGGACGTGGCGGTCCTCCTGCCGGACACCGACGTCACCCGCCGTGAGGTCGTACGCCATGAGGGCCGCGTGGCGGAGCTGTTCCTCAACACCCTCGCGGACATCCCGGAGTTCTTCGGGTGGGACAGAGCCCGCCGCCGCGGCACGGTCCTCTTCCTCTATGACCAGGGCCTGCCCTTGTACGACCCGCACGGTCACGTACGGCATACGCGCGAACAAGCCAGTGCCGTGCTGGCCGCAGGTCCGCCTCCGCTCACGTCGGCGGAATGGGACCGGGGCCGGTACGGGCTCACCTGCCTGATGGACGACCTGGTCGACAGCCTGGGGAGCAGTCGGTACGAACAGCTGGTCCTCGCTGACTTCGCCCTGCGCGAGGCAGTTCACCTGCTCACCGCACACCACGGGGCGTGGACGGGCATCGGCAAGTGGCTGCCTCGCAGGCTGCTGAACGCGGATCCGGTACGAGGGAAGGCGCTGCTGGACGGGCATCGAGTCGTGGCGGAGAACGCCGACCCCGTTCCGTTGGCGACTGCTGTCGAGGACGTACTCCACCTTGTGGGCGGGCCGTTGAGGGAAGGGTACGCGCAGCCCTGGCGCTCGTGATCACGCCTCTGCACCAGTCCGGTCGGGCTGGTCCTGTCAGTTCGCCTCTTCGACCCGGGCCCGTTCGGCAGTGTGCCCATGCCACTGCTTCAGCTATCCGCTCGCGCGAACAAATCGGCAGCTCGAACAGCCCTGGGTGGCGTGTCCGAGTCGGGGTCGGTGGAGGCCGTCGATGTAGGACAGTTCCAGGCCGCCTCGGGTTCTAGCCTGCGCAGGCGTCAGCCAGGAGAGGGAGAGACGATGCAGATCGCTGTCACCACACCGACCGGCAACGTGGGCCGTCATGTCGTCGCCATGCTGGTCCGCGCCGGGGTCCGGCCTCGCGTCCTGTTGCGCGAGCCGGGACGTCTGGCGCCTGACCTCCGGCGGGAGGTGGACGCCGTTCAGGTCGACCAGCACGACGCGGAGGCGGTGGTGGCCGCCACGAACGACGTCGATGCGGTGTTCTGGGTGGACCCGACGCCCGGCGGCGAGGATCCCCTCGCGGACCACGCGCGTGCCACGACCGCCGTCGTCCGCGCCGTCGCCGAGAACCGGATCGGCCGTGTCGTCTTCCAGAGCAGTGTGGGCGCCGAGAAGCGCCAGGGTGCCGGTGAGATCGACGGCCTGGCCCAGACCGAGGTCGCCCTGGACGGCATCGGCGTCGACGTCACACACCTGCGCTGCGGGTACTTCTTCACCAACCTCGAACTGCAACTCGACGCGCTGCGCGCCGGGTGCCTCCAGGTGATCCTGCCGCTCGACCAGCCCATGCCCTGGGTGGCACCTCGTGACATCGCCGAGGTCGCCGTGACCCGTCTGCTCTCGCCCGACTGGTCCGGCCGCCACGTGCAAGCCGTTCACGGGCCCGGCGACCTGACCTGGCGCGAGGTCGCCGAAATCCTCACCGAGGCCACCGGTCGGCGGATCGGCGTCGAGCGGATCACGGACGACGCGATGCGCGCCCAGCTCGGTCAGGCCGGACTGGGGGACAAGGCGATCGAGGCCATCGTCGGTATGTCGACCGGCCTGCGTGAGGATTTCGTACCCGAACAACCCCGCAGTGTCCGTACCACCACGCCGACCACGCTCGCCGCCTGGGCGTACGAACGACTTCGGCACCGGCTCGGCGACGTGTCCTGAGCTGTCGGCCGCTGGCAACGGGGCAATGACGGGCGGGTGTTGGGCGGCATTCCCGTCACCGGGGCCGGTGCCGTCGGTAACTCCCCGGGGGCCGCGCAGGTCTGGCCGGGCGGGCCGAGCGTCGTCTTGGCTCGCGGTCGTCCGAAAGCTCTGGGCTTGCTCAAAGGACGCTTGGGGGAGTCTTCGCACTGGGCACGCTGGGAGCAGTCGACGCGAATGCCGGCGTTCAGGGGGAGAACATGTTGATTCTGTTTGTCGTCGTGGGTGTGGCCGTGGGGGTCGCCACCCTGTGCACGTGGTTGATGCGGCGGGCTTGGCGGCGCGCCTATGTAGACCTCAGCAGGCAGGCGTCGCTCCGAGGTCCGGGGTGGCCCAACACCGCTGGGCGGGTGGGAGGTTCCAGGGGGAGCGGGTCGCGGTCGAGTGCGAGCGCGGGGTCCTCCCACGACGCGTCTTCGTCCTGGTACGTCATGGGGGCCGCGTACGACGGCTCGGGGGCCGGCTCGTCGTGCGGGAGTGGATCGTCGTCCTGCGACAACAACTCGTCCTCGTGCGGCAGCAGTTCGTCGTCCTGCAGCAGCTCGTCTTCTTCGTGCGGCGGTAGTTCGTCGTCGTGTTCGAGTAGTTCGTCTTCCTGCGGGAGTTCCTCCTGCTGAGACCAACTCCCTGCCGGCCGCGTCACCGGCCGGCCGGCAGGAAGCGGGGTCACCGGGACGGCTCGGCCAACCGTGAGGGGGCGGGCCGCGCGGTGTTCTCACGGCCCAGGAGACCCGCCACGGACAAGGCGCCGGGGCCGAAGAACACCAGGAGCAGGAAGCCCCAGCAGAACAACACCGGTGCCAGTCCGCCGTTCTGCAGCGGGAACACGCCGTCCGGCTGGTGCTCGGTGAAGTAGGCGAAGGCCATGGCGCCCGAGCTGAGGAAGGCCGCGCCGCGCGTGGCGAGGCCGAGGAGGACGAGTACGCCGCAGGTGAGCTCGATGACCCCCGCGTACCAGAACGGCCAGTCACCCACCGGGCCGGCCTTCCGGTCGAGCACTCCGAACAGCGTGGCCGCGCCCTCACTGGCGAACAAGAGGCCCAGGACCATGCGGAAGAGGCCCAGCACGAGTGGCTGGCGCCTTGTCAGCCACTGGGAGAGGCGCGTTGTGGTCATCGGTACTCCTGAGGGGTGGCTGGGGCCCGGTGTCACACCGGTCCTGCCGGTCATCGGCCGAGAGGAGAGAGTCTCCCGGCCTCTCTACGGATGCACAACGCTTTGTGTTCAGCCGGATTCGACAGAGATTCACTTTGCCGCGGACCTGTGTTGCTTGCCTACGACGAGTCGCGCGGGCCAACCGGTGGAAATCCCGTGTCGCGGCGGACGCGAAAGGCGCAGACTCGTGCCATGGCTGACATGGGGGCGTTCCGCGACGAAGTCACGAGGTGGGCGGCCGGTGGTCCCGGCGAGCCCGCGCGCGAGCTGGCCGCGCTGCTGCCCGTCCGGACGGCCGTCCTGCTGGAAGGCCCGAGCGACGTGGCCGCGGTCGACGCGCTGGCCGAGAGGCGCGGCAGGAACCTGACGGCGGAAGGTGTCTGCGTTCTGTCGATGGGCGGCGCGATGAGCGTCGGGCGCTTCGCGCGCCTCCTCGGACCCTCCGGACTGGGACTGCGTCTCACGGGGCTGTGCGACGAGCGTGAGCAGCGCTACTACGCGCGTGCTCTGGAGCCGGCCGGGGCGGAGCCTGAGTTCTTCGTCTGCGTGGCGGATCTGGAGGACGAGCTGATCCGCGCCCTGGGTGTCGCGAGGGTGGAAGAACTCATCCGCGCGGAGGGCGATGTGCGGGCGCTCCAGACCTTCCTGCGTCAGCCCGCGCAGCAGGGCCGCCCCTCGCCTCAGCAGCTGCGGCGCTTCCTCGGCACGAAGAAGGGGCGCAAGATCCAGTACGGCCGTGTGCTCGTCGAGGCCCTCGAACCGGACCGCGTACCGGCACCGCTCGACGACCTGCTCGCCGTTCTCTGACCTTCGTCCCCTGACCTTCGTGCTGGAGGCCGAGGGCTGCCAGCGTCTCAGTGCCCTCACCTCACCGGTTGTCCCTCTCACTGCTCTCTGACCCCCTGATCTCGTCGAGCGAGAGCTGCATGGCGGCTCGCGCGCGGACGAACCAGTCGGTGAGGACCGCCGTCTCGTCGGGGGTGTAGTCGGCGAAGAGGGTGCCGAGCCGCTCGTAGTGCGGGCCGTACACGGCGAAGACCCGGGCGGCCGCCGATTCGTCCAGGACCACTCGAACTCGGCGGCGGTCTCCGGGGTCCGGCTGCCGATGGACGTAACCGGCACGCTCCAGACGGTTGAGTACGCCCGTGACCGCGCCGGTGGTCAGGTTGGCGCGCTCGGCCAGGTCGCCGGCGTTCAGGTGCTGCTCGCCGGCGCCGATGACGTGGCCCAGGCAGGTGAGGTCGGTGACGTTCAGACCCAGCCGCTGGGCGATGTCGTGCTGGGAGACGAGGGCGAGCGCGATCAGCTGGTCCATCGCGTCCAGCGCCTGCTGCGGTGTCGCCTCGGGGCGGGGCTTGCCCTTCACCGGAAATCTCCTTAGCATCTAAGTTACTTAGCTCGTGAGATAAATGACCTGTTCACGTCGCGACGATACCGACAGCCGACCCGAGGAGATTCATGAGCGGCATGCACGGCGACCACGATCTCGGCCACACGGTCGCCGGATGGACCGGGGCGTGTCTCGCTCTCGCCGGGTTCACCCTCACCGGCGTCGCGATGATCGCGGCGTGGGTGCCGGGGTTCTTCCTCGGTCTGGGGGTCGTCGCCCTCGCCGCCCTCGTCACCTGGGGGCTGCATCTGGCCGGCTGGGGCAAGCCGAGCGGTCCGCGCCCGCTCGCCGAGCAGGACTGGCGCGCGAAGGATCCGGAGGCCGCGAGCGGTCACCCCGGATGCGTGGGCTGTCGAATGGCCGGACGCGGGCGTCGCCGTCCCGAGCCCGTCGTCCAGGAGGTGCCTCCGGCTCCCCGGGCCGCCGAGGAGCGCGTGGCGCTCGACTCCGTGAACTGAGGGACGACGCCCTGGTGATCACGTCGGCGTACCGGCGGGCGGCCGCAGAGGCCGCGACAGCGCGAAACCGCAGCCCGGACACGGAGTGATCCAGGCTGCGGTATTTCGAAGGTGGCTGGCCGGTGTCAGTGCGGGGAGTGCGGGCTGCGGTCGCCGAGGCGACAGCCTGCACCGCCGATGTAGTACGCGTTGAGGTAGTTCGGTCCGGCGCCCGGAAGCTGTGTGCGGTTCGGGCCGACGCAGAGGTGGTAGTCGTTCGTGCTGCCGCCGCCCCTGACGTCTACGTGGACCAGCACCGTCGTCTCACCGCAGTGGTTGTAGGCGGCGAACTGGGACTCCCGGACGCTGTAGCGGAAGAAGCCGCACGGTACGGCGGAGACCGCGGCCGCCGGTCGCGCCTGCGGCTGGTGCGAGGACGCGGCGTGGACCGGACCTGACGAGGTGACCACCGCTGCCGCGGTGAGCACGCTCGACGCCACCGCCGTGGCGACTCGGACGGAGTTGAGGAAGGGCTTCACGAACACTCCTTGTGGCGAGCCTGATCGGTGGCCGCCGGATCCTGCTCGGCGCGACAGCGGTCGCAAGCGGGTTCGCCGGCATGGAGATCGTAACGCCATGCACTCGTGCCGTGACGGCCTGTCACCGAAACGAGTGGCGAACGCAGTTGAAACGCTGAGACGGCTTCGATCGTGTCCGGCGCTGCCTCCGCGGGCGCCGTGGCCCGTGTCCGGCACCGCCTCTGCTCCAGGCACGCTGTCCGGCGCTGCTCCCGGACGGCTCGTACCGTCGTCGCCGCACCACAGGGATGTCGGCGCTGTCGGCCGGGCTACTCACCCGTGGCGCCGTCGATGGCTTCGCGCAGCAGGTCCGCGTGGCCGACGTGACGGGCGTACTCCTCGATCACGTGCTCCAGGACGAACCGGACGTCGGTGGTGCCGAACTCCGGGCTGGAGACGAGGCGTCCGGGGTCGGCGGTCACCTCGGCGAACAGCTTCCGCGACTCCTCGCAGGCGCTGAGGTAGTCCTCGTACACCACGTCGGCCGGCGTGGGGTCCGCCTCGTCGAACCAGTCGTCGCCGGCGGCGGTGACGTAGGTCCGGTAGGGGAAGTACGGCGGGGCGGTCACGCCGGCCAGCGTCCGCTGGAACCAGGCACGTTCGACTCCCTGAAGGTGACGCATGAGTCCCAGCAGCGTCAACGCGGAGGACGGTAGAACGCGTTGACGCAGCCGCGCGTCCGTGAGGCCCTCGCACTTCCACAGGAACGTCGCCCGGTGGTAGTCGAGGTTCGAGGCGATCACCGTCGGCCAGGGGCCGGACCGTACGCGCTCGGGGCGGGCGACGTTCTGGATGACGATGTCACTCACGCTCATGTCTCCTGGATCGGTGCCGGTGTGCGGAGCGGACGCCCGGGGCGGGGAGCCGCCTGCTCCGGGTCGCGTACGACCGACTGTCAGACCCTTGGGCGCGACGGAAGTCATCGCTCGGACGCCGCACGTTCCCGACGGCGACGGCCGACCCCGCGCCGACCACCGTGAGTGTGGACGTCGAGGGGTCGGCGGGCCCGGTCACCCGTGGCGTCGGCTCACTCGGGCCAGGCGGAGTTCTGGATGACCTCGACGAAGTCGGTGCGGCGGAAGCCCGGGGCGAAGTGTTCGAGGACGTCGGCGTTCACCGTGCCGAAGGTGGTGTCGGGACGGTGCTTGAAGCCGTCGGTGAACGCCTGGAGGATCTGGCGCTTGAAGTCGGGTCGGGGGTGAGCGGCGGTGACGGCGTCGATCTGCGCCTGGGTGATGTTGCCCAGGTTCAGGCCGAGTACGTCCGTCTCGACCCCCGCGGTGGTCGCCGCGATCTCGGGGGCCATCTTGTACGGCACCTCCGGCGTCGTGTGCAGGGCGATGGCCGTCCAGACGGTGTCCGCCGCGCCCTCGGACAGACCATGGGTCAGCAGGAACGCGCGGGCCTGGTCGGCGCCGTCCATCTCGAAGCGCTGGTCGTCGCTGCGGTAGGGCGGCACGAGGCCCGTGTCGTGGAACAGCGCCGCCACGTACAGCAGCTCCGGGTCCGGGCTGAGCCCGCGTGCGGCCGCCTGCAGGCTGCCGAACAGGTAGACACGGCGGGAGTGGTGGAAGAGCAGGGCCGGGGTGGTGTCGCGGATGAGTTCGGTGGCGTCCTGCGCGAGCTTGCTGTCGGGGATCTCGACGCCCGCGATGTTCTCGGTCATGGCTGCCTTCCCTTGGCGGTGACGGAGGGGGATCTGTGCCCAGCTTCCGCCGGACCGGGGTTCCGCGTCCGCTGCCGGACGGCCGACATGCCCTCGGAAACGGCCACGCCGCGGAGCGCCGAGCGGTGCTCGTCGTCCAGAACGGTCACGGTGCGGGCGTACGGCCCGTTCCTGTCTTCCGAAACGATCTCCGCCTTGCGCGGATGGCCGAGCGAGCCGTGGCGTACGGCCACGGTGTGAACCGCCGACCGGACCTCGCGTCCGGTCACGGCCGGGCGGGCGGTCAGCCCTGTGTGCGGGAGTCCGGGGACGTGGTGGCGAAGCGGCGCTGGTAGCGGGCCGGGGAGAGGCCCAGATGGCGCGCGAAGGCCCGGCGCAGGCTCTCGTAGCTGGGGAAACCCGACAGCGAGGCGGCCTCCGTCGCGTTGTGCCCGGCGTCGAGCAGGGCCTTCGCCATGTCGAACCGGATCAGCTCCACGTACTTCATCGGTGTGGTGTCGAGCTCGGCACGGAACAGGCGGGTCAGGTGCCGTGGGCTGACGCGGACCAGCGTGGCGAGCGAGTCGAGGCTGTGGTCGGCGGTCGGGTCGGCCTGGACCGCGTCCTGGATCAGCCGCAGCACCGGGGTACGCGGCGCCGGACCCTGGAGCGAGGCGGAGAACTGGGACTGGCCGCCCGCCCGCTGCATGTAGACCACCAGTGAGCGGGCGACTTCGCGGGGCAGGTCCGGTCCGTGGTCCTCCTCCACCAGGGCGAGCGCGAGATCGATGCCCGCGGTGACGCCCGCGGAGGTGTAGGTGGTGCCGTCCCTGACGAAGATCGCGTCGGGTTCCACCCGCGTCGAAGGGCAGCTGCGCGCCAGTACGGAGGTGTGCTGCCAGTGCGTGGTCGCGCGCCTGCCCTCCAGGAGTCCCGCCGCGCCCAGGACGAAGGCACCCGTGCAGACGGAGGCGACCCGCCCCGCCCGGTCCGCCAGCGCCCTCGCCGCCGCGCTCAGGGCGGGCGCGACGGGGGAGGCGGGCAGCAGATCACCGCCCACCACGAGCAGCGTGTCGTACGCCTCGCCCGCAGCCGCGTCCGCGTCGGCGGGCACCCTCATGCCGATGGAGGAGAGCACCGGTCCGCCGCCCACCGAGACGATGCTCAGCCGGTAGCGCGCGCCGTACCGGTTCGCCTCGCTGAAGACCTCCGCCGGTCCGGACAGGTCGAGCATCTTCATGCCGTCGAACACGAGAACGCCCACGCTGTGTGCCGGGGATGTCATGCCTGCTCGCCTCTCTCATGGGGCGCCCGCCGCGTCACGGTCACGTCGGCCAGGCCGCACCCATGATGCGCTCGATCATGGACGTACGGCGGAAACCGGGGACGAACTCCTCCAGTACGTCCTGATTGACGGTCCCGTACGTGGTGTCCGGGCGGTCGCGGAGTCCCTCCAGGAAGACCTGCGGGAACCCGGTCTTGAAGTCGCCCCGGGGATGGACGTCGGTGATCTCCTCCACCCGGGCGCGGTCGAGCCGGTCGAGACCGACCCCCACCGCGTCGGTCAGCACACCCTGGTTCAGGGCGGCGATCTCCGGTCCCATCCGGCCGGGGATCCCCGGTGTGGAGTGCAGCGCGATCGCCGTCCAGACGACCTCGGCGGAGTCGGCGGGAAACCCGTGGTCGAGCAGGAACGCGCGCGCGTGGTCGGCGCCGTCCAGCTCGAAGCGCTGCTCCGTGTCGGAGAAGGGCTTCAGGAGGCCGACGTCGTGGAACAGGCTGGCCAGGTACAGCAGCTCCGGGTCGGGGGTCAGGCCGAGTTCCCGGGCCTGGAGCGCGCCCAGAAGGAAGACGCGTCGGGAGTGGTGGAAGAGGAGGGGACTGGTGCTCGCCTGGACGAGGCGCGTGGCCTCGACGGCGGCCGCCGTCCCGGGAACCGTTACGCCTGCGATGACTTCGGCCATGACCTGTGCGTCCTTCGGGGTGACTGTGCTGTGCGGGGTGGATGGGTGCTGCTTCGACGATGCCCACTTCCCGGCCGCGGCGCCGCATCGGTCCGGCCAGGAACCGCCCGAAAAGAGACAGGAAGGGGCCAAGGACTTCGGCGTGAGGGTCCACGGTCGGCACGGCTCTCCCGGGGCCGGCCCGGGAGGGCACGTTTTCGGTGGTCGTGCCGGGGGACCCGGGGCTGTACGACCTTCCACGGGGGTGCCCATGGCCGAGCTGACTTTCATCGGCACCGCGACGGTGCTGCTGCGGCTCGGTCCCTTCACGGTCCTGACCGACCCGAACTTCCTCCATCGAGGCCAGTTCGCCTACCTCGGCAAGGGCATCGTCAGCCGTCGGCTGACCGAGCCGGCGCTGAGCGTGGAAGACCTTCCCGAGCTCGACTGCGTCGTCCTGTCGCACATGCACGGCGACCACTGGGACCGTGTCGCCAAGCGCGGTCTCGACCGGCGTGTCCGCATCCTGACGACACCGAAAGCGGCTCGAGCCCTGCACCGGCAGAAGTTCGCCGGCGCCGAGGGTCTGCGCACCTGGCAGAGTGCCGAACTCGCCAAGGACGGGCACACGCTCAGTCTCACAGCGGTCCCGGGAAGGCACGCGAGAGGGCCGGCCCGGGCCCTGCTGCCGCCCGTGATGGGCGGCGTCCTGGACCACCGGGAACCCGACGGCACACTCGCGACGCGTCTCTACCTCACCGGCGACACCCTGCTGATCGACGACCTGCGCGAGATACCCAGGCGCTTCCCCGCCATCGACACCGCCGTCGTCCACCTGGGCGGGACGACACTGCCGGGCGGCCTGGTCGTGACCATGGACGGCCGCCAGGGCACCGACCTCGTCGAGCTGATCCGGCCGCGGTCGGTGGTGCCCGTGCACTACGACGACTACGGCGTCTTCAAGTCGCCGCTGTCCGACTTCCTCGCCGAGGTCGAGCGGCGCGGGCTGGCCCCGCTGGTGCGGACGGTGCGCCGTGGCGACACCGTCGCGCTGTAGGGCACCAGGTCGGATCGCCGGTCCCGGTTCCCTGATCGGAGCTTGCGGCGGTTGTCCGGGCACGGGGGAGAGCCGTCTCAGGGGGTGCTCTCGCCGGTGATCAGCTCGGCGACGCCGCGGAGACCGCCCTGCGCCAGCGCGGCGCGCTGCCGGTCCGCGCCGGTGCCCTCACGCAGGAGCCTGTGGACCAGGCCCGCCACGTCCCGGGTGTCGCCGGACGCGTCGAGCGCCGGTGACACGTACTGCAGAAGCCGGCACAGGACGTCGCCGGCGCGGCTCCGACGGCCCTCCGGGTCGATCAGGGTGTCGCTCAGGCCGTGCCGGGCCGCGTGCCACATGGCGCCGTGAAGCAGTTCGGGCGCGCACTCCGGGGCGGACGCCCCCGTCGCCGCCTCCGCGAGAGCGGTGTCCACCAGCGCCCGGACGATCCCGGTGAACATCACCGCCTCGTCCACGTGCAGCTGTACGTCGCAGCACCGCACCTCGATCGTGGGGAACCGCTCCGACAGGCGGGCCTGCCAGTACAGCTGACCGGTGTCCGCGATCAGCCCGCAGTCGAGCAGCCGCTGCACACGTCGGTCGTAGTCCGCGGCGTCCTGGAAGTGCGGGGGAACGCCGCCCACCGGCCAGCGGTTGAAGATCACGGTGCGCCAGCTGGCGAAACCGGTGTCGTGGCCGTTCCACAGCGGAGAGTTCGCCGACATCGCCGTGAGCGTCGGCAGCCACAGGCGCAGCCGGTTCAGCACCTGCACGCCGGCGTCCCGGGAAGGCACCGCGCAGTGGATGTGCATGCCGTTGACCAGTTGCTCCGCCACCAGTTGCGGAGCCTGGGCGAGCATGGTCCGGTACCGGGCCTGGTCGGTGACGGGCACGGGTTCCTCGTCGTGCCGGGGCGGTGTCCCACAGGCCGCGATGGCGCAGCCGTGCGTCTCGGCTGCGGCTCCCAGGGCATGCCGCAGACGCAGCAGATGTCCGCCGACCTCCTGAAGGCTGTCGCACACCGGGGAGGCGACCTCGACCTGCGCCTGCAGCAGCTCGGGCTGTACTTCCTGGTCGCCGGTGAGCTGCCCCAGTCCGGCCGCCATCCGCACCTTCTCCGCCAGCGGTACGGGGAGGCCCGTGGCGGGGTCCACCAGCAGGTATTCCTCTTCCACGCCGATCGTCGTCATCGACCGCCCTCTGTTCCGCTCGCGGCCGGCCAGGCCGGTGAGCCACTTTCGGGCACCCGCCGTCGGCGGTCACCCGCGGCGACGGGCGCACTAACCCGCACTGACCGAGTGCCGCAGAACTTATCGGTACAAACCAGACATGGTCAGATGGGTGAAACGCGTCGGCCGGCCGGGCCTCGCCTACGACTCGCCGGGCGGGTCGCGAAGGGCGTCGGCTGTGATGTCGGGCAGTGACCGCCCGCTACGGAGCGTCCCGGCACCTACGTCAGGTCCGTGGGCCGTGCCAGTCCAGTATCAGGACCGTGGCGTCGTCCTTCAGGTTGCCGCGGCAGGCCTCCAGCACGGCGCCGGTCAGGGCGCGGACGGCCTCCCGGGGATGGCAGGCGCGGGTGTCGCGTACGAGAGCGGGCAGGTCGACGGCTCCGGCGCCGCGCTCCTGCATGCCGTCCGTGAGCAGGACGAGGCGGTCACCGGGCTCCAGGTCCAGCTGCTGGAGCTGGTAGGAGGTCGGGGCGGCCACCCCGAACGGCAGGTTCACGGCGAGCCTGACCTCCTCGGCCTCGGCCGCTCCCTCCCGCAGCCGGATGGGCCAGGGATGCCCCGCGTTGACCAGCTCACAGGTGCCCGTCTCCAGGCTGACGCACAGCAGTTGGCCGGTTGCCAGGCCGCGGCTGTGGGTCAGCAGGGCCTCATGGGCGCGATGGGCCTGCTGGAGTGCGTCGCATCCGGTCCGGCGGGCACCGCGCAGCGCACCCACCAACAGCGTAGCCAGCAGCGCGGAGTTGGTGTCGTGCCCCATGGCGTCGGTGATGGACAGATGCAGGGTTCCGCTGTCCAGGGTGTAGTCGTAGGTGTCGCCGCCGATGTCGTCGGCCGGGACCAGACCCGCGGCGAGAGTGAACTGAGGGGACTCACAGCAGGAGGCCGAGGGGAGCAACTGGTGCTGGATCTCGGCCGCCAGGCTGGTCCGGGTGGTGCGCTGGCCCGCGTGGTACAGGTCCGTGAAGCGGCGGTCCGTCACGATGATGTACGCCAGCGCGTGGGCGGCCTCGCTGATCTGGGCGAGGACGGTGTCGTCCGCGTACTGCAGCGTCACCTCCAGCAAGCCGATGCAGTCGCCGCGGTTGGTGACGGGCGAGATCACCCGCCGTCCGCCCTGGCCGTCGGGTTCCACGTGCTGGCGCTGACTGCGCAGGACCTCGTCGTAGACGCTGTCCCGCAGTTCGACCTGCTCCGCGCCGTCCGCCATGGCACTGTCGGTGGGCGACGTGAGGCGCACCAGCCGCTGTCCCAGCAGGTCGGCGAACAGGAACGACACACGCTCCGCTCCGAAGCGTTTGCGCAGGTCGTGTGCGACCACGCCGACGGACTCTCCGGGCGGCGCCGCTTCCGCAGCCGCCAGTAGTTCACCCAGTTCCAGATCCGCACCGTCCACAGCGACCTCCTGTCCCATGTCGCCCCTTCTTCCCCGAGTCGCGCCGACCTCACCTGACTCCTGTCATCCGGCGCGGTGACGACGTCCGTTCCGAGAGGCAAGCCTGCTGGCCAGGGGTCCGGACGGGAGAATATCCGCACACCGCGGGCGAACATCCCTGCGACCGTGCGATGCCGTGTTCGCGTCGCGGAACCCCCTCCAGAGGGGGAACGGGCACGCTCCCGGATGTCCGGACCAGAAGGGACGCACCGCACCGACAGGCCCCTGTTCGAAGCCCACTCGCGACCCGCGTACGTGAACCCTTCCTGCCCGACCGGCGACCAGGCCGGCCTCGGGCATGGTTCGCCGCGACACCGTGCGATCGCCGGTGTACGGCGCCGAGCGTTGGCTGAAAACGGCGGGTAACGGTCCGATTCGGGGCAGTGACGAGGGCCCGCCCGGCATCCCTTACGCTGCGCCTGCAAGTCGCCCCTCCCGTCCGCATCCACGGTGGGACGCGGGCGGCATCCGATGTGTGACCAGGGTGGGGACAGGGAAATGGGATCGCAGATCGCTGCGGAGCGGACACAGGCGTGTCCGGAGTGCGGCGTGGACGTACCGGTGAATCCGCGCTTCGGCGCATGGTGTGCCGAGTGTGGCTGGAATGTCGACCCCGGCGCTCCGGAACCGCCCGCGGGGAGGATCGAGGCCCGGCGTCGACGCCTGGCCGAACGGCACGGGCGGCAACTGCTCGACGAGATGAGCCGGGGTGAAGCTGAGGAGCCCGGGCGCGACCTTCCCGGCGCTCTCGCGCTGGCGATCTCGACGGTCGTGAACGGCATCACCTTCGCGCTCGCCGTCGCCGGAGTGCTGCTCGTCGTCCTGGGCTGGAGCACCGTGGTCCAGCCGCTCGTCGGAGCGGTGCTGATCGTCCTCGCCGTCGTCCTGCGACCCCGCTTCGCGTCGCTGCCCGACAACGAACCGGTCCTGCAACGGGCGGACGCGCCGCGGCTGTTCGCGCTGATCGACGAGGTCGCGGCGGCCGTCGGCACCACCGGAGTCCACGCCGTGGTGATCGGTCCGGACGCCAACGCGAGCGTCACGCTCGTGGGAATCAGACAGCGGCGGGTGCTGTACCTGGGTCTGGGGCTGTGGGAGATCCTGAGCCCGCCGCAACGCCTGGCGCTGCTGGGACATGAACTCGGCCACTACGCCAACGGGGACCTGCGCCGCGCCAAGAACGTCGGCAGCGCGCTGCGGTCCCTCGCGCTGTGGTGCTACATGCTGGCGCCCGAGCCGTCACCGACGTTCCTCGAACGCTTCGCCAACCTCCTGCTGGCCCCGCCGCGTTGGGCGGCCCGAGGACTGCTGGCACTGCTCGACGGCCTGACCATGCGCACCTCGCAGCGTGCGGAGTACCTCGCCGACCGGGCCGCCGCCCGGATCGCCTCCAGCGAGACCGCGGTGGAGCTCCTCGACCTGCTCCTCGTCACCGACGCCGTCGACATCGAGCTGCGCAGGGAGTCGGTGCTCGCCCAGACGGGCATCGGCGGGCGGTCACGCCGGGACGCGTGGGACGGCCTGTGGGAACGGCTCGCCGCCCATGTCGGGTCGGTGCCGGAGCGCGAGTACGAACGACTGCGCCGGGTCAGCGCGCTGCGCGGCCACAGCGTCGACTCGACGCACCCGCCCACACACGCGCGCCGCCAGTGCGTCAGCGAGGGCGAACCGAGGCCCGCGCTGATGACTCTCGACGACGACACGTCGGCCGCGATCGCCACGGAACTCGCCGCCGCCAGGAAGCGGGTGGCCCAGCAGGTCATCCGCGACTTCGCGGGCTGACGGCGGGACCCCTCTCCCGGGGCGTGGTGAACACGCCCCGGATGCAAGGGGATTGGCCCTGGCTGCGCCCAGCGAGGTGAACTCGCCGGAACGGCCGACGCATGAGTACGCCGGTGCCGGTGCCGGTGCCGGTGCCAGTGCCAGTGCTGGTGTGGGCCTCGGGCACGCCGCCGCCAGGGAGTTCACAAGAGTATGGCCCGGCCGTTCCGACGGCCGGGCCACACTCGTACGCTTCGCCGTCCTACTGGTCGAGCGACTGCTCGCGGACCTTCTCGACCTGCTCGGTGAGGTCACCGGTGTCCGAGGCCGGCGGGGCCGTGACCGGCTTGGTCGCACCGAACTTCAGGTAGTCCATGGTGACGTCCATGCCGCCGCCGTGCTGCTCCATGCGCACGGGCAGGTCCTTGTCGTCGACCCAGATGTCGAGGACCATCTTGCCGGTGGATGCGAGGGACTTGATGGCGGCCCGCTTCTCCCTGTCCGGCAGCTTGGACGCGTTGATCTGCTCCGCTCCGACCGTGCCCCGGTAGTGGGTGGCCTTCTTGCCGCGGATCGTCTCCTCGCCGAGGTCCTTCACGTTCTTCGAGGCACCGATGTACCGCAGGCCCGTCGTGGGGTCGGCGTTGTCCGCGATGGCGTCCGCGGTGGAGTCGCCGACCACGGCGGACACGTCGATCCGCATCCAGTGCTTGCCCTTGAGCGGTCCCGATGGCTGCGGGTCGATCTCGTAGTAGTACGCCCCGTCGACCATCTTCATGGTGAGCGTCGGGTCGTCCTGGAGCGACTGCATCTGGGCGTTGGCGGTGTCCATCTCCACGTCGAGCGCGGCGCCGTCCCCCCAGGAGTAAGTGCCGTTCATCGAGATGGGCTTACCGCTGCCCGCCGTGATCGTGGTGGTCGACTCCACCTCGGCCGAACCGAGTCCCGACGCCTTCTCCGAGGCGCGGGTCAACGCGGCCATGATGGTGTCGGCGTGGCTGACGGCGTCGGCGGTCGTCTTCGCCGCTTCCGCGCCGCACGCGGTGGTCGCGGCGAGCGCGACGACGGTGATGCCCGCCCACGCCGCGGTCCTGAGGTGCCTCATATGTCCCCGCCCCCTGTGTGTTCCCTGTGTACGTGGTGAGATGGGGACTCTAGCCGCGCCGGCACCACGGTCCAATCCGCGGCACAAAAGGGACGCAGCGCAACCCGGTTGGGAGTGGGTCTTCGTCGCACGGCGGCCACGCCGGGGTGCGGACGCTGACGGTCGCAGGGGTGCCGCCGGGTAGCCCGCACCGCGTCCCCAGCGGCACGCCGGCCACAAGTGGTCCCGGGCTCATCCGTCCGACGGGCGGACGATCGCCTCGGGGTGGTCGTCGAGGTAGTCCTGTACGAGGGACAGGAAGCTCGGGTCGGGGTCCTGGCCGAGGGCCGCGGCGCGTGTGCTGTCGACGGCGGCGGGCCAGGAGCCGACGATCGCCTCGATGGCCGGGTCGGGGGCGACGGTCACCAGGTCCGCGGCGGTGCCGGCGACTTCCCGCAGTGTGGCGAGCATGTCGGCGACGGAGACGGTGAGGGCGGGGAGATTGACCGGAAGCCGGCCTTCGAGGTGGCCGGGACCGGTGCCGCGCCGGGCCTCGGCGACGCGGACGATGCCGCGGATCGTGCGTCGCGGCGAGGCCAGTGCCACCCGCAGACCGGGGTCCACCGGGCACACGGTGGGCAGTCGCGCGAGTGGTTCGCGGATGATGGCGGACAGGAAGCCCGAGGCCGCCGCGTTCGGCTTGCCCGGTCGCACCGCGACGGTCATCAGACGGACCACGCGTCCGTCGACGAAGCCCCGGCGCGTGTAATCGGCCACGAGATGCTCGCAGATGAGCTTCTGCGTTCCGTAACTCGTCTGCGGCAGGGGCACGGTCGCCTCGCTGACCACGGGCGGAAGGGGCAGCCCCGGCTGCGAGCCGTAGACGGCGAGGCTGCCGGCGAACACCACACGTGCCGTGGGTCCGCCGGACTCCGACTGGGCCCGGGCGGCGTCGAGCAGGGCGCGCGTAGTGTCCACGTTCATCCGCATGCCGAGGTCGAAGTCCCGCTCGCACTCGGCCGACACCGCGGCGGCGAGGTGGAACACCACGTCGACCGGCCGGGCGAACACCTCGGCGAGGCGGTCGGTCAGCTCGCCGTGGGCCAGTTCCACGAGGGGGTCCGCCGTCTGCGGGAGTCGGCGAGCACGACGCGGTCAGCGAGGACCAGCCGGGTGATCGGTTCGCCGTCGAACGAGCGCTCCCGCAGCAGCTTCTCGACGAGCAGACGCCCCAGAAACCCGTACGCGCCGGTGATCAGGATCCTCACGTGACGTCTCCTCGGAAGCGGCCGTCCGCGCACCGTGCGCGTCGGAGTGATACCCCGCCGCCGGCTCCGGCAGGCACCCGGGGGCCGCCGGCACCTGGACGAGGAGCCGACTTCCTGCATGGTCACCGCCCGCAGGCGCGTTCAGCATGCGGCGGTGAAGCTGTCCAGGAGTACGGGAGCGGCGGTGCGGGCCGTGATGTCCTCCACGGTGACCCCGGGGGCGGTCTCGACGAGGGCGAGGCCGCCGGCGGTGACGTCGAGGACGGCGAGGTCGGTGATGACGCGGTGGACGCATCGTTCGCCGGTGAGCGGCAGCGTGCACTCCGAGAGCAGCTTGGGGCTGCCGTCCCTGGCGGTGTGCTCCATCAGCACGATGACCCGGCGGGCCCCGTGGACCAGGTCCATGGCCCCGCCCATGCCCTTCACCATCTTGCCGGGGATCATCCAGTTGGCGAGGTCGCCGCGGGAGGACACCTGCATCGCTCCGAGGACGGCGGTGTCGATGTGACCGCCGCGGATCATGCCGAAGGACAGCGCGGAGTCGAAGAAGGAGGCTCCCGGCAGGACGGTGACCGTCTCCTTGCCCGCGTTGATCAGGTCGGGGTCGACCTGTTCCTCGCGCGGGTAGGGGCCGGTGCCCAGGATGCCGTTCTCCGAGTGCAGCACGACGTGGACGTCGGCCGGGAGGTGCCCCGGGATGAGCGTGGGCAGGCCGATGCCGAGGTTCACGTAGGAGCCGTCGCGGAGTTCGGCGGCGGCGCGGGCGGCCATCTGGTCGCGGGTCCAGGCCATCAGTCGCTTACCGTCCTCTTCTCGATGGGCTTGTCGGCGGCCTGTCCGGCGGTGAGCGCGACGACTCTCTGGACGTAGACGCCGGGGAGATGGACCTCGTCGGGGGCGAGGGCGCCGGGTTCGACGAGCTCCTCGACCTCCGCGACGGTGATCCGCCCGGCCATGGCGGCCAGGGGGTTGAAGTTGGCGGCGGCACGGCGGAAGCGGAGGTTTCCGTGCCGGTCGCCCCGCCAGGCGCGTACGAGGGCGAAGTCGGTGGTGATGCCGTGCTCCAGGACGTACGCGCGGCCCGCGAACTCCCGGGTCTCCCTCGGTGGGGAGGCGACGGCCACCGTCCCGTCGTGGGCGTACCGCCAGGGGAGTCCGCCCGTCGCGACCTGTGTGCCCACGCCTGCGGGGGTGTAGAAGGCGGGGATGCCCGCGCCGCCCGCGCGCAGCCGTTCGGCGAGGGTGCCCTGTGGAGTCAGTTCGACCTCCAGTTCGCCGCTGAGGTACTGCCGGGCGAATTCCTTGTTCTCGCCGACGTAGGAGCCGGTGACCCGGGTGATGCGGCCGGCGGCGAGCAGGACGCCGAGGCCGCGGCCGTCCACGCCGCAGTTGTTGGAGACGACATGCAAGCCGGTCGCCCCCTGGGCGTGCAGTGCGTCGATGAGGACGGCGGGGACGCCGGAGAGGCCGAAGCCTCCGACGGCGAGTGAGGCGCCGTCGGGTATGTCGGCGATCGCCTCGGCGGCGCTGTCGCGGACCTTGTTCACGGTGGGCTTCCCTTTCGGGCGGCGGTGGGCGGGTACGACGGCGGGGCCGGCGCCGTCGGCGTGACGGGCGCCGGTGGCCGGGGCCTCGATGCCCGCGGCCCGGTTCATCGGTCCGCCTGCTGGGCGAGCAGGGCGTCGGACACGGACTTGACTCCTCCGTGGGCGGTCAGTCCGCCGTCCACGGGGATCTCGGTGCCGGTGAGGAACGCCGACTCGTCCGACAGCAGGAAGACCACGAGCGGGACGATGTCGTCCACCGTGCCCGTGCGCCCGAGCGGGGTCTCACGGAGGTTCGCCTCGCGGAACGCGGGTGCGGCCGAGGCGGTCATCTCGGTCTCGATGTAGCCGGGATGGACGATGTTGACGCGGATGCCGCGCGGCCCCAGTTCGAGCGCCGCCGTCCGCGAGAGGCCGCGCAGGCCCCATTTGCTGGCGGTGTAGGCGACCGGGTAGTGGGCGGTGAGCGCGGCGGAGGAGCCGACGTTGACGATCGAGGAGCCCGGCGGCATCAGAGGGCCGATCCGCTGGATGCCGAGCAGGGGACCGGTGACGTTGACGGAGTGGACCCGCTCGAAGTCCTCGGCCCGGACGTCCCCGAGACGCGCCCGCCAGGTGATGCCCGCGTTGTTCACCAGGCCGTGCACCTGCCCGTAGGTGTCCGTCAACTCGGCCGCCAGCTCCGCCCATTGCCGCTCGCTGGTGACGTCGAGCCGCCGGCAGCCAGGTGCCTCCGCGACGTCGGTGGCGATGACGCGGGCGCCCTCGCGGGTGAGCGCGTCCGCCTCGGCCGCCCCCTGTCCGCGGGCGGCGCCCGTCACCACGACGACCTTGCCCAGGAGCCGTTTGCGGCAGGGGCCGGTCACGGCCGTTCCCGCGGGCGGCGGCGGCCGGCCGGCAGCGGTACCGGGTCGGGGCCAGGCACCACCGTGCTGGTCAGGGTGCCGATTGCCTCGACGGTGAGGCTCACCGTGTCGCCGGGCTTCAGCGGCGGCGGGTCCTGCGTGCCGTGCCGTCCCCACAGTTCGGCGAGGCATCCGCCGTTGCCGCAGGTGCCCGAGCCGAGGACGTCACCCGGCAGCACGCGGGTCCCGCGGGAGGCGTAGGCGGTCATCTCCTCGAAGGTCCAGCTCATGTTGGAGAGCAGGTCCTCGCCCACGACCTCGCCGTTGACCGAGGCCGTCAGAGCCAGCCGCAGGAAGCCGTCGGGGTCCCGGAAGGGCTCGAGTTCGTCGGCGGTGACCAGGTACGGACCGAGGGTGGTGGCGGTGTCCTTGCCCTTGCAGGGGCCGAGGCCCACCTTCATCTCGGCCGACTGCAGATCGCGCGCGGACCAGTCGTTGAACACGGTGTATCCGACGATGTGGTCGCGGGCCCGTTCGGGAGTCAGGTCGCGCCCCTCCCGGCCGATCACGGCGCCCACCTCCAGCTCGAAGTCCAGGACGCTCGACCCCGGAGGCATGGGGACGTCGTCTTCGGGGCCGTGGATCGCGTGCGCGTTGGTGAAGTAGAAGGTGGGTGCCGCGTACCACTGCTCGGGGACGCCCGCGACACCGTCGACAGCACGGCGTACCCCTTCGACGTGCTCCTCGAAGGTGACGAAGTCCCGTACGGACGTGGGCTGGAGCGGGGGCAGCAGCCGTACCTGGGAGACGTGCGGGCCCGGGGGGACGTCGAGCGCCTCCCGGCCCGCGGCGAGCAGTCCGGGCAGGCCCGCGGTCTGCGTGAGCAGCGTGGACAGGGAGGAGACGCCCGGCAGCGGGAAGAGGGTGTCGTCGTCCTCCACGACGGCCACCCGGGTGCGGTGGTGGTGTTCGTATGCGGCGAAACGCATGGGTGGCTCCTGGGGGAGGAGGTGTCGGCCGGGGACGGAGAGGGCGCGGGGTGTGCGTCGCCTCCGTGCCCCCCGGGTGACCGGTGGGGGATCAGACGGGCGGGGCGACGAACACGCCGCGGTCGGGGTCGTTGAAGGACTCCTTGGCGATGAGTTCGTTCATGGGGTTGGCGGTGCCCCACTGGTCGGTGACCTCGGGCCGGGAGAAGTCGTAGACGTGGGGGTGCCAGGTGTCCTCGTCCAGGCACTCCAACTCGGTGGTGTACTCGACGGTGTTGCCGTGCGGGTCGAGGAAGTACGTGAAGGTGTTGTCGCCGGCCATGTGCCGGCCGGGTCCCCAGATCTTGCGGTGGCCCGCGCGGAGCACCCGGCCCGAGCCGCGCATGTACTCGTCGATGCCGCGCATCTCGAAGGAGACGTGGTGCAGGGCGGTGTGCGGGCCCTGGGCGATCGCCATGGAGTGGTGCTGGTTGCTGATCCGCATGAAGTGCATGACCTCGCCCATGTGCGGTGAGCTGAGGGTGTCGGAGAGGGCGAAGCCGAGGTGGCGCTCGTACCACTCGCGGGTGCGGTTCAGGTCGGGGGAGTTGAGGACGACGTGGGACAGCTTGACCGGGATCGCCTCCTTCTCCTCGATCTTCCGGTGCCGGCGGACCCCGACGTCGGAGGAGACCTCGATGGTGCGGCCGTCGACGTCGAAGAAGCGGAAGCCGTAGCCGCCCCCGGGGGTGTCGACCTTCCCCGGCCGCGAGATCAACCGCACTCCCTGGGAGAGGAGTTGCTCGGCGAGTGTGTCGACGTCCGCCGCGTTCGCGGCGCCGTACGACACGAGGTCCAGGCGCTTCTCGTCCGCCCGGCGCAGCCGCACGACGTACTGCTCGGGGGAGCCCTCCGCGGCGAGGAAGGAGAGGCCGGAGTCCTCGGCGACCTTGGTCAGGCCCCAGACCCCGGAGTAGAAGTCGAGCTGCTTGTCGTAGTCGGGCACGGCCAGGTCGACGTGCCGGAGATGGGTGAGGAGACGGGCGCTCATGGGGTTCCTCCCGTGGCGGGGGTGAGGTTCAGCAGGGCGGCGGCGTTGCGGCCGCGTACGGCGTCGAGATCGGCCTCGGACAGCCGGGCGGCGCGCAGGACGCCCACCGGGTCGTCGGTGCCCATGTCGAAGGGGAAGTCCGAACCGAGGAGCACCCGGTCCGGGCCGGCGACGCGGATCAACTCCCGCAGGACGCCGGGGTCGTGGACGAGTGAGTCGAAGTACAGCCGCCGGAGGTAGCTGCTGGGCGGGTGGGCGCAGCCGGCGCTCGCGTCGGCGCGGGCGTGCCAGGCGTGGTCGGAGCGGCCGATGTGGGTGGGGAGGTAGCCGCCGCCGTGCGCGGCGATCACCTTGAGCCCGGGGTGGCGGTCGAGGACGCCGGAGAAGACGAGGTGCGAGAGGGCTACGGCGTTCTCGGTGGGCTGGCCGACCGTGTTGGAGAGGTACCACTGGTCGAGGCGCTCGTCGAGGGTGCAGCCGAAGGGGTGCAGGAAGACGATCGCCCCGGTCTCCTCGGCGCGGGTCCAGAAGGGTTCGTAGGCGGGATCGGAGAGTTCGCGGCCGGGGGCGTGGCTGGAGATCTCCACGCCGGACAGTCCTTGCGCCAGGGCGTGGTCGAGGGCACGCACCGCCGTGCCGGGATGCTGGAGGGGGACGAGTCCCAGTCCCCGCAGCCGGTCGGGCGCTGCCGAACAGTGCGCGGCCACGGCCTCGTTGGCCAGCCGGTACACCTTCTCGGCGGTCTCCTCGTCGGCCCAGTAGTGGTAGTGCGAGGGCGACGGGCTGATCAGCTGGACGTCCACGCCCTGTGCGTCCATCGCCGCGAGGCGCACGGTGACGTCGGTCATCCGCGGAACGCGGGCGCGGACCATGGGCCCGCTGACGGCGAGGGAGGCGGGGCCGTTGCGGCGCGCGTCGAGTTCGCGGGCCTCGGCGTGGCCGGGCAGGCCGGCCACGAGCGCGTCGAGTCCGGGCAGCAGGATGTGGGCGTGCACGTCCACGGTGGGGCCGGTCACGGCAGGTCCCTGAGCATGGTCATGGTGCGGGCCATGAGTCCGGGCACGTCGGCGTCGCGTACCCCGTCGAGCTGCCACTGCCCGATCTGCACGGACGCTTCGACGACCGGTCGCACGCGGGTGATCCGCCGCTCGTAGTACGCCTGGAAGAGCGCCTCGTCCCAGGTGTCGGACCCGGTGAGGAGCTGGGCGAGGACCCAGGCGTCCTCCAGTGACAGGGCGGCGCCCTGCGCGAGGGTGGGCGGGCAGCAGTGGGCGGCGTCGCCGACGAGGACGACCCGGCCGCGGTGCCAGGATCCCTCCACCAGCATGCGGTCGAACCAGGTGTAGTTGACCTTCGCCGGGTCCGTGATGTGCGCGGTGATCTCGGGCCAGAAGCCGCCGTAGTGGCGGGTCAGGCGGCGCATCTCGTCGGCGTAGGAGTCGGCGGGTATCGAGGCGCGGTCGCGGTTGGCCTCGACGACGTACGCGTACAGGGTGCTCTCGCTGGTGGGGCAGTAGCCGGCGATGTACGCCGGTCCGCCGTAGGCGAGGTCGGTGCGGACGACGCCCGCGGGGCGCGGGGCCGCGACGCGCCAGATGGCCATGCCGGTCGGCTCGGGCTTGGCCGTGATGCCGATCGCGGCCCGGGTGGCGGAGCCGAGGCCGTCGGCGGCGACGACGAGGTCGTAGCGGCGCTCCGTGCCGTCGCCGAGGCGTACCAGGACGCCGTCGGCGTCCTGGTCGAGGATGTGCGCGCTGGTGCCGAGCCGGATCGTGGCGCCGCAGGCGCGCACGGTGTCGATGAGGATTTGCTGGAGCTGCGGCCGCTGCATGCCGACCGTGGCGGGCAGGTCGTCGCCACCGGTGCGCAGGTCGTTCTGGGTGTGCAGGACGGTGCCGTCGGGGGTGGTGATGCCGACCGAGCCGAAGCCGAAGCCGGATGCCTCGATCCGGTCCCACACACCGAGTTCGCGCAGCACGCGCAGGGCGTTGCCCTGGAGGGTGATGCCCGAGCCGGCGGTGGCGTTCCAGTCGCCCCTGGCCTCGACCAGGTCGACCGCGATCCCGGCGCGGCGCAGCAGGATCGTGATGGCGTTGCCGGCCGCGCCGCCGCCGACGACGAGGACCGTGCGGGGTTGGGTCATGGGGAACTCCCTTGTTCCTGCGGCTACTTGACGGCGATCGGGTTGACGGGGGAGCCGACCGCCCCGGTGATGGGGAGGGGAGCGGCGGTGAGCCAGAACTCGTAGGCGCCGTCGGCGGCGCAGTCCTCGGCGAGGGCGTCCAGGTCCCACATCTCGCCGATGAGCAGGCCCAGATGGGGGATGGCGACCTGGTGCAAGGGCTGGAAGGCGTGCTCGAACTCGTTGGGCCGCACCTCGAAGCCCCAGGTGTCGGTGGCGATCGCGGCGATCTCGGTGCGGTGCAGCCAGCCGGCGGTGGTGAACGACAGGCCCGGCGCGGGCCCGCCCGCGTAGTCGCCCCAGCCGTCCCGGCGCGCCCGGGTGAGCTGTCCGGTGCGGACCAGCACGAGGTCACCGCGTCCCACGCGGACGCCCTGCGTCTCGGCGGTCGCCGTCAGGTGCTCCTCGGTGACGGCGAATCCGTCGGGCAGCTCGCCGTCGGTGCCGACGGCCCGGCCGACGTCCAGCAGCACCCCGCGCCCGGCGACGTGGGGCGCCATGTGCTCGATGCCGGTCACCTGGTCGCCGTCGGACGTGACGACCCGCTCCGCCGGGCGTCCGTTCCAGGCCCGCCCGTGGTCGAAGATGTGCCCGAGGCCGTCCCACTGGGTGGAGCACTGCAACGGCATCGCGATCACGTCGTCGGCGCCGCCGAGGCCGTGCGGGAAGCCCTGGATGCCGAGAGCCGCGTCCGTGCCGGTGTCCAGCATGGTGTGGACGGGGTTGGTGCGGCGCCGCCAGCCCTTCTGCGGGCCGTCCATGTCGAAGCGCTGGGACAGGGAGAAGCTGACGCCCCTGCGGACGAGTGCGGCACCCTCGCGGCGCTTGGCCTCATCGAGGAAGTTGAGGGTGCCGAGGACGTCGTCGTCGCCCCAACGGCCCCAGTTCGAGCAGGCTTTGACGGTGCGGGCGATGGAACCCTCGGGGTCGGTGCGGTCCAGGCTCATGACGTCTCCGCCACACATCGCGTGCGCTGCGCGCCGAGCCCCGTGACCGAGGCGTCCATGACGTCGCCGTCGCGCAGCAGCCGCCCCCAGTGCATGCCGTTGCCTGCCGGGCTGCCGGTGAGCACCAGGTCGCCGGGGAGCAGGCGGGCGCTCTGGGAGGCGTACGACACCATCCGGGCGACGTCGAAGATCATGTCCTTGGTGGACTCGTCCTGCATGGTCTCGCCGTTGAGCCGCAGCGTGAGCCGCAGGTGGCCGGTGTCGGGCAGGGACTCGGCGGGGACGATCCAGGGGCCGAGCGGGGTGAAGCCGGGCGCGTTCTTGCTGCGCAGCCAGTCCGTGCCGATCTGGGGCATGTCCCGGCGGAAGACGGTCGCGCGATCGGTGAGGTCGTTGGCGATGGTGTATCCGGCGACGTGGTCCAGTGCCTCCTCGACGGAGACCCGGTGAGCGGTCCGGCCGATGACGGTCGCCAACTCCAGTTCCCAGTCGGGCTTCTCGGCCCAGGCGGGGAGCTCGACGTCGTCGTAGGGGCCGGTGATCGCGGTCGGCAGGCCGATGAAGACGTACGGCAGGTCGTCGGAGGCGCGCCGGTCCATGATCTCCGCCGCCTCCGCGCGCCGCTCCTCCTCGGGGCGGTCGTCGCCCGGGGCGCGGTGGGCGACGTGCAGGTCGATCACGTGCTGCCGGTAGTTGGCACCCGACTGGAACACCTGACGGGGCTCGACCGGCGCGTGCACCCGGAAGTCCGCCAGCGGCCTGCGTCCGGGGGTGCCGTCGGCGGCCAGCGTCCGCAGTCGCGGCAGCACCGTCTCCCACCGCTCCAGCAGGTCCCGGACCGTCAACGGCCCCTCGTCCAGGGCGATGTGGAGGTCCAGCACCTGGGCGTCGGGTGTGACGAGGGCGGGGAAGGCGGGCCCGTCGGGGGTCGAGAGTGTGCCGAGGGCGAAGGGTCCGGCGAAGAGCGCGGACGCGGATCCAGGTTTCACGGACATGTCCTCCTGATTGCGGTGCGACTAATCTGGACCCGCCACCCGCGATCGGGGAAATCGATTGTGTGGATGACTTTTATCCACCATGTCTATTTGCCCTGGTCGGCACCGCACCGCAGAGGGAAGCCCCCGTGAATCTGGCCAGCCTGGACCTCAACCTCGTCGTCGCCCTGCGGGCCCTGCTGGAGGAGCGCAACGTCACCCGCGCCGGACAGCGCGTGGGCCTGAGCCAGCCCGCCATGAGTGCGGCGCTCGCCCGCCTGCGCCGCCACTTCGACGACGACCTGCTGGCCCGCGTCGGCGGTCACTACGAGCTCACCGCCCTCGGCCAGGTCCTGCTCGACCGCACGTCCACCGCCTATGACGTGCTGGAACGCCTCTTCGCCAGCCAGGCCGACTTCGACCCGGCCAACGAGAGCCGTGAGTTCAAGCTCGTGGCGTCGGACTACGCGGTCGCGGTCTTCGGCACCGAACTCGCCCGCGTCGTCCACGAGGAGGCCCCCGGCATCAGGCTGCGCTTCACCCAGACCCCGCCCACCGTGGTCGACGACACCGCGACGCTGCTCAGCGCCACCGACGGCCTGTTCATGCCGCACGGCGTCATCAGCGACTTCCCGGTCACCGACCTCTACGACGACCGCTGGGTCTTCCTGGTCGCCGACGACCACCCCAGCGTCGAGGACCGGCTCACCCGGCAGGACCTGGCCCGTCTGCCCTGGGTCACCTACCAGCGCACCTACGACGCCCCGGCCGTGCGCCAGCTCGGCATGCTCGGGGTCGAACCACGCGTGGAGGTGTCGGTCGACAGTTTCCAGCTGCTGCCGCTGCTGGTCGCCGGCACCCGCCGCATCGCCCTGGTCCAGGCACGACTGGCGGCCCTCATGGCTCCCCTCGCCGCCGTGCGCGTACTGGAGCCGCCGTACGAGGCGGTGCCCCTGCGGGAGGCCCTGTGGTGGCATCCGGTGCACACGCACGACGCCGCCCACATCTGGCTGCGCGAGACCACCGCGCGGGTGGGCAGGCGGCTCGGGGACCCGCCCGGGGCATGACTCGGCACCCCGAGCACGGCCGGGAGGGCTGCGCGCGGGTATCCATGACGTGGATCGGCGGCATCAGGAAATCGGATCGCTCAAGGGGTGGGCAGGCCGGAGCACGGAACGCATAGTCGTGGCACATCGTGCGCCGTACGCCGACGTCCCCCGTCCCCGGACCCGTCCGCCCCGCGGCGCGCTCCTTTCCTCTCGCGCCCTGGAGTGCCGTCATGCCCGCTCCCGCCGTCCCGCCCGTCCGCGACCACGGCGCCGCCCCGGCCGTACGGGGCCGGCTGCCCGCCGTCCTGCTGATGGCCGGCAGCTGTCTGCCGATCCTCGGCGCGGTCCTGATCGCCCCGGTGCTGCCCCGTATGCAGGACCACTTCGACGGCGTGGCCGGCAGCGCCGTCCTGGTGCCGCTCGTCCTCACCGTCCCGGCCCTCTCCCTCGCCCTGCTCGCCCCGTTCGCGGGCGTGGTGGTGGACCGGCTGGGCCGCAGACGCCTGCTCGTCGTGGCCACCGGCCTGTACGCGCTGTTCGGCACGGCCCCGCTGTGGCTGGACTCGCTGTACGCCGTCGTGTTCAGCCGTGTCCTGGTGGGAGTCGCCGAGGCGGCCATCATGACCGCCTGCACGACGCTCATCGGCGACTACTACACCGGCCGGGTCCGCGAGCGCTATCTCGCCCTGCAGACGATGTGCGCGTCGGCGTCCGCCACCCTCTTCTTCGTGCTCGGCGGCGCGCTGGGCGCGGCCGGCTGGCGGGCTCCGTTCTGGCTGTACGCGGTCGGCCTGCTGCTCGCTCCGGTCATGGCCCGCGTCCTGCCGGAGTCCGCGGCGGAGGCCGGAGGACCGGCGCGGGAGGGACACACCGAGGCCGGGCCGCGGCCCTTCCCCGTGCGCCGCATGGCCGGCGTCTGCGCGCTCACCGTCTTCGGCGCGGTCGTCTTCTACACCGTGCCCGTCGAGATGTCCTATCTCCTCGACGAGCTGGACGTGACCTCCACGGGAGTGATCGGCCTGACCACGGCGATCGCCAGTGCCGCGACCGTTGCCGGGTCCGTCGTCTTCACCCGGCTCACCGGCACCCCGCGGCGCCGGCTGCCCGCTCTGCTGCTGGTGTGCGGCGCCGGTTTCCTCGTTATGGGAGTCGCCGGAAGCCCGGCGCTGCTCGTGGTCGGCGCGGTGGTCAACTGCGTCGGTACGGGGATGCTCCTGCCGTCGCTGCTGACGCTGGCGATGGCCCGGCTGGACTTCGCCGACCGCGGACGCGGCACCGGACTGTGGACGGCGGCCTTCTTCCTGGGCGAGTTCGTCTGCCCGCTGGTGCTCCTCGGCGGCAAGGGCGCCCTCGGTGCTCTCTCCTCCGCCGTCGGCCTGCTGGGTCTGCTCACGCTGCTGGTCGCCGCCGGGCTCCTCGCGCTCAACGGCCGGGCCGCGATCGCTCCGCCCGTCCAGGCCCCTGAGCAGCCCTGACCGGCGGACTACGACGCACCGGCGTCCCGTGCCCGTCCTTGCCGCTGGTCCGCCGCCCCGCGCCGACCGCGGAGTCCCCCCGCCGTCCGGCGAGCGCGCAGCCGGTGCGGCGGGCACTTCGCGGTCCACGGCCCGGACCGTGTCCGCAGGGCCCGCCCTCCGGGCGGCCGGAGGGAATGGGCGGACACGACCTAGCGACCTCGCGGTGCCGTGGTGCTGCCGCGCACCACCAGGCGCGGCGTCATGGTGGTCTGCATGGCCCGGTCCCGCCGGCCCTCCACGCGTTCGATCAGCATCCGGGCCGCCGTCTCTCCCATGGTGTGGCCCGCCTGGTCGACGCTGGTGAGCTGGACGGGGGCCAGGGCGGCGAGCGCGGTGTTGTTGTAGCCGACCAGCGAAACGTCCTGCGGGATGCGCAGGCCCAGTTCGTGTGCGGCGCGGTAGACGCCGAGCGCGGCGACGTCGGCGCCGGTCATGATGGCGGTCGGCGGGCGTTCGGCGGTCAGCAGGGTCATGCCCGCCTTGAAGCCGCCGTCGTCGGAGTAGGCGGCGTGGTGGATGCGAGCGTGCTCGGTGAGTCCGTGCCGCCGCATCGCGGCGAGATACCCGTCGGACAGCACGAGTTCGGGGGTGCGCTTCCACTGGCCGGCCCGGGCTCCCGCGGCCGAGACCAGCGCGATGTCCCGGTGGCCGAGCGAGACCAGGTGGTCGACGACCAGTCCGGCGCCGATGTCGTCGGCGTCCACGACCGAGTCGTGGGAGTCGGCGGCGTCGTGATGGCCGATGACGACGGTCGGGGTCGAGGCGGCCGTCGACAGCACCTCGGCGCGCGGGGTCCCCGGCGCGATGAGGATCAGGCCGTCCATCTGACGGTCCACCAGGGAGCGGATGCTCCTGGCTTGTTCCTCCGGATCGAAACCGGCCGCGCCGATGAGCACGGTGTACTCGCTCTCGCGGAGCTCGTCACGGATGCCGTCGAGGATGTCGGCGAAGAAGGCGTTGCGGACGTTGTCCAGCAACACACCGATCGTGTACGTCCTGCCGCGCATCCCCCGCGCCGCCGCGTGCGGGCGATAGCCGAGTTCGGCGATCGCCGCCCGGACGCGTTCCTGCATGGCGGGGCTCACCCCGTAGGCGTTGCGCATCACCTTGGACACCGCGGCGGTGGACACCCCGGCGTGGCGGGCGACGTCGGTGATGGTCACTCGCTTGTTCTGCCTGGGTGCGTCGGGCCCGTCCATCGTCAGCGCTCCGGTGTTCGTGGTTGTAGTGCAACGGTCTACACGCACACCCCCGGTGTGCGTCAAGTGCTCGTAGGGAACCTATCGGTGTTACGGCTCCGTGTCTTGACGGTGACAGGTGAGGGGTGCAAGGTGTTGCCCACTTCCTCGTGAAGAACGTTTTACAAGACTTCACGTGCGGCCCGGCTTTCTCGCCGCCCCGGCGCGCTGTTCGCGCCCCTCTTTCCTGCTTTCACTCTCCCAGGGAGTCATCCGTGTCCCTCCGCATGTTCCGCGCCAGCCGCACACGCCTGAGCCTGATCACCGCCGGCACCGCCTCGTTGGCCCTCCTCGCCACGGCCTGCGGAGGCAGCGGCGACGGCGGCACCTCGACGGCGCCCAAGGAGTTCAGCTACCTGAGCGTCACCGAGAACACCACCGTCAAGACCGCGCTCACCACGATGTCCAAGGGTGTGTGCAAGGCGGCGAACCAGGCCCTGCCGCTGAAGGTGGAGACCGTTCCGCAGAGCGGCCTGGACCAGAAGCTGCAGCTGCTGGCGGGACAGAACGCCCTGCCGGTGCAGTTCGCGGCGGGCAACGCACCCGCGCTCACCCAGAAGCTGGCGAAGTCGGGCAAGGTCGCCGACCTGGAGAAGGAACTCGACAAGCTCGGCGTCCTCGACCAGCTGGAGCCGGCCGCCGTCTCCACGATCCGGGCGCTGTACGGAGGCAAGCTGGAGGTGCTGCCCTACGAGTACAACATCGAGGGGATCTTCTACAACAAGAAGCTGTTCCAGGAGAACGGCCTCAAGGTTCCCGGCACTTGGGAGGAGCTGGTCTCGGCCGCCGCGAAGCTGAAGGCCGCGGGCGTGCAGCCCTTCTCCGCCTCCGGGCAGCAGGGCTGGCCGCTGACCCGGCTCATCAGCGGCTACCTGTACCGCAGTCTCGGACCCGACGCGCTCCAGGAGGTGGCCGACGGCAACGCGAAGCTGACCGACCCCGAGTACGTGAAGGCCGCCCAGGAGGTCGCCGCGCTCGGCAAGAAGGGCTACTTCGGCAAGGGCGTCGGCTCGATCGACTACGACACCGCGATGAACGAGTTCCTGTCGGGCAAGGCCGGCATGTTCTACATGGGCAGCTGGGCACTGGCGAACATCGCCGACGCCAAGCAGAACAAGGTCGGCGCCGACAACGTCGGCTTCATGCCGTTCCCGGCCGTCTCCGGCGGCAAGGGCTCCGTCGACCAGTACCCGTCCAACGTGGGCCTCGGCATCACCCTCGGCGCCAGGACCTTCGACAAGAAGACCGGTGCCTGGGTCTCCTGCATCGCCGAGAACTACGGCAGCACCGCGCTGAAGGACCACGGCACCATCTCCGGATTCAAGGTGAACACCCCCGTCGAGGACGCCACCGAGGTCACCAGCCAGGTCCGCGAGACGATCAGCGAGTCGAAGCAGAACGTGCTGTGGTTCGAGGCCCTCTTCGGCACCAAGGCCACCACCGCCAGCCAGACGAACGCCGCCGGCCTGGTCGGCGGCAGCGTGAGCCCGCAGAAGTTCATGCAGACCGTCCAGGACGCACTGACCGCCCCGTGACCGGCCGGGGGCGGCCCGCCTGCCCCCTCGCGTGCGCCGCCCCTACCCCGTCCGGTCTCTTCACCCCACGAAGTGGACACCACCCATGCACCGCGTACTCGGTGACCGCAGGGCCGTCGTGATCCTGCTCGGCCCTGCCCTCCTCGTCTACTCCCTGATCATGCTGGCCCCGATGGTGTGGTCGCTCGGCTACTCCTTCACCAAGGGCAACTCCATCGACGGCTTCACCGGCAACGGCGTCGCCAACTTCTCGCGCCTCCTCGACGACCCGGCCGTCCGTGACGCCCTGTGGTTCACCCTCAAGTACGCCGTCGTCGTCACGATCGGCCAGGTCGTCGCGGGCTATCTGCTGGCCCTGCTCTACGTCTTCTTCCTGCGCAGGGCGTCGGCGCTCATCCGCACGCTGGTGTTCTTCCCGGTGGTGCTTCCCACGGTCGCGGTGGGCCTGCTCTTCCAGAAGTTCTTCCAGGTCGCTCCGCAGACCGGACCGGTCAACTCCCTGCTGAACGCGGTCGGTCTGGAGTCCGTCGACTTCTTCGGCAACGCCGGCCACGCCTTCTGGGTCCTGGTCGTCATGGACATCTGGCGCTCCATGGGCTTCTACGCCGTGCTGCTCTTCGCGGGCCTGGTCGACATCCCCGAGGAGGTGCTGGAGTCGGCGCGCCTGGACGGCGCCTCGGGCCTGCGCCTGGTGCGGCGGATCGTGCTGCCGATGTCGTTCCCCGTGCTGATGTCCTCACTGATCTTCAGCATCAACGGCACCCTGAAGGTCTTCGACTCCGTCGTCGCCCTGACCAACGGCGGGCCGGGCAGCGGAACCACCCCGCTGACCCTGTACATGTTCCAGACGTCGTTCACCTACAGCGACTACGGATACGGCAGCACCGTCGCGCTGCTGCTGACCGTCGTGTGCCTGCTGGTGAGCCTGGTCGTCTACCGCGTCTCGCGGCGCGACCTCACGGAGGGCTGAGCCATGGCCATCGACACACCGGTGAAGACCTCCACGGGTCACCGCCGTCCGGACGCCTCCCGGACCGGACGCCCCCGCCGCGGCGCCCGAGCCGGCAGGCTGTGGGTGAGGATCGTCGTCGGCCTGCTTCTCGTCGTCGAGATCTACCCGCTGGTCTGGATGTTCCTCACGTCGCTGAAGTCCAACGACGACTACCTGAACAACTCCACCTGGAGCCTGCCCACCACCTGGGAATGGGGCAACTACAGCGAGGCGTGGACCACCGGCAACCTCGGCCTGTACGTACAGAACAGCCTCCTCGCCGTCCTGCCCGCACTCGCCCTGATCCTGCTCCTCGGCACCGCCGCGGGCTTCGCCCTCCAGGTCATGGTGTGGAAGGGCCGCAGCCTGACCCTGCTGGTCTTCCTCGCCGGCATGATGGTGCCGCCGCAGATGATCCTGCTGCCGCTGTTCACCGTGTACTTCCAGACCGGCCTGTCCGGCACCCTGTGGCCCCTCGTCCTCACCTACACCGGCACCGGTCTGCCGCTGACCGTCTTCATGATGGCCACCTACTACCGGACCGTCCCCCGCGAGCTGTTCGAGGCGGCGACCATCGACGGCGCCGGCATCCTGCGCGCCTTCTGGACCATCAGCGTCCCGATGGTCCGCAACGCGCTCCTCACCGTGGGACTGGTGCAGTTCTTCTTCATCTGGAACGACCTGCTGATCGCGCTGACGTTCACCAACAGCCAGGACCTGCGCACCATCCAGGTCGGCCTGCTGAACTTCACCGGCGACTTCGGCGCCACGCAGTACGGCCCGCTGTTCGCCGCCATCTGCATCAACGTCTTCGGCACCCTGCTGATCTACCTGTTCCTCAACCAGAAGGTCATGAAGGGTCTCACCTCGGGAGCGGTCAAGGGCTGACCCCCGCCCTCGCTTCCGCGCACGTCACGAAAGGTTCTCCCTTTGCTGCCCCCTCAGCCTTCTCCGGTGTCCTTCGAACACCTCCCGGACGGCCTCGGCATCGGCACGGCCACCCCCCGCCTGAGCTGGACCCTGGCCGCCGGATCCGGCTCCCAGAAGGCGTACGAAGTGCAACTCGACCGCGGCGGTCGCTCGCACCGCACCGGCCGCGTCGACCGCCCCGACCAGCTGCTGGTGCCCTGGCCCGGCGAGCCGCTCGCCTCGCGCGAACGGGTCACCGTCCGGGTCCGCGTCTGGACGTCCGGCGCACGGGAACCCTCCCCGTGGAGCGAGCCCGCCACCGTCGAGGCGGGCCTGCTCGACCCCGCCGACTGGTGTGCGGTGCCGGTGGGCGCCGCCTGGGCGGAGGACCCGGCCTCCGACCGCCGCCCCGCCCGCGTGCGCAAGGACTTTCGCCTGGACCGCCCGGTGGCCCGGGCCCGGCTCCACGTCACCGCGCACGGCCTGTACGAGGTGGAGATCAACGGCAAACGTGTCGGCGACGACATCCTCGCCCCCGGCTGGACCGTCTACCCGCACCGGCTGCGCTACCGCACCCATGACGTCACCGGCCACCTCACCCAGGGTGCCAACACCATCGGCGCGTGGCTCGGGGACGGCTGGTACCGCGGCCGGTACGGCTTCGATGGCGGAACCCGCAACATCTACGGCACCGACCAGTCGCTCATCGCCCAGCTGGAGGTGACCCACGAGGACGGCACCACGGCCGTCGTCGCCACCGACGGCACTTGGACCGCCGCCCCCGGCCCCATCATGTCCAGCGGCCTGTACGAGGGCGAGACCTTCGACGCCCGCCTGCACGACCCCCACTGGGCCACACCCTCCCGCGCCGACACCTTCGCGTGGACGCCCGTACGGACCGGCACCCGGGACCCCGCCACACTCGTCGCGCCGCTCGGGCCCCCCGTGCGCTGCACCCAGGAGCTCCCCCCGGTCTCCGTCACCCGCACCGGTGACGGCCGCCACCTGCTCGACTTCGGCCAGAACCTGGTCGGCCGGCTCCGCGTCACGGTCGACGGCCCCGCCGGCACCACCATCACCCTCAGGCATGCCGAAGTCCTCCAGGACGGGGAGCTGGCCACCCGCCCGCTGCGCGAGGCACACGCCACCGACACCCTCGTCCTCGCCGGACAGGGCCCGCTCACCTGGGAACCCCGCTTCACCGTGCACGGCTTCCGCCACGCCGAAGTCACCGGCTGGCCGGGCGAGTTGACCGCCGACGACGTGACCGCCCGCACCTATCACACGGACATGCGCCGCACCGGCTGGTTCGAGTGCAGCGACCCGCTGGTCAACCGGCTGCACGAGAACGTCGTGTGGAGCATGCGCGGCAACTTCGTCGACATACCCACCGACTGCCCGCAGCGCGACGAACGCCTCGGCTGGACCGGAGACATCCAGGTGTTCGCCCCCACCGCGAGCTTCCTGTACGACTGCGCCGGAATGCTCGACTCCTGGCTCACCGACGTCGGTCTGGAACAACTGCCCGACGGCACCGTCCCCTGGTACGTGCCCGTCGTCCCGGGCGCACCCATGTGGACCCCGATCCAGCCCGGCGCCGCCTGGGGCGACGTCGTCACGCTCACCCCGTGGACGCTGTACCTGCGCTTCGGCGACCTGGAGCTGCTGCGCCGCCACCACGACACGGCCCGGGCGTGGGTCGACCTGATGGAACGTCTCGCCGGCCCCGACCGCCTCTGGGACACCGGTTTCCAGCTGGGGGACTGGCTCGACCCCGCCGCGCCACCGGACGACCCGGTCGCCGGCCGCACCGACCGCTATCTCGTCGCCACCGCCTACTTCGCCCACTCGGCCCGCCATCTCGCCCTCGCCGCCCGCGAGTTGGGTGACCGCGCGGGAGCCGAGCGGTACGCCGGACTCGCGGACGAGGTGACCGAGGCCTTCCGGCGCCGCTACGTACGTCCCTCCGGCCGGATGACGAGCGACAGTCCCACGGCCTACGCGCTGGGACTGGCCTTCGACCTGATCGGCCCGGACCAGCGGCAGCCGGCGGGGGACCGGCTGGCCGAACTCGTCCGCCAGGACGACGCCCGCATCGCCACCGGGTTCGTCGGCACCCCGCTGATCTGCGACGCCCTGACCGACACCGGACATCTCGACCTCGCCTACCGCCTGCTGCTCCAGACCGAGTGCCCCTCCTGGCTGTATCCGGTGACCATGGGGGCCACCACGATCTGGGAGCGCTGGGACAGCATGCGGCCCGACGGGACCCTCAACCCCGGCGGCATGACCTCCTTCAACCACTACGCACTCGGTGCCGTCGCCGACTGGCTGCACCGCACGGTCGGCGGCATCACCGCCGGCGCCCCCGGATACCGCGACATCACCTTCAGACCCCGCCCCGGCGGCGGCATCACCTGGGCCCGCACCCGCCACGAGACGCCCTACGGCACGGCCGCCCTGTCCTGGGAGCTGACGGCCACCGGCATGACGGCCCGCTTCACCGTGCCCGAGGGCTGCACGGCCACTGCCGAACTCCCCGGCCGCACCCCAGTCGTCCTCGGCCCGGGGGAGCACACCCTCGACACGGCGGAACTCGCCGAGGACGCCGCCTGAGCGACGACCGAACGCCCCTTCCGCACGGGTCCGGTTCCCCCTCCCGGGACTCGGGCCCCCGCGAACCGGGGCCGGCCGAGCACCTGACCCCTCGGCCGGCCCCCACCCCGCATGGCTTCGTCATGAGGCCCCGCCACCATCAACCGGAGAGCCGCTGTGAACAGACGAACGTTCCTCACCGCCGCCACCTTCACCGCCCTGGCCGTCACCATGGCCCCCGTCGCCGACGGGCGAGCGGCCGCCGCCTCCGACCCCACACCCGGCAGCCGCGCCGACGCCCTGCTCGCCCGGATGACCGCGGCCGACAAGGAGTCCCTCGTGCGGTGCGACTTCGCCGCCGTCGCACACCTGGGCATACCGGCGCTGACCATGGTCGACGGCTCCGCGGGTCTGCGGGGCGAACGGGGAGTGACCGCGTTCCCCGTACCGGTCGCCCAAGCCGCCACGTTCGACGAGGAGTTGGCGGGCCGCATCGGCCGCGCCATCGGCACGGAAGCCCGCGCCAAGGGCTACAACAACGTCCTCGGCCCCACGGTCGACCTGGCCCGCACCTGGCACTCGGGCCGCCAGGCCGAAGGCATGGGGGAGGACCCGCTGCTGGCCGGACGGCTCGGCGCGGCCCTCACCCTCGGCATACAGGACCGGGACGTGGCCGCCACGGTCAAACACTTCGCCGCCTACACCCAGGAGACGAACCGCCTCGTCACCGACACCGAGGTCTCCGACCGCGCCCTGCACGAGATCTACGAGGCACCCTTCCGCCGCGTGGTCGCGGCCACGCCCACCACGTCGGTCATGATGGCCTACCCGAGGATCGGCGGGACCTTCGCGGCTCAGAACCCGGCGCTGTTCACCGACTTGAAGAAGACCATCGGTCTCCAGGGCTACACCGTGCCCGACTTCTGGGCCGGGGACGACCAAGTCGCCGCCGCGCGCGCCGGGATGGACCTCGCCGGCCTCGGTCCCGCGGGCGTCAAGATCCCCGCCGGGGCCCTCACCGGCGGAACGATCCCGGGCGAGCGCCTGAACGACGCGGCCCGCCGGATCCTCATCACGATGTTCGCGCACGGCCTCTTCGACGACCCCGTGCCCGCCCCCGCCGACGACGTCAGCACGCCCGGGCACCAGGATCTCGCCCACGAAGCCGCCGTCGCCTCCACCGTACTGCTCACCAACCGCTCCGGCGCGCTGCCCCTGCCCCGGTCACTGAAGTCGCTCGCGGTCATCGGCCCCGCCGGCGGTGACACGCTCACCGGCGTCGCCGGCTCCGCCTACGTCGACCCCGGCACCTGGACCACACCCCTGGAGGCGATCCGCGCCCGCGCCGGCACCTCCGTCACGGTCACGCATGCCCAGGGCACCCAGGGCGACCTGCCGCTGACCACGATCCCGGCGACCGCACTGCGCACCGCCGGCGGGGCGGCGGGCCTGACCGGCACCTACTACGCGAACGCCGACGCCGACGGCACTCCGGTCGCGACCCGGACCGACCCTACCGTCGACTTCACCGCCGCCCCCGTCGCCGGACTGCCCGCCGTCTGGTCCGCCACCTGGACCGGCCGGCTCGTGCCGACCACCACCGGCCTGCACCGCTTCTCCCTGCTGCCGGCCGGAACCGCGACCCTGAAGATCGACGGGAAGACGGTCGTCTCCGGCACCCGCCACAGCCGCCGCTTCTTCCTCGGCCCCTACGCCTATCCGCTCCACGGGACCGCCGAACTGACCGCGGGACGCGCCGTCACCGTCGAACTGCGCTACACCAGCGCCACCGCCGACCCCGGCACCTGGTGGACTGACCCTCGGCTGGCAGCCCGACTCCCTCATCCCCGCGGCGGTGGCCGCGGCCCGGCGCGCCGAAGCAGCGGTCGTCTTCGTCAACCGGGTCGCCGGGGAGGACATGGACCACGGACACCTCGGCCTGCCCGGCGACCAGGACCAGCTCGTCACCGCCGTCGCCGCGGCGAACCCGCGCACCGTCGTCGTCCTCAACACCGACGGCCCCGTCGCGATGCCCTGGCTGCCCGACGTGGAAGCCGTCGTCCAGGCCTGGTACGGCGGACGCGGGACGGGCACCGCGCTGGCCGCCGTCCTCTTCGGCGACAGCGACCCCTCCGGACGCCTGCCGGTCACCTTCCCCGCCGACGCCACCCAGGGACCCGGGACCACTCCCGGAACCTACCCCGGCACCGACGGCACGGTGTCCTACGACGAGGGCATCGCCGTCGGCTACCGCTTCTACGACAGCCGGGGCCAACAGCCCCTGTTCCCCTTCGGCCACGGCCTGTCCCACACCACGTTCGCCCATGGCTCCCTCGACGTCACCCATGACCGGACCGCCCGGCAGGTCACGGTCTCGGTGACCGTCACCAACACCGGCCCACGCGAGGGCACCGACGTCGTGCAGGTCTACGCGGCCCTGCCGGACGCCGCCGCGGCCGAACCCCGCCGACTCGTCGCCTTCCGCAAGGTCATCCTCGCCCCCGCGGCCTCCCGGCGGCTCACGCTGACCGTTCCCGTCCAGGACCTGACCGTCTGGAAGGCCGGCGCCTGGACCCTCGTCCCCGGCACCTACACCTTCGCGACGGCCCGCAGTTCACGGGACCTGACCGCACGGAGAGCGCTCAGCCTCGCCTGACGGCGGCCCGCATCCGGCCGCTCCCGGCGAGGGCAGGACATGCCATGCCGGTCCCTCCGGCGCCCGCGCGACCACGGGAGCGGCCCACCATGACGACACCCCACCACGAATCGGTGCTCTCCCGGACGGCTCGCATCCTGGAGGCGTTCAGCCAGGACGAACCCGCGCTGACCGTCTCCGACCTCGCGCGCCGCACCGGACTGCACGTCGCCACGGCCTCCCGCTACGTGGCCGAGCTGGAGGCACACGGGTTCCTCGGCCGGGACGGCGACCGCAAGGTGCGGATCGGCGTCCGGCTGTGGGAACTCGTGACGCGGGCCTCCCCGACGCTGTCGCTGCGCGACGCCGCGATGCCGTTCATGGAGGGGGTGCACGACGTCGTGGGACACCATGTGCAGCTGGGTGTCCTGGACGGCGACGACGTGCTGTTCCTCGAACGCCTCTCGGCCCCGAACGCGGTGGTCAACTACACCCGTGTGGCGGGGCGGTTGCCCCTGTACGCCTCCTCCAGCGGCCTGGTGCTCCTGGCCCACGGCCCTGCCGACCTCAAGGAACGCGTGCTGGCCGGACGGCTGACCGCGTACACCCCGGCGACCCCGGCCACACCCGCACGCCTGCGCGCGGCTCTCGCCGAGATCCGGCAGCGGGGATACGCCTACTGTCCCGGCTACGTCCACGAGGAGGCGCTCGGGGTGGCCGCACCCGTGCGCGGCGCGGACGGCACCGTGGTGGCGGCGCTGTCCGTCATCGTCCCCGACGACCCCGCCGCGAGCGCCGTCGTGCCCGTCGTACGGGCCGCCGCCCGCGGCGTCGGCCGCGCGCTGGGCGCCCGCACGGCCGCTACCGCCGGGGCGTGACGGCGACACGACAGCCGTATGACTTCCGCACGAAGTTCCTCTCTCACTGAGTGAGAACGCCGTCGCGGGCCCCCGGAGTCCGCGCCCATGCTTCCCGCATCCCCCAGACAGGAGGCGACAACGTGGTCGTACCCAACCTGCCGCCCGCCGCTCCCCGACAAGCGTTCACCGCCCTGCGGTTGCGGGTCCGGGACAAGGAGACCGTGGCCCACGGGGTCACGGCACTCACCCTCACGCACCCGGAGGGCGCCCGGCTGCCGGACTGGACGCCCGGCTCCCACATCGATCTGATCCTCCCCGACGGGACGACCCGCCAGTACTCCCTGTGCGGAGACCGGTGGGACCCGCACACCTACCGCGTCGCGGTGCTGCGCCAATCCGGCGGGCGCGGCGGCTCGGCGTACGTCCACGACCGCCTCGCACCAGGTGACACGGTCGGGGTGGGCGGCCCGCGCAACCACTTCCCCCTCGTGCCGGCCGAGCGGTACCTGTTCATCGCGGGCGGCATCGGCGTCACCCCGCTGCTGCCGATGATCCACCAGGCGGAACTGACCGGGGCCGACTGGCAGTTGCTCTACGGCGGGCGCACCCGGGCATCCATGGCGTTCCGCGAGGAACTCACCGGCGTCCACGGCGACCGCGTACACCTGCGGCCCGAGGACACCCACGGCCTGCTGGAACTCGTCAGGTGGCTGGCCGTCCCCGCCCCCGGAACCCGGGTTTACTGCTGCGGACCCGAGCCCCTGCTCGCAGCCGTCCGGGAAGCCTGCGCCCCGTGGCCGCCCTACAGCCTGCGCACCGAACGCTTCACCCCCGCCGCACCTGCGGAGCCCGCGCTGCGCACGCCCTTCGACGTGGAACTGCGCCGCACCGGCCGGACCGTGACCGTGACTCCCGGCCTCTCCGTCCTGGACGCCCTGCGCCTGGCGGGCGCCGACGTGCTCTCCTCCTGCGGGCAGGGAACCTGCGGCACCTGCCTCACGCCGGTCGTGTCGGGAATCCCCGACCACCGCGACTCCGTCCTGGCCGAGCACGAAAGGGCCGCCGGCGACTGCATGCTCCCGTGCGTGTCCCGCTCCCGCTCGGGCCGCCTGGTCCTGGACCTGTGAGCCGGACCCACCCACCCCGTCCAGCCGCCTTCCGCCGGAGCCGCCATGTCCGAGTCACCGGTTATCGACCTCCCGACGCCCACCAGCGCCGCCGACCCCTTCGCCGCCGAACACCTGGAGAACCCCGAACCCCTGCACCGCGCGCTGCGCGAGGCCGGTCCCGTCGTCCACCTGACCCGCTACAACGTCCACGCCCTGGCCCGGTACCGCGAGGTGCACGCCGCTCTCGTCGACTGGCAGAACTTCCAGTCCGGGGCGGGCGTGGGCCTCGCCGACTTCCGCCGCGAGAAGCCCTGGCGGACGCCGAGCCTGTTGCTGGAGGCCGACCCGCCGCACCACGACGCCCCGCGGCGCGTACTGCGCGAGATCCTCGCCCCACCGGTGCTGCGCCGGCTGAGCGAGACATGGCAGCGGGTCGCCGACGAACTCGTCGAGACGGTCCTGGCCGAACGGGGGCCGCGATTCGACGCGTTTGAGGCACTCGCCGTGGCCTTCCCGCTGCGGGTCTTCCCCGACGCGGTGGGCCTGGGGCCCGAAGGACGCGAAAACCTTCTGCCCTACGGGAACATGGCCTTCAACGCCTTCGGACCCGCCAACGAGCTCGTGACGGCCGACGCGCACCGGGCCGCCGGACTGACCACCTGGGTGAACGCCCGGTGCGCGCGGGAAGCCCTCGGCGAGGACGGTTTCGGCGCCCGCATCTGGGCCGCCGCCGACCGGGGCGAACTCACGCACGAACAGGCGCCCTTGGTGGTGCGCTCACTGCTCACCGCCGGCGTCGACACCACGGTGCACGGCCTCGCCGCGACCCTCCACGCCTTCGCCACCCATCCGGACTCGTGGCAACGGCTGCGCGAGCGGCCCGGGTTGGCGCGGGTGGCGTTCGACGAGGCGGTCCGCCGGCAATCGCCCGTGCAGACCTTCTTCCGCACCGCCACGACGGACGTGACCATCGCCGGGACGGTCGTCCCGGAAGGCTCCAAGGTCCTCATGTTCCTCGGATCGGCCAACCGGGACCCGGCCCGCTGGACCGACCCCGACCGCTTCGACCTCACGCGCGACCCCTCCGGCCATGTCGGCTTCGGCATGGGCATCCACCAGTGCGTCGGGCAGCACGTCGCCCGCCTGGAGGCTGAGACGCTCCTTACCGCCCTCGTCCGCAAGGTGGACCGCATCGAGCCGGATGGTGACCCGCGGCGGCACCTCAACAACACCCTGCGCTCGTGGGCGTCCCTCCCGGTGCGGATTCGCCCCGCGGCCTGAACTTCGTACCGCCTCACCACGCGACCGTACACGGCCCCAACCGGCTTGGGGTGTACGGGAGTTGGCGCGACGGCAGACCCCGCCCGCGGCCCCGCGCACATGTCACCGATAGCCTGCGTCGTCATGATGCGTGCGTGGATCCTGCCGGCGGTGTTGGCGCTCTGCGGTGCCGCCATGGTGGCGGGTCCGGTGGGCAGGGGGAGTTCGGGGTCGCCGTGCCCCTCCTGCTGCTGTTCCTCGGGCTCGCCGGACTGCACTCGCCGCTGCCGTTCCCCCGGTCGCTGAGCGCGGCCGAGGCGCGACGCCGCAGCGCGGCCGACGGCCGGCCGATCGTGTACTGGCGGGCCGGCTGCATGTACTGCCTCCGCCTGCGCATCCGGCTGTGGCGCGGCGCCCGCGGTGCGCACTGGGTCGACATCTGGCGTGATCCGGCCGGCGCCGCCGCGGTGAGGGCGGTCAACGACGGAAACGAGACGGTGCCGACGGTCGTGGTCGCGGGCCGGCCGCACGTCAACCCCGATCCCGCGTGGGTGCGTGCACAGCTGCGCTCACGGTGAGGACGCGGGGAGGAGCAGCGGCCGGAGACGGTGTCACCGGCCGCTCCCACGGCCTGCCCGATGATCATCCGTCGGCCGTTGTTCGTCGTCACGACTCCGTGCGGTAGCCGGGAGTTGGGGCGTCGGCTACAGCCTTCTCGACGGCATCGGCCGTCGTGGCGGATGCCGTCGAGCCGAGCCGACGAAAGGCACCGACCGTGCGCTTTCCCTCCCCGTCGTCCACCCGCGGGACCACCCTGGCCGTGGCGACGGCGCTGCTGTCGTCCCTGGCGGCAGGCGTGCCCGCCCACGCCGTGACCTACGGGACGCCGACGATCAAACTCTCCTCCGCGTACCTCTCGGGAGCCGTCGGCGCCACGGCCGACCCCACCGTCACCGTGACCGTCGCGCAGAGCGGCGCCGACGTCTCCGCGCTGACGGTCACCGCGTCGAAGACCACCTCGTCGTCCGTCGCGGGCACCACCGACATCACGGTCACCGGCACCGGCGGAACACGTACGCTCGGCGTGACCGCCCACTCCCGCGGCCGCACCGACCTCACGCTCAAGGTCACCGGGCTCGGAGGCAAGACCGCGACCACCACCCTGCACTACGCCGCGTCGCCTGCCGTCCAGCACTCCGCGGACGCCCGCTACCTGACCGGCGCCAGCGACGCCTCGGCAGCGGTGGACGTCGGCGGCGGCCACCTCCTCGTCGCCAACGACGAGGACAACACCCTGCGGCTCTACAACGGATCCGTCTCCGGGGCCCCGGTCAGGACGTGGAACCTCGACTCCGCCCTCGGCGCGGACAAGGAGGCCGACATCGAGGGCGGCACCCTGGTGGGCAACACGGTCTACTGGACGGGATCGCTCGGCAACAACAAGGACGGCGAGTACCGGGCCGACCGGAACACGGTCTTCACCACCACGCTCTCCGGGTCCGGCGCCGCCACGACCCTGACCTTCGGCAGCGCCTACCACGGCCTCCGTGACGACCTGGTGCGCTGGGACCGCGCGGGCGGCGACCGCCTCGGCTTCGCGGACGGCACCGCCGCCGGCTCCGTCCCCAAGGCGGTCGACGGGTTCAACGTGGAGGGCCTGGAGTTCGCGCCCGGCAGCACCACCACGGCGTACGTCGGCTTCCGCGCGCCGCTGGTGCCCCCGGCGACGGACGGCGACGCCCTGCTCGTCCCGGTCACCAACTTCGACAAGGTCGTCAAGGGAACCGGTGCGGTCTTCGGCGCGCCCGTCGAACTGGACCTGGACGGCCTGTCCGTCCGTGACATCCGCCGCAACGCCCTGAACCAGTACCTGATCCTGGCCGGGTCCTGGGCCGCGGACGACAACAGCGACCCCTACGCCCTGTACTCGTGGGACGGGGTGGCCGGGCACCAGCCGGTCAGAGTGCTCGACCTGCCGACGTCCGACGCGGGCGGCTGGGAGGCCATCGCGGCGGTGCCGGACCTCACGCAGCCCGGTGCGCGCGTCCAGCTGGTCACCGACGACGGCGACGCCGACCTGTACGGGGACGGCACGGCCGCCAAGGACCTCGACCACCCGGAGTGGCAGAAGTCCCGCAGCACCTGGTTCACCCTCGGCTGAGGAGCGAACCCGCGGCCGTCCGGTCACGTCGCCGCCGTGACCGGACGGCTCGTCCGGACCGACGTCCGTCAGTCGGCGTGCGTCTCGGTTCCCCCCGGCTCACCGGGGTTGTTCCAGCGGGCCAGGTCGCGCAGCCAGGCCTGGGCCGTGCTGTCGGACGGCGCCCGCCAGTCACCGCGCGGTGAGAGGGAGCCGCCGGCCGACACCTTCGGCCCGTTCGGCATGGCCGACCGCTTGAACTGCGCGAAGCCGAAGAAGCGACGGCAGAAGACCTCCAGCCAGCGCCAGATCTCCGCGAGGTCGTACTCGCCGCGCTTCGGCTCGGGGAAGTTGGTCGGCCAGACGCCCGCGTCCTTGTCGTGCCAGGCGTGCCAGGCGAGGAAGGCGATCTTCGACGGCCGGAACCCGTACCGCAGCACGTGGAACAGCGTGAAGTCGTGCAGCGCGTACGGCCCGATCTTGGACTCCGTGGACTGCATCTCGTCGCCGGGCACGAGCTCGGGGCTGATCTCCGTGTCCAGGATCGCCGTCAGCGTCCGGCCGGTCTCCTCGTCGAACTGCTCACTGCCGACGACCCAGCGGATCAGGTGCTGGATGAGTGTCTTCGGCACACCGGAGTTGACGTTGTAGTGGCTCATCTGGTCGCCGACGCCGTACGTGCACCAGCCGAGCGCCAGCTCGGACAGATCACCGGTGCCGAGCACGATGCCGTCGCGCTGGTTCGCGAGCCGGAACAGGTAGTCGGTCCGCAGCCCCGCCTGCACGTTCTCGAAGGTGATGTCGTAGACCGGCTCGCCTGAGGAGAACGGGTGGTCCATCTCCTTGAGCATGAGCCGGGCGGTGGGCGAGATGTCGATCTCGGCCGCGGTGATACCGAGCGAGCGCATCAGCTTGTGCGCGTTGTCCTTGGTGTGGTCGCTGGTCGCGAAACCCGGCAGGGTGAAGCCGAGGATGTCGCTGCGCGGGCGGCCCGCGCGGTCCATCGCCCGGGCGGCGACGATGAGCGCGTGCGTGGAGTCGAGGCCTCCCGAGACGCCGATCACGACCTTGGGGCCGCCGATCGACGCGAGCCGCTGCTGGAGCCCCGCCACCTGGATGTTGTAGGCCTCGTAGCAGTCCTGAGCGAGCCGGTCGGCGTCGGCGGGCACGAAGGGGAAGCGCTCCACCCGGCGCTTGAGCCCGAGGTCCGCCGACGGCGGGTCGAGCCGGAACTCCACCTGCCGGAAGCTGTCGGTGCGCGCGGCGTGTGCACGGCGGTTGTCGTCGAAGGTGCCCATCCGCTGACGTTCCTGCCGCAGCAGGTCCAGGTCCACGTCGGCCACGGCGTACCGGTCGTCCTGCGGGAAGCGTTCGGTCTCCGCCAGCAGGACCCCGTTCTCGTAGATCATGGTCTGGCCGTCCCACGACAGGTCGGTCGTGGACTCGCCGAGGCCGGCCGCCGCGTACACGTACGCGGCCAGGCAGCGTGAGGACGCGGAGCGGCAGAGCATCCGCCGGTCCTCGGCCCGGCCGACCGTGATGGGGCTGCCGGAGAGGTTGGCCAGCACGGTCGCGCCCGCCAGCGCGGCCTCGGCGCTCGGCGGCACCGGCACCCACATGTCCTCGCAGATCTCCACGTGCAGCACCAGGCCGGGCACGTCCTGCGCCGCGAACAGCAGGTCGACGCCGAACGGCACGCTCTCGCCGCCGACGCGGATGCTCGCGCCGCGCTCGTCGTCGCCCGCGGCGATCTGCCGCCGCTCGTAGAACTCCCGGTAGTTCGGCACATAGGACTTGGGCGCGATGCCGAGAATGCGCCCGCGGTGCACGACCACCGCGCAGTTGTAGACACGGTGCCGGTAGCGCAGCGGGGCGCCCACCACGAGCACCGTCATCAGGTCCGCCGAGCCGGCCACCACGATCTGGAGGGCTTCCTCGACCTCGTCGAGCACGGAGTCCTGGAGCAGGAGGTCCTCGATCGAGTAGCCGGACAGGCACAGCTCGGGGAAGATCGCGACGGCGACCCCCTCGTCCGCGCACCGGCGCCCCTGCCGCAGCACCGCCTCCGCGTTGGCGGGCGGGTCGGCGATGGCGGCATGGCCGGTGCACGCGGCGATCCGCGCGAATCCGTGCTGATAGAGCGACCAGAAGTTCATCGAGACTCCGCATCCGTCCATGTCCTGCGTCACGGTCCGGTGGTGCGCGTACCCGGAACGTCCGTGATCACAGACTAAACGGTGGTCATCACAGGGTGAAAAAGAGCACTCGTGCCGGAGTGGCCGCCCGCTGACCAGCGCGTGTTCCGCCGTAGAGACCCCGGGGCGGGCCTCGGGGGACGGCCTGCGACCGTCGGCGCCCGGAGGACTCGCGCCGTGCGGCAGAGCGGCCGAACGATTGTCCCCACGACGCCGACGGTGACGGCGTGCTCAAGGCCGCCCTGGAACGGTCAGGTGTCCTGCCGGGCCGCGGCGCGGCGCTGCCGTTTGCCCAGCGGTGCCTGGGAGAGGTCCTCGGCGCTGCTCCTGAGGTTCTTGTGGCCGTACCCCCGCTCGGCCAGCCACGTCTTGGCCGCCTCCTCGGCGCGCTCGGTCGCCTCCAGGATGTCCTCCTCGGCCTCTCCGGAGTCCTGGAAGCGGAACGTGAAGGCGGACCGTGCGGCCAGGTCGTAGCTGAGGTGGCCCTCGGGAGTGAAGGCCGCCCGCAGGACGTCGTGGTCCGCCGCACGGGACAGGAGCTCGGCCCGCTGCTCGGGAGTCAGGTCGGCGAAGACACCGCGGACGGTGACACGGAAGATGCGCGTACTCATCCCCCGAACCTAGTCACCGCGACCGGCGCGGTTCCACCGAGTTTCCACCGGTCGGGACACCTTGCCGAAAGGTTCCGGCGCCGCAGTCGTCTGCGACCGGTACGGGCTCGTTCAGGAAGAGACGTGTCACAAACGAACGTTTGTCGACAAGCCACCTGCGCCGCGGCCGGTTGATGCTGGAATGTTCCATGCACTCGGGCAGGCACAAGGCATCCCCCAGACCTCACGCGATCCCCGTGACCGAGGAGCCCTTCCGCGCACTGCTGGAGGCGGCCCCCGACGCGATGGTGATCGTGGACGACGCCGGGGTGATCCGTCTGGTCAACGCCCAGACGGAATCCCTGTTCGGCTATCCCCGCACTGAACTGCTCGGGCGCCCCGTCGAGATCCTGGTGCCGCAGCGTTTCCGCGCCCAGCATCCGGGCCACCGCCTGGGCTACTCCGACAACCAGCAGGTCCGCCCCATGGGCGCGAACCTCGAACTGTACGGACTGCGCAGGGACGGGGCCGAGTTCCCGGTCGAGATCAGCATCAGCCCGCTGCAGACGCCCGACGGACTCCTCATCTCCGCCGCCGTGCGCGACGTCAGCGAACGTCAGGCGGCGGAAGCACGTTTCCGTGCCCTGCTGGAGGCCGCACCGGACGCCATCGTCATCGTGGACGACGGCGGCACCATCCAGCTGGTCAACGCCCAGACGGAGACCCTGTTCGGCTACGGACGAGAGGAACTCCTCGGCCGTCAGGTGGAGATGCTGGTCCCGCAGCGTTTCCACCGGTACCACCCCACCCACCGGCACGGCTACGTCGACAACCGCCGCGTTCGCCCCATGGGCGCGGGCCTGAACCTGCACGGGCTGCGCAAGGACGGCGGCGAGTTCCCCGTGGAGATCAGCCTCAGCCCGCTGGAGACCCCGGAGGGCACCCTCGTCTCCGCGGCCATCCGGGACGTCAGCGAGCGCAAGGCCGCCGAGGCCCAACTGGCCCAACTCTACGAGCAGCAGCGCCACGTCGCTCTGACCCTCCAGCGCAGCCTCATGGGCTCACCCGCCCCGCTGCCCGGGATGGACACCTCCAGTCGTTACTTCCCCGCACGCCATGGCGCGGGGGTGGGCGGGGACTGGTTCGACCTGATCGCCCTCGGCGGCGGCCGCGTGGGAGTGCTGATCGGCGACGTCATGGGCCGTGGCCTGGAGGCGGCCGCCGTCATGGGCCAGCTGCGGTCGGCCTCACACGCCCTGGCCAAGACCGGTATGCCGCCCTGGCAGTTGATGCGCGCCCTGGACGCGGTCGTCAGCGAGATGCCCGACCAGCTCGTCACCTGCTGCTACATGATTCTCGATCCGGACGAGAGCGCCCTGACCGTCTGTTCCGCCGGACACCTGCCCGTGCTGGAGGTGGACGCCGCCGGACGGGTCCGCAGACTCCCGGTCCCGGTCAGCGTGCCGCTGGGCGTCGGCGAGGTGCCCCACCAGGAGACCCGGCTGACGGTGCCTCCGGACTCGGTGCTGGCCCTCTACACCGACGGCTTGGTGGAGACCCCCACCAGCGACATCGAGGAGCAACTCGGGGCCCTCGCCGTGGCGTTGGAAAAGGCCGTCAGTGCCACCCCTTGTCTGGAACAGGCCGCAGACGCCGTACTCGCCGCCCTGCTGCCCGACCCCCAGGACTACGCGGACGACGTGACCCTGCTGCTCACCCGGATCCCTCCGGCGCCGCTCACCGCCGTGTCCGCACTGCTGTCCGCGCAGCCGGTGAGTGTGGGGGAGGGGCGCCGCTTCCTGCGCCGTATCCTGCGGGACTGGGACTGCGAGGACCTGACCGACACCGCCTGCCTGCTGGCCTCCGAACTCCTCGCCAACTCGGTGCGTCACGCGTGTGACCCCCTGCGGCTGCGGCTGCGCCGCACCAGGGACGAGCTCAACATCGAGGTCTGCGACGGCAGTCCGGTGCTGCCGCAGGCCAGGACGGCGGCGCTCGACGAGGAGTCGGGGCGCGGTCTGGCGCTGCTGGACCAACTGGCTTTGTCCTGGGGCACGTTGCCCACTCAGGAGGGCAAGGCCGTGTGGTTCTCGCTTCCCCTGCTTGATTGCGGTCCCTGAGAGGCCTCGCGTGAGTCGTCAGCCGGGACGTCGGACGGGGCGGCGGGACGGTGCTCGGGGCCGCGAGTGAGGACGTAGAGGAAGAGCGCCGCCATGACGGCGACACCGGTCCACATGGCGTGCTGCCAGCCCTCGACGAACGACTCCTCGGCCGCCCGGATCAGGGCCTCCCTCTGTGGCCCCGCCCGGTCGGCGACGGCCAGCGCGTTGGAGACGCCTTCGCGTGCGGTGTCGGCGACGCCGTCCGGAACGCCGGACAGCCGGGAGTCGACGGCGTCGCGGTAGCCGGAGGCCAGGAGCGCTCCCAGCAGGGCGACGCCGAGTGCGGTGCCGAGTTCGCGGGTGACGTCGTTGAGCGCGGACGCGACGCCCTGGCGCTCCCGCGGGAGGGCCCCGGTGAGGGCCTCCGTGGACGGTGTCATCGACAGGCCCATGCCGGCGCCCATGGCGAGCATGCCGGGAAGGACGGACGGGTAGCCGCCTTCGACGGAGACCATGGCGGCCATGAGGGCGAGCCCGGCACCGGCCAGGAGGATGCCCGCGGCCAAGACCGTAAGGGCGCCGACGCGCGCTACCAGGTGCGGGGCGAGGCCCGAGGACGCCATCATGAGCACGGCCATCGGCATCAGGGCGAGCGTGGACAGGAGTCCCGACCAGCCGAGGACGGCCTGGAGGAACGGGAAGAGGACCACGAAGATGCCCGCCTGCACGCCGAAGACGGCCAGGAGCGTGACCGAGCCGCCGGCCAGACCTCGCTCCCGGAACAGGCGCACGTCGAGGAGCGCGGTGTCCCGGCGGCGCAGCTCCCAGGCCACGAAGACGCCGGCGGCGAGGACACCGACGGCCAGGCCGAGCAGGGTGGCGGGCGCGGTCCACCCGGCCTCCGGTCCTTCCTGGAGGGCGTAGACGAGGCCGGCGACGGCGACGACGGAGGTCAGCGCGCCCACCGTGTCGAAGGAGTGCCCGGTCTTCTCGCGGGAGTCGGGGACAGAGCGCAGGGTCAGGACGAGGGCCACGACGACGAGCGCGACGGGCAGGGCGAACAGCCAGCGCCAGCTCGCGACGTCGACCAGAGCGGCGGAGAGGAACATGCCAAGGATGCCGCCACCGCCGGCCACCCCGGTCCATACGCCGATCGCCCGTCCTCGTTCCTCCGCCGGAAAGGTGGAGGTGATGACGGCGAGGGTGATGGGCATGATCATCGCCGCGCCGACTCCGCTGAACAGGCGCGCGGTGAGCATGACTTCGGCCGACGGGGCGAGCCCTGCGACGGCGTTGGCGACGCCGAAGACGGCGAGACCGGTGAGGAGCATGGGCTTACGGCCCAGCCGGTCGCCGATGGCACCGAGCGGCAGCAGCAGCGCCGCCAGGCTGAGCGTGTAGATGTTGATGATCCACAGGACCGTGCTCTGCGAGGCGCCGAAGGCCACAGCGAGATCGGACTGGGCGACGTTGAGGCCGGACACCGATGCGATGACGGCCATCAGCGCGACGCAGACGGCGGTCAGGATCGCGCGCCGCTGCCGTGCATCGGGTCCTTCCTTGCCGGGGGCGCCTGCCGGGGTGTCGCTGACCTGCGGAGACGGGTCGGTACTCATGGAGTCCTCTCGGGGGGCGTGCGTAGGGCGGGACCCGGACGGCCTCGCGCAGAACCCGGCCGCCCGAAAAGGTGCGGGTAGGGGATAGAGGGGGCGTCGCCGACCGGGACACGGACGACGCTAAGCACCCCTTGCATCCAGGGCATACACTTTTGCCTATGACGCAAGACGATGGTGAGCTGGACAGCCTGGTACGCAAAAGGATCCGGGCCCTGCGCGTGGCTCAGGGCTGGTCACTGGAGGAGCTGGCCGCCCGTGCCAAGGTCAGCCAGTCCACCCTCAGCCGCATCGAGAACGGCCACCGCCGTCTCGCCCTGGACCAGCTCGTCACCATCGCCCGCGCCCTGGACACCTCCCTCGACCAGCTCGTCGAGAGCGCAACCGACGATGTCGTCTCCAACCCGGTCGTCGACGCCGCCCACGCGCGCATGCACTGGTCGGTCAAGGCGGAGCCGGGGATGACGGTCGTACGTCAGCGCATGACCAGCCCGCCGCCCGACAGCCCTTCGCGCATGCGTGCCCACCCGGGCCGTGAGTGGCTCGTGGTCCTGTCCGGCACCGCGGTCCTGCTGCTGGGCAACCGGCGCTTCCGTATCGAGACCAACCAGGCGGCGGAGTTCCCCACCATGCTTCCGCACGCCATCGGGGCGGAGGGCGGACCCTGCGAGATCCTGGGCATCTTCGACCGTGACGCCCGCCGGGGTCACCAGCGCGGCGAGGACACCGGCGGACCGGGCGGCACATCACCGTGAGCTGTCTCTCCGCCCGTACGGCCCAGGAGTGACTACGGGGCCGGTTCGGAGAGGCGGCGGTGGTAGCGGATGCCGGGGCGTCCGCTGAGTGTGGTGTCACCGACGACGGTGAACCCGTTACGGGCGAGGACCCTCTGCGAGGCCGGGTTGTCGGTCGTGGTGCGCGCGACGAGGGACGTCAGCCCGTAGGCCGCGGCGGCGAGCCCGCACACCTCGGCGACCGCGGCGGTCGCGACGCCCCGTCCCGTTGCGTGTTCCCCGATGCGGTAACCGAGTTCGGCGTTCCCGTCCTGGACGTCCACGAGGTTGACCCGGCCCAGAAGGTCGCCCCGCTCGTCCACCACGACGTGGAAGTGGCAGGCGCGGGTGTCCTGTTCGGCGAGGAGGGCGCGGTGGCGAGCCGCGAACTCGCTGAAGTAGGCGTCGCCGCGGTCCGGGATGCTCCGGGCGAAGAATTCCCGGTTCTCCCGCTCGAACGCCAGCAACGCCGGTGCGTGGTCGGCCCGCAACCGCTCCAGCTTCGTCATCCCGGCAGCATACGACCCGGCGATCACGTTGCGCCGGGGTCCGGGACAAACCCGGCCGGGGGCAGGCCGATCACGTACGGGTGAGCCGGGCGAGGTAGGTGTCCAGGGCCCGCACGCGACCGGGCAGGGCCGCACGGAGGTCCCACCAACGGATCGCGGAGATCTCCGCATTGGGGCGAAAGGCGCGTACGGCGGCGGTGTGGCCCGTGAAGAGGGCGGCGTACTCGACGCGCCCGTCGGGTGTCAGCGAGAAGCGGGGCCGGCCGGTGAAGCGCAACGGCTCACGGCTCGACTGGCCGCTCTCCTCGCGCAGTTCACGCACGGCCGCCTGGCGAGGGGTCTCACCGTCCTCGATGCCGCCGCCGGGGAGTTCCCAGGAACGCCTACCGGTCGAAGACCAGCAGCACACGCCCGGCGTGCCACAGGGCGACCAGGGCGGCCGGTAACGGAGCGTCGTCGGGCGGTGCTTCCTCATCCCCCGGGTGGAGGGAAAGCAGGGCGTTGCCGCGGTCGTCGGCGGCGAGTGGTGGGGCACCGTTACCGGACATGAGCTCAGGATCCCCGGCCGGACGCCGGAGCGCGAGATGCCCGACGGCTCCTCGGCACACATCGCCGGGGCCTGATCCGGGACCGGCCCCTGGTGGAGGTGCCGGGGTTCCCATGCCGGCGCAGGTGTCGGCCCCGGACCAGACCAGCCGCGTACCCGGCAGCGGGGTGCCGATACAGGAACTTTGTGCAAAAGACGTGAGAGTGCTCCGCGCACACGGGTAGGGGCGCACCGATCGTCGGTGCGCCCCTACCCGTTTCGCGGTGGCCGTCAGCCGCTGCTACCAGCGGTACCAACGGCCTCGGCTGCCGCCTGCCCCGGTGGAGCGGGCGAAGAAGCCGACGAGCCAGATCACCAGGACGATCACGGCGATCCACCACAGTGCCTTCAGGGCGAACCCGGCACCGAAGAGGATCAGAGCGAGCAGAAGTACGAGAAGCAGGGGAACCATAGTTATCAACCTCCGTTCCGCCGTGTGCCCCGCCGAACCACCCGCACACCTGGAAGTTTTATGCGTTTCTTATCACCGAGCCGGGGCATCCGGAGACGTCGCCCACCCGCCGTGCGGTGCCCGGGCCGCCGCGTGAGGGGGGCGCACAGCCGACGCACATCCAGGGCGTTCGACCGGCGTATACGCGGGTAGACGGCGGCCATGTTCTTCTTCAGCAATCGCGTCGGCTGTCTGGGGTCCCTGCTGATCAGCGTCGTGGCCACCCTCCTCCTCTGGCTGCTCCTGAGCCGCTGACGTCCGCCCCCTCCGGCCCCGGTCCCCGCCGGACGGCCCGACCTGCGGCGGAGACGCGCCGCGCCGGCACTCGTACAGGCGTCGGTGGCACGTCAGTCCGCCAGGTCACCCGATGGGTGATCTTCCCCGTGTCGCCGGGCGGGCCCGGTCAGTCTCGTAGCGGGAACTCGGTGCCGCCGCCCCCGTCCCGCAGCCGGACGTCGTGCTGCGGACCCGCGGCGGCCGCAAGCAGAGGGGGACGGCGTGACGGACGAGACCGGACGAGCACGGGACGCGGGACACAGTGACGTGCTGCTGCTGGGCGCGGGCGTGGCGGACCTGGCCATCGGCGCGATGAGCACCGTCGTGGGAGGCCTGCGCGGACTGCTGGGCCGCTCCGACGTGGTGGAACTGGCCGAAGAGGGCCGGAAGGACCTCAAGGCGCGCGGTCAGCTCGCACTGGACCGCTACGCCGCACGGCCCCCGGCGCACATGGAGGTGCTCGCCCGCCACGCGGCAGCCCGGCGCGCCGGCGGCGCCGATGACTGAGGGCAGCGCCCACACCGCCCTCAAGGCCCGGGTCGACCGGGTGCTGCGCGACTTCGTGCGCCAGGAGGCCGACCTCCTCCTGGACATCGACGAGCGACTCGCGCCGGTGGCCGAACAGCTGGAGATCGCCACCCGTCACGGCAAGCGGCTCCGGGCGGCCTTCTGCTACTGGGGCTGGCGGGCGGCCGGACAGCCGGACAGTGACGCCCTCATGCGGGCGGCGGCCTCGATGGAACTCGTGCACGCGGCGGCGGTCGTCCACGACGACCTCATCGACGCGAGCAGCATCCGGCACGGCCTGCCGACCGCGCATCGCGCTCTGCGCGCCGTCACCTCCGAGGGCCCCCGCCCCAAGGCGGCCGCCCGTTGGCTGGCCATGCTCGTGGGGGATCTGCTGATGTCCTGGGCCGGGCAGCTGTTCACCAACTGCGGCCTGCCCGCCGCCTACCTCTCGCGGGCCCGCCCCGCGTGGGCGGTCCTGGCCAGGGAGCTGGTGGCCGGCGAGTGCCTGGAGATCCTGCGCACCGGCCGGCCGCCGGACACCGACACGTCGCTGAAGGTCATCCGCTACAAGACCGCCAAGTACACCGTCGAACACCCCCTGCACATCGGGGGTCTGCTCGCCGGGGCGCGCGGCGGGCTGCTGGAGGCGTACTCCGACTACGGACTGCCGCTGGGGGAGGCCTTCCAGCTGCGGGACGACCTGCTGGGCCTGTTCGGCGACCCGGCGCGCACCGGGAAGGCCAACGCGGACGACCTCATCGCCCGCCGCCCCACCGCCCTGTTGGCGCAGACGTGGCAGAGCGCGTCGGCGGCCGAGCGGGAAGAACTGACGCGGCTGCTGGGGCGGCGCGACCTCGACCAGGACGGCGTGTGCCGGGTGCGGGAGATCATGCACGGCGCCGGTGCCCCCGCCCGCATCGAGGCGATGATCGCCGAGCGGATCGCCGTCGCCGCCGCCGTCCTGCACGACACGGACCTGCCTCCGGAAGCCGGCCGTGCCCTCGGCCACCTGGCGCAGACGGCCACCGCCCGCCGGCACTGACATCCCGCCGCGCCCCTACGTGCGCGCGGCTCCTTCGTGACAACCCGCAAGGAGTCCCAGATGGTCTACACCGAGCAGTCCCTGCAAGCGCTGCGGGAGGCGGGCGACGAACTGGCCGACGCCACCGTGGCGACCCTCTTCGAGCGGGGCGAGGTCGGCAAGTTCAACACCCTCATGCGCTACTTCTCCACCGCCGGTCAGGAGTTGCCCGACGGACTGCCGGAGGTCGCCCGCGCCTACCTGCACGAGACGGCGGCCCCGCCCTCCTGGGTGGACTGGGCGGAGATGGAGAAAGCACGGCTGTTCTTCATCGACAACAACGTGCACATCTCCACCGCACTGTCCTTCGCCTCCATGCCGGCCTGTTACGTCGTGCCGCACGTCGCCAGGCTCCTGTCCGCGACGCACGGCCTGAGCTACCCCTCCAAACGGATGGCGGAGACAGGGCAGTTCACCGTCCATCTCATGCAGCCGGACGCCTTCGAGGCAGGCGGCCGCTTCGTCCCCGCCGCGCAGAAGGTGCGCCTGCTGCACGCCTCCATCCGCCACCACCTGCGCCGCGAGGGATGCGGGGACACGGAGAGCCCGGGCGTCCCGATCTGCCAGGAGGACATGATCGGAGGACAGATGATGTTCTCCATCCAGGCCTTGGACGCCCTGCACCGGCTCGGCATCCACATGAGCACGGAGGGCGCCGAGTCCTACTACTACGCGTGGCGCGTGGTGGGCGCCATGCTGGGCGTCGACCAGGAACACGTACCGCAGGACCTCGAACAGGCCCGCCAGTTCTCCGACTTGTACATGACCCGCCACATGGGCCCCTCGGAGGAGGGCGCCCACCTCACCCGTCAACTCCTCGACCTGTACGAGGAGGTCGTCCCCGGGACCCTCTTCGATCCCGTCGTCGGCGCCCTCATCCGCTATCTCGTCGGCGACACCTGCGCCGACTGGCTCCAGGTGCCCCGCACCCCCTGGGACACGGCGGTCAAGGCAGCCCCCGCTCTGCTGGGCGCCCTGGAGGCGATCGAGGACAGCTCCCCGCTGGGAGCCTGGGCACTGGACCGCCTCGGCCACCTGACGACCCGCTTCGAACTCAGCTCACTGACCCGAGGCCGCGTGATGCACTACGCGATCCCCGAACACCTCAAGAAGGCCTACGACGTCCCGACCGCGGTGCCCCGCACCCGCCGCTGGACACCGCCCGCCCCCACCCTCGCCCCCTGAGACCGGGCGCGGACGGCAACCGTTCCGGTCACCGGGACCGGCCCGTCGGGACCCGTGCTCAGACGTCGCCCCGGAACCAGTCGCGCTGGATCCGGTGCGCGAGGGCACGGCGCACCGACGCCGAACCGGTGGCGGCGGCGGTGTTCTTCCCAGGCACGTCGAGGCGGCGGCTGATCTCGTCGTACGCCCTGCGGTAACCGCCGGGCAGCTCGCCCCGACCCGACCGCAGGTCCTCCTCCACCAGACGGCGCAGCTCGTCGACGCTCTCGGGAGTGAAGCGCCTCCTGCCGCGGGCGAGGGCCTGGACGCGCTGCGTGCAACGGGCGTCGTCGCCGCATGACTCGGAGATCGCGTCGGCGAGCGCCCACAGCCGCCCTTCGAGCCAGGGAGCGTCGTCCTGGTCCAGGGTGAGGTCCACCGTCGGAGACGCGTCGCGGCCCTGGTGCCTGGTCAACTGCTTGGACACGGCGGGCTGGCTCATCCCGGTGAGGCGGGCGATCTTCTCCTGGGTCCAGCCGAAACCGGCGAAGACGGGGATCAACTCGGCGCGCAGCGCCCGCATCTCCTCGCCCGCGCGGATGATCTCGTTGATACCGGCCAGCATCGCCTCGGCCTGCTTCTCGCTCAGCGCCGAGGGGTCCGCGTGTTCCCTGTCTCCACCTGCCATGCCTTGGTTATACACCCTGGCCGCATCGGGTCATAACCGGGTTGTAAAACCTGGTTATAGCTGTCAGGATCCCGGCCATGCCCACCTTCCTCGCACCCGACGGAACCCGCCTCGCCTACCGCACCGCGGGCAGCGGCCCTCCGCTGATCTGCGTCCCCGGCGGTCCCGCCGACTCCCGCTACCTCGGCGACCTCGGCGGCCTCTCCGCACACCGCCGCCTGATCGTCGCGGACCTGCGCGGCACCGGCCGTTCCGCGAAGCCCGCGGACACCTCGACCTATCGTTGCGACCGTCTGGTCGACGACATCGAGGCGCTGCGCGGGCACCTGGACCTGCCCCGCGTCGACCTGCTCGGCCACTCCGCCGGCACGAACGTCGCCGTCCAGTACGCGGCCCGTCACCCGGAGCGCCTGCACACCCTCGTCCTTGTCGGCCCGAGCACCCGCGCCGTCGGCCTGGAGATCACCGGGCGAACGCGGCGCGACCTCGCCCGACTGCGCAGCGGGGAACCGTGGTTCGCGTCGGCGTACACGGCCCTGGAGACGCTCACCGAAGGCGCCGATGGTGACCCGGAGGCCATCACACCCTTCTTCTACGGCCGTTGGGACGACGCCGCGCGTCAGCACCACAGCGCCGGCCGGCCGCGTAACGAGGACGCGGTCGCCCACTTCGCCGCGGAGGGCGCCTTCACCCCGCGCGCCACCCGGGAGGCGCTCGCCGCCTGCCCGGCGCCGGTCCTGCTGCTCACCGGCGAGTACGACGTCAACAGCCCTCCGCGGTCGGTGGCGGAGCTGGCGGCGCTGTTCCCGGACGCGCGGCTGGAGGTGCAGCCGGCCGCGGGCCACTACCCGTGGCTCGACGACGCCGGGCGGTTCGTTGCGGTGACGGAGGCGTTCCTGGCGCGGCACGGGTGAGGCGGCACAGTTCTCGGTGAACAGCCCTCAGGTCCACCCGAGTTACTCACGCGGCCTCGCTCCGACACCCCATTGCGTGGACCCTGTTGCCTCACTTCCTCCTCGTGGATGCGATCCCCGAGCCCCTGAGACCTCCATTCGGCCGGAGGGCGGAAGCCGCGGGCGGGACAGCTGCGGGCGGCGGCCGTCCTCGCCACCGCCACCGCGCCCCCGCCCGTCAACCACTCGCGGCCAGGTTCACCCTCGCCCTCCGTGGCCCCATGACCGTCGCCCGTGCAACGGCGCGCTGTACGAGGCGGTCGGGTGGAGAGGGCGTATACGCAGGTCAGGTGGCGCGCTCGCGGCGATGACGGTGCTCGGCGGGGCGCGCCGGCGGAGGGCGCGCGAGGGTTTCATCCGTTGCCGCGGGCGCCGCGGATTGGTCGGTTAGCCAATTAAATCCCTTTCGGCCCGACACCAATCCGGCTCCCGCCCCGGACCGGATTCCCCACGTGAGGACAGAGCAGAACGACCGGCAACCACCCGCACTCTGGGCGCGGCTCCTTCTCGGCGCGCTCAGCGGGTTCCTGGCCGGTTTCGCCGCCCTGGCGGTCGCGGAGCTGGTGTCCGCGGCGGTGCGCCCGCAGGCGGGTCCGGTCGTCGCCGTCGGGGGTGCGGCGATCGACCGCACGCCCGCCCCGGTGAAGGACTGGGCCATCCGCCACTTCGGCACCGACGACAAACTCGTCCTGCAACTGGGCATCGTCGCCGCGCTGACCCTGCTCGCACTGGCACTCGGGATCCTGGCGGTCCGTCACCGCCGCCTGGGAGCAGCCGGGGTGCTCCTCTTCGGAGTCGTCGGAGCCGTGGCGGCCACCAGCCGTCCCGACTCCACCGGTCTCGGAGACGCCCTGCCCTCGGTCGTCGGCGCCCTCGCCGGTGCGCTGCTGCTCTACCTGCTGATCGGAAGGCTGTACGCACCCGCCCCGCACGCCGTCGGCGCGGCGTCGACGGCGCCCGCCGAGGACCCGGCGCCGCACGACGGCACCGGCTCGCCCGAGGCGTCCGGAGCCGGATCGCCCGCACGGGCCGGGGACGAGGCGGGCGGACGCGGCTGGGACCGCCGGGGATTCGTCATCGCGGCGACCGCCGCCGCAGCCGTGTCCGCCGGCGCCGGACTGTGGGGCCGCTCGCTCAACGGCCGTACCGGCAAGGAGGCGGTCGCCTCGCGCGACCGGCTCGTCCTGCCCGCGCCCTCCTCCGCCGCACCGCCCGTCCCCAGGGGAGCCGGGCTGCGCGTGGCCGGCGTGAGCCCGTTCGTGACGCCCACCAAGGACTTCTACCGGGTGGACACCGCTCTGGTCGTACCGAAGGTGGACGCGACGAACTGGCGGCTGCGGATCCACGGAAAGGGCGTGGCCCGTCCGACGACGCTCACCTTCGAGGACCTGCTCCGCCGTGAACTCGTCGAGCGGCACATCACGTTGACGTGCGTGTCGAACGAGGTCGGCGGCCCGTACGTGGGCAACGCGCGCTGGATCGGGGTCCGGCTCGCGGACCTCCTGGGCGAGTGCGGTGTCCGGCCGCCCTCGCGCGGCGGACCGGCCGATCAGCTGGTGGCCCGCTCGGTCGACGGCATGACCATCGGCAGCCCGGTCGAGGACGTCATGGACGGCCGCGACGCGCTGCTGGCGGTGGGCATGAACGGCGAACCGCTGCCCTTCGAGCACGGGTTCCCGGTCCGCATGCTGGTGCCCGGCCTGTACGGGTACGTGTCGGCCTGCAAGTGGATCGAGGACATCGAGCTGACCACGTTCGACGCCTACGACCCGTACTGGGTCAAGCGCAAGTGGGCCCGGAAGGCGCCGATCAAGACGCAGTCCCGGATCGACACCCCCAAGCCGTTCGCCCGTCCCGCGGCCGGCGCGGTCATGGTCGCCGGGGTCGCCTGGGCCCAGCACCGGGGCGTCGACCGGGTCGAGGTCCGCGTGGACGACGGCCCCTGGCAGCAGGCGGACCTGGCCGCCGAGGACACCCGCGACACCTGGCGCCAGTGGTCCTTCCCCTGGAAGGCGACCCGAGGCGCCCACACCCTGACCGTGCGCGCCACCGACCGCAGCGGCCGGGTGCAGACCGACCGGCGCACCCGCACCATCCCGGACGGGGCCAGCGGTCGCCACTCGGTGGTGGTCACCGTCGACTGACCACGCCCACAAGCCACTTCAACCGATTCATCAAGCACATCCCTACGCAGCGTTTCCTACGCAACATCCGACTGGAGAACCGTCATGAACACTCGTATCCGCCGCACCGCCGTCACCGTCGCCGCAGTCGCCATGCTGCCGATCGCGCTGACCGCCTGTTCCGACGACAGCAAGGACTCCGGATCGTCCGGCTCGTCGAAGACCTCCGCCTCCGCGGCGGCCACCGACACCTCGGCCGGCGGCACCGCCGACGAGATGAGCTCCGACGAGCCGTTCGGCCCGGCCTGCGCCTCGGTGCCCAAGGACGGCGCGGGCTCCTTCGACGGCATGGCCAAGGACCCGGTGGCCACCGCCGCCTCCAACAACCCGGCCCTGTCCACGCTGGTCACGGCCGTGAAGAAGGCCGGTCTGGTCGACACGCTCAACAACGCGGAGAACATCACCGTGTTCGCGCCGACCAACGACGCCTTCGCGAAGATCCCGAAGGCCGACCTGGACAAGGTCCTCAACGACAAGGCGCAGCTGACGAAGATCCTCACCTACCACGTCGTCGGCCAGAAGCTCACCCCCAAGGACCTGGAGAACGGCTCCTTCCCGACGCTGGAGAAGTCCAAGCTGACCACCTCGGGCTCCGGTGAGTCCTACACCGTGAACGACTCCGCCAAGGTCGTCTGCGGCAACGTCAAGACCGCCAACGCCAACGTCTACATCATCGACACCGTGCTGATGCCCAAGAGCTGACGCAGGTCGACAGCGGCGCCGCCGGGCTCAGGTCCCGGCGGCGCCGCGCCACGGTCCTCCTGTGACGGGGAGAGAAGGGGGGGGCGGGGCATCTCGTGCCCCGCCCCCCTGTCCCCGCCGCGGGCGGTCCCGCCTCCGCTTCACCAGGGCAGGGGGCCCTCCGCGTCGAAGTAGCCGCCCGTCGGTCCCTCGGGGCCGGTCATCGCCATCCGGACGATGATCTCGGCGCCCTCCTCGACGGTCTGCGTGCCGGTGTGCCCGTTCAGGTCGGTCGCGGTGTACCCGGGCTCGACGGCGTTGATCCGCATGCCGGGGAACGCCTTCGCGTACTGCACGGTGACCATGTTCAGCGCGGCCTTCGAGGCCGGGTAGGCGACCCCTGGATACGCGTACGTCGGCGTGCCCGCGGAACTCACCGCGGTCAGGGAGGCCAGCCCGCTGCTGACGTTCACCACGACCGGCGCGGCGGAACGCGCCAGCAGGGGCAGGAACGCGTGCAGGACACGCACCGTGCCGAAGACGTTCGTCTCGAACAGCGGACGCATCAGGTCCGCGGTCAGCTCCGCGGCGCCCACCACGCCGCCCTGCGGGGTGCGCCCCTCGATGCCGGCGTTGTTGACCAGCACGTCCAGTCCGCCGTCGGCTTCGACCCTCTTCGCCGCCGCCGTCACGGACTCCTCGTCGGTGACGTCGATGAGCAGCGGCCGGGCACCCAGCCGCTCGGCGGCCCGCCGCCCGCGCTCGGCGTCCCGGCTGCCCACGTACACGGTGTGACCGGCCGCGACGAGCCGTCGCGCGGTCTCGAAACCCAGGCCCTTGTTGGCTCCGGTGATCAGTGTTGTCGTCATGCCCCAAGACTCGGCCGCCGCGGTTCGCACAGCCAGATGCCCAGGCTTCCTGGGACCAGCGGTACCAGGCACCCCCGTCCCCCGCGCGGCACACTGGGCGCATGGCGACGGCGGAGTTCGGACAGGCGGTACGGCGCTGGCGTGACCGCGTCTCACCCGAGAGCGCCGGGCTGCCCGCCGGCGGCCAGCGGCGCGCGGCCGGGCTGCGCCGGGAGGAGCTGGCCCTGCTGGCCGGGATCTCCGTCGACTACGTCACCCGCCTCGAACAGGGCCGCGCCTCCCACCCCTCGGCGCAGGTCGTCGCCGCCCTGGCCCGGGCGCTGCGGCTGTCCGACACCGAGCGCTCCCACCTGTTCCGGCTGGCCGGGCTGGCACCGCCGGGACCCGAGACGGTGCCCGGCCACCTCACCCCGAGCGTCCAGCGGATGCTGGACCGGCTCACCGGCACCCCCGTCGCCGTCTACGACGCGGCCTGGACACTGCTGGTGGCCAACGCCGCGTACGCCGCGCTGATGGGTGACGTCTCGGGGTGGCGCGGCCACCAGCGCAACGGCGTGTGGCGCAACTTCCTCGGCCCCGGCGGCCGGGTGCGGCACACCCCGGACGAGCGGCGCGCGTTCGAGGCCGCGCTGGTCGCCGACCTGCGTGCGGCCGCCGACCGCTATCCGGCGGACCCCGGACTGCGGCGTCTGGTGGGGGAACTGCGCTCCGGCAGCGCCCGCTTCGCCGAGCTGTGGGACTCCGGCGCGGTCGGACACCACCGGGCCGCCCGCAAGACCATCGACCATCCGCAGACGGGCGCCCTGACCCTGGACTGCGACGTGCTCACCGTCGCGGGCAGCGACCTGCGCATCATGGTCTACACGGCCGAGCCCGGCACCCCCGACGCCGAGCGCCTCGCCCTGCTCACCGTCCTGGGCACCCAGACGCTCGTCGGCTGACCGGGCACGGGAGCGGCCAGAGGCACACTCGCGGCAGCCCGTGCCGCTCGCCGGTCGGCCACCGGTTCCCCGCTCAGCGGGCGGAGGCGAGTACCAGCGTCCACCAGGAGCCGCGGCGCCCGGCCCGGACGCCGGCACCGGCATCGTCGTACCCGCAGTTCAGGACGATGGAGCGGTGCGGCGGGCTGTCCATCCAGGCGTCGACGGCGGCCCTGGGCGTGGCGGGTCCGGCGGTGATGTTCTCGCCCGCCTGACCGAACCGGTATCCGGCCGCCCGCAGCCGGCTCGCCGTGGTGCTGCCACCGCTTCCGGTGTGGGACAGCCGCCCGTGCCGGGCCATGTCCGCGCTGTGCCGGCGGGCGGCCCGGCCGAGCGCGCCGTTCGGGTGCACGGGCGGGCAGCCGGCGCGGTCGCGGTACCGGTTGACGGCCGCGATCACGGCGGCCTCGGAGGAGGCGCGCAGCACGGGCAGAGCAGGCGGCCAGCGACCCGTCACGGCGGGCGGCACCCACAAGGGGACCGGCTGGCGGGGCGGCGGCCAGGGCACCGGCGGGGGCCCGGCCCAGGACGGCACCGCGAGGGCGCACAGGAACGCGACCGCGGCGAGAGCGACCGCGGTGACCGACCGGATGCGGAACACCATTTCGTCCCCCTTCTCGACAGGGTCCACAGGCCTTGCGAGGCCGGTGGGTACGCGGACACGAGGTCCGGTCATTCTCGGGCGCCGTACGGCGGTGCCGCCGCCGCGGCCGGTCCGTCCGGAGTAACACCGCCACCCCGCACCGCCGGTCGCCCACCCCGACCGGGCGCGGAGCCCGTACGTCCGCCACTCCGGGCCGGGCACGCGGGCCGCAAGCCGCGGCCACGTACCTTGTGCGCACGCCCCCGGCCGTCCTGAACAGGCACCGAGTCCGCCGTTCGTCCGCCGGCCCCGGAGTGGGACCGGCGGACGACGCGTTGTCCTAGAGGGCGCCGCCCCGCGATAGGGTGGTCTCCCGTACAAAGCGCTGGACCCCCTCGGCGAACGGTCGGGGCTCCTCCACGTGCCCCATGTGACCGCTGTTCTCCAGGACCAGCAGGCGGGAGTCGGGGATCAGTTCGGCCAGTTCGAGGCCCCAGCGCATGCCGCAGATCACGTCGTGCCGGCCCACGATCACCAGAGCCGGTACCGCCAGGTCCTTCAGCGCGGCACGGTCGTCGACGACGTCGGGAGCGAGGTCCTCGTCCAGGCCCGAGATGTGGGTGGCCCGGATCGCGTCCCGGAACGGGGTGTACCGCTCGACGTCGCCCCAGTAGTCGGCGAAGTAGGACGGCAGTACGCCTTTGGCCACCGCCTCGGTCTGCTCGTCGCTCTCGATGGCGGACATGGCGGCGAACGCGGCCAGCACGCCGGGCAGTTCGGGATGCCCGGCGTGGCGGGCCGCGAACGCCTCGACCATGCGGGCGGCCTCGGCGCCGTGCTCCGGGCCGGTCACGGGGGAGCCCTCGTACAGCACGACGCCGGCCAGCTGCCCGGAGCGGTGCAGGGCGTGGTGGGCGGCGACGAATGCGCCGTGCGAGTGCCCCAGCAGGTGCACCTTCGGCACGCCGAGCCGGTTGGTGAGTATCTGCAGGAAGCGGCTGTAGCGCTCGCGCGTGTATCCGTGCGGGTGCGAAGGCAGACGGCTGTCCTGGGCGGTGCCGACGGGTTCGACGTACACCATGGTCAGGTGTGCCTCGAGGGCGGGCATGCGCAGGTACTCCCAGGAGATGCCGGGGCCGCCCGGGTGGGCCACGCACACCGGCCCCGTGCCGTGGACGTGGTACCGCTGGACCACGCCGCCCAGTCGGTAGGTGTGGGTGCCGGGGGAGAGGGCCGGCTCTGTGTGCGCGCTGGTCGTGTCCATCGGGACCTCCGTGCGGTGTGTGGGTTTCTGACACCGACACGAGAGTTCGCCCGCCGATAAGTTCGATGGTCGACGTGTGATCCGGCTCACAGGGAGGGGGTGTGGCGGCTCGGTCACGGGTCTGGACCTACGTCTCAACCCGCTTCGGCAGGTGCTGACTTCGGCTGTGTGCGGGGCGAGTGGTACAGGGAGATCCTGTCGACACGGCCGCCGTCCAGAGTCATGATCCAGGCGACGCCCGGGGGACAGTGGTCCGGATCGTCGGCCGGGTTGAGGAATTCCATCTCCCACACGACCAGGGAACGTCCGGCCACCACATGGACCGGCCGCTGGCGTACGCCCGCCGCGAGGTCGCAGTCCATGCCCGCCAGCAGGAAGCGGGTCCCGCCGAGCCGCTCACCCCGGGTCAGCAGGGAGACGTCGCGGGAGTAACGGTCCTTGACGACCTTGTCGAATTCCCCGCGCTCGGCTGCCGCGAGCGTCTCGTGGGCCTCCTGCCGGCTGGCCTCCGTACGCCGTGTCACGTCCTCGTGCGCCGAGGACGCCGTGGCGGTGAGTGCGCGGGCGAGTAGGGCGCGGGCCTGGCTGAGCCGGCTCCGGACGGTGCCGACCGGCACGGCGCAGGCCTCGGCGATCTGCGCGTAGGAGGTGATGCCGGTGGAGAAGTAGCGCAGGACGACCGGCAGCCGCAGCGTCGGCGACAGCGTCTCGACCGCCGCCCAGATCCAGTCCCGCAGCGCGTGGCTCTCCAGGAGGTGCTCGGGGGTGACGCGGTCGGGCGGGAGCGGCACCTGTGCCACGGGCCGGGTGCGGCGGGCGTCCCGCAGCAGGGCCCGGCAGCTGTTGCGTACCACCATGCGCAGCCACGGGCCCACGGCCCGGGGGTCGCGGACGTCCACGATCCGCCGCAGCGCCACGAGTGCGGCGTCCTGCATGACGTCGTCCACGTCCGGGCCTGGCCCCAGCAGGCTGAGGGCCACCGCGCGCATGCCGGGCCGGTGCCGCTCCAGGAGCCCGGCCAGGGCGGACACGTCGCCCGCCTGTGCGGCCAGGGTGAGCGCGGCATCGTGTGCGACGTCGTCCGCAGTCCCGCTCACACCCGTCCTCCTGTCGCCCCACATGTGTCGCGATCCTAACCGCGACGGTCACACGTGTGCCGGGCGGCGGTCCCGTGGAGCCCGGCGGGGTGGGCGCCGCCGTCCTCGTCTCGGAACCTCGGAGCGGCGCTCCCTGTTCCCCGGGGTCTTTCTCGCCCTCGCCCCCGAGTTGGCCCGGCAAGGGCCGAGAGGCGTACCGGGCTCGCACCGGGGGCGACCGCCGGGACCTCGTAGCGGTGGGCGAGGGTGCGCCGGTCACCGGTGGCCGGCGGCCCTGGTGCGTGTCGCCGCGGTGGTTTCGTCGATACTGCATGCAGACGCGGTACGCAGCAGAGCTGCCACGGGCGAAAGAACCTCCCGCAGGAAGGCCCCACACGGTGACCACCGTCGCATACCAGGGTGAACCCGGATCCAACTCGGCGACCGCCGCGCACGCCCTGTTCTCGGTCGGCGGCGAGGTGGCCTGCACCAGCTTCGAGCAGGCCCTGGACGCGGTGACCCTCGGTGAGGCCGACGTCGCCGTGATCCCGGTGGACAACTCGGCCGCGGGCCGCGTCGCCGACGTGCACCATCTGCTGCCGGAGTCGGGGCTGTTCATCGTCGGCGAGTACTTCCTGGCGATCCGCTTCGACTTGATGGGCGTACCCGGCGCCACCCTGGACCAGGTGGAGTGCGTCCGCAGCCACGTGCACGCGCTGGGGCAGTGTCGCAAGCTGCTGCGGGAAGGCGGCTGGCGCACGCTCGTCAGCGACGACACGGCCGGGGCGGCGCGCGAGGTGGCCGAGTTGGGCGATCCTCGGCACGCCGCGCTGGCCCCGCCCGCCGCGGCCGCGCTCTACGGTCTCGACGTGCTGCGCCCCGAGGTCGAGGACGACCCGGACAACACCACGCGGTTCGTGGTGCTGTCCCGGGACGCGGCCCCGGCGCCGGACGCGGGGAAGCCGACGATGACGAGCGTGTTCTTCAGCGTGCGCAACATCCCGAGCGCCCTTTACAAGGCACTCGGCGGTTTCGCCAGCAGCGGCGTCAACCTCACCAAGATCGAGAGCTACCAGATCGGCGCGGGGCTGGGGGCCAGCCGCTTCTACGTCGAGATCGAGGGACACCCGGACGACGAGCGCGTCGCCCTCGCCCTGGACGAACTGCGCTTCTTCTCCACCGAGGTGCGGCTCCTGGGCGTCTACCCCGCGGACCCCCACCGACTGAAGGCCTGACCTGGCCCCGGGTGCGGGAACCAGCCGCCCCCGGACAGGGGGTGCCTTGCGCGAGGTCACACGTATCGCGTGAGCACCGTGGAACCTGTAGATACGCCGCGGTGTCGTCGACGTACACGGACTCCTCGCCGCGCAGGCGGAGTTGCTCCTGCACGAACTCGTAGAGCCCCCCGGCTCGCGCCGCTTGCGCATGCCGTGCACCTCCGAAAGCACCACGGCGTCGTAGGGGTCTTCCAGCTCGTACCCGTCGCATCCCGCGCGTGTGCCGCGCCGCGGAGGAGATGGGCTACGACGGGACGCGCGCGCGTACGGGCGCGTTCCTCGGTCAGGGAGCCCCGAGGCCGTGCAGCAGGGTGTCGACGACGACGTCCGCCGCCCGGCCCGGGCTCAGTTCGGGCAGCTGCCGGTTCACGAGGTGCGTCAACTGGGGCAGCAGCGCGCTCGCCCACCCCTGCGGCAGATCGGAGCGCAGGAGTCCTTCGTCGGTGGCCCGTTGGAGGAAGGTGTCCACTTCGGTCACGGAGGTGTCCCGGCGTTGGCGGATGGTGTCGTGGGTGAGCATGCGGGTGAGGTCGACGGGCCAGGTGCGGTTGACGGTGATGACGTTCTCGACGTAGCGGTGCAGGGCGACGGTGACGGGTGCTTCGCGTAGTCGGGCGTCTTCGATGGCGTTCTCGATGGCGGTGAGGCGGGCTTCGTAGATGGCGGCGAGGAGTTCTTCGCGGGAGGCGAAGCGTCGGTAGACGGTACGTCGGTCGACGCCGGCTTCGGCGGCGATGCTCGCGATGCTGGCGCCGGGGTCGGCGGCGAGCATGCGGGCTCCGGTCGTCAGGACGGCTTCCAGGTTGCGCGCTGCGTCGGCTCTCACGCGGCGATTCTATCGGTGATCTGTGACCCTTGAGGCATTTAGCGTCCTTACGGTGTGTATCACTTCCATCTAAGTGCTACATTCAAGAGGCAGATAAAGGAGATAATGCCAGCAAGGTGAGGCGTGGACGGGACGGGCGCAGCACCTCTGCTCCTTCGGAGAGAGGCAAGTCGATGTCGAAGACACAGTCCGCGTCACCGCGGGCAGGTGGTGTCGCCGCCGCCATGGGCGCGCTGATCCTGGCGGTCCTGCTCGCCGCGCTCGACCAGACCATCGTTTCCACCGCGCTGCCCCGGATAGCGCAGGACCTGGACGGGTTCGACGACATCGCCTGGGTCAGTGCCGCGTACCTGCTCGCCTCGACCGCCGTGATACCGCTGTGGGGCAAGCTCGGCGACATGTTCGGCCGCAAGCGGCTCTACCTGACCTCGACCGGGATCTTCCTGACCGCCTCGGTGGCCTGCGGCCTGGCCCAGACCCTCCCCGAACTGATCGGCGCCCGGGTCCTCCAGGGCGTGGGTGGCGGCGGCATGATCGTGCTGACCTTCGCCCTGGTCGGCGACATCGTCGCCCCGAGCGAGCGCGGCCGGTACCAGGGGATGTTCGGCTCGGTCTACGGCGTCGCCAGCATCGTCGGCCCGCTGCTGGGCGGCATCTTCACCGACCAGCTCTCCTGGCGGTGGGCCTTCCTGATCAACCTGCCGGTCGGGATCGTCGCCCTCGTCCTCGCCGCCCGGGCGCTGCCCGCGGCCACCCGGGGCGCCAGGGCCCCTATCGACTACGCGGGCGCCACCGTCCTGGCCGCCATCGCCACCGGGCTGGTCCTCGTGACGTCCTTCGGTGAGCGGTGGGGCTGGGGCTCACCGGCCATCATCGGCCTGATCGCCGCCACCCTCGCGCTGGCCGCACTGCTGGTGCCCGTAGAGCGCCGGGCCGCGGCCCCGGTCCTGCCGCCGGCCATGCTCGGCTCCCGGACCGTGGTCTTCTCCTCGCTGATCGGCTTCTTCGCGAACGCCGCCATGTTCGCCGTCCTGGTCTACCTGCCGACCTACCTCCAGATCGTCCACGGTGTCTCGGCGACCCTGTCCGGAATCCACATGCTGCCGCTGGTCGCCGGCCTGGTCGTCAGCCAGTCCCTCGCCGGACGCTGGGCCGCTCACGTCGAAAGGCTGCGCCTGATCCTGCTCGGGGGCCTGGCCGCCAACCTCGCCGGACTCCTGCTGCTGGGCACCATCGGGGGTGGTACCGGCACCCTGGCCCTGAGCGGCTACTTCCTGATCACGGGCGTCGGTATCGGCATGGTCCCCATGGTCGTACTGACCACCGTCCAGAACAGCGTGCCCGCCGCCGACCTGGGCGCCGCGAGCGCCGTCGTGACCTTCGCCCGCTCGATCGGCGCGGCGTTCGGAGTCGCCGTCTTCGGCAGCCTGCTCAACTCCGGTTTCGCCGAGCGCACCCGCGCCCTGCCCACCGTCGGCGGCTTCGACGCCGCCCGGCCCGACACCGTCGGCCACCTGCCCGCCTCCCTGCGCGACACCGCGCTCGACGCCTTCGCCCACGCCACCGCCACCGGCTACCTGTGGATCGCCCCGAGCCTGGCGGTCGGGATCGTCCTCGCCCTCTTCCTCAAGCCCTCCCGCGAGAGGGAAGGCCCGGATGGGAGCGCCGGCAACATCCCCGACAGCGCCGTACAGGAGACCGTCGCCGCCTGAAGCGCGTACACAGCCGCCTCGACCGGCCGGCACCCGCACCGGGGCCGGCCGTCGGCATGGCCGCCCCCGCCGACCAGTTCGGCGCGAGCCGGTGGCCGCATCCCTAGTGCTCGTCTCAGCATTCGGTGGAGTCTCATCACCTGTCAAGACGGTGACAGTTGTGAGAGGGCTTCCAGGTTGGTGCGTGCGGGTGTGACTCTGCACTTTGCGCAGGTGTCGGCTCGCGCCGGGGCATCCCTGTCGAAACGCCTGCGCTGCCGGGAAGAGCGAGGCTCTTCCCGGCAGCGCAGGCGGGGCGTGCGGAGAGACCCGGCGGAAGCGGCCAGGACGCCCCGTGCGATGGGCGACGGGCTAGAGATGGTCCGCGTCGACCACCGCCTGGGCGAAGGCGGTCGGGGCCTCCTGCGGCAGGTTGTGGCCGATGTTCTCGACGGTGCGGTGCGCGTAGGGGCCGGTGAAGTGGTCGCGGTAGGCCGAACCCCCACCGGGTGCGGTGAACGGGTCGAGGGCCGCGTCAAGGGTGACGGTGGGGACGTGGATGGGGGGCTGGGCGGCGAGCAGCTTCTCATAGCGGTCGTAGCGGGGCTCACCCTCCACGAGGCCGATGCGCCACCGGTAGTTGAACAGGACGACGGCGGCGTAGTCGGGGTTCTTGAACGCCTCGGCCGTGCGGTTGTACGTGGCGTCGTCGAAGTCCCAGTTGGGGGAGACGAGTTCCCACACGTAGCGGCACAGCGCGAGGCGCTCCTCCTCGTCCTCCATGGCCTGCTTGCCGCGAGGGGTGGCGAAGTACCACTGGTACCACCAGTTGTGCTCGACGGCCGGGGCGGCAGGCGTCAGCTGCGCCTTGCGGTTGGTGATGAGATAACCGCTGGTGGAGACAAGGGCCTTGACCCTCTCGGGCCACAGCGCGGCGATGATGTCGGCGGTGCGCGAGCCCCAGTCGAAGCCGGCCAGTACCGCCTTGTCGATCTTCAGTGCGTCCATGAGGGCGATGATGTCGAGCGCTACGGCGGACTGTTCGGCGGTGCGGGGGGTGCTGCGGGACAGGAAGCTCGTGCTGCCGTGCCCGCGCAGGTAGGGGACGATCACGCGGTAGCCGAGGTCGGCGAGGAGCGGTGCGACGTCGACGAAGCTGTGGATGTCGTACGGCCAGCCGTGCAGAAGGACGACGACCGGGCCGTGGGCGGGCCCGGCCTCGGCGTATCCGATGTCGAGGACTCCGGCCTTGACCTGCTTGAGCCTGCGGAAACCGGTGTGGGTGCCGGGGGTGATCGTGGGCACGGCGGGGGCGGACGCGCCTGCCGCCTGGTGCGCGGCGGTGGAGGCGGACGCGCCGTTCTGCAGGCCGGCCAGCGAGACCGCTGCCGCACCGGTGCCCAGGCCTACGGCCTTGCTGAATGTGCGCCTGTTGATCATGGTGAGAAACCCTCCGTCGTGCGTGTCCGGTGACCGGCTCGCGCCCGGAGTCCTCCCTTCGCACCTGCGGTACGAGGTGGCTCCGGCGCCTCGGTGCGATGACCCTCACACACGTTGCGTCACCTGTCAAACAGGTGACATGGTGCGTCGCGGGTATGGGTCAAGTCCTACCGTCGGCTTTACCGACTCTCGGCTGTGTACGTAAGAATCTAAAGTGCTACATTGAAGTGACAGTTTTGAGTGAGTGAGTAGACGACTCAATGTCACGGAAGAGGGCGAGCGCATGATCACCTACGAGCGGCTTTTCATCGGAGGTTCCTGGGTCGAGCCGAGCAGCCCGCAGTTGCTCGACATCGTCTCTCCGCACGACCGGTCGGTGGTCGCCCGCGCCGCCCAGGCGCAGCCCGCCGACGTCGACCGCGCGGTCGCGGCCGCCAAGAAGTCCTTCGAGGCGGGTGAATGGCGACTGACCCCGCCCGCCGAGCGGATCGCCGTCCTGCGCCGCTTCAACGCGCTGCGCGAGGAGGACGCCGAGAAGATCGCCCGGCTCATCTCGCTGGAGAACGGCTCGGCCGGCTGGTTCACCCGCGCCGGACAGCCCGGTCTGACCCGGCAGGCGAACGCCTACCTGCGGGCGGCGGAGGAGTTCGGCTGGGAGGAGACGCTCGTCCCCTCGGACCCGGCGTCCCCGGTGCGCAGCGTGGTCCGTCGTGAGGCGATCGGTGTCGTGGCCGCGGTGATCCCGTGGAACTCGCCGTTCTCCTCGGCCACCTCCAAGCTCATCCCGGCCCTGGTCACCGGCAACTCCGTGGTCCTCAAGGTCTCCCCGGAGAACTCGCTGAGCATGGGATTCCTGGCAGAACTGCTGGAGCGGGTGGGCCTGCCCGCAGGCGTCGTCAGTGTCCTGCCCGCGGACCGCGAGACCAGCGAACACCTCGTGTCCCACCGGGACGTCGACAAGATCGCCTTCACCGGCTCCACCGGTGCCGGCCGCCGCATCGCCGCCATCGCGGGTGAGCAGCTCAAGCGGGTCAGCCTGGAGCTGGGCGGCAAGTCCGCCGCGATCATCCTGCCCGACGCCGACATCGAGAAGGCCGTCGCCGGCGTGAAGTTCGGCTCGCTGCTCAACAACGGCGAGTCCTGCATCGCCCAGACCCGTATCCTCGCCCCGCGCAGCCGGTACGAGGAGGTCGTCCAGGGGCTGAAGGAACTGGTGGAGTCGCTGAAGGTCGGCGACCCGAACGACCCCGACACCTTCATCGGGCCGATGATCCGCCCCGACCAGCAGGAGCGGGTCCGCAGCTACATCCGGCTCGGCATCGAGGAAGGTGCACGCCTCGTCGTCGGCGGCCCGCAGATCCCGGCCGGCCTGGACAAGGGCAATTACGTCACGCCCACCCTCTTCGTCGACGTCGACAACTCCATGCGGATCGCGCAGGAGGAGGTCTTCGGCCCGGTCCTGGTCGTCATCGCCTACGACGACGAGGACGACGCCGTCCGCATCGCCAACGACTCCGAGTACGGCCTGTCCGGAGGTGTCTGGTCCGCGGACGAGGAGCACGCCCTCGCGGTCGCCCGCCGGATCCGCACCGGGACCGTCACGATCAACGGCGCCTCCATCGCCTTCGACGGCCCGTTCGGCGGCTTCAAGGCCAGCGGCATCGGTCGCGAGTACGGCGCGGTCGGCATCGGCACGTACACCGAGTACAAGACCATCACCGTCTGAATGCCGGCCACGCGACGCGGGAGCCGTGAGTCCCGCACCGACGAGGGATTGGAGGACTCATTGAGCAAGACCTGGCTGATCACGGGGAGTTCACCCGGCCTGGGCCGCACGCCGGCCGAGACGGTCCTGGCCTTCGCCGCGGCGCAGCACATGGCCGACCGCCTCGCCGCGAAGGACGCCCGATGGCACCACGTCGCCGAAGCAGCGTCCGCGTGAAGTGTGCCCCCGACCGAACGGGGTGCCGCGACGGGGCTCACATGTGACATGCGTCCGTCGCCGTTCTGGAGGTGTGCTCGCCTACGTCCTTACGTCACCGTCTTGACAGGTGACAAAGAGTGGAGCAGGCTCACGGTAGTCGCCCGAGGCGATGAGCGGGACGATCGACGAAATGGAGCACGGCCATGAACAACGAACTCCCCGTGGACCCCGACGCTGCGGCCCGGCAGGCGCGCTTCGGCAAACTCCCCGAGCGGGTCCGCGTCGAGGACATGACGATCGACGCGGAAGCCGCGCCCGGCGGAGGCAGCGCCTCGTACAACCCCGAGAGCGCGTTCAACTACTACTCGTGCCTGGCCCTCGATCTGGGCCTCTGACCGTCCACTCGGCCACGGCAGCTGGCCGTCACCCGCCGAGGACGACCGTGCGACGCTCGCGGTGACCGGGCCCGGGCACTGGCCGTCCGGCGTCGCCCGCGTCCGCCTGCTCCACGGCGAACGCGGGCGCCGTACGCGCGCGACCTGGGAGGCCCGGCGAGCAGATGCTCGCGATGCTGGCGACGTTCGAACCACTCGGTGCCCGGCCTCGCGTAGACCGCACGCTTACCGAGCCGCGGGCCGCCGGTCACGTCGAGGCGTCCGTCTCGGGCCCGCTGCCGTTGACGGCCGAGGAGCGTCGGATCGCCATGCCGACGGCGACCGGGCTGACCGGCAAGCAGGTCGCTGAGTGTCCCTTCCTCGCGCACTGCACCCTCGGCGCGCACCCCTACCGGCTCTGCCGCAATCTCGGCATCAACTCCCGCACCGCACCGCACCGCACCGCACTTCGCGACGCCCTCGCGCCTTGGGCCGGGAGAAGCCCTGGCACCCCGCCGTGCCGGGCATCCGCGCGGGCTGCGCGAGGGGCGAGCGCCGTAGGCAGGCGCGCCTGATTCCCCTCGCCGGTCGGCCGGAGGGCGCGGTTGTCGTCCTGGACGGAGTCGCACACCACTAGTCACCGCCTTGACCGGTGACGCAAAGGACTGCCATGATGACGTCACCAGTTCAACCGGTGACGAATGAAATGTCCCGGTCGAGGGGTTCACGGACTTCGGACACCGATGGGGAGCATCAGCCATGGCAGTCACTTACACCGCCGTTGTGGACGTCGACGGGGAGGGCCGCAACGGCGGTCATGTCCGCTCCTCCGACGGGTTGCTGGAGACGAGCCTCGCCCTGCCGAAGGAGCTGGGCGGCGCCGGCACCGCGACCAACCCCGAGCAGCTGCTCGCCGCCGGGTGGGCCGCCTGTTTCCTCGGCGCCCTGCGCCGTGCCGCGGCCCAGCGCCAGATCCGGTTGACCAGCACCAGCGTCACGGCCGAGATCACCCTCACCCACGGCGACGACGGAGAGTTCTCCCTCTCAACGGTCCTCAATCCCGTCCTGGGCGGCGTGGACCAGGCCACCGCACAGGAACTCGCGCAGGCCGCCCATCGGATCTGCCCGTACTCCAAGGCCACCCGCGACAACGTCCCCGTCGTCATCAACGCCTCGGCCGCCTGACCGACCCCACGGACCGCGGGTCCCGCGCCCCTTCCCATGCCCCGCACGGACCCGCTCACGCCCACCTCACACACCTGACAGCGAAGGCGAGACATGGCCCTCAGGACATATGCATACGTGGGCAGGCGGCGGCCCGTCCCGAGCGGCCGCTCCGCCATCGCCCCCGCGAGGCCGTCGCAGGCCGCGGCCCGGCCGGAACAGCACGGCCGGCCCACCGACGTACAGGTGTGGAACTGGGCGGAGGGCGCCGTCCTCGGCGGATACGGCCCGCCCGCCACCGCATACCTCTGAGGACGTGTCACGCCCTCCGGCGGCCGGGCCCCCGCCCGGCCGCCCCGACCCACCACGGGAGAACCCATGACCACCGAGAACATCCAGACCTACGACGTCATCGTGATCGGCGCGGGGCCGGTCGGCGAGAACGTCGCGGACCGCACCAGCGCGGCGGGCCTGAGCACCGTCATCGTGGAGAGCGAACTCGTCGGCGGCGAGTGCTCGTACTGGGCCTGCGAACCCAGCAAGGCCCTGCTCCGTCCAGCCCTGATGAGGGCCGACGCCACCCACGTCCCCGGGATCGACCCCGCCGTCGGCAACCCGCTGGACGTCGAGGCCGTCCTCGCGCACCGCGATCGCATGTCCGCCCACTGGAAGGACGACGGCCAGGTCGCATGGCTCGAGTCCGCCGGCATCGACCTGCTGCGCGGCCACGGACGTCTGACGGGGGAGCGTGAGGTGTCCGTGCGGACCCCGTCCGGAGACACCGTCCGCCTGCGTGCCCGGCACGCGGTCGCCCTGAGCACCGGAAGCCGCGCCGCCCTGCCCCCGCTCGCCGGGATCGAGAACCTGCGGCCGTGGACCAGCCGGGAGGCCACCAGCGCGAGCACGCCACCACGGCGACTGGCGGTCGTCGGCGCCGGGGTGGTCGGCGTCGAGATGGCCACCGCCTGGCAGGCGCTCGGCAGCCAGGTCACCCTGCTCGCCCGCACGGACGGACTGCTGCCCCGCATGGAACCTTTCGCGGGAGAACTGGTCACCGAGCGGCTGAGGGAAGCCGGAGCGGACGTCAGGTTCGGCGTCTCCGTCGCCTCAGCCGATCGGGCCGCCGACGGAGAGGTCCGATCACCCTGTCCGACGGCGGCGAACTCACCGCCGACGAGATCCTGTTCGCCACCGGACGCGCCCCGCGCTCGGAGGAGATCGGACTCGAGACCGTGGGACTCACCCCGGGCGACTGGATCGCCACGGACGACAGCCTCACGGTCACCGGTGTCCCCGGCGACTGGCTCTACGCGGCCGGAGACGTCAACGGCCGGGCTCTCTTCACCCACCAGGGCAAGTACCAGGCCCGCATCGCGGGTGCCGTGATCGTCGCCCGGGCCTTCGGCGAACGGCTGGACACCGACCGCTGGTCCCCGCACAGCGCCACGGCCGACGGGGAGGCCGTCCCCGGCGTCGTCTTCACCGACCCCGAGGTCGCCTCCGTGGGCCTGACCACGATCGAGGCGGCGCGCACCGGCCGCGCCGTCGAGGTCGTCGACCACGATCTCGCCCGCCTCGCCGGAGCCCTCCAGTACCGCCCCGACTACCGGGGCAAGGCCCGCATACTCATCGACCCGGACCGCCGGGTCGTCGTCGGCGCCACCTTCGCCGGGCCCGGGGTGAGCGAACTGCTGTACTCGGCGACCGTGGCGATCACCGCGGAAGTCCCCGTCGAGCGCCTTTGGCACGCCGTGCCCGCCTTCCCCACGATCAGCGAGGTGTGGCTTCGCATGCTGGAGACGAGGAGGGACTCGTGACCACCGCAGGCGATCTCGCGCTCAAGGTCTTGGCGCTCCCATCCGACCGCACCGTGTAACACGGGCGGGCGAGGAGAGCCGAGGGGCGGGTGTATGTGTGACCTCTGCGATCACACACGTCCTTCGCCGCCCCCGGAGCCGTGACGCACCCGGTCAGGGCGAGACACCCGTATACGGACACGGGGATGCGCCACACACGGCGCCGGGCCGCCGTGTCAGGCGTCCGAACCCGACTTCACGACGGTGTACATGACGGCACGTCGCTCCTTGTGCCGCCGGATGCGGCCCTTGGCGACCAGCGACTCCAGGGTGTTGCGCACCACCTGCGGAGTCGGGTTGCGGTCGGGGTGCTTCTGGAGGAGTTCGTCCCTCAACTCCTTGGCCGGGCGCGGCTCGTCGTGCTTGCCGAGCAGGTCCAGCAGCAGATCACCGAGCAGGGGCGGGCGCGTCTTCGCTTTATCCGTGTGGCCCGCGCGAGCCGTCCTGGCCGAGCCAGAGCCCGAGCCCCGTGTGCTCGTGCCGGTGGGGGTCCGCTTCGCCTTGGCGGCGGGTTCGTCCTCTACCTGCTCAGGCAGCCGAGCCGAATCCGCGAAGCCCTCGTACCGCTGGGCGAGACTCAGGATGTCCGTCAGGAGAGCCTCCTCCTGCTTCAACACCGAGAGCCTCTCCGTCAGTTCCTGCTGCCGGCGGCGGTTCTCCTCCAGGTCCGACGCGGCCTGGTCCACGATCCGCGAGCGGAGGGGGGTGGTCGACTGGCTGGTCACAACCGTTTCACTCCCTCGATATGAACGTCGCAGCGCATGCTACCCACACCGAGGTTTCCGTGCGGCCGCGTGTCGGCACCGCACGACACACCGGGCGTGTTTCACCTTCCACGATAAGTGCCTGCGTGCCCGCACACACGGGTGCCCGCGACCGCCGACGACGGCGCGGGCACCCGCTGCTCTCCTGGCCGTGTCTCTCAGCCGCGCACCGTCACCGGGGGAGTGTTGTATCCCTCGATCCGCAGCTCGGAGCGGCCCGAGGGATGAGCGGCCGCGGGCCACGACAGCGCGACCGTCCGTGTCTCGCCGGGCAGCAGCCAGATGTAGTTGTCGTCGTAGAGCGTCGGCAGGACCCGCGCGCCGTCCCCGTCCAGGTGGGAGAGCCGTACCATCGCGGCGACCGTCGTGCCCCGGTTGCGGATGGTGGCGGTCGCCTTCCGGCGGTCCCCGTCACGTGACACATGTGACAGCGACGCGGACAGCCGCGCCCTCCGCACGTCGTTCAGGGCACGCAGCGCCTCGGGTGTGCGGCAGCGCCAGTAGGTGTTGCGGGACAGCACCTCGCCACCGTCATCCGTGAGGGTCAGCCGCAGCAGGTGAAGATCCGGCAGGTCCTCCGCGAACGCCGCGGTGAACGCCTTCGCGGAGGCCGCCGGGTTCACGTCGAGGCGAGCGCGCCGCGTGCCGGCGATTCGGCGGCCCGACAAGTCGTACGTCTCCGCGGTGACTTCGGCGTCCTTCAGCGCCGTACGGGTGTGGTTGACCGCGATCACCTGCCACTTCACCGGATCGGCCTGCACGTGCAGGGGCTCGCACGCGCTCCGGCAGCCGAAATAAGCCCCGTTGACGTCGAAGTCGTAGTCGTAGGTCTGCCACACCGTGCTGTGCCAGGCGGGGTGGGACATCCACAGCATCAGACCGCTGGCGTTGTCCCAGAGGTTGGCGTTCCAGGCCTCGAACATCGCCCGGAAGTTCTCGTAGTTGACGAACTGCGCCTTGCGCGAGAAGTCGTCCAGGTCGCGCGCGGTCCCCAGGCGGGTCTCGATGGCGGCCTTGTAGTTCTGCGGGGCCTGGTTGCCGCGTTCGCTCCAGTCGTGGTGGTACCAGGCGCCGCCGATGGGCCATTCGGGGCCGTCCTCGCCCACCATGGCGCGGACGCTCGCGGCGGTGCCGACGACGGGCATGCCGATCTCGGTGTGGAAGCCGAAGTCCTTGCTGCCGTACGTCGACGGATCGAAGTACTTCTCCGGCTCGACCCAGCCGTAGGGACCGCCGCCGGTGACGATGCCGCCGGCGGAGTTGTTCTGGTACAGGATGCCCGGCGCCCGGCCCTCCACGGCCTCGCGCATCCCCTGGTCCACCGCCGCGGGCGGGTTGCCCTCGTTGGCGCCGCACCACACCGCCACACACGGGTGGATGCGGTAGCGCAGCACGGTGTCCCGGGCGGCGGCCAGGAACGACGAGTGGTCCGGCGGGTCCATGCCCCAGGCGTTGGGGAAGTCGTTCCAGACCAGGATGCCGTGCCGGTCGCAGGCGGCGAAGAACTCCTCGCGGTTACTGCTGCCGACCCAGTTGCGGATCATCGTGAAGTTCATCTCGCGATGCATCCGCACGGCCGCGTCCATCCGCTCCGGGGGCATGCGGCGCAGCAGTTCGTCCCACCCCCAGTTGCCGCCGCGCACCAGGACGCGTACGCCGTTCACGCTGATCTTCAGCGGGTCCGGTGTGTTGGAGACGGTGGTGACATCGCTCCAGCTCTCGCCGTCGTCGGAGACCTGGATCGTGTACGTCTTCGGGTACGCCGCCTCCCAAAGGACCGCGACCCGGTCGAAGCGCCGGGCAGCGCCCAGGTCCACCTGGATCCACTGGTTGTCCTCGTAGGCGGAGGACCAGCGGGTGCCCGGGTTGCCGTCCGTGGCGTGCGCGGCGGGGTGGTCGTCGCTCTCGCTGGACGCCCGCGCCGTCCGCCGCCGCGCGAGGTCGGTGCCGGGTTCCGCGCTGTCCACGACCGCCAGGGACCACAGGGAGTTGCCCCAGCTGGTGTTGCGGATCCCGCAGGACAGGCGGACGTAACGCGCGGTGCGGGCCTCGAAGTCGGTCACCCGCAGACTGGCGTCGGAGGTGTTGAACGGCAGCGGGACCGCCGTGTTGTCCACGGACGCGGCGTCCGTCCACTGCTCGCCGTCCTCGGAGACCTGTACGACGTAGGTGAGCGCGTAGGCCTGCTCCCACACCAGGTCGACCCGGTCGAAGGACTGCACCGAGCCGAGGTCGACGCGGATCCACTGGTCGTCGGCGAACTCGGAGGACCAGCGGGTGCCGGCGTCCCCGTCGGTGGCACGGGACGCCTCGTGACCGTCCTCGTCGCGCGTCGAGGCGGTGGCCGGGGCGTGCAGCGCGAGGTCGGTTCCGGGGCGGGCGCTGTCGAGGACGGACAGGGTCCACAGCGAACTGCCCCATTCCGTCGCCCGGGTGAGACAGCGCACGCGGACGTACCGGGCACGCCGGGCTCCCAGCGGGACGCTCTGGGTGTAGGCGTCGGAGGACGGAGGGAACTTCAGCGGGGTGTCGTACGCGTAGCCGAACTGCCGTATGCCGAAACGGGTGGTGCGCCGGTCGCTCTCGGCGCCGTCCGCACGGGCGACGAGGGTGAGCTCGTGCAGCGTGGGCTCGCCCAGTCCGTTGGGCCACCACAGTTCGGGGTCCTTCACCCGCAGGGCGCCGAACGCTCCGGGCGTGAAGACGACGTCGACGGACTCGCCGGCCGGGACCCGCACCGTGCGGGAGACTCGAACGTTGCCGAACGCGGCGGAGACGGTTGCCGCCCGATCGGTGGAACCGGCGTTGCGGACCGGGACCGTCACCGTCAACTCGGCCACCGAGAGGTCCGGCAGGCCGGGCAGCACGGTGTCCACGCGCGGATCACCGATCACGATGTCTCCGGTGGATCTCAGGCGTACGTGGTTCCAGATCCCGGCGGCCCGGTCGCGGACCGCGGGCATCCAGTCCCAGCCCGAAGAGGCCAGATACGTTGGCGAGTTGAGGTTCATCGTGTTGGCACCCGCGTCGACCCACGCCTCGCCCGCGGGGCCCTTGTCGCCGGGGCTGCCCGGGTTCGGCACGGGGGATATCCGCACGGCCAGGGCGTGGTCGCCGCCGTCGGTGAGGAAGTCGGTCACATCATGGGCGGAACGGGCGAAGGGGGAGGTGACCTCACCCACGGCGTGGCCGTCGAGCCAGATCTCCGCCTTGTGGTTGACGCCGTCGAACTCAAGCCAGATGCGACGGCCCGCGCCGGCGCGCAGTTCCCTCGGCAGCTCGAACTCCCGGCGGTACCACCAGGAGTGCCGGGACAGGGCTTCGGGGACGCGCAGGTTGTTCAGGCCCGCGACCGGGTCGGGCAGCTTGTCCTGGTCGACCAGGGAGCCCAGCACGGTGCCGGGGACACTCGCGGGCAGCCAGCGGCTGGTGTCCACGCCGGCTTTCGAGAGGTCCGTCCCGCCGCTGCCGGCCCAGTCGTCCAGGGTCAGGGCCCATCCCGACTCCAGCGGCACCGTGCCGTCCGCGCCGACGGTGAGACGCGGCGCGTCCCCGTGATGGGTGCCCCAGTCGGTCCACCCGGTGGCTCCCGGACGGTGCTTCGGCGCGGTGCCGTAGACCTCGAAGCCGTTGAGGCCGAGGGGCAGGGCGCCGGAGCGCCGACGAGCCGTCATCCGGACCCAGCGTGCCGTGACGGGCTTCGGCAGCGGGATGTCGACGACACCGCCGGTGCCCGCGGTGGTGCGGTACACGCCGGTCCAGGAGCCGCGGTCGCGTGAGGTCTCGACGACGAACTGGGTGGCGTAGCTGGAGAGGATCTCCTTCCCGGTGGTGCCCTGCCGGGGGTTTCCGCTGGTCGGGGGCGTGAACACGGGGTCGCTCGCGTCGGCTTCGAACGTCAGCCGCACGCGGTCGACACGGCAGACCGCCTCCAGGTCGACCTCGATCCACTGCGGGTCCTCCGCCTCGGCACGCCATCCGGTGCCGCGCACGCCCGGTCCGGGAAGCGCGTCCGTCACGAAGGCGGCGGGGGTCGGCGCGTACGCCTGCGAGGAGGCCCGTGCCGGGCGGTACGCGGCGAGCTCGCCCGGCGCCGAGGACACGTCGGCCGGTGTCTCGCCGACTCCGGTCCGTACGACGGCGCCGGCGGCCGAGGGGAAGACCACGCCCAGGCCGAACCCGGCCAACAGGGTCGAACCACCGGCGACGACGGCGCGCCGGGACGGTCGTTGCGGGGGGCCAGGCTGATCGGCCATGAGTGGATCGTCCAATCGCAAGTGGGCGCGTTCGGCGGGGAGCGCGGCAGGGGAACGTCGTGTTTGACAACGTTGCCATAGGCTGTGGCGGACGACGCTTTCCTGTCAAGGCCCCTGACGGTGAGGATCGTTGCGCGGCCCCCGGAGCGGTTCGGCGACGAGGTACGCAGAGGGCCGCCACGACGGAGGTTGACACACATGTGACCTTCCACCGGTCCTCGGCAATGTGTAGACGCGCCCCGAGTCGTCACACGTATCCGCCACGGTGAGCACGCCGGAGAAACACGCCAAGAGTGAGGCTGAAGGCGAACGGCGGACGGGCATGTGCAGGACGCGACCGCGTACCGCTCGTGCGTTGTCCGGGATGGCGCATGCCTTCGCGTCGGCGGCGGCGCTGCGAGTGCGGTGACCCGGGGCGAACTGCCAGCTGGTCACAACCGGAAGCGCGGCGCCTCCAACGGCCGGTCGTGGTCCGCCTCCAGCCGTAGCTCGCGACCGTGCCACCGGCGTCGCAGCCAGCGGTCGTGGCTGGCGACCACGATCGCGCCCGGCCCGGTGCCCAGCGCCTCCTCCAGTTCGTCGCACAGGCGCGGGGAGAGGTGGTTGGTCGGCTCGTCGAGCAGGAGCAGCTGGGGCGGGCGGGCCACGAGCAGCGCCAGCGCCAGACGGCGGCGCTGCCCCACGGACAACTCGCCCACCGGCTTGTCCAGGTCGGCGTCGTGCATCAGGCCCAGTGAGCCCAAGGGGACTGCCTCGGCCCGTGCCGGACCGAGCGACAGTTCGTAGGTGTCCCGGACCGTGCGCTCGGGCCGCTCGAACACGGAGTCCTGAGCGAGCAGCCCCACCGTCAGCCCGGGGCGCCGCCGCACCCGGCCCTCGACCGTGAGCCGCCCCGCGAGTACCGCGAGCAGAGTCGACTTGCCTACCCCGTTGCCGCCCGTGACCAGCAGCCGGTCCGCCGCCGCCACCTCCAGGACGTCCAGCGCGAGCCGCCCCGGAACCCGCACCTCACGCAGACAGACCAGAGGCAGAGGCCCCTCCTCCGTCGGCGTCGCCAGGTCCCGGGCGGCGAACCGCAGTGGGCGTGGCGGCTCCGGGACCCGCGAGCGCTCCAGCTCCGCCAGTCGCCGGGTGGCGTTGCGCACCCGGCGGGAGATCTGGCTCTGCACGCGGCCCGCCCGATGGCCGTACCCCATCTTCTCGTTGTCGGTGCGGCCCCGGTCCGGTGCGACCCGGTGCGCGGTCACGCCCACCGACCGGCGCAGCTCGAACATTTCCTGCTGCTCCTCGCTGAAACGCTGCTCCCAGCGTTCCCGCTCGGCGTGCTTCTCGGAGAGGTACGCGCTGTAGTCGCCGCCGTAGCGCACCGGCCCGTCCACCGCCGGGTCGAGGTCGACCAGGTCGGTGCAGACGGCGTCGAGGAACGCCCGGTCGTGGCTCGCGGCCACCACGATTCCGGGCAGGGCGCGGACCTGCTCCTCCAGGAAGGCGGCGGCGCCGTCGTCCAGGTGGTTGGTCGGTTCGTCGAGCAGCAGCGCCGTGGGCCGTCGTACGAGCAGCGCCGCCAGGGCCAGCCGGCCGCGCTGTCCGCCGGAGAGCGAGCCGAGAGCGCGGTCGTGCCCGACGGCACCGAGGCCGAGGCCGTCCAGTACGAGGGTCGCGCGGCGGTCGGCGTCCCAGGACTCACGGTCCTGGGACTGCTCCAGGAGGCTGCCGTAGCGGTCGAGGAGTTCCCGGTGGCCCGGCTCGTCCTCCGGGGTGCTGGCCAGCAGTTCGCCCAGTCGGTCGAGTTCCGCGAGATCCCGGCGTGCCTCCCGGAGTGCCTCGTGGAGCACGTCGGCGACGGTGGAGCCGGCGTCGAAGGGCATCTCCTGGTGGAGGAAGCCGAGGTCGCCGGGGCGGGTCACGGTGCCCGCGCCGGGTTCGTCGACGCCGGCCAGCACCCTCAGCAGGGTGGACTTGCCGGCGCCGTTCTCGCCGATGAGGCCGATCCGGCGACCGGGGGCGGCCGTCAGGGAGACGCCGTCGAGGACGCGGCGTCCGCCCAGGTGGCGGACGATGTCGTGGGCGAGCAGAGCGGGTCGGGGCATGGGAGTTCCGTCCTACGTGATCGGTGGACGGCCCGCGGGGCGCACGGCCTCGGACGCGGGCCACTTCACACGTGGCCCACTCACACGCCCGGCGCTCCCGTCTCCTCCAGTACCCCCTCGGACAGCCGCAGCCAGCGGCTGATGCCGATCTCGGCGAGGAATCGCTCGTCGTGGCTGATCACCATGAACGCGCCCTGGTAGGAGTTGAGCGCGCCGACCAGCTGGCCGGCGCTGACCAGGTCGAGGTTGTTGGTCGGTTCGTCGAGCAGCAGCAGGTGCGGAGCGGGCTCGGCACACAGGACGCAGGCGAGTGTTGCGCGCAGCCGCTCCCCGCCGGAGAGCACGCCGACCGGCAGGTGGGCGCGCGGGCCCCGGAAGAGGAAGCGGGCGAGCAGGTTCATCCGCTCGGCCTCGGGCCGCTCGGGTGCGAAGCCGGCGAAGTTCTCGGCCACGGTGCGGTCGAGGTCGAGCAGGTCCAGTCGCTGTGACAGGTAGGCGATCCGGCCGTCATGGCGCTTGATCTCCCCGGCGTCCACGGTGAGTTCGCCGGTGATGAGGCGCATCAGTGTGGTCTTCCCGGCGCCGTTGGGCCCGGTCAGCGCGATGCGTTCGGGGCCGCGGACGGTCAGGTCGGCACCGCCGGGGGAGAAGACGTCCGTGTCGCCGAGGCGCACCCGCATCCCCTCGCCGAGGAACAGGTTGGGCCCGGCGGGCACCTGCGTGTCGGGCAGCTCCAGGGTCAGTCGCTGTTCCTCGCGCAGCGCGCGTCCGGCCTCGTCGAGGCGGGCCTTGGCCTCGCCGACCCGGGAAGCGTGCAGCTGCCCGGACCGGCCGGCCGCCTCCTGGGCGCCCCGTTTCATGTTCCCGGCGAAGATCTTGGGGAGGCCGGCGTTCTTGAGGTTGCGGGCGGCGTTGCTCGCGCGGCGCTCGGCACGCTCGCGGGCCTGCTGCATCTCCCGCTTCTCGCGCTTCAGTTCCTGTTCGGCGTTGCGGACGTTCTTCTCCGCGACCTCCTGCTCGGCGCGGACGGCCTCCTCATATGCACTGAAGTCGCCTCCGTAGAGGCGCAGTTCGTCACTGCCGAGTTCGGCGATGCGCTCCATGCGGTCGAGCAGTGAGCGGTCGTGGCTGACCAGCAGCAGGCAGCCGGTGAAGTCCGACAGCACGTCGTAGAGCTTGTGCCGGGCCTGGAGGTCGAGGTTGTTGGTGGGTTCGTCGAGCAGGAGGACGTCGGGACGCCTGATCAGCTGGGCGGCGAGGCCGAGGGACACGATCTGGCCGCCGCTGAGCGTGCCGAGGCCGCGGTCCAGGGAGAGGTTCGCGAGACCAAGGCGGTCCAGCTGGGCGCGGGTGCGTTCCTCGATGTCCCAGTCGTCGCCGATGGTGGCGAAGTGCCTCTCGTCGACGTCACCGGACTCGACGGCGTCCAGGGCGCGGATCACCTCGTCGATGCCGAGCACCTGGGCGACCGTGAGGTTCCCGGTCAGCGGCAGACTCTGCGGGAGGTAGCCGAGTGTGCCGCTGACGGTCACCGAGCCGGAGGTGGGCCGGAGTTCGCCGGCGATCAGCTTGAGCAGGCTGCTCTTGCCGGAACCATTGGGGGCGACCAGTCCCGTACGGCCCGAGGGCACGCTGAAGGACAGGTCGCGGAAGACCTGGGTGTCGTCGGGCCAGGCGAAGGAGACGTTGGAGCAGACGACGGCGGCGTCGGGCATGGAAGGACCTCGGAGGTACTGAGGGCAGAGCGTGGTGTTCTGCCCTGGGCAGACGTGGGGAAGGGGGTACGACGAGACGGACCACCTCGGCAGCGCTCCTCGGCGCCGGCCGGTGGCCGTCAGATCCGGATCTCATCCGGAGATGTCGTCTTCACCCACCACGTCTGTGACTCCTCGGTCGACGGTCTATGCCACACGTGAGCGTAGCAAACGGTCCTGTCCGCCGCAGCCGTCGACGCCTCTCGGGTCATGTGTCGTGAGCTCGGTCCGCGTCCGAGGCGGTGACGAGGGCATGAGGTCTCTTCCTGCGCACACGTGTCTCTCCCCGACCGGCGGGAACGTCGAGCTGTCCGGCGGGGTGATTCCAGGACGGTGGCTCATGAGCTGCGACTGGGACCGCCCCGAAAGCCGCGCCGTCAGCCCACCCGGTAGCGCACCGGCAGTGACACCACGCCGCGGATGATGCCGGATCCGATCCAGTCCAACGAGTCAGCGCTCACCGCGAGTTGAAGGTCGGGGACGCGGGACAGCAGCGTTCTGAGGGCGATCGTCGTCTCGAGCCGCGCCAGCGGAGCGCCCAGACAGTGATGGATGCCGTGTCCGAAGGCCAGGTGGCGGGCATTGGGCCGGGTCACGTCGAGGACGGTGGGACCGTCACCCTCGGTTTGCGGGGCGTCGTGCCCGGCCGAGCCGAGTGCCACGGCCACGATGCCGCCCCGGGGGATACGTACTCCGCCCAGTTCGAGGTCCTCCGCCGCGTAACGGCTCGTCGAGCGCTCGACAGAGGTGTCGTAGCGCAAGAACTCCTCCACCGCGCCGGCCGTCAGGTCCGGCCGCTCCCGCAGGAGCTGGAGCTGCTCGGGGTGGCGCAGCAGGGCCAGCACGGCGTTGCCCAGTAGGTTCACGGTGCTCTCGTGGCCCGCGACGATGAGCATCAGTCCGGTGCCGACCAGTTCCTCCTCGGACAGCCGACCGTCGCGCTCGTCACGGACGCCGACCAGGGCGGACAGCAGGTCGTCCCGAGGGGCGCGCCGCTTGTCGGCGACCAGGCGGGCCAGCAGCGCGTGCAGTCCGGCCAGCGCCGGGCGGTGCTCGGGCGAAGCGACCTGCAGGGCGTAGCGGGACCAGTGGCGGAAGTCCGCGTGGTGCTCCTCGGGGATGCCGAGGAGCTCGGCGATCACCATGGCGGGCAGTGGCGCGTTGAACGCCTCGACGAGGTCGATCTCGCCGGAGGGCGGCATCGCGTCGATCAGGTCGTGGGCGATACGTTCGATGCGCGGCGCCAGCTCCGCCGTGCGGCGTGCCGTGAAGGCGGCCGCGGCCAGGCGGCGCAGGCGGCCGTGCTCGGGTGGGTCGGCCTCCAGCATCTGTGCGCCGAGTCCCACCGACGGCTTGTTCAGGACGTAGCCGGCGGCGGTCAGAGCCTCGGCGGCCGGGGCGGAGTCCTTGAGCAGTGCCGGATGCGTCAGCGCCTCCCGGGCCAGGTCGTGGCCGACGACCACCCAGCCCTCGATGCCCAGGTGGAAGCGGGCGGGATGGATGGGCCCGAGGCGCCGCAGCCGCGCGTACTGGGCGGGAGCGTCCGCCTTGAAGGCCGCGCCCAGGTCCACTCTGTTGTCCTGGTGCGGGCACTGCTCATGGGCACTCATGGACGCCTCTCCCGTCTGGCGGGCCCGCGGACGCCGGGCGGCGCCCCGAGGGCCGGTGTGGCCGTCGTCGTGAACAGACCCGGGCTGCTTCGGGGTTGAGACTTGCCAAGCGCAGCCGACAGGAAACTTCGTAGGGGGCACGCGTGCCGCGCGCGCCCCCTACGAGGCGGGAGAGACTCAGTTGTCGCTGTTGAAGATCGACAGCACGCGCAGCACTTCCAGGTAGATCCACACCAGCGTCATGGTGAGACCGAAGGCGGCCAGCCACGCTTCCTCACGCGGCGCTCCGTAGGCGATGGCGTCCTCGACCTGCTTGAAGTCCAGGGCGAGGAAGGCCGCGCCGAGGACGATGCCGATCAGCCCGAAGGCGATCCCGAGGCCGCCGCTGTGGAATCCAAGGCCATCACCCGCGCCGAAAGCGGAGAAGAGGGCGTCGGCGATCACCAGCAGGAGGAATCCGGTGGCGGCGGCGGCCACGAAACCGGCGAACCGCTGGTCGACGCGGATCCAGCGCATGCGGTAAGCGATGAGGGTGCCCGCGGCCACCGCGAAGGTGCCGAGCACCGCCTGGACGACCACACCTGGCGATATGTAGGTCGAGACCGTGCTGGAGAGGACGCCGAGGAAGACGCCCTCGAACGCCGCGTATCCCAGGATCAGGGCCGGGGAGGGCGTCCGCCGGAACGCCTGGACGAGGGACAGCGCGAAAGCGACGAGGGCGGCGCCCAGGGCGATGCCGTAGGAGCGGCTGACGTTCGCCTCGTCCACGGGGAGCAGCAGCCAGGACAGCACCGCGGTCAGGGCCACGGTTCCCAGAGTCATGGCGGTGCGCACGACCACGTCGTCCATGGTCACCGGTGCCGAGCCGACGGGCCGTGTGCCGATGTCGGCGGGGGAGGCGTATGGATTCGTCCCGAAGCCGCCGGCCGACGGCCCGCCGAGCGCGGCACCCACGGTCTCGCGCTGATGTGCGCCGGCTGGAGTGGTGTCCTTGGTGGCACCCCAGCGGGAGAAGATCGGGTTGCTGGTCCTCACGTTGTTCCTCCTGATCCGCCGCTTTCGCGGCCTGTGCGAAGGTGTGTGCCGCAGGTGTGCGCGTCACCGTGCACACCCGTGGGTGGGCTCACGGGTCCGCCGACGGCAACCCACGGTCGTCCGGCTGCTGCCCGAGCCCGCGTTCACGCACGGGGCGCGGGCCTCCGTGACGAGTCGCCGCCTGCCGTCGGCTTCCCAGGTGGCCGCGGACCTGACCGGGTGGGCTCGCGGCCCGGTAGCGCCTGGCCGGGTGGACTCGCGGCGGGCTCTCGCGTGGTGGACGTCGGATGCGGGACGGGGTGACCGGCTGTCCGCCACTGCCCGTAAGCGCTACATGCGACGCCCTGGAGCCGTGAGCTTCGTCAACTGACGTCGCGAGCCGCTCACTTCGCCCGGAGGGGGGCCGCGAAGGACTTGCGCAAAGACGCGGGTGCGGCGAGGGGCAGGAGGGCGGCCAGCATCTTGCCCTTCAAGGTGCCCGGTTCCCGGGTCAGTTCGACGTCGACCCGGGTGCCGCCGTCCTCCGGGGTCATGGTGAAGGTCCAACCGCCCCCGGCCCCGAACAGCTTGGAGTCGAGCGTGGTGACGGTGACCAGGTCGCCGTCCGGGGTCCAGTCGTATCGTGCCCGCTCCCAGGCGGAGTTCGTCCCCTCGGTGACCTCGGCCCACGTTTCGCCCCGGTCGTGCACCTGGAAGTGTTCGGCGTCGATCGTGGGCCAGGCCTCGGCCCGGGAAGGGCTGAAGTCGGTCAGGACTCCGAGTACGTCCTGCGGGCTGAGCTCGGAGACGAGATGGAACCGTACGACTGTCATGGCTTTTCCTCACCGGAAAGTAACTGGTCTGAGTGGTGACGTAACTGTGTCACGTGCTCACGTCACCGGTCAAGGTGGTTACGAGAAGGGTCCCGCGCCGGACCGGTCGCCACGGCGGCACGCGCCAAGGGCCGGGGGTGCGGGCGACAACATGCTCCTCCGAAACGTGTCCGGCGGCCGTCGACCAGCCCGCCGAACAGGCCGGACCGCGCCTGCGGTGGTCTGCGGAGCGTCATGCGAGATCGCGGTGTCACCAGTTTGACAGGTGACCATATGGAGTGCAGGCTGACCGCGTCCGGTGGGATCACCGCTCGCGCGCACCGTCCAAGGAGCAGGCATGAACCGATTCGCGACCCCTCCCTCGCCGTCCCGCCGCGACAAGGACCGTGAAGCGATGGAAGACCTCCTGCGCCGGGTGAACTGCAACGACCGGCGAGGACCCGACCGGGAAGCAGCCGAGCGCGCCGACGGAGCGCACCGACTCGCGGCCGTCGCATTCCTCAGCGCCGTGCTGTGAACCTCCGCGGCAGGGGAGAGGGGTCGACGGGCACGGGTCGTGAGCCTCGATCGGCGGAACCGTGTCGCGATATAGCGCTAGTCTTCTGTCCGCGCCGCTGACCGCGTCGCGCGGAGACGTCGACAGGACCAGGACGGAAGCATGTCGGGAGAGATTTCGCCCACCGGGAAGCCCGCCGGCCCCGGCTCGTCCCCCGAGCTGCGCGCCTCGCATGCGGACCGGGACCGTGTGGTTGATGTGCTGCGGATCGCCGCGGGAGACGGCCTCCTGAACTCGGACGAGCTGGACGAGCGCCTGGAAGTCGCGTTGTCGGCGCGAACCGTAAACGAACTGGCCGTCCTCACCGCCGACTTGCCGCCCATCTCGTCCGACGGGGGCTCGGCCGCGGCCGAGGTCAAGGACGTGGTCCGGATCGAGCAGGTGCACAGCGGGCCGATCGAACGCGCGGGACGCTGGGTCGTGCCGCGGCGGCTGGAGCTCGCTGTGACGTTCTGCGAAGTGACGCTCGACTTCACGGACGCCGTGATCACCCACGACACGCTGCGTCTCGACTTGAGCATGATCGGAAAGACGCTGACGCTGGTCACGAGGCCGGGTGTCGTGGTCGATTCCGATGGTCTGCAGCTGGTTCACAGCAGGGTCAAGTACCGTCAGCCGTCGACGGGTTCGGACACGCCGGTCACCCTGCGAGTCGAGTTGGTCGGTCAGAAGGCCCACGGAAGCGTGGTGGTGAGGCCCCCGCGCCGGACGTTCGTGCAGTGGCTGCTGCGCAGGCCCGCATCCACGTCCGCCGGCCGCTGACGCCGCGGATTCCGCCACGATCAGGGCGGGCGCCCGGCTCAAGAGCGAGCAGGCGCCACTCCTGGGACACAGCCGAACTCCCTCAATCGTCCTTTGAGTTCGGCACTGGGCCAGCGAGTCACGCGACCGGTGCCGGTATGCATCCCGGCACCGTCAGGGTCGTCACCTGGCTGCCGGGCCCGTGGTGAAGAACGTGATCATCTGCTCCAGTCCACGTTCGCCGAACATGGCCTCCAGGCTTGCAGAGGAGGCAGCCGCCGACGCTTCACTGCGCGGGAACAGCGCCGTCTCGTAGGCGAGCAGGGCGGCCTCGGTGTCGCCGGGGTGGGCCGCGATGGCTTGCCCGAGCTCGGCGCCGTCGAGCATGGCCAGGTTGGCGCCCTCACCGGCGAAGGGTGACATCAGGTGGGCGGCGTCACCGAGCAGCGTCACTCCCGGAGTCCGCTCCCAGCTGTGCCCTACGGGCAGGGCGTGGATGCGGCGCGGCGTCATCGTGTCGGCGTCGGCGACCAGGGCGCGCAGGTCCTCGTGCCAGTCCTGGAAATGGGGCAGGACCGCGTTCTTGGCGGCGGCGTGGTCGGTGAAGTCGATGCCGTCGAGCCAGTGCTCGTCGACCGTCAGGGCGGCGTAGACGTGAAGGCTCCCGTCGGTCTCGCGGTGCGCGAGGAAACCACATCGGCCGCCCAGAGCGATGAAGAAGCCGCCACCGACGAGGGCGGCGCTGCGCGAGTGGCGGGTGACGGCGTCCCGAAGGTCGGTCTCCACGAAGGAGATGCCCGCGTAGGAGGGGCGGGCGTCCGAGAGCAGCGGGCGTACGCGTGACCAGGCGCCGTCGGCGCCGATGAGCAGGTCGGTCGTGATGGCCGAGCCGTCGGCGAACGTCACCTCATGGCGTCCGTCGCCCAGTGCCCTGGTGCCGGTGACCTTGCTGCCCCACCGGACGGCGCCGTCGGGCAACGAGTCGAGCAGCAGGTCACGCAGGTCGCCGCGGTCGACCTCGGGGCGGCCGCCGGTGCCGTCGTCCTTTTCGGAGACGTGGACGGTGCCGTCCGGGCCGACGAGGCGCATCTCCTGTCCGCCCTCGTGGATGATCTTGCGGAAGCCTTCGTGGAGACCGGCGGCGTGCAGGGCTTTCTGCCCGTTCTCCTCGTGGATGTCGAGCATGCCGCCCTGCGTGCGGGCCGCGGCCGATGCCTCTAGCTCGAATACGACGGCTTCGATGCCGTTGACGTGCAGGACGCGGGCGGCGGTGAGACCGCCGAGCCCGGCTCCGATGATCGCGATGGGGTGGTGGGTGGTCATGGTGGCCTCCAGGTGGGAGTACGGGCGCGAGGGCCGAGCCCGGGGCGGTCGCGGTGAATGCTCGGCGGTCGCGCCCGGTGGCAAGGGGCCGGTCGCGTCTTCGGTGCAGACGCGGCCCCGCTGGACACCTCCACCGTAACGAACATGTTCGTCGCGAACAAGTTCGTTACGGCCATGCCTGAATTCGAGCAGGTCAGCGGGTCAAGGTGAGGCGGAGTCCGCCGGACCCGGCCGGGCACGGGTCCGGCGCCCCTCGTGCGAGGGACCGGCGGCCACGGCCGTGAAGGGGGCGTCGGCTGCTGTACCGACTGGGGCCGTCAGGGTCGACCCGCTGCAGCCGTCCCAGCGAGCCGAGCCGAACTCGATCGGCTACGGCCGGCCGGACGAGCTGGTGGGCCGGACGGTCGAGCGACGCGAAGGATCAGTGCGCCGAGCCGGGAACCGGTGTGTGAGTGATGCCGTTGACGAGTACGTCGAAGCCCCAGCGCATGCGGTCGCCCGCGGATCCGCCGATCAGGGCGGGCATGTGCGCCCTGATCGACGGATGCGTGTTCTCGTCCGCGGCCCGCAGGGCGTGGACGGTGGCGTTCCAGTCGTCCTCGGCCTCGGGATTCTGTCGCTGTGTCGACTGTTCGGCGGCCGTGGCGGTGGCGTCCTGGAGCAATTTGTCGACACCCCACGCGGCCTGCTCTCGGGAGGCTCCGCTGCGGGACAGCAGATCCAGGACGCGTTCGACCAGTCGGAGGTAGTTCTCCCCGCTGGGGCGGGCCACCAGGGCGGACCGGGCGAGCTGCGGATGCTCGAACAGCACGGCCGTGTAGGACGTGAGGACGGCCCAGAGGTGCTCGCGCCATCCGTCCCCCGCGTGCTCGCCACGGAGGTCGACCTCCCCGAGAAGGGCGTCCAGCACGGCCGCGTGCAGCTCGGCGGTGTTGGCGACATAGACGTAAAGCGATGCCGGCCCGGTGTCCAGCTCCTGCGCCAGGCGGCGCATGGTGACCTTCCCCAGCCCTTCGGCCCGCATGATCCGTACGGCGGTGTCCACGATCCATCGCCGGGACAGTGCGGGCTTGGCGGGACGCTCCCGGCGGCTGATCGGCTCACTTGCGCTCATGCCGGGATCGTAACGAACGCGTTCGCTTCGGCGACGAATGTGGTCGCGCCACCGTGGAGAGGCGCCGCTCGGAGTCGGCGTGGGCGCGACCTCGTCCGGCACCGTCCCGTGCCGCACAGTCCCATGCGGCCTCAGGGCGCGGGCCCCGCCGTCGTCGGACCGGCTGACGCGTCGGCCCGGCCATCCCCGTACGAGGGTGGCCGGGGCCGACGTGCGGTTCAGGCGGCCGCCCCCGACTCCCTCGCGCTTCGCGGGTCCCCGTCGCGATGGATGGGCGCGGCCGACCCCGTGAGCGGCGTGCCCGTCCCGCCGCGGCGGAGGGCGACGATCTCCGCCGCGATGGACAGCGCCGTCTCCTCGGGGGTGCGGGCGCCGAGGTCGAGGCCGATCGGTGACCTCAGCCGGGCCAACTCGGCTTCGGTCAGGCCGACTTCGCGCAGGCGTCGGTTCCGGTCCGCGTGGGTCCGGCGCGAGCCCATCGCCCCGACGAAGGCGACCGGCATCCGCAAGGCCTGCGTCAGCAGGGGGATGTCGAACTTCGCGTCGTGGGTGAGCACGCACAGGACCGTGCGCGCGTCGGTCTCGGTGGCCCGCAGGTACCGGTGGGGCCAGTCGACGACCAGGTCGTCGGCCTCGGGGAAGCGGGCCCGGGTGGCGAAGACGGGCCGCGCGTCGCACACCGTCACGTGGTACCCGAGGAACTTCCCGGCCCGTACGAGCGCGGCGGCGAAGTCGATCGCACCGAACACGATCATCCGCGGCGGCGGCACGTTCGACTCGACGAGCAGCGTGAGGCCGCCGGGACAGTGCGTGCCGTCCTCCGCGAGGTCGAGGGTGCCGGTGCGTCCGGCGTCCAGCATCGCCCGCGCCTCGGCGGCGACCGTGCGGTCCAACTCCGCCGAGCCCGTGCCGTACGAGCCCTCGTAGGATCCGTCAGGGTGCACCAGCATTGCTCTGCCGAGCAGTTCCGCCGGCCCCCGCACGACCCGGGCGAGCGCTCCGGGTTCGCCCGACGCGGCGGCCGACAGCGCCGACCGGAGCACCTGGCGGGCGGGCGCCCCCGCGCCGACGGGGGTGACGATGACGTCGATGACCCCGCCGCAGGTCAGCCCGACCGCGAAGGCGTCCTCGTCGCTGTAGCCGAACCGTTCGAGGACGCTCTCGCCGTCCTGGAGAGCCTGGACGCACAGGTCGTACACGGCCCCCTCCACGCAGCCGCCGGAGACCGAGCCGATGACCGTGCCCTCGCTGTCGACCGCGAGGGCGGCGCCCGGCCCGCGCGGCGCGCTGCCGCCGACGGCCACGACGGTGGCGACGGCGAACTCCCTTCCCTCGGCGGCCCAGTGGGCCAGTTCGTCGGCGATGTCAAGCACGCGGGCCTGCCGTGAGGACACGGTCCGGACGGATCGGCAGGCTGCGGTGGCGCACGCCGGTGGCGTGCCATACGGCGTTGGCGACCGCCGCCGCGGCTCCCACGATGCCGATCTCGCCGATGCCCTTGATCCCGACCGGGTCGTCCGGGTCCGGGTCCTCCACCCAGTCCGCCTCGACGTGGGGGACGTCGGCGTGCGTGGCGACGTGGTAGCCCGCGAGGTCGGCGCCGTAGTGGGCGCCGGTGTTCCGGTCCCTGACCGCCTCTTCGTGCAGGGCCATGGAGATGCCCCAGATCATCCCGCCGATGAACTGGCCCCGTGCGGTGAGGGGGTTGACGATGCGGCCCGCGGCGAAGATGCCGAGCATGCGGCGCACGCGCACCTCGCCGGTTGTCACGTCCACCGCGACTTCTGCGAACTGCGCCCCGAAGGAGTGCCGTTCCTTCTGTGCGAGCGCCCCGATGGCCGCGGTGGTGTCCGACCGTACGGTGATGCCCTCCGGCGGAAGGCCGTCGCTCAGGGCGAGCCGCTCGCGCAGTTCCTCCGCGGCGGCCGTGACCGCCCAGGCCCAGGACCGGGTGCCCATGGAGCCACCGGCGATCATCGCCGGGCCGAAGTCGCTGTCCCCGATCCGCACCCGTACGCGCTCGGTCGGCACCTCGAGGGCGTCCGCGGCGACGAGGGTGAGCGCGGTCCGCGCCCCCGTGCCGATGTCCGCGGCGCTGATCCGCACGGTGAACGTGCCGTCGGCCTCCGCGGTGACGGCGGCCGTGGACGGCGCGGCTCCCGCGAAGAAGGAGGCCGCGGCCGTCCCGGTGCCGATCAGCCAGCGTCCGTCCCGGCGAAGGCCCGGACGCGGGTCCCGGTCCGCCCAGCCGAACCGGCGAGCGCCCTCGCGGAAGCAGGCGGGCAGATTGCGGCTGCTGAACGGCAGCCCCGACACGGGACCGGCTTCGGGCTCGTTGCGCAGGCGCAGTTCGACCGGGTCGATACCGCACTTCTCGGCGAGTTCGTCGAGCGCCGACTCCAGCGCGAACGATCCGGGCGCCTCGCCGGGGGCACGCATGAACGTCGGCGTCGGCACGTCGAGCCGTACGACCCGGTTGGCCGTGTGGTGGGCCGGGGCGTCGTACATCACCCGGGCGGGGCCCGCGCCGGACTCGATGAACTCGTGCACGGTCGAGGTGGCGCTGAGCGAGGTGTGCTCCAGCGCGCGCAGCCGGCCCTCGGTGTCCGCACCGAGCCGCAGCCGCTGGATGGTGGGGCTGCGGTAGCCGGCGAGGGAGAACATCTGACGGCGCGTCATGACGACCCGCACCGGACGGGAGAGGACGGTGGCGGCCATCACCGCGGCCACCTGGTGCGCGCGGACGCCCTTGCTGCCGAAGCCGCCGCCGACGTGCTCCGACCGGACCCGCACCGAGGACGGGTCGAGCGAGAACATCTTCGCGAGTTCGTCGGCGACCCACACCGTGCCCTGGTTGGAGTCTACGACCTCCAGCCTGCCGCCCTCCCAGCGGGCGGTCGCCGCGTGGGGTTCCATCGGGTTGTGGTGCTCTTCCGGAGTGGAGTACTCGGCGTCCAGCACGACGGCGGACGCGGCCAGTTCGGCGCCGAGGTCCCCCTTCTCCGTCACGCCGGGACCACCGGGGCCGGCCATCGTGTACGCGTCCGTCCGGTCGGAGGAGAAGGTCACGTCATGGCCCTCCTCCTCGTAGTGCACGACCAGCGCTTCCGCGGCTTCCCTGGCCTGCTCGGAGGTCTCGGCGACGACCAGGGCGACCGGCCAGCCCGCGTGCGGCACCCGGTCGTGCTGGAAGACGGCAGCTGTGGGGTCCGGCGGCATGCCGAGCATGCCGACGTAGTCGATGTCGACCCGCGGGGCGTTGCCGTGATGCAGGACGTCGAGCACGCCCGGCATCTCCAGGACGGCGGCGGTCTCGACGGAGCGGACGCGGCCCCGGGTGGCGGTGGACAACACCAGCCAGCCGTAGGCCAGTTCGGCGAAAGGTATCTCGCCAGCGTAGCGGGCCGCTCCGGTGACCTTGTCGCGGCCCTCCACCCGGGTGTGCGCGGTGCCGACGGCCTTCGCCGCCCTGGTCCCGGTCGTGGTGGTGGTCATCGGACCTCCTCGGCGAGTTCGCTGAGCACGGCGATGACGAGGTTGCGCATGAGTGTCACCTTGTATCCGTTGTGCGGCAGCGGCCGCGCGGCCGCCAGTTCGGCATCGGCCGCCGCCGCGAAGGCGGCGGCGTCGGCAGGCCCACCGATCAGGGCCCGTTCGGCCGTGTGGGCTCGCCACGGCCGGGAGGCGACCGCTCCGAAGGCCAGGCGGACGTCCTGTACGACACCGTCCCGGACGTCGAGCGCGGCGGCGATCGAGCCGATCGCGAAGGCGTACGAGGCGCGCTCGCGCACCTTGCGGTACCGGGAGTTGGCCGCGACGGGCGAGGGTGGCAGCGTGACGCCCGTGATGAGCGCGCCCGGCGGGAGGGCCGTCTCCAGGTGAGGCGTGTCGCCCACCGGGAGGTAGAACTCCGTCAGGGGCAGCCGGCCGGGTCCCTCCACCGTCTCGTAGGACACCACGGCGTCGAAGGCGGTGAGGGCCACGCCCAGGTCGGAGGGGTGTGTGGCCACACAGTGGTCGGAGGCGCCCAGGATCGCGTGATTGTGGTGCTCACCCTCGATCGCGGGACAACCGCTGCCCGGGACCCGCTTGTTGCAGGGCTTGGACACGTCGGCGAAGTACCCGCAACGGGTGCGCTGGAGCAGGTTTCCGCCGACGGTCGCCATGTTGCGCAGTTGCCCGGAGGCCCCGGCCAGGACCGCCTGCGTCAGGGCCGGGTAGCCGCGGCGCACGTCGGGATGTGCGGCGAGGTCGCTGTTCGTGACGGTCGCGCCGATGCGCAGCCCGCCGTCCTGCGTCGACTCGATGCCGTCCAGGGGGAGTTCACGTACGTCGACGAGTCGGCCCGGCCGCTCCACGCCGGTCTTCATCAGGTCCACCAGGTTGGTGCCGCCGCCGAGGAACCGGGCGTCCGGGTCGGTGCCGAGGAGGGCAAGGGCGCCCGGGACGTCGACCGCTCGCTGGTATCCGAACTCCTTCATGCCGCCGCTCCTTCGCGCTGTCCGGCCTGCGTGCCCTCCGTGGTCCGGTCACCGTCCGCGGTCCGGGCGTCGCGGGCGTCCGCCTCGGCCGCACGGGCGACCGCCTGCACGATCGACACGTACGCGCCGCAGCGGCACAGGTTGCCGCTCATCCGCTCGCGTATCTCCTCGGCGGTCAGGGGCGGTGGCCCCGCTTCGGGGCGTACGTCGTCGGTGACGGCGCTCGGCCAGCCCGCGGCGTGCTCCTCGATCACGGCGACGGCCGAACAGATCTGGCCGGGCGTGCAGTAGCCGCACTGGTATCCGTCGAGATCGAGGAACGCCTGCTGTACGGGGTGCAGTTGGTCGCCCTCGGCGACGCCTTCGATGGTCGTGATCTCCCGGCCCTCGGCCGCCACCGCGAGTTGCAGACAGGCGACGGCCCGGCGTTTGTCGAGCAGGACGGTGCAGGCGCCGCACTGTCCCTGGTCGCAGCCCTTCTTCGTGCCGGTCAGATCGAGGCGCTCACGCAGGGCGTCGAGAAGGGTGGTGCGGTGGTCGACGGTGAGCGTGTGCTTCTCGCCGTTGATGTTCAAGGTGATGGCGCTGTACGTCGTGGAAGGTGCTGTGGCCATGATCAGCCTTCTTTCGCATTCCCGGACCACCCTGGGAGGACGGTCCGGCAGGCACGGGAGACGGGAGACGCAGAGCAGTGTCGGAAAGCAAGCGGTCAGGTATCGGGACGGGCGGAGGCGCCGCCGCTCCGGGGTGGCGGCGAACCCGGAGTGGGCGCCGGGCGGGGTGGCGGTTGCAGGCCGTCACCGGCTGTCCGCGCCGCCCGCCCACGGCTAGAGTGGGCTCAAGCGGACAATTGTCCGGTCACAGGAAAACGTAACGGACAGCTGTCCGCTTTACAAGGACGGGATTCGGCCACGGACCCGCGAGGAGGACGCGTGCAGCAGAAGAAGGGCGCCCCCCTGCGCTCCGACGCGCAGCGGAACCGCGAGCGGATCCTGGAAGTGGCGCTGTCCGAACTGACGCTCTGCGCGGACGTCCCGCTCAGCGTGATCGCCAAGAAGGCGGGCGTCGGGCAGGGGACGTTCTATCGCAACTTCCCCAACCGCGAGGCCCTCGTCCTCGAGATCTACCGCCACGAGATGCAGCAGGTCGCCGATGCCGCCACCGAACTGCTCAGGTCCCGCGAGCCCGACCGCGCCCTGCGCGAGTGGCTGGACCATCTCGCCAGGTTCGCCATGACCAAGGCGGGCCTGGCGGACGCGATCCGTCAGGCCACCAGCACGCCGGACGGCCCCGCGAAGCCCGGTCACACCCCGGTGACGGCCGCGGCCGAACTCCTGCTGCGGACGAACGCGGAGGCCGGCACCATCCGGACCGGGGTGACCGCGGACGACCTCATCCTCGCCATCGCCGGCCTCTGGCAGCTCGACCCCCGAGGCGACTGGCAGCCCCGTGCCGCCCGTCTCCTGGACTTCGTCATGGACGGACTGCGCGTCGGGGCGACCGGGAGACCGGCACCGCGAGAACGCTGACGGATACAGCCGCCGTCCCGTCGATCTTCTTGACGAAGATCGCCCTGCTCTGCGAGATCCTGCGGGTGCACCGCGTACTGAAGTCGGCTCCGCCCGCCCTTCCGGGGGACGTGACGGGACACGTGGACGGAGCCGGGAACCTGCCGGACGGCACGCGAGCCGAGGGGCTGTTCGCCGCGCTGCGCCCCGCTTGCGACCCCGCGAGTCAGTGACGGGGCGAGCTGTGGGCAGGGGTCAGGCGCCCAACTGTGCCCGGACGGCCGGGATTTGTGCGCACGACAGCGGGGGAGTGGCAGGGCACCCGCCGCGTAGACCTCAGTGCTCCAGCAGGCGGGCGAGACGGTCGACGGTCTTCTCGCCCGCCCGTTGCTTGATGAGGCCCTCCTTGGCGGCGGCCCGAAGACGCACGCCGGTGCCTTGCTCGCCACCGGGGTTCAGGACGGCGGTGACCACCACCGGATTCAGGCCGCCGAAACCGCCACCCCCCATCACGCGGAGCGCTGTGCCGCCAGTGCCGTCCGTACCGGTCTCCACCCGCCACGGCTCGGCCCCGGTGCTCACCTCGGCCATGGCTCCGCGTACCCGCTCCAGAGCGTCGTCGAAGCCGAGCGGCAGCAGCAGGGTCGCTTCACCGACGTTCTTCTTCAGGCGTTTGGCGGTGAAGGCGGCGCCACTACGCCCCGACCCGGCGAGCGCGCCGAGTGCCTCCACCAACAGCGCGTCCTCGGACTCGTCCGGCACCGTGTTCCTCCTCGGCTCCGACGGCAACTAGGAGCATCGTGCCATCCCCGCGGCACGCTGCACTCGGTACAGCACAGTCGCTACTCGATTACCGGGGTGCGACGCCGGTTGCTGGGTAGGTTCCGCGCATGAGCGATGTTGTGGACTCTGACGAGCTGCTCCGCCGGATCCAGCGCGCCCGGGACTGGGCCGCACAGGAGGAGCAGCACTGGAAGACACGGTCGGGACAGTCCGGGGACACGGAAGTGGACGGCGCTCGCGAGGCCGACATCCTCGCCTCCGTCTACGAGGCCGTCCGCAAGGTCTTCGACGAGGTCGTCACACCGGGGAGCAACAGTGCCGACTAGGGCCCCTCGTTCAGCGCGGTGAGGGCTCGCCGGCTCAGGGCGATTGTCAGTGCCGGGTGCGAGGCTGACCGGTATGGATGAGCAGCAGTTCATGCGCGGCAGGGTCTACGGCGCCGACCATGAAGATCCTGATCCCGGCCCGCGGCCGGGACATGACTACGTGGAGCTGATCGGCGGCCCCTTGGACGGGCTCCTGCTGGACGTGACCGACCGGCCTGGGCACCGCCATGGGGAGGACGTCGCGCTGCCCACGGAGATAGGGCGCTACGGTCCGGGCGGCCGTGCCCTGTACGGCCCGAGACCCGGTGACGAGCGCCGTTACGACTGGCACGGCGACACCCCCTGACGGTATGCGGGTCCGGGCGGAGTGTTCCCCATCGGACCCGCATACCGGCCGGACCTCAGCGGCCCGGTGATCGGTCAGCGGCGCATCAGAGCGAACACTCCCCAGCCGAGGTACTCGCGCTCGTAGCGCGTGTAGTTGGCGGCCGCGTTGTCGAGCTCGGCACGTACCTCGGCCGCCAGTTCGTCGGCGGGGTTGCGGTCCAGCCAGCGGCGCAGGTTGAGCCACTGTGCGGCGCGGTACCGGTCCCAGCTCGCCTGATCGGCCAGCACCATCTCGACCACGTCGTAGCCGAGGCCGGTGAACTGCTCGATCAGCTCGGGGAGCAGCAGGAAGTCGGACCGGTCGGCGGCGTGGCAGGCCTCGACGCTCTCCTGGTCGGGCGGCAGCCGGCGCCAGTACGGCTCGCCGATCAGCAGCAGACCACCGGGACGCACACTGCGGGCGAGCAGCTCGACCGTCCCGGACGGGCCACCCGCGATCCAGGTGGCGCCGATGCACGCGGCGACATCGACCGGCTCGTCGGAGACGTGCCCGCCTGCGTCGCCGTGGACGAAGCCGACCCGGTCGCTCACTCCCAGTTCGACGGCGCGGGCGCGGGCGCGCTCGGTGAACACGGTGCTGATGTCGACGCCGGTCCCCATGATGCGGTGATCGCGCGCCCAGGTGCAGAGCAGCTCTCCCGACCCGCTGGCGAGGTCGAGCACGCGCGATTCGGGCGCCAGGTGCAGTGCCCGTCCGAGCGTGGCCAACTGGTCGTCGGTGAGCGGGTTGTGGATGCGGTGACTACTCTCGCGAATGCTGAAGATGCGTGGAAGATCCACGGGAGGGGTTCCTTCGGTTCGATGTGGTCGTGGCGTCGAGAGGGGACAGTCGGTCGGAACCGGCCGTCGTTGCCTGGACCGTCATCAAATGCACCTCATCAGAACGTGTGGATCTCGAACCGAGGTGACGCTAGAGCCCATGACGTCTGCGTGTCCACCGATTTCGGACGCCGCCGGGGGCGTGGAGCGACTCCACCTCTGGACCACGTCCTTCTTCAACCTCAGTGACGCTCACGGCCACGAAGTCCCGGGCGGCTGCCCGGAGTGCGTGAACGGCCCGGATGACACGCTGGGTTGCTGCATGATGTCTGTCAGCGACAACGTCCCAGGGGGGATCATGCACTTCCGCACCACCATCGCGGCCGCCACCGCGGTACTCGCCGTCACCCTCGCCGGTTGCAGCAGCGGCGACGACGGCGGCGAAGCCAAGTCCGCGCCCAGCAGGGCCGGTACGTCGGAGCCGTCGGCCGCGAAGACTCCCGGGGCCGAACAATCCGGTGGCGCGACCCCGGGCGACGCGAAGAAGGCGACGGGCATCCCCGCCGAGCCGGACGCCGCCACCCGGGCCCAGTTGATCAGGGCTCTGAGCGCCATCGACCCCGCTTTGGTGGCCGACGAGGACAAGGCCGTAACCAACGCGCGCAATCAGTGCTCGACCCTCGACGGCGGTCGTCGTGCCGAGACCGCCGCCAGGACCCGCTTCTCGACCAGCGATCACAAGGTCACGCATGTCGAGGCCAGGAAGATCAACGTCGCGGTGTCGACCGTGCTCTGCAACTGACGACCCCGCTCGGGCGAGCCGCACTGTTCGCCAACGGCCGGATCGGGTTCCATACGGCAGGCAGGCAGGCGCGTAGAGGAGGGCGGAGCGCTGGCGGGGCGGCGGCGGACTCTTCGCCGACCGCAACGGCCGTCGGCAGCAGCACCGGATTCGCACACAGTGCCGCTGCTGGGCTATTATCAGTCCAGAGCGCGACGCCGAACTGCGGTTGCCGCGCCTGGCGTTGGTGGTCCAAGGAAAGACGCCCCACTTCCCGTGGGGAAATGCAGGTGCAAGGCCTGCCCGGCGCTCCAGACAGTCCCACCCCGGTCACCCGGGGTGGGACTTTTTGCTTGTCCCCGCTGCACCGCCCACGCGGGCTTCCTCGGTCCGCCCCCCGCCATCGTGCTCAGCGGATGGGCTCGCCGATGCCCAGCATGTTCCCCTCGCTGTCCCGGAACCAGGCACCGCGTTCGCCCCGCGCGCCCTTGCTCGGATAGTTGCCCTCGATCTCCGCGATCCCGTCCACCGTGCGCAGTCCAGGTACGTCGACGTCCTCGAACACCACGCCACGCCGCCTCAGTTCGGCCACCGCAGTGTCGAGATCCTCGACCTCCAGCGCCATCTGCGTGAACGTGCCGGGCGAGGTCCCCGTCGACTGGAAGAGCACGAATTCACCGCCCGCGCACCGGTACAGGAGTCCGCCGGGCCGCTCGTCGGCCGGTTCCAGGCCGAGCCGCTGCGCGTAGAAGCGCCGCGCCCGCTCCAGATCCTGGGCCGGGAGCCTGGTCGCCACGCGAGCCAGGGTCAGAACGCTGCCGCCACCTGAAGTCATGCCCCCACTCTGCCGTGAGCGGCGGCCGCACGGGCGTAGGTGACAGGCGCGTGCCCGCGGGTCGCACCGTTGGCGCGGAAGGGACCGGAGGGCGGTTCCGCGGCCACAGGTACGAAGGCCGGACGTGCTCTGTTTGGGACCGGCGACGGGGGTACCTGGCAAGGGCCCAGCGCAACACCCGTACCGGGATGCCCGTCCTCCTCCGCCGCCCAGGCGGCGGATCCAGAGCGGAGGCGGACCGGTCGTCCCCCTGCGACAGGTCGGCACGGCATGGCTTCCCTCGAGAGTTCCGCGCGCATGCTCGGCGGTCTGCTGCGCGACAGTCACGAATGCGCCTTCGAGGAGCTGCCGGCCCTGCTGGCCGGGCACGCGGAGACCGCCGGTCTGCGCCGGGTGCGCCTGTTCGTGGTCGACGTGCAGGAGAACGTGCTCCGCGAGGCCACCGGCGCGGGACCCGACGCGGGCCAGGGCGGGCAGGAGTTGCGGATCGACGCCACGCTGCCCGGCCGCGTCTTCCGTGCCTCGCTCAGCCGGTCCACACCCGCCGACGACGGCCTGCAGCACTGGATCCCCGTACTGGACGGAACCGAGCGCCTCGGGGTGCTGTGCGTGGAGACCGAGAGCGCACCGGACGGGCAGACGGCGCAGGTGATGGAGGACCTCGCGTCCCTGGTGGGCCTGCTACTGGTGTCCAAGCGGCACCACAGCCATTCCTACGCCCGCCTCACCCGCACGCGCCCCATGTCGGTGTCGGCGGAGATGCAGTGGACGCTGATGCCGCCCCGCACGTTCGCCAACAAGAGGGTGTCCATCGCCGCCTCCATGGAGCCCGCCTACGCCACGGCCGGCGACGCCTTCGACTACGCGCTCGCCGGTGACACGGCTCATCTGGCCGTCTTCGACGCGATGGGGCACGACACCTCCGCCGGGCTGACGGCGAACCTCGCGATGGCCACCTGCCGCAGCCGGCGAAGGCGCGGCGAGAACCTCATGGAGGTACGCGAGGCCATCGAGGCGACGCTGATCGAGCAGTTCGCCCAGAGCCGGTACGCCACCGCGGTACTGGCCGAACTGGACACCGTGACGGGCACCCTCACCTGGATCAACTGCGGGCACCATCCGCCGATCCTGATCCGCGGCGGCCGTTGGACCACCTATCTACGGTGCGCTCCCACTCATCCGCTCGGCGCGGGCCTGGGCCTTCCCGTCGTCCTGTGCAGCGAACAGCTCGAACCCGGCGACCGGCTCCTGCTCTACACCGACGGCATCGTCGAGGCCCGCGACAGCCGGGGTGTGGAATTCGGTCGCGAGCGCTTCGTCGACTTCATCATCCGTCACCAGGCGGACGGGCTGTCCGCGTCGGAGACGCTGCACCGTCTGGTGCACGCGGTGTTGGAGCACCGCGCGGGCACGCTCACCGACGACGCCACCGTGATGCTCTGCGAGTGGCGCGGCGGGCCGCACGTAGTCGCCGCTGACGGGTGACGCGCGCCGTTCGCCTGTCGGGCGGGGCGAGACGGAAAGGGTGTCGGGGATGCCCAGGGCGGGGTCGGAGGGGAACGCGGCGGGCGCGATGCGCACGGTCGGCGGCGTGGCAGGTGGGCACAGCCTCGTCCGGTACGCCATCGTGAACGAAACGCAGGGATAGGCACCAATCGTCCGAAAATCAGAGGAACGCAATGGCTGCAGTGACGGAGCCGGTCGCCCCGGTGCCAGTGGCGGGGCGCAGCAAAGGACAGGTGATCGTGTCGTGGCTGACCACCACGGACCACAAGAAGATCGGGCACCTCTACCTGATCACATCGTTCGCGTTCTTCCTGTTCGCCGGCGTCCTCGCGCTGCTGCTCCGGGCCGAACTGGCGCGGCCCGGACTGCAGTTGCTCTCCACTGAGCAGTACAACCAGACGTTCACGCTGCACGGCACGATGATGCTGCTGCTGTTCGCGACCCCGACCTTCGCGGGTTTCGCCAACGCGATCATGCCGTTGCAGATCGGTGCGCCCGATGTGGCCTTCCCGCGGCTCAACATGCTGGCGTACTGGTTCTTCCTGTTCGGCGCGCTCATCGTCGTCGGGAGTCTGCTGACGCCGCAGGGCACGGCCGACTTCGGATGGACGGCCTACATCCCCCTCAGCGGCGGGGAGCGCAGTCCCTACGTCGGTGGCGACATGTGGATCATGGGGCTGGCGCTGTCCGGGTTCGGCACGATCCTGGGTGCCGTCAACTTCATCACCACCATCATCTGCATGCGGGCACCGGGCATGACGATGTTCAGGATGCCGATCTTCACCTGGAACGTGCTGCTGACCTCGGTCCTGGTCCTGCTGGCTTTCCCGGTGCTCGCGGCCGCGCTGCTCGTGCTGGAGGCCGACCGTCGCTTCGGGGCGCAGGTCTTCAACCCCGAGAACGGCGGAGCGCTCCTGTGGCAGCACCTGTTCTGGTTCTTCGGCCACCCCGAGGTCTACATCCTGGCCCTGCCCTTCTTCGGCGTCGTCACCGAGGTCCTGCCGGTGTTCTCCCGCAAACCGATCTTCGGCTACGTGGGCCTGGTCGGCGCGACCATGGCGATCACGGGGCTGTCAGTGGTCGTGTGGGCGCACCACATGTTCGCCACCGGGGCGGTGCTGCTGCCGTTCTTCTCCTTCACGACATACCTGATCGCGGTGCCCACGGGGGTGAAGTTCTTCAACTGGATCGGCACCCTGTGGAACGGCTCGCTCAGTTTCGAGACGCCGATGCTGTGGGCGACCGGATTCCTGGTGACGTTCCTGTTCGGCGGCCTGACCGGCGTCATCCTGGGCTCGCCTCCGCTGGACTGGCACGTCACCGACACCTACTTCGTCGTGGCGCACTTCCACTACGTGCTGTTCGGGACGATCGTCTTCGCCATGTTCGCCGGATTCCACTTCTGGTGGCCGAAGATGACGGGCACGATGCTCGACGAACGCCTGGGGAAGATCCACTTCTGGACGCTGTTCGTCGGCTTCCACACCACGTTCCTGGTGCAGCACTGGCTCGGCGCGGAGGGCATGCCCCGCCGGTACGCCGACTATCTGGCGAGCGACGGTTTCACGGCGCTGAACACCGTGTCGTCCATCGGTTCCTTCCTGCTGGGCCTGTCTACCCTGCCGTTCCTGTACAACGTGTACAAGACCGCCAAGTCCGGCAAGCGCATCGACGTCGACGACCCCTGGGGCTACGGCCGCTCCCTGGAGTGGGCCACCGCCTGCCCGCCGCCCCGCCACAACTTCGTCGCCCTGCCCCGGATCCGCTCCGACTCGCCCGCGTTCGACCTGCACCATCCCCAGATTGCGGCCATCGACCAGAAGGAACACTCCGGGCGGCGCGACGCCATCGACCCGGAGGGCGACTGAGGGCGACGCGCATGAGAGGCGATCACGGGAGGGACCCGCTGCCCCCGGCCGCGGCAGCGGGCCTCAACGATCTCGAAGGCTTCCTGATGGTGCAGGCCGAGTACCAGGCGGCCGAGCGCGAAGCACGTGCCTTCACCGACCGCATGCCGTGGCTGACCACCGCCCAGCAGGAGGAGGTCGCCCGCCAGTACGTCGCCGAACGCATCAGGCTCAACCAGCGGGCGCTGAGCACGATCGTCGGACGTACCCGTGCGCTGCGCGGCGAGTACGAGGCCCGCTACGCCTTCCTGCGCGCCAAGCTGCTGAAGAGGTTCGGCGTGGCGGTGTGCACCGTCCTGATGTGCACGGCCGGCATCACCGCGTGGGTGGCCCGCTGGACCACGGGCGACTGACGTCCACCGCCGTCCTCCCCGGCACTGGTCTCGCTTGCCGGTACCGGAGAGACGGACGGGCCGGGGGACCGGCCGCGGCGAACACGTGGTCGCCGCCGCGAAGACCCCCTCAGCCCTCCACCTGCTGCTGCGTGTAGCTCCACGCGTACTGCAGCCAGTCGGAGATCACCACCGCGCTCAGTCCGGCGGCGGCGAGCCGGGCGGCGCGTGGCGCGGCCGCGTATCCGCACATCAGACCGGTGGCCGCCCAGGTGGAGGCGCAGAACGGGCAGCTCAGAAGTTCGCCCACGGCCTGCCCCACCGCTCCCTCCCGGCGCGGTTCGTCCATGACCTCGCTGCCGCCACCCGCCTCCTGGCGGCGGGTGAAGGGCGCCCGGAGAAAGCTCGTGATCTTCCCCTTGGTCACCAGCCGCGACACCTTGTACGTGGCCGTGCCGATCACCAGGAGGTCCCACGGCGGCACACCGGCGGGCAGGGGGCGTCCCGACCTCCGCAGCGCGAGCGTGGCCAGCGCGGTCGCCGCGCCGTAGGCGCTCGCCAGCACGGCGTACCCCCGCAGCGGAACGGCCTCGCCGGGCGCGTACGCGTCGTCCACCTCGTGGCCGCCCATGCCGCGTACCGGCCAGCCGTGGGAGCAGGAGCGCGCACCGTCGCCGGTCCCACCGCTGTCGTCGGCCGCTTTGAAAACCATGGTCGTTCCTCCGTATTCGCCCGGCTGATCACCGGGCCCCGCACCAACGCCGCTCGTCCGACACCCGGCCCGCCGGAACCACTCACCGAGGCGGTGTGGCCGCCGGATCAGGGCCGGGCACGAAGACTGTCAAGCGCCGGGTACCCGAATCTGCCTGATGAAGCAGCTTCCGGGCGGTGACTCATGGCCTGGTCCCAGCACCCTGGACCCGCGGCCCTCACACCGAGCGGCTCGCACGCCCACAACGCGGACCGCCGGACCCGGAACCGGACCGTCGCGACCACCGGAGAGCGGCGACAGGCGACCGCGAAGCAGTCGCTCTCCGGCGGTCGCCTACGGGACTGTCAGCCCTCCAAGGCCTTGCGGACTGCGTCCCGGGTCCGGTCCATCAGAGCCGCGACGGGACCCAGCGTCACGTTGGCCGCGGCGGACTCCACGCCCGGATGCGGACGGGTGGGCGCCATGGCCTCGGCGGCCTTGACACCCTTGGCCAGCGCGGCCAGGGCGGCCGCGTCGGTGCTGCGGCGGATATGGGTGAACTCGTAGCGCTCCTCGGCCCGGGCGTGCTCCTGGACGTCGGCTCGCAGCGACAGGAACTGCGGCATGAACTTGGGATCGCGGGTGTCCGTGTCGTCCAGGGTGCTCAGCGTCTCCTTCGCGGCACGCTCCTCGCCCAGGCGGGCGTCCACGATCTCATCGCCGCCCTCGACGTTGCGGCGGACGAAGGGATGCACGACCTCCTCCTCGGCGGTCTCGTGCACCGCCAGCAGCCGCACCAGCCGGCGGAACGCATCCTGCCGGGCGTCCCCACTGGAGGCCTCGACCTCGTCGAACAGGTTGCGGATGTCACCGTGCTGGCGCATCAGCAGGGCCACCACGTCGTCGCCCGGCGCGCAGTAGTACAGGTAGCACTCGTTGTACTCGTGGTTGACGAGTTGCTCCCACCATGTCTCACCGGGGTCGACGAGCGACTCGTAGTGGGTGACGTGCTCCTCCTCGATGAGCCCGATCTCCTGGTAGAGCTGGCGGGCGATCGGTTCCATGTAGGTGGGGCCGGTGTTCATGTAGAAGTTCATCGTCTGCTGTTCCGCCGACATGATCGTCAGCGCGTGCAGCTTCGACAGCGGGTCCGTGGCGTCCTTGGCGTACGGGTCACGCACGTTGTCGACCGGATTGCGGTGGTGGAAGCGGGTGGGCCGGCCCGGCATGACCTCGGTCAAGCCGTCGACGATCGACTCCGCCTTGCGGTGCTCGATCATCTCGTACAGGTTCGCGTACCGGTACAGGTGGTCGAAGTCCTCCAGCACGCCGAACTGGTAGGCCTGCTTCAGATAGGGGTCCGGCTCCATCCGGGCGACCCACGCGGTCAGGTCGACCGCGACCTGCTCGTACGCGATCGTCGTCTCCAGGACCGACGAGACGCCGGGCAGCAGCCAGTTCACGACCTTCTGCTGCTGCGCCTCGATGTACCGGGTCCGGGCCAGTTGCCGCTTCACCTCGGGATCGACGGTGTTGCGTGCCAGCTGATGGCTGAACATGATCGCCTCGACCTCGATGCCGTTCATGGCGATGATGCGGCAACGGGTGTACGGGTCGCAGTGATCGGGGTCGATCGGCTTGACGTTCAGCTCGCGCCAGTTCCTCAACTGACGGTCGAGCGGGATGCCACGCTGCTCAAGGGGGATTGAAGGTCACCTGCGTCTCCTCAGCCGGTGGTGGGGACGCCCGGTTACCCAGGGCGACCTAGGGCCTGTCGTTTGGATCAGGCCGGGGTCGCGGGGTCTGGCACGCACATCTGCGGCGTTGTCGTCGGTCGCCGAAGCTCCGCTTCGACTCCCTCCTCCGCCTTGCAGCTGCACGCACCAGA
>NZ_JBIAJQ010000009.1:0-182385 GCF_042872045.1 Streptomyces sp. NPDC005496
AACGGACGCTTCCTTTGTACTCACCCTCTCGGGCTTTCCTCCGGGCGCTTCCCTTCGGTCTTGCGTTTCCGACTCTATCAGACCGTTTCCGGTTCTGATTTCCTCGGCGCTTTCCAGGTTTCCGCTTTCGCGTTTCCCTTTCCGGCGGTTCCGACTCTACCAGACCCTTTCGGACCCGATTCCCTGTCGGCGGGATTTGTCTTTGGCCTGGGACTTTTCGTCCCGCGGCCTTTCGACATTCACTACGTTAACCGATTCCCGGTGCAGCTCATAATCGAGCCGGCGAGTCGGAATTCAACATGCGGACATGACGAATTCGCCCCCGCTGAGGGGAAGTCGTAGGTAGTGGGTTGGCCGCTTCCGGCTGCAGGCTGAACGCCGTACCCGGGTCAAGCGGCTCGGGCTACGTTACGGTCCCGTCCCAGGCGAGTCAAGTTCGGCGCCGCCGGGGCGTATGAGCCCGATAAGGGCTCACCGTGGGGTCGTTGGAGATCCAGAAGCGCCATGGGTGGACACCGCCGTCGCCGGAGACTCCGGTGCGGGGACCGCTCAGTACCTGGTCGGGACCCACCGGGCTGCCCGTCAGCATCCTGAAGGGGCCGCCCTCGGGACCGCAGGCGTCCGCGCCGTCGAGGGCGCGGTCCACCCCCAGTGCCGTGGCCAGCCGGGCCGGCCCTTTGGCCAGTTCCCTGTCGTTCCGGGCCGAGAGTCGACGTTTGCGGGCCGACTCCACCCCCTGGGTGATCTCACCCGCCCGCAGCAGGACCGCGCTCGAAGTGCCCTCCGGACCGCAGACCAGGTTCATGCAGTGCCACATGCCGTAGGTGAAGTAGACGTACACATGACCGGGCGGACCGAACATGACCTCGTTTCGCGGCGTGCGCCCGCGGAAGGCGTGGGAGCCGGGGTCGTTCGGGCCGTCGTAGGCCTCGACCTCGGTGATGCGCAGTTCGACCGGACCGTCCTCGGTGGTGCGTACAAGGGTGCGACCGAGGAGGTCGGGGGCGACGTCGAGGACGGGGCGGTCGAAGAACTTCCGGCCGAGGGGCGTACGGTCAGGGGCCGCGATCATGGCGTCCGAGCGTAGTCGAGAGCGACAGCTCGTCGTCGGGGTGGTCAGGGAGCGTCCCCCTTGCAAGGGTGATGACGCGGAACCGGCCGCGGTCGGATCGCGTTTGTATGGATCAAGGGTCCAGACGCACACAGGACGTAACAGGCGTTGCCTGGGGAGGAAGTGACATGGGGTTCAAGCGGCTGCTTGCGAGCCTGGGAGCCGGCGGGGCTTCGGTCGAGACGGTACTGACCGAGGTCAATACCGTTCCGGGCGGCGTCGTGCAGGGTGAGGTGCGGATCCAGGGCGGGTCCGTTGACCAGGCGATCGAGGGTCTGTCGGTCGGCCTGCAGGCCAAGGTCGAGGTCGAGGGCCACGACGACCAGGAGCACAAGCAGGACATCGAGTTCACCAAGGTGCGGCTCGGCGGCGCCTTCGAGCTCAAGGCGGGCGCGGTGCACGCGGTCCCGTTCGGCCTGGAGATCCCCTGGGAGACGCCGGTCACGACGATCGACGGCCAGCCGCTGCGCGGGATGCACATCGGGGTGACCACGGAGCTGGAGATCGCCCGCGCCCTCGACTCGGGCGACCTGGACCCGATCAACGTGCACCCGCTGCCGGCCCAGCAGGCGATCCTGGACGCGTTCATCCAGCTCGGCTTCCGCTTCAAGAGCGCCGACATGGAGCGCGGGCACATCCGGGGCACCCGGCAGAAGCTGCCGTTCTACCAGGAGATCGAGTTCTTCCCGCCGGCCCAGTACCGCGGACTGAACCAGGTCGAGCTGAGCTTCGTCGCCGACGAGCGCGAGATGGACGTCGTCCTGGAGATGGACAAGAAGCCGGGCCTGTTCAGCGAGGGCAGCGACTCGTTCCGCGCCTTCAAGGTGGGGCTCAACGACTACCAGGGCACGGACTGGACGGCGTACCTGAACCAGTGGCTGTCGGAGGTCGGCAGCAAGCGCAGCTGGTTCTAGGCTCGAAGCGGAACCGTCACCACCGATCAGGAGGTACCGAGGTGCCCGAGCTCGACAGGCCGCCGCTCCCCCACGACTTCCACCCGCCCGTGCCGTCGTTCACGGTCACGAGCGAGGACGTCGAACCGGGCGCGACGCTGAAGGACGCTCAGGTCCAGGCCGCCGGGAACACGTCGCCGCAGCTGCGCTGGGAGGGCTTTCCGCCGGAGACCGGGAGCTTCGCCGTGACGTGCTTCGATCCGGACGCCCCGACGGGCAGCGGATTCTGGCACTGGGTCGTCTTCGACATCCCGGCCACGGTCACGGAGCTGCCGACGGGCGCCGGCACCGGGAAGTTCGAGGGGCTGCCCGAGGGCGCGGTCCAGGCGCGGAACGACTACGGGTCCAAGGACTTCGGTGGCGCCGCGCCGCCGCCCGGTGATCGGGCGCACCGCTATGTGTTCACGGTGTACGCCGTGGACCAGGAGAAGCTCGGTCCCGATTCGGACGCCTCGCCCGCCGTCGTGGGCTTCAACCTGCGCTTCCACACGCTGGCGCGCGCTCAGCTCGTCGGTGAGTACGCGGCGCCCGCGTAAGACGGACGTTCGCTGAACGTTTGCCCGCCCCTGGTCTTGGAATTGATCAGGGGCGGGCACTTTTTATTGCGTTGTCCATCTCGGCGTGCCCGGCCAGAGTTGATCCAGGTCCGCCGGGGAGCGGGCCGGTGCAATGGGAGGTGGGCCTGATGCGGGACACGCTGGTACTGAATGCGAGCTTCGAGCCGCTGTCGACGGTGACGCTGAACCGCGCCGTCGTCCTGGTGCTGCAGGACAAGGCCGTCGTCGAGCAGGCCCACCCCGATCTCCGTATGCGCGGAGCCGCGGTCGACATACCCGTGCCCCGGGTGATCAGGCTCTGCCGTTACGTACGGGTGCCGTTCCGAAGACAAGCGCCATGGTCACGCAGGGGTGTGCTGGTGCGGGACCGGCACAGGTGCGCGTACTGCGGCAGGCGCGCGACGACCGTGGACCATGTGGTGCCGCGGGCGCAGGGCGGCCAGGACTCCTGGCTGAACACGGTGGCTTCCTGCGCCGAGGACAACCACCGCAAGGCGGACCGTACGCCGGAGCAGGCGGGGATGCCGTTGCTGCGGCAGCCGTTCGAGCCGACGCCCGCCGACGCGATGCTGCTGACGCTCGGGCAGGACGACTTCCGGGCGCTGCCGGAGTGGCTGGCCCACACCGCCGCCGCCTAGAGCCGGACATGAGTGGGGCCCGCCTTCAGCGAAGGCGGGCCCCTTTCGCGTACCGGGTCAGTCCGTCACGGACGGCTTCTCGCGGCGCTCCGAGCCGCCGCCGCCCGAACCGCCGCCCATCGGGCCGAAGTTGCCCATCGCGCCGCTGAGGCCCTTGAGGGCGTCACCGATCTCGCTGGGCACGATCCAGAGCTTGTTGGCGTCGCCCTCGGCGATCTTCGGGAGCATCTGGAGGTACTGGTAGGCCAGGAGCTTCTGGTCCGCGTCCCCGGCGTGGATGGACTCGAAGACCGTACGGATGGCCTGCGCCTCACCCTCGGCGCGCAGGGCGGCGGCCTTCGCCTCACCCTCGGCGCGCAGGATGGCGGACTGCTTCTCACCCTCGGCGGTGAGGATCTGCGACTGCCTGATGCCCTCCGCGGTGAGGATCGCGGCGCGCTTGTCGCGGTCGGCGCGCATCTGCTTCTCCATCGAGTCCTGGATGGAGGTGGGCGGCTCGATGGCCTTGAGCTCGACGCGGTTGACGCGGATGCCCCACTTGCCGGTGGCCTCGTCCAGGACGCCGCGCAGGGCCGCGTTGATCTCCTCGCGGGAGGTCAGCGTCCGCTCCAGGTCCATGCCGCCGATGATGTTGCGCAGGGTGGTGACGGTGAGCTGCTCGATCGCCTGGATGTAGCTGGCGACCTCGTACGTGGCCGCTCGCGCGTCGGTCACCTGGTAGTAGATGACCGTGTCGATGTTGACCACCAGGTTGTCCTGGGTGATCACCGGCTGCGGCGGGAAGGGGACGACCTGTTCACGCAGGTCGATGCGGTTGCGGATGGTGTCGATGAACGGGACGACGATGTTCAGTCCCGCGTTCAGTGTCCGCGTGTAGCGGCCGAACCGCTCGACGATGGCGGCGCTCGCCTGTGGGATGACCTGGATGGTCTTGATCAGGGCGATGAAGACCAACACCACCAGAATGATCAGGACGATGATGATCGGTTCCATCGATGCTCCCCGTACCCTTCTCCGCCTCGGTAATTCCCTGAGATCTTACGGGTGTTGAAGATCTTGCTCGACGAGTCTGTCAGACCGTCGGCTGCGACGTGGGGCGTTCGGTTCAGTTGCGTCGTGCGAGGTCACATGACGATGGCCGTGGCACCTTCGATGTCGACGACGTCCACCTGTTCGCCGACGTCGTAGACCTGTCCCGCGTCCAGGGAGCGTGCGGACCAGATCTCTCCGGCGAGTTTGATCCGGCCGCCCGAGCCGTCGACGCGTTCCAGGACGACGGCGCCCTTGCCTCTCAACGCGTCGACTCCGGTGGCCAGTTGCGGCCGCTGGGCACGGTGGCGGGCCGCGATGGGGCGTACGACGGCGATGAGGGCGACCGAGACGGCGACGAAGACGAGTACCTGGAGCACGACGTCGCCGCCGAGTCCCGCGGCGCCGGCCGCGGCGACGGCGCCCACGGCGAGCATCCCGAACTCCGGCATCGCCGTCACCACCAGCGGGATCCCGAGCCCCGCCGCGGCGACCAGCCACCACACCCATGCGTCGATGTCGTCCACACGGTCATGGTAGGACCGCGCCCGGCGGACGGACAGGGCGCACGATCAGCGCCGCCCGCTCGACGACGGGCGCGGGCGGACAGGCCGGGACGTCAGGAGAGCGGGAGGCCCTGGGCGGTCCAGCGCTCGCCGACCTGCTCGACGACGAGGGGCAGGCCGAAGCAGAGGGAGAGGTTGCGCGAGGTGAGTTCGAGCTCCAGCGGTCCCGCTGCCAGCACCTTGCCCTGGCGGATCATCAGGACGTGGGTGAACCCCGGGGCGATCTCCTCGACATGGTGCGTGACCATGATCATGGAGGGCGCGATCGGGTCGCGGGCCAGCCGGCCGAGACGGCGTACGAGGTCCTCGCGGCCGCCGAGGTCGAGGCCGGCGGCGGGCTCGTCGAGAAGCAGCAGCTCGGGGTCGGTCATCAGGGCGCGGGCGATGAGGGTGCGCTTGCGCTCGCCCTCGGAGAGCGTGCCGAACCTGCGGTCCAGGTAGTCGCTCATGCCGAGGCGGTCGAGGAAGGCGCGGGCGCGCTGCTCGTCGATGTCCTCGTACTCCTCCTGCCAGCCGGCGGTCATGCCGTAGGCGGCGGTGAGCACGGTCTGCAGGACGGTCTGGCGCTTGGGGAGCTTCTCGGCCATGGCGATGCCGGCCATGCCGATGCGCGGGCGCAGCTCGAAGACGTCGACCTTGCCGAGGGTGTCCCCGAGCACGGTGGCGGTGCCCGAGCTGGGGAAGAGGTAGCTGGAGGCGACGTTCAGGAGGGTCGTCTTCCCGGCGCCGTTGGGGCCGAGGATGACCCAGCGTTCGCCCTCCTTGACCGACCAGGAGACCTGGTCCACCAGAGCCCGGCCCTCTCGGACCACGGATACGTCCTCAAGCTCCAGAACATCGCTCATGAGCGCGCTGTCTCCCATTGCAGTCTCGGCCGTCGCTTACGTCTGTGGACGCAGCCCCCAGGGAAAACCTACGCCACCGGTCGGGCGGTCGATTCCATCGGTCGGTCCTTAGGGTGGGGGCATGCTCTCGGAACCACGCTCAGGACGCCTGGCCGCATGGGGAAATGCCCTTTTGGCCGGACTTGTTTCGCCGGACGACGCCGTGCTCGCCATCGTCGGTGAGGACGCCGTACATCGCGTCGAGGGACTTCCGGGCGAGTCGGGGCCCGTCGGGCTCACGCTCGCGCTCGGCCGGCTGCGCGCTCTCGGGGTCACCGGGCTCCGGGTGGCGCTGCCCGCGCCGGGGCATCCGCTGGGGCTGAGCGGGCCGCCGGAGTTCAACGCGCGCGCCCTCGACGCGGAGGAGGCGGCCGTCTGCCAGGGGGCGGCGCTCGGGCTGGTGCCCGAGGTGTCCGAGGCGGGGCCCGAGGGCGACCTGCACGTGGAGGTCCTCTGGCACTGCCTGCCCGTACGGGAGGCGCCGCCCGCGGACGTGCCGTCCCTCGGCGAGGCGGAGCGGGAGCTGGCCGAGGCGCTGCGCGAGGCGACCGACGTGCTGTCGCGGCTCGACGTGGCGGGGTCGGGGCCGGTGGCCGAGGCCGCCATCGACGCGTACCGGGCACGGGCCGAGCGGGGGCGCGAGCTGCTGGCGCCCGGATATCCGCCGCGGGCGGTGCGGGTGCTGGAGCTCGCCCAGCGGATGGGGCTGCTGATCTCCGTGGCGTACGAGAACGGGCACGGCGGAGCCGTCAGCGCCTCGGAGATGGCGGCGAGGTCGCAGGCCCTGCGCCCGGTGGAACGGACGGCTCGGCGGGCCCAGGTAGCCGCGTACAACGCGTTCGTGGAGGAGCGGGAGCGCGGGGTCCGCTGACCTCAGGGGTGCGGTGGGTCGCGTGGGCGGCCGGTCCAGTGGCCGGAGAGGTCCGTCGCGTTCGACAGTGGCCCGCGTGCGTGAGTGACTCCCCCGCGCGCCGGACGCGTCACGCGTGTCGCGTCCGCAGCCCGTACCAGTACGCCGAAGGGCTCCCGGACCAGGTCGGTCCGGGAGCCCTTCTCAAGTGGGGCGGGTCAGTCGTTGACGCCCTTGTTGCCGAACGTCGGGTTCAGGAGGCCGATGACGTTCACGCTGTCGCCGACGACGTTGACCGGGACGTGGATCGGAACCTGCACGGTGTTGCCCGAGGCGACACCGGGCGAGTTCACGGCCGCACCGTGGGCGTCCGAGTCGGCGACAGCCGCGCCGGCGGACGCGCCGGCCGCGATACCGGCGACGGTGAGGGCCACGGCGGCCTTCTTGGCGATCTTCATGAAAAACGTTCCTCCTGCGATTGCGTGTCGACCCGGCCGCGGGTCGTACGCTGAGAAACGCGGGGAAGATCCGGAACGGCACGGGAGACCCGGCGCGAAGCCCCCGATCGGCCTCTTGGTCGGACAGGCCGAAAAGCCGACCGGCCCCCCGGGGTGTCCGGGAGGCCGGTGGTCACCGTCCGGTCGGGACGGACCTCAGCGGTTGAGACCCAGGTTGCCGAAGGCCGGGTTCAGGACGCCGATGACGTTCACGCTGTTGCCGACCGCGTTGACCGGGACGTGGACCGGGGCCTGGACGAGGTTGCCCGAACCCACGCCCGGCGAGTTCACGGCCTTGCCGCCCGCCCACGAACCGGCGTCCGTGGCGGAGGCCATGCCCGCTCCGGCGGCGACGAGGCCGCCCGCCACCATCGCGACAGCCGTGGCCTTCTTCAGGTTCTTCATTCCTCAAGCCCTCCCTGACGATCGCCGCGGCGATCGCCGCGGCACGCCCTGGAGAACGGCCGGGACCTCCGGAGGATGCGCCATTCGGGGGACATACACCCGACGGTATGAATCTCAGTCCGGAGTGGAACCCTCCGTATCTCCGTGCCCCGGCCGAACCAACACGGCGGCCGAGGCGCGGACCGTCAGGTGATCAGCCCGCCACGCCGTGCCGTACCGCCCAGAGCGCGGCTTGCGTGCGGTCGGAGAGGTCGAGCTTCATCAGGATGTTCGACACGTGGGTCTTGACCGTCTTCTCGGAGAGGACCAGCGCCCGCGCGATCTCGCGGTTCGAGCGGCCGTCGGCGATCAGGCCGAGCACCTCGCGCTCGCGTTCGGTGAGCGAGCCGCCTCTGCCCTGGCCCGCGTTGGCCTCCTCCTGGGAGAGCAGGGCGCCCGCGACCTCCGGCTGGAGCAGGATGTGTCCCGCGTGCACGGAACGGATGGCGCCGGCGAGGGCGTCCGGGTCCACGTCCTTGTAGACGTACCCGGCGGCTCCGGCGCGCAGGGCGGGCACCACCGTGCGCTGCTCGGTGAAGCTCGTGACGATCAGCACGCGTGCGGGGTTGGCCAGCTCGCGGAGCCTGCGTAGCGCCTCGACGCCGTCCATCCCCGGCATCTTGACATCCATGAGGACGACGTCCGGTTTCAGTTCCTCCGCTCGGGCGACGCCTTCGGCGCCGTCGGCGGCCTCGCCCACGACCTCGATGTCGTCCTGCACCTCCAGGAAGGTGCGCAGGCCCCGGCGGACCACTTGGTGGTCGTCGACCAGCAGCACCTTGATCGCGTCAGCCACCAGGGACCTCCATCTCTATCCGGGTGCCCTTTCCGGGCGCCGATTCCACGGTGAGCGTGCCGCCGACGCCGCTCGCCCTGTCCCGCATGGAGACCAGGCCGAGGTGGCGTCCCGCGCTGCGGATCGCCTTGGGTTCGAATCCCGTGCCGTCGTCCGCGACGCTCAGGACGGCGCCCGGGCCGCGCTTGTCCAGTGTCACCTCGACGCGGGCCGCTCCGGAGTGGCGCAGCGCGTTGTGCAGGGCTTCCTGCGCGACGCGCAGCAGCGCCTCCTCCTGGGCCGCGGGCAGGGCGCGTACGCCCCGGCTCCCGAAGGTGACGCGTGCGGAGTGGGCGCGGTCCAGGACCTGGATCTGGGTGCGCAGGGTGGCGACCAGGCCGTCCTCGTCGAGGGCGGCGGGGCGCAGCTCGACGACGGCGGCACGCAGTTCCTCGGCGGCCTCCGCGGCGAGCGCGGCGACCTGCTGGAGCTCGCCCTTGGCACGTGAGGGGTCGCGGTCGACCAGGGTCGCGGCGGCCTGGGCGGTGAGGCGCAGCGAGAAGAGCTTCTGGCTGACGGCGTCGTGCAGCTCGTGCGCGAGCCGGGAGCGCTCCTCGGCGATGGTGAGTTCGCGGCTGCGCTCGTAGAGGCGGGCGTTCGTCAGGGCGATCGCGGCGTGCTGGGCGAGGATCGTCAGGAGCTCCTCGTCCTCCTCGGTGAAGCCGCAGCTGCCGTCCGCGCCCGGTCCCGCGGAGCCGGCGGTGCGGTCGCCGGGGCGCCGCGCCTTGTTGGCGAGAAACAGGGCGCCGATGACGTCGTCGCCGTCGCGGATCGGCAGGCCGAGGAAGTCCGACATGTCCGGGTGGGCGGTGGGCCAGCCCTCGAAGCGGGGGTCCTTGCGCACGTCGGCGAGGCGCTCGGCGCGGGCCTCCTGAAGCATCGCGGCGAGGATGCCGTGCTGGCGCGGGAGCGGGCCGATGGCCTTCCACTGGGCGTCGCTGACGCCGTCGACGACGAACTGGGCGAAGCCTCCGTGGTCGTCCGGGACGCCGAGCGCCGCGTACTCGGCGTCGAGCAGCTCGCGGGCCGAGGCGACGATCGTCTTGAGGACGTCGCGCACCTCCAGATGCCTGCTCATGGCCAGCAGCGCGGAGCTGACCGCGTACAGGCCGGACCTGGGGCCTTGGCTCATGACCTCACGGTACCGGCGGGCTGTGACAGCGCGTATCGGACCTGTGGGCGCGGCTGCCTAGGCCGGTGGGCGTAGGTCGCAGGTCCCGTCCGCGGTCCTAGGGCGAAGGGCCCCTGATCGTTGCGGCCCGCGCACGAGGCGGCGGGGGCGGTCCCGTCCCTACGTTGAGGGCATCCGCCAAAAGCGGCGGAGGGACGAGGGGACGATGTCATGCCGGTAGCCGTCATCACGGGGGCTTCGAAGGGTCTGGGGCGGGCGCTGGCCGCGGCCCTGGCGGAGCGGGGCTGGGATCTGGTGCTCGACGCCAGGACCGCGGGGGTGCTGGAGGGGACGGCGGCGGAGCTGTCCGGGTACGGGGCGCGGGTGGCGGCGCTGCCGGGCGATGTGACGGACGCCGGTCACCGCCGGGAGCTGGTGGCCGCGGCCGTGCGGTTCGGGGGCGTGGACCTGGTGGTGAACAACGCGAGCGCGCTGGGCGCCGAGCCACTGGTCCGCCTGGAGAGCCTGCCGCTGGACGGGTTGCGGCAGGCGCTGGAGGTGAACGTGGTCGCCGCGCTGGGCCTGGTCCAGGAGGCGCTGCCCGCGCTGCGGGCGTCCCGGGCGGGGGCGGTGATCGGTGTCAGCTCGGACGCGGCCGTCGAGGCGTACGGGACGTGGGGCGGTTACGGCGCCTCCAAGGCGGCCCTGGACCAGCTGTCGGCGGTGCTGGGTGTGGAGGAGCCCGGGCTGCGGGTGTGGGCGGTGGACCCGGGGGACATGGCGACGGACCTGTACGCGGCGGCCGTGCCGGACGACGGGGATGCGCGGCCGGACCCCGGCACGGTGGTCCCGGCGTTCCTGCGGCTGCTGGACGAGCGTCCGGGGAGCGGCCGGTACAGCGCCGCGGCCCTGGTGGCGCGGCGATGACGACGGCGACGGGAGTCCCTTCGGCCGAGCGCGGCCGTGGGTGGGAGGTGCCGCGGGAGCTGTCGGCGCGGGTGCCGGCCGAGCAGCGCGGTCCCGGGCTGGACCGGGACGCCGTCCGGCTGCTCGTGTCACGGGGGACCTCGGTCTCGCACCATGCCTTCGCGGAGCTGCCCGGGCAGCTCCGCGCGGGGGATCTGCTCGTCGTCAACACCTCCGCCACGCTGTCCGCCGCCGTCGACGGGAGCGTCGGGCACGCGCGCGTGGTGGTGCACTTCTCCACCCGGGGTGACGACGGGCGGTGGGCGGTCGAGCTGCGGGAACCGGACGGCCGGGGCACCACGCGCCCGCGTGCGGGTGGGCCGGCGGGGACGCAGGTGCGCCTTCCCGGGGGCGTACGCCTCGTACTGGAGGAGCCGCTGACGCCGGAGGGCACGCGGCTGTGGTGGGCGCGGGTGCCGGAAGCGGACGTGCCGGGGCTGCTGCGGCGGTACGGACGCCCCATCCGGTACTCCTACACCGAGAGGGACCAGCCGCTGTCCGCGTATCAGACGGTGTTCGCGCTGCCGTCCGCCGACGGCACCGGCAGCGCGGAGATGCCGAGCGCGGCGCGGCCCTTCACGCCCCGGCTGGTGGCGGAGCTGGTGAGCCGGGGGGTGCAGTTCGCGCCGGTCACGCTGCACACCGGGGTGGCGTCGGCGGAGGCGCACGAGCCGCCGTATCCGGAGAGGTACGAGGTGCCCCTGGCCTCGGCGCGCTCGATCAACGCGGTGCGGGCGGGCGACGGGCGGGTCGTCGCGGTGGGTACGACGGCCGTGCGTGCCGTGGAGTCCGCGGCCGGGGCCGACGGGGTGGTCCGGGAGCGGCGCGGCTGGACGGACCTGGTGATAACTCCGGAGCGCGGGGTACGCGTGGTGGACGGGCTGCTGACCGGGCTGCACGAGCCGGAGGCCTCGCATCTGCTGATGCTGGAGGCCGTGGCGGGACGGGCGGCGGTGGAGCGCGGATACGGCGAGGCGCTGCGCGGGCGCTACCTCTGGCACGAGTTCGGGGACACGCACCTCCTGCTACCGGCGGAGAACCCTCACGCTGAGCATTGCTTCAGCAACCACGAGTGAGACCGGGGCCTCGCCGGTGTGAGCCCTCGCATAGGGCACACATCACGTACGAACGGGCATAGGAGATAAAGGGGACCCTTTGAGCGGGGCAGACGTACCTGTCTGCCCCGATTTGCCCTTCTGTGCTCCACTACCCGGCTTCGTACGTCACACCTTTGCCTCAGGATTTTGCGGCCGCTAACAATGGCTCTCGTCGCTCAACGCCGCGGGTTTTCGCCCCGCGGCGTTCGTCCGGAAAAAACACCTGTCCCCACCGGACCGGGAGCGGCGTCCGCGCTATTCGAAGAGGTCAATCAGTCATGTCCAAGAAGTTCATCGCTCCTGTGCATAGTCCCGCGCTGACCAAGACCCACAAGCTTTCCCTCGCCGGCGTCGCGGCCCTCGGTGCCGCCGCCATCGCGTTCACCGCCGTCCCGGCGAACTCGCAGGCGCAGACCACGACGACCGACGCCGCCGCGTCGACGACTTCCGTGGCCTACAGCCAGCAGCAGATCAAGGACGTCAAGGCCAGCGTCACCGACCAGCTGGCGGGCGCCACGGTCAAGGCCGAGGTCGCGAAGAAGAAGGCGGCCGACGAGGCCGCCGCCAAGAAGAAGGCCGCCGAGCAGGCCGCCGCCAAGAAGAAGGCGGAGGAGGCGCGCAAGAAGCAGGCCGCCAGCCGCTCCGCGCAGCGCCCCCAGGTCAAGCCGGTCGCCGCGAAGACGTACCCGAACAACCTCGACGGATGGATCCGTCAGTCGCTCGACATCATGAAGCAGAAGGGCATCCCGGGCAGCTACCACGGGCTGCACAAGAACATCATGCGCGAGTCCTCGGGCAACCCCCGGGCCATCAACGACTGGGACATCAACGCCATCAACGGCATCCCGTCGAAGGGCCTGCTGCAGGTCATCCCGCCGACCTTCGCCGCGTACCACGTCTCGGGCACGTCGACGAACATCTACGACCCGGTCGCCAACATCACGGCCGCCGCCAACTACGCGGCCGACAAGTACGGCTCCATCGACAACGTGAACAGCGCCTACTGAGTCTCGCGAGTATCGCGCGGACCTCTGAGGGTCTCGGTCAAGACGCGAAAGGGCGGCACCCCGCTGGGGGTGCCGCCCTTCAGTCGCGCCGGAGTGCTACTTGCGCATGACCTCGGGCTCGTGGCGGCGCAGGAAGCGGGCCACGAAGAAGCCGCAGAGGGCGCCGAGGACGAGCAGGGCCACCATGTCCATGCCCCAGGCCGCCGCCGTGTGGTCCCACAGCGGGTCCGTGCTGGACGGGTCGTCCGTGTTCGGACTGATGTTGTTGAAGTCCAGGGTGGCGCCGGCCGCGGCGACCGCCCAGCGCGACGGCATCAGGTACGAGAACTCGTTGACGCCGACGGTGCCGTGCAGGATGAAGAGGCAGCCGGTGAACACGACCTGGATGATCGCGAACATGACCAGCAGCGGCATGGTCTTCTCGGCGGTCTTCACCAGCGACGAGATGATCAGGCCGAACATCATCGACGTGAAGCCGAGCGCCATGATCGGGATCGACAGTTCGAGCATGACCGCGGTCTTGCCGCTGCCCAGGATCAGGCCCTCGTCGGGGATCGTGCGGCTGGAGAAGCCGATCGCGCCGACCAGCGCGCCCTGCAGCACGGTGACGGTGCCGAGCACGATGACCTTGGACATCAGGTACGCCGAGCGCGAGAGGCCGGTCGCCCGCTCCCGCTCGTAGATCACCCGTTCCTTGATCAGCTCGCGGACCGAGTTGGCGGCGCCCGCGAAACAGGCGCCGACCGCGAGGATCAGCAGCACCGTGGTGGCCGTGCCGTTCGGGATGTGCGCGCCGGTCTTCGGGTTGACCGCCGGGTTCACCAGCAGCGTCTTGTCCGGGTCGATCAGCAGGCTGACCGCGCCGAGGACCGCCGGCAGGATCACCGTCAGCGCCAGGAAGCCCTTGTCGGACGCGATCACCGACACGTAGCGGCGGATCAGGGTCATCAGCTGCGAGCCCCAGCCCTGCGGCTTGGGCGGCTTCATCGCCTGCGGCGGCGGCATGTGCACCGACTGCGGGGCGACGGCGTCGATGTCCGCGGCGTACATCTGGTAGTGCTGCGAGCCCTTCCAGCGGCCCGCCCAGTCGTAGTCGCGGTAGTTCTCGAAGGCGGAGAAGACGTCGGCCCAGGTGTCGTAGCCGAAGAAGTTCAGCGCCTCCTCGGGCGGACCGAAGTAGGCGACGGAACCGCCCGGCGCCATCACCAGGAGCTTGTCGCAGATCGCCAGCTCGGCCACCGAGTGCGTGACGACGAGGACCGTACGGCCGTCGTCGGCGAGGCCGCGCAGGAGCTGCATGACGTCGCGGTCCATGCCCGGGTCGAGACCGGAGGTCGGCTCGTCCAGGAAGATCAGCGACGGCTTGGTCAGCAGCTCCAGGGCCACCGAGACGCGCTTGCGCTGGCCACCGGAGAGGGAGGTGACCTTCTTCTCCTTGTGGATGTCCAGCTTGAGCTCGCGCAGCACCTCGTCGATCCGGGCGTCGCGCTCGGCGCCCGTGGTGTCCGCGGGGAAGCGCAGCTTCGCCGCGTACTTGAGGGCCTTCTTGACGGTCAGCTCCTTGTGCAGGATGTCGTCCTGCGGGACCAGACCGATGCGCTGCCGCAGCTCGGCGAACTGCTTGTAAAGGTTCCGGTTGTCGTAGAGGACGTCGCCCTGGTTGGCGGGGCGGTAGCCCGTGAGCGCCTTCAGCAGCGTCGACTTCCCGGAACCGGACGGGCCGATGACCGCGATGAGCGACTTCTCGGGCACGCCGAAGGAGACGTCCTTGAGGATCTGCTTGCCGCCGTCGACCGTGACGGTCAGGTGGCGGGCCGAGAAGGAGACCTCACCGGTGTCGACGAACTCCTCGAGCCGGTCGCCGACCAGCCGGAACGTCGAGTGGCCGACGCCGACGATGTCGTTCGGGCCGAGCAGCGCCGAGCCGCCCTTGGCGATCGGCTGGCCGTTGACGTACGTGCCGTTGTGCGAACCGAGGTCGCGGATCTCGTAGCGGCCGTCCGGCGTCGCGTGGAACTCGGCGTGGTGGCGCGAGACCTGGAGGTCGGAGACGACCAGCTCGTTCTCCAGGGCACGGCCGATGCGCATGACGCGGCCGAGCGAGAACTGGTGGAACGTGGTCGGGCTGCGGTCACCGTAGACCGGCGGCGCCCCCGCGCCTCCACCGGGTCCGGGCTGCTGCGGGATGGCGGCACCCTGCTGCGACTGCGGCCAGTTCTGCTGCTGAGGTGCCTGCTGCTGAGGTGCCTGCTGCGCCCAGCCCGGTCCCGCGCCCTGAGCCGCGTACGGCTGCTGGGGCCGGGCCTGCTGCGGCGAGGCGACGGCGGCGGCACCCGAGAGGCTCAGGCGCGGGCCGTCGGTCGCGTTGCCCAGGTGCACGGCCGAGCCGGGGCCGATCTCCAACTGGTGGATCCGCTGGCCCTGTACGAACGTGCCGTTGGTGCTGCCGTGGTCCTCGATGACCCAACTGCGGCCGCCCCAGCTGATCGTGGCGTGACGCCAGGACACCCTGGCGTCGTCGAGCACGATGTCCCCCTGCGGATCACGTCCGAGGGTGTATGGCCTGGACGCATCGAGCGTCCAGGTCCGTCCATTCAATTCCAGTACGAGTTCCGGCACTCCATGCCCCACTGAGTTGTCCCCCGAATTTCCCCCATCACAGGGAGTCTAGGGATGTCGAACATCGTGGGGAACTATTTCAGTAGGAGCCCCCTGACCGAAAGTCGGGCCCCGCGAAGACTGCGTACGCGCGTGTTGTCCGTTTCCGTTGACGGGGTGGAAACCGGACGGGAGGGTGGTAATCCCACGCGAGGGGGACATGCGCGGTGCATCGCCGTGGCGCGGACCGGGGGGCGGAGATGGGCATGGAGACGGCCGAGTACGACAGGAAAGTGCCCTGGGGGGATGTACTGCTGTCCGCGATCGCCGCCGTGAGCTGGGCGTTGATCGCGATGGCGGGCACGGCCGCACTGGGTCTGCATCTGCTCCAGGCCGATTCGGCGGGCTCGCTCGGCCCGATGACCGCGGCGGTGGTGGCGCTCGGGGCGGGTGGTTCGGTGACGCCGTCGGGGGACGTGTCGGCCTTCGGCCTGGAGGGGGCCGAGGCGACGACCGCCATAGAGATCACGCCACTGGGTGTGGGGCTGGTGGGTGCGCTGCTGCTCTCCTGGTTCTTCCTGCGTTCCCTGCGCGGGGCGGGAGTTGTGATCTCCCCGGCCGAACTCCTCGCGCGTGCGGGGGCCGTGGTCGTGCTGTCCGTGGCGACGCTGGGCGGGCTCGCCTGGGCCGGTCACGACGTCGTCACCATCGACGGCGGGCAACTCGGCCTGGACAAGGTGCCGGGGGCCGGCGGCCTGGACGACATCACGGACCGGCTGCCGGGCGGCCTGGGCGACATCGGCGGGCTGCTGCCCGACCGGATCGGCGACCTGGTGGACGCGAAGGCCGCCGTCGGCTTCACCGTCGACACGGTGCCCACCCTGCTCGGCGGCGCGGCCTGGACCGTCGGGGTCCTGCTGATCGCCCTGCTGGCCTCGCGCCGCACTCCCCTGCCGCCCGGCTGGGACGCCGTGCACCGGGTGGTGCGGCCCGCGGCCTCCGCGCTGGTGACGGTACTGCTGGTCGCGGTCGTGGCCGGCCTCGCGGCGGCGGCGTACGCGATGACCGGCGACGACCATCCCCGGCGGATCGCGGGCGCCGCGCTGCTGGGCGCCCCGAACGGGGCGTGGCTGGGCGTGCCGCTGGGCCTCTTCGTGCCCTGGGACGGACAGGCCACCGGTGAACTCGCCAAGCTGCTGCCCGACCCCCTCGACGAGTTGCTGAGCGTCAGCCGCGACCAGCCGGTCACCCTCGGCAGGATGGCCGAACTGGACGGCAGAGTATGGCTGTTGGGCGTCGCTGCAGCGGTGATGATGCTGTTCGCCGGGGTGCTCGCGGCGGCGCGCACCCCGGCGGTACGGGACCCGGGCGGAGCCGGTGGACGGGGCACGGGCGCCCTCGGTTTCGCGGGGCGCTGTGCGCTGCGCCTCGCGCTCGTGACCGGCCCGGCGCTGGCGCTGCTCGCCTGGCTGACGGACGTGTCGGTGGACGCCTCGCTGTCGGTGCTCGGCTTCGACGCGTTCGGCGCCGGGATAGAGCTGCACGGGCAGACGCTGCCGGCGCTGCTGCTCGGCGCCGCGTGGGGCGCGGGCGCGGGCGCGGTCGGTGCCCTGCTGGCGTACGCGACGGGCGCCGCGGGACGGCGGGCCGCGCCCCTGGCACTAAGGGTGGCACCGGGTGACGCGGGCGGCCGGGGGCCCGAGGAGTACTCCGGCGAGCAGGCGCCTGAGCCGGGGCCGTACCACCCGGCCATGCCGTTCCGGCCGTCGAACCCCGACACCAACCCCTATCTCCGGGTGCCGGACGAACTGCGGGAGCCGCAGGACGCGCGACCGGCGGAGGGTGCCGCACCGCCGCGCGGAGGGACGGCGCCCTCGGGAACCGCGCGGGGGTGGGGCGCGGGCGGCGCTCGGGGAGGTCGCGGACGCGAGCCGGACGAACGGGCGCCCTCGGAGGCGCGGCCGCCGCGCGGTGGCCGGCCGCCCGGCTCGCGTCCGGAGCGGGAGGGCGGGCGGGCCGACGAGGTGTACGAGGCGCCCACGGTGATCAGCCCGCTCTCGCCTCCGCCCCGTGCGCCCAGGCCGCGGCCGCCGTCGCGGGACGGCGTCGTCCCGCCGCCCCCTCCTCCTCCCCCGCCGCACGAGAAGGGCCCGCCCCCGCCCAGGGAGTGACCGGGGGTCTGGCACAGGATGGTCAACTGCGGTGCCGGTGAACGGCGTTGGGTAAACCCCCCGCGGAACAGGCGGGGCAGCCGGATGGAGTGGCCGGAGCCGGTCACCGAGGCTCGTCCCTGTGATGAAAGCCGAGCGAACCAAGCGAAACGTACTCGTGATCGCCGTGGCCGCCGCGGTTCTCGGGCCCACCGTGCCCTTCACCGCGACGGCCGCGACACCCATGACCTCCCGGCCCCTCGTCTGGGAGAAGTGCGAGGGGAGCGGGCTCGACCCGCGGCAGGAGTGCTCCACCGTCGAGGTGCCGATGGACTACTCCGACCCCGGCGGCGAGAAGGTCGCCCTCGCCGTCTCCCGTATCCGCAGCGAGAAGCCGTCCGCACGCCGCGGCGCCCTGCTCCTGATCGCCGGCGGCCCCGGCGGCGGCAGCCTCGACGAGGTGGCCACGAAGGGCCGGACGCTGCCGCGCGAGGTGCGCGACACGTACGACCTGATCGGGTTCGACCCCCGGGGAGTCGGCCGGTCCGACCCGGTCGACTGCGGTCTGGAGAGCGGCGACCTCGACAGGTCCACGTTCTTCCCCTGGCCGGCGCCGGACGGGAGCGTCGACACGAACATGGCCACCGCCCGGCGGACCGCCGACGCCTGCGCGCGCGACGGCGGCGAGCTGGCGCGGCACATCAGCACCGCCGACAACGCCCGCGACATCGACCGCATCCGCGCGGCGCTGGGCGAGCGCAGGCTGTCCGCGTGGGGTGTCTCGTACGGGGCGTACACCGGCGTCGTCTACAGCCAGCTCTTTCCGCGCCGCACCGACCGGGTGGTGCTGGACAGCAACCCCGACGCCACCGCCGCCACCGCCCACCCCGAGCTCGGCGGCGTTCCCCGGGCCACCTGGACCGGGTTCGAGACCGGCGTCGAGGACGTGTTCCCCGTGTTCGCCGAATGGGCCTCGGCGCCCGGGAATCCGGACCGGCTGGCCGACCGCGCCGGGCAGGTCCGTCCGCTCCTGCTGCGGCTCGCCGCCCGGCTGGACCGGGAGCCGATCCCCTGGCCCGGCGCCCGTCCGGCCGAGCTGAACGGCAACGTGCTGCGCCAGGCCGTGGTGGACGCCTTCTACGATCCCGGCGAGGGCTTCCCCGGGCTGGCCCGCCTGATCCTGCACGCCCGCGCGGGCACCGTCCCGCCGGCGCCCGAGCCGGCGCCGGAGCCGCCGGTGCGCAACGCCCTCTCCGTCGCCCTCGCCACGATGTGCAACGACGCCCGCTGGCCGTCGTCGGCTGCCCGCTACCAGGAGGACGTCGACGCGAGCCGCGCCGCGTACCCCCTGACCGCCGGGATGCCGAGGAACGCGATCGCCTGCGCCGCCTGGCCCTGGCCGCAGCGGGAGGAGCCGGTACGCATCACCGACCGCGTGCCGTCCACCGTCCTGCTCGTCCAGAACGAGCGTGATCCCGCCACCCCGCTGGCCGGCGCCCGCAGGCTGCGCGCGGCGCTCGGCGCACGCGCCGTCATGGTGACCACGGACTCCACCGGCCACGACGCCTACCTCGGCAACGGCAATGCCTGCGGAGACCGGATCGTCTCCCGGTATCTCGCCACCGGGCAGCGGCCGGCGGCGGACGTCCGCTGCCGGTAGGACACCCGCGACGGCCGCCCGGGTCCCGGCCGGCGGGACCCGGGCTCGTCACCGGTGATCAAGGCCGGCGTCACCCGCGCGCCACGCATTGTTCGCTGTCCGCCAGGCGGACCTCGGCGGCGAAAGGCACTGGGTGCCGGATACGGTGGGAGCACCATGAGCGCTTCGCAGACCTCTGATGTCCCCACCCTCCTCGTCAAGATCTTCGGCAAGGACCGGCCCGGCATCACCGCCGGTCTCTTCGACACCCTCGCCGCCTTCTCCGTCGACGTGGTCGACATCGAGCAGGTCGTCACCCGTGGCCGGATCGTGTTGTGCGCGCTCGTGACCGAGCCGTCCGCCGGGCTCGAGGGTGACCTGCGGTCCACCGTCCACAGCTGGGCGGAGTCCATGAAGATGCAGGCGGAGATCATCTCCGGGCTGGGCGACAACCGGCCCCGCGGTCTCGGCCGCTCGCTCGTCACGGTCCTCGGGCGTCCGCTCACCGCGGAGTCGACGGCGGCGATCGCCGCCCGGATCACCGACACCGGCGGCAACATCGACCGTATCTTCCGGCTCGCCAAGTACCCGGTCACCGCGGTCGAGTTCGCGGTGTCGGGCACGGAGACCGAGGCGCTGCGCACGGCCCTCGCGACCAAGGCGGCGGCGCTCGGTGTCGACGTCGCGGTGGTCGCGGCCGGACTGCACCGCCGCGCCCAGCGGCTCGTCGTGATGGACGTGGACTCCACTCTCATCCAGGACGAGGTGATCGAGCTCTTCGCGGCGCACGCCGGCTGCGAGAAGGAGGTCGCCGAGGTGACCGAGGCCGCGATGCGCGGCGAGCTGGACTTCGAGCAGTCGCTGCACGCGCGCGTGGCGCTGCTCGCGGGGCTGGACGTCTCGGTGGTGGACAAGGTGCGCAGCGAGGTGCGGCTCACGCCGGGCGCGCGCACGCTGATCCGTACGCTGAAGCGCCTCGGATTCCAGGTCGGCGTGGTCTCGGGCGGGTTCACGCAGGTCACGGACGATCTGAAGGAGCGGCTCGGACTCGACTTCGCGCACGCCAACACGCTGGAGATCGTCGACGGGAAGCTGACCGGCCGGGTCACCGGCGAGATCGTGGACCGCGCGGGCAAGGCGCGGCTGCTGCGCCGGTTCGCGGCCGAGGCGGGCGTGCCGCTGGGCCAGACGGTGGCGATCGGCGACGGGGCCAACGACCTCGACATGCTGAACGCCGCGGGGCTCGGGGTCGCGTTCAACGCGAAGCCGGTCGTCCGGGAGGCCGCGCACACGGCGGTGAACTTCCCGTTCCTCGACACGGTGCTCTACCTGCTCGGCGTCACCCGCGAAGAGGTCGAGGCCGCGGACACGAACGACGACGCGCCCTGAGCCGTCGCGCTCGCGCGGGTCTTCCGCCACGCGGACGGGGACCGCTGCCGCTCCCCGTCCGCGTGGCGACGGCTCATTCGGACGGCGCCCAGTAGTCGACGAGGGCGGCCACTCCGGGCTCCAGGGTCTTCCAGGGGCCGGTGAAGGTGAGGACGGCGAACGCCGCGGTCGGGAAGCCCCGGCTGCTCATGCGGGCGCGGATGTCCTTCTCGGCCTGGCCCGCGAGGACGTCGGCGAGGCCCTGGATTCCGGGGTTGTGGCCGATCAGGACCAGGCTCTGCACGTCGTCCGGGGTCTCGTTGAGCACCGCGATCAGCTCGCCCGGCGAGGCTTCGTAGACCCGCTCCTCGTAGACCGTCTTCGGCCGGTGCGGCAGCTCGTGGACGGCGAGCTTCCAGGTCTCGCGGGTCCGGGTCGCGGTGGAGCAGACGGCCAGGTCGAGGGGGATGCCCGAGTCGGACAGCTTGCGTCCGGCGACGGCGGCGTCCGTGCGGCCCCGGTCGGCGAGCGGCCGCTCGTGGTCGGAGACCTGCGGCCAGTCGGCTTTCGCATGCCGGAAGAGGACGATCCTGCGGGATTCTGCGACGCTCATGCGTCCCAGCTTCGCATGAAACACGCCACGGGGCGCAGGGAGTTGGGCCGGTCCCCCGGCACGGGTGACGGCCCGCGCCGACGGGCGCGGACGCACGTCCACGGCGGGCGGGGCGTGCCCACGGGCGGACCACACTCGCCGTCCATCCTTCCCGAGATCCGCGCACCGCGCCTGCCGGAGCCCGGGGGACGTAAGTAGGCCCCGGGAGACCTCGGGGCGACGCACGCCGGACCGAGACGGGCGCCGGGAGAAGGCGGCCACCGGACCCGGTGCGGACTCAGCGGCGTACCGCCTCCTGGATGCGCTCGACGACGTGGGTCAGGGCGGGGTCCCCGGCCGTGGCGTGGGCGTCGGACGGGTTGACGATCAGGGCCAGCAGCGCGACGAAGGCCAGGACCGGGAGCGCGAAGGCCCACCAGGGCAGCCGGATGTCGACGCGGCCCGTGGTCACCGGGTGGGTCCGGGGGTGCGTGGGGGCCGGCATGACGCCTCCGTGGGTCTTCGAGCGGTCCGTGGGCCGCGTCCTCGCGACCACACCTCGAAGCTACGGAATCCGCGGCCTCCAACCCATCCGGAGATCCACCCACTTGACCCTGACACTCGCCCCCTAGGGGTCGGTGGGGCTAGCCCCACCACCGCCGGCGGACGGGCGCGGTCAGGGGGAGGCGATGGACGCGATGACGCCGATGATCACGGTGATGGCCAGCATCGCGCCGAGCACGAGCAGCATCTTCTTCTGGCCGTTCTGGGGGTTCGGGTCGAGCACAGGCATGCGGCCAGTCTCCCACCCGCCGGGACCTCCCCCGCCTCTGGGGTCGGGCCCCGGGGTGCGGGTGGCCTCACGCCCGCCCGCACCCCGTGGGCGTACGGCCGACGCCGGCCGTGGCCCCGGCGCCGGTCAGCGCCGTGCGGCCTCGTCCTCCACCGTGCGGTCGCGGCCCGCCAGGATGCCCACGCCGATCTGCGGGACCATCAGCCCCGCCATCAGCGCGATCGGCAGCCCCCAGCCGCCGCTGTGCTGGTAGAGCACGCCCACCAGGAGCGGCCCCGGGATCGAGATGAGGTACCCGGTGCTCTGCGCGAAGGCCGACAGCTTGGCGACGCCCGCGCCGGTCCTGGCCCGCATGCCGACCATCGTGAGGGCGAGGGGGAAGGAGCAGTTGGCGATGCCGAGGAGGACCGCCCAGGCCCAGGCGCCGCCCGCCGGGGCCAGCCACAGGCCGGCGTAGCCGACGAGACCGCTGACGCCGAGGGCGATCACGATCGGTCCCTGGTGCGGCAGGCGGGTGGCCAGGCGGGGGATGACGAAGGCCAGCGGTACGCCCATCACCATGGTGACCGCGAGCAGCAGGCCCGCGGTGCCGGCCGGGACCCCGGCGTCCCGGAAGATCTGCGCCATCCAGCCCATGGTGACGTACGCGGCGGTGGCCTGGAGGCCGAAGAAGACGGCGAGCGCCCAGGCGGTCCCGCTCCGGGTGATCCGCAGTCCGTCGGCCCGCTCATGGGACGCGGTACCGGTCACGGAGGCGGTCACGGCGCCGGGTCCGGAGACGGCCTCAGATCCGGAGACGGTGTCGGCGCCGGCCTCGGAAGCGCCCACCTCGACGGACCCACTGCCGGTCGCGGAGGCCCCCGCACGGGCGTCCGCCGCAGTGCCGTCGCCGGTCGCGGGCACGCGGGTCGGCGGGGCCGTCGACGCTCCGGCGGGCCCGGAACCGGCCTCCCGCGCGCGTACGAGCGGGATCCACGGCAGTACGGCCGCGGCGGCGAGGAACGCCCAGACGGTCAGCCCGGATCGCCAGCCGCCGCCGAGCGCGTCGGTCATGGGCACGGTGACCGCGGCGGCGGACGAGGTGCCGACCGCCAGGGCCATCGAGTACAGGCCGGTCATGGATCCGACGCGGTCGGGGAACCAGCGCTTGACGATCACCGGCATCAGGACGTTGCTGACGGCGATGCCCATGAGTGCCAGGGCACTGGCGGCCAGGAAGCCCGGGGTGCCGCCCGCGTACGGCCGTACGGCGAGGCCGACGGTGATGGCGACCATGCCCGCGCAGACGACGGCGGACGCACCGAACCGGCGGGCGAGGCGCGGCGCCATGACCCCGAAGACGGCGAAGCAGAGGGACGGCACGGAGGTGAGCAGGCCGGCGACGCTGCCGCTCATCCCGAGCCCGTCGCGCACCTCTTCGAGGAGGGCGCCGAGGCTGGTGATGGCGGGCCGCAGGTTGAGGGCCGTGAGGACGATGCCGGCGACGACCAGCCGTGTCGTCCACGCGCGCGGGGCGGGTGTCCGCTCCCCGGGTCCGGGACGGGCGGTCGACGCGGGCCCCGAGGGTCCGGGACGCGTCGTAGGTGCGGGGCCCGCCGGCTCCGTGCCGACGGAGCCGCGTATCGCTGGGGACGCCGTCCGCGTCTGATCACTGGCCATGGCGCCATCATAGAATCATGGGATGATTGGTTGTCCACTCCCTCTCGCGTCCGCCCCCTTGCGTTAATCTCCGGATCATCCGGCCCCGCAGGAAGGCCCGTTCGAAGGACCGTCATGCCGCTGAGCCATCCCCGCCGTTCGGCGCTGTCCGAGCAGGTCATCGCCGAGCTGCGGAACCAGATCACCTCGGGCGAGTGGCCGGTCGGCTCGCGCATCCCCACCGAGCCTGAGCTGGTCGAGCAGCTGGGCGTCGCCCGGAACACGGTCCGTGAGGCGGTCCGCGCGCTCGCGCACAACGGCCTGCTGGACATCCGCCAGGGTTCGGGCACCTACGTCGCGGCGACCAGCGAGCTGGCGGGCGTCATGCACCGCCGCTTCGCGGACGCCGACCCGCGGCACGTGGCCGAGCTGCGCTCCACGCTGGAGTCGAGTGCCGCCAGGCTGGCCGCCGAGCGGCGCACCGAGCGCGATCTCAAGCAGCTGGACGCCCTGCTCGTACGCCGTGAGGAAGCCTGGGAGTCGGGTGACGCGGAGGCCTTCGTGACGGCCGACGCGACCTTCCACCTGGCGGTGGTGTCCGCGTCGCACAACGAGGTCATGACCGAGATGTACGCGGACCTGGGCGAGGTCATGCGCGACTGGCTGCGCGAGGACGTCGGCGAGCGGCTGACGCCGGAGACGTACATGGACCACACCCGCCTGCTCGACGCGATCCGCGCGGGCGACGCGGAGGCGGCCGGGACGGAGGCCGCGGGCTATCCGTTCCAGTGCCGTGCGGGGCGCGCGGCCGGGGACCCGGGGGTCACCTCCGGCGGCTGAGCGGCGCCGTCACCGCTCGTGGCTGACCCACGCCGACCGGATCTCCTTCCAGCAGCGTCCGGTCAGCCGTACGGTCTCGGCGGGCCCGGCGCCGACCGGAGCGCCGTCGCTGTCGATGTCCCACCAGCGGTCGCACTCGACGTGCAGGCTGACCCGGTCGGTCTCCGGATAGGGGTTGTGGCACCAGGCGGTCACCTCGGAGCCCAGCACCCGGGTGCGGCACGAGGCCCCGAAGGGTCTCTCGTCGGCCACACGCGCGTGGAGGCCCGTTTCCGGTGAGTGCGGGGTGTGCGAGGCCGCGTCGTCGGGGAGGGCGACGGGGAGAACCAGCGCGGCTATGACCGGGGCGAATCGGTGTGACAGGCGCACAAGGGTGACCTCCTCGGCCGTGCTCTGGAGGAAACGCGTCCGAAGTGCCTGGTGAACGCGTACTCCAGAGTGCCCGGTGACCTGCCCCGGGCGCCCGGCCGGTGGGCCGAACGGGTGACGCCCCGGCCCCCGCGGGCCGCGGGAGACGGGGCGTCGTCCTCGTACGGCCCAGGGCTCGCCCGGGTGCCGCCGAGGGGGTGGGTCAGGCGCCGATCGCGTGCAGGCCGCCGTCGACGTGGATGATCTCGCCGGTGGTCTTCGGGAACCAGTCGCTCAGCAGGGCGACGATGCCGCGGCCGGCCGGCTCCGGGTCCTTCAGGTCCCACTCCAGCGGGGAGCGGGTGTCCCACACCGCGGCGAGGTCGCTGAAGCCCGGGATGGACTTGGCGGCCATGGAGCCGAGCGGGCCCGCGGAGATGAGGTTGCAGCGGATGTTCTGCTTGCCCAGGTCGCGGGCGATGTAGCGGCTGGTGGCCTCCAGCGCGGCCTTGGCCGGGCCCATCCAGTCGTACTGCGGCCAGGCGTACTGCGCGTCGAAGGTCAGGCCGACGACGGAGCCGCCGTTCTGCATCAGCGGCAGGCAGGCCATGGTGAGCGACTTCAGGGAGTACGCCGAGACATGCATGGCGGTGGCGACCGACTCGAACGGCGTGTTGAGGAAGTTGCCGCCGAGGGCGTCCTGCGGCGCGAAGCCGATGGAGTGCACGACGCCGTCGAGGCCGCCGAGCTCCTCGCCGACGACGTCGGCCAGCCGGCCGAGGTGCTCGTCGTTGGTCACGTCGAGCTCGATGACCTTGGTGGGCTTGGGGAGCTTCCGGGCGATGCGCTCGGTCAGCGTCGGCCGCGGGAACGCGGTGAGGATGATCTCGGCACCCTGCTCCTGGGCCAGCTTCGCGGCGTGGAAGGCGATGGAGGACTCCATCAGCACACCGCTGATCAGGACGCGCTTGCCCTCGAGAATTCCGCTCATGGTGATCAGTGACCCATTCCCAGTCCGCCGTCAACCGGGATGACGGCTCCAGTGATGTACGAGGCGTCGTCGGAGGCGAGGAACCGCACCGTCGCGGCGATTTCCTCCGGCTGCGCGTACCGGCCGAGCGGCACCTGGGACACGATGCCCGCGCGCTGCTCGTCGGTGAGCACCTTGGTCATGTCGGTGTCGACGAAGCCGGGCGCGACGACGTTGAAGGTGATGTTGCGCGATCCCAGCTCACGGGCGAGGGACCGGGCGAAGCCGACCAGGCCGGCCTTGGAGGCGGCGTAGTTCGCCTGGCCCGCGGAGCCGAGCAACCCGACGACCGAGGAGATCAGGACGACCCGGCCCTTCTTGGCGCGCAGCATGCCGCGGTTGGCGCGCTTGACGACCCGGAAGGTGCCGGTGAGGTTGGTGTCGAGGACGGACGTGAAGTCCTCCTCGGACATGCGCATCAGGAGCTGGTCCTTGGTGACGCCGGCGTTGGCGATCAGGACCTCGACCGGACCGTGCTCGGCCTCGATCTCCTTGTAGGCCTGCTCCACCTGCTCGGTGTCGGTGATGTCGCACTTCACGGCGAGGCAGCCCAGGTCCGTGAGAACCTTCGGCGGCTCACCGGAACGGTATGTGACGGCGACCTTGTCGCCGGCCTCGGCGAACGCGCGGGCGATGGCGAGGCCGATGCCCCGGTTGCCTCCGGTGACGAGAACCGAGCGGCTCAACGGATCACCCTTTCGTTAGCGGTCTGACGCGCCGCCCGGACGGCTGGATCGACAGGCGGCTTCCTCGAAAACCTATCGGTCCGGCCCCGCCGACGGACAATCGGGCACCGACAGTGGCGTAGGTGACTCGCTGTCGGGTCCCTACATAAAGTCATGGACGCAGGCCGGAAACCTGTGGTCCGCGGGCGCGATGGGCGACATGATCGGAGCGATCGCAGAGCACGGCGACCACCGTCACGTCCACAGAAAGAGACCCAGGTGCCTCATTCCATCGACGAAGCCTTCACGGCACTACCTCTGCGCGCCCTCGCCGACGCCGCCCTCGCCCGCGCGCGTGCGCTGGGTGCCGTGCACGCGGACTTCCGGTTCGAACGGGTGCGCAGTGCGTCCTGGCGGCTGCGCGACGCCAAGCCCGCCGGGTCCTCGGACACCACCGACCTCGGGTACGCGGTGCGGGTGGTGCACGGCGGCACCTGGGGGTTCGCGTCGGGCGTGGACCTGACGATGGACGCCGCCGCGAAGGTGGCCTCGCAGGCCGTGGCGATGGCCAAGCTGTCGGCGCAGGTGATCAAGGCGGCGGGCTCCGACGAGCGCGTCGAGCTCGCGGACGAGCCGGTGCACGCCGACCGGACGTGGATCAGCGCGTACGAGATCGACCCCTTCTCCGTGCCGGACGAGGAGAAGTCCGGGCTGCTGGCGGACTGGAGCGCGCGGCTGCTCGCGGCCGACGGGGTCAGCCATGTCGACGCCTCACTGCTCACCGTGCACGAGAACAAGTTCTACGCCGACACCGCGGGCACCGTGACCACGCAGCAGCGCGTACGGCTGCACCCCCAGCTCACCGCGGTGGCCGTCGACGACTCCAGCGGCGAGTTCGACTCCATGCGCACGATCGCGCCGCCGGTCGGGCGGGGCTGGGAGTACCTGACGGGCACCGGCTGGGACTGGGACTCCGAACTCGCGCAGATCCCGGAACTGCTCGCCGAGAAGATGCGCGCGCCGAGCGTCGAGGCCGGCGTGTACGACCTGGTCGTCGACCCGTCCAACCTGTGGCTGACCATCCACGAGTCCATCGGGCACGCCACCGAACTGGACCGCGCGCTCGGCTACGAGGCGGCGTACGCCGGGACCTCCTTCGCGACCTTCGACCAGCTGGGCAAGCTGAAGTACGGCTCCGAGCTGATGAACGTCACCGGTGACCGCACCGCCGAGCACGGCCTCGCGACCATCGGGTACGACGACGAGGGTGTGGCCGGGCAGTCCTGGGACCTCGTCAAGGACGGCACCCTCGTCGGCTACCAGCTGGACCGCCGCATCGCGAAGCTGACCGGCTTCGACCGCTCGAACGGCTGCGCCTACGCCGACTCCCCCGGCCACGTGCCCGTGCAGCGCATGGCGAACGTGTCGCTCCAGCCGGACCCCGCCGGGCTGTCCACCGAGGACCTGATCGGCAGCGTCGACCGCGGCATCTACGTCGTCGGGGACCGCTCCTGGTCCATCGACATGCAGCGCTACAACTTCCAGTTCACCGGGCAGCGCTTCTTCCGGATCGAGAACGGGCGGCTGACCGGACAGCTGCGGGACGTCGCGTACCAGGCGACGACCACGGACTTCTGGGGTTCGATGGCCGCGGTCGGCGGCCCCCAGACGTACGTCCTGGGCGGTGCCTTCAACTGCGGCAAGGCCCAGCCGGGCCAGGTCGCGGCGGTCTCGCACGGCTGCCCGTCCGCCCTCTTCAAGGGCGTGAACATTCTCAACACCACGCAGGAGGCGGGCCGATGACCTCTCGTACGCACGGTACGGACAAGCCGCACGAGATCGTCGAGCGCGCCCTCGCCCTGTCCCGGGCCGACGGCTGCGTGGTGATCGCCGACGAGCACTCGACCGCCAACCTGCGCTGGGCCGGCAACGCGCTCACCACGAACGGGGTGACCCGCGGGCGCACGCTGACCGTCGTCGCCACCGTCGACGGCCGCGAGGGCACGGCGTCCGGCGTCGTCTCCCGCTCCGCGGTGACGCCCGACGAGCTGGAGCCGCTGGTGCGGGCCGCCGAGGCCGCCGCGCGCGGGGCCGGACCCGCCGAGGACGCGCAGCCGCTGGTCACGGGCGTGCCGGAGTCCCCGGACTTCACAGACGCGCCCGCCGAGACCTCCTCGGCCGTCTTCACGGACTTCGCCCCGGCGCTCGGCGAGTCGTTCGCCCGGGCCCGCGCGGGCGGCCGTGAGCTGTACGGGTTCGCCAACCACGAGCTGGTCTCCAGCTACCTGGGTACGTCGACGGGCCTCAGGCTGCGGCACGACCAGCCGAACGGGACGCTGGAGCTCAACGCCAAGTCCCCGGACCGCACCCGCTCGGCGTGGGCGGGGCGCTCCACCCGGGACTTCAAGGACGTCGACCCGGCGGCTTTGGACGCGGAGCTGGCGACCCGGCTCGGCTGGGCCGAGCGGCACCTCGACCTGCCCGCCGGGCGCTACGAGACGCTGCTGCCGCCGACCGCCGTGGCGGACCTGCTGATCTACCAGATGTGGTCGGCGGCGGCCCGGGACGCGGCCGAGGGACGGACGGTGTTCAGCAAGCCCGGCGGCGGCACCCGCGTCGGCGAGCGGCTCACCGAGCTGCCGCTGACCCTGCGCAGCGACCCGCACGAGCCGGGCCTGGAGAGCGCCCCGTTCGTACTGGCGCACTCCTCCGGGGACGACGCGTCGGTGTTCGACAACGGACTGCCGCTGACGGCGACCGAGTGGATCGCCGCGGGACGGCTGGAGCGCCTGTCGACGACCCGGCACAGCGCGGCCCTCACGGGTCTGCCGGTGACGCCGTCGATCGGCAACCTGATCCTGGACGGCGGCGACGACCGCTCCCTGGAGGAGATGGTCGCGAGCACCGGCCGCGGCCTGCTGCTGACCTCCCTGTGGTACATCCGCGAGGTCGACCCGGCCACGCTCCTGCTGACGGGGCTCACCCGGGACGGGGTGTACCTGGTGGAGAACGGCGAGGTGGTCGGCGAGGTGAACAACTTCCGCTTCAACGAGTCGCCGGTCGGTCTGCTGGGCCGGGCCACCGAGGCGGGGCGCACGGAGAAGACGCTGCCCCGGGAGTGGAGCGACTGGTTCACCAGGGCCGCCGCTCCGGCCCTGCGGGTGCCGGACTTCAATATGAGCTCTGTCAGCCAGGGCGTATAACCTCGTAGCCGGCGGCTGCCCGGCTGCCCCGACATCATCCCCAAGGAGATACGAGAACCGTGACGGACATCGTCGACGAACTGAAGTGGCGCGGGCTGATCGCCCTCTCCACCGACGAGGACGCACTGCGCAAGGCGTTCGCGGACGGTCCTGTCACGTTCTATTGCGGCTTCGACCCGACCGCGCCCAGCCTGCACCTCGGCAACCTCGTGCAGATCCTGACGATGCGCCGGATCCAGCAGGCGGGCAACCGCCCGCTGGGTCTGGTCGGCGGGGCGACGGGCCTGATCGGCGACCCGAAGCCGAACTCGGAGCGCACGCTGAACGCTCCCGAGGTCGTCGCCCAGTGGGTGGAGCGGCTGCGCGCGCAGATCGCCCCGCTGCTGGACTTCGAGGGCCCGAACGCCGCGGTGATGGTGAACAACCTGGACTGGACCCAGGGCATGTCCGCCATCGAGTTCCTGCGCGACATGGGCAAGCACTTCCGGGTGAACAAGATGATCGCGAAGGAGGCCGTCGCGCGGCGGCTCAACTCCGACGCGGGCATCAGCTACACCGAGTTCAGCTACCAGATCCTCCAGGGCATGGACTTCCTGGAGCTCTACCGCAGGTACGGCTGCACGCTGCAGACCGGCGGCAGCGACCAGTGGGGCAACCTCACCTCGGGCACGGACCTGATCCACCGCACCGAGCCGGACGCCGTGGTGCACGCGCTGGGCACTCCGCTGATCACCAAGGCGGACGGCACCAAGTTCGGCAAGACAGAGTCCGGCACGGTCTGGCTGGACCCCGAGATGACCACGCCGTACGCGTTCTACCAGTTCTGGCTGAACGCGGACGACCGGGACGTCTCCAAGTTCCTGCGGATCTTCAGCTTCCGGTCCCGCGAGGAGATCGAGGAGCTGGAGCGGCAGACCGAGGAGCGGCCGCAGGCGCGTGCCGCGCAGCGGGCGCTGGCCGAGGAGCTGACCACCCTGGTGCACGGCCCCGACCAGACGGCCGGCGTGGTCGCCGCGTCCCGGGCCCTCTTCGGTCAGGGCGAGCTCGGTGATCTCGACGAGCCGACGCTGCGGGCGGCCCTGTCCGAGGTGCCGCACGTCCAGGTCGCCTCGCTCGGTCCGGTGGTGGACCTCCTCGCGGAGGTCGGCCTGGTGGCCAGCAAGTCGGCCGCGCGGCGCACGGTCAAGGAGGGCGGCGCCTACGTGAACAACGTGAAGGTCGCCGCCGAGGACGCGGTGCCCGCCGCGGAGGACCTGCTGCACGGGCGCTGGCTGGTGCTGCGCCGGGGCAAGAAGAACCTGGCTGCGGTGGAGGTCACGGGCGCCTGAGCGGGCTCCCGGCGGCTCTGTCCGTCACACACGCGCAGGGGCGGTCCCGTCACGGGGCCGCCCCTGCGCCGTCCGTCCCGGGGGACGGCCGCTCGCGCTTCGTCAGGTGCGCTGCCGCTGCCGGTTGCCGCGCAGCGACATGTAGAGCATGTCGCCGAAGAAGACGATCACGACCGCGGCGACGAGCTGGAGTGCGTGCCGGCCCCAGTCGATGCCGCTGGTCTCGTCGATGCCGATCGCCCGGGCGATGGCGTTGCCGACGACGGCTCCGATGATGCCGAAGATCGTGGTCAGCCAGAGCGGACTGTGCTGCTTGCCCGGAATGATGGCCTTGGCCAGCAGACCCAGCACGAATCCCACGATGATGGCCCACAACCAGCCCATGGCTGCCTCCTAGTACGGCTCTGCGTGAGCATTTCGGCCAGTCTCGGTCCGCCACCCGTACGCCGCATGTCGGGCGGAGCCATACGCGGTACGGCGCAGTCCGTCCCCCGGACGGGAGGTGCCCCCGGTCTCGAGGACGGCGCAGCCGCGGCGTAACGTGGAGCGTGTTCGGGCCCGGATCCCTGACCGGGTCCGGGTGGTACGGACCGGAGCGTCCGACACAGGCAGGTGGTGGAACGTGATGCGGAAGCAGAACAGCGGCCAGGTCTTCCGGATCACAGGAGCCAGGCAAGGACTCGACGAGGACGTACGCGGCAGGCAGCGGCGCTACGTCATCTCGATGAGCGTCCGCACCGTCGCCGTGATCCTCGCCGCGACCCTCTGGAACGTGGAGCGCCACGTCGCACTGGTCGCTCTGGTCCTCGGGGTGCTCCTCCCCTACATCGCCGTCGTCATCGCCAACGCCGGCCGGGAGAACGCGCCCTCGCTCCCGTCGACCTTCGTCACCGTCCCGGTGCGCCCGATGATCGCGCCGCCGCGCGAGGATGACGGCTCGGAACCCGCGCCGGGACCCGTGCGCGAGGACGTGACGGCGGACCCGGGAGCGGGTCTTCGGGGCGAGCCGCACGAGCGGAGCTGACCTCCGCGGATCAGCGGAATCCGGAACGGGACGGGGTGCCGGAGCGTGTACCAAGCTCAAGAAAAGCTCAGATCAATCATGTAGTTCCGGTGCCGGGCACCGGGTCCCCCGTGACATACTTCGTACGCGCTCCGCATCCCCCGTCGGAGCGACGGACCGACGCCGGGCAGCTCCCCCCGTGGCTGCTCGGCGTCGCCTTTGTGGGGCCGTCTAGGGTGGACGCGTGAACCTCCCGCTCCCCGGTCAGACCTCCCCCTCCACACCGCAGTGCTCGGCCAAGGCCTGCCGCGCCGACGCCGTGTGGGTGCTCGCGTGGAACAACCCGAAGCTGCACACGCCCGAGCGCCGCAAGACGTGGCTCGCGTGCGAGGAGCACCGGGAGCACCTGTCGCAGTTCCTGAGCGTCCGGGGTTTCCTCAAGGACGTGGTGCCGCTGACCCAGTGGGAGTCCGAGTCCGCGCGGCCTTAACCCCCGATCGCGGACATCGGCCGCTCCGGCTGGAGGAACGTCGGGTCGTCCAGGCCGGAGCCCGCCTTCTTGCCCCACATCGCGGTCCGCCAGATGCCGGCGATCTCCTCGTCGGCGGCGTCCGAGCGCAGCGCGGCCCGAAGGTCGGTCTCCTCGGTGGCGAACAGGCAGGTGCGGACCTGGCCGTCGGCGGTCAGCCGGGTGCGGTCGCAGGCCGAGCAGAAGGGGCGGGTGACCGAGGCGATCACGCCGACCCGGTGCGGGCCGCCGTCGACGAGCCAGCGCTCGGCGGGAGCGGAGCCGCGCTCGGCGGCGCCCTCCTCGGTGAGCTCGAAGCGGGTCCGCAGCGAGGCGAGGATGTCGCCGGCGGTGACCATGCCCTCCCGCTTCCAGCCGTGCTGGGCGTCCAGGGGCATCTGCTCGATGAAGCGCAGTTCGTAGTCGTGCTCGACGGCCCAGGCGAGCAGGTCCGGGGCCTCGTCCTGGTTCAGCCCAGGCATCAGCACGGAGTTGACCTTGACGGGGGTGAGGCCGGCGTCGCGGGCCGCTTCGAGTCCTTCGAGGACGTCCTTGTGCCGGTCGCGGCGGGTGAGCGTCTTGAAGACGTCGGGGCGCAGGGTGTCGAGGGAGACGTTGACCCGGTCCAGGCCCGCCGCCTTCAGGGCGGACGCGGTGCGCTTGAGGCCGATGCCGTTCGTCGTCAGGGACATCTGGGGGCGCGGCTCCAGGGCGGCGACCCGCTCGACGATGCCGACGAGTCCGGGCCTGAGCAGGGGTTCCCCGCCGGTGAAGCGGACCTCGGTGATGCCGAGGGAGGTGACGGCGATGTCGATGAGGCGGACGATCTCGTCGTCCGTGAGCAGGTCGGGCTTGGCCAGCCACTGCAGGCCCTCTTCCGGCATGCAGTACGTGCAGCGGAGATTGCAGCGGTCGGTCAGCGAGACGCGCAGGTCGGTGGCCACCCGGCCGTAGGTGTCGATGAGCACGTGGGCCCCCTCCCTCGGTGCCAAGCACATCTGTCGGACAACTGCGAGCCTACGTGACGGGACCGACAACGGGGGCGGCCCGATCCCACGAGGTACGGCACGGCCCCGTCGTAGGGACCTACCAGTGGTGATCCACCGGGGGGTCGCGACGGGGCCGTGCCGTACGCGTGGGTCAGTGCGCTCCGGTGCCGGTGAGGGAGCGGACCTCCAGCTCGGCGTACTTGCCGGCGTCGGGCTCCTCCTTGGACACGAGCGTGCCGATCCAGCCGAGCAGGAAGCCGACCGGGATGGAGATCAGGCCGGGGTTCTCCAGCGGGAACCAGTGGAAGTCGACGTCCGGGAACATCGAGGTGGGCTTGCCGGAGACGACCGGGGAGAACAGCACCAGGCCGACCGCCGTCACCAGGCCGCCGTAGATCGACCACAGGGCGCCCTGCGTGGTGAACCTCTTCCAGAAGAGGCTGTAGAGGATCGTCGGCAGGTTGGCGGAGGCGGCGACCGCGAAGGCGAGCGCGACCAGGCCGGCCACGTTCAGGTCGCGGGCGAGGGCGCCGAGGCCGATCGAGACGACACCGATGGCGATCGTGGCGTAGCGGGCGGCCCTGACCTCCTCCTTCTCGGTGGCGGTGCCCTTCCTGATCACGTTCGCGTAGATGTCGTGGGCGAACGAGGAGGACGAGGCGAGCGTCAGTCCGGCGACGACCGCGAGGATCGTGGCGAAGGCGACCGCCGAGATGGTGGCGAGCAGGATCGCTCCCCACGTCGAGTCCACACCGCCGAGGTGCAGCGCGAGCAGCGGGGCGGCGGTGTTGCCCGCCTTGTTGGACGCGATGATCTCCTCGGGCCTGATGAGCGCGGCGGCGCCGAAGCCGAGCGCGATGGTCATCAGGTAGAAGCCGCCGATGATGCCGATCGCCCAGTTCACGGACTTACGCGCGGCCTTGGAGTCCGGCACCGTGTAGAAGCGGATCAGGATGTGGGGCAGGCCGGCGGTGCCGAGCACGAGAGCGATGCCCAGGGAGATGAAGTCCAGCTTGGACGTCGAGGTCGCGCCGTACTTGAGTCCCGGTTCGAGGAAGGACTTGCCCTTGCCGCTGTTGTCGGCCGCGGAGCCGAGCAGGTCGGAGACGTTGAAGTTGAACTTCAGCAGCACCAGGAAGGTGATCAGGATGGTCCCGCCGATGAGCAGGACGGCCTTGATCATCTGCACCCAGGTGGTGCCCTTCATGCCGCCGATCGTCACGTACACGATCATCAGCACGCCGACCAGGGCGACGATGGCGACCTTGCCGCCGTCGCTGGTGATGCCGAGGAGCAGCGACACCAGGACGCCCGCTCCCGCCATCTGGGCCAGCAGGTAGAAGATCGACACGACGATGGTGGAGGCGCCGGCCGCCGTCCGGACGGGGCGCTGGCGCATGCGGTAGGCGAGGACGTCGCCCATCGTGTAGCGGCCGGAGTTGCGCAGGGGCTCGGCGACCAGGAGCAGCGCCACCAGCCAGGCCACCAGGAAGCCGATGGAGTACAGGAAGCCGTCGTAGCCGAACAGGGCGATGGCGCCCGCGATGCCGAGGAAGGACGCGGCGGACATGTAGTCGCCGGAGACGGCCAGTCCGTTCTGGAAGGCGCTGAACTGGCGTCCGCCCGCGTAGAAGTCGGCCGCGCTCTTGGTCTGGCGGCCCGCCCAGACGGTGATGACGAGGGTGGCGACGACGAAGACGGCGAACAGGGAGATGATCAGCGGCCGGTGCTCACTGGCCTCTCCCGCCGCGAGCTGGACCTGGGTGATCGCGGGGCTCATGCGCCGCCCTCCATCCGGGACTTGATCGCCTCGGCCTTGGGGTCGAGCTTCGCGGCGGCGTGCCGCGCGTACCACCAGGCGATGAGGAACGTGGTGAGGAACTGGGCGAGGCCGAGCACCAGGGCGACGTTGATGTTGCCGAACAGTCGGGTGCCCATGAAGTCGCCCGCGTAGTTCGACAGCAGGACGTACAGCAGGTACCAGGTGATGAAGCCGATGGTCAGCGGGAAGGCGAAGGAGCGGTGCGAGCGGCGCAGTTCACCGAACTCCGCACTCTGCTGGACCTCGACGAACTCCTCGGTCGACGGGAGCGCGGGTTGGGATTTCGAGGGGGGCGGTGCGTCGGTGGCCACGGAGTCTCCTCGCGTTGCGGATGCGGTTGCGACGGTGGGCGGGGGCGAGTTGGGGTTCGCCGACGGGGACGGGGACGGACTGGGCACGGACATGGGCGGCTCTGACCTCACAGTGACGTGGATCACGTGAACCGGGAGGCGATGTTAGGGCTCCCGAGCGTGATCCGACAGGGGGCTCGATCGTGCTCGTGCTCCCTGCTCAAGGTCACGGCGCCACGCGTGGACCGGTTCAACTCCCCGCACTTCTTTCAGAAGTCGTCGTCGTATTTCATTGCTGGCCAGGTGGGGCGGGGGATAACTTCGCCCTGCACACCCCGTCATGTACCTGCCCGAGCACCACCTGTGTTCGGGCAGTGCCCGTTTCCGGATGATGTGGAGATCCCATGGCTCATCTGCGTTCCAGACGCCGTCTCGCGCTCGCCGTACCCGCCGCGCTGGCCCTGACCGCCTCCCTCGGCCTGCTGCCGGGTGTCGCGGCGGCCGCTCCCGGCACGGCGTCCGTCTCCGCCACGACCGCCACGGACAGCCCCGAGCTGGCGTACGTCGTCAACACCAGGACGGACCACCGCACGATCGCGTCCGTGCAGCGCGCGATAGCCAAGGCCGGAGGGACCGTCGTCGTCGCGTACGAGAAGATCGGCGTGATCGTCGTCCATTCGGCCAACCCCGACTTCGGCAAGCAGATCCGCGCCGTCCGCGGGGTGCAGTCCGCGGGCGCCACCCGTACCGCGCCGCTGACCGCGGCGGGGACGACGGACGAGGGCGCCGCGCAGTACCTGTCGGCCGCCCAGGCCGCGAAGGCCGAGGCGAGCAGCACCGCCGCGGGCGAGGAGCCCCTCGAGGCCGACCAGTGGGACCTGCGGGCGATCGGCGCCGACAAGGCCGCGAAGATCAACCCCGGCAGTCGCAAGGTGACCGTCGCCGTGATCGACACCGGCGTCGACGACACCCACCCGGACCTGGCCCCCAACTTCTCGGCCTCGCAGTCCGCGAACTGCGTCGGCGGCAAGGCGGACACCTCGCCGGGCGCCTGGCGTCCCGCGAACCCCGACCACTACCACGGCACGCACGTGGCGGGCGAGATAGCCGCGGCCCGCAACGGCATCGGCGTCGCAGGCGTCGCCCCGGGCGTGAAGGTCGCCGGCATCAAGGTGGCCGACCCGGTCAGCGAGCTGTTCTACCCGGAGAGCGTCGTCTGCGCCTTCGTCTTCGCCGCCGACCACGGCGTCGAGGTCACCAACAACAGCTACTACGTGGATCCCTGGCTCTACAACTGCATGGACGACCCCGACCAGCGGGCGATCGTCGACGCGGTGAACCGGGCCCAGCAGTACGCCCAGAAGAAGGGCACGCTCAACCTGGCCTCGGCGGGCAACTCGAACGACGACCTCGACTCGGACGCCCTGCTCGACGACTCCAGCCCCGACGACTCGACCCCGGTCCCCCGCACGGTCGACCCGCACGAGTGCTTCGACGTGCCGACCCAGCTCCCGGGTGTCGTCACGGTCAGCGCGACGGGCGTCACGGGCGCCAAGTCGTACTACTCGACGTACGGAAACGGCGTCATCGACATCGCGGCCCCCGGCGGCGACAAGTACCAGATCCCGGACACCCCGTCGAAGAACGGCCGCATCCTCTCCACGATGCCGGGCAACCAGTACGGCTTCCTGCAGGGCACGTCGATGGCCTCCCCGCACGCCGCCGGTGTCGCCGCGCTGCTGAAGTCCGCGCACCCGCACGCCACTCCGGCCCAGCTCCAGGCGCTGCTCAAGGCGCAGGCCGACAACCCGGGCTGCCCGTCGGCGCCGTACGACGGTGACGGCGACGGTGTCGTGGACGCCACCTGCGAGGGCGGCAAGCGCGTGAACGGCTTCTACGGCTTCGGCATCGTCAACGCGCTGCGGGCGGTCAAGTAGTCCCGGACTCGGCTCGCCCGTAACGGACTTTCGCCCTGTGAGCTTCCCGCACGGCTCGTACAGCTCGTACCGCGAACGAACTGGAGACACCATGACAGCGCCTCACTCGCGCTCTCGCCGCGCGATAGCCGTCCCCCTCGGGATGGCCATGGCGACGGCCCTCGCCTTCCTGCCGAACGTCAGCGCCGTGGCGGCGGACACCGCCGCGCCGCGGGCGACGGCGGCGGACGCGACCCCGCTCAGCTACGTCGTCAACGTCCGCCCCGGGCACGGCCCTTCGTCGCACGTGAAGAAGGCCATCGCCGAGGCCGGCGGCACGATCGTGACGTCGTACGACCAGATCGGCGTGATCGTCGTCCACTCGTCGAACGCCGACTTCGCCGCCACCGTGCGCAAGGTGCCCGGTGTGCAGTCGGCCGGTGCCACGCGCACGGCGCCGCTGCCGGCCCAGTCGACCACCGACGTCGGCACGCCGAAGGTGCTCAGCGCCGAGGACGTCGCCGGGGTCGAAGCGGTGGCCGGACAGGACCCGTTGGAGCCCCTGCAGTGGGACCTGCCCGCCATCAAGGCGGACAAGGCGCACGAGAAGTCGCTCGGCAGCCGGAAGGTCACGGTCGCCGTCATCGACACCGGCGTCGACGACACGCACCCCGACATCGCGCCGAACTTCGACCGCGACGCCTCCGTCAACTGCGTGACGGGCAAGCCGGACACGACCGACGGGGCGTGGCGGCCGAGCGCTGCCGAGAGCCCGCACGGCACGCATGTCGCGGGCGAGATCGCGGGCGCCAAGAACGGCGTCGGCATCACCGGTGTCGCCCCCGGCGTGAAGGTCTCCGGCATCAAGGTGTCCACCACCGCCGGCTTCTTCTACATGGAGGCCGTGGTCTGCGGCTTCGTGTGGGCCGCCGAGCACGGGGTCGACGTGACCAACAACAGCTATTACACGGATCCCTGGTACTTCAACTGCAAGGACGACCCGGACCAGCGGGCCCTGGTCGACGCCATCACCCGCGCCTCGCGGTACGCGGAGAAGAAGGGCGCGGTCAACGTCGCGGCGGCGGGCAACGAGAACTACGACCTGGCCGCGGACGAGATCACCGACCCCTCGTCCCCGAACGACACGACACCCGGCGACCGGGTGATCGACCCGTCCGAGTGCTACGACATCCCCACCCAGCTGCCGGGTGTGGTCACGGTGGCCGCGACGGGCGCGAAGGGCATCAAGTCGTCCTTCTCCAACCACGGTCTGGGTGTCATCGACATCGCCGCCCCCGGCGGCGACTCGACGCGCTACCAGACCCCGGCCCCGCCCGCCACGAGCGGTCTGATCCTCGGCCCGCTGCCGGGCGGCGGCTGGGGCTACATGGCCGGTACGTCGATGGCGTCGCCGCACGTCGCGGGTGTCGCCGCGCTGATCAAGTCGACGCACCCGCACGCCTCCGCCGCCCTGGTGAAGGCGCTGCTGTACGCGGAGGCGGACGCCACGCCGTGCACCGACCCGTACGACATCGACGGCGACGGCAAGATCGACGCCGTCTGCGAGGGCACCAAGAACCGCAACGGGTTCTACGGCTGGGGCACCGCGGACGCGCTGGACGCGGTGACGAAGTGACGTTGCGCTAGTCACGGGCGCACGGCCACGCGGGGGCCGGACGGCAGCACGCCGTCCGGCCCCCGTGCCGTTCCCGGGGCGCGCGTTCTCCTGCGGCGCCGCGTCCTCCGTACCCGCGCACCAGGTACCGAATCCGGGCCCCCGGCGGGCATGTTGATCCCGTACACCCGGCACAGTGCCGGTATGACGCTTTCGCCTGTGGCTTACGCCTGGGACGCGCTGGGCGGCGCCCCCGCGCTGATCTCCCGTGTCTCGGCCGTCGTACGGGACGGCGCGCTGGACGCCCGGCTGCCCGTACGGGAGGTGGCGCGGGGCTGTGCCGGCGCCTGCGCACTGGCGGCGGCCGAGCTGGCCGCCGTCCGCACCGGAGGGGCGGTGCCCGTCGTGCGCCTCGACGACGGGGCGGTCGCCACGGCGTTCACCAGCGAGCGGCACCTGCGGGTCGACGGGCGGGCCCCGGTGGGCTTCGCGCCGCTGTCGCGGTTCTGGCGGACCACCGACGGCTGGGTGCGCACGCACGCGAACTACCCGCACCACCGGGCCCGTCTGACGGCCGCGCTGGGCCTGCCGGCGGACGCGGACGCGGAGACGGTCGGCGCGGCCCTCGCCGAGCGCCCGGCGTCCGTGGCCGAGGAGTCCGTGACCGCGGCCGGGGGCCTCGCGGTCGCCCTGCGGACGACGCCGGAATGGGCCGCCCACGCGCAGGGTGCGGCCGTCGCGGGCATGCCCCTGGTCGCCGTGGAACGGCTGGACGAGGCGCCCGTGCGGAACTTCGCGGCCCCGGGCGGCGGCCCGCTGCTGCCGGCGGCGGGCCTGCGCGTCCTGGATCTGACCCGGGTCATCGCCGGTCCGGTGGCCACCCGCACACTCGCCCTGCTCGGCGCCGACGTGCTGCGCCTGGACGCGCCCTCGCTGCCCGAACTGCCCGACCAGCACGTGGACACCGGCTTCGGGAAGCGTTCCGCCGTCCTCGACCTCGCGACCGGCCGCGGCACCTTCGAGGAGCTGCTCGCCCGCGCGGACGTGGTCGTCACCGGCTACCGGCCCGGTGCGCTGGACCGGTTCGGGCTCGGGGCGCGGGTCCTGGCCGAGCGGCGGCCCGGCCTGGTGGTCGCGCGGCTGTCGGCGTGGGGGGAGGACGGGCCGTGGGCCGGGCGGCGGGGCTTCGACAGCCTGGTGCAGGCCGCCACCGGGATCGCGGTGACCGAGGGCACGGACGGGCGGCCCGGCGCCCTGCCCGCGCAGGCCCTGGACCACGGCACGGGCCATCTGCTCGCGGCGGCGGTGCTGCGGGCGCTGACCGAGCAGTCGCGCCGGGGCGGAACCCGGCTGCTGCGGCTGTCGCTGGCCCGCACGGCGCACTGGCTGACCGGCGCGCCGCGACCGGACGGCATCCCCGCGGACGCCGTCCACGAGGGGCCGGAGCCGTGGCTCGGGCTGACCGACGGGCCCCTGGGACGGCTGCGGTACGCCCGGTCCCCCGTCGTCTTCGACGGCGGGCCGCGTGACTGGACGCGTCCGCCGGGCCCCTGGGGTGCCGATCCGGCGCGCTGGACGTGAGCCGTCGGTGACGGGTCGTGCCGGCCGGCACCGGGGCGCGTACGGCTCCCGCACGCGCGCGCGTGCGGGGGCTCCGGTCACGGCCCCGGCAGCCGGTGAGGACCCGGCGGAAGTGCCGGGCCGCCCCGGGCTCAGTTGGCGATCATGACCTTCAGCGCCGTCCGCTCGTCCATGGAGCGGTAGCCCTCCGGGACGTCCTCCAGACCGACGGTCCGGTCGAAGACGGGCGACGGGTCGATGGTCCCGTCGAGGACGTCCGGCAGCAGTTCCGGGATGTACGCGCGGACGGGGGCGACGCCGCCGCGCAGGGCGATGTTGCGGTCGAACATGACGCTCAGGTCGAGGCCGGTGCCGCTGCCGTGCGGCACCCCCACGAAGCCGACGGCGCCGCCGTCCCGGGTGATGTTCACGGCGGTGCTCATGGACTGCTCGGTGCCGACCGCCTCGACGACGCAGTGCGCGCCCTGTCCGCGGGTCAGCTCCCGCACGGCCGCCACGGCGGCCTCGCCGCGCTCGGCGACGACGTCGGTGGCTCCGAAGCGGCGCGCGATGTCCGTACGCACCTCGTGGCGTCCGAGCGCGATGATCCGCTCGGCGCCCAGCCGCCGGGCGGCGAGCACGGCGCACAGCCCGACGGCCCCGTCCCCGACGACCGCCACGGTCGCGCCGGGCCGCACCCCCGCGCCGAGGGCGGCGTGGTGGCCGGTGCCCATGACGTCGGAGAGCGTGAGCAGCGCGGAGAGCAGCCGCTCGTCGGAGGCCGCCTCCTTGGGCAGCCGGACGAGGGTGCCGTCGGCGAAGGGCACGCGGACGGCCTCGCCCTGGCCCCCGTCGTAGCCGACCGAGCCCCAGAAGCCGCCGTGCTCGCAGGAGGTGGTGAGTCCCTCGCGGCAGTGGTCGCAGACGCCGTCGGACCACATGAAGGGGGCGACGACGAGGTCACCACGCCGCACACCGGTCACCTCGGAGCCGGTCTCCTCGACGACGCCGAGGAACTCGTGCCCGATCCGCTGCCCCGGCTTGCGTGCCGCCTCGCCGCGGTACGCCCACAGGTCGCTGCCGCAGATGCAGGACCGCAGCACCCGTACGACCGCATCGGTGGGCAGCTGCGCCACGGGGTCGGGAACGTCCTCGACGCGCATGTCGTAGGGGGCGTGGATGGTGGTGGCGCGCATGCGAGGGTCCTTCTCGGCTGATCGGCTGTGGTGCGCTCGGGGGGTGGTCGAGCGCACCTCACCGTACGCCGGGGCGTACACCGGACGCTCGCCGAGGGTGCCCCACGAGACGTGGTCTCACGTGACGGGTTCCGTGACCGGCGTCGTCGTGGCGGCCGGCCGCGCGGGCTGCCATCCGGGGCCGCCCAGGACCCGCCCGGCCCGCTCGCGCCAACCGGTGGCCGCCTTGAGGTCCCTGGCGATGGCGACGTACTCGTGGGTGGCGACGCGCAGGGGGTTGTAGGTGTCGATGTTCTCGGTCAGGCCGTAGACGGGCCGGTCGGTCTCAAGCACGAACGAGACGAAGAGCCGGTCCCGGACGATGAGGATCCCGCCGAAGTTGCGGTCCAGGTAGCCGCCCTGGGAGGCGTGGTGGACCCGTGGTGCCGGGCCTCTCGCACCGCCGCCCCGCAGCCCCCCGCCCCCCTCACACCCCCGCCGCCCCCAGCAGCGCCCCCGCTCCGTACGTGACCGCCATCGCCAGGGCGCCGCCGCCCACGTTGCGGAGGATCGCCCGGCGTGGGCCGGCCGCGCCGAGGCGTGCGCTCGCCCAGCCCGTGACGGTGAGAGCGGCGAGCACGCCGGCCACGGTGACCGGCAGCCGCAGGCCGTCGGGCGGGAGCACGATCGCGAGCAGGGGAAGCAGCGCGCCCGCGGTGAACGCGAGGAAGCTCGCCCAGGCCGCGTGCCAGGGGTTGGTGAGGTCGTCGGGGTCGATGCCGAGCTCCACGCGCGCGTGGGCCCGCAGGGCGTCCCGTTCCGTGAGCTGTACGGCGGCCTCGCGGGCGACCGCGCGGGACAGCCCCCGCGCCTCCAGCAGCTCGGTCAGCTCCTCCAGTTCGGCCTCCGGCTGCTCGCGCAGCTCGCGCCGCTCCTGCGCCAGCGCGGCCTTCTCCGAGTCGAGCTGCGTGGACACGGAGACGTACTCCCCGGCCGCCATGGACAGCGAGCCGGCGAGCAGTCCCGCGAGGCCCGCCGTCAGCAGCGCCGAGCGCTCGCCGGTCGCACCGGCCACCCCGACGACGAGGCCCGCCGTGGAGACGATGCCGTCGTTGGCGCCGAGGACCGCGGCGCGCAGCCAGTTGAGCCGGGCGCCGAGCGCGCCGCCGTGGGCCTCGTCGTGCACTGGTTCCGTCACACCGGGAGGATCGCACCCGGGACGACGCCGGGCGCGTACCGACCCGTCACCACACCCGTACCGAGCCGCCCTTCGCGAACACCGGGCTCGTGGCGTCCGGCGGCGGCTCGGTCAGCGGGCGGGCCAGCTCCTCCACCGTCGGTCCCACCTCGGCGGCGATCGGGTCGAGCAGGTCCAGGTCGAAGCCGTACACGCGGGCCGCGTTGCCGCCGACCATCGCCGCGACCTCCTCTCGCGGCAGTCCGGCGTACGCGGCCCGCAGGCCCTCGCGCGAGTACGGGTGGGTGCCCTCGTCGTGCGGGTAGTCGCTGCCCCACATGATCTTGTCGAGGCCGATGCGGTCCCGCAGCGGCACCTCGTGCGACCTCATGAAGCTGGCGCCGACGAAGCAGTGCCGGCGCCACACCTCGGACGGCCCCTCGCCCATCGCGTCCGCGAGACCGGCACCGAACTTGGACTCCGCGGTGGAGGACTTCGCGGCGGCGGCCACCAGCCGTCGGTGGTAGTAGTCCAGCATGTCCAGCACGCCGGGGATCCAGCCCGAGCCCTGCTCGGTGAGCACCAGCCTGAGGCCCGGGTGACGGCGGAAGGCGCCGCCGAACACCAGGTGCCACAGCGCCCGGTGGGAGAACCAGGTCGTCTCCACCATGAACACCGCCCGCGCCGCCGGTTCGTCGCCCAGCGGCGGGGACGCGGAGCCGGCGTGGTGGTTGACCGGCACTCCCAGCTCGTCGCAGACGGACCAGATCGGGTCGTACGCCGACGAGTACAGCTCCGGCAGACCCGAGCCCGGGGGTGTGCCGGGGAGCAGCAGCCCGCCCCGCAGGCCCGCCGCGACGGCCCGGCGGATCTCCGCCACCGCCGCGTCCACGTCGTTCAGGAGGATCTGGAAGACGCCCGCCCGCCGTCCGGGCGCCGCCGCGCAGAAGTCCGCCAGCCAGCGGTTGTGGGCGCGCAAGCCCGCCCAGCGCAGCTCGAACTCCCCGGCGGTCGGCGCGGGCGCCATCAGCGACGCCGACGGGAAGAACGGCGGGATGGTGTTCGGGAAGACGACCTCCGCGACGATCCCGTCCGCCGCCAGTTCCGCCAGCCGCCGCCCGGAGTTCCAGTTCCGGTCGGCGGTGTCGGCCAGCAGGTCCGCATAGGGGTTGACGTACGTCTTCGCCCACGCGTCGAAGTCGTCGTGGTACCGGGACTCCAAGTGGGGCCGGTAGTCGAGGAGGTCGGCTCCGGCGTGGCAGTCCGCGGAGATCACCGTGTACCGGTCGGTCATGAGGTGGCCCCCAGCACCGGGAAGTCGTGGTCGGTGAGCCAGTGGCGGCCCACCTCGCGCGAGCGCGCCCAGGACGCCTCCACGGCCGCCTGGTCCTCGCTCTGGCCGAGGTCGGCCGGGGTGGGTCCGATGCGCCGGGCGAGCGGGGCCAGCTCGCCGGTGTCGAAGCCGAAGACCTCCGCGGCGGCCAGGCCGAGCATGCGGCGCGTCTCCGCGACCGGGATGTCGTGGAAGGTGCGGGTCAGCCACGCGCGCGTGTCGGGCCAGGTGCCCTCGGGGTGCGGGAAGTCGCTGCCCCAGAGGATGTTGTCGACGCCGATCTCGTAGCGCTGGGCCAGCTCGCGGCGTTTGGTGTTCGTCGCGCAGACGAAGATCTGGCGGTCCAGGTACTCGTGCGGGGGCCGCCTCAGTTCGGCGAACGGCGAGAGCTTCTTGCCGCCGTGCGCGCCGAGGTAGAGGCGGTCCATGAACCACAGGAGGTTGGGCAGCCACCAGCAGCCCGACTCCGCCACGCCGAACCGCAGGCCCGGGTGGCGCTCGAAGACACCGGACCACAGCAGGAACCACAGGGGGCGGGCGGGCCACCAGGTGACCTCGGAGACGTAGATCCCCAGGTGGTCCCCGTACTCGTGACGCGGGGCGGCCCCCGAGTGGGTGAGCACGGGCATCCCGCACTCCGCGGCGGCGGCCCACACGGGGTCGTAACGACGGTCGTGGTAGGGCGCCTTGTCGACCCACATCGCCGGGATCATGAGGGCGCCGAGGCCCGACTCCCTCGCCCGGTGCACCTCGGCGACCACCCGCTCGACCTCGCCCGTGACGGGCAACAGGGCCACTCCGCAGTGCCGTTCGGGGTTCTCCCCGACGAACTCCGCGAGCCAGCGGTTGTGCGCCTGCGCGCCGGCCATGCCCAGGTCGGGGTCCTGGTCCCCGGAGAGGCCGAGGCCCACGCCGAAGGGCGCGGCCGTGCCGCTGTCCACCGCGTCGGCGTCGGGGAAGACGACCTCGGCCGCCACTCCGTCGCCGTCGAGCTCCTTCAGGCGCTGAGCCGGGTCCCAACCGCCGCGCAGGCCCTCCTCGTTGTCCCGGAACCACTTGTCGGCGAACGCCTCGTTGCGGATGCCCAGGCGGGTCATCTCCGCGCGCCGCCGCTCGCGCCCAGCGAGGAACTCGTCGAACTCCCGGTGGAAGCGGGCGTCCAGGTAGGGCCGGTACTCCTCGGTCGGCAGTCCGGCGTGGCAGTCGGAGGAGACGATCAGATAGGGGTCCTCGCCGTCGTGCGCCGCCCCCGTCCGCAACTCGTCGCCGACTGGCGCCACTTGGTCGGATCCGGTCATCGCACACCTCTCGGTCGGGTCGGTCACGTCAGTCGAGGACGAAGTCCTCCAGGTAGGACGGGTTGGTCCGGCCGAGCATCGACCTCGACCTGGCCCGGATCTGCCGGTCGCTGTGCTCGCTCGGCGGCAGCATCCAGAAGCGGTCCGCGCGGATGCCCGAGACGACGAGGCCGGCCACCTCCTCCACGGGCGTGAACCGCACCTCGCGGCCCGCCTCCCTCATCGCGGCCTCCCACTGGCCGAGGCTGCGGTACGGGGTGCGGCGTGGGCGCCGTTTCGCGTACCGGCCGGGGCGGTTGCGGTGCGACTCCCACAGGCCGGTGCGCAGCATGTGGGGTCCCGGGAAGAGCACCGAGGCGCTCACGCGCGCGCGTTCCGCCCTGAGGTGGGCGTACAGGGACTCGGTCATGGTCACGACGGCGGCCTTGGTGACGGCGTACACGGAGGCGGTGGGCAGCGGGGCGATGCCGCCGTCGCCGGACGAGGTGTTGACCACGTGGCCCGGCTCCCCCGCGGCGAGCATCCGCGGCAGGAACGCCTGGACGCCGTGGAAGACCCCCCAGACGTTGACGGCGAAGGCCCATTCCCAGTCGGCGGGGTCGTGCTCCCACATGCGGCCCTCGGCGCCCGAGCCGACGCCCGCGTTGTTGCACAGGACGTGCACCGCGCCGTACCGCTCGTACGCCGCCTCCGCGAGCGCCACGACCTGCCCGCGCTCGGCGACGTCCACCACGCACGCGTGCACGTCGGCCTCCTCGCGCCGCAGCTCCGCGGCCGCCTTCTCCAGGGCGCCCTCCTCGACGTCCGCGAGCACCACCTTCAGGCCCTCGGCCGCGAAACGGCGGGCCATCGCCAGGCCGATCCCGCTCGCCGCGCCCGTGACGACGGCGACCTGTCCCTCGCGCAGGTCCATCAGGCACCTCCGGCGGGCGGGCCGTCCAGGACCTGCTGCGGATCGTCGTACCGCTGGTGGATGAAGGGCAGCAGGGCCCCGGCGCTCACGCGTTCCACGGCCCGGCCCCGCTGGGCGGTGGTCCGCTCGCCGAGCGTGATCTCCAGCAGCTCGCGCACGGGCAGGTCGGCGACCGGGTCGTACATCGACTCCCGCAGGACGACGTCCCCGGTGACGCGCCGCAGCCTGCGCACCTTCTCCTCGCGCAGGCAGTGCACCAGGACGGGGTCGTCCTCGAACCCCGAACCGTCCACGGCGGGAAGGAACTTGAAGTAGAAGTCGGTCCTCCGTGCCGGGGCGGGCAGCGGGAGGTCGCCGCTGACCGCGCCACGTACCTCGACGAACGCGATGCCGTGCCGGGCCAGGGCGGCGCGGACCACGAGGCCCTCGCGTTCGACGGTCACCTCGCCGAGCTTCTTGGGTTCACCGAAGACCTCGCGGCCTCCGGTCAGGGCCCGCTCCTGGGTCATCGGCATGACGAGCGGATACCAGCCCTCGACGTCGTCGTGCCGGGCGGCGACGGCGAACGAGCCCGCGCCCAGCGGATGTCCGGCCAGGTCGACCCGGCTGATGTTCACCCGGACTAGTGGCCGTCCGGTGGGTTTCAGCGGGGGCGGCAGCACCGCCGCGACCGCGTCCGGATCGCTCTCCCAGACGGCCACCACTCCGGTGGACCAGATGTCGGGAAGCGCGGACCTCGCGGTGCGCGCGGACGCGATCTCCGCCTCGGTCCGCGCCCCGTACCGCACTCGTGCCATGTCGTACCGCCCTTCGCCGAAGGTTGGTGATGGTCCGTCAGTGGGTCTGTAACACAGTTACAGCAGTCCTCGCGAAGGGTAAACACACGTGCACGACACGCACTTGGGAGCGGCATGGGAAGACCGGCACTCACCCGCGACGCGGTCCTGGACACCGCCGCCGGACTCGTGAAGGAGCATGGTCCGGCGGCGCTCACGATGCGGGGGCTCGCCGCCGAGCTCGGGACGGCCGTCACCTCGATCTACTGGCACGTCGGCAACCGCGAGTCGCTGCTCGACGCGCTCGCCGAGCGGACCGCCGCCGGCCTCGGCGAGATCCGGGCGGCCGGCCGGACCCCCGCCCGGCGCGTCGCGTCCGTGGCGCTCGCCTTGAGGCGGCACCTGCTCGACCATCCGCACCTGGTGGCGATGGTGCACGAACGCGGCCTGACGGAGCGGATGTTCCTCCCCGCCCAGCAGGCGCTCGTGCACGAGGTGCACGCGGCGGGGCTGCGCGGGGCGCGGGCCGCGTCGGTGGTCCACGCCGTCACCTTCCACGTCGTGGGGCACGTCCTGGTGGAGCGCGCCCGTGAACGCGCGCCCCTGCAACACCCCGGTGAGCCGGACCTGTGGGACACCGGCGCTGCCGGGGGCGATCCGGCGCTGGCCCGGGCCCTGGCGCACCCGGCGGACCCCGAACGGCTCTTCGACCTCTCCGTACGCGCCCTGGTCGACGGCCTCCTGACGAGGGGCTGACCGAGGCGGGCCCCGGCGACGAGCGGAGACGCGAGAAATCCGACTCGCCCGTTTTCATGGTAAATGCCCTGATAGTTCGTCAGAAGCCCGTGCCCGCACGGCATCGAGGGAGGCCGCCGTCGGCGTCCTTTGCAGCGCACCCGGCGACCGGGCGGACGGCGAACCCGGACCGTCACTGTCGGCGCCGCCCCGTATCCTCGTGAACCATGCTCGAAGACCTCGCGACCGCAGCGTCCCCCGCCGCCTGGCCGGCCGCGTATCCGAAGGGATACGCGGTCGTTGACGTGGAGACCACCGGCTTGGCCCGGGACGACCGGATCATCTCGGCCGCCGTCTACCGGCTGGACGCGCGCGGCGAGGTCGAGGACCACTGGTACACGACGGTCAACCCCGAGCGCGATCCGGGCCCGGTCTGGATCCACGGACTGACGAGCGAGATGCTGGAAGGGGCGCCCCTCTTCCCCGACATCGCCGAGGAGTTCGCGTCCCGTCTCGCGGACCGCGTGCTCGTCGCGCACAACGCCGTCTTCGACTGGTCGATGATCGCCCGGGAGTACGCGCGCGCCGAGCGCGAGGCTCCGGTGCGTCAGCGGCTGTGCACCATCGCCCTCTCCAAGGAGCTGGGGCTGCCGCTGCCCAACCACAAGCTGGAGTCGCTGGCCGCGCACTTCGGCGTCGTCCAGCAGCGCGCGCACCACGCGCTGGACGACGCGCGCGTACTGGCCGAGGCGTTCCGGCCGAGCCTGCGGGCGGCGGCGCGGGGCGGTATCAGGCTGCCCCTGCTCGAATGCCGGCCGCTCACCGAGTGGTCGGCCGCGCCGCGGATCGGCCGGCAGCCCTCCGGCGGGTACTCCTCCGGGGGATACGGGGCGGGCAGCTGGCGTCCGTCCCGCAAGCGCCCCGCGTGCCCGTACCCCAACCCGGGTCGGTACGAAGCGGGCAAACCACTCAAGCAGGGCATGCGGATCGCCTTCTCCGGGGACACCTCGACCGACCGCGAGCTGCTGGAGGACCGCGCCGTCGAGGCCGGGCTGCACATCGCGACGAGCCTGTCCCGGCTCACCAGCCTGCTCGTCACGAACGACCCGGACTCGGGTACGTCGAAGGTCGTCAAGGCACGGCAGTACGGGACGCCGGTGGTCGACGAGGCCGCGTTCGGACAGCTGCTGCGGGACGTGGAGCCGGCCTCCGGGGCCTGAGGGCGCACCCGCGGCCGGACGTCAGACGGGTGATTGCCGGGCGACTCGCCCGCCACCCGCTCGCCCGCGCCGCGTCGGCGCTCCACCCTGTGGCGCATGGCGAGATGTGAAGTCTGTGGCAACGACTACGGCATGACGTTCGAGGTGCACGCGCAGGGCGCGGTGCACGTCTTCGACTGCTTCTCCTGCGCGATCCACCGGATGGCCCCCATCTGCGAGCACTGTCGCGTCCAGATCATCGGCCAGGGCGTCGAGGTCGAGGGGCAGTGGTACTGCGGCGCCCACTGCGCCCGCGCGGAGGGGAGGTCGGGGATCATCGACAAGGTCTGAGCCCGGCCGAACCCGGCTGTCGGCCCCCGCCGGGACCCTCCCGGCGGGGGCCGACACGTGCGGGGTACCGTCGTGGGGTGTACCGCTTCCTGTTGTCCCGGCAGTGGGTGATCCTCACCCTCCTGACGCTCGCGCTCATCCCGACCATGATCGAGCTGGGCTTCTGGCAGCTGCACCGCCACGAGCACAAGGTGGCGCTGAACTCGGTGATCGCCGCGTCGCTGGAGGCGAAGCCGGTGCCCGCCGAGTCGCTCACCGCTCCCGGCCGGACCGTGGCACACGACGACCTGTACCGCCGGGTCACCGCGAAGGGCACCTTCGACACCGCGCACGAGGTCGTGGTCCGCCGCCGCACCAACGCCGACGGCGAGGTCGGCTTCCACGTGCTGACGCCGTTCGTCCTGGACGACGGGCGGGTCCTGCTGGTGAACCGGGGCTGGATCCCCGCGAACGGCGTGCAGACCGCGTTCCCGAAGGTCCCCGCGCCCGCGAAGGGCGAGATCACCGTCACCGGCCGGCTGATGGCCGACCAGACGACGGCCGGCAGCGGCATCAAGAACGTACAGGGCCTGCCGGACCGCCAGATCATGCTGATCAGCAGTGCGCAGCAGGCCGAGCGGCTCGGCAGGCAGGTCCTCGGCGGCTACGTCGAGCAGACCTCGCCCGCCCCCCGGGGCGGCTCCCCCGAGCTGATCCCGGACCCCGAGCACGGTGACATCGGTCCGCACATGGCGTACGCCGTCCAGTGGTGGCTGTTCTCCGCGGGCGTCCCCGTGGGCTGGGTCGTCCTGGTCCGCCGCGAGCGCCGGGACCGGGCGGAGGCCGCCGCGAAGGAGTCCGCGCCGGAGGCCGAACCGGCGGCCGTCTGAGGCCGCTGGTCGGGTGCGGGCCCGCCTGATCCCGACGGCGGTCCCCGGCCGCGGACGGCGACCCGGCGGGCCTTCCGCCGCTCCGTCCTGCGGTTCCCGGCCGGCTCCCGGACCCGGGTGCCACTCCTGCGGCCCGATTGGCGGCCGTCGCGCTCGGGAACCCGTCCTGCGTGCAACGACGCATCGAGGACTACGCGCTCATCGGGGACGAACAGACGGCGGCTCTGGTGGGGCGTGACGGTTCCATCGACTGGCTCTGCCTTCCCCGGTTCGACTCACCTGCGTGCTTCGCGGCACTGCTGGGCGACGAGAACCACGGCCACTGGCGCATGGCCCCCAAAGGTGCGGCGGGCCCCTGCACCCGGCGCGCCTACCGGCCCGACTCGCTCGTGCTCGACACCGAGTGGGAGACGGCGGAGGGCGCGGTCCGCGTCACCGACCTGATGCCGCAGCGCGAACGCGCCCCCGACGTCGTACGCGTCATCGAGGGGCTCAGCGGGCGGGTGACCATGCGCAGCTCCCTCATGCTGCGCTTCGACTACGGGGCGGTCGTGCCCTGGATGCGCCGGGAGGACGGCCACCGGGTGGCCGTCGCGGGTCCGGACGCCGTGTGGCTGCGCAGCGATCCGCCCGTGCGCACCTGGGGCAAGGACTTCCGCACGCACTCGGAGTTCACCGTCGCCGCGGGCGAGAAGGTCGCCTTCGTGCTGACCTGGCACCCCTCGCACCAGCAGCGCCCGCCGCTCGTGGACCCCTACGAGGCGCTGCGCTGCAGCCTGGACGACTGGCAGCAGTGGGCGAAACGCTGCCGCTACCGGGGCCCGCACCGGGACATGGTCGTGCGCTCCCTGATCACCCTGAAGGCGCTCACCTACGCGCCGACGGGCGGCATCGTGGCCGCCCCCACCACCTCGCTGCCCGAGGAACTGGGCGGCGTCCGCAACTGGGACTACCGCTACTGCTGGCTGCGCGACTCCACCCTCACCCTCGGCGCGCTGCTGTCCGCCGGCTACCTGGACGAGGCCAAGGCATGGCGTGACTGGCTGCTGCGGGCGGTCGCGGGCGACCCGGCGGACCTGCAGATCATGTACGGCCTCTCCGGTGAGCGCCGGCTGACCGAGTACGAGGTGCCGTGGCTGCCCGGCTTCGCGAACTCCTCGCCGGTGCGGGTCGGCAACGACGCCGTGCGCCAGCTCCAGCTGGACGTGTACGGCGAGGTCATCGACTCGCTCTACGTCTCCCGGCACGCGGGCCTGCCCATGAAACCGCACATGTGGCGGGTGCAGGTCGCGCTGATGGACTTTTTGCGCACGGCATGGCGGCAGCCGGACGAGGGGCTCTGGGAGGTGCGCGGACCGCGCCGGCACTTCGTGCACTCCAAGGTGATGGCGTGGGTGGCGGCCGACCGGGCGGTCCGCGCCCTGGAGGAGGACCCGAAGCTCAGCGGCGACCTGGCGGGCTGGCGCGCGATGCGCGACGAGGTGCACCGCGAGGTCTGCGAGCGGGGCTACGACCCCGTGCGGAACACCTTCACGCAGTCCTACGGTTCACGGGAGCTGGACGCCTCGACGCTGCTCATCCCCCGGTTCGGGTTCCTGCCGCCGGACGATCCCCGGGTGATCGGAACCATCGAGGCGGTCGCCGGGGAGCTCGGCCACAGCGGTCTGGTGCGCCGCTACACCACCGACGAGACACTCATCGACGGACTGCCCGGCGACGAGGGCACGTTCCTCGTCTGCTCCTTCTGGCTCGCGGACGCCCTCCACCTGATCGGCCGCGGGGACGAGGCACGGCGGATGTTCGAACGGCTGGTGGGACTGGCCAACGACGTCGGCCTGCTCTCCGAGGAGTACGACCCCGTCGCGGGCCGCCAGCTGGGCAACTTCCCCCAGGCGTTCAGCCACATCGGCCTGGTGAACACCGCCCTCGCCCTGTACGCGGACGAGAGGGCAGGATAGGAGCCATGGATCTTGGACTGAAGGACCGTGTGTACGTCGTCACGGGAGCCACCCGTGGCCTGGGCGCCGCGGCCGCGCGTGAGCTGGTCGCCGACGGCGCGAAGGTGGTCGTCACGGGGCGCGAGGAGAAGAAGACCGCCGAGGCCGCCGCGGCGCTCGGCCCGAACGCCGTCGGGGTGGCCGCCGACAACGCCGACCCGGGGTCCCCGGCGAGGCTGATCGAGGCGGCCCGCGCCCACTTCGGCGGCTTCGACGGCGTGCTCGTCAGCGTCGGCGGCCCGGCCCCCGGCTTCGTCGCCGACAACACCGACGAGCAGTGGACGGCGGCGTTCGAGTCCGTCTTCCTGGGCGCCGTACGGCTGGCCCGCGCCGCCGCCGCGGAACTCGGCGAGGGCGGCGTCATCGGGTTCGTGCTGTCCGGCTCCGTGCACGAGCCGATCCCGGGGCTGACCATCTCCAACGGTCTGCGGCCCGGCCTCGCGGGCTTCGCCAAGTCGCTCTCGGACGAGCTGGGTCCGCGCGGCATCCGCGTCGTCGGCCTGCTGCCGGCCCGCATCGACACGGACCGCGTCCGCGAGCTGGACGCCCTGTCCGCCGACCCCGAGGCCACCCGCGCCGCCAACGAGTCCCGTATCCCGCTGCGCCGCTACGGCAGGCCGGAGGAGTTCGGCCGCGCGGCGGCCTTCCTGCTCTCCCCCGCGGCGTCCTACCTGACGGGCATCATGCTCCCGGTCGACGGCGGCATGCGGCACGGGTTCTAGGCCGCGCGCGTCCCGTCGGCACGGGTTTCAGCCGCGCGCTTCCCGTAGGTGGGGCGGCCGGTGACGGTGCTCGGGCCGGCCCTCGACCGTGGGATCGCCGCCCGGGTACCGGAGCCGGTTCCCGGGCGGATGCCGGTGCGCCACCGGCCGCGCGGTCAATTGACGCGTTCGGCCCGGTGCTTGGCCGCGCGAAGCCGTACCTCCGAGGGCAGCGCGGCCAGGCCCGCCGAGTCACGGGCGTGCGCGAGCGCCCGCGTGGTCAGCAAGTGCAGCGTGTCCCCGGGGTCCGCGTGCGGTTCCAGCACGAGCCGCATCCGCGTCCGGGGCCCGGTGCGGCGCCCGGTCAGCCGTACCTGGGCCCGCTCGACGCCGTCCAGGTCCCCCGCCTCACCGGCCAGGACGCCCTCCATGGCGCGTCCGCGCAGCAGCGCGCCCTCGCCGTCGCCGGTGTCGACGAGCACCTCGGCGAGCCTGCGCCGCCGCAGCACCGCCGCGAGCCACCACAGGGCCAGCAGCAGGATGACGGCGAGGGCGGCGATGACGGCCGGCCACCACCAGCCCTCGTCCCGCCACCGGGTCCGGTCGGCGTCGCTGAGCAGCACGTCGTGCCGCCCGTCGTAGATCCACCAGGAGGGCGGGTCGAGTCCCAGCCCGACGGCGAGCACGGAGCCCCCGAGGACGACGAGCACCAGCCCGGCGATCCCCAGCAGCACACGGTTGACGGCCCTGAGCACCGGACCTCACCTATCCCTTCCGGCCGGGACGCCCGACGCGCACCGACAGTCCGGGCTGCCGGGCGAGCCCGAGCCCCCGGATGCCGTCGGTCAGCGTGGCGTCCAAGTCGGCGCGTACGTCGTCGAGTTCACGGAAGTGGGAGACCGCGCGGACGTCGACCTTGCGGCGCTTGACCCGCACCTTGGCCGAGCGCACCCCGGAGACGTCCATGGCCCGGTCCCGCAGCACCATGGCGGCCGCGTCCCGGTGCAGCCCGGCACGGACGTCGGTGTGGGCGCGCCGCATCGGCAGCACGCGGCGCAGACCCGGGGTCAGGGCGAGGACGAGCAGCCACAGGCCGAGGGCCGCGGCGACCCCGGCGGCCACCAGCACCCAGGTGTCGTCCAGCGGGCGTTCGTCGAGCTGACGGGCCAGCCACCGGCGCCACTGCATGGCGGGGCGGTCGGCGCGTACGGCCACGATGTCGTAGAGGAGCAGGCCGGTGCCCGCGAGGACGAGCAGCGCCAGGATCCCGGCAGGCACCCGGCGCGCGGACCAGAAGCGGCCGGCGCGGCCGCCCTCGCCGTCGAGGGTGGGCTGGGGCTCGTGGTCGGCCGCGGAGGCGGACCGGCCCGGTCCGCCGTCCGTCCCCTCCTCGGTGTCCTTCTCCAGGACGGGCAGCCGTCGGGTGCTTCCCGACGGGTCGTCGTGGTCCCGGGGCTCGCTCACTGCGTCCTCCCCTGTGCCGCTCCGTACGCCTGTGCCGGATGCAGCCGCTCCACGTGGACGGCGACCTCCGGCACCTCGAATCCCGCCAGTGCGTGTACCCGCTGGGCGACGTGACGACGCACCGCCCGGCACTGGCCGCCGATGTCGGAGGGGTAGTGGAGTTCGAGGCTGATCCTTACGCGGGCGATCTCGTGGTGCAGGGCCACCGAGGCGTGCGGGCGCCCGGCGTCGGCGGGCGGCGCGTCCAGCGCCTCCCGGGCCGCCTGCGAGGCGATCTTCGCCACGACCCGGTCGGCGATTTTCGTAGCACCCCGCTCGGCCGCCGCGACGGCCTGCACGGGCTTTCGGGTCTCACCGAGCCGGCTGGACTGGGACGGCACGCGTCACCGCCGCCGGTCGTCGCGGCTGCGGATGAAATCGTTCAGGTCCAGGTCGCCCTCCAGAAATTTCCCGACCACGAAGCCGACGGCCCCGAGAGCCGCTACCAGCAGGAAGGCCCCGAAACCGCCGAAATACCCGGCGAAGGCCAGCGCCATACCGGCGATCATGCCGATCACGGCCACACTCATGTGCGCTCCTCAACAGTCCGGGTATCCGGCATTCACTGCAGCCGGGACTCCGGCTCCTCGTCCTCCTCGTCCGGCAGCTTCACGTCGCTGACGGCGATGTTGACCTCGACGACCTCGAGCCCGGTCATGCGCTCGACGGCCGCGACCACGTTCTCCCTCACGTCACGGGCCACGTCCGCGATCGACACGCCGTACTCGACGACGATCTCCAGGTCGAGCGCGGTCTGCACCTCGCCGACCTCGGCCTTGACCCCACGGGTGACGGACTTGCCGCTGCCGCCGCCGGGCACCCGGTCGCGCATGGCCCCGAAGGTCCTGCTCATGCCGCTGCCCATGGCGTGCACGCCGAGTACGTCGCGGGCCGCGAGGCCGGCGATCTTCTCCACCACTCCGTCGGCGATGGTCGTACGGCCCCGGGCACCCGGGTCCCCGCCACCACGCCTGGTCACGTTCTCCTTGCGCGTCTGCGTGCTTCCGACGGACTCGCCCTGGGGGTTGTCCGGCCTGTTCCGCTCCGTCATGTCGGTCATCGCCGTATGTCCCTTTCGTTCGTCCTTCTTCACCCACAGTAAGCGGGGTTGCGTGGTCTCGCGCCGGGGATGCGGCAGTCTGGAGGAATGACGGCGGACCGATGGACGCAGGCGGTACGGAATCAGCTGGGGCTCGGCAGGCTGCTGCCGCTGGGCAGCGCGCGCGACGGGGCGTGGATCACGGAGGCCGCGGCCGACACGGTGCTGCGGCGGGCGGCGGCCCCCGTGGGCGGTGTCCGGCTCGGCAAGCTCAGGCTCGCGCTCGCCGACCCCGACCAGGTGTACGACGCCGCGGTGCCGGCGCCGCCCAGTGCCCTGCCGCCGGGTCCCCTGCGCGTGGACGCGGAGTTCCTGGCCTGGGCGGACCCGACGGCACCGGGGGCGGAGCCCCTGCCGACGACGGCGGCCCGGCTGCGGTCGGCGCTGCTCGCGGCGGCGACGGAGAGGCTCGGGCTGCGGGTCGCCGAGGTGGACCTGCGGGTGACGGGGCTCCTGGAGGACGGGGAGGCGCCCGCGGCGGCCGAGGCCGAGCGGCGGCCCGCGGCCGTGCCGGCGGACGGCGAGGAGTCCGTCGCGGGCGCTGCCGCACTGGCCGTTCCGGGCGTCGCCCGTCTGACGGACGTACTGGGCCGTCCGGTGCACATCGAGGACCGGACGGGTGACACGGCGGACGGCGGCGCCGCGCTGCCGCGCCGCCACGTCCGCGTCGAGATCGCGGTCACGGCGGACGCGCGCGCGCTCGACACCGCCCGCGGCGTCCGCGCCGCGGTGACGGACGCCCTGCCGGACCACCCGTCGGTGGCGGTCCTGGTCACAGCGACGGACTGAGCCCGACACCGACGGTGCCCTCGGCCGGTCCACCCGTTCCGAGCACGGGAGGAACGAACAGCAGCGAGCCGCCGGCCCGTCCCCGGCACAGGCCGGGGCGGACAGCTCGCACAGCGCCCCACCGCCCAGTCACGGGCGTAGGGCAGCGCCGCCGTCCGCCCCCCGGCACGGAACCGGGCGGACAACTCGTGCAGCCCCGCCCAGACCCGCGCGGGAGACGCGGACAACCCCGAGGCACCGCCGATCCGCCCCCGGCACGCAACGGGCGGACAGCTCAGGCGCCCGCCACCCAGACCCTGGCAGGAGACGGGGACAAGCCGAGGCACCGCCCGCCCCGGCTCGGGGCGCGCCTACAGCTCGCGAGATGGCTCGCCCAGGCGGGCGTGGCCGGCGTGGACAGGCCCTCGACCCGACGCACGGACGCGCGCTCGGCAGGAGGAGCCCCGTAGGCCAGGCGAGTGGACGGGCCGCGGTTGCTCGGGCGGGTCAGTCGCCGGTGCCGGCCAGGTCGCGGAGGCGGCGGGCCTGGGCGGCGCGCTCGGCCGTGCGCTGGTCCTCGTAGGACCGTCCCTGCGCCCCCCGCAGCAACGCCTTCGTCTCGATGACGGCGTCACGCGGCGCCGCCAGCAGCGCGGCGGTCAGGTCCCGGACGGCAGCGTCGAGCTGCTCGGCCGGCACGCGGAGGTTGGCGAGGCCCGTGCGCTCGGCCTCCTCGGCGGAGACGGAGCGTCCCGTCGCACAGATCTCCAGTGCGCGGGCGTACCCCACGAGGTGCACCAGCGGGTGCGTACCGGTGAGGTCGGGCACGAGGCCGAGGCTGGTCTCGCGCATGGCGAACTCCGCGTCGTCGGCGACGACGCGCAGGTCGCAGGCGAGCGCGAGCTGGAAACCCGCCCCGATGGCGTGCCCCTGGACGGCGGCGACGGAGACGATGTCGCTGCGCCGCCACCAGGTGAACGCCTCCTGGTACTCGGCGATGGTCGCGTCGAGATCGGCGTCGGAGCCACGCGCGAGGTCGATGAACGACGGCTCGCCGTCGAAGCCCTCGGGCGTGAACGCCTGCCGGTCCAGCCCCGCGGAGAAGGACTTGCCCTCGGCGCGGAGCACGACGACCCGGACGGTGCCCGGCAGTGACCGCCCGGCTTGCGTCAACGCCCGCCACAGAGCAGGACTCTGGGCGTTGCGCTTGGCCGGATTGGTCAGCGTCACCGTGGCGACTGCCTCGTCGACGGTGAGCCGTACGCCGTCCTTGTCGAGTACCGGGTCGAGCGAAGCCATGGGAAGCCTCCGATGAGTGCGGTCACAGAGGATGCCGTACGACGGCACCCTTAAGTGACTGCACAGTAACCACCCGGTCGATCGGCTGACCGACCGGGTGGCCACCACCGAAGCCGATGGGGACGCCCGGCCTCAGGCCGAAGCGGCCTTCTTGCCCCGCGTCGCACCGCCACGTCCACGGAGCGTGACGCCCGACTCACTGAGCATCCGGTGCACGAAGCCATACGAGCGACCGGTTTCTTCGGCCAGCGCCCGGATGCTCGCACCGGAGTCGTACTTCTTCTTCAGGTCTGCCGCGAGCTTGTCGCGCGCGGCGCCGGTAACCCGGCTGCCCTTCTTCAGAGTCTCGGCCACCCGTGCCTCCTCATGGGAAGTGCGCTCTGGACTTCTCATGATCACCCCTTCCGCGCTTCATGGCCACCCATTCGGCAAGGTCCGTAAGACAAGGTTTTGACGACAGGAGCCCGTCCCCACGAGCGGAACGCCGGCTTCCGCACACTCGTCCGCAAGGGGTCGAACGGGTTCGTCCACGAAGCAGCAGGTCAGCGACGCGAGACGGCCGAGCCCCCGGGAACCGGGGACTCGGCCGTGAAATCGATGTAGGACACACCTCGGTATGAGGAGATCTCACACAGATGATGGATCACGGATCGGCCGAATGATCCATACGCAGTGGATCAGTCATTCGATCAACGCGGGCTGACGCGGGCGGCGTCCCCGCCGGGGGTCACGCCAGGGCGACCAGGTCCGCGTAGTCGGAGCCCCACAGGTCCTCGACGCCGTCGGGCAGCAGGATGATCCGCTCCGGCTGGAGGGCCTCCACCGCGCCCTCGTCGTGGGTGACGAGGACGACCGCGCCCTTGTAGGTGCGCAGCGCGCCGAGGATCTCCTCGCGGCTGGCGGGGTCGAGGTTGTTCGTCGGCTCGTCGAGCAGCAGGACGTTCGCGGAGGAGACCACGAGGGTGGCGAGCGCCAGCCGGGTCTTCTCGCCGCCGGACAGCACCCCGGCCGGCTTGTCGACGTCGTCGCCGGAGAACAGGAACGAGCCGAGCGTCTTGCGGACCTCGACCAGGTCCAGGTCGGGGGCGGCGGAGCGCATGTTCTCCAGGACCGTGCGCTCCGGGTCGAGGGTCTCGTGCTCCTGCGCGTAGTAGCCGAGCTTGAGGCCGTGCCCCTCGATGACCTGGCCGGTGTCGGGCTTCTCGGCGCCGCCGAGCAGCCGCAGGAGGGTCGTCTTGCCGGCGCCGTTCAGCCCGAGGATCACGACGCGGGAGCCCTTGTCGATGGCGAGGTCGACATCGGTGAAGATCTCCAGCGAGCCGTACGACTTCGACAGGCCTTCGGCCATCAGCGGGGTCTTGCCGCAGGGCGCGGGCTCCGGGAAGCGCAGCTTGGCGACCTTGTCGGACTTCCGCTCGGCCTCCAGGCCCGCGAGCAGCTTGTCGGCGCGGCGGGCCATGTTCTGCGCGGCGACGGTCTTGGTGGCCTTGGCGCGCATCTTGTCGGCCTGCGAGTGCAGCGCGGACGCCTTCTTCTCGGCGTTCTGCCGCTCGCGCTTGCGGCGCTTCTCGTCGGCCTCGCGCTGCTGCTGGTAGAGCTTCCAGCCCATGTTGTAGACGTCGATCTGGGCGCGGTTGGCGTCGAGGTAGAAGACCTTGTTCACGACCGTCTCGACCAGGTCGACGTCGTGGGAGATGACGATGAAGCCGCCGCGGTAGGTCTTCAGGTAGTCACGCAGCCAGACGATGGAGTCGGCGTCGAGGTGGTTCGTCGGCTCGTCGAGGAGCAGCGTGTCCGCGTCCGAGAACAGGATGCGGGCCAGCTCGATACGGCGGCGCTGACCTCCGGAGAGCGTGTGCAGGGGCTGGGCGAGCACGCGGTCGGGCAGGTTGAGCGCGGCGGCGATGGTGGCGGCCTCGGCCTCGGCGGAGTACCCGCCCTTGGTGAGGAATTCCGTCTCCTGGCGCTCGTACTGCCGCAGGGCCTTCTCGCGGGTGGCGCCGGCGCCGTTCGCGATGCGCTGCTCGTTCTCCCGCATCTTGCGGATCAGGGTGTCCAGGCCGCGGGCGGAGAGGATGCGGTCGCGGGCGAGCACGTCGAGGTCGCCGGTGCGCGGGTCCTGCGGGAGGTAGCCGACCTCGCCCGAGCGGGTGACGGCGCCCGCGGCGGGGATGCCCTGACCTGCGAGGACCTTGGTGAGCGTGGTCTTGCCCGCGCCATTGCGGCCGACCAGGCCGATGCGGTCGCCCTTGGCGATGCGGAAGGTGGCGGACTCGATGAGGACACGGGCGCCGGCGCGCAGCTCGATACCGGAGGCGGAGATCACGGACAGACTCCTGGGCAGGGTCGTTGGCGGACTGGACGGCTGATGACGAATCCCGCCGTCTAATGCGCGAGGAGAATGGCCATGGGCCAAGTCTAACGGGACCGTGCAACCACTTTTCCGGTGTACGGGTGTTCGGCGCCCTGCCTGCCGTTGCCCAGCGGCGTCCGGCCGGGGGTGATCCGGCCGAGGTCGTCGACGGCGACGATCTGCTCGGTCCAGGGGGCGTCGGCGGCGCAGGGCTGCGCGACCAGCAGCGTTCCTCGGCTGTGCGCGGCCCGTCCGGGGGTGAAGGCGCAGCCGGCCGGGGCCGGCAGGGTCCAGCGCAGGTCGCCGTCGGCGGTGCGGTAGGCGGCGATGCGCTCCGGGGTGAGGACGGCCAGCATGCGGGCCCCGGGGTCGAGGGTCCGCAGGACGCCCCGTCCCCCGTGGGCGGCGAGCCAGCCGGCGGCCCCGGGGAGGGCGCGGTGCCAGCGGACCGCGCGGCCGTCGGACCGGGTGTCGGTGACCAGTCCGTCGTCCCAGAGCGCGATCGCGTGCACGCGCGCGTGGAGGACGGCGAGGGGGCGGCGCCCGTCGCGGGTGTGGGTCCAGCGCGCGCGGCCCGTCTCCGCGTCGCGGGCCTGCACGGCGGCCCGGCCGGTCCGCAGCCGGATCTGCGTCGCGTGCTCCACGCGCGCGTGGACGGTGAGGCGGTCCCCGTAGGGGGCCGGCCGGGCCCGGTGGGCCGCCGCCAGCAGCAGGACCGCCGCGAGGACGGCGACGGCGGGGGGCAGGAGACGGCGGGAGATTCGCCGATCGGTTCGGGGGTACCGGGGATGCGCCGTGGCGGTCGCCCGGCTGGACACGGTGAGCGGTCCTCCGTAGGGGGTGGCCTGGTCCGGCTCTGTCGCCTTGATCGGCGGTACGACCACCCTTGCCCCCTGCGGTTGCCCCGGCCCACGGATCAGGCGCAGAGCGTAGGCGGGAGCGGGTGCGGGGGCGCCGGGACACGACGTGCGGGCGGGGCGTGTCGCCCGTTCGGACGTCCGCCCGACGCCGCGGTCAGCGGTGCCGCTAAAGAATGCGGCCACGGAACGACGTACACAGACGTACACAAAGGGTGGTGCGCGCATGCAGTTCGACGACGACGCCGGCCTGGACACCTCCGAGGTGCAGGACGTGCGCGGCAGCCGGATCCCCGGCGGCGGAGCGACCATCGGGGGTGGCGTCGTCGGCGTGATCGCGCTGCTGCTCGGCCTGTTCTTCGGGGTGGGTCCGGACCAGCTGGGCCTCTCGTCGGACGGCGACGAGCCCTCGGCGACCGCCTCGTCCCTCGACGAGGTAAGCCAGGACTGCCACACGGGGCGGGACGCGAACACCAAGGACGACTGCCGGGTCGTCGCGGTGGTCAACAGCGTGCAGGACTACTGGGCGCAGGAGTTCGAGCGCCGCGGCGAGACGTACACGTCGTCGCGGACGGTGCTGTTCAGCCGGCGGGTCGGTACCGCGTGCGGGAACGCGACCTCGGCCGTCGGGCCCTTCTACTGCCCGGGCGACCGCAAGGTGTTCCTGGACCTGGACTTCTTCGGGGAGCTGCGGACGCGGTTCGGCGCGAGCGGCGGGCCGTTCGCGCAGGCGTACGTGATCGCCCACGAGTACGGACACCATGTGCAGGACCTGACGGGGACGCTGGACAAGTCGCAGGACGGGCGTACCGGCGCGAACAGCAACTCGGTGCGGGTGGAGCTCCAGGCCGACTGCTATGCCGGCGTGTGGGCGCACCACGCGACCACCGCGAAGGACGAGTCGACCGGCAGGCCGCTGATCACCAGCCTGACCGACGCCGACATCACCGACGGCCTGGACGCGGCGGCGGCCGTCGGTGACGACCGGATCCAGGAGAAGTTCCAGGGCCGGGTGTCCCCGGAGTCGTGGACGCACGGCTCGTCCGAGCAGCGGCAGCAGTGGTTCCGGCAGGGCTACCGCACCGGCGACATGGCCCGGTGCGACACCTTCCGCTGACTGCTTCTCCCACGGCGGGCGCCTTCCGCTGACCCCTTCCGCGGCGGGCGCTGTCCTTCGACGACCTCTCCCGCAGCGCCCCCGCCGGCCCATGAGGCGGGGGCGCGGTCCTGTGCGCTCGGCGGGGCGTTGTCAGTGGTCGGTGCGAGACTGTGGAGCAGGTCACATTCGGCGCCGAGACGAGAGGGCGTGGTCGGCATGGCAGGCACGGACGGCGGCCGCCCGAGCATCTACCCGACACTGCTGTACGCGGACGCGAAGAAGGCCATCAGACAGCTCACGGACGCCTTCGGCTTCACGGAACTGTCGGTGTACGAGGGCGAGGACGGCACGGTGCTGCACGCCGAGCTGGCGCAGGGCAACGGCGCGGTGATGCTGGGCTCCAAGGGCCGCGGCGGCGTCTTCGACGCGGCCATGAAGGACGCCGGGCCCGCGGGGGTGTACGTCGTGGTGGACGACGTGGACGCGCACCACCAGCAGGCCGTGGACCACGGCGCGGAGATACTGATGCCCCCGACGGACCAGGACTACGGCTCCCGGGACTACATGGCCCGGGACCTCGAGGGCAACATATGGAGCTTCGGGACGTACACCCCCGAGACCGGGGCCTGAGCCCGAGTCAGCTTCCCCCGGTGTGCACCTGGAAGGCGGCCCGGCGCACGGCCTTGGCGAGCGCCGGGTCCGGGTGGGCCGCGGCGAGCGCGACCAGGACCTGCACGGTGCGGGGGTGCCCGACCGCGCGGACCTCGTCGAGCAGCGCCGGGACGGTGGGCTGCACCGCGGACTCCAAGTGCCGTACCAGCAGCGGGGCTTCACCGTGGTCGGCGACGGCCGCCGCCGTGTCCACCCACAGCCAGGTGGCCTCCTCGCGGGTCAGCACCTCGTGCGCGTCCTCGGGGTCGTGGCCCTCGTGCTCGGCGAGCCACAGCAGCGCGTAGGGGCGCAGCGGGGTCTCGTCGGCGACGGTGCGCACGTCCGGTTCGGCGGGGGCGCCGACCACGCGCAGGGCCTCGAAGGCGAGGCCGCGCAGGAGGGCGTCCTCCCCGCGGGCCGCGTCGAGGAGTTCGGTGACGGCGCTGCCGACGGGGCGGGCGGCGAGCCAGGCCCGGTACTCGGCGCGGGCCGCGTTGGGCCGCAGTCGGGCGCAGCCGCGCAGCATGTCCTCGGCCGACTGCTCGATGTTCCCCGCGGGGCTCTGCGCGGCGACGCAGATCTGCTCCAGCTTGACCCAGACCGCCCAGCTGCCGAGCGGGGTGAGCGTGGCCTGTCCGTCGGCGCAGGTGAGCGCTCCCACGGAGGCGAGGGCGTGCAGGGCCCAGTCGAGGAGCGGGGCGAGCGGGGTGTCCGGGACCTCGGTTTCGGCCACCGGTCCGGGGCCGGGGCCGGGGCCGTACGGGATCTCGCAGCGCTCGGTGCGCAGTTCGGTGACGCGCTGTTCGAGCAGGTCCAGCAGTTGCGCCACGTCGACGGGGCCCGCGGACAGCTGGAGGAAGGAGAGCACCTGGGGCATCGCGGAGACGACCTCGGCGACGGCGGCGGGCTCGCGGTCCGTCGGCTCGGGATACGCGAGCGACCAGGCGTCGAAGAGGGCGACCCAGCCGCGCAGTACGGCGCTGTCGTCGCGGTTCCAGGCGCGCAGGCGCCAGCCGGGCCGTGCGCTGTTGCCGTGCACCTCGACGAGGCCCGCCAGGCGTGCGGTGTCCCAGTCGGCGCGGACCTGAGCGGGGGTCAGTCCCAGTTCGGCCGCGGCCCGTTCGGCGGTGGCCTCGGAGAGGGTGCCCTTGCCGTCGGGGGTCGCGCCGTCGCCTCCCGGGTGCAGCGCGGTGTCGGCCCAGCGGGCGACGCGGGCGGCGCCGGCCAGGCCGGCGCGCGCCATACGGGCCAGTTCCGCGGGCGCCGGCGTGCCCTCGGGCGGTCGGGGTGCGGGGCGGCGGGAGCGGCTCTGGGCCACCGCTCGGGGGGCGGCGGCCAGGGGCCGCGGGCGGACGAGTCGGAGCCTGGAGTCGCGCGGGTTACGGGACGTCACAGGTGCAGTCTTCCGGTTGACAGTCCGAAAACCCAAACGGAATGCCCTGAGGGCCGTTCGGGGAGGTCGCCGGGCGGGGTCCCCCGGGGGTGCGCGAGGGGTCCGGACGGGCCCTCACCCGGCATGCAAACGGAAGGGGACGGCACCCCGACGCAACGAGATGGCCGAAACCCGCCGGTCGGTCCGGGGCGCCCGACGGACGAGAGCGGGGCCGCCTGACCGGCGGGGCCGGGGCGCCTGCGGGACGCGTGCCGAGGGCAGCCTCCGGCGGTGGGCGAGTGCCCGGGGCCCGCGCGCCGGTCCGGGGCGTCCGGCCGAGGGCCCGGGGGCGCCTGCCGACGAATGCCGACGGCCCCCTCATGCGGGGGGGGCCGGGCCGCCGGCGGCCGACATCGGGACACCCTGTCGGCAGGTGCTGGGGCGCTTGGCGGACGAGCGCGGGGCCCCCTCAAGCGGGGGCCGGATGTCCGGCGGACGAGAGCTGAGCGGCCCTCAAGCGGGGGCCGGGCGTTCGGCTGGCGAGTGCCGAGGGCCCCTCAGGCGGCAGCCGGGTGCCCGGCGGGCGCGTGTCGAAGGGCCCGGCCGTCGGTCCGAAGCCCGGCCTACGAGTGCGGGGGCGCTCGGCCGATGGGTGCCGTGGCGCCTGCCGGAGGCGTGCCGAGGGCAGCCTCAGGCGGGGGCTGGGGGGCCGGCGGGCGATACGCGGGGCACCCCAGCCCCCGTCAGTGGACCCCAGGGCGCCCCGCGCGTGAGTGCCGAGGCTCGTCAGGGGTGGCCGGGGTGACCCGGTGGGCGTGGGGCGGCCCGGCTTCGGGGGTCACATCAGGGGGGTGAGGAAGCGGCGGAGGGTCTCCTCGTAGTGGGCCGGGTCGGCGTTCCACATGGCGCCGTGCGGTGCGTGCCGGACGGTGTGCAGGGTGACGAGGTCGGGGCGCAGCGCCGCGAGCCGGCGCGAGGGACCCCAGGGGGCGATCACGTCGTCGGGGCCGTGCACCAGCAGGGTCGGGATGGTGAGCCGCGCCGGGTCCACGACCTCCCGGACGCGGTCGCCGTGCGGGCTGGTGCGCCCCTGGGCGGCGCGCACCGCGAGGGGCAGCAGCGCGGCGGGCGTGCGGCGGGCCGAGGCCAGCGCGCGCAGCGTCGTCTCCCAGCTGAGCACCGGCGAGTCCAGGACGAGTCCGGAGATGCGGTCGCGGAGCGCGGAGTACGCGGCGGCGTGCAGGGCCATGGTGGCGCCGGTGGACCAGCCGTGGAGGACGACCTTCTCGGCGCCGTAGCGCACCGCGTAGCGGATGGCCGCGTCCAGGTCGCGCCACTCGGTCTCGCCGAGGTGGTTCAGCCCGTCCTGCGAGCGGGGTGCGCCGAGGTCGCCCCGGTAGGCGAGGTCGAGCACCGGCAGATGCTGGCGCTGGAGGAACGGCATGACGTTCATCGGGTGTTCGCGGGTGGTGCCGAGGCCGTGCACGGTGATCACCCAGGTGTCGCGCGCGCCGGGCACGAACCACGCGGGCAGGGCGCCGAGCTCGCCGGGCACGTCCACGTCGGCGTGCTCCAGGCCGAGGGCGCCGGCCGGGTCGCCCACGTACACGTTCGGGGTCAGCCAGACCTTGTCGCCGGGTTCCAGGGTGCCGTGCGTGACGCGTTCCAGGCGGCGTACGACCGTGTCCGCGGGGTGCGGGGCACCGTCCAGGACCGGGCCGACGACCGCGTGGGAGCCGTCGCCGCCGAGTCCGTACGTACCGGGGCGCAGTGAGGCCAGGGCGCGGGTGAGGGCGATCTGGCCCGCGGCCGTGGAGTGCACGGTGAGGCGGGGTTCGGTGGGCAGGGGGCGGCCCGGTGGCGCCTTCAGCGCGGCATCGCTGGCGTACCGGCCGGCGGCTACGGAGGCCGCGCCTGCGGCGAGGGCAACGGTGACGGCGGCGGCCGTCGCTTTGACAGTGCGCACCGCTCCAGTCTCCCGGGGGAGCCCGCTGTCGGCCAGCGGGCGGGTCCTCGGCGTTTTCGTCGGCCGGGGCCGCCGGCCGGATCTCGCGGGTGATCGCCCCGGGGTGCGGGCGCCCGCTCCGGGACCCCCCGTGAGGCCGCGGTGAGGTGGCCTCGGGGGAACTCTCGGTGCCGTCGGGAGGGACGTCAGCCCTGCCGCGGGTCCCGGTCCTCCTCGCGCGGCCGGCCGTAGTCGGCCAGCCGCCGGGTCGCCTCGGCCAGCTGGGCGGGGGTCAGGAGGGACGGGGCGAGGCCGGGGACGGAGGACGCGGTGAGCCAGACACGGCACATCCACTCCAGCTGGGCCGTGCGGTCGTAGGCCTGGTCGAGGGTGGCGCCGTGGGCAACGGTGCCGTGGTTGCGCAGGAGGCAGGCCGAGCGGCCGGCGAGGGCCCGGAGCATGTTCTCGGCCAGTTCCTCGGTGCCGTACGTCGCGTACGGGGCGACGCGGACCGGGCCGCCGAGGGCGCCGGACATGTAGTGGATCAGCGGTAGCTCGTGCACGAGCGTCGAGACGGCCGTGGCGTGGACGGCGTGGGTGTGCACGACGGCGCGCGCGTCGGTGGTGCGGTAGACGGCGAGATGCATCGGCAGTTCGCTCGTCGGCGGGAGCGCGCCGCGCACCCGGCGGCCGTCGAGGGCGACGGCGACGAGGTCCGCGGGTGTCAGCCGGTCGTACGGCACGCCCGAGGGGGTGACCAGGACGGTGTCCCCCACGCGCACCGAGACGTTGCCCGACGTGCCGACGACCAGCCCGTCGGCCACGGTGCGGCGGGCCGTCGCCACGAGCTCGTCCCAGGCCGCCGCGAGCCGCTCCCCCGCGTCCTCGGCGTGCCGCACCCCAAGGTCCCCCGCGACCGGGTCCGTCGCGTGCACCCCGGTGGGGCCTCCCGGGGTCGGCGCCGTCCGGTCTCCCCCGTCGCCCCGGGTCCCGTCCCGCCCCGACCGGTCGTCCCGTGGGTCCCGCCGCTGTTCGACCATGCCGCGATCCTGCCAGGACGGGCGCCCACCCGCGGCTGCCGACGGCACGGGTGTCCGCGCCGAACCCGCGCGGCCCGACGAGCAGTTGACCAACCACATCACCCACTGTCACCCCACGGACACGGATGGTCAAAGTGCCGCCGGTTTTCCAGTAGCCTCTGGGGGATTTGTCGTGGCGTGTCGTCATTCCGTCGCCATTTCCATGGGGGAGAGCATGGCCCGTGAGCACCACCCGTCCCGCCGCCGGGTCCGCGCGATCGCGGTCGCCGTGGCGGCGCTCGTGGCAGGCGGGGCCGCACTGGCCGGGGCGCCGGTGTCGGCGGCGGGCAAGCCGCGGGGACACGACGTCTCCTCGCACCAGAAGAACGTCGACTGGCCGGCCGCGAAGGCCGAGGGGGCCCGGTTCGTCTACGTGAAGGCGACCGAGTCGACCGGCTACCGGAACCCGTATTTCGGCCGCCAGTACGACGGCTCGCGCGCCGCGGGCCTCCTGCGCGGCGCGTACCACTTCGCCCTGCCGGACCGGTCGTCGGGTGGCGCGCAGGCGGCGTTCTTCGTACGCAACGGAGGCGCCTGGCGTCCGGACGGCTGGACGCTGCCGCCCGCGCTCGACATCGAGTACAACCCGTACGGGAGGAAGTGCTACGGCCTGGGCAGGGCCGCGATGGTGAGGTGGATCCGGGCGTTCAGCGACGGCGTCGAGCGGGCTACGGGCCGCCGGCCGGTGATCTACACGACGACGCACTGGTGGAACGACTGCACCGGCGCCAGCTCCGCCTTCGCCGCGGACCACGCGCTGTGGATCGCGCGTTACGACTCGGCGGACGCGGGGCCGCTGCCCGCGGGGTGGACGTACTGGACGTTCTGGCAGTACGACAACGGCGGCCGGCTGCCGGGTGACCAGAATCTCTTCAACGGGTCCCTGCGCGGACTGCGGACCTTCGCGAGGGGCTAGCGGAGCCCCATATTCCGCCTCTCTGCGGCCCTCGCACGCGCCAGTCGCACACAAGCGGAAGGGCGGCACGCCGATCGGGTCACCGCTCCGCCCGCCCCAGTTCATCTTCCGTTCACCCAGGTTGCCTACGTTCCACTTGCCACTGACGTCCAACAGAAGCCTGGGTAAATGGAACACATCACGCTTCTCCTCGGGATCGTGATCGTTACCGCTCTCGTGTTCGATTTCACGAACGGTTTCCACGACACTGCCAACGCGATGGCGACGACCATCTCGACCGGCGCTCTGAAGCCCAAGACGGCGGTGGCGATGTCCGCCGCGCTGAATCTCGTCGGCGCCTTCCTCTCCGTGGAGGTCGCCAAGACGATCTCCGGCGGCATCATCAACGAAGAGGGCATCCGCACCGAGGTCATATTCGCGGCGCTCGTCGGCGCCATCCTGTGGAATCTGCTGACCTGGCTCCTGGGTCTGCCCTCCAGCTCCTCCCACGCACTCTTCGGCGGCCTCATCGGCGCCGCGGTCATGTCGGCCGGCTGGTCGTCGGTGAACGGCTCGACCGTCGTCACCAAGGTGCTCATCCCCGCGGTCGCCGCGCCCGTCGTGGCCGGACTCGCCGCGATGCTCGCCACGCGACTGACGTACAAGATCGGCAGCCGCGCCGACGAGAAGGCGACCGCCAAGGGCTACCGCGCCGGCCAGATCGCCTCCGCGGGCCTGGTCTCGCTGGCCCACGGCACGAACGACGCGCAGAAGACGATGGGCATCATCACCCTCGCCCTGGTCACCGGCGGCGTGCTCGCGCCGGGCTCCAACCCTCCCACCTGGGTCATCGTCTCGGCCGGTATGGCCATCGCGCTCGGCACCTACCTCGGCGGCTGGCGCATCATCCGCACCATGGGCAAGGGCCTCACCGACCTCGCGCCGCCGCAGGGCTTCGCCGCCCAGACCAGCGCCGCCACGGTCATCCTGGCCTCCTCGCACCTGGGCTTCTCGCTCTCCACCACCCAGTCCTGCTCCGGCGCGGTCATGGGCTCCGGCCTCGGCCGCAAGGGCGGCGTCGTCCGCTGGTCGACCGCGACCCGCATGTTCATCGCCTGGGGCCTGACCCTGCCCGCCGCGGGGCTCGTCGGCGCCGGCGCCGAGTTCCTCACCCAGCAGGGCACCTGGGGCATCATCGCCACGGGCACGCTGCTCGTGGCCGGTGCCGGGGTCATCTGGACGCTCTCGCGCCGCCAGCCCGTCACCATGGACAACGTCAACGAGACCGACGCCGAGCCCGCGGGTGTCGTCACCACCGCGATCGCCGCGGTCACCCCGCCGCCGGCCGGCCCGGTCAGCCTGACGGCCACCATCCCGGCCCCGGACTCCGGTCCCTCCACCGAGCCCACCCGCCCGGCCACGGTCTAAGGAACGAACAGCATGCACATCGACTGGGCAGCCCTCGGCTCCGTGTTCGGAGTCAGCCTCGTGGTCACCGTGGCCCTCGTCGGCCTCTTCACCCTCGGCATCGTCGGCCTCACCAAGCGGGAGTCCGCCGGCGCGCAGGGCGGATCCGCCGCCCTCGCGGTCACCACCGCGTACGCCTGCTTCGCCGCCTGCGCGGCGGCGGTGGGGTACGGGATCTATCTGATCGTCGCCTGACGACCGGACAGAACCGGCGAAAGCCGAACAACGCGGCATCACTTCACGTGGGGTGCGGGACGGATCACCGTCCCGCACCCCACGTGCGTGTGGGCCTTCGCACACTCTCCCTCCGCAGGTCAACAGCAAGTTGACGGCTGTTCTGAGCCCGTGGTGGACTGCCGGAGCCAAGTACGGCGACTGGAGAGGAAGCCGGTGTGAATCCGGCGCGGTCCCGCCACTGTCACCGGGGAAGGAAGTCCCCCGGGAGCCAGGAACTCTCCCCGCCGGTCTCTTCGAACCAGGGCGCGGACACCCTGAGTGAGGACATATCGCCATGCGCGGCTGCCCGTTGCGGGTCTTGTTGAGTACGAGGGTTCTACTTCACCCCACGGCGGGCTGACGCCGTGCGTGCCGATCGCGTCTTCGCGTACGGCGCCACCGCCGGCCTCCTCGGCGACCTGCTCCTCGGCGATCCCCGCCGCGGGCACCCGGTCGCCGCTTTCGGACGGGCCGCGGGCGCCGTGGAACGGGTGCTGTGGCGGGACCACCGCGGGTGGGGCGCGCTGCACACCGCCGTCTGCGTGGGCGGCGCCGCCGGGCTCGCCGCGCTGGCGAGCCGTGCCGTACGCCCCTCCCCCGCCGCCTCCGTCGCGCTGACCGCCGCCGCCACCTGGGCCGTCGTCGGCGGTACCTCCCTCGGCCGTGAGGCCCGCGCCGTGGGCCGCGCGCTGGAAGCCGGGGACGTCGACGCCGCCCGTGAGCGGCTGCCGCACCTGTGCGGGCGGGACCCGCAGGCGCTGGACGCCGACGGGATCGCCCGGGCCGTGGTCGAGTCCGTCGCCGAGAACACCTCCGACGCCGTGGTGGGAGCCGTCGTCTGGGGCGCCGTCGCCGGGGTGCCCGGACTGGTCGCCTTCCGGGCCGTGAACACCCTGGACGCCATGGTCGGCCACAAGTCGGCCCGCCACCGCCGCTACGGCTGGGCCTCCGCGCGGCTCGACGACGTCGCCGGCTGGCCGGGTGCCCGGCTCACCGCCGTCCTCGCGGCCGTCGCGGGCGACGACCCGCGCGGCGCGGTCCGCGCCTGGCGCGCCGACGCCGGCCGCCACCCGAGCCCCAACGCCGGTCCCGTGGAGGCCTCGTTCGCGGGGGCGCTGGGCGTGCGGCTCGGCGGGACCCTCTCCTACGGCGGCAGGGTCGAGCACCGGCCCGTGCTGAACGGGAGCGGCCGAGCCGTCGGGGTGCACGACATCGAACGGGCCGTACGCCTGTCGCGCCGGGTGAGCCGGCTCGCGCTGGGCGTCTGCGTCGCGGGACGACTGCTGTCGAAGGGAGCGAGGCCGTGAGCGGCGGGCTGCTGGTCGCCGGAACCACCTCCGACGCGGGCAAGAGCGTCGTGACCGCCGGGATCTGCCGGTGGCTGGTGCGGCAGGGCGTGAAGGTGGCGCCCTTCAAGGCGCAGAACATGTCCCTCAACTCCTTCGTCACGCGCGAGGGTGCGGAGATCGGGCGGGCGCAGGCCATGCAGGCGCAGGCCGCCCGCGTCGAGCCGACCGCGCTGATGAACCCCGTGCTGCTCAAGCCGGGCAGCGACCGCAGCAGCCAGGTCGTGCTGATGGGGAAGCCGGTCGGCGAGATGAGCGCGCGCGGCTACCACGGGGGCCGCCAGGAGGCGCTGCTCGGGACCGTGCTGGAGTGCCTGGCCGAGTTGCGGGGCACGTATGACGCGGTGATCTGTGAGGGGGCCGGCAGTCCTGCCGAGATCAATCTGCGGCGCACCGACATCGTGAACATGGGCATCGCCCGCAACGCGCGCCTGCCCGTCCTGGTGGTCGGGGACATCGACCGGGGCGGCGTCTTCGCGTCCTTCTTCGGCACGGTCGCGCTGCTCAGCCGCGAGGACCAGGAGCTCGTCGCCGGGTTCCTGGTCAACAAGTTCCGCGGGGACGTCTCGCTGCTGGAGCCGGGCCTGGAGATGCTGCACGGGCTCACCGGCCGGCCCTCGTACGGCGTCCTGCCGTTCCGGCACGGCCTCGGCATCGACGAGGAGGACGGACTTCGGGTGTCCCTGCGCGGGAGCGTCCGGGAGTCCGTCGTGGCGCCGCCGGTCGGCGAGGACGTGCTGCGGGTCGCCGTCTGCGTGGTGCCGCTGATGTCCAACTTCACGGACGTCGACGCCCTCGCCGCCGAACCGGGCGTCGTCGTGCGGTTCGTGGACCGGGCGGAGGAACTGGCCGACGCGGACCTGGTCGTCGTACCGGGCACCCGTGGCACGGTGAACGCCCTGCGGTGGCTGCGGGAGCGCGGCCTCGCGGACGCGATCGCGCGCAGGGCCGCCGAGGGGCGGCCCGTCCTCGGGATCTGCGGCGGCTTCCAGGCCCTGGGCGAGCACATCGAGGACGACGTCGAGTCGCGGGCGGGCCACGTCGAGGGGCTCGGACTGCTGCCCGTGCGGGTGCGGTTCGCGCGGGAGAAGACGCTCACGCGGCCCGTCGGCGAGGCGCTCGGCGAGCACGTCGAGGGCTACGAGATCCACCACGGGGTCGCCGAGGTCACCGGCGGCGAACCCTTCCTGGACGGCTGCCGGGTCGGCGCCGTCTGGGGCACGCACTGGCACGGCTCGCTGGAGTCGGACGGGTTCCGGCGGGCGTTCCTGCGGGAGGTGGCGGCCGCCGCGGGCCGCCGGTTCGTGCCGGCCGCCGGCACGTCGTTCGCCACCCTGCGCGAGGAGCAGCTGGACCTGCTCGGCGATCTGATCGAGGAACACGCGGACACGGACGCGCTGTGGCGGCTCATCGAGTCGGGCGCTCCGACAGGACTGCCTTTCATCCCACCGGGAGCACCCGCATGAGCACAGTGTTGTTGTTGTCGACCGCCGACACGGATCTGCTGGCGGCCCGGGCCTCCGGCGCCGCGTACCGGATCGGCAACCCGAACCGGGTAGACGTCGCCGAGGAGCTGCCCGCGCTGGTGACGGGCGCGGACGTCGCCGTCGTACGGCTGCTGGGCGGCAAGCGGGCCTGGGAGGACGGGCTGGCCGCGCTGCGGGCGTCCGGGATCCCGACCGTACTGCTCGGCGGGGAGTCCGTACCGGACGCCGAGCTGATGGCGGAGTCGTCCGTGCCGGCCGGTGTCGTCGCGGAGGCGCTGCGCTACCTCGTCGAGGGCGGCCCGGAGAACCTGACCGAACTGGCGCGCTTCCTCTCGGACACCGTGCTGCTCACGGGTGAGGGCTTCGAGGAGCCGAGGAAGACGGCCGAGTTCGGGGTGCACGGCGAGCGGGACCTGGCCGAGGGCCGCCCGACCGTCGGCGTGCTCTTCTACCGGGCCCACGAACTGTCCGGCAACACCGCCTTCGTCGACACGCTGTGCGACGCGATCGAGGCGCGCGGCGCCAACGCCCTCCCGGTGTTCTGCGGTTCGCTGCGCGGTGCCGACGCCGGGCTGTACGAGATCCTCGGGAAGGCGGACGCGCTGGTCGCGACCGTCCTCGCGGCGGGCGGCACGCACGCCTCCGAGGCCTCGGCCGGTGGCGACGAGGAGGCCTGGGACATCGGGGCGCTCGCCGACCTCGACATCCCCGTCCTGCAAGGGCTGTGCCTCACCTCCTCGCGCGCCGCGTGGGACGCCTCGGACGCCGCCCTGTCCCCGATGGACGCGGCGATGCAGGTCGCGATCCCGGAGTTCGACGGACGTCTGATCACCGTGCCGTTCTCCTTCAAGGAGCAGGGCCCGGACGACGTGCCGGTGTACGTCGCCGACCCCGAGCGGGCCGCGCGGGTGGCCGGGATCGCCGTACGGCACGCACTGTTGAAGCACAAGCCGAACGCGGAGAAGAAGCTCGCCCTGGTCTTCACCGCCTATCCGACCAAGCACTCCCGGGTCGGCAACGCGGTCGGTCTCGACACCCCCGCCTCCGCCGTCCGCGTCCTCGACGCGCTGCGGGACGCCGGGTACGCGCTGACCGAATACCCGGACAACGGCGACGAGTTGATCCACCGGCTCATCGAGGCCGGCGGCCACGACGTCGAGTGGCTCACCGAGGAGCAGCTGGCGTCCGCGCCCGCACGGGTGCCGCTCGCCGACTACCGGGCGTGGTTCGACTCGCTCGACCCCGCGCTGCGCGAGGGCATGCTGGAGGCGTGGGGCGAGCCGCCCGGCTCGCTGTACGTCGACGGCGACGACATCGTGCTGGCCTGCCTCCAGTTCGGGAACGTCGTCGTGATGATCCAGCCGCCGCGCGGCTTCGGCGAGAACCCGATCGCGATCTACCACGACCCGGACATGCCGCCGTCGCACCACTACATGGCGGCCTACCGTTGGCTGGAGAACTCCTTCGGCGCGGACGCCGTGGTGCACATGGGCAAGCACGGCACCATGGAGTGGCTGCCGGGCAAGGGACTCGGGCTCAGCGGCGGCTGCGCGCCCGACGCCGTGCTCGGCGAACTCCCCCTGGTCTACCCGTTCATCGTCAACGACCCCGGTGAGGGCACGCAGGCCAAGCGGCGCGGGCACGCCACCGTGGTCGACCACCTGGTGCCGCCGATGGCCCGCGCGGACACCTACGGCGACCTCGCCAAGCTGGAGCAACTCCTCGACGAGTACGCCCTGGTGTCCGATCTGGACCCGGCGAAGGCGCCCGCGGTGCGCGCGCAGATCTGGACGCTGGTGAAGGCGGCCGAGCTGCACCACGACCTGCACGTCGACGAGCAGCCGGACGACGAGACGTTCGACGAGTTCGTCATGCACATCGACGGCTACCTGTGCGAGATCAAGGACGTGCAGATCCGCGACGGACTGCACATCCTGGGCGGCGGGCCCGAGGCCGAGCCGCGCGTGAACCTCGTGCTGGCCGTGCTGCGCGCCTCGCAGGTGTGGGGCGGCCAGGCCAACGCCCTGCCGGGGCTGCGGGCCTCGCTGGCGGCGCATTTCGGCCTGTCCGAGAAGGAGTTGCTGGCCGAGCCGGGCGCACCGGTGAAGGTGCCGGCGGAACTCACCGACCTGGTCGGGGGCCCGGCGCGGACCGGCGCCGACGCGGTCGACCTGCTGGAGCAGCTGTGCCGCCGGATCGCGCTGGGCATGGAGGAGCGCGGCTGGGCGACGTCCGGGGCCGCCCCTCTCGTGCGGGAGGTCCTCGGCGCCGAACTCCCGGACGCGGTCGCGGTGGTGGAGTTCGCCTGCCGTGAGGTCGTGCCGCGGCTCGCCCGCACGACGGACGAGATCGGGCACATCCTCAAGGCGCTGCGCGGCGGTTACGTCCCGGCCGGCCCGTCGGGTTCGCCGACCCGCGGACTCGTCAACGTCCTGCCGACCGGCCGCAACTTCTACTCCGTCGACCCCAAGGCGATCCCGTCCCGGCTCTCCTGGGAGGTCGGCCAGGCGCTCGCCGACTCCCTCGTGGCCCGCTACCTCCAGGACACCGGTGAGTACCCGACGTCCGTCGGACTGACCGTGTGGGGCACGTCCGCGATGCGCACCCAGGGCGACGACATCGCGGAGATCCTCGCGCTGCTCGGCTGCCGGCCGGTCTGGGACGACGCGTCGCGACGGGTGACCGGCTTCGAGATCGTGCCCCTGGCGGAGCTGGCCCGGCCGCGCATCGACGTCACCGTGCGGATCTCCGGTTTCTTCCGGGACGCGTTCCCGCACGTGGTCGGGCTGCTCGACGACGCGGTGCGGGCGGTGGCCGAGCTGGACGAGCCTGCGGACGCCAACTTCGTGCGCCGGCACGTCGACGAGGACACCGCCGAGCACGGTGACCGGCGGCGCGCCACGGCCCGTATCTTCGGCTCCAAGCCGGGGGCGTACGGCGCCGGGCTGCTCCCGCTCATCGACGCGCGGAACTGGCGCTCGGACGCGGACCTCGCCGAGGTGTACGCGGTGTGGGGCGGTTACGCGTACGGGCGCGGGCTGGACGGGCGGGCGGCGCGCGGCGACATGGAGACCGCGTTCAGGCGGATCGCCGTGGCCGCGAAGAACGTCGACACCCGCGAGCACGACCTGGTCGACGCCGACGACTACTTCCAGTACCACGGCGGCATGGTGGCCATGGTGCGCCATCTGACCGGCGCCAGCCCCGAGGCGTACGTCGGTGACTCCGCCACCCCGGACCAGGTGAAGACCCGCACCCTGGGCGAGGAGACGCACCGCGTGTTCCGGGCCCGGGTGGTCAACCCGCGCTGGATGGCGGCGATGCGGCGGCACGGCTACAAGGGCGCGTTCGAGATGGCGGCGACCGTCGACTACCTCTTCGGGTACGACGCGACGGCCGGTGTGGTCGACGACTGGATGTACGAGAAGCTCAGCGCGGAATACGTCTTCGACGCGGAGAACCGGGACTTCATGAAGAAGTCCAACCCGTGGGCCCTGCGCGGGATCACGGAACGGCTGCTGGAGGCGGCCGAGCGCGGCCTGTGGGCCGAACCGGACGCGCGGACGCTGGAGCGGCTGCGCGCCACCTACCTGGAGCTCGAAGGCGATCTGGAGGGCGACGACCAGTGAGTACCCCGTTCCCGTTCACGGCCGTCGTCGGTCAGGACGACCTGCGGCTCGCGCTGCTGCTGAACGCCGTCTCGCCCGCGGTGGGCGGCGTGCTGGTGCGCGGCGAGAAGGGCACCGCCAAGTCGACCGCCGTACGCGCCCTTTCGGCCCTGATGCCGGAGGTGGACGTCGTCGCGGGCTGCCGCTTCTCGTGCGCGCCCGGCTCGCCCGACCCGGCGTGCCCGGACGGGCCGCACGAGGTGGGCCCCGGGGTGTCCCGGCCGGCCCGCATGGTCGAGCTGCCCGTCGGCGCCTCCGAGGACCGGCTCGTGGGCGCGCTGGACATCGAACGCGCCCTGTCCGAGGGCGTGAAGGCCTTCGAACCCGGCCTGCTGGCGGACGCGCACCGCGGCATCCTGTACGTCGACGAGGTCAACCTCCTGCACGACCACCTGGTCGACCTGCTGCTGGACGCGGCGGCGATGGGTGCCTCGTACGTGGAGCGCGAGGGCGTCTCGGTGCGGCACGCCGCCCGGTTCCTGCTCGTCGGCACGATGAACCCCGAAGAGGGCGAGCTGCGGCCGCAGTTGCTCGACCGGTTCGGGCTGACGGTCGAGGTCGCGGCCTCGCGTGAGCCGGACCAGCGGGTGGAGGTCGTGCGCAGGCGGCTCGCCTACGACGACGATCCGGAGGGCTTCGCCGCGCGCTGGGCCGACGAGGAGTCGGCGGTGCGGGCCCGGATCGTGGCCGCCCGTGACCTGCTGCCCTCCGTGCGGCTCGGCGACGGGGCGCTGCGGCAGATCGCGGCGACCTGCGCGGCCTTCGAGGTCGACGGCATGCGGGCCGACATCGTGATGGCGCGTACCGCGACCGCGCTGGCCGCGTGGGCCGGCCGGACCGAGGTGCTTGCGGAGGACGTGCGGCAGGCGGCGCTGCTGGCGCTGCCGCACCGGCGCCGGCGCAACCCGTTCGACGCCCCCGGTCTCGACGAGGACAAGCTCGACGAGACGCTGGAGGAGTTCGGCGGCGGGGACGGCACGGACGGCGACGACGACCCGGACCCGGACGGACCCGACGGCGGCGGGCGTCCGCCGCAGGACGGACCGCGGGACGGCCCTCAGGACGGGCCGGCCGAGACGCAGGACGGGCCTCGGGAGGCGGCCTGCAGCCCGGAGCCCGGCGGTGACGAGGCCGCGCGCCCGGAGGCGGGCGAGAGCGGGCAGCCGGGGTCCTCCGGCGCCGGCGAGCAGCAGCCCGCGCGGGCGGCGGAGCCGTTCCGCACCAAGGTGCTGAGCGTGCCGGGGCTGGGCGAGGGCGCCGCCGGGCGGCGGTCCCGGGCACGGACCGAGCACGGCCGCACCACCGGCTCGCGGCGGCCCCGGGGCACCCTCACCAAGCTGCACCTGGCGGCCACCGTGCAGGCGGCGGCCCCGCACCAGAAGGCGCGCGGCCGCTCGGGGCGCGGTCTCGTCGTACGGCGGGACGATCTGCGCCAGGCCACCCGCGAGGGGCGCGAGGGCAACCTCGTCCTGTTCGTGGTGGACGCCTCCGGGTCGATGGCGGCCCGGCAGCGGATGAGCGCGGTGAAGGGAGCGGTGCTGTCGCTGCTGCTCGACGCCTACCAGCGGCGGGACAAGGTGGGACTGGTGACCTTCCGCGGCTCGTCCGCCGACGTGGCGCTGCCGCCCACCTCCTCGGTGGACGCGGCGGCGGCCCGGCTGGAGTCGCTGCCCACGGGCGGCCGGACGCCGCTGGCGGCCGGTCTGCTCAAGGCGCACGACGTGCTGCGGGTGGAGCGGCTGCGGGACGCGGCGCGCCGCCCGCTGGTCGTCGTGGTGACGGACGGCCGGGCGACCGGCGGTCCGGAACCGGTGGCGCTCGCGGGGCGGGCGGCCCGGCTGTTCGCGGCCGATTCCGTCGCCTCCGTGGTCGTGGACTGTGAGACGGGGCCGGTGCGGCTCGGGCTCGCGGGGCAGCTCGCGCGTGAACTGGAGGGCACCGCGGTCACGTTGGACGAACTGCGGGCCGACTCGATCGCCGGGCTCGTCCGGGACGTGCAGGGAACCAACAGGAGGGCCGCGTAATGCCGCAGGGACAGCCGAGCGTCGTACCGGACGACGGACTGACGACACGTCAGCGACGTAACCGTCCGCTGGTCGTGGTGCACACCGGGATCGGCAAGGGCAAGTCCACCGCCGCCTTCGGGCTCGCGCTGCGCGCCTGGAACCAGGGCTGGCCGATCGGGGTGTTCCAGTTCGTCAAGTCGGCGAAGTGGAAGGTCGGCGAGGAGAACGCGCTGCGCGTGCTGGGCGCCAGCGGCGAGGGCGGCACCGTCGACTGGCACAAGATGGGCGAGGGCTGGTCCTGGGTCCAGCGGGACGCGCAGATGGACAACGAGGAGAAGGCCCGCGAGGGCTGGGAGCAGGTCAAGCGCGACCTGGCCGCCGAGACCTACCGGCTGTACGTCCTCGACGAGTTCGCCTACCCGATGCACTGGGGCTGGATCGACACCGACGAGGTCGTGTCCGTGCTGCGGGACCGGCCGGGCACGCAGCACGTGGTGATCACCGGGCGCAACGCCCCGGAGAAGCTGGTGGAGTTCGCCGACCTCGTGACCGACATGTCCAAGGTCAAGCACCCGATGGACGCGGGCCAGAAGGGCCAGAGGGGCATCGAGTGGTGACGGGCGTCCCCCGGCTGGTCGTCGCCGCGCCCTCCTCGGGCAGCGGCAAGACCACCGTGGCCACGGGGCTGATGGCGGCCTTCGCCGGGCGGGGGCTCGCCGTGTCCCCGCACAAGGTGGGGCCGGACTACATCGACCCCGGGTACCACGCGCTCGCCACCGGGCGCGTGGGACGCAACCTCGACGCGTACCTGTGCGGCCCCGAGCTGGTCGCGCCGCTCTTCGCGCACGGCGCCCGCGGCTGCGACCTCGCCGTCGTCGAGGGCGTGATGGGGCTGTACGACGGTGCGGCCGGGCAGGGCGAGCTGGCGTCGACCGCGCACGTCGCGAAGCTGCTGCGGGCGCCGGTCGTCCTGGTCGTCGACGCGTCGTCGCAGTCGCGGTCGGTGGCCGCGCTGGTGCACGGGTTCGCGTCCTGGGACCCCGAGGTGCGGGTGGCCGGGGTGATCCTCAACAAGGTGGGCTCGGACCGCCACGAGGCGCTCCTGCGGGAGGCCCTGGACGCGTCCGGGGTGCCCGTGCTGGGGGTGCTGCGCCGGGCGCCGCAGGTGGACACGCCGTCCCGGCACCTGGGGCTCGTGCCCGTCGCCGAGCGGCGGGACGGAGCGGTGGAGGCCGTCGCCGCGATGGCCGCGCAGGTCCGCGAGGGCTGCGACCTGGACGCGCTGTTCGCGCTGGCGCGCAGTGCGCCCGCGCTGACGGCCGGGGAGTGGGACGCGGCCGAAGCCGTGGCGCCCGCGCCGTCACTCGGCGTTCCCGGAGCCGGGGACCGCGCCACCGCTCCTCAGGCCGACCAGGGGGCCCGCCCCCGATCGCCGGGCGGACCCGACGGTACCCGGCCGGCGAGGGGCAGGACGGTCGCCGTCGCCGGAGGGCCCGCCTTCACGTTCTCCTACGCCGAGCACGCCGAGCTGCTGGCCGCCGCCGGTGCCGAGGTCGTCACGTTCGACCCGCTGCGGGACGAGCAACTGCCGGAAGGCACGGGCGGGTTGGTGATCGGGGGCGGGTTCCCCGAGGTGTACGCCCCGGAGCTGTCGGCCAACGAGCCGCTGCGCAAGGCCGTCTCGGAGCTGGCGCTCGCCGGGGCACCCGTGGCCGCCGAGTGCGCCGGACTGCTGTACCTGTGCCGTGAGCTGGACGGGCAGCCCATGTGCGGGGTGCTGGACGCCACGGCCCGGATGAGCGAGCGGCTCACCCTCGGCTACCGGGACGCCGTCGCCGTGTCCGACAGCGCGCTCGCCGCGGCCGGGACGCGGATGCGCGGGCACGAGTTCCACCGCACCGTCGTCGAGCCCGGCGCCGGGGCTGCTCCCGCCTGGGGCGTGCACGCCCCGGGACGCCGGACCGAAGGTTTCGTACAACAAGGTGTGCACGCGAGTTATCTGCACACGCACTGGGCGTCCGCGCCCGGTGTCGCCCGCCGGTTCGTGGAGAGGTGCCTGACGTCATGAGCAGCAAGCTGATCGGGGTCGGGGTCGGACCCGGCGACCCGGAACTGGTGACCGTCAAGGGCGTCAACGCGCTGCGGGCGGCGGAGGTCGTCGTGGTGCCCGTGCTGGACACCGGCGAGCGGGGGCGCGCCGAGGCGACCGTCCTGCACTACGTGCCCGAGGAGAAGGTCGTACGGGTCGTGTTCGCGCTCAACGAGCGGACGGACCGGGAGCGCCGCGAGGCCGCCTGGGACGCGGCCGGCGAGCGGGTCGCGGGGCTGCTCGAACGGCACGGCACCGTCGCCTTCGCCACCATCGGCGACCCCAACGTGTACTCGACGTTCACCTACCTCGCCCAGACCATCGAGCGGGCCCTGCCGGGCACGGTGGTCGAGACCGTGCCGGGCATCACCGCCATGCAGGATCTCGCCGCCCGCTCGGGTGCCGTCCTCACCGAGGGGACGGAGCCGCTGACCCTGGTCCCGGTGACCGCGGGGGCCGCCGTCCTCAAGGACGCGCTGCACGGGCCGGGCACGGTCGTGGCGTACAAGTTCGGACGGCAGGCGCACGAGGTCGCGGCGGCGCTGCGCGAGACCGGGCGCCTGGACGACGCCGTGTGGGGGTCGGCTCTCGGGCTGCCCGAGGAGTCCATCCGGCCGGCCGCCGACCTCGACGGCGGGGCGCTGCCCTACCTCTCCACGCTGATCGCGCCCGCGCCGCGCGACGGCGGGCGGGGCGGGAAGTTGTGAACCGCGACCGGCGTCCGCCTGCCCGCCGCGCGCCCTCACTGCGCGATGCCCACCACCAGCCAGATGAAGGCCGCGCCCGCGACCGTGAACAGCAGGGTCGAGCGGGCCGGGTGCTCGTGGTGCGCCTCGGGCAGGATCTCGGCGGCGGCCAGGTAGAGCAGTACGCCGCCGAAGAGGCCGAGGTAGCAGCCGAGCGCCTGTTCCGGGATGGTCACGAAGAGGGTCGAGGCGGCTCCGGCCACGGGTGCCACCGCGTCCGCGAAGAGCATGAGGAGCGCTTTGCGGCGGGCGTTCCCGTACAGGCTCGTGATCGTGTACGTGTTGAAGCCGTCCGCGAAGTCGTGGGCGACGACGGCCAGTGCGACCGCCAGCCCCATGCCGCCGCCCACCTGGAAGGCGGCGCCGATCGCCACGCCGTCCATGGCGCTGTGCCCGACCATGGCGGCGGCCGCCGTCAGGCCCACCTCGGGCGCGCGCGGGTCGCGTTCCTCGCCGCCGTGCGCGGCCCGGCGGGTGGCGAGCAGCCGTTCGCCCAGATGGGCCAGCAGGAACCCGGCCACGAACAGCAGCAGCGCGGCCGGTACGCCGAAGATCTCGCCGCCCGCCGCCTCCAGTGCCTCGGGCAGCAGGTCGAGGCCGACCACGCCCAGCATCAGGCCGCCGGCCAGGCCCAGCACCAGATGACGACGGTCGGTCACCCGCTGTGCCGTCCAGCCGCCGGCCAGCGTCATCAGGAACGCGCCGAGCGCGACGAAGACCGCCATAGGCCCTTGCTATCCGATCGACCCCCGTTCACGCACGTCCGGCGGCGCAGCGCCGCCTGACGTCCCGCCCCGCGCGACCCGCAGTACCCGTATCCGTAGGAGAGGACCGATTCCCATGGCCGATGCCCCCACCGGCAAGGTGACCTTCGTCGGTGCCGGCCCCGGCGCCGCCGACCTGTTGACGTTCCGTGCCGCGCGCGCCATCGCGGACGCGGACATCGTGATCTGGGCGGCCAGCCTGGTGCAGGCGGAGGTCCTCGACCACGCGCGCGAGGGCGCCGAGATCCTGGACTCGGCGACGATGTCCCTGGAGGACGTCGTCGCCGTGTACGAGCGGGCCGCCCGGGAGGGCCTGAAGGTGGCCCGGATCCACTCCGGGGACCCCGCGCTGTGGGGCGGCACGCAGGAGCAGGTCGACCGGTGCGCCGAACTGGGCGTCGAGACGGAGATCGTCCCGGGCGTCTCCTCCTTCTCCGCGGTCGCCGCCCTGGCCCAGCGGGAGCTGACGATCCCCGAGGTCGCGCAGTCCGTGATCCTCACCCGGCTCGGCGGCGGCAAGACGCCGATGCCGCCCGGCGAGGAGGTCCGGGAGTTCGCGCGGCACGGCACGACGATGGCGCTGTTCCTGTCGGCCGCCCGCAGCGGGCAGCTCGTCCGGGAACTGCTGGAGGGCGGCTACCCGACGTCCACTCCCGTGGTCGTCGCCTACCAGGCGACCTGGCCGGAGGAGCTGATCGTGAAGTGCACGATCGGCACGCTGGAGGAGACCGTCAAGGAGCACAAGCTCTGGAAGCACACCCTCTTCCTGGTGGGACCGGCGCTCGACGCGAGCGGCACCCGCTCACACCTGTACCACCCCGGGCACTTCCACGGCTTCCGCAAGGCCGACCCGGAGGCCCGCCGGGCGCTGCGCGCGCGAGGTGCGACGACGTGATCACCGTCGTCGGTACGGGTACGGGGGCGCCCCCGCCCACTCAAGCCGAGGCGGCGCTCGCCGGGGCGGGGCTCGTCGTGGGCGGCCGTCGGCACCTGGCCGCCGTGCGGGTGCCCGGCACGGCGGAACGGATCGTGCTCGGCCCGCTGGCGCCGGCGCTGGACGCGATCGAGCGGCACCTGGACAAGCACGGGGACGCGCAGCCGGTCGTCGTGCTCGCCTCCGGGGACCCGGGGTTCTTCGGGATCGTGCGGGCCCTGGCCGAGCGGTTCGGGCCGGAGCGCCTGGCGGTCTCGCCCGGTGTCTCCTCCGTCGCGACCGCGTTCGCGCGGCTCGGCCTGACCTGGGACGACGCGGTCGTGGTGAGCGCCCACGGGCGGGACCTGCGGACCGCGGTGAACGTCTGCCGCGCGCATCCGAAGGTGGCGGTGCTGACTGGGCCCGGCGCCGGTCCCGCCGAGCTGGGGGCCGCGCTGGCCTACCGCTCCGGCGAGCGCGTCCTCGTCGTCGCGAGCAGCCTTGGCGACCCCGGAGGCGAGCGGGTGGAGCGGGTCACGCCCGCCGAGGCCGCGACGCGCGACTGGGGCCCCGCGGTGAGCGTCGTGCTGTGCCTGGACGAGTCGCGTGCCGTGGCCCCCGTCCGCACGGTGGCGGGGCCGCCGGAAGGGCCGGCCCGGTGGGCGCTGGCCGAGACCGACTTCGCGCACCGCGACTCGATGATCACCAAGTTCGAGGTGCGGGCCCTTGCGCTGGCCCGGCTCGGCCCGCGGCGGGGCGACCTCGTCTGGGACGTGGGTTCCGGTTCCGGGTCCGTCGCCGTCGAGTGCGCGCGCTTCGGCGCCGCCGTCACCGCCATAGAGAAGACGCGGGACGGGGTGGAGCGCATCCGCGCCAACGCGGCGGCGCACGGTGTGGACGTGCAGGTCGTGCACGGTGCCGCGCCGACCGTGCTGTCCGACCTGGACGACCCGGACGCCGTCTTCATCGGCGGCGGGGGCCGGGAGCTGCCCGTCATCGTCACGGCGTGCGCGCGGCGGGCGCGGCGGGCGGTCGTGGTAGCCATGGCCGCGCTCGACCGGGTGCCCGCCGTCCGGGAGGCGCTGACCGCCGCCGGGTTCGACTGCGAGGGCGTCCTGCTCCAGTCGTCCCGGCTCGCGCCGCTGCCGGGTGAGGTCACCCGGCTCGCCGCGACCAATCCCGTTTTCCTGCTGTGGGGCGTCCGGCCTCCGGCCAGTACCGAAGGAGTCCCTCAGTGATCGGCCTGATTTCCGCGACGGCGGCGGGCGCGGCTGCCCGTGACCGGCTGGCCGCGGCCTGGCCCGGCCGTACCCGGGTGTACGACGGGTCCGGCGGCTCCGTCGGGGACGCCGTGCGGCTGGCCTTCGCCGAGTGCGACCGGCTGGTGTGCTTCCTGGCCACGGGCGCGGTGGTGCGGATCGTCGCTCCGCTACTGGGCGACAAAGCGTCCGACCCGGGGATCGTGTGCGTCGACGAGGCGGGCCGGTTCGCCGTGTCCCTGGTGGGCGGGCACGGCGGCGGCGCCAACGAACTGGCCCGCGAGGTGGGCGGGTTGCTCGGTGCCGAGCCGGTGATCACCACCGCGACGGACGCCGTCGGGCTGCCCGGTCTCGACACCCTGGGCTTCCCTGCCGAGGGGGACGTCGCGGCGGTGTCGCGGGCGCTGCTCGACGGGGAGCCCGTGGCGCTTGAGGCCGAACTGGCCTGGCCGCTGCCGCCGTTGCCGGTGGGCACGCACGGCGCGTACACCGTCCGCGTCACCGACCGGGCCGTCGGGCCCACCGAGCGCGAGGCGGTGCTGCGGCCGCCGTCCCTCGTCGTCGGCGTCGGCGCCTCCAAGGGCGCTCCGGTGGACGAGGTCCTCGCGCTGGTCGAGGACGCGCTGCGGGACGCCGGGCTGTCCGTGAAGTCCGTCGCCGCGTTCGCCACCGTCGACGCGAAGGCCGGCGAGCCCGGCATCGTGGGGGCGGCCGAACGGCTCGGGGTGCCCGTGGTGACGTACGCGGCCGAGGAGTTGGCCGCGGTCGAGGTGCCGAACCCCTCCGACGCGCCGCTGGCCGCCGTCGGCACGCCGTCCGTGGCGGAGGCCGCCGCGCTGGCCGGCGGGGGTGAACTCCTCGTGCCCAAGCGGAAGTCGGTACGGGCGGACGGGCTGCCCGCGATGGCGACCTGCGCCGTCGTCCGCCGGGTGCCCCGGGGCCGGCTCGCGGTGGTCGGCCTCGGTCCGGGGGCGCGTGACCTGCTCACCCCGCGGGCGAAGGACGAACTGCGGCGCGCGGCCGTGCTCGTCGGCCTCGACCAGTACGTCGACCAGATCCGCGACCTGCTCCGTCCCGGCACCCGGATCCTGGAGTCCGGGCTCGGCGCCGAGGAGGAACGCGCGCGCACCGCGGTGGCGGAGGCCCGCCGCGGACAGGCCGTCGCGCTGATCGGCAGCGGGGACGCGGGGGTGTACGCCATGGCCTCGCCGGCGCTGGCCGAGGCGTCCGACGACATCGACGTCGTCGGGGTGCCCGGGGTGACCGCCGCGCTCGCGGCCGGGGCGATCCTGGGCGCGCCGCTCGGACACGACCACGTGTCGATCAGCCTGTCCGACCTGCACACGCCGTGGGAGGTCATCGAGCGGCGGGTGCGCGCCGCCGCGGAGGCCGACATCGTCGTGACGTTCTACAACCCGCGCAGCCGGGGCCGCGACTGGCAGCTGCCCAAGGCCCTCGCGATCCTCGCGGAGCACCGCGAGCCCTCGACGCCGGTGGGTGTCGTGCGGAACGCGTCGCGTCCGGACCAGAGCAGTCTGCTCACCACGCTCGCGGGACTCGACCCGGCCGTGGTGGACATGATGACCGTGGTGACCGTGGGCAACACGGCGACCCGTGAGATCGCCGGGCGCATGGTGACGCCGCGCGGCTACCGCTGGCAGGAGGAGCCCAAGTGAGCGAGTACGGGACGGTGTCGCCCGCGAGCCGGGTCGTGCACCCCATCGAGCAGGAGTCCTTCCGGCGGCTGCGGGCGCGTCTGGACACCTCGGGCCTCCCGCCGCTGACGCGGGCGGTCGTGGAGCGGGTCATCCACTCCGCCGCCGACCTCGACTACGCCGACGACCTCGTCATGGACGAGCGGGTGCTGGAGAGGGCGCACGCGGCGCTGCACGCGGGGGCGCCCGTCGTGGTGGACGTCGAGATGGTCGCGGCGGGGATCACCCGGCGCGACACCGTGTGCCGGCTCAAGGACGCCAAGTCCGGTCCCGGGCTGACCCGTTCGGCGCACGCGATACGCCTCGCGCTGGAGGACGTCGGTCCCGGCGCGATCTGGGTCGTCGGCTGTGCGCCGACCGCCCTGGAGGAACTGCTCACCCTGAACGCCGATCCCGCGCTCGTCATCGGTCTGCCCGTCGGTTTCGTCGGGGCGGCCGAGTCCAAGGCCGCGTTGCGCGAGAGCGGGCTGCCCGCTGTCAGCAACGTGTCCGAGAAGGGCGGTTCCGCGGTCGCCGCGGCCGCGCTGAACGCCCTGCTGTACCACCCCGTGCCACCGGCCGCCGAGGCCGCTCGGACCGCCGAGGCCTTCCAGGCCGCTAAGGAGAAGTCGTGACCACCCCTCCCCCCGCCCTGCTCATCGCCGGACACGGCACCCGGGACGAGGCCGGTGCCGAGGCCTTCCGCGCCTTCGTGCGGGAGCTGGGCCGCCGCCACCCCGAACTGCCCGTCGCCGGCGGCTTCATCGAGCTGTCGCCGCCCCCGCTCACCGAGGCGGTGGGCGAGCTCGTCGAGCGGGGCGTACGCCGTTTCGCCGCCGTCCCGCTGATGCTGGTGTCCGCCGGGCACGCCAAGGGCGACATCCCGGCGGCGCTGAACCGCGAGAAGGAGCGGCACCCCGGGATCTCGTACACGTACGGGCGTCCGCTGGGCCCGCACCCCTCGCTGCTGGCCGTGCTGGAGCGGCGCGTCGAGGAGGCGCTGGGCGCCGGTCCGGAGCGGACGCCCGGTGACCGGGCCGACGTGACCGTGCTGCTCGTCGGACGCGGTTCGACCGATCCGGACGCCAACGCCGAGGTGCACAAGGCGGCCAGGCTGCTGTGGGAGGGCCGCGGCTACGCCGGGGTGGAGACCGCGTTCGTGTCGCTGGCGGCGCCCGACGTGCCGTCCGGGCTGGACCGCTGCGCGAAGCTCGGCGCCCGGCGGATCGTCGTGCTGCCCTACTTCCTGTTCACGGGGATCCTGCCGGACCGGGTGCGGCAGCAGACGGAGGGCTGGGCCGCCGCGCACCCCGAGGTGGAGGTCCGCTCCGCCGACGTCATCGGCCCCGAGCCGGAGCTGCTGGACCTGGTCATGGAGCGCTACCGGGAGGCGGTGCAGGGCGATCTGCGGATGAACTGCGACTCGTGCGTGTACCGCATCGCGCTGCCGGGCTTCGAGGACAAGGTCGGCATGGCGCAGCAGCCGCACTTCCACCCGGACGACGACGGTCACCACCACGGACATCACGGAGACCACGCGCACTCGCACTCCCATGCCCACTGAGGGCGTGTCCGGGGCCGGTGCGGCCGGTTCCGCGGGGACGGCGCACGACCTGCGTCACCACGGTGACGCAGAGGTCCGTGACGACGGCTCGGCGCTCACCGACCTCGCGGTGAACGTCCGGGCCGACACGCCGCCGGAGTGGCTGCGGGAGCGGATAGCCGCGTCGCTCGCGGGGCTCGCCGCCTATCCGGACGGGCGGGCGGCGCGGGCGGCGGTGGCCGCGCGGCACGGGCTGCCGGTGGAGCACGTGCTGCTGACGGCCGGTGCGGCGGAGGCGTTCGTACTGCTCGCCCGTGCCCTGAAGGTGCGTCACCCCGTGGTGGTGCACCCGCAGTTCACGGAGCCGGAGGCGGCGCTGCGGGACGCCGGGCACACCGTCGAGCGGGTCCTGCTGCGCGAGCGGGACGGTTTCCGGCTCGACGCGGGGGCCGTGCCGGACAGCGCGGACCTCGTCGTGATCGGCAATCCGACCAACCCGACGTCGGTCCTGCATCCGGCGGACCGGATCGCCGAACTGGCCCGCCCCGGGCGGACGCTGGTGGTCGACGAGGCGTTCATGGACGCCGTGCCCGGCGAGCGCGAGGCCCTCGCCGGGCGGACGGACGTGCCCGGGCTCGTGGTGCTGCGCAGCCTCACCAAGACGTGGGGTCTGGCGGGGCTGCGCATCGGGTACGTGCTGGCCGCCCCGGAGACGATCGCGGAACTGGAGCGGGCCCAGCCGTTGTGGCCGGTCTCCACGCCCGCCCTCGCCGCGGCGGAGGCTTGCGTGTCGCCGCACGCACTCGCTGAGGCCGGTCACGCCGCGCACCGCATCGCCGCGGACCGGGCCCATCTCGTCGCGGGACTGCGGGAGTTCGGGTCCGACGGGCTGCGGGTGGTGGAGCCGGCGGAGGGCTCCTTCGTGCTCGTGCGGCTGCCCCGGGCGGGCGCCGTGCGCCGGCATCTGCGGGATCTGGGGTTCGCCGTGCGCCGTGGCGACACCTTCCCGGGACTGGGAGAGGAATGGCTGCGGCTCGCGGTGCGGGACCGGGCGACGGTGAATCGTTTCCTTCAGGCGCTGGACCGGGCGGTGACGCTCGCCGGGGACTGAGGCGCGGGGCCCGTGCCCCGCACCCCGGGGTCAGCCGCGGCCCCGCCGGGACAGGTAGACCCCTCCCCCGCCGGCCGCCAGCAGCGCCAACGCGCCGCCGGCGATGTACGGCGTCACCGGGCTGCCCCCGGTCTCGGCGAGGCCGGCCTCGGCCGGGGCGCCCTGGGGCTTCACCTCGGACACGGGGTCGGCGCCCGGGGCGGCCTCCGCCGGTGCAGCGGGTGACTCGCAGGTGGCGCCGGCCAGCGTGAGCGTGCCCTCGACCTCGGCGACGTTCAGCTTCAACGGGTCGACGGACACCTTGAGTTCGAGCGCGGAGGCGGCGGCCGTACGGGTCGTGGTCCGCGTCCGGGAGAGGTCGAGGCGGACCTCTCCGACCCCGGGCACCTCGACCTCGGTGGGGCCGCCCGTGGAGAGGGTGACCTTCTTGCCGAGGACGGTCACCGCGCCGAGCAGGTTCGAGGTGGCGACCGGCTTCCTTCCCGCCTCGCAGGTCGCCCTGGAGGTGACCTGCTCGACCTCGATGAGGGAGAGCAGCGGCAGCCCGGGGACATGGAGCTTCGCGTGCGCGAGGCTGGTGCGGCCCTCGGCCTTGCGTGCGGAGACCGTCGCCTCGGCGGTGGCGACGTCCGCGCGCAGCACGCTGAACGGCCGCCCGCCGGAGACGCCGTCCAACTGGGCGGTGAGCGCGGTCTTGTGCGCGCTCCGCGGTGCCCGGACCTCGTCGAGGGAGACCGCGAGCGGGAGGTTCACGGACTTGTCGAGCAGGGAGACGTCGAGCGCGGTGCGCAGGACGACGGCGCTCGCGCGACCGTGGTCGGTGGTCGCCTGGGCGGAGCCGGCGCCGGCCAGGGCCGCGGGACCGGCGGCCAGGGCGGTGGCCGCCGCGGTGGCGGCGAGGCGGCGTGCGGGCATGCGGAAGTGGTTGCCGTTCACGGTGGTTGGGACCCCCAGTGGAGAACAGACTTGGGACCCGGCAAGAATCACCCACGGAGAGTGAACAGTCAGCCACCTGACGTCACTTCACTCCAACGTGGGATTCCCGTGCGTTTCTTCGAATCCTCCGGCACTGCTGTTCGCCCGCATCCCCCTCTGAACTCCCCCGTGCGCTCACGCCGGTTGACGCCCCGGCGCGGTGGCGGAGGTGCCCAACGAGCCGGCCGGCGCGCACGTCACGCTGCGTCAACCGGCGTCGCGTGGGAGGTCAGCCGGCGATCCGCCCGTCGAGGACGACCCGGCGCGGCGCGGCGAGCACCCGGACGTCCGCCCGGGGGTCCTCGTCGTAGACCACGAGGTCCGCGGGTGCCCCCTCGTCGAGTCCCGGCCGTCCCAGCCAGCGCCGGGCTCCCCACGCGGTCGCGGACAGCGCCTCCAGCGGCGGGAGGCCGGCCGTGACGAGCTCGGCCACCTCGCTCGCGACCAGGCCGTGGGCGAGGGAGCCGCCCGCGTCGGTGCCGACGAAGATCGGGATGCCCGCGTCGTAGGCGGCGCGCACGGTGTCGTAGCGCCGCTCGTGCAGGCGCCGCATGTGCGCGGACCAGTCGGGGTACTTGGCCTCGCCGCCCGCCGCGAGCTGCGGGAACGTCGCGATGTTCACCAGCGTCGGGACGATCGCGACGCCGCGCTCGGCGAACAGCGGGATGGTGTCCTCGGTCAGGCCCGTGGCGTGCTCGATGCAGTCGATGCCGGCCTCGACGAGGTCGCGCAGGGAGTCCTCGGCGAAGCAGTGGGCGGTGACGCGGGCGCCGAGCCGGTGGGCCTCGGCGATGGCCGCCTCCACCGCCTCCCGCGGCCAGCAGGCGCTCAGGTCGCCGGTCCCGCGGTCGATCCAGTCCCCCACCAGCTTGACCCAGCCGTCGCCGCGCCGGGCCTCGCGGGCCACGTACGCGACGAGGTCGCCGGGTTCGATCTCGTGGGCGAAGCCGCGGATGTAGCGGCGGGTGCGGGCGATGTGCCGGCCCGCGCGGATGATCTTCGGGAGGTCCTCGCGGTCGTCGATCCAGCGGGTGTCGGAGGGCGAGCCGGCGTCGCGGATCAGCAGGGTGCCCGCCTCGCGGTCGGTGAGCGCCTGCTTCTCCGCCACGTCCTCGGGGACCGGCCCGTGCGGGCCGAGTCCGACGTGGCAGTGCGCGTCGACGAGACCGGGCAGCGCCCACCCCTCCACGGTCCGGACGTCGCGGGCGCCGGCGGGACGCTCGTACGAGATCCTCCCGCCGACCGCCCAGAGTTCGTCCCGGACGTCGTCGGGCCCGACGAGCACCCGCCCCTTCACGTGCAGCACCGTGCGATCGCTCATGCCCGCACCCTAGTTCCTGGCCCGGGTGGCCTGGCTAGAGGCCCTTTTCGACCGTCGCGTCGGTCTCGGCGGTGCCCTCCTCGACGTCCGCCATGGCGGGGTCGAGCAGCCGGGACAGGAAGTGCCGGGTGCGCTCGTGGGCCGGGTCGCCGATGACCTGAGCGGGGGCGCCCTCCTCGACGACCACGCCGCCGTCCATGAAGACGACCCGGTCGGCGACCTCGCGCGCGAAGCTCATCTCGTGGGTGACGACCATCATGGTCATGCCCTCGTTCGCGAGCATCCGCATGACGGCGAGGACGTCGCCGACGAGTTCCGGGTCGAGGGCCGAGGTCGGCTCGTCGAAGAGCATCACCTCGGGGCCCATGGCCAGCGCCCGGGCGATCGCCACACGCTGCTGCTGGCCCCCGGAGAGCGAGGCCGGATAGGCGTCGGCCTTCTCGGACAGCCCGACCCGGCGCAGGTTCTCCTCGGCCACGCGTGCCGCCTGCGCCTTGTCGCGGCCGAGGACCCGGCGCTGCGGCAGCGCCAGGTTCTCGGTCACCGTCAGGTGCGGGAAGAGGTTGAACTGCTGGAAGACCATGCCGATGCGGCGGCGGACGGCGTCGATGTCGACGTCGGGGTGCGTGACCTCCGTGCCGCCGACGAAGACCTGCCCCTTCGTGGGCTCCTCCAGGAGGTTCACGCAGCGCAGCAGGGTCGACTTGCCGGAGCCGGACGGGCCGATCACGCAGACGACCTCGCCGGAGCCGATCTCCAGGTCGATGCCGCGCAGCACCTCGTTGTCACCGAAGGACTTGTGCAGCCCCTTGACCTGGATCTCGGGAGTCTTGGACGTGCTCACTTGGTGGCCTCCCCGGCCTTGGCCTCCAGGCGCCGCACGACGAAGCCGAGCGGCACGGTCACGAGCAGGTAGCACAGGCCCGCGACCAGGATCGGCGTGGAGTTGGCGGTCTGGCTCGCCAGGTCCCGGCCGAACTTGGTGAGTTCGCGCTCCTCCAGCGTGACGCCGAGGAACAGCACCAGCGAGGAGTCCTTGAACAGCAGGACCAGTTCGTTGGTGAGCGGCGGGATCACGATGCGGAACGCCTGCGGGATGATGATCGAGACCATCGCCCGCGCGTGCGAGAAGCCGAGCGAACGGGCCGCCTCCATCTGCCCCTTGGGCACCGCCTGGATGCCGGCGCGGATCGTCTCCGCCATGTACGCGGCGGAGACCAGGCCGAGCGCGAGCGCCACCTTGCCGTAGGTGCCGCCCGGGATCTCCGTGCCCGGGAAGGCGAGCGGTACGGCGACGCCCACGAAGACGAAGATCAGCAGGGCGGGCAGGCCGCGGAACACCTCGATGTAGATGCCCGCGAGCCAGCGGTAGGGGCCCACCGGGGACAGCCGCATCAAGGCGATGACCATGCCGAGGACGAGCCCGAAGACGAAGCCGGACATCGTGTACAGCACGGTGTTCTTCAGCGCCAGCGTGATGACGTCCGGGAACATCTGCCGGACCAGGTCCCACTGGGCGAACTGGTTCTTCAGCCGTCCCCAGTCCGCCGTGAGCGCGAATGCGATCACGGCGGCGACGAACACGACGTACTGCACACCGCGCGATATGGCGCGCTTCTGCCGCCGGGTCAGTCCGGACCTGCGGGGCTGGACGGTTGTGTCGGCCTCACTCATGAGGCGGACGGGGAGGCGGTCGCCGCGGACTCGTCGTACGGGCCGATCCACTTCTCGTACAGCTTCTTGTAGGTGCCGTCGGCCTTGGCTTCCTTGATCGCCTTGTTGATCGCGGCGAGCAGCTTGGTGTTGCCCTTCTTCACCGTGAAGCCGTACTGCTCACCGGTGTTGAGGTTGTCGACCACCTTGAAGGCGTCGGCGTTGGCCTTGTCCTTGAGCCAGCCCTGGACGACCGGGTAGTCGATGATGACGGCCTGGACCTGGCCGGAGCGCAGGCCGTTGATGACCGCGTCGGAGGACTCGAAGGAGACCGGGTCGAAGCCCTGCTTCTTCGCGTAGTCCTCGCCCGTGGTCTGCGCCTGGGCGCCGAGCTTCTTGCCCTTGGCCTTCACGTCCGCGAGGGAGTTGACGCCGCTCTTCTTGTCGACGAGGACGGCCTGCGTGGCGTCGAAGTACGGGTCCGAGAAGTCGACGTTCTTCTTGCGCTCCTCGGTGATCGTCATACCGGCCGCGGCGAGGTCGCACTGCTCGGAGTTGAGGAACGCGCCGGTCTTGAAGTTCTCGAACGGCGTGTCGACGATGTCCTGCTTCACGCCGAGGTCCTTGGCGACCAGGTCGATCAGCGACACGTCGAAGCCCTGCACCTTGCCGTCGATCTCCGACTGGAAGGGCGGGTACGGCAGGTGGGTGCAGGTGGTGAGCTGGCCGCCCTTGACCAGCGTGACCCCGCCGGAGGCGGTCTTCTCGCCCCCGCCGTCGTCCGAGGAGCAGCCGGCCACGAGCAGCAGCCCGGCCGTCGCGGTGGTGGCGGCCAGAATGCGGGTCCGGCGTCCGAGGACCGAGTTCACGAGGACCTCCAGTGAGGGAACTGAGGCTTCCGATTATAAGGAAAGGTTTGGGTTGCTCAAATCAATCCGATGGTCGCTGGGCCGTCCGGCCTCAGATCTCGCCCCCTGCGCGGCACTCCGCGGGGCCGTCCGGGACCGCGGCACCTCGCCGGGGACCCCGCCCGGCCGCCGGTTAGGCTCGTACCGCGTATCCACGTACTGGAATCCGCGTACTGGAACCCGTGAGCGAAGAGAGCGTCGCCGTGACCCACCCCTTCCTGGACCTGGCCCCCTTGACCGCGGCGCGCTTCGCGTCGATCGAGGACCGAGTGGCGCGGCTGCTCTCCACCGATCAGGACGTCGTGATCATGCAGGGCGAGGCGCTGCTCCCCCTGGAGGGCGCCATCCGCGCCGCCGCGGGGCCGGGGACGACGGCCCTCAACATCATCACGGGGCCCTACGGGCAGACCTTCGGCGACTGGCTGCGGGACTGCGGCGCGACCGTGGTCGACCTCGCCGTGCCGTTCCACGCGGCGGTCACGGCCGCGCAGGTCCGTGCCGCGTTCGCCGAGCACCCGGAGATCGACTTCGTCTCGCTGGTGCACGCCGAGGCGGCCACCGGCAACACGAACCCGGTCGGGGAGATCGGCGAGGTGGTGCGCGAGCACGGCGCGCTGTTCTACCTGGACGCCGTCGCCTCGATCGGCGCCGAGCCGGTGCTGCCGGACGCGTGGGGTGTCGACCTGTGCGTCATCGGGGCGCAGAAGGCGATGGGCGGGCCCGCGGGCGTGTCGGCGGTGTCCGTGAGCGAGCGGGCGTGGGCGCGGATGGCCGCGAACCCCGCGGCCCCCCGCCGGTCGTACCTGTCGCTGCTCGACTGGAAGGAGCGGTGGATCGACGGCGGCCGTACGACGCTGCTGCACGCACCCGCGCAGCTGGAGATGCTGGCCCTGGAGGCGTGCGTCGAGCGCATCGAGGCCGAGGGGCCGGCCGCGGTGATGGCCCGCCACGCCTCGGCGGCGGCGGCCACCCGCGCGGGGGCGCTCGCGCTCGGCGGGGGCATCGAGCCGTACGTGCACGAGGTGTCCGACGCCGCTCCGGTGGCGACGACGCTGCGCGCCCCGTCGGGCGTCGACGCGTCCGGGCTGGTCGCGCGCGCCCTGGCCGCCGACCCCGCGCTTCCGCTGGCCGCGGGCGGCGGCGCGCTGGCCAAGGAGATGATCCGGGTGAACCACTACGGGCCGGACGCCACACGCGGTGTCGTGCGGGCCTGCCTGGCCACGCTGGGCTCCGCCCTGGCCGAGGTGGGCGCGACGGTGGACCTGGAGGCCGCGGGACGCGCCGTGGCGGACGCCTGGGCGTGAGCCTGCTCCCGCAGTACCGCGGTCCCCTGCCCGTGCGGGCCGTCCGCGCGTGAACCGCTCCGACCGCCCGGCCGGACTCTGCGGCCCCTCCGGCCGCGCGGCAGCCCCCTGCGCCCCGTCCGCTTCCTGCGGGCGGGGCGTTTCTTGCCGCCCGCGCATCCCGCGCCCGGACGTTCCGCGCGAGTGAGCTGTCCCATAAAGGACGGAAGCGCCGCGCACGTGAAGCGGCTCACTTTTCACGCGTGCCAATAGAGTCCGCTTCCGCGAGAATTCAACGCGCTTTTCCCCGCTCATTCCATTCGCATTGTCCGGCGTAGCTTCCCGTCCTCTTCTGCCCGCTTCCCGTGTGGCTAAACGCGAAGATTTTGCGAACACCGAGCGATGCATTTCGGGCGGGTGCCGAGGAGGTCACATGGCTGTGACACACTCCACAGAGGGCCCGATTCCTCCCCTAATATCCGGGCAATACCCCACATAACTCAGCGCCCGGAGCGGAGAACTCACGCCCGCGTGATAACACACGGGTGGCCGGTACGTAACCCCGGCCGACGATGCAATTTCAACTTTCGCTGGGTAAATTCAACCGGCATGACCGCCGCACCAGCAGACCTGCAAGCGGAATTCCTGGAAATGCCCGAAGGACTCCGGATCGACCGTCCGGGGGTGGCCGACGGGGCCGCGCTCTGGCGCATCGCCAAGGATTCCGGAAACCTCGACCTGAACTCCTCGTACAGCTACCTCCTGTGGTGCCGTGACTTCGCCGGCACCTCGGCGGTGGCGCGCGACGCGGAGGGCGGGCCCGTCGGTTTCGTCACCGGCTACATCCGCCCCGAGCAGCCGCGGACGCTGCTCGTGTGGCAGGTGGCCGTGGACAGCGCCTGTCGCGGACGCGGACTCGCCGGCGCCCTGCTCGACGGACTGACCGCGCGGGTGGCGCGGGAGCGCGGCCTCGACTTCGTGGAGACCACCGTCTCGCCGGGCAACACCGCCTCGGAGCGCCTGTTCGCCTCGTACGCCGCACGCCACGGCGCGGACCTGGAGCGTGAGGTGCTGTTCGACACCGGACAGTTCCCCGACGGGCCGCACGACCCCGAGGTGCTGCACCGCATCGGACCGCTGTCCTTCTGATCCGCCCCGCCCTCTCCGGCATCCCCCCACGACTTCATCTCCCAGGAGGAGATTCGCTGTGACCATCACCCAGCCCGACCTGAGCGTCTTCGAGACCGTGGAGTCGGAGGTGCGCAGCTACTGCCGCGGCTGGCCCACCGTCTTCGACCGCGCCCAGGGCAGCCGCATGTACGACGAGGACGGCCACGAGTACCTCGACTTCTTCGCGGGCGCCGGGTCGCTCAACTACGGCCACAACAACCCGGTGCTCAAACGCGCCCTCATCGACTACCTGGAGCGCGACGGCGTCACCCACGGTCTCGACATGTCGACGACCGCCAAGCGCGCCTTCCTGGAGTCCTTCCAGAACCTGATCCTGCGCCCGCGCGACCTGCCCTACAAGGTCATGTTCCCGGGCCCGACGGGCACCAACGCGGTGGAGGCCGCGCTGAAGCTGGCCCGGAAGGTGAAGGGCCGCGAGGCGATCGTGTCGTTCACGAACGCCTTCCACGGCATGTCGCTGGGCTCGCTCGCCGTCACCGGCAACGCCTTCAAGCGGGCGGGCGCCGGCATCCCGCTCGTGCACGGCACCCCGATGCCGTTCGACAACTACTTCGACGGCCAGGTCCCGGACTTCCTGTGGTTCGAGCGGCTGCTGGAGGACCAGGGCTCCGGTCTCAACAAGCCCGCCGCCGTGATCGTCGAGACGGTGCAGGGCGAGGGCGGCATCAACGTGGCCCGCGCCGAGTGGCTGCGCGCGCTCGCCGAGCTGTGCGAGCGCCAGGACATGCTGCTCATCGTCGACGACATCCAGATGGGCTGCGGCCGGACCGGCGCCTTCTTCTCCTTCGAGGAGGCGGGCGTCACCCCCGACATCGTCACCGTGTCCAAGTCCATCAGCGGCTACGGGCTGCCGATGTCGCTGTGCCTGTTCAAGCCCGAGCTGGACATCTGGGAGCCGGGCGAGCACAACGGCACCTTCCGCGGCAACAACCCGGCGTTCGTCACCGCCGCCGCGGCCCTGGAGGCGTACTGGACCGACGGCTCCGCGATGGAGAAGCAGACCCGCGCCCGCGGCGAGCAGGTAGAGCAGGCGCTGATCTCCATCACCGAGGAGAACCTCGCCGACATCAAGGAGTACCGGGGCCGCGGCCTCGTGTGGGGCCTGGAGTTCAAGGAGAAGGAGCGCGCCGGACGTGTCGCGCAGCGCGCCTTCGAACTCGGTCTGCTCATCGAGACCTCGGGCCCGGAGAGCGAGGTCGTCAAGCTGCTCCCGGCGCTGACGATCACGCCCGACGAGCTGGACGAGGGTCTGCGCACCCTCGCCCGCGCCGTCCGCGAGACGGTCGCCTGACCGCGTACGCACGACAGAAAGGCAGCAACTCACCGTGATCGTCCGATCGTTCAAGGACATCGAGGGAACCGACCGGCATGTGAAGGCCGCGACCGGCACCTGGGAGAGCAAGCGCATCGTGCTCGCCAAGGAGAAGGTCGGGTTCTCCCTCCACGAGACGACCCTGTACGCGGGTACCGAGACGTCGATGTGGTACGCGAACCACATCGAGGCCGTCCTCTGCGTGGAGGGCGAGGCCGAGCTGACCAACGACGAGACCGGCGAGAAGCACTGGATCACGCCGGGCACGATGTACCTGCTCGACGGCCACGAGCGCCACACCATGCGCCCCAAGACCGACTTCCGGTGCGTCTGCGTCTTCAACCCGCCCGTCACCGGACGGGAGGACCACGACGAGAACGGCGTCTACCCGCTGCTGACCGAGGAGGTCTGAGCACCATGACCCTCACCCCCGAGAGGACCACCGACCTCTACCCGAGCCGCGGCGCCACCGAGGTGTCCGTGCCCCGCCAGGACCCGGTCGTCTGGGGCGCGCCGGGCGACCCGGGCCCGATCGAGGCGTCCGACCTCCAGGCGTACGAGCGCGACGGGTTCCTCGCCGTCGAGGAGCTCATCACCCCCGACGAGGTCGGGGTCTACCGCGCCGAACTGGAGCGGCTCGTCGCCGATCCGGCCATCCGCGCCGACGAGCGCTCGATCGTCGAGCCGGCGTCGCAGGAGATCCGCTCGGTCTTCGAGGTGCACCGGATCAGCGAGGTCTTCGCGCGGCTGGTGCGCGACGAGCGCGTGGTGGGCCGGGCCCGGCAGATCCTCGGCTCGGACGTGTACGTCCACCAGTCGCGGATCAACGTCAAGCCGGGCTTCGGGGCCAGCGGGTTCTACTGGCACTCGGACTTCGAGACCTGGCACGCCGAGGACGGTCTGCCGAACATGCGGACGGTGTCCGTCTCGATCGCGCTGACCGAGAACCTCGACACCAACGGCGGTCTCATGATCATGCCGGGGTCGCACAAGACGTTCCTCGGGTGCGCGGGGGCCACGCCGAAGGACAACTACAAGAAGTCGCTGCAGATGCAGGACGCGGGCACACCCTCGGACGAGGCGCTCACCGCGTTCGCCGGGCGGCACGGCATCAAGCTGTTCACCGGCAAGGCGGGGTCGGCCACGTGGTTCGACTGCAACTGCATGCACGGTTCGGGTGACAACATCACGCCGTTCCCGCGCAGCAACGTCTTCATCGTGTTCAACAGCGTGGAGAACGCCGCGGTGGAGCCGTTCGCGGCGCCCGTGCGGCGGCCGGAGTTCATCGGCGCCCGGGACTTCACCCCGGTGCAGTGACCGACCGCGGTCAGGCCGGGGGCCCGGCACCCCCACGGGGTGCCGGGCCCCCGGCGTGGCACGCGGCTCCGGATGATCACAACCAGGCCAGTGACGCCGCCCTGTCCAGCACGGCGCGTACCGCCGTGGAGTCGCCCGTCGCGCCGCGCGGCACCTCCTCGGGGGTGCTCCGGCCGCCGACGAGCAGGCAGAGGTCGACCGGGTCCAGGACGAGCTCGGCGCGCACCGGCTCGTCCTCCGAGCCCAGCACCCACTCGGTGTCCCCGCCGCGGCCGGTCACCGTGAAGAGCACCGGTGCCGCCTGTGGACCCAGCGCCGTGCCGAGGATACGGACGGCGAGGCGGACGAGCTGCCACAGGTGCGGCTCGGGCGGCGGGGGCACGGCGAGGCCCAGCGCCCGGCCGATGTCGGCGCCGTGGATCCACGTCTCGAAGGCGCGGACGAGGAAGTGGTCCGCGACGGGGAGCCTGACGCCCATCAGCGTCGTGCACTGCGCGGCCGGTTCGGGCTCGCGTGCCTCACGGGTGGCGAGCAGGTCCGCGGCCTGCTCGGCCCACGCGGCGACGGTCTCCCGCGGGGCGCGCGCCCGCTCGTACGCGATCACCTCGGCGGTCCGCGCGCCCCACTCCTCGCGCCACCCGGCGCCCTCCCCGGTGACGGTCCTCGACGGCGGCACCCGGGCGGCCAGGCCCAGCCGCAGCGCCAGCGGCTCGTCCGCGGCGATCAGGTGGGCGACGGTGGCGTGCACGTCCCAGCCGTGCACGACGGGCGTCCGCCACGAACCTGCGGTGTCCGCCTCACGCAGCAGCGGACGCAGTGCGACGACCGCGGCCGCGTAGGGCGCCGCGTGCGCGGCGACCGGCGCCGCCGCGGGAGGCGTGCGCGAGGCCGTGGGCCGGGCGCCACCGGCTGTGTGCGGCACGGCGCCAGGACCCGGCGGGCCGTCGCCCGCGCCGTCCGGGCCGCCCAGCGGCCGCACCGTCCGCCGGAGCCGTTCCGCCTCGGCGGCGCAGGACTCGCATCCCGCCAGGTGCGACGGCACCGTCTTCTCGTCCGAGGGCGGCAGCGCTCCCGCGGCCCAGTCCGCCAGCAGCTCTCGTACCCGCTCGTGTTCGGTGGTCATCCGGCGCCGTCCTTCCGGGCCGTGGTCGGCACGGCGGCCGGGGCCGGCCCGCGGCCCCGTCGCCCCGCTCCCTCCAGCGTACGCACGCCCGGCCGGTCGGTCCCGTCGCGCGGGGACCGGGCGGCACCGCGGGCGGGCGGCCCCGTTCGGGTCAGCCCGACAGGACGTCCAGCAGGCGGTCGACGTCCGCGGGGGTGTTGTAGAGGTGGAAGGCCGCCCTCAGATTGCCCGCGCGGTCGGACACCTCGACCCCGGCCCTGCTCAACTCGGCCTGCCGGTGCCCCAGTTCGGGGACGGACACGATGGGTGAGCCGGGGGCGGGGACGGGCCGGTGCCCGAGCCGGTCGAGCCCCGCGCGGAACCGGTCGGCCAGGGCGAGGTCGTGGGCCCGTACGGTGTCCACGCCCAGTTCCTCGATGAGCGCCAGCGACCTACGGGCCCCCGCGTACGAGAACAGGCTGGGGCTCTCGTCGAACCGCCTTGCGGAGTGGGCGAGTTCCTCGACGGGTCCGTAGCAGCTGTCCCAGGGGCGCTCGCCCGCGACCCAGCCCGCGAAGACGGGGGTGAGGCCGCCGAGGTCCTCGGGGACGACCAGGAAGGCCACGCCCCGGGGGCAGACGAGCCACTTGAAGGCGACGGAGGACACGAAGTCGTACGCGTCCGCCTCGATCGGCAGCCAGCCGGCGGCCTGGGACACGTCGACGTACGTCCGTGCCCCGTGCGTGCGGGCGGCGTCCCGGATCGCGGCCAGGTCGGCGACGCGGCCGTCGGCGGACTGCGCGGCACTGACGGCGACCAGTGCCGTACCGGGCCGCACGGACTCGGCGATCCGCTCCAGCGGCACGGTGCGCACCTTGAGGTCGCCGCGGACGTGGAAGGGGTTCACCACGGAGGTGAAGTCGGCCTCGGCGGTGAGGACTTCGGCGCCCGCCGGGAGCGAGGCGGCGATCAGGCCGGTGTAGACGGCGACGGAGGCGCCGGCCGCGACCCGGCGGTCGGAGACGCCGGCCAGCCGGGCGAAGGCGGACCTGGCCGCCTCCACGTCCGCGAACATGTCCTGCGGCTGCCCCGCCGCCACGGACTCGACGCCGGCCCGCATGGCGTCCACCGCGCGGACCGGGAGCAGCCCGGTGCTCGCGGTGTTGAGGTAGGTGTTCTTCGGGGCGAACTCGGCTCGTACGAGGGTCTCGAAGGTCTCCATGGGACCACTCTGCGGCCCCCGGAAGCCCCCGTCCATTGCCGATTTTTACGCAGTTTCGCCAAGCGTTGCTTATGGATGGGGCCCGACCTGCGGTTTCCCGCCGGCCGGGCCCGGGTCCGCGTGCTCAGTTCTGCGGGACGGCGCAGCCGTCGGGGCCGCACACCTCCGCGGCGCCGCCCGGCTCCTGGAGCAGGGTCAGCGGGGACCGGTCGCCCCAGGCCTGGGTCAGCGCCTGGGTGAAGACCTCGGCGGGCTGGGCGCCGGAGACGCCGTAGGTGCGGTCGAGGACGAAGAAGGGGACTCCGGTCGCGCCCAGCTCGGCGGCCTCGCGCTCGTCGGCGCGGACCTCGTCGGCGTAGGCAGCCGGGTCGGCGAGGACCGCGCGGGCGGCGTCCGCGTCGAGGCCGGCGGCGACGGCCAGCTCCACGAGGCGCTCGTCGTCGTCAAAGACCGACCGCTCGTCCGCGAAGTTGGCGCGGTACAGCAGGCCGATCAGCTCGTCCTGGCGGCCTCGCTCCTTGGCGAGGTGCAGCAGGCGGTGCATGTCGAAGGTGCTGCCGTGGTCGCGGCCCTCGGTGCGGTACTCCAGGCCCTCGGCGGCGGCGTTCGCGCCGAGGTTGTCCTCGGCGGCCTGCGCCTGCGCCTCGCTCATGCCGTACTTCGCGGCCAGCATCGGCAGGACGAGTCCGGTGTCGCCCTTGGCCCGCGTCGGGTCGAGCTCGAAGGAGCGGTGCACCACCTCCACCTGGGCCCGGTGCGGGAAGGCGGCGAGCGCCTTCTCGAAGCGGGCCTTGCCCACGTAGCACCACGGGCAGGCGATGTCGCTCCAGATCTCGACGCGCATTCTTCGGCTTCTTCCAGGTCGTACGGGGTACGGAGAGGTCCTCCGCCGCGTACGTGAACGTCCGGTGCGCCCGGGTCATTCCCCCGGGACCGTGAAGCGCAGGAACAGGTGGTGGTCGTCCTCGGCCGGCGGGTTCGCCGGGTCCGGGACCCAGCCCTGGCGCGCGTAGAAGGCCTGGGCGCGCCGGTTGTCGACGTGCACGTCCAGTGACGCGGTCCGTTTCCGGTCGGCCTGCCACTGCTCGACGCAGGCGGCGTGCAGGGCCGTGCCGATGCCGGTCCGCCAGTGCTCGGGGTCGACGTGGAACTGGAAGAGCTTCACGGTGTCGGCGGGCGCGTCCTCGGTCGTCCGGAAGGAGGCGAGCGCGGCGATCCGGCCGCGCTCGACCACGCACAGCACGTGGCCGTCCGGGCGGTCGATGGCCTGCCGCCACCTGGCCGGCCAGTCGATGCCGTCGTCGGGCAGGCCGTCGGGGTAGTACGTCGCCCGGGCCCGGGCGTGCAGGGCGGCGACCGCCGGGGCCTCGGCGGGCAGTGCGGTCCTGATCACCCGGTTCACCCGGGCCGCGCGGTCTCCGATCATGCAACGGAGGACGTGGGCGGCCCGGCCGCGGTTCCGCGGCGGTCGAACTGGGTGCGGTAGGCGCTCGGGGTGAGGCCGGTGCGGCGGACCAGGTGGCCGCGGAGGGAGTCGGCGGTGCCGAGGCCGCAGGCGCGGGCGACCTGGTCCATCGGCAGGGTGGTCGTCTCCAGGAGTTCCTTGGCCCGCTCGACGCGCTGGTGCAGCAGCCACTGGAGTGGGCTGACCCCGCTCTCGGCGTGGAACCGGCGGGTGAGGGTGCGGACGCTGACCCCGGCGTGCCGGGCCAGGTCGGTGAGGGTGAGCGGCTTGTCGAGGTTGCGCATGGCCCAGCCGCGGGTGTCGGCGCAGGCGGTGCCGCGCTCCGGCGGCAGCGGTGTCTGCGTGAACTGCGTCTGGCCGCCGGGGCGTACGGGGGCGACGAGCGCGAGCCGGGCCACCCGGTTGGCGACCGCGGCGCCGTAGTCGCCGCGGATGATGTGCAGGCACAGGTCGATCCCGGCGGCGTACCCGGACGAGGTCATGATCGGGCCGTCCTGCACGTACAGGACGTCGCCCTGGAGTTCGAGCGACGGGTAGCGCCTGCGCAGCTCCCCGGCCTGCTCCCAGTACGTGGTGGCGCGGCGCCCGTCCAGCAGTCCGGCCTCCGCGAGCGCGAAGGCGCCGCTGCAGATCGACGCGATCCGCTTCCCGGCCGCGGCGGCCTCGCGCAGGGCGGCCACCGTGCGGGGGTCGGGCACGTACCGCTGTCCGGTGCCCGCGACCAGGACCGTCTCCGCGTCCAGTACGGCGTCGAGTCCCCGGCTCACATGAAGGTCGAGGCCGCCGGTGGTGGGGACGGGGCCCGGTTCGGGGGCGCAGATGACCACCTCGTAGCCCGGTTCGCCGTCGACCTCCACCTTTCCGAACAGCATCTCGGGGATGGCGAGGTTGAACATCGACACGGGTGACGCCGCGACGACGGCGACGCGGCGGACGCCGGGTACGCGGGACATGGCCAGAACCTCCGGACGTATGTCATTCGGGCCACTACTCTACGCCGCCGGTGATCCGCAGCATGGGGGCATGCCGACGAACCGGACCACCGAGACGCCCGTGAGCGGGCCGTCCGTCCCCTCCTCCGCGCGCAGGGCCGGGCCGCCCCCGTCCCCCGCCCTGACCCTCGCGGCGGCGCTGCTCGGCTTCGCACTGATCACCCTCGACGCGTCCGTGGTGAACGTGGCCCTGCCGGCGATCGGTTCGGACCTCGGCAGCGGGATGTCCGGGCTCCAGTGGGTGGTGGACTCCTACACGCTGGCGTTCGCGGCCCTGATGCTGTCCACGGTCGCGTTCTCGGACCGGGCCGGGGCCAGTCGCGCGTACGCCCTCGGGGCCGGGGTGTTCACCCTGGCCTCCGTGGCCTGCGGGCTGGCCCCGACCCTGCCGGTGCTGATCGGTTCCCGGGTGGTGCAGGGCGCCGCCGCGGCGGTGGTGCTGCCCGCCTCGCTCGCCCTGGTGCGGCAGGCGTACCCGGACCCCGTGCGGCGCTCGCGCGCGGTGGCCCTGTGGGCGGCCGGCGGATCGGTCGCGGTGGCGCTCGGACCGGTGGCCGGCGGCGCGCTGACCACCGCCTGGGACTGGCGCGGCATCTTCTTCGTCAACGTGCCGCTGGGCGCGGTGGCTCTCGCGCTGCTGCTCAGGGCGCCGCGCTCGGAGCGCCGGCCGGCGCCGCTGGACCTGCCGGGCCAGCTCACCGCGGTCCTCGCGCTCACGGCGCTGACGTTCGCCGTGATCGAGGGCGGGCGTTGGGGGCTCCTCGCGCTGGGGGTGGCCGTGGCGTCGGCCGTCGCCTTCGTCCGCGTGGAGGCGCGGCGGGAGCGTCCCGTCGTACCGCTCGGACTGTTCCGCGGCCGGAACGTGCGGGTGGCGGTCGCCGCGGGGGCCGCGTGCAGCGTCGGGTTCTACGGGGTGGTCTTCCTGTTCTCCCTCTTCTTCCAGCAGGTGCAGGGCCGTTCCGCGCTGTACGCGGGGCTGATGTTCCTGCCCATGACCGGGCTCATCGCGGTGACGAACCTCGCGGCGGGCAAGCTGGCGGGGCGGTACGGGCCCCGCCGGCCGATGGTGATCGGGCAGAGCCTGGCCGCCGCCGGGCTCCTGCCGCTCCTGTGCGTCGACGCCTCCACGCCGACCGGCCTGGTGGCCGTCCTGCTCGTCCCGGTGGCTCTGGGCTGCGCGCTGACCGTGCCGCCGCTGACGGCCGCCATGATGGACGCGGTGCCGCCGGAGCGGGCGGGGCTGGCGGCGGGTGTCCTCAACTCCGCCCGGCAGGTGGCCGGCGGGCTGGCCGTCGCGGCGTTCGGGTCGCTGGTCGCCGGGGGGTTCGAGGCGGGGCTGCGGACGAGCCTGGCGCTGAGCGCGCTCGCGCTGGCCGCGACGGCGGCGGCGTCCACCCGCCTGCGCCCGGCCCGCTAGGGCTTCCCCCGACCCGACCCGACCCGCCCCGGACGAACAGCGGAGGGGCCCGAACCGTCAGCTGCCGTCCCGCAGGTCCTTCGGCCAGTCGGGGCGGAACTCGACGGCGTCGTACGTCACCACGCAGCCCTCACCCATCGGCGACTGCGTCATGAAGCCGACGAGGGCCGCCCCGGACGCCTCCTCGTCACCGAGGGTGAACAGCCGGACGAAGGTCCAGCGGACGCCGTCGCGGGAGGCGTGGAAGGCGAAGGCGCGGCCCGTGCGGCTCACCCGGAGCCAGACGGAACTGCCGTCGACGGTGAAGGAGTTGGCGTCGTCGGAGTGCCCCCGGGTGACCACCGTGCAGACGGTGGGCACGTCCGGGGAGTACTCCAGGCAGAGCTTCGCCCAGGCCCGCTCCCCCACGTGGACGTAGAGCACCCCGGCGTCGAAGGAGCCGGCGAAGCCGACGGTGACCCGGGCTATCAGCTGGAAGTCGCCCTCGGGCGCGCCCAGCAGCCGGGGTGCGTCGGAGGCGGGGTCCAGAGCCTCACCGGTGGGCGGCACGAAGCGGTCCTGCCGCGCGCCTGCCCATCCGGTGAGCACTCCGTCCTCGTACGACCAGTGGCCGTCCGGCCCGTAGGTGCGCAGCGGGAAAGGGAGTTCGGGAATCTCGACGTCCATCCGCCGAGTGTCCCAGGCCGGTGTGCTCAGCGCTCCAGCCGCCCGTCGTAACGGCGGGGCAGCCCCAGCGGGTTGTCGTCGCGCAGCTCCGGCGGCAGCAGGGTCTCCGGCGCGTTCTGGTACGCCACCGGGCGCAGCCAGCGCTCGATCGCCGTACCGCCCACCGAGGTCGAGGTGGAGGTGGTCGCCGGGTAGGGGCCGCCGTGGTGCTGGGCCGGGGCGACGGCGACGCCGGTCGGCCAGGCGTTGACCAGGACGCGGCCCGCGAGCGGGGTCAGTTCGGCGAGGATCTCGGCGCCGCGCCCCTCGCCTGCCGCCTCCTCGGTGGACAGGTGCACGGTGGCGGTGAGGTTGCCGGGGAGGCGGGAGAGCACCGCGCCGGCCTCCGCGTCGTCCTCGTAGCGGGCGACGACGGTGAGCGGACCGAAGCACTCCTCCAGCAGCAGGTCGTGCTCGCCCTCGGCGGCGAGGTTCCGCGCCGGCACGGTCAGGAAGCCGGGGCTCACCGTGTGCTCGCCGCCCGCGCCGGGGGTGACCGGGGACTCCACGTCCGGGAGCCCGGTGCGCTCGGCGACCCCGGCCAGGAAGTTGTCCCGCATGCGGTGGTCGAGCAGGACGCCCGCCTCGGTGTCGCTGACTGCGTCGGTGAGGGACTTCAGCAGCCGGTCCCCTGCGTCGCCCGCGGGGGCCAGCACCAGGCCGGGCTTGACGCAGAACTGGCCGACGCCCAGCGTCATGGAGCCCGCGAGCCCGGCGCCGATGGCCTCGGCGCGCTCGGTGGCGGCGGCCTCGGTGACGACGACGGGGTTGAGCGAGCCGAGCTCGCCGTGGAAGGGGATCGGCACGGGGCGGGCGGCCGCCGCGTCGAACAGGGCGCGTCCGCCGCGGACCGAGCCGGTGAATCCGGCCGCGGAGACGAGCGGGTGCTTCACCAGCTCGACGCCGGCCTCGAAGCCGTGGACCAGGCCGACGACGCCGGCGGGCACGTCGTGCCGGGCGGCGGCCCTGCGCAGGGTCGAGGCGACCAGCTCGGACAGCCCCGGGTGGTCGGGGTGGGCCTTGACGACGACCGGGCAGCCCGCGGCGAGCGCGCTGGCGGTGTCGCCGCCCGCGACCGAGAACGCGAACGGGAAGTTCGAGGCCGAGTAGACGGCGACGACGCCCAGCGGCACCTTGTAGCGGCGCAGGTCCGGGATCGGCGGGGTCGCGGTGTCGTCGGGGTGGTTGATCACGACGTCGAGGAAGGCGCCCTCGTCGACGATGTCCGCGAAGGCCCGCAGCTGGTAGCAGGTGCGGGCGAGTTCGCCGGTGAGCCGGACCGGGCCGAGCGCGGTCTCCGCGTCGGCCGCCTCGACCAGCCGGTCCTTGGCCTCTTCGAGCAGGTCGGCCGCCGTGCGCAGGAAGGCGGCGCGCACGGTGCGGTCGGCGAGGGCCCCTCTGGCGGCGTGCGCGGCGCGGACGGCCTCGTCCACTTCCTGGGCTGTGGCCTCCACCGCAACCTGCTCGCGCTGCTTCCCGGTACGGGGGTCGACACTCCAGACTGGTGCTGCTGCCACCGCGGGTTCCTCCAGATGTGATGCCGCAGTTCCTGTGTCACTCACCAGGGGCGTTCGATATGCTGAACGCTGTCTCTGATGGTGAATATGCTGTTGGAGACTATTTCTCGTCCAACGAAGGGGTCAAGGGCGATGTCGGCAGTCGAGACAGGCGGCGGGGCGCAGGTCAAGTCCGCGGTGCGGACCGTGGAATTGCTCGAGTACTTCGCCGGCCGGCCCGGAATGCACTCCCTGGCCTCCGTGCAGGAAGCCGTCGGCTACCCCAAGTCCAGCCTCTACATGCTGCTGCGCACGCTGGTCGAGCTCGGCTGGGTGGAGACGGACGCGACCGGCACGCGGTACGGCATCGGCGTCCGCGCGCTGCTCGTCGGCACCTCCTACATCGACGGCGACGAGGTCGTGGCCGCCGCCCGGCCCACCCTGGACCGCCTGTCGGACGACACGACGGAGACCATCCACCTCGCCCGCCTCGACGGCACGAACGTGGTCTACCTCGCCACCCGCCAGTCGCAGCACTACCTGCGCCCCTTCACCCGGGTGGGACGGCGGCTGCCCGCGCACTCCACCTCCCTGGGCAAGGCGCTGCTCGCCACCCACACCGACGAGCAGGTCCGCAAGATGCTCCCCGAGACGCTGCCCGCGCTGACCGAGCACACGATCACCGACCGGGAGAAGCTCATCGAGGAGCTGCACCAGGTGCGGGAGCAGGGCTTCGCGGTGGACCGCGAGGAGAACACGCTGGGGCTGCGCTGCTTCGGCGTGGCGATCCCGTACCGGACGCCCGCCCGCGACGCCATCAGCTGCTCGGTGCCGGTGGCGCGCCTCACGCCCGCCCACGAGCAGATGGTCAAGGACGCCTTGTTCGACGCGCGCGACCGGCTCACCCTCGCGACGAGGAGGCTCTGACGTGGAGGTGGCCCTGCGCCCCGTGCACGACAGCGACCTGCCGGTCTTCTTCCGGCTGTCGAACGACCCCGAGTCGAACCGGATGGCCGCGTTCACGGCCCGGGACCCGGCCGACCGGGAGCTGTTCGACGCCCACTGGCGCCGCGTGCGGTCCTCCTCCGCCGTGGTGCGCACGGTCCTGGTGGACGGTGACGTGGTCGGCAGCGCCGCGGTGTACGGCGAGCCGGGCGAGCTGGAGGTGACGTACTGGATCGACCGCGCGTACTGGGGCCGCGGTATCGCGACGGCGGCCCTGCGTGCGCTGCTCGCCGCCGTCCCCGAGCGCCCGCTGCGCGCCCGGGCCGCCGCGGACAACGCGGCCTCCGTCCGGGTTCTGGAGAAGTGCGGCTTCCGGGAGACGGAGCGCACCCGCGGCTACGCCGAGGCCCGCGCCGAGGAGATCGACGAGGTCGTCCTCGCACTGCGGGACTGAACGCCGCGGGGCTGAAGAACGCCGTGGGACCGAACCCCACGGGATTGAACCCCGCAGGACTGACCCCTGCGGGACCGATACCCCGCTGGACCGAACCCCGGGAGACCGAACCCCGGGCGGGGACCGGACGCCTCTCCCCCGTGCGGCGGAGGCGGATCGTCGCCGCGCAGGACGTGGAGCAGCGTCCCGCCACGCCACGGTGGGGGCATGACGCAGCCCTCCCTCTCCGCGACGGTCCCCGCCGGCACACCCTCCCCGGGCGGGCGTCCCGCGCGGGCGCGCCGGGTCCTGCGGGTCGTCGCCGTCGTCTCCTGCCTGCCGTACCTGTCCCTCAAGTCGGCCTGGATCGCGGGCAGTCACCTCGGCATCCCCGCGGGCAGCCCGCTGCTGGAGCACCGCGCCCAACTGGTCGTGGCGAACGGCCTGACGGTCGCGATGGACGGCGCCGTCATCGTGCTCGTACTGCTGCTGACCCGGCCCTGGGGGCTGCGCGTGCCCGCGTGGCTGCTCGCCCTGCCGATGTGGACGGCGACCGGACTGCTCGCACCCGTGATGACCGGGTATCCGCTTCAACTCCTCGTCGGGGCGCTCGGCGGGTCCGTGAACCGGGCGGCGGACACCGGACGCGAGCCGTTCCTCGACGAGTGGGTCTTCGCGGTGGTCTACACGGGGTTCATCGTGCAAGGGCTCACGCTGGGCACCCTGTTCGTCCTGTACGCGCGGGACCGCTGGGGACAGCTGTGGCGGGGCCGCCTGCGGGAACTGCCCGCGAGCGGCGTGGGGCCGGCGCAGCGGGCCACCGCCGTCGCCGCCGCCGTCCTCGCGCTCGTCCCGGCCGGCGCGCACCTGCTGTGGGCCTGCGGTGGCACGGCGGGGCTGAGCGCCGGTCGCGCCGCGCACCGGACCGCCGACTTCCACGTGCTGGAGGCGCTGGACGCCGTCTTCCTGCTGTCCGCCGTCGCGGGCGCCGTCCTGCTCGCCTTCCGGCGGGGACCCGCGCTGCCGGCGCGGGTGCCGCTGGCGCTCGCCTGGGTCGGTTCCGGGGCCACCGCCTGCTGGGGCGGCTGGCTCTCGCTGGCGGGCCTGGGCGGCTCCGACGACCTCGCCGGACGCCCCACGGGGCTGATGAACCTCACCTACGCTGGGCAGATGATTGTCGGCCTGCTCGTGATCACCGTCGCCGCGCGTTTCCTGGCGGAGCGGTCCACCCGGGCGAAGCGGCCGGCGTGAGCGCGTTCGCCCGGTTCCTGTTCGGACGGCGGGCGCGGCTGCGGTGGATCCACCTGATCCTCGGCGGCGCCCTCGCGATGCCGTACGTCCTCGTGGGCGAGGTCGTCGTCGGACCGCTGGCGGACTCGCGGTACGTCTTCGGCTCCCTCCCCCTTCAACTCGCCTCCTTCGCGGTCGGGTTGCCGCTCGCCGCGGTGACCGCCCTGTTCCCGCTCACCCGGCCGCTGTCGGTGGCCGCGGTGCGGGCGCTGTGCGGTGTCGAGGGCGACCGGCTCGCCGACGGCCCCGCGCGGACCCCGGCGGCCCGGCGCCGCACCGCGGGCTGGTTCACGCTGCATCTCGGCCTCGGCGGGATCGTCGCCGGGATGTCCCTCGCCGTACCGCCGTTCGCGGCCGTGCTGATCGCGCTGCCCGCCGTGTCCTTTCTGCGGGACTCCCGGCTCGGGCTCCCCGAAGTCCTGGACCACTCCTGGGCGTTGGCGCTTTCGCCGGTCGCCGGGGCCGCGTCGCTGATCGCGCTCGCGGCCTGTGCGGCCGGGGCGGGAGGGCTGCTCGCCCGCCGGGCGCCCGTACTGCTCGGGCCGGCTCCCGAGGACCGGCTCGCGGCGGCCGAACGGCGGGCCGCGGACCTCGCGGTGCGCAACCGGCTCGCCCGCGAGCTGCACGACTCCGTCGGCCACGCGCTCAGCGCCGTCACCCTCCAGGCGAGCGCGGCCCGGCGGGTCCTGGACACCGACCCCGGATTCGTCCGCGAGGCCCTCGCCGCGATCGAGGACACCACCCGCCGCACGGTCGGTGAACTGGACGCCGTACTCGGGGTGTTGCGGGAGGGCGACACCGGACAGGACACCGGCGTCCAGGGCCGCGCCATCGCTCCGGCCCCCACCCTCGCCGACCTCGACGGCCTGCTGCGCCGCACCCGTGCCGGTGGACTCACCGTCACGGCGGAGGTCGAGGTGGACCCCGGGACGCTGCCGCCGCTGGTCTCCCGGGAGACGTACCGCATCGTGCAGGAGGCGCTGAGCAACGCGCTGCGGCACGCCGGGCCGCGGGCCCCCGTGCTCCTGCGGATCACGCGCGGCGAGAAGACGCTGGAGATCACCGCCGAGAACCCGGTCACCGGGGCCCCCGCTCCCCGTCCCGGCGGAGGCCACGGCCTGAGCGGCGTCGCGGACCGGGCGCGGCTGCTGGGCGGCACGACCGAGGCCGGCCCCGTGGACGGGGTGTGGCGCCTGCTCGTACGACTGCCCGTGGAGGGAGCCGCATGACCGGCCCGACGATCCGGATCGTCCTCGCGGACGACGAGCGCATGGTGCGCACCGCGCTGCGCGTGATCCTCTCCGCGGAACCGGACCTGGAGGTCGTCGGGGAGGCGGCGACCGGCGCGGAGGCGGTGTCCGTGGTGCGCGAACTGCGGCCGGACGTCGTCCTGATGGACGTCCGCATGCCGGAGACCGACGGCATCCGCGCCACCGGGCAGATCCTCGCGACGCTCCCCGACCCGCCCCGCGTCGTGGTGGTGACCACCTTCGAGAACGACTCCTACGTGTACGAGGCGCTGCGCGCCGGCGCCTCGGGGTTCCTGCTCAAGCGCGCCGACGCGGACGCGCTCGTCCAGGCCGTGCGGCTGGTCGCGCGCAGCGACAGCCTGCTGTTCCCCTCGGCGGTGCGGGCGCTGGCCGCCGAGCACGCCCGCGCCCACCCCGAGCCGCCCGCGTGGGTGGCGCGGCTCACCGACCGCGAGCGGGACGTGCTGCGGCTGATGGCGACGGGCCTCACCAACGCCGAGATCGCCGCCCGGATCGGCGTGGGGCCCGCGACGGTGAAGTCCCATGTGGCCGCCGTCCTGGCGAAGACGGGCACCCGGGACCGCACCCAGGCGGTGATCGCCGCGTACGAGGCGCGCTTCGTACGGGACTCCGCCTGAGCGCCCCGTTTCATGAAAGGCGGATGAGAAATGCGGACGGAAGGGAACGATTCGAGCCCGTTCATTCGTCTTCCAGGGCGCAATGAACAAGACGATCAGGCATGCCGCCGTCTTCACGCTGCTGCTCGTGCTCGCCCTGCTGGTCCGGGCGACCTGGGTGCAGTTCTACGACGGGACGGCACTCGCGGACGACAAGCACAACCGGCGGAACGCGATCGAGCAGTACGCGCACCCGCTCGGGGACATCATCGTGGCCGGCGACGCGATCACCGGCTCGGCGCGGACGAAGGGCGGTGACCTGGAGTACAAGCGCACGTACAAGAACGGCAGTCTGTACGCGGCGGTGACGGGCTACAGCTCGCAGGTGTACGGGGCGACGCAGCTGGAGGGCGTCTACCGCAGCCTGCTCGACGGCACGGACAACCAGCTGAAGAACCCGCTGGACACCCTGACGAACAAGCGCGCCGACCCCGGTGACGTCGTCACGACGATCGACCCGGCCGTGCAGAAGGCCGCCTACCGTGCGCTCGGCGACAAGAAGGGCGCCGCGGTCGCGATCGACCCGAAGACCGGGCGCATCCTGGCCGCCGTCTCCACCCCCTCGTACGACCCCGGCCTGCTCAGCACCGGCGACTCCGCCGCCTGGAAGCGGCTGACCAAGTCCTCGGACAAGCCGATGACGAACCGCGCGCTGCGCCAGCCGCTGCCGCCCGGTTCGACGTTCAAACTGGTCGTCGCGGCGGCCGCCCTGGAGGACGGGCTGTACCGGGACGTGGACGCGCGGACGGACAGCCCGAACCCGTACACGCTGCCGGGCACGACCCGGGTCCTGGCGAACGAGAACGCCTCCGCGCCCTGCGAGGACGCGTCGATCCGGGTCGCCCTCCAGTACTCCTGCAACAACGTCTTCGCGAAGATGGCCGTGAGCCTCGGCCAGGACAAGGTCCGCGCGATGGCGGAGAAGTTCGGCTTCAACGACCGGACGCAGGACGTGCCGGTGCGCGCCTACCCGAGCGTGTACCCCTCGGGCATGGACCCGGCGCAGACGGCGCTGACGGGCATCGGCCAGTTCGACGTGACGGCGACGCCGCTGCAGATGGCCATGGTCTCGGCGGCCATCGCGAACGGCGGCGAGCTGGTCTCGCCGCACATGGTGGCGCGGACCAGCGACGCCGACGGCGACGTGCTGAAGGACTACGACGACAGCACCGGCACCGAGCGGATCGTCAGCGCGTCCACGGCCGAGCAGCTGCGGTCCGCGATGCGGACGGTCGTGGAGGAGGGCACGGGCACGAACGCGCGGATCGCCGGTGCCACGGTGGGCGGCAAGACCGGTACGGCGCAGCACGGCGAGAACAACAGCAAGACGCCGTACGCGTGGTTCACGTCGTACGCGACGTCGGACTCCACGGGCAAGGAGGTCGCCGTGGCGGTCCTGGTCGAGCAGTCCGACGCGGCCCGCTCGGAGGTCAGCGGCAACGGCCTGGCCGCCCCGGTCGCGAAGGCCGCGATGGAGGCCGCGCTGCGGGACTGAGCCCGCGTTCGACGCGGTGCGCACGAGTCTGCGGGCCGCCCTCACATCCGGAGGGCGGCCCGCGGCGTGCCGGCGGCTACTACTTCACGCCGAGGATCTGCTCGACCGGGTCGATGGCGAAGTACACCAGGAACAGGGCCGACGCGCCCCACAGCAGCCAGTGGACCTCCTTCGCCCTGCCGAGGACCGTCTTGATGAGGACGTAGGAGACGAAGCCCGCGCCGATGCCGTTGGTGATCGAGTACGTGAAGGGCATCACGGCGATGGTGAGGAACGCCGGGATGGCGATCTCGTAGCGGTCCCAGTCGATGTGCTTGACCTGGGTCATCATCAGGAAGCCGACGGCGACGAGCGCGGGGGCGGCGGCCTGCAGCGGGACGATGGTCAGAACCGGGGTCAGGAACAGCGCGAGGGCGAACAGGCCGCCCGTGACCAGGTTCGAGAAGCCGGTGCGCGAACCCTCGCCGACGCCCGCCGCCGACTCGATGTACGAGGTGGACGAGGACGCCGAGGCCGCGCCTCCGGCGACCGCCGCCACCCCGTCGATCAGCAGCACCCGGCCCAGCTGCGGCACCTTGCCGTCCTCGTCCAGCAGGCCCGCCTCCGCGCTGATGCCGACGACCGTGCCCATGGTGTCGAAGAAGTCGGACAGGACCAGCGTGAAGACGAGCAGCACCACGGTGATCGCGCTCGCCTCGCCGAAGGCGCCGAACAGGCTGAAGTCGCCGAGCAGCCCGAAGTCGGGTGAGGCCACCACGTCGTCGGGGACCTTCGGTGTGGTCAGTCCCCAACTCTTCACGTCGGCGACGGAGTTGATGACGATCGCGACGACCGTCATGGTGACGATGCTGATGAGGATGGCGCCCTTGACCTTGCGGGCGAGCAGTCCGATGGTCAGCAGCACGCCGAGGCAGAAGACGAGGACCGGCCAGCCGGCGAGCGCTCCGGTGCCGCCGAGCTGCACCGGGACGGTGGTGTTCGCGGCGTCGGGGATGCGGCTGACGAACCCGGCGTCGACGAAGCCGATGAAGGCGATGAACAGGCCGATGCCCACACTGATCGCCTGCTTCAGGGGCTGCGGGATGGCGTGCATGACGGCCTCCCGCAGACCGGTCACCACCAGCACGCAGATGAGCAGGCCTTCGAGGACGATCAGGCCCATCGCGTCGTCCCAGCTCATCAGCGGGGCGATCTGGAAGGCGACGACGGCGTTGAGGCCGAGGCCCGCGGCGAGGGCGAGCGGGAGGTTGCCGCCGATGCCCATCACGATCGTCATGACGGCGGCCACCAGGGCCGTGGCGGTGGTGAGTTGGACGGCGTCGAGCTGGTGGCCGAACTTGTCCTTCGCGCTGCCCAGGATGATCGGGTTCAGGACGAGGATGTAGGCCATGGTGAAGAACGTGGCGAAGCCGCCGCGTATCTCTCTGCCGAAGGTGGAACCGCGGGCGGAGATCTTGAAGTACCGGTCGACGCCGTTCACGGCGGGCGTCGGGGACGCCGGGCGCTCGGCCACCTTCTGCGTATCGGACATGGTGCTGCTCCTCGTTGCCTGCGTGGCGGGTGTGCGGATGCTGGCTGGATTGTTCCCGTGATGCGCCCCGTTCAGGTTTTCCCCGTGTTACGGAATCGGGTTCGGCCCGCCATACGCCGTTCGAAGACCCGTACGTACGCTGGTACGCTCACGCATCTCGCCCTGGCGGCCCGCGAGTCGGCGCCCGGGTCGAACCGGGGGCCGTATACGCGCCCCCAGCACCGGTCGCCGAGAAGACGCAGCGAGGAGAGGTCGCCCGTGGGCACGGTCGTCGACGACGCCGCCTCCGTGGAGTTCCACGCCTTCTTCGAACGGCACTACGCCGAACTGGCGCGTCTGGCCCACCTGTTGACGGGCGAGGCGGACGCGGCCGACGACCTCGCGGCGGACGCGCTGCTCGCCCTGTGGCACCGCTGGGACCGGGTACGCGCCGCGGACCATCCTGTGGCGTACGCGCGGGGCGTGGTCGCCAACCTGGCCCGCACCCGCGTACGCAGCGCGGTGCGCGAGCGCCGCCGGATCACCCTGTTCTGGTCGCAGCGCGAGGACAGGGTCGAGAACCCCGACGTGCCGGGGGTGGTGGACGTCCAGGAGGCGCTGCGCCGGCTGCCGTTCCGCAAGCGCGCGTGCGTGGTGCTGCGGCACGCCTTCGACCTCTCGGAGAAGGACACGGCGCTCGCGCTCGGTGTCTCGGTCGGTACGGTGAAGAGCCAGACGTCCAAGGGGATGGCCGAACTGCAGCGGCTCCTCGGGACGCAGGAGGCCCCGCGGCGCGTGCACGCAGCGGTGCTGCGCGCGGGCGGAGCCGGAGGAACGGACCGATGAGGAAGGCGCCGGACGTGCACGACGAGCTGCGCGGCAGGCTGCGGGAGGCGGTCGGGTCGCACGAGCCGGACCGGGCACGCATGCTGGCCCGCGTCGAGCGCGGGATGGCGGGCTCCGACGAGGGCCCCGCGCGCACGGCGGGCCCCAGGGCTCTGGGCTGGGTCCGGGTCGTCGGCGCCACGGCCGCGGTCGCCGGTGTCCTCGCGGTGGGCGGCTACGCGGTCGCGTCGGCCCTGCGGGACGAGGGCCCCGCGCAGCGGACCGTCGCCGTCTCCCCCTCCCCCGACGCCTCCCCGGGCGCGACGAGCCGGGCACCGCGGCCGGCGGACTCGCCGGAAGGTTCGGGCGCGCCGGAGCGGTCCGGGAAACCGGCCGCGTCCCCGTCGCCCACGCCGACGGCCCGGGACGGCGCCGCGGCGTCCGCTCCCGCGACGCCGCGGTCACCCGCGGCGGGTGTCGAGGACGGCCCGCTGTGGTCCGACGGATCGGTCGACCCGCACAGCAACGACTTCTGGGCGCAGAGCGAGGTGACCCTCAAGACGGGGAGGCGGCTCACGGCGCTCACCGTGGAGTTGCGGATCGCGCTCACCGGCGGGGTGTCGTCGGCCGGTGCCTGGCGGTCGCTGCCGGAGGACGACTTCACGCTGACTGTGGACGAACGTGACGGGTTCCTCGTCTACACGTGGGTCCTCAAGGCGGGCCGCGGCGTCCCGGCCGGCGAGTGGGTGTTCGCCGGCCAGTACGACCATGCGCGCGGCGGCCGGGACGCGAAGGACGACCGCTACACGGCGACCGCCGAGGCGGCGGACCTGCGGCTGCGCGTGGCCGGCGACTTCGCGCGCCGGGGCACGGACGACGGTGGCTCCTAGCGGCGTCCGGCCGCGGCCCGTGGAGGAACGGATCGCGGTCCGTGGAGACGCGGTGTGAGAAAAGTGCGCGTGGGCGGCAACCCTTTCCGGGCGGGCGGCGACCAGGAGACGTAAAGATCTCCCCCACCCCCAAGGAACACGGTTCATGACTGCACGAGTCGAACAGCGCGTACGCCACCGCCGCACGGTCACCCGGCGGCGCGCCGTCATCGGCGGCGCGGCCGCTCTCGGCCTCACCGGCGCGGCGATCGTCACCACCTCGATGCTGGGCACGGCCGGCGCCGCGACGTCCTGGCCGGACGCCAAGGGCAGCAAGGCCGTGACGAAGACGATCGAGGTCTCGGGCACCTACGACGGCAAGCTGCGCGAGTTCCACGGCAGCGGCGCCCTCGGCGACGGCGGGCAGTCCGAGGGCCAGGACCCCGTCTTCGAGCTGGCGGACGGCGCGGTCCTCAAGAACGTCGTCATCGGCACCCCGGGTGCCGACGGCGTGCACTGCAAGGGCAGTTGCACCCTGCGGAACGTGTGGTGGCTGGACGTCGGCGAGGACGCGGCGAGCTTCAAGGGCACCTCGTCGTCGGCCACCTACACCGTGACCGGGGGCGGCGCCAGGTCCGCCTCGGACAAGGTGTTCCAGTTCAACGGTGCCGGCAAGCTGACCGTGACCGGCTTCCAGGTCGAGAACTTCGGCAAGCTGGTCCGCTCGTGCGGCAACTGCTCCAAGCAGTACAAGCGCACGATCGTCGTGGACGACGTCGACGTGACCACGCCGGGCAAGACGCTGGTCGGCGTCAACGCCAACTACGGGGACACCGCGACGCTCAGCAGGGTGCGCGTCCACGGCGACGGCGGCAAGAAGATCAAGCCGTGCGTCCGCTTCCAGGGCAACAACACCGGCAAGGAGCCCACGCAGCTCGGCAGCGGCCCCGACGGCACCACCTGCAAGTACAAGGCGTCGGACGTCAGTTACGACTGACCGCCCCGCCGTCTCCGAGTCCCGCCGGCCGAACCCCCTCGGCCGGCGGAGCAACACCCCTGCCGGTGAGGGCCGGTGGGACGACGCCCACGCCGGTGACGACCGGCGGGGGCGTCCGTGCGTACGGGGCACGGCCGTTCGCGCCGGCCCTGGTGCAGGAGAGCGTAAGCCTGTGTCTGTCAGCACTGCCTCCACGGTGTCCAGTCGCCGAGGTACGCCTCGCGGGTCGCCGACGCGGCCTCGGTCCGAGTGAGCTGGGGCCGGTTCTCCGGGACCGGAACGGCGGCGCCCGGGCCCGTGTTGCGGTACTCGGCGAAGCGCTGGTCCTGCCACGGGTGGGCGGCGGACATGTCGGTGTAGGGCGCGCGGGCGTCGGTCCCGGCGTCCAGGCGGGTGTCGCGGACGGTCAGCATGGGGCGGGCGGTGGGGTCCGAGCCGGGCACCCAGGGCCGGGCCAGCTTGTAGTACGCGTCCGGCGCCCCGCTGGTGATCCGGCTGTGCGTGACGAGGTAGCCGCGCGGGTTGGCGGCGGCGGTGGACGGGGCGAAGACGAAGCCGTAGGGGGCGCCGGCGAGGTCGGTGCGGTCCAGGGTGTGGAAGCGGCAGTGGTCGAACACCGCGGTCGCCCGGCCGAAGACGAAGTCCACGTCGCCCTCGGCGTAGCAGTGGGCGTAGTACTGGCGGGCGAAGGTGCCGAGCGCCGCCGAGTCGGCGTACAGCGTGTCCTGGTGGCCGAGGAACCGGCAGTGGTGGAAGGCGGAGCGGTCGCCCTGGACCTTGAGGGCGACGGCCTGGGTGCCGGTGGTCTCCGGGTGGTCGGCGCGCAGCCAGTCGTTGGCGAAGGTGATCCAGCGGGCGGTGAAGCCGTCGGCCTGCACGGTGGTGGTGGCGGATCCGGTCGTGCCGTAGGTGCCGCCGCCGGGCTTCGGGGTGCCGTTGGCGTTGTCGTAGACGACCACGACGTCACGGGGGTTCTCGGAGGCGCCGATCCAGGTCATGTCCGTACGCGCGGTGCCGACGGCGACCGTCTCGCGGTAGACGCCGGGGGCGATGACGAGGGTGGTGCCGGCGCCGGTGGTGGCGCTGACCGCGGCCTGGACGCCGGTGAAGTCACCGGCGCCGGACGCGTCCACGTACACGGTCCGCTCCGTGAGGCGGGCGGCGGGCGAGCCGTACCGTCCGAAGGGTGACCGCGGGGCCGCGTGCGCGGGGCCGGACAGTCCGAGCGCGAGGGCGGCTCCGGTGCCGGCGACGAGGAAGGTCCTGCGTCCGGGGGCGGGCCGGGGATGACGCGAGGGCATGGTGATGCTCCTTCGCCGCGGCCCGGGTCTTCGCCAGGTCGCGGAGGCGGTGGTGGGGAGGGGGCGGAGCGGCAGGCCCCGGTCCGGACCCCGAGAGGTTCCGGGTGCGGGGCCGGAGCCAGGTTCCGGGTGCGGGTGCGGGTGCGCAGCCAGGTTCCGGGTGCGGGTGCGGGTGCGGGTGTGGGGCCGGAGGGCCGGAGCGGCGGGCCCCGGGTGCGGGGCGCGTGCGGAGCCGCTCCGGCCCGGCCGGTCGGCGCGGGTCAGCAGATCTTTCCGGCGCCCGCGCGGTGGTCGACGATGCCGGGCACCGCCTTCGGGGAGTCGACCCGCGTGCGCAGGGTCGGCGTCCAGCCCGCCCCCGACTGGAGCGTCTCCGCCGGGATCTCCGCGTTGTGCACGGCGATCAGGTCGACGGGTGCGCCGTTGACGTGGTTGCCCGTGGCGGTGACCGGGGCCTCCTTCCACTTCTTGAGGATCTTCGCGGCGCTGACGCCGGCCGGCAGCGTGAACGCGTTCTTCTCGGCGACGAGCCGGGACTCCATGCCGATGCCGAAGCTGTAGGCGTACGACGTGTCGGCGACGTAGTGGTTGTTGTACGCGTCGACCTGCCCGAAGCGGACGCGCGGGGCGCGCTCGACGACGCCGGAGAACAGGTTGTGGTGCAGCGTCACCTTGAGGTGGCCGCGGTCGACGGCGGCGGTGGCCGCGCTGTCGCTGTTGCCGATCATGAGGGTCTTGTCGTGCTCGGTGAAGACGTTCCAGGAGGCCGTCACGAAGTCGGCGCCCTTCACGATGTCGAGCTCGCCGTCGTGCTGCTGGTAGACCATGCCGAAGTACCTGGGCAGCGAACTGTCGGGATGGGCGCCGTCGGTGAACGTGTTGTGGTCCAGCCAGACGTGCGTGGAGCCGTACACGACCGCGCTGTCGTACTCGGAGTTCCAGTTGCCGGTGGCGCCGTCGGTGGGGTCCCACTGCGGGAAGCAGTCGAGGGGGCTCTCGACGGTGAGGTTGCGGACGATCACGTTGTCCACGCCGGTGATCTGCAGGCTCGCGCCCTTCAGCCCCGCGTTCCTCCCGACGCCGATGACGGTCGTGTTGGCCGGGATGCTCACCTTGACGGCCTCGGCCTGGCGGGCGGCGGAGATCCGGCGCAGTCCCTCGGGGCTGTCGGCGGGCTCGCCCTCCAGGTCCGTGTCCAGGCCCCAGTTCTCCGGGGAGTACTTCTCCAGGTAGGCGCCGAAGTCGTAGCCGTCGGCCGCGAAGGAGGAGCAGCCCGCGGCGTTGGCGTCGATCGTGCCCCTGATCTTGATGATCTTCGGTGCGGTGCCGCCCTCCCGGAGCGCGGTCCTGAACTGCTCCCAGGTGGTGACGGTCCTGACGTGCGCGGCGTCGGCCGCCGAGCCCCCGGTGGTGCCGGTGCCCGCGGAGCCCCAGCCGTCACCGGCGGCCAGCCTCTCGCGGCCCGGGTCGCGGCCCTGGGCCTGGGCGGTGGTGGTGCCCGTGACGGCCAGCACCAGGGCGGTGCAGCCGGCCAGGGACACGGCGGCCCGCAGGCCTCCCATGACACGTGCATGACGCTTGGATCTGCTCATCGTGCGGCTCTCTTTCCGTCAGGCGGTGGGCCAGGTGATCCAGGACTCGGGAACGTCGCCGTCGAGCCGGCGCACGTCCCGCGGTGCGACGGCCCGGCGGCGCAGCAGCTCGCCCGCGACGAGGCGGGCCACGGCGATCGCGCCGGGCGGGTTGAAGTGGGTGTTGTCCTGCTCCGTCGCGGTCCAGTTGAAGTACCTCTTGGTCTCCTCCGGGCCGAGCCGCTGCCACAGGGCGAGCGACAGGGCCTGGACGTCCAGCAGGGCGACGCCCTCCTCCTCGGCGAGCGCCCGCATCGCCGCCGGGTAGTCGCCGTGGGTCGGCAGGGCGGTGCCGTCCGCGTCGAACCTCCTGCGCTCGACGGAGGTGGCGAGCACCGGCCGCGCATCCCGGGCCCGCGCCCCGTCGACGTACAGCCGCAGCTGGTCCTGGTAGGTGGTCCAGGGCTCGGTGTAGCGGGTGGGGTCGGCGGTCTTCTCGTCGTTGTGACCGAACTGGACGAGGAGGAGGTCGCCCGGCCGGATCGCCGCGAGGACGGCGTCGAGGCGCCCCTCGTCGACGAAGCTCTTCGAACTGCGCCCGTTCACGGCGTGGTTGGCGACCGCGAGGTCCCGGTGCAGGAAGAACGGCAGCGCCATGCCCCAGCCGGTCTCCGGCGCGGCGTCGGCGTACTTCTGGGCGGCGGTGGAGTCACCTGCGATGAAGAGGGTGCGCCCCCGCCGGGGCCCCTGCGGCGAGTGGCCGGCGGACGCGGGGGCCGCCGCCGCGGCGGTGAGCGGAACGGCGGCGAGGGCCGCCGCGGTGACCTGTCTGCGGGTGAGGGACACGTCGGGGTGCCTCGCTTTCGGCGCGCTGCGGGGGAGTTCGGGGGGCGGGGCCGGCGGCGGCGCCCTCGGACGGACCGCCGCCGGCCCCCGCGCTCGGGGGCGGAGCCGCTACTTCTGCTGCTGCTTCCACTCCGCCTGGGCCTCGTCGAGCTGGTCGGCCAGGGTGTGCAGGAAGTCCTCGGCCGACATCTTGCCGAGCAGGACCTTCTGGAAGTTCGGCTCGTTGTCGGTCTTGGAGATGGTGTTCCAGTCCGGCAGGTAGTACGGCAGCTGCACGATCTTCGTGCTGCCGCTGTTCAGTGCCTCGGCCGCGAGCTTGGTCGGCTCGGCCTTCTGGATCCACGCGTCCCCGGCCGCCTCCGTGTTGGACGGGATGGCGCCCGCCGACTCGTTCCACTTGCTGTTGGCCTCGTGGGAGGCGGCGAACTCGATGAACCGCCAGGCGGCCGACTTGTTCTTGCTGGACTTGAACAGGGCGAGCCCGTCGACGGGGTTGGACACCTGGACCCGGGTGCCGTCGTCCGTGGTCGGGTTCGGCAGGCCGCGGAACTTGTCGTCACCGAGCGCCTTCACGTGGTCCTGGTAGGAGCCCAGGTTGTGGCTCAGCATGCCGATCCTGCCGCTGTCCCACTGCGAGACCATCTTGGTGAAGTCGTTGTTGACGTCGGCGGACGGGGTGGCCTTCTTGTAGAGCGCGGCGTACTTCTCCAGCGCGGCCACGTTCTTCGGGTCGTCGACCGTGGTCTTGTCGCCGTCCCAGAACTCGGTGATCCCGGTCTGGCCGTACATCGCGTCCAGGGCCTGCGCGATGGAACCGGCGCCGCCGCGGATCGTGTAGCCGAACTCGTTCTTGCCCTTGTCCGTGAGCTTGGCGGCGGCCTCGTAGAACTTGGACCAGGTGGTCGGCGCCTCCAGACCCGCCGCCTTGAACAGGTCGGTGCGGTAGTACAGCACGCCGTTGCTCGCGGAGGTCGGGACGGTGAACAGCTTGTCCTGGCCGCCGGCGACCTTCACCGAGTCGAGCATGCCCTCGTTCAGCTTGCCGTCGAGCGGGCTCTCGGCGAGGCGCGAGTCCAGGGGTTCGAGGGCGTTCTGCGCAGCGATCCCGGCGAGCATCGCGGCACCGACACCGCCGACGTCCGGCAGGCCGCCGCCCTGGATGGCCGTGTCGTACTTGGACTGGACGCTCTCGGCGGGGATCCCGACGTAGTTGACCTCGATGTCGGGGTACTTCTTCTCGAAGTCCTTGATGATCTCCATCCAGACGTCACGGCGGACGGCCGTGTTGTTGTCCCAGAAGGTGATCTCGCCCTTGCCCGATCCCTCGTCGCCCTTGTCCCCGCCGGCACCGCTGCCGTCGTCTCCGCAGGCGGTGGCGGTGAGCGCGAGGACGGCGCTCAGGGCGACGGCCGTGGCCGCGCGGTACCCGCCTCGGCTGTTTCTCCGGATGCTGCTCTTCATGGTCGGCTCTCTTCTTCTGCTGGATCCAACGGGGTGGTGGGTGCTGCGAGTGCTGCCCCGGACCGAGCGGCCCGCGAGTCCCGTCGGGGGCTCGGGGTCCAGGGGCCGGGCGGGGGGCTCAGTGGCGGGCACGGGGTGCCCGGGCTCCGTCGTCCGCCGGGCCGGCGGCGGCCGTGGGGGCGCCCGGTCCCGGTCTCGGTAAGCGCTTGCTCGATGGGTGTGACATGGCGGCTCCCGACAGGCGTACGACGGAGGTGGAGTCGACCCTCAGGGGGTCGCGGTGACGCGGAAGTGCGTGAACGTGGCAGCGCCGGCGTGTCCGGTGCCGTCGGGCGCGAGCGCGAAGAGGCCGAGCAGGGCGCCGACCCAGCGCCAGGGCGTGGCCGCGAACACCGGGCCGGACGGCAGCGGGCCGTCCCCGAGATCGCAGGAGAAACGGCAGCGCGCTCCCGCGCCGATGTCGATCCGCAGCCGCGCCCGTCCTTTGGGGGCGGGCCGCGGGTGCGCGGCGTCCCGCTCCCGCTCGGTCACGGGCTCGGCGAAGCGGTGCACGAGCCGCACCGCCCCGTCGCTCCCCCGTTCGAGGCCGATCCAGCTGTAGGCGTCGCCGAGGACGGCGAGTCCCGCGCGGGCGCCCGGTTCCTCGCCCGTCAGGGCGAGTTCGACCTCGACGGTGGCGGCGATCCCGGGCAGCCGCTGCGTGAGTACGTTCGGCAGCAGCCGCAGATCGTGCGCGTCCGCCGTCCGTACACAGGTCAGCCGCAGTCCGTCGGCGGAGTGCTGGGTGGCCCAGCCGTCCTGGGGGTTGGCGGTCCACTGCCACTGCCGGCCGAACCGCCCGCCGGGGAAGTCGTCGTCGGTGCCCGGCGCGTGCGGAGGCTGACGCGGCAGGTCCGGCTTGCGGTGTACGGCGACGGGGGTGCCCGCGTCACCGAGCACCGGCCAGCCCGCCTCGGCCCCCGCGTCCGCGTCGGAACCGCCGCTGTCCGCCCACCGCATCGGCTGGAGGTGGACGACCCGCCCGTACGGGCCGCGGGACTGGAAGTGCAGGAACCAGTCCTCGCCGGACGCGGTGCGCACCCAGGCGCCCTGGTGCGGGCCGTTGACCTGCGTGTCCCCCTGCTCCAGCACGATCCGTTCCTCGTAGGGCCCGAAGAAGCCCCGGGAGCGGAAGACGCCCTGCCAGCCGGTCTCGACTCCCCCGGCGGGCGCGAAGATCCAGAACCAGCCGTCGTGCCGGTACAGCTTGGGCCCTTCGAGGGTGAACCAGCCGGGGATCCGGTCGGCGTCGACGATCACCTTGCCCTCGTCGAGCAGTCCGGTGCCGTCGGGCCGCATCCGGTGCCCGGTGAGCCGGTTCTTGACGCCGGAGCGCGATTTGGCCCAGGCGTGCACGAGATAGGCCTCGCCGCTCTCCTCGTCCCACAGCGGGCAGGCGTCGATGAGCCCCTTGCCCTCCTTGACCAGGTGCGGCCGGGTCCAAGGTCCGCGGATCTCGGGCGCGTTGACCTGGAAGACGCCGTGGTCGGGGTCGCCCCAGAAGATCCAGAACCGCTCGTCGTGACGGCGCAGGGAGGGCGCCCAGACGCCGCGGTCGTGCCGGGGCCTCGCGAACTCCTCGGCGGGTTCCAGGCGTTCGAGGGCGTGGCCGACCAGGGTCCAGTTGACCAGGTCCCGGGAGTGCAGCAGCGGCAGGCCGGGGGCGCGGCCGAAGCTGGAGGCGGTCAGGTAGAAGTCGTCGCCCACGCGGAGGACGTCGGGGTCGGACCAGTCGGCGTCGAGGACGGGGTTGCGGTAGGTCCCGTCCCCGAGGTCCGCGCTGAAGTCCCTGGTCACGGGCTCACCGCCTTGCGCACGAGGGCCGCTGCCGCGTCCCGGTCCAGGCAGCCGTCGGCGACCACGGTGACGATCCGCCGGACGGCCGTCTCCCCGGCGGCGAGCGGCAGCCGCTCGTCGTGGGCGAGGGAGGAGCCGACGCCCGGGTACTCGGCGGTGCGGACGAACCACGGGTCGCGGCGCGTGTCCTCGGTGGCGCCGGCGAAGACGAGCGTCCAGGAACTGCCCACCAGGGCCAGCCAGTCGGCGCGCGAGCCGTGGACCCGGTCCTCGCCCTCGGTGCCGGCTGTGAACACCCGCGGCGCCCCGGCCTCCTTGCGGGCCCGCCAGAAGAAGCCGCCGTAGGCCGCGCCGGGCCGCCCGTTGGTGGCGGGGCTGCCGATGGACAGCGTCCGCCCGGTCGTGTTGGTGAGCGAGAACGTGAAGTCCAGCGCCCAGGCGGTGTCGGTGAGTCCGGTGGCGGCGACCGTACGGCGTTCGTGCAGCAGCTCGCGGCTCGCGGCGATCCAGCGCAGTTCCTCCACGAAGCCGTCGGGATCGCGCAGTTGGAAGCCGCCGTGCCGCTGGGCGCCGTGGTTGTCCAGCTCGGTCGGTCCCCGGTCGCGGACGTAGGTGCGTCCGCCCCAGAAGTTGTGCCCCTCGACGTCGGGAACGGCGACACCGACGCCGAGGTGGTGGGTGTGGTCGGCGGGGCTCAGCTCGGTGACGGCCGTGCCCGCCAGGGTGGTGACCGGGTGGAGGTAGGGGCGGGGCGAGAGCCGGGGCGGCAGCTCGGGCCGGGTGACGTAACGGCCGACCGGGCGGCCGGCGACGCGCAGGACGAGCGAATCGTTGTTCATCGGCTGCTCACCTCGTTCGACAGCGCCCAGGGGGCGCCGAGTTCGGAGTAGAGGGCGAGGGTGTCGGCGGCGGCCGCGACCAGTCCGTCGATGCCGCGCACGACCCGGCGGTTCTCCCCGGGGACCGTCTCCCAGAAGTCCTCGGGCAGCGCGACCGGGTCCGGGGCCCGGCGGACCGCTTCGACGACCTTCATGAACGCGCCGGTCGACTCGGGGGTGACCAGCAGGTCGGTGCCGTCCGTCAGATGGGCGACCAGGTTCTCCAGCAGGTCCGTGCGGCCGTACTGGATCTCCTCGGGTCCGCGTCCCGACCGCTGCACGAGCACGCGGTCCTGCTTGTACCAGAAGGTGACGCGTCCGCTGCCGCCGTGCACCAGCACGTACGGCTCGTCCGGGTGTTCGGCGCACAGGGTGACGGCCACGGTGATCCGGCCGCCGTCCCGGGTGGTGACGCGGACGCAGGAGGTGTCGTCGGACTCGATGTCGTTGGCGCGCAGCAGCTCCGTCTCGATCCCGGCGACGTCCTCGGCGCGTGTGCCGCCGTCGAGTGCGAGCGCGGTGGCGACGGCGTGGGCGAGCGGGTTCGTCAGCGCGCCGTCGACCACGTCGGCGCCGTCCATCCGGCGCCTGCCCGCCCACGGTGCCCGCCGGTAGTAGTCCTCGTCCCGGGCCCAGGCGCCGGCCGCGCCGATCCCGGCCACCGGGCCGAGCGCGCCCGAGGCGATCAGCTCGCGGATGGCGGGCACGGCGTGCGAGCCCAGCGACTGGAAGCCGATCTGGCAGGCGACACCGGCCGCGGCGATGCCCTCGGCCATCCTGCGGAACTCGGCGTAGGACGGCGCGGGCGGCTTCTCCAGGAGCAGGTGCACGCCCCGTGCGGCGGCCGTCAGCGCGAGGTCGGCGTGGGTGGGGATGGGGGTGCAGATCACCGCGACGCTCGCGCCGGTGGCGTCGAGGAGGGCGCCGAAGTCGGCCGACTGCGCGGGGAGTTGGCCCGGACCGGTGAAGCCGTCCAGTTCCTCGCCGGTGAGCGGCGTCAGCTCGCAGACGCCCGCCAGCCGGACGAGGCTCTTGTCCTGGAGCCGGCGGATGTTGGCCAGGTGCCAGCGGCCGTGGCCGCGGGCACCCGCGAGGACGACGGGCAGCGGCGCGGTGCCGGTGGGCGTGCGCGGTGGCAGCGGGCGGCTCATCCCTTCACCGCCCCCGCGCTGAAGCCGGTGATCAGCCACCTCTGGATGAAGGCGAAGACGATGACCACGGGTACGGCCGCGATGATGCCGCCCGCGGCGAGCGCGCCCAGGTCCACGCTGTCCGAGCTCATCAGGGTGTTGAGGCCGACGGGGAGGGTCTGCTTGTCCTGGTTGCTGAGGAACATCAGGGCGAACAGGAAGTGGTTCCAGGCGTGCACGAAGGCGAAGGAGCCGACGGCGATCAACCCCGGCCGCAGCAGCGGGAGTACGACGATCCGGAAGGCGCGGAAGCGGTTGCAGCCGTCGACCCAGGCGGCCTCTTCCAGGGAGTACGGCACGTTCCTGATGAAGCCGCTGATGAGGATCATCGACAGCGGCAGCTGGAAGACCGTCTCGGCGATGACGACGCTGCCGATCGAGTTGATCAACTGGAGCTTGGCGAAGATCTGGAACAGCGGCACGAGCAGCAGGGCGCCCGGCACGAACTGCGAGCAGAGCAGCGCCAGCATGAAGGCGCGCTTGACCTTGAAGTCGAAGCGGGCGAGCGCGTAACCGCCGGCCAGCGCGACGACCGTCGTCATCACCAGGGTGGTCACAGCGATCAGGACGCTGTTCTGGAAGTAGACCCCGAAGCTGCGCTCGGTCCACACCTTGTCGAAGTGCTCGAAGGTGACGGGCCACGGCAGGAGCGAGGTCGAGCCGGCGGGCCGGAGCGCGAAGAGCAGGATCCAGTAGAAGGGGACGAGGGTGAAGACCAGGTAGACGGAGAGCGGGAGGTAGATGTGCCAGCGGGGGACCTCGTCCCAGGCGCGGCGGGTACGGCGTGGGCGCGGCCGGGGCTGCTCGGCGACCGGCGCGGGCACCACCGGGACGAGGGTCTCGGCGTCCTTGGTGATCACTTGTCTCCGCCTCCGAACTTGCTCAGTCGCAGATAGACGATCGAGCAGAACAGCAGAATCACGAACGCGACCGTGGTGAGGGCGGACGCGTAGCCGAAGTTGTGGGCGTCGACGCTGGTGTTGGCGATGTAGAGCGGGAGGGTGGTCGTCTCGCCCGCGGGTCCGCCGCCGGTCAGGGTGTAGAGGAGGTCGACGTTGTTGAACTCCCACACGGCGCGCAGCAGCGTGGACAGGACGATGGCGTCCTTGATGTGGGGCAGCGTGATGTGCAGGAACTGCTTGAAGCGGCTGGCCCCGTCGACCTCGGCGGCCTCGTACAGGTCCTTGGAGACGGACTGGAGGTCGGCGAGGATGAGGATCGCGAAGAAGGGGACTCCGCGCCACAGGTCGGCGACGACGGCGGCCGGGAAGACGGTGGCCGTGTCCGACAGCCAGCTGGTGCCGTACTCGCCGATCCCCACGTCGGCCAGGTAACGGGTGATGCCGGTCTGGGAGTTGTAGAGCAGCACCCAGATCGCGGAGGTCAGGACGCCGGAGACGGCCCACGGCGAGAACACCAGCGCCCGGCCGATCGCCCGCCCCACGAAGGTCTGGTTGACGATCAGGGCGAGCGCGAGGCCGAAGAGCAGTTGCAGTCCCACCTCGACGACGACCCACTGGGCGCTGAAGGTCAGCGTGTCCCAGAACTGCGGGTCCTCGGTGAAGGCGTGCGCGAAGTTGTCGAGGCCCGCGTAGCCGTTGCGCCAGGGTTTGGTGGGGTTGTAGTGCTGCAGGCTGTAGTAGAAGACGCTGATCACCGGGTAGGCGATGAAGCCCAGCATGAGCAGGCCGGCGGGTGCGATCAGCAGGTACGGGAGTCTGCGCGGCGTCGACGAGCCACGGCGCCGCCGGGGTGGCGCGGGCTGTTTCGCCACGGCTGCGGCTTGTGCCATGACTGTTCTCCGTTCGTGGTGTGCGGGTCGAGCCGTTCTCGGGGTGCGCGCGTCGACCCGCTCGCGCCGGTCTGCGAGCCGGGCGGGTCACGCCGGTGCGGTCGGGCCGGTCGCGCGGTGCGCGCCGGTGCGGTCGAGCCGGTGGTGCTGTGCGCTTCTGAGCGGTTCCGTCGAAGCGCTTCACGTACGGTGTTCGTGTGCTCGGCCGTGGGGGCGCGGCCGTGGAGTCAGCCCGCGTACGGGTCCGGCACCTTCCCCGGCCTGGCCAGGAAGGCGAAGTCGCAGCCGGTGTCGGCCTGCGTGATCTGTTCGGCGTAGAGCGCGCCGTAGCCTCGCTCGTACCGCTCGGGCGGCGGCGTCCACCGCGCCCGGCGCCGCTCCAGCTCGGCGTCGTCGACGTCGAGTCGCAGCGACCGCGCCGCGACGTCGAGGGTGATGCTGTCGCCGGTGCGCACCAGGGCGAGCGGCCCGCCGACGTAGGACTCCGGTGCCACGTGCAGGACGCAGGCGCCGTAACTCGTGCCGCTCATGCGGGCGTCCGAGATCCGCACCATGTCCCGCACCCCCTGCTTGAGCAGCCGGTCGGGGATCGGCAGCATGCCGTACTCCGGCATGCCGGGGCCGCCCTTGGGGCCGGCGTTGCGCAGCACCAGCACGCTGTCGGCGGTGATGCCCAGGTCCGGGTCGTCGATGGTGCGCTGCATGGTGCGGTAGTCGTCGAAGACGACGGCGGGACCGGTGTGCCGCAGCAGGCGCGGTTCGGCGGTGATGTGCTTGATGACGGCCCCGTCGGGACAGAGGTTGCCGCGCAGCACGGCGACTCCGCCCTCGTCCGCGACCGGGTTGTCCCGCGGGCGGATGACGTCGTCGTCGTGCACCCGGGCGCCGGCGAGCTGCTCGCGCATCGTGTCGTGCGAGACGGTGGGCCGGTCCAGGTGCAGCAGGTCCGGGATCCGGGACAGGAACCCGGGCAGGCCGCCGGCGAAGTGGAAGTCCTCCATCAGGTACGTCCGTCCGCCGGGCCGGACGTTGGCGAGCACCGGGACCGTGCGGGCGATGCGGTCGAAGTCGTCCAGGGTGAGGCGCACGCCCGCGCGGCCGGCCATCGCGATCAGGTGGATCACCGCGTTGGTGGAGCCGCCGAGCCCGAGGACGGTGGTGACCGCGTCGGTGAAGGCGTCCTCGGTGAGGATGTGGCTCAACCTGCGGTCCTTGTGCACCAGTTCGACGATGCGAAGGCCCGCCGCGGCGGCCATCCGGTCGTGCCCGGAGTCGACGGCCGGGATGCTGGAGGCGCCCGGGACGGTGACGCCGAGGGCCTCGGCGGCGGCGGTGAGCGTGGACGCCGTGCCCATCGTCATGCAGTGGCCCGGGGAGCGGGCGAGTCCGCTCTCCAGCTCGGACATCTCGCAGTCGCCGATCAGGCCGGCGCGCTTGTCGTCCCAGTACTTCCACATGTCGGTGCCGGAGCCGAGGACCTCGTTGCGCCAGTGGCCGGGCAGCATGGGCCCGGCGGGCACGAAAACGGCCGGCAGGTCGACGGAGGCCGCGCCCATCAGCAGGGCGGGCGTGGACTTGTCGCAGCCGCCCATCAGCACCGCGCCGTCCACGGGGTAGGACCGGAGCAGCTCCTCGGTCTCCATCGCGAGCAGGTTGCGGTAGAGCATGGGGGTCGGCTTCTGGAAGGTCTCGCTCAGGGTGGAGACCGGGAACTCCAGCGGGAAGCCGCCGGCCTGCCACACCCCCCGCTTCACGGCCTGTGCGCGGTCCCGCAGGTGCACGTGGCAGGGGTTGATGTCCGACCAGGTGTTCAGGATCGCGATGACCGGCTTGCCCAGGTGCTCCTCGGGGAGGTAGCCGAGCTGGCGGGTGCGGGCGCGGTGGCTGAAGGAGCGCAGACCCGAGGAGACGCCGCTGCCGTACCACTGGTGGCTTCTGAGGTCTTCGGGGCGCTTCACTGCGACCACCCCGCGGCTATCGCGGCGACTTCCGCCCGCTCGGGCTCCGGCAGCGGCTTGCTCGGGGCCCGTACGTCGCGACGGCACAGACCGAGCGAGGCGAGCGCCTCCTTGACCACGGTCACGTTGTTCGCGGAGCCGTCGGCGGCGCGCAGCTCCTCGAACCGGCGGATCTGCTCCCACACCTTCATGGCCGCCGGATAGTCCCCGGATCGAAGCGCTTCGATCATGTTCAGCGAGACGGACGGGGCGACGTTCACCAGCCCCGAGGTGAAGCCGGTGGCGCCCGCGGAGAAGTACGAGGGGGCGTACGGCTCGGCGAGTCCGGCCACCCACACGAACCGTTCCAGGCCGGCGTCGCGGGCGAAGGCGGCGAAGCGCGCCGCGTCCGGGACCGCGTACTTCACGCCGATGACGTTCGGGCAGGCGTCGGCGAGTTCGGCGAGCCGCGCGCCCGGGAGCAGCGCGTTGCGCAGGTACGGGACGACGCCCAGCTCGGGCACGGCCTCCGCGATGGCCCGGTGGTAGTCGACCCAGCCCCCGTCGGACACGTACGGGTGCACGGGCTGGTGGACCATCACCATCTGCGCGCCCAGTTCGCGGGCGTGCCGGGCGGAGGCGACGGCGGTCGGCACGTCGTGGCCGACGCCGACCAGGGTCACGGCGCGGTCCCCCGCCTCCTCGACGGTCAGCTCCGTGACGAGCTGCCGCTCCTCGGGGGTCAGCGCGTAGAACTCGCCGGTGTTGCCGTTCGGGGTGAGGGTGCGCACACCGCCGTCGAGCAGTCGGCGCAGCAGGGCCCGGTGGGTGTCGCGGTCGACCGTGCCGTCCTCGGCGAAGGGGGTCACCGGGATCGCCACGACCTCGGCGAGCGCGGCCCGCTGGGTCTCGTACGCCGCCGTCATCCCTGACCGTCCTCTCCCCGGGCCTCGGGGAAGGCCCGCTGCACGAACGACGCGATGTGCGCGTGGAGGGCGCTCGCCGCGCCGTCCGCGTCGCCGTCGAGGGCCAGCCGCAGGATCTCCCGGTGCTCGTTCGCCTCGCGTTCCCAGGACGGGTCGGCCGCCCAGGCGACGGCGGAGACCAGGGCGGCCTGGTCACGGACCTCGTCCAGCATCCGGCCGAGCAGCGGGTTGCCGCAGGAGACGTACAGGGCGCGGTGGAACTCCCGGTTGGCCAGGGAGCGTTCGGCGGTGTCGGAGGCGTCGTCGGAACGGCCGAGGGCATCGCGCGCCGCGTCCAGGGAGGCTCCGCGGCGCACCGCCCGCCGCAGTGCCTCGGGTTCGAGGAGCAGCCGTACGTCGTACACCTCGCGCGCCATGTCCGCGTCCACCATGCGCACCGTGACGCCCTTGTACTGGTTCATCACGACGAGCCCGGTCCCGGCCAGGGTCTTGAGCGCCTCGCGCACGGGGGTCTTGGACACCCCGAACTGCGCGGCGAGTTCGGTTTCGACCAGGGCCTGACCCGGGGTCAACTGCCCGGTCAGGATGCGGTGTTTGATCCCCTCCAGCACGTACTGCGTGCGGGACGGGATCGGTGTGGGCACAGAGGTCATGCGCGCCTCTCGGATCTCACGTGCGGATCGCGTACATCTGATCTCGCGTATCGCGTCTCATATATGACGTACGAAGTACGACGCGTTGAAGCTAGAAGCGCGCTCGTGTTTCGTCAACGCTTCCGGCAAAAGAAGTCCGGACGACTTACCGGCGGGGTCCCCCGGCGCCGCGGACGGTCCGGACGTCGCCCTCGCGTGCGGTGACGGTACGGCCGCCGAACACGGCGGCGGCCCGCGCGGTCGCCGACTCCCGGGTGAGCGTGGGTCCGACATGGGTCACGAGCAGCTCGCCGACGCCCGCCCTGCGGGCCGCCTCGCCCGCTTCCTCCGGCGTGAGATGGACCCGCGTTCGCTCTTCGCCGCCGGGATGCCGGTCGACGTCGGCCTCGCAGAGGAACACGTCGGCGCCGTCCGCGAGCCGGGTGAGCGCGGCACAGGGGCCGGTGTCCCCGGAGTACGCGAGGACGGCGCCCGCGCACTCGGCGCGCAGCCCGTACGCCTCGGTGTCGTGCACGACAGCGCGGCTGGTCAGCCGCAGCCCGCCGAAGCGTGCCTCGGCACCGTCCCGGAGCGGCCTGAGGTCGAGGATTCCGTCCAGGAACCCCGCGTCGGGCCGCCCGAAGAAACCGGCGAGCCGCTGTCCGCACGCCTCGGGCGCGAGGACGGGGACGGGCCGCGACGGGGTGAGCCCGCCGTAGGCGAACCCGTAGACGGCCGACAGCAGGTCGGCGCTGTGGTCCGCGTGCAGATGCGAGATCCAGATCGCGCTCAGCCGTGCCGGATCCGTGTACCTCTGCAACTCCGCGAAGCTGCCGGGCCCGGCGTCGACCCACACCTCGGCGCCGCCGCCGCTCAGCAGATACCCGGAGCAGGGACGGCCGGGCCCCGGGTGCGGGGAGGCGGTGCCGAGGACGGTGAGGGTGATCGCCACGGGAGCGAGCCTACGAAACCCCGCCCCGAGGGGCACCCCCCACCCACACTTCGCCGGCGACGCCCCCGTACCGGCACCCGGGCCGCCCAGGTGCGGGCACGCCAACTGGCGTCTGCGTGAGGGAGCTTGGCCACCCGGGGCCGGAGACCCGCGAGGGCGACACGGGTACCCCGGACCAGCCAGGAAGCGGTCAGGGCAGGGCCTCGCCCACGCGGGGCAGGCTCTCACCCTCGTGACGCCCGGGCGGGCGGCCACATCCCCCTGGACGGGGAGCAGTTGGCACGCGGGGGCGCCACAGGTCCGGGCGTGCGGCCGACCGGCGCCTGCCGCACCGACCGCGCGAGGCGCACCCGGTCGGCCTGCCCACCCCGCCGACCTGGCGTCCCCCGGCCTGCCCAGCGGCGTACCGACCTCGCGGGACGGAATCCGGTCCCCCCGACCGCACCGCCGGCCCCGCGCCCCCGGGTGTCGCCGTGGAGGGGCGGTCTCCGGGCCGGGCGGAGGTCGGGGGCGGGTGTCCTACGGGGTCCAGTGGGGGTCGCGGCCGCTCAGGCCGATCGCCCGGGTCAGGAGGGGCGCGTCGTCCGGCACGGGCACGACGGGGCCGAAGATGCCGTCCCCGCCGGCCGGTTCCGCCGCCGAGGCGGCGAGGAATCCGTGCGCCACCAGGAGCGCGTCCGCGTCGGGCTCGTACTCCTGGCCGGTGGCGCGGGCCAGGTCCCAGCCGTGCACGACGAGTTCGTCGGCCGCGACCGCGGCGGCGACCGCGCCCGGCAGCGCCACCCCGCCCGCCCGGGTCTCACCGGTGAAGGCGGCCGGGTCGCGCCACGCCTCGGCGAACTCGTCCAGGGCCTTCGCCAGGTCCTCGCGCCAGCCGGGCCCGATGTCGGGCAGGCCGGTGTCCGGGGGAGTGTCCGTCGTCGGCCCGAGATCCTTGCGCGCGGCGTCCCGGAAGGCGATGGCGAGCCCGGTCAGATGGCCGAGCAGATTGCGCACCGCGTACGCGGGGCACGGGGTCACGCCGTCGAGCTGCTCCTCGCGCACCCGCTCGGCGAGCCCGGCCACGATCCGGGCCTGCGGTCCGAGGTCGAGCATGGTGTCGGTCATCCGAAACTCCTCCGTAGGCGTCTCCACTCCTGAGGTAGACCGGCGGCGGCCGCGAAAGTCATCGCCGCCGGGGTGCTCCGTGCACCGGCCCGCGAGAGGGGATCCCCATGAAAGCGATCGTTCAGGATGTCTACGGCCCCGTCGACGTCCTGGAACTGCGGGACATCGACCGTCCCGTACCCGGGGACGACGAGGTGCTCGTCCGGGTCCGCGCCGCCGGAGTCGACCCGAGCGTGTGGCACCTCATGACCGGCCGCCCCTACGTCGCCCGCATCGCCCTCGGCCTCCGCAGACCCAGGAACCCGGTCCGCGGCTGGGACGGCGCCGGCACCGTGGAGGCCGTCGGGGCGAAGGTGACCGGCCTGAAGCCGGGCGACGAGGTCTTCGGCACCTGCGAGGGCGCCTTCGCCGAGTACACGTGCGCCAAGGCCGGCCGGCTCGTCCCCAAGCCGGCGAACCTCACCTTCGAGCAGGCCGCCGCCCTCCCCGTCTCCGGCCAGACCGCCCTCCAGGCCCTGCGCGGCACGGCCCGCCCCCGGCCGGGGCAGAAGGTCCTCGTCATCGGCGCCTCGGGGGGCGTGGGGAGCTTCGCCGTGCAGCTCGCGGTGATGTACGGCGCGGAGGTGACCGGCGTGTGCGGCCCCGGCGGCGCGGACCTCGTCCGCTCGCTGGGCGCCACCAGGGTCGTCGACTACACCCGCGAGGACGTCACCGAGGGCCCGGTCCGCTACGACGTGATCCTCGACGTGGCGGGCAACCGCCCGCTGCCGCGCCTGCGCCGCGTCCTCGCCCCGCGCGGCACCCTCGTCATCGCCGGCGGCGAGGGCGGCGGCCCGTGGCTGGGCGGCCTGGACCGCCAGCTGCGCGCCGTCCTGCTGTCGCCGTTCGTGCGCCAGAACCTCCGCAACCTGATGTCCGTGTCCCGCCGCGAGGACCTGCTGACGCTGCGGAGCCTCGCCGAGAGCGGCGAGATCGTCCCGGCCGTCGACCGCACCTACCCCCTGTCCGAGGCCGCCGACGCCGTCCGCCATCTGACGGACGGCCACCCCCGGGGCAAGCTGGTGGTCACCGTCCCGCAGGCCGCGTAGGGCAGTTGCCCGATCCCGGCGAGGGGGCCTTAGCCGCACGCTTGCCGTCCATGACGACATGGACGGTGACGCGTGTCCTGCGGGACCGCGAGGCGGGGCTGTACCTGGGCGCGGTGGTCGTGTCCGGGTTCGGCTCGTCGGCGATGTGCCTGGTGGCGGGCGTCTGGGTGAAGGACCTGACGGGTTCGGACGGCCTGGCGGCGCTGTGCGTCCTCGCCCTGTGGGCGCCCACCCTCGCGGGTCCCCTGCTGGGCGCCCTCGCGGACCGCACCCGGCGCGGACCGCTGCTGGTGTGGACGAATCTGGGCCTGGCCGCGCTGCTTCTGCCGCTCTGCGCCGTGGGGTCGCGGGACACCGTGTGGCTGCTGTTCGCGGTGCTCCTCGTCTACGGCGCGACGGGCGTCGTCCAGGACGCGGCGGAGGCGGCCCTGGTGGCGGTGGCGGTCGACCGGCGGCTGCTCGGCGACCTCAACGGGCTGCGGACGGCCGCCGCCGAGGGCATGAAGCTGGTCGCCCCACTGGCGGGAGCGGGCCTGTACGCGGCCTGCGGCGGCGCCTGGGTCGCCGTCCTCGACGCGTGCACCTTCGTACTGGCTGCGGCCCTGTACGCCCTGCTGCGCGTCCGCGAGGAGAGCCCGCGCCGGGTGCAGGGGAGCCCGTGGGAGCGTACCGCCGAGGGCGCCCGCGTGCTGTGGCGTCACCCGACGCCGCGGGCGCTGGTCCTCGCGGGCGGCACGACCATGCTCTTCGCGGGCGTCAACGGCGCGCTGCTGTACGCGGTGGTGGACGGACTCGGGCGGCCTCCCGCGTACGCCGGGGTGCTCTACACCGTCCAGGGGGCGGGTTCGGTGGCCGGCGGGCTGGCCGCGGGTCCGCTCCTGCGCAGGTTCGGCGGTCTGCGCTTCGCCGCCTGCGGGATCGCCGTCACCGCCGTCGCCGTGGCGGCACGGGCCGTTCCGTCCGACCCCGTGGCGCTGGTGAGCAGCGCGGCGATCGGCCTGGGCCTGCCGTGCGTGCTGGTGGCCGCCCTGACGGCGGTCCAGCGGGAGACGCCGGACGCGCTGCTGGGCCGTGCGGCGGCGACGGCCGGCACCCTGATGTTCGCGCCGAACGCGGTGGGTCTCGGCGTGGGCGCCGGCCTGGTCGAACTGGTCCCCCACCAGCTGGTGCTGGTACTGCTCGGAGCGGCCCTGCCGGTGGGCGTCGTGCCGCTGCTCAGGGCTCACGCGCGGCGGGCGAGCGCCTCCGCGACGAGCGACAGGTCCTCGTCGGACGCCAGCCCCGCGTGATAGAGCCGCACTTCGGTGGCTCCGAGGCCGGCCGCCCGCGCGATGTCCGCGCCCAGGGTGGCGGGGCTGCCGCCCATCCCGCTCACCACGGTGAGGTTGGCCGCCAGCACGCGCCCCGCGACCCGCTGTTCGGCGAAGGGTGCCAGCAGCTCCGGTCCCCCGGTGCAGGGCACGACGACGCCGTCGGCGACCGACAGGATGTGCCCGGGGTCCACTCCGGCGTTCGCGCCGCAGTGGTAGGACACCGGGTCCGCGTGGAGCAGGACGCGGAAGCCGTCCGGCGCGGCGGCGCGTACGGCGGCGACCGTCTCCTGCTGGAGGGACCGGGCGACGGAGTCCCGCCACGCGCGCGTGGCGGCCGCGCGCTCCCCGCCGAGGAGCTTCTCCACCGCCTCCCAGCCCCCGCCGGGCGCCTCGCCCCGCCAGACCGGCTCCAGCGCGCGCCGTACCGCGTCCGCCGTCTCGTCGGGGTCGAGCCCCCGGCCCGCGTACCCGTCGCGGCACGAGGGGCAGAAGCAGAGCGACATCAGGTACTGGCCGGCGTCCCCGAGGCGCACTCCCGCCGTCTTGTCGTGGGCGTGGAGATGGGCGAGCCCGTACCAGCCGAGGGACTCCAGTTCCGTCCCGGCGGCCCCGGGCCTCACGGCCGCGTCCACGGCGAGGCCGGTCAGGTACGCGCGCGTGCCGGGCTGCGCGATGCAGGGCGCCCAGGGATAGCGGTCCCCGTAGGCGTTGACGACGGACGTGTCGGGGAACTCCTCGCCCAGCCGGGAGTTGTGGGCGAGGACCACCCAGGTGTGCACGTCGAGGCCGGCTCCGGCGAGGGCGGCGGCGGCCTCCCCGTAGGCGTCCCCGGGCGCCCAGTCCCCGGCCGGGTACGGGCGCAGCCGGTGCCCCTTCCAGCGCTCGCCGTCCGGCGGGTAGAGGACGGCGGCGTGCGAGGCGGTGACGACGCGGTGCCGCGGGTGGCGGGGGGTGAGGGCGCGGGTGGAGTGGTAGGCGGAGGCGAGCGTCGCCTGGTGTACGCCGAGTGCGGCGAGGCGGGCCGCGGCGCCGGGGTCGCCGTTGACGTCCCAGGGGTAGACGAACGCCGCCGCGCGCGGCGTCACGGTCCGGCCGCCGGCCGCGCTCACCGGCCCTCCTCGATCAGCGCGTGGCCCCGCTCGACGAGTTCGGCGAGCTGTTTGACGTGCTCCTCCGGGGGTTCGTGCAGGGGCGGCCGGACCTCGCCGACGTCGAGTCCTCGCAGCCGTACGCCCGCCTTGACCAGCGAGACGGCGTAGCCGCGGCCGAGCCCCCGCAGGTCGACGAACGGCCGGTAGAAGCCGTCGAGCAGTCGGTTGGCGGTGGTGTCGTCGCCGGAGTTCAGCGCGGTGTGGAAGGCGAGGGCGATCTCCGGGGCGAAGCAGAAGACGGCGGAGGAGTACAGGGTGATGCCGATGCCGCGGTAGGCGAGGGCGGTGAGTTCGGCGGTGGGCAGGCCGTTGAAGTAGAGGAAGTCTCCCGGGGCCTCGCTGCGCACCGCGCTCACGACGCGCTGCATCAGGTCGAGGTCGCCCAGTCCGTCCTTGAAGCCGATAATCCCGTCGGTGCGGGCGAGTTCGACGACCGTGCCGGGGGTGAACAGGGCGTTGTCGCGCTGGTAGACGACGATGTCGAGGGAGGTCGCGGCGGCGAGTTCGCGGTAGTGCCGCAGCAGGCCCTCCTGTGCGGCGACGACGAGGTACGGCGGCATGGCGAGCAGGCCGTCCGCTCCCGCCTCCTCGGCGAGCCGGGCGAAGCGGACGGCGAGCGCGGTGCCGTAGCCGGCGCCCGCGACCACCGGGACGCGTCCCGCCGCCGCCTCCACGGCCGCCCGTACGCACGCCTGGAACTCCTCGGGCGTGAGCGCGTGGAACTCGCCCGTGCCGCAGCACGCGAACACGGCCGCCGCTCCGGCGTCGACGCCCCGGCGCACGTGCTCGCGGTAGACGTCGAGGTCGACGGAGCCGTCGGGGCCGTACGCGGTGACGGGGAAGAACAGCGGGCCGCTGGGGGCACGCAGTCGGGCGGCGAGCGGGGCTGGCGTCACGGGCTCTCCCTGAACAGGCACGGCGCCCGGCGCGCCGCGCCGTCGCCGGCGCTCACGCACACACCACACAGTGCACGTCTCTGATCCACGTCTATATTTCTGAACGCGCCCACGCTAAGCCGCGACCTCGGGGCCGGTCAAGCGCGCAAACCCGCGACACGGAGGCGGATTGAGCGCCTCCGCGCGACACTTGACGCGGGACGGCGGAGATCCCTAGCGTGTCCATGAATGTGAATGCCGTACACGCATACGCATGATTTACGGCTGCCGATGCAAGGAGACCGAGGATGCCCGCTCCCCGCACCGTTCTGCTCACCGGCGCCGCCGGCGGACTCGGCACCCTCATGCGGGGACTGCTGCCGCGGTACGGGTACCAGCTGCGCCTGCTGGACATGCGCCCCGTGGAGGGCGAGCCGGACGCGATCACCGCGGACCTCTCGGACCGGACCGCGCTGCGCGAGGCGGTACGGGGCGTCGACGCGGTCGTCCACCTCGCGGGCATCTCCCTGGAAGCCTCCTTCGACAAGATCCTCAAGGCGAACATCGAGGGGACGTACAACCTGTACGAGGCCGCCCTGGAGGAGGGCGTACGCCGGATCGTCTTCGCCTCCTCCAACCACGCGGTCGGCTTCACGCCCCGGCCGCGGGGCGAGGCACCCCACGAACCCGGCGCTCTGATCCCGATCGACACCCCGCGCCGCCCGGACACCTTCTACGGCCTGTCGAAGTCCTTCGGCGAGGACCTCGCGCAGTTCTACTGGGACAAGCACGGCCTGGAGACGGTCTCGGTGCGCATCGGCTCCTGCTTCGCCGAGCCCACCAGCGTCCGCATGCTCTCCGTGTGGATGAGCCCCGAGGACGGCGCCCGCCTCTTCCACGCCGCCCTCACCGCCGAGGACGTCGGGCACACGGTCGTCTACGGCTCCTCCGCCAACACCCGCCTGTGGTGGGACCTCACGACCGCGCGGGCCCTCGGCTACGAGCCGCAGGACGACTCCGAGCCGTACGCCGAGAAGCTCGTCGCCGAACAGGGCGAGCTCGACCCGGACAACCCGGACCACGCCCACCTGGGCGGCCACTTCGTCACGAACCCGCCGATCTGGCCGTACTGACCCGGCGACGGGAACGCGTTCAGGGGCGGGCGGGCACCGAACGGGCCCGCCCGCACCCCTGTTCGGGCACAGCGGCTGCCCGAACGCACCCCCTCACCTGCTCCGCCGCAGGTCCGACACGGACAAGCGGAGCCGCGAAACGGGCACAGCCGGGCATCATCGGGCAAGGAACAGGCCTGGTCACTGGCCACAACGCGCTGTAGAACTTCCCACGTGGGCCTCACCGGGCCCGAACGGGCAGTCCAGCAGGGCGCACAGGGAGCAGATGACGGCCATGACCGCGGAAGAACGACAGCGTGAGATCGTCCGGGCCGCGCGCCGCACCGGCGCGGTGGACGTCACCACACTCGCCGCCGAACTGGGCGTGGCCAAGGAGACCGTCCGGCGCGATCTGCGCACCCTGGAGGACCACGGCCTGGTGCGGCGCACCCACGGCGGCGCCTACCCGGTGGAGAGCGCGGGCTTCGAGACGACGCTCGCCTTCCGCACCACCAGTCACGTCCCCGAGAAGCGCAGGATCGCCGCCGCGGCGGCCGAGTTGCTCGGGGACGCCGAGACCGTCTTCATCGACGAGGGATTCACCCCCCAGCTCATCGCCGAGGCCCTGCCCCGGGACCGCCCGCTGACCGTGGTCACCGCCTCGCTCGCCACCGCGGGCGCCCTGGCCGAGGCCGACAACACGAGCGTCCTGCTGCTCGGCGGCCGGGTCCGCCCCGGCACGCTCGCCACCGTCGACCACTGGACGACGAAGATGCTCGCCGGCTTCGTCATCGACCTGGCGTTCATCGGCGCCAACGGCATCTCCCGCGAACAGGGCCTGACCACCCCCGACCCGGCGGTCAGCGAGGTCAAGGCCCAGGCCGTCCGCGCCTCACGGCGGACCGTCTTCGCGGGCGTGCACACCAAGTTCGGAGCGGTGAGCTTCTGCCGGTTCGCCGACATCAGCGTGCTGGAGGCGATCGTCACCAGCACCCTGCTCCCCTCGTCCGAAGCCCATCGCTACTCCCTCCAGGGGCCTCAGGTCATCCGCGTCTGAGAGCTCAGGCGACCCGGGCGAACCACCCTCTCCGCATCGCGCCCCGCACTTCGCGCAGGGCGCCGTCACACCCATGCCCTCCCCCTTGTCTCCCCCTACGTCCAGGAGCGATCCATGCGAACCCAGAGCCGACGGAGGCCGCGCGCGCTCGCCGCGGCCGCCGCAGGGACGCTGCTCGCCCCGCTGCTCTCCGGCTGCTGGGCCGGGGCGGGCGGAGCCGGTTCCGGCGGCGACTCCATCAACGTGCTGATGGTCAACAACCCACAGATGGTCGAACTCCAGAAGCTCACCGCCGCGCACTTCACCAAGGAGACCGGCATCGAGGTGAACTTCACCGTCCTGCCCGAGAACGACGTCCGCGACAAGATCAGCCAGGACTTCGCCAACCAGGCCGGGCAGTACGACGTCGCCACCCTCAGCAACTACGAGATACCGATCTACGCCAGGAACGGCTGGCTGCACGAGATGGACTCGTACGTCCGCGAGGACCCCGCGTACGACGAGCAGGACGTACTCAAGCCCATGCGCCAGTCCCTGACCGGCGACGACGGCAAGCTCTACGGGCAGCCCTTCTACGGCGAGTCCTCGTTCCTGATGTACCGCAAGGACGTGTTCGCCGCGAAGGGCCTGAGGATGCCCGCGCACCCGACCTGGCGGCAGGTGGCGGACCTCGCCGCGAAGGTGGACGGCGCCGAGTCCGGCATGCGCGGCATCTGCCTGCGCGGTCTGCCCGGCTGGGGCGAGATCATGGCGCCGCTCACCACGGTCGTGAACACCTTCGGCGGGACCTGGTTCGACAAGGACTGGAAGGCCCGCCTGGACTCCCCCGAGTTCGTGAAGGCGACGAAGTTCTACGTCGGCCTGGTCCGCGAGCACGGCGAGTCCGGCGCCGCCCAGTCCGGCTTCGCCGAGTGCCTCAACAACCTCACCCAGGGCAAGACGGCCATGTGGTACGACGCCACCTCCGCCGCCGGATCGCTGGAGTCGGCCAAGTCCCCGGTCAAGGGGAAGATCGGCTACGCGCCGGCGCCGGTCGAGAAGACGGAGAGCTCCGGCTGGCTCTACACCTGGGCCTGGGGCATGCAGAAGGCCTCCCACAACTCCGACAAGGCCTGGAAGTTCGTCTCCTGGGCGTCGAGCAAGGAGTACGAGCAGCTCGTCGGGGACAAGGTCGGCTGGTCCGACGTCCCGGCCGGGAAGCGCGCCTCGACGTACACCAACGCCGACTACCGCAAGGAGGCTGCGGCCTTCCAGGACATGACGCGGGCCGCCATCGAGGGGGCCCGGCCCCGCGACCCGGGAGTGCAGCCGCGGCCGGCGCCCGGCATCCAGTTCGTCGGCATCCCCGAGTTCACCGATCTCGGCACCAAGGTCTCCCAGGAGATCAGCGCGGCCGTCGCCGGACGCCAGTCCGTCGAGTCGGCCCTGAAGAAGTCCCAGCGGCTGGCCGAGCAGATCTCCGAGGAGTACGAGGGACGATGACCGCCACGACGACAGCCCCGATCGCCACCGCTCCCGCGAGCACCGCCCCCAGGTCCTCGGGACGGCTCCGCGCCTGGGCCACCCGCGCCCCGCTGCTCCCTGCCCTGATCTTCATGATCGCCGTGACCCAGCTCCCCTTCGTGGCCACGCTGGTGATCTCCTTCTTCGACTGGAACTCCCTCTATCCGAAGGCCCGTCACTTCACCGGCCTCGCCAACTACGGGGACGTCCTCACCGACCCGGACCTGCGCAAGTCGGTCCTCACCACGATCCTGCTGACCGCCACCGTGGTCATCGTCAGCCTGCTCGTGGGGCTCGGCCTCGCCCTACTCATGGACCGCAGGTTCCGGGGCCGGGGCCTGGTCCGCACGCTGCTCATCGCGCCGTTCCTGGTCGTCCCGGTGGCCGCCGCGCTGCTCTGGAAGCATGTGCTCTACAACCCGGAGTACGGCCTTTTCAACGGTCTCCTGCACTATGTGGGCGGCCCACAGCCCGACTGGATCTCCGACACCCCGCTGCTGGCGGTCGAGGCTTCCCTGGTCTGGCAGTGGACGCCGTTCATGATGCTGATCCTGCTGGCCGGACTGCAGAGCCGCTCCCACGAGCAGATCGAGGCGGCCCGCGTCGACGGGGCGAGCGACTGGCAGATCTTCCGCCATCTGACCCTGCCCCACCTGCGCCGCTATCTCGAACTCGGCGCCCTGCTCGGCTCGATCTACATCGTGCAGAACTTCGACGCCGTCTTCACCATCACCTCGGGCGGCCTCGGCACCGCGAACCTGCCGTACACCGTCTACCAGAGCTTCTACCAGGCCCACGAGAACGGCCTCGCGTCCGCCGCCGGCGTCCTGGTCGTCATCGGTTCGATCATCATCGCGACCTTCGCCCTGCGCGTGGTGTCGTCCCTGTTCAGCGAGGAGGCGTCCCGCGCATGAGCGCCACCGCAGCCCCCGTACGCAGCCGCCGCACCCGTGGCGCGGGCCTCGGCCTGGTCGCCTGGCTGGCAGGCCTCGTCTTCTTCCTGCCCGTCGCGTGGATGGCGCTGACGTCCTTCCACTCCGAGTCGGACGCGGCGACCAACCCGCCGTCCTTCGCGGCCTCGCTCACCCTCGACGGCTACCGCGAGTTCTTCGGCTCCGGCGGCGGCGCCAGCCCCTGGCCGTCCCTGATCAACTCCACGGTGGCGTCCGTCGTCTCCACCCTGTGCGTCCTGCTGCTGGCGCTGCCCGCCGCGTACGCCCTGTCCATCCGGCCGGTGCGGAAGTGGACCGACGTCCTGTTCTTCTTCCTCTCCACCAAGATGCTGCCGGTCGTCGCGGGCCTCCTGCCGATCTACCTGTTCGCCAAGAACACCGGCCTGCTCGACAACATCTGGCTGCTGGTCATCCTCTACACCTCCATGAACCTGCCGATCGCGGTGTGGATGATGCAGTCCTTCCTCGCCGAGGTGCCGGTCGCGGTCATCGAGGCCGCGCAGATCGACGGGGCCCGGCTGCCGACGGTCCTCGCCCGCATCGTGGCCCCGATCTCCGCGCCCGGCATCGCGGCCACCGCCCTGATCTGCTTCATCTTCAGCTGGAACGAGCTGCTGTTCGCCCGGGTGCTGACCGGCGTGGTGGCCGAGACCGCGCCCGTCTTCCTGACCGGCTTCATCACCAGCCAGGGCCTGTTCCTGGCCAAGGTGTGCGCCGCGTCGCTCGTCATCTCCCTGCCGGTGCTCGCCGCGGGGTTCGCCGCCCAGGACAAACTGGTCCAGGGCCTGTCGTTGGGAGCCGTGAAATGAAGGCCGCCGTCATCGAGTCCGTGGGCAGGGCCGTCGTCACCGAGGTCCCGGACCCGACGCCGGGGCCGCGCGAGGTGGTCGTCGAGGTCGCGGCCTGCGGTCTGTGCGGCACCGATCTGCACATCCTCCAGGGCGAGTTCGCGCCGAAGCTGCCCATCGTGCCGGGGCACGAGTTCGCGGGCGAGGTGGTCGGTGTCGGCACCGGCGTCACCGAGCTGGCGATCGGCGACCGCGTGGCCGTGGACCCCTCCCTCTACTGCCACGAGTGCCGGCACTGCCGTACCGGCCACAACAACCTCTGCGAGCGGTGGGCGGCGATCGGCGTCACCACGGCCGGCGGCGCCGCCCAGTACGCGGTGGCCCCCGTCGCGAACTGCGTGAAGCTGCCCGAGCACGTCCGTACCCAGGACGCCGCCCTCGTCGAGCCGCTCTCCTGCGCGGTGCGCGGCTACGACGTCCTCAACTCCCGCCTCGGCGCCCACGTCCTCATCTACGGCTCGGGCACGATGGGCCTGATGATGCTGGAGCTCGCCAAGCGGACCGGCGCGGCGAGCGTCGACGTGGTGGACCTCAACGAGCAGCGGCTGTCCACGGCCAGGCTCCTCGGCGTCTCCGGGGCCGCCACCGGCGCCGACGAACTGGACCGTCCGCAGGGCTGGGACGTGGTCGTCGACGCGACCGGCAACGGCGCCGCGATCCAGGACGGCCTGGACCGGGTCGCCAAGGCCGGCACTTTCCTCCAGTTCGGCGTCGCCGACTACGCGACCCGGGTCACCATCGACCCGTACCGCATCTACAACCAGGAGATCACCATCACCGGCTCGATGGCGGTCCTGCACAGTTTCGAACGCGCAGCCGAGCTGTTCGCGAACGGCGTCCTCGACCCGGACGTCTTCATCAGCGACCGGCTGCCGCTGACCAGCTACCCGCAGGCACTGGAGCAGTTCGCGGCGGGCGTCGGCCGCAAGATCGTGGTGACGCCGTAAACCGGTGGTCCCGGGCATGGCCGGGGGCCTAGCATCCGGCCATGCCAGCACCCCAGGGATTCCGGTACGAGGAGCACGCGGACGGCTCGGTCACCATCACCCACCGTGACCGCCCCGCGGGCATCCTGCGCGGCGCCCGCGCCGAACGGTTCCTCGCCGAGATCGCGGCCGGGGACCCCCAGCTGGTGATGGCCCGCTGGACCGGGAACTACAAGCACGGCAACGAACGCACGGCGCGCAACCACCCCCGCAACCGGCGATGACCCGATTGGCCCTCGGGTAAGGGAACGGTAAAGCGGTGTCGGTCGTTCACCCGGCATGACCGCTATGACCCCCGGCTCGAACATCCCTCTCCCCGTCACCCGCGTGACGGTGGACGTCGCCGCTCCCGTGCGGCTCGACGTTTCGGGCCTGCTGCTCACCGCCGACGGCAAGGTGCGCTCCGACGACGACTTCATCTTCTACAACCAGCCCGCGGGCCCCGGCGTGACGTACCGCTCGGGCGGCGGTTCCGCGCCGGACGCGATCACGGTCGACACGGCCGCGGTCCCCCCGGGCATCGAGAAGATCGTCGTCACCGCGAGCCCGGACGCCGCGGGGCAGACCTTCCAGGGCATCGAGCCCACGGCCACCATCCGCAACGCGGACGACAACTCCGTGCTGGCCTCCTTCACCCCGCCGCAGCTGGGCGCGGAGACGGCCCTGGTGATCGTCGAGGTCTACCTGCGCAACGGCGTCTGGAAGGCCCGCGCGGTCGGCCAGGGCTACGCGAACGGCCTGGCCGGCATCGCCACGGACTTCGGTGTGACGGTCGAGGAGCCGGCGCCCGCCGCCGCCCCGGCCGCACCCCCGGCGCAGCCCGTGGCGGCCCCGCCCGTCCCGGCCGCACCGCCCGCCGCCGCACCCGCCGCCCCCTCGTCCGGGAAGATCAACCTCGACAAGGGCCGGGTGAGCCTGCAGAAGAACCAGACGGTGTCCCTGGTCAAGGGCGGCCGCCCGCTGCTCTCCCAGGTCAAGATGGGCCTCGGCTGGGAGCCCGCGTTCCGCGGCAAGGACATCGACCTGGACGCCTCGGTCATCGCGTACGGGCCGCAGCGCAATCACATCGACAGCTGCTACTTCGGCAAGCTCTCCATCGTGAACGGCGCGATCAAGCACTCCGGCGACAACCTGACGGGCGAGGGCGGCGGTGACGACGAGGTGATCGTCGTCGACCTCGGCCGTCTCCCCCAGGAGGTCACCGGCCTGGTCTTCACGGTCAACTCCTTCTCGGGCCAGAAGTTCACCGAGGTCGCCAAGGCCTACTGCCGCCTCCTCGACGCCGCGACGGGCGAGGAGCTGGTCCGCTTCGACCTCACCAACGCCGAGGCCCAGACGGGCGTCATCATGGCCAAGCTGATCAAGCAGTTCTCCGGCGAGTGGGAGATGACGGCAGTGGGCGACTTCGTCAAGTCCCGCACGGTCCGAGGCATGGTCAAGCCGGCAGCCGCCGCCCTCTGACCCACCCACCAGGCCCACCCGCCCTGAAACGCCGCCCGGGTGGGCCCACTCCTCTCACACTCCTCAGCACCGGTGGTCGCGAGGGTGGGCCGGCGAACCCGACGCCAACGGGTGCCGCTGCGCCCACCCTCCCCATCATCAGGATTGCGCAGCTAGGGGCGGGACCGCCGCCCACGGCCCGCACGGGAGCAACCGGCCCCGCGCCCCCGCGGGCTCAGCCCCCACGGCCCGCACGGGAGCCACCGGGCCCGAGCCCCCGCAGCTCAGCCGCCCGCGACCCGCAGTCGCCATCGCACCGAAGGGGCCGTGCCGGTACATCAAATGGCCGTCGAGACGGGGACGTACCCGACCGAGGAACGCTGGTAACGGACGCCAACAACAACTACCGACGGCCGGATGTACCGGCACGGCCCCGACCCACCCACCGAACCGAAGGCGCCCGACGCCCACCACACCGCACCAACGGCGACCAGCGCACCGGAGTCGGCCGGAGGCCCTACGCCCGCAGTCCCTCCGTCAGCAGCGACAGGTACCGCCGGATGCACGGCCCCCCACCCCCGGCCAGCTCCGACGCCGTGACGACCCCGTGCGCCAGCCGCAGCACCTCGATCGGCTCCACATCCGCCCGCAGCGTCCCCTCCCGCTGCGCCGCCCCCACCAACCGCCCCGCCGCCCGCTTCAACGGCTCCCCACACGCGCTCAGCACAGGAGCGCACCCGTCCGCGACAGCCGACCCGAGCAACGCCTTCAGCCCGCGCATCCGGACCATGCCCTCGCCGAGTTCGTTCAGCCACTCCCCCAGCGCCTCGCCCGGCGGCAGCTCCCGCGCGATCTGGTCCGCCCGGACCGCCAGCGCTTCGACACTGTCGACGTACACCGCCTCCAACAGCGCCCGCCGCGTGGGGAAATGCCGGTACAGCGTGCCGGACCCCACCCCCGCCCGCTTGGCGATGTCGTCCAGCGACGCGCTCTCCCCGTGCTCGGCGAACGCGACCGCGGCCTCCTTGAGCAACCGCTCGTAGTTCCGCCGCGCGTCAGCCCTCATGCCCCGCACGGCCCCCGCACCGGAACCCGCACCCGCACCCGCACCCGCACCCGCACCCACCATCCCCACACTCCTCACCAACCGGGGCCCCTCTCCGCATCGTAACGAGCACCGGAGAAGGCCCGTCCGGCCCGGCTCAGAACAGGGCGCTGTAGGCGTTCAGGGCGGGCTGCCCCCCGAGGTGGGCGTACAGCACTGTCGACTCCCGCCCGATCTCGCCGCGAGCGACCAGATCGATCAGGCCGGCCATCGACTTCCCCTCGTAGACGGGGTCGGTGACCATCCCCTCGGTACGCGCGGCGAGCCGCATCGCCTCCAGCGTCGCCTCGTCGGGAACCCCGTAGGTACCTGCGTGGTACCTCTCGTCGAGCTCGACGTCCGCCTCCGTCAGTTCGGCCCGCAGACCGATCAGCCGGCCGGTGCCCCGGGCGATGCGCGAGATCTGCTCGCGGGTGCGGGCAGGCTCAGCCGACGCGTCGATCCCGAGGACGCGACGCGGTCGCCCGCCCGCCTCGGCGAGCGCCGCGAACCCGGCCACCATCCCCGCCTGGGTGGATCCGGTCACCGAGCACACCACCACGGTGTCGAAGAAGACGCCCAGCTCCTCCTCCTGTGCGGCGACCTCGTAGGCCCAGCCGGCGAACCCGAGCCCGCCGAGCGGATGGTCCGAGGCGCCCGCCGGGATGGCGTACGGCCTGCCGCCCGCCTCCTCGACCTCACGCAGCGCCCGCTCCCAGCTCTCCTTGACGCCGATGCCGAACCCGGCCCGGACGAGCCGCACGTCGGCGCCGGCGAGCCTGCTGAGGAGGATGTTGCCGACCTTGTCGTAGACGGCGTCGGGCCAGTCGACCCAACTCTCCTGCACGAGGACGCACTTGAGACCGGCGCGGGCGGCGCAGGCGGCGACCTGGCGGGTGTGGTTGGACTGGACCCCGCCGATCGAGACGAGGGTGTCGCAGCCCTGGGCGAGCGCGTCGGCGACGAGGTACTCCAGTTTGCGGGTCTTGTTGCCGCCGTAGGCGATGCCGGAGTTGCAGTCCTCCCGCTTGGCCCACAGCGCGGCGCCCCCGAGGTGTGCGGTCAGTCGCTCCAGGGAATGCACGGGCGAGGGCCCGAAGAGCAGGGGGTAACGCGCGTACGAGGCAAGGGACATGAGGGGGTCCTCCCCGATTCGGGTGCCGTCTCGAAAACCAGCACGCTCACCACTTCTCAACCACCGTCGACGGCACCCGCACCACCGCCACCACCAGCACTGCCAGTGCCAGTGCCAGTGCCACCATCACCGCCCCCGGCTTTCCCGTCCGCCAGCTCCTCCAGCCCGCGCCAGATGTCCGCCGTGACGCGGACGGCCTCGTCCACGTCCCCGTCGGCACACGCGTCGATCAGCCGCTCGTGCAGACCGGCCGACCGGCAGTTGCCCCCCTCACCGAAGCGGCGCCGCTCCAGCCGCCGGATGAGGGGGGTGTACCGGGCGACGGTGGCGGCGGCGGCACGATTGCCGCCGGCCCGCACCAGGACGTCGTGCAGCTCGTCGTCGGCACGCAGGGCGGCGTCCACGTCACCGTCCCGCACGGCGCGGGCGAACCGCGCGTTGGCCTCCCGCATCACGGTGATGTGACCGGCGTCGAGCCGGGGAACCGCCGTACGGACGGCCAGTTCGTGCATGGCGCCGACGACGGCGGCGGCGTCGCGCACATCGGCGGCGTTCACGGGGGTCACCCTGGTGTAGCTCTGCGGCTTGGACTCCAGGAGCCCGTCGTCCACGAGCCGGGCGAACGCCTCGCGGACCGGTGCCCGCGACAGCCCGAGCCGCTCGGCGAGCTCGGCGTCCCGCACCACCGCGCCCGGCGCGAGGTCACCGGCCACGATGGCGTCCCGGATGGTCTCGTAGGCCCGGTCCCGGAGCAGGGTCCGCCGCACGGGTCGCATCGTCTCCACAACTGAAATGTTAGATATCAGCTGCCCCGCGCCACAAGAGGGCGACCCGCACGACCACGGACCGCCCCCCAGCAGTCAGCCACCCCGCACCACGAACCGCCCCCTCAGCGCCCGCCCCGAGCCGAGCCCCGCCTCCGCCCCCGTCTCTCAACTCGCCCAGGGCCAGTCGGCGTCCCGTGCCCCCTCAAGGAGCGGCACCATCCGGAAGGCAGCGTCCGAGAGCCCCCCGAAGGTGTGCCGGTGGGGCGTGCCCGACGGGCCGTGGCCCGGCCGGTACCCCGCGAGGTTCCACGTGTAGACGGGGACGTCGGCCGGGACCTGCTCGGTCGGGTCGCCGTGATGGCTGTACATGGCCTGCTCGTCGGTGACGATGAGCACCCGGTCGTGCTTCCGGTAGTGCCGGCGCACCGCCGCACTCGTGTCGGTGCCGCCGAGGTCCCCGAACCGCTCCAGGACCCGCAGCACCGACTCGCCCCGGCGGAACCGCACGGGCTCGCTGCTCGTGCCGAACTCGACCAGGTCCGCGTCCGCCGCCCGCAGCGCGAGCGCCGTACCGAAGATCGCGGCCGCGTCCGCCCGGTTCAGCTCGGAGCGCTCCGAGAGGCGCGAGTAGAACATCGAGCCGGACCGGTCGACGAGGACGAGCGTGCGTCCGCCCAGCGCCGGCACGTTGGCCAGCGAGTGGGCGAGCGCCTGCTCCAGCGGATACGCCCAGCGCAGCGAGGGCGCGTGCTGGTAGGCGGCGAGGTAGCGGAAGGGGAACTGCCGGGACCGCGCCACCTCGGCCGGGTCGCTGATCTTCGCCGCGACCCGGGCCGCGACCTCGTCGCTGACGCCCGCCTCGTCGAAGTTGCGCAGGTTGCGTACGAGGGCCATCGCGCCCATGGACGGGATCACGGCCTCCCAGGCCGCCCGGTCCATCGGGCCCTGGAGCCATCCGGCGAGCGCCTCCCAGGTGAGACCGGCCGCACGCAGCCGTTCGGGCCCGTCGGGCGCGGTGACCACGGCCCGCCGCTCGGCGACCGGCAGCGCCATCAGCTCGCGGTGCGCGACGAGCACGCGGTTCGAGGCGGGCGGGACGGCGGTGTCGGGGTTGTGGCGCCGGTCGAGGGCGTACCGGAAGAGGTCGCCCTGCCACGGCTTGTCGGGGTCCGGCGCCGCGTGCACCAGGTTGAGGATGTCGCCGAAGCGGTAGCCCTTGGACGCGGTGTCGTACTTCAGCAGGGACGCGCCGTGGTAGAGCCGCCGTACGGCGTCGGCGACACCGCGCTTGACGGGCTTGGGCACGTTGCGGCCGTAGCGGGAGGTCCAGTACGCGAGCAGCTCGCCGGGCTCGTCCGGGCGCCGCAGCACGGAGGCCACGACCTCGCGGTTGGCGGGGCCTTCGGTGGCGCCGGCGTCGAGCCGCGCCTTCACGTACTCGGCGGCGCCCACGATCGAGGCGGTCCGCAGGTTGCCCTCGCCGCGCAGCCAGCCGAGCAGTCCCGCCGTCCACGACGGGTCCTCGACGGCGAGCCGCCGTACGAGCGCGGCGAACCGGTCGTCGCGGTCGGCGCCGGTCTCGTAGAAGGTGTTCTGCGAGACGAAGTTGGCGACGGCCAGGAGGAAGAGCTCGGAGCGCGCGTCGCGCTCACGGCCGCGGCCGCCCTCGTAGGTGCGAAGGACACGGCCGGTGGAGGTCACCCGCGACGTGCTCCTGGGCTTCGCGGTCCTGATGTTGAATCGCGCCATGATGAATTCCCCCGAATTCGTCGGCGACGGTGACTGTCGCGTTTTCGGCGGAAGGCGCGGCAAATGGAGGGTGCCCGAGATCAGGGGTCGGCGACGGACTTGTCAGATGCTCTGCCGATTGAGCTACATCGGCCCTGAGCCGATGACGGGACTCGAACCCGCAACCGTCCGATCCGGAAGAAGTAACCGTTGCCTGCGCACCGGGCACCCACCATGAGCTGCGCCTCCCGAGATCAAGTCGGCGGCGGCGGGGATTCTTTGAGAGAGAAGTAGCCGCAGCCTGCGCACCGGGAGGTGCGTGAAGTTGTGGTGTCCAGAGTTCAGGTCGGCGGAACCGACGTAGGTGCTCTGCCCCTGAGCTACACCGGCGCGTGGTACCGGTGACGGGATTCGAACCCGTGGCCGCCCCATTATGAGTGGAAGTAGGTCCTGCCTTCGCACCTGGACAGGCATCACTCTAAAAGGGCGGCCGCGGAACCGGCCAATGAATTAATCGTCCCGCCGCGGGCGGATTCTCACCGACGCTGCTGACGCTTCCACGGTCCCGTGATCGCCAGCATGATGCCGGGGTCCTGGATGTTGGCGAACAGGGTCCGGCCGTCGGGCGAGAACGTGACACCGGTGAACTCGCTGTACTCCGGCTCCTCTTCGGTGCCGATGTTGAGCTCGTTGCGGGCGATCGGGTACGTGCGGCCGCTGTCGGTGGCCCCGAAGAGGTGCTGGACGCCCGCGCCGTCCTCGGCGATGACGAGTCCGCCGTACGGGGAGACGGTGATGTTGTCGGGGCCGTCGAAGGCGCCGTCCTTGCCGGGGTCCGGGTTGACGCCGAGCAGGACCTTCAGGGTCAGCGTGCGGCGCTTGGGGTCGTAGAACCAGACCTGGCCGTCGTGCTGGAGGGGGCTCTCCGCGCGGGCGAACGAGGAGACGATGTAGGCGCCGCCGTCGCTCCACCACATGCCTTCGAGCTTGCGGGCCCGGGTGACCTGGCCGGCGCCGAACTGCTTGCGCACGGAGACCGTCTTCGCGTCGCGGTCCGGGACGTCCACCCAGTCGACGCCGTACACCGTGCCGATCCTGGTCGCGCGGGACAGGTCGTCGACGAACTGGCCGCCGGAGTCGAAGCACTTGAACGCCTGGAGCGCGCCCGCGTCGTCGGCGAGGCCGGCCAGCCGGCCGTGGCCGTGCTCGAAGCCCTGCGGCGGGGTCCAGCGGTATAGGAGGCCGTTCGGGTTCGAGGCGTCCTCGGTGAGGTAGAGGCGGCCGCGCTTGGGGTCGACGACGACGGCTTCGTGGGCGTACCGACCGAGGGCCTTGACGGGCTTGGGGTCGCGGTTGCGGCGGCGGTCCTCGGGGTCGACCTCGAAGACGTAGCCGTGGTCCTTGGTCATGCCGTTCTGGCCGGCCTTGTCCTCGGTCTCCTCGCAGGTGAGCCAGGTTCCCCAAGGAGTGCTGCCGCCCGCGCAGTTGGTGGCGGTGCCGGCGATGCCGACCCACTCGGCGACCTTGTCGTGGCGGACCTCGACGACCGTGCAGCCACCGGACGCGGCCGGGTCGTAGACCAGGCCCTCGGTGAGCGGGACGGGGTACTTCCACTTGGACCGGGCGCCGGACAGTTCGTGGTTGTTGACCAGGAGGGTGGCGCCGCGCGGCCCGTCGAAGGTGGCCGTGCCGTCGTGGTTGGACGGGGTGAACTCGCCGGACTCCAGCTTGGTGCGGCCGCTGTAGGTGATGACGCGGTACTTGAACCCGGCGGGCAGGGCGAGCAGGCCGTCGGGGTCGGGGATCAGCGGTCCGTAGCCGACACCCCCGTGCCGGTCCGCCGAGTCGTCGCCGGTGCTCTCGGTGTCGGTGGACGCGAGGGCGTTCGGTGCGGTGGCGAGGGCGCCGACGCTGCCGGCCAGCGCGACTCCGGCGCCGGTGAGCGCGGACCGTCTGGCGAAGTCCCTGCGGGTGAGCGACATGCTGTCTCCTGTGACGGTGGAGTGGGACTGTCGTGAGGGGGGTGGCGGACCTCGTTGCGGCGCCACCGTCCCGCCCGCGGCTGAACGGCAGTTGAACGCGGCCCGACATCGGAGGACCCCGTTACGTGAATCCACCTGGCCACCGGCCGGGACGCCTACCCGTGCGCGGTCCCGGCCGCGCCGACCCTCTCGCAGCCCTCGCGGCGCATCCGCTCGACGCCCCAGGCACCGAGCGGGGCGAGCGCCTGGTTGAGGGTGTGCCCGTGCTCGGTCAGCGTGTACTCCACCCGGGGCGGCACCTCGGCGTGGACCTTCCGGTGCACGAGCCCGTCCGCCTCCAGCTCACGCAGGTGCTGGGTCAGCATCTTCTCGCTGACCCCCGGCAGACCGCGGCGCAGCTCCGCGAAGCGGCGTACGCCGTGCGCGTGGAGCTCCCACAGGATCAGCCCCTTCCACTTGCCGCTCACCACGTCGAGCGCGGCGTCGATCCCGCAGATGTAGGGCCCGTTCCTCGGTGCCTTGGCCATCGCTGTTCCCCCTTACCGAAAGGTGAGTACCGCAGAAAATAGTAGGTACTTCCGGGCGGGGCGGTGCTCTCCGAGCATGGAGGGGTGAACGAACTACAGAACGACACCACCGGGCGGGACACCGCCGTCACCGTGATCGGACTCGGCCCGATGGGCCGGGCGATGACCCGCACCCTGCTCGCGGCCGGCCACCCGGTCACGGTCTGGAACCGCACTCCCGGCCGCGCCGACGGCGTCGTCACCGACGGCGCGACGCTCGCGGCGACACCGGCCGCGGCGGTCGGGGCGAGCGGCCTCGTGATCCTCAGCCTCACCGACTACGGCGCGATGTACGACATCCTCGGGGACGCCGCCACCTCGCTCGCCGGGCGGACACTGGTCAACCTGAGCTCCGACACCCCCGACCGCTCACGCCGGGCCGCGGCCTGGGCGGCGGACCACGGCGCCGCGTTCCTCACCGGAGGCGTCATGGTCCCCGCGCCGATGGTCGGTTCGGAGGCCGCCCACGTCTACTACAGCGGCCCCGCCGGGGTGATGGAGCGTCACCGTCCGGTCCTGGCACGGATCGGGTCGCCGAAGTACCTGGGCGAGGACCCGGGCCTCGCCCAGATGATGTACCAGGCCCAGCTCGCGGTGTTCCTCACCACGCTGTCCGGGCTGATGCACGCGACGGCGATGCTGGGCACCGCGGGGATGAAGGCGGCCCAGGCGCTGCCGGAGCTGCTCTCGTCCGCCGACTCCATCGGCGCCATCCTGCGGTCGGCGGAGGAGCACCCCGGCAGCGCGCTGGACGCCGGGAAACACCCCGGCGACCTCAGCACGGTCACCATGATGGGCGCGACGTCCGACCACATCGTCGAGACCAGCGCCTCGCTCGGCCTGGACCTGGCGCTGCCGTCGGCCGTGCAGGCCCACTACCGGCGCGCGATCGAGGCCGGGCACGGCGGCGACAACTGGACCCGCATCATCGACAGCATCCGGGCGCCCGACTGATGTCGGTGCCGCCGCGATCGGCGCTCGTCGCCGTGGCCGCGATCGGCGGTGCCGCGGCCCGCGGCGGGGCCGATTCGGGCGGACCCCGGCACACGGTCCGGGGAAAGCGACCGGGCCCGCCGGACAGCGCCCCCGCGAGCCCGGCCTCACGGACACAGCGCCCCACGAGGCCGGCGTCACGGACAGGACCCCCTGAGCCCGGCCTCTCGGACGGGCGCCCAGCGAGCCCACCCTCACGAACGGGCCCCCGCGAGGCCGCCCTCAATCACCGGCCGGGATGGGTCAACTCCCCTGCTGCGAGCGCGCCTTGAACGCCGCCTTGCGGGCCTCCTTGGCGATCTTGCGGTCCGGGTGCAGACGGCCCATCGCCTCCAGGACGTCCGGCGTGGCCGGGTGGTCGACCCGCCAGGCGGTCGCGAAGAAGCCGCCGTGCTGCTGGGCGAGCCCCTCGACGAGGCCCTGCAGCTCGTCGGAGTTGCCCTCGGCCGCGAGCTGCGCGGCCAGGGTGTCGATGGTCAGCCAGAAGACCATCGCCTCCGAGGGCGCCGGTACGTCGGCCGCGCCCCGCTCCGTGAGCCAGACCCGCGCCAGCCCGCCGAGTTCGGGGTCGTCGAGCACCTCGCGCAGCGCCGGTTCCGCCTCGGCCCCGACGAGCGACAGTGCCTGCTGGCAGCGCAGCCGGCGCAGCGGCGCACCGGCGTCGGCGCCCCGCGCGGCGGCCAGCAGTTCGCGTGCGGCGGCGAGGGCCTCGCGGCGGGCGAGCCACTGCTCGGTCTCGGCCTGGGCCGCCGCCGGGGGGAACGCGGAGGTACCGTGCAGCAGCGCGTCGGCACCCTTGTCCGTGAGGTCGCCGACCGCCGGTGCCTCGATCCCGGACTCCAGGAGCCGGGCCCGCAGCCCGTACAGGCCGAGCGGGGTCAGCCGCACCATTCCGTAGCGTGAGACGTCCGTCTCGTCGATCGCCGCCGGCTCCTCGTCGGCGTCCGCCATCAGCGCCTCGTCGACGGGCTGGAACTCGACGAGCCCGATCGGTTCGAGCAGCCGGAACTGGTCGTCGAGCCGCATCATCGCGTCCGACACCTGCTCCAGCACGTCGTTGGTGGGCTCGCCCATGTCGTCGGGGACGATCATCGACGCGGCCAGGGCGGGCAGCGGGACCGGGCTGCCGCCGGGGCCGTCCTCACTGACCGTCAGCACGTACAGGTTGCCGAGCACGCCGTCGAGGAACCGGGCCTCCGCCTCGGGGTCCCAGTCGAGCTGGGAGAAGTCGATCGTGCCGCCCTCGTCCATGGCGCCGACGATGTCGTCGAGGTCCGGCACGCTCGCGTCGGCCAGCACGGTCTCCAGGGCGGCGAGCCACACGCCGAGGACGTCGTGCGGAGCGCCCGCAGTCAGCTGCCCGAGGTCGGCGCCCGCCGCGACGGTGCCCTCCTCCTCGTCCACGATCTCGACCAGACCGGCGTCCACGGCCACCCGCCATGCCTCGCTGGCGTACGCCGCGGCCTCGTCGCCGGTGAGACCGAGCTCGCCGGCCGCCCGCGCGAGCTGCTCCTCGACCAGTTCACCGCCCGCGCCCACACGCGTGTCCGGACCGGCCCAGCGGGCGAGCCGCGCGGCACGGGAGAGCAGCGGGGTGGCGAGCGCGTCCCGCGCCAGCTCCGCTTCGGACGACAGCCGCACGGGCGGCAGGGGTGAGCTGTCTGACATCGGCTGGTTCTCCTCCGGACAAGCAGGACAGGCGGGGGGTGTCGGTGGCCGGGCCGGCCCGGCGGGCGGAACGGCCGGGCACCGTACGGCGCGGGGCGGGCGGACGGCGCCGGGAGGCGGCACCGCGGGCGGGTGTCGGGCGAACGGTCGGGGCCGGAGACGGCGGGGCGGACAAAAACGGATACGGCGGGGCGGAGGCGGGCGTGGTGGAGACGCGTGACCCCCCGCCGCCCGCACCGCACAGCCGTGGCGACTCAGCCTAGACGGATTTGGACGCATGCCGCCCGGTTCATGTCCCTGTCAGGAGTCGTACACCCCCGAAACCTTGACAACTCCCCCGGCCACACACGAGATTGACGCGCGTAGAAGTCGAACGGGCGCCCGCCCCACCTGCTTCTACGCGCGTCACCGGCCCGCACGCAGGTCGCGCTCCCGCCATCGATCCGCCCTCGTCCCGGCGCTCACGTAACGTCCCCGGAGGGATTCCCTTGCCGAGCAAGAGAACCGCGCGCATCGCCGCGCTGACCGTCGCCGCGGTCTGTTCCACCGTCTCCGCCGTGGTGCTCACCGCACCCGCCCACGCGGACACCGTCCACATCCACGACATCCAGGGCACCACCCGCGTCTCCCCGTTCGCGGGCCAGAAGGTCACGGACGTGACCGGCATCGTCACCGGTGTGCGCACCTACGGCTCGTCGAAGGGGTTCTGGTTCCAGGACCCGGACGCGGACGCCGACCCGGCCACCAGTGAGGGCGTGTTCGTCTTCACCAGCTCCGCCCCGAAGGTCGCCGTCGGCGACAAGGTGACGGTCACGGGCACCGTCTCCGAGTACGTGCCGGGCGGCGCCTCCACCGGCAACCAGTCGCTGACGGAGATCACCAAGCCGACGGTGACCGTGGTCTCCGCGGGCAACGCGGTCCCGGCCGCCACGGTCGTCGACGCCGACTCGGTCCCGGACGCCTACACGGCCGACGGCGACCCCGCCGCGGGCGGTTCGGTCAACGGCCTGCCGCTCCGGCCGGCGGAGTACGCCCTGGACCTCTACGAGTCCCTGGAGGGCATGAACGTCCAGGTCTCCGACGTCCGGGTGGTCACCGCCACCGACCCGTACGCCGAACTGTGGGTCACGGTGAAGCCGCACGAGCACGCCGCCCGTCGCGGCGGCACGGTCTACGGCTCGTACACCTCGCAGAACACCGGGCGGCTGCAGATCCAGTCCCTGGGCGCCGCGGCCGACTTCCCGACGGCGAACGTGGGCGACGAGCTCGCGGGCACCACCTCCGGCCCGCTCGACTACAACCAGTACGGCGGCTACACGCTGGTCGCCGGCAAGCTGGGCACCCTGGACAAGGGCGGCCTGGAGCGGGAGACCACCGACGCGCAGGGCCGCAAGGAACTGGCCGTCGCGACGTACAACGTCGAGAACCTGGACCCGGGTGACACGACGTTCGCGGCCCACGCGTCCGCGATCGTGAACAACCTCCAGTCGCCGGACATCGTGTCGCTGGAGGAGATCCAGGACGACAACGGCGCCAAGAACGACGGTACGGTCTCCGCCGAGCTGACGATGCGCAAGCTGGTCGACGCCATCGCGGCGGCGGGCGGCCCGGCCTACGAGTGGCGCTCCATCGACCCGGTCGACCTCGCCGACGGCGGCGAGCCGGGCGGCAACATCCGGCAGGTGTTCCTGTTCAACCCGGAGCGGGTGTCCTTCACGGACCGCGCGGGCGGCGACGCGACGACCGCCGTCGAGGTCACCAAGGAGCGCGGGAAGGCCGCCCTGACGGTCTCCCCCGGCCGTATCGACCCGGCCTCCGACGCCTGGAAGAGCAGCCGCAAGCCGCTCGCGGGCGAGTTCGTCTTCCGCGGGAAGACGGTCTTCGTGATCGCCAACCACTTCGCGTCCAAGGGCGGCGACCAGTCGCTGCACGGGCAGTTCCAGCCGCCGGTGCGCAGCTCGGAGACCCAGCGCCACCTCCAGGCGACCGCGGTGAACTCCTTCGTCAAGGACATCCTCGCGACGCAGAAGAACGCGGACGTCGTCACGCTCGGCGACATCAACGACTTCGAGTTCTCCGGGACGGCGGAGCTGCTGGAGGGCGACGGCGAGCTCTGGTCGGCGATCAAGTCGCTGCCGAGGAGCGAGCGTTACACGTACGACTACCAGGGCAACAGCCAGGTCCTGGACCAGATCCTGGTCAGCCCGTCGATCCGCAAGGGCTGCGACCTGGAGTACGACAGCGTGCACATCAACTCGGAGTTCTCGGACCAGATCAGCGACCACGACCCGCAGGTGCTCCGCTTCAAGCCGTAGCACCGGCGGCCGGCGGCCTTCGTACGCCGCCACGGCCGCCCACGCGCCGGAGCCCGGCCCCGCGTCAGGGGGCCGGGCTCCTCGCGTCCGGCGGCCCGGAGCAGTCCGGACGGCATTACTAGCCGGCGAAGACTCCGTCGAGCCAGCCCCGCCAGGCCGTCTCGGCGCCCTTGGCGTCGGCACCGGGCGCGAAGTCGTGGACGCTGACGCCGACGGGGGCGCCCCAGTGGTTGCGACCGAAGAAGCGGTAGAGGGCGTCGTCGGTGCGCAGGCCGATGAAGTACGGGTTGCGGTAGTCGACCACGGCGTCCAGGACGCGGCCCTCGGGTCCCTCGGCCCGCACCCGCGCACCCTCGGCGGTGTCGTCGGCGAGACCGAGCGCCCGTCCGACGGCGGCGAAGGCCTCCGGGGCGACGGACGCCTCGGGTCCGTCGAAGGTGGTGAAGGCGACCGGGCGGCCCGCGAAGTGCGTCACGTACTCGCGCAGGGTGTGCAGGTAGAAGTCGGTGTGCTTGGCGGCGCCGTCGTACTGGTTGTCCCAGTCGTCGACGAAGATGCCGCTGTGCACGTAGCGCACCCAGGAAGAGCGCCCGCCGTCGCGGGACTCGATGGTGTGGTCGAGCTGGTTGAGCGTCTGGACGTCGATCCCGTCGACGTCCTCGACACGGCTGGTCAGTCGGTGCGGCGGGTCCCAGGCGGTGATGGTGGCCCCGTAGGGTCCGGTGCCGCCCTCCTTGGGCTCGTACTCCATGGGCCACAGCCAGCCGCCCGTACCGCTGGTGATCGCCTCCCACACCTTCTCGGGCGGGGCCTCGACCTCGAACTCGCGGGCGATCTCGAATTCCTTGGACATGACGGTCACTCCTGCTGTTCGGCCCTGGGCGGGCACTCGGGGGGCGGGTCGGACGGCGGTGGCGGCGCTCATGACGGCGCCCCGATCTCCGGCGCGGGCGGTTCGTCGGCACCGGTGCCGGGTCTGACCGTGGGGTGGACGGCGAGGACGATGCGGTGGTCCCGCCCGCCCTGCGCGTCCGGGTCGTGGTACTTGCGGACGAGGGCGCCGACACCCTGCGTCAGCTCCTCGATGAACGCGGCGCGGTCGGCGGCGGAGGCGAAGGTCACCTCGCCGTCGAGGGCGTAGGTGGCCAGGCGCTTGCGCGCCTTCGCCGCACCGGTGATCAGTGACCCGACGTCCCGGACGAGCCGGGCGCCGAGCGCGAGCAGCCACCGCGCGGACAGCTGGTCCCGGAAGCGGTCGGGGTCGGGCTGCACGGCGGCGAGAGCGAGCGGCGAGATGACGTACGACGCCGCGGTCGCGCGCATCAACCGCTCGGTGACGTTGCCCTTGCGGCGCTCGCCCGCGAGCTCGACCAGGCCGTGCCGCTCCAGGGTCTTCAGGTGGTAGTTCACCTTCTGGCGGGGCAGCCCGACCCGCCCCGCCAGCATGGCGGCCGACGCCGGGCCGGCCGCCAGCTCCGCCAGCAGCCGGGCCCTCGTCGGGTCCAGGGAGGCGGCGGCGGCCTCTGCGTCCTCGATCACGGTCACGTCCAGCATGCCTCCACGGTCTCACCGAAAAATTAATTTGTCCAGGCGACTCGGATTGTCGGCGGGCCGCGCCCCGCCGGGCACCGAAGCAGGATTCGGCTTCCCGGGGCGGCTTCACGGCGCCGTTTCGGGAGACACGTCAGGTCATGGACGAGAAGCGACCGGATCCGGAGAGAGAGGGGCTGACCGAGAAGGACAGCCCCTCCGAGTTGCCCGCGCACTCCTGGTGGGCGGTGGTGCGACGCACGGCGAAGGAGTTCATGGACGACGAACTCTCCGACCGGGCGGCCGCGTTGACGTACTACGGCGTGCTGTCGATGTTCCCCGCGCTGCTGGTGCTGGTGTCCCTGCTGGGCGTGGCCGGACAGCGCACCACGGACAAACTCCTCGACAACGTCGGCGACCTGGCCCCCGGGCCGGCCCGCGACATCCTGCACGACGCGGTCGTGCAGCTGGGCGACAGCGGCGGCACGGGGAGCGTGCTCGCGATCGTCGGCCTGCTCTTCGCCCTGTGGTCCGCGTCAGGTTACGTCGCCGCCTTCATCCGCACCTCGAACGCGGTGTACGACCTGCCGGAGGGGCGCCCCGTCTGGAAGGTCACCCCGCTGCGGCTGATCCTGACCATCGCCCTGATGGTGATGCTCGCGGTGAGCGCCATGATCGTCGTGTTCACCGGTCCGCTGGCCGAGCGGGCGGGCACCGCGGTCGGGCTCGGCGACGCGGCGATCACCGCCTGGTCGATCGCCAAGTGGCCCGTACTGCTGGTACTGGTGATCCTGATGATCGCCCTGCTGTACTGGGCGGCCCCCAACGTCCGTGACCGCGGATTCCGTTGGGTGAGCCCCGGCAGCGTCCTCGCCACGCTCGTCTGGCTGGCCGCCTCCGCCGGGTTCGCCCTCTACGCGGCCAACTTCGGTTCCTACAACAAGACGTACGGCGCGCTCGCGGGCGCCATCATCTTCCTCGTGTGGCTCTGGCTGACGAACCTGGCGATCCTGCTGGGCCTGGAGTTCGACGCGGAACTCGCCCGCCAGCGCGCGATCACCGGAGGTCAGCCGGCCACCGAGGAGCCCTACGTGGAGCCGCGGGACACCCGCAAGTGGCCGCCGCGGCTGCGGGCCCTCCGGGAGGCCCGGGCGCGGGCGGCGCAGGGCGGCAGGACGGGCTGAGGCGGCGCCGCACCGGACGCGGGTGCCGTCCGGCGGCGCCACCGTACGCGGCGACGGCGGCGGGACCTGGTCGGTCCCGCCCGTCGCCGCTCGTCGTCGCGGCCGCCGCGCCTACGTCCGCACCCCTGCCGGCGTCGCGATGCCCGACGCGCCGCTCCCGCACCCGCACCACGGTCGCGATGCCCGGAGCCGCTCCCGTACCCCCACCGTCACGATGTCCGACGCGGCTCCCAAGTCCCCGCCACCGGGCGACACCCTCGTCCCAGCCACCATCGCGATGCCCGCCGCCCCCGCACCCGCCGCCGTCGCGATGCCCGGCGCCGCTTCAACGCCCCACCACCGGCGCGACGCCCGGCGTTGCTCCCAAGTCCCCGCCTTCCGCGCCCGGTTCGGCTGCTACGCCTCCACCTCCCGCCCCCACTCACGACGAAGCGCCAGTGCCGTGGTTCTCAGGGGCACTGGCGCGGTGTCGCGCGCTTGGTGGCGTCCGGGTCGGCGCCGGCAGGGGGCCCGCCGGTGCCGCCGGTGTCAGTGGTGTCCGTTGTGGCGCCGCAGCATCAGGGAGACCGCGAGGATCACGCCCGCGCCGATCAGGACGGGGCCGGGGTGCCGACGTCCGGCCTGGACGACGGTGGACGCCGCGTTGCGCACCGGCTCCGGCATGTTCTCCTGCACGACGTGACCGCACTGGGCGGCCTTGCCCTGCACGACGTGTCCGGCCTGGGCGGCCTTGGTCTGCACGACCTGGCCCGCCTGGCCGGCGGTGCCCTTCATCTGGACGGTCATGGCGCCGGCCTTGTCCTTGAGGTCGGCGGCGCGGGCCCGGGCGCGGGCCTTCACGTCTGCCTTCGCGGCGAGTTCCTCGACCGTGTCGCCGAGCCGGCTCCTGGTCTCCTCGATCTGCCGCCGCAGCTCCTCGGGGCCCTTGGCGCCCACCGACTCCGGGGCGTCCGAACCGGGCTTGGCGCCCGCGGTGGCCCCGGCGGTGTCAGTGCCCGGCTGCACACCGGGGACCTGTGCTCCGGCCGCCTTCGCGGCGTCCGCGCCCGTCTTGTCGTTCGTCATCGATGCGCCCTTTCCTTGATCTCGTCGACATCGGCCTTGACGCTGTCAAGCGCCCGTTCGGGTGTGGGCGGAGTGGCCTGGCGCAGCTGTGCCCGGCCCATGGCCGCCAGTACTCCGGCGATCACGAAGAGCACCGCCGTCACGATGAGCGCCGCGGCCCACACCGGCAACACCAGGGAGAGGGCGGCCACGCCGGTGCCGGCCAGGGCCATCAGCCCGACGTAGCCGACGGCGCCGGCCGCGCCGATCATCCCGCCGCCCTTGCCCGCGCGCCGGCCCTTCTCGGCCAGTTCCTCCTTGGCCAGGGTCATCTCCTGGCGTACGAGCTGGGAGAGCTGCTCGGTGGCCTGCCCGACGAGCTCGCCCACCGACTGATTCCCGTGTTCGTCCCGCACGGGCCTGCTGTTCATGATCCCGGTCACGGTGTCCCGCCTCCTCTCGCTTGAGGAGGGCCGGGTACCCGGACCGGCGGGGGCTACCCCTGCGGTCCCCGTTCGTCCAGACGCGCCAACTGGCTCTGGAACACGTCGAGCCGCGCCTGGAGGAACGCGGCCTCCGCGACCAGCTCGCGCAGGCCCTGTTCGGCGGGCGGGAGAGCCATCCCGTCGGCCGCTCGTACCCTCAGCCCCTCACCGGCGAGGCGGGCGAATCCGGCGAGCGACAGCGACGTACGGCCGCGTACGCATCCCGCGCACGCCGCCGTGAGCGCGAGCCACCCCGGGCGCCCCCAGGCCGCGTCGGCGAGGGCCACGGCCGTGGCTCCGCAGGCACAGGGGCCGACGGTGGCGGTCCGGACCCGCTGGCGGGCGTACCGGAATCCGTGTTCGAATCGGATGTAGGCGCCGAGGACCGAAACCTCCAGCAGGACCGCCGCCCGGTGCTCGGCGGTGCACAGCAGGGCCCGGGCCGCGGCGCGGTCGTGCACGCAGTGGAAGCCGCAGTCGCAGCGGCGGTGGGGTGCACGGTGGCGCCGTCCGTAGACGCAGCGCGCCTCGTCCAGCACTCCGTACGGCAGCGCGCCGCCGAGCGAGACGCCGGTGAACCCGGCCCGGGTGCCGTCCTGGGACAGCACCGGGTGGGCGATCTTGTATCCGGTCGGCGGCTCCGTCGGGCGTTCCTCGGGGAGCCGCAGCCTCATCGGGCGACCGGGACCTCTTCGGGCGACGGAGCGTCGATCTCCTCCATGGCCTCGGCGACCCGGAGGTCGGCCTCCTGCTCGGTGGTGCCGGTCTCCTCCGCGACTCCGGTGGCGAGTGCCTTGCCCAGCCTCATCGTGCCTCCCGTGACCTGCCGTCGACTCCGACTCCGTCATGGTGACCCATGAGGGGCCCGCTTGGCACCAGTGCCTCCCGCCCTCACTGCCGCGACTGTGTAGTGAACGCGCCCAATATCTCGTAGCAGAATTAAGTGGAGCTTCACTGTCCGGGTGCCGAGACTGTCGGTATGAGCACACAGGACACCGCATGAGTACGCAGGCCACCGTTCCTGGCACCGCCCCGGGCACCGCACGGGTGGCACCCGGCGCCCCCTTCGGCCGCGCGCTCTGCGCGATGGTCACCCCGTTCGACGAGAGCGGCGCGTTAGACCTCGACGGAGCACGGCGGCTCGCCGTCCGGTTGATCGCCGAGGGGTGCGACGGCCTGGTGCTCTCCGGCACCACGGGTGAGTCGCCGACGACCTCGGACGCGGAGAAGTCCGCGCTCGTGCGCGCGGTGCGCTCGGCGGTCGGCCCGCACGTGCCGGTCGTCGCGGGGGTGGGCACCGCCGATACGCGGCACACCGTGGAACTGGCCCTGGCGGCCGAACAGGCGGGCGCGGACGGGCTGTTGGTCACCGCGCCCTACTACAGCAGGCCGCCCCAGGACGCCGTCGAGGCCCACTTCCGGGACGTCGCCGACGCCTGCGGACTGCCGATCGTGCTCTACGACATCCCCGGCCGCACCGGGACCCGGATCGAACCGGCGACGATGATCCGGCTGGCGGAGCACCCCCGGATCGTGGCGGTCAAGGACTGCGCGTACGACCTCCTCGGCACCCAGAAGGTGCTGGCGCACACGGAGTTGGCGTTCTACGCGGGCTGCGACGAGCAGGTCCTCGCCCTGTACGCGATCGGTGGCGCGGGATACGTGTCCACGGTCGCGAATGTGGCGCCCCGTCAGTTCCGTTCCGTGCTCGACGCGTTCGACGCCGGTGACACGGCGGAGGCGGCGCGCAGGCAGCGGCTGACCATCGGGCTGACCGAGCTGATGATGTCCGCGGGGCTGCCCGGAGCGGTCACCGCGAAGGCGCTCCTCGCCCGGCTCGATCTGCCCTCCGGACCGGTCCGCGCGCCGCTGCGGCCCGCCGGGCGCGAGGCGGCCGACGGGCTGCTGGCCGCGTACGAGCGGCTGGTCGCCGAGGTGTCCTGACGGGTGGGGCCGACCCCCGTCCGCCCCCACCGTCCTGACGGGCCGGGCCGGTCCCCGGCCAGCCCGGCCCCTCGGCTCCCGACACCCGCCCCGCGTCGCCCGACGCGTCAGCGCCGGGCGAAGACCGGTGTCCAGCGCCCGCCCCCGCTCTCGTCGCCCTTGCGGAAACCACTGAGCGGGACGACCTTGTCGCTGCCGATGGTGACGAGCATCAGCCGGTTGTGGAACTCGTTGGTCCCGGGCTCGATGTCCCAGGCGATGAGCCGCTTGTTGTCGACCCAGGCCAGCAGCTGCTGGCCGTGCACCTTGGCCACCCTCTTGCCGGTGTAGGGGTCGAGGATCTCGGAGGCCGTGGTCTTCGCCCCGCCCGCGAAATCCCCGGCCGCGAGCTTGCCGTCGGGCGAGAGCCGCGCCTGGACGTACCAGTGGAGGTACTTCTCCTTCGCGGGCTCGGGGACCTTGTTGCCCTTGAGGTCGTAGTACTGCTCGGAGGGCTCGGAGGTGAGCCCCGAGTAGACCAGTCCGGCGTCGGCGCTGAAGGAGAAGTCCTGGCGGGGGTTGACGCCCCCGGATTCCGACGTCTCCTTCTCCACCCCGCCCCAGGAGCTCGTGCCGGAGCCCACGTCGACGACGTAGAAGCCGGTGCGGTGCGACTGGTCGTAGGACGGCATCCAGTCGTTCTTCTTGCCGTCGCCGTCGCTGTCGTAGTCCGCCTTGTAGACCAGGTCGGGGTTCTCGGAGTACGTCGTCGCGACCAGCTTGCCGCCGTCGGGCGAGAACTCGACGGACCCGACGCCGCGGGCGGCCGGGATCCAGCGCTCGACCTTGCCGGTGAGCAGGTCCAGCACGCCGATCCGCTTCGCGGGCAGCTTCTTCTCCAGGACGGCGGCGGTGCGCATCCCCGGCGCGACGCTGACGAAGGACCACTTGGCCGTCTTCACGTACTTGCCGGTCTTCTGGTCCAGCAGGGAGTACGTACGGGTGTTGACGGCCGTCTTCGCGCTCCGCTCGACCCGGTGCAGGGTGTAGTAGGCGGCCAGCGCGGTGTCGCCCGCCGCGATCAGGTCCCTGGGCGGGGTCTGGCCGGGGTGGGCGATGATGTCGCTGCGGTTCATCTCGCTCGCGAGGCGCACCTCGTCCTTGCCGGAGCCGAGCAGCGGCACCGCCACGGCGACGGTGACCACGGCGGCGGTGGCCGCGGCGGCGGACGCGAAAGCCCGCGTGCGGCGGCGGCGCACGGCCAGCACCCGATCGGCGAACTCCGCGCCGAGCGGCGGCTGTTCGAGGGCCTGCTCGCGGAGCGACTCGCGTACCAGTTCTTCGACGTTCACGGGCGCGCCTCCATCGGCGAGAAGTCACGGGACGGCCGCTCTTCGCCGTCGGCCGGCGCCAGGGGGGCGAGTTCGGGGGCGAGGGCGCGCAGCCGGGCGAGGGAGCGGTGCGTCGTGGACCGCACGGTTCCGACGGAGCAGCCCAGGAGCCGGGCCACGTCGGCCTCCGGCAGGTCCTCGAAGTAGCGCAGCACCAGCACGGTGCGCTGCCGGGCGGTGAGCCGGGCGAGCGCCCCGCGCATCAGCAGGCGCAGGTCGGCCGCGGCGGAGGTGTCCGCGTCCGCCGTCCCCTCCGGCGGCTCGGCGACGCTCAGTTCACGGCGCGGCCACTTCAGCCTCCAGCGGCTGATCTGCTGCCGGTAGAGGATCTGCCGTACGTACGCCTCGGGTTCGTCGATGCGGTGCCAGCGGCCGGCCGCCTTGATCAGGGCGTTCTGCAGCAGGTCCTCGGCCGCGTGCCGGTCCCCGCCGCTGAGGAGCACGGCCGTCTTCAGCAGCGCGGACGACCGGTTCGCCACGAACTCCCGGAATCGTTCCTGCCCTTCGGCATCCATCGTCACCTTCTCTTTCCCCGGCCGGGCATGTGCCCGTCCCCTCTGCCCCGTGTGACGCTCCGGACGGGCCCCCGCTATGCCTGCGCCCGCGAGAAAGAACCTTCCGGTGCGCCGGCCGCCCGCTGCCGTACGTTGGCGGGGTGAGCAGACCCCTGCTGTTCCTCGATGTGGACGGCCCCCTCAACCCGTACGCGGCGGGGCCGCGGCGTCCGCCCGAGGGTTACACCACGATCCTGGTGGCCCTGCGGCCCGGCCGCCCCCTACGGGTGTGGCTCCACCCCGGCCACGGGCGGGCGCTGCTCGGTCTCGGCTTCGACCTGTGCTGGGCCACTACGTGGATGGACGCCGCCAATCGGTGGATCGCTCCCGTCGTCGGCCTGCCCGAGCTGCCGTACGTCGACTTCGGGGACACGCTGCTGACGGAGCGGCCGGACGGCGTCCACCGGAAGACGGAGGCGATCCTCACGTACGCGGGACGGCGCCCGTTCGCATGGGTGGACGACGAACAGAGCCCGGCGGACACCGCGTACGTGGCCGCCCGCCATCCGGGCCCCGCCCTCCTGCACCACGTGAACCCGCGCACCGGCCTGCGCGAGGGCGACTTCGAGACGCTCGCACGGTTCGCCGCGGCCGCCCCCGGCTGACGACCGAGCGCCCTCCCGCACGGACGACGGAAGGGCGCTCGGTATCACGCACGGTGTGGGTGCGGCCCGCTGTCGGCGTCAATCTCTGGTCGGCAACGGCTCGTGACGGTGCCAGATCAGGTACCGGTCCTCGCGGCGCAGCTCCGCGGAACCCCACTCGATGCGCATGACGCCCTTCTCCATCGAGCAGGCGTAGGCGACAAGGACGAGCCGTACGTCTTCCGGAAGCAGCTCCAGGTCTGGATGCACCTCGGAGTCATCGAGTTCTCCCCAGTCCAGGTCGAATGCCTGCTGCCTGGGAGGTGGGCCGTGGCGTCGGATCAGGTCTGCTCGGAAGCCCGTGGCTCGACGGAGACGTGCGGCCGTGACGGGTACGTCCTTCTTCGCGTAGCGGAGGGGGTAGATCAGGTGGCCGCGGACGAGCATGAGCGTGCGCCCTTGCAGGCGCACGGCTTCCCCGAGCCCGGAGATACCGGCGGCCAGTTCCTCGTACTGCACCGCGTAGAGGCCGTGTCCGTAGGCTTCGAGCGTCTGCGTGTGGACGCCCTCGTGCCCGGTCCGGGCACGGTCATGAGCGCGGAGGAGGCAAGCCGGGATGATGTCGGCCAGCTCACCGGCGATGTCCCCGAAGGTCTCACGTGCCCATTCACTGGCTGAACCCACGACGTACCACCCCTCCGTGACGGTCCTGCAGCAAGCACCGAGCAGCGTCCACCTGAACCGTGCTGCGCCCGGGCGAGTCACACAAGGTCGCAACCAGCGCACAGAGGGAGCGCACACCACCTGAACAGGGTTCACCGCACGCACCGCTCCCGTGCCGACAGCAGCGGACGTCCTCCCGGCACGCTGCTGGGGAAGGCGAACGCCCTCCCCGGCCGTCCTCGGGCCATGGAAGGGCGCTCAATGGTGGTCAACGTCGACAGCTACCGGCAACTCGGCGGCAGGTCGGGGCGTTGACCGATGAGGTGGCCGCAAGTCACGGCCGCCTGTGGTCAGTTGTGGCTGTGGAGCACGTCGTTCAGGCCGCCCCAGACCGCGTTGTTCGGGCGGGCCTCGACCGTGCCCGTGACCGAGTTGCGGCGGAAGAGGATGTTCGAGGCGCCCGAGAGCTCGCGGGCCTTGACGATCTGGCCGTCGGGCATCGTGACGCGGGTGCCGGCGGTGACGTACAGACCGGCCTCCACCACGCACTCGTCGCCCAGCGCGATCCCCACGCCGGCCTCCGCGCCGACCAGGCAGCGCTCGCCGATGGTGATACGGACGTTGCCGCCGCCGGAGAGGGTGCCCATCGTGGAGGCGCCGCCGCCGATGTCCGAACCGTCGCCGACGACGACGCCGGCCGAGATGCGGCCCTCGACCATCGACGTGCCGAGCGTGCCCGCGTTGAAGTTCACGAAGCCCTCGTGCATGACGGTCGTGCCCTCGGCGAGGTGCGCGCCGAGCCGGACGCGGTCCGCGTCGGCGATGCGGACGCCCTTCGGGGCGACGTAGTCGGTCATGCGCGGGAACTTGTCGATGGACGTCACCTGGAGGTGCAGGCCCTCGGCACGGGCGTTCAGGCGGGCCTTCTCCACGTCGTCCACGGCGACCGGGCCGAGCGAGGTCCAGGCGACGTTGGCGAGGTGGCCGAAGATGCCGTCCAGGCTCTGGCCGTGCGGCCGCACCAGCCGGTGCGAGAGCAGGTGCAGGCGCAGGTAGACGTCGTGGGCGTCGGTCGGCTTCTCTTCGAGCGAGGCGATGACCGTACGGACCGCGACCACCTCGACGCCACGGCGGGCGTCGGGCCCGATGGCCTTGGCGGCGCCCTCGCCGAGCAGCTCCACGGCACGCTCGGCGGACAGCCGCTCGGTGCCGGCCGGGCCGGGCTCGGCGGACAGTTCGGGGGCGGGGAACCAGGTGTCGAGGACGGTGCCGTCGGCGGTGAGGGTGGCGAGCCCGGCGGCGACGGCGCCGGTGGTGCGAGTAGCAGTCGTGTCGGTCATGAGGGCAACCTAACCGGCCGAGGGCCGCGGAGGCGAACCCGTGCGCGGGGCGTCTCAGAGACCGGGCCGGCCGGACCACCGGCGACCACTCCCCCGCCGGCCGGGGCGCCCAGGAAACACCGGTCCCCCTCTGCGCCACCGACGGATCACCCGGGCCGCCCGCCGCAGCCCACCCCGTCGGCCCGCGCCCGTGCTCACGCCCCGCCCCGGCCCACCACCCACCGACCCCACCCACCCCTCACCGAACAACCCGAGCCAGCACCTCCCGCGCGTACTCCTCGTCGTACGACGCCCCGGTCAGCAGCACCTGGAGGCAGATCCCGTCGACGAGGGCGACGAGGGCCCGTGCCGTGAGCGGGTCCGTGCGGCGGGCGAGCCGTTCGGTGAGGTCCTCGCACCACTCGGCGGCGACCGGCCGAAGCGCGGGGCGGCGCAGCGCGGCGAGGTACAGCTCGTACTCCAGCTCGACGCCCGTGCGGTCCCCGGCCAGCCACTCCCCCAGAAGTCCGGCGAGTTCGGCGGCCAGGTCGGCCCGGGTGTCCTCCAGGTCGCCGCGCGAGACCAGCACCTTCGCGAAGCCCTCGTTGGCCTGGCGCAGCGCGGCGACCAGCAGTTCGTCGAGGGTGGCGAAGTGGTAGGTGGTGGAGCCGAGCGGCACGTCGGCCTCGGCGGCGACGGAGCGGTGGGTCAGCCCCGCGATGCCCTTGGCGCCGACGACGCGGATCGCCGCCTCGACGATCCGACCGCGCCGCTCCGGGTCGTGGCGGCGGGCCATCAGTGGGCCCCGCCCAGGTTCAGCACGACGACCCCGGCGATGATCAGCGCGATGCCGGTGAGCTTGGCCGCGGTGAGGCCCTCGCCCAGGAAGAGCATCCCGATGGCGGCGATGACGGCGGTCCCGGCACCCGCCCAGATGGCGTACGCGGTGCCGACCGACACCGTCTTGAGGGTCTGCGCCAGCAGCGCGAACGCGACGACGTAGCCGAGGAGCGTCACCAGCGACGGCCAGAGTCTGCTGAAGCCCTCGCTGTACTTCATGGCGGTCGTGGCGGCCACCTCGGCGGCGATGGCCCCGGCGAGCAGCACGTATCCCATGCGGGCGAGGGTACCCGTCGTTTGTGTACGCGCGTACACAACGACGGACACCCTCGGAGCCGTCGGCGACCGCGGGCGGGACCTGGGATCGGGAATCGGCCCGGACGGGAAATGCGCGACGCGCACACGGACGAGGCCCCCGGCGGGATGCCGGGGGCCTCGTTCACGGGGTGTGGATCAGACGTTGAACCCGAGCGCGCGGAGCTGCTCGCGCCCGTCGTCCGTGATCTTGTCGGGGCCCCACGGGGGCATCCAGACCCAGTTGATGCGCAGTTCGTTGACGATGCCGTCCGTGGCGGACTTCGCCTGGTCCTCGATGACGTCGGTCAGCGGACAGGCCGCGGACGTCAGCGTCATGTCGATCGTCGCGATGTTCGCGTCGTCGATGTGGATGCCGTAGATCAGGCCGAGGTTGACGACGTCGATGCCCAGCTCGGGGTCGACGACGTCGTACAGCGCCTCACGGACTTCCTCTTCCGAGGCCGGCTTCGTCGTCAGGGTCTCGTTCTCGCTCATGCCGTCTTCCTCTCGGCGCTCTCGCCCAGTGCCTGGGCCGTCGCGTCCTTCCATGCCATCCAGCTCAGGAGGGCGCATTTGACCCGGGCCGGGTACTTGGAGACGCCGGCGAACGCGACCGCGTCCTCCAGCACCTCCTCCATCGCGTCGTCCGGCTCGATCCGGCCCTTGGACTGCATCAGCTCCAGGAAGGTCTCCTGGACCTTCTGCGCCTCGGACAGCCCCTTGCCGACGAGAAGCTCGTTCAGCACGGAGGCCGAGGCCTGGCTGATCGAGCAGCCCTGGCCCTCGTACGAGATGTCCGCGATCTGCTCGCCGTCGTACTTCACGCGCAGCGTGATCTCGTCGCCGCACGTGGGGTTGACGTGGTGCACCTCGGCGTCGCCATCCCGGAGACCGCGCCCGTGCGGGTGCTTGTAGTGGTCCAGGATGACTTCCTGGTACATCGAATCAAGCTTCACGACTCAGCCAGCTCCTCAGCCGAAGAAGTTCCGTACGTGCTCCAGGCCGTCGACCAGGGCGTCGATCTCGGAAGGCGTGGAGTACAGATAGAACGACGCTCGCGTGGTCGCAGGAATTCCGTACCGCAGGCAGACCGGGCGCGCGCAGTGGTGTCCGACCCGGACGGCGATGCCCTGCTCGTCCAGGACCTGGCCCACGTCGTGGGGGTGGATGTCACCCAGCGTGAACGAGATCGCGGCACCGCGGTCCTCGGCCGTCGTCGGGCCGATGATCCTGAGGTCGGGGACCTCCGCGAGCCGCCGTACCGCGTACTCGGTGAGCGCGTGCTCGTGGGCGAGGATCTTGTCCATGCCGATCGAGCTCAGGTAGTCGATGGCCGCGCCGAGACCGACCGCCTGGGCGATCGGGGGCGTGCCCGCCTCGAACTTGTGCGGAGCGGGAGCGTACGTCGACGAGTGCATCGACACCGTCTCGATCATCTCGCCGCCGCCGAGGAACGGGGGCAGGTCCTCCAGCAGCTCCTGGCGGCCCCACAGGACGCCGATGCCGGTCGGGCCGCACATCTTGTGTCCGGTGAAGGCGACGAAGTCGGCCTGCAGCGCCTGCACGTCCAGCGGCATGTGCGGGGCGGCCTGCGAGGCGTCGATGAGGACCAGCGCGCCGACCTCCTGGGCGCGGCGCACTATCGCCTCGACCGGGTTGACCGTGCCCAGGATGTTGGAGACCAGCACGAAGGAGACGATCTTCGTCTTCTCGGTGATGACCTCCTCGATGTCGGACAGGTCGAGGCGGCCGTCGTCGGTGAGCCCGAACCACTTCAGCTTCGCGCCCGTGCGCTGCGACAGCAGCTGCCACGGGACGATGTTGGAGTGGTGCTCCATCTCCGTGATGACGATCTCGGTCTCGTGGTCCACGCGGTAGGGCTCGTCGGCCCAGCCCAGCATGTTGGCCACGAGGTTGAGCGACTCGGAGGCGTTCTTGGTGAAGATCACCTCGTCGCGGCTCGGCGCGTTGATGAAGGCGGCGACCTTGTCGCGCGCGCCCTCGTACAGCGCCGTGGCCTCCTCGGCGAGCACATGCACACCGCGGTGGACGTTGGCGTTGTAGCGCTCGTAGTAACCACTGAGGGCGTCGAGCACCTGGCGCGGCTTCTGCGAGGTCGCCGCGTTGTCCAGGTACACGAGCTTCTTACCGTCGTGGACCTGCCGGTCCAGGATGGGGAAGTCCTTGCGGATCGCCTCGGTGTCGAGGAGGCCCGGCAGCTGCGTCACGCGGATACGCCACCCTTCGTGTAAGCCTCGTAGCCCTCGTTCTCCAGCTTGTCGGCGAGCTCGGCGCCGCCGGACTCGACGATGCGGCCGGCCGAGAAGACGTGGACGAAGTCGGGCTTGATGTAGCGCAGGATGCGCGTGTAGTGCGTGATCAGCAGGGTGCCGACCTCGCCGGTCTCGCGGACGCGGTTGACGCCCTCGGAGACGATGCGGAGCGCGTCGACGTCCAGACCGGAGTCCGTCTCGTCGAGGATCGCGACCTTCGGCCGGAGCAGTTCGAGCTGGAGGATCTCGTGGCGCTTCTTCTCGCCGCCGGAGAAGCCCTCGTTGACGTTGCGCTCGGCGAAGGCGGGGTCCATGTTGAGGCGCTCCATGGCCTCCTTGACCTCCTTCACCCAGGTGCGCAGCTTGGGGGCCTCGCCGCGGATCGCGGTGGCGGAGGTGCGCAGGAAGTTGGAGACCGAGACGCCGGGGACCTCGACCGGGTACTGCATCGCCAGGAACAGGCCGGCGCGGGCGCGCTCGTCGACGGACATCTCCAGGACGTCCTCGCCGTCGAGGGTGACGGTGCCGCCGGTGATCGTGTACTTCGGGTGACCCGCGAGCGAGTAGGCGAGCGTGGACTTGCCGGAGCCGTTGGGGCCCATGATGGCGTGCGTCTCGCCCTGCTTCACGGTGAGGTCGACGCCCTTGAGGATCTCCTTCGTGGCGTTGTCGGCCTCGACGGTGACGTGCAGGTCTCGGATTTCAAGCGTTGCCATGGGTGCCTCAGGACTCCTGGGAGAGGGAGACGAGCACGTCGTCCCCTTCGATCTTTACGGGGTATACGGGGACGGGGCGCGTCGCGGGAAGGCCGGACGGCTTGCCGGTGCGGAGGTCGAAGGCGGAGCCGTGCAGCCAGCACTCGATCTGGCAGTCCTCCACCTCGCCCTCGGAGAGCGAGACGTTCGCGTGCGAGCAGATGTCGTTGATCGCGAACACCTCGCCCTCGGTGCGCACCACGGACACCGGCGTGCCGTCGAGTTCCACCCGTTTGGGGGTGTCCTCCTCCAGCTCGCTCAGCGCACAGGCGCGTACGAAGGACGCAGCAGTCATCAGACCGACGCCTCCAGCTCCTCGTCGATACGGGCGAGGAGGCGCTCCTGGATGTCGGCGACCCCGATCTGCTGGACCAGCTCGGCGAAGAAGCCGCGGACCACCAGACGGCGGGCGTCGTCGGCCGGGATGCCGCGGGCCATCAGGTAGAAGAGCTGCTCGTCGTCGAAGCGGCCGGTCGCCGAAGCGTGGCCGGCGCCGACGATCTCGCCGGTCTCGATCTCCAGGTTCGGCACGGAGTCGACGCGGGCGCCGTCGGTCAGAACCAGGTTGCGGTTCATCTCGTAGGTGTCGGTGCCCTCGGCCTTGGCCTCGATGAGGACGTCACCGATCCACACCGCGTGGGCGCCGTCGCCCTGGAGCGCGCCCTTGTAGGCGACGTTCGACTTGCAGTGCGGGGTGTTGTGGTCGACGAGGAGGCGGTGCTCCTGGTGCTGGCCGGCGTCGGTGAAGTACAGGCCGAACAGCTCGGCCTCGCCGCCGGTGCCGGCGTAGGCCACGCGCGGGTGCAGCCGTACGAGGTCGCCGCCGAAGGTGACGACGAACGACTTCAGGGTGGCGTCCCGGCCGATCAGCGCGTTGTGCTGGGCCACGTGGACGGCCTTGTCGTCCCAGTCCTGGACGGAGACGACGGTCAGCTTGGCGCCGTCGCCGAGGACGTACTCGACGTTGGCGGCCAGTACGGCGTCACCGGTGTGGTCGATGACGACGACGGCCTCGGCGAAGGCTCCCAGCTCGATGACCTGGTGGCCGTAGGCGACACCGCCCTGGCCGTGCACGGCGATGCGGATCGGCTCGGTGAGCACCGTCTCCTTGGGGACGGTGACGACACCGGCCTTCTCGAACGCCGAGTAGGCCTGGGCGGCGACACGGTCCACCGGGGTGCCGGCCCGGCCGAGGCGGGCGTCGTCACGGCCGACCGCCTCGACGGTGACGCCCTCGGGGGCCTGGACGTCGACCTTCACGCCCTCGCCGGTGGCGACCGCGGTGCCGTCGTGCAGTCCGCGCAGGCGCTCCAGCGGGGTGAACCGCCACTCCTCCTCGCGGCCGTGCGGGACCGGGAAGTCCTGCACGTCGAAGGAGGGGGGCGCGCTCATGCGCGTGGCGACGGTCGACTCGGCGGCCACCGCGATCTGGCCGGCGGTGGTGGACCCCACCGGGATATTCGTAGCCTCAGCCATGGCTGTCGGTCTGCTCTCTTTCCTACGTCAGAAAATTGCCGCTGCTGTCAGGACGGGTCTCAGCCGACCGCGCCTTCCATCTGCAGCTCGATCAGCCGGTTGAGTTCGAGGGCGTACTCCATGGGGAGTTCCTTCGCGATCGGCTCGACGAAGCCGCGCACGATCATGGCCATCGCCTCGAACTCGGAGAGACCGCGGCTCATCAGGTAGAAGAGCTGGTCCTCGGAGACCTTGGAGACGGTCGCCTCGTGGCCCATGGACACGTCGTCCTCGCGGACGTCCACGTAGGGGTACGTGTCGGAGCGGGAGATCGTGTCGACGAGCAGCGCGTCGCACAGCACGTTGGACTTCGAGCCGTGGGCACCCTCACCGATCTCGACGAGACCGCGGTAGGAGGTGCGGCCGCCGCCGCGCGCCACGGACTTGGAGACGATGTTGGACGACGTGTTCGGCGCCATGTGGACCATCTTGGAGCCGGCGTCCTGGTGCTGGCCCTCGCCCGCGAAGGCGATGGAGAGGGTCTCGCCCTTGGCGTGCTCGCCCATCAGGTAGACGGCCGGGTACTTCATGGTGACCTTGGAGCCGATGTTGCCGTCGATCCACTCCATGGTCGCGCCCTCGTACGCCACGGCGCGCTTGGTGACCAGGTTGTAGACGTTGTTCGACCAGTTCTGGATGGTCGTGTAACGGCAGCGGGCGCCCTTCTTCACGATGATCTCGACCACCGCGGAGTGCAGGGAGTCCGACTTGTAGATCGGCGCCGTGCAGCCCTCGACGTAGTGGACGTAGGCGTCCTCGTCGACGATGATCAGCGTCCGCTCGAACTGGCCCATGTTCTCCGTGTTGATACGGAAGTAGGCCTGGAGCGGGATCTCGACGTGCACGCCCTTGGGGACGTAGATGAACGAGCCGCCGGACCACACGGCGGTGTTCAGCGAGGCGAACTTGTTGTCACCGACCGGGATGACGGTGCCGAAGTACTCCTTGAAGAGCTCCGGGTGCTCCTTCAGGGCCGTGTCGGTGTCCAGGAAGATGACGCCCTGCTCCTCCAGGTCCTCGCGGATCTGGTGGTAGACGACCTCGGACTCGTACTGGGCCGCGACACCGGCGACGAGGCGCTGCTTCTCCGCCTCGGGGATGCCGAGCTTGTCGTACGTGTTCTTGATGTCCTCGGGCAGGTCCTCCCAGGACTCCGCCTGCTTCTCCGTGGAGCGCACGAAGTACTTGATGTTGTCGAAGTCGATGCCCGACAGGTCCGAGCCCCAGTTCGGCATGGGCTTCTTCTCGAACAGGCGCAGGCCCTTGAGACGGAGCTTGGTCATCCACTCCGGCTCGTTCTTCTTCGACGAGATGTCGCGGACGACGTCCTCGTTGATGCCGCGCTTCGCAGAGGCGCCGGCCGTGTCGGAGTCGGCCCAGCCGTATTCGTACTTGCCCAGACCCTCGAGTTCGGGGTGAGCAGTCTCCGTGGGGAGAGTCATGCGGGGTTCCTCCCGGCCGTGCTTGCAGATGCGTTGTCAGTGGTCTGGGAAATCTTGGGGATGAAGGTGGTGCACACACCGTCGCCGTGGGCGATGGTGGCCAGCCGCTGCACATGCGTACCGAGCAGCTGGGAGAAGATCTCGGTCTCCGCCTCGCACAGCTGCGGGAACTGCTCGGCGACGTGGGCGACCGGGCAGTGGTGCTGGCAGAGCTGCTCGCCGACCGGTGCGCTGCGCGCCGTAGCAGCGTACCCGTCCGCACTCAGGGCCCTGGCCAGCGCTTCGGTGCGCTCTTCGGGGGTCGCGGCCTCGATGGCTTCGCGGTACGCCCCGGCCTGTGCGGCGATCCTGGCGCGGGCGAAGGCGACGATCGCCTCGTCACCGCCCTCGCGCTCGGCGATCCAGCGGAGCGCGTCCGCGGCGAGCTTGTCGTAGGACTGGTCGAAGGCGTCCCGGCCGCAGTCGGTGAGGGCGAAGACCTTCGCGGGGCGTCCGCGCGTGCGTGCGCCGTAGACGCGCTGCTCGCGGGCTTCGACGACGGTGTCGGCGACGAGTGCGTCGAGGTGGCGGCGGACGGCGGCCTGCGTGAGTCCGAGCCGCCCGGCGAGGTCGGCCACGGTGGACGGGCCGTGGTCCAGGATGGAGCGCGCGACCCGGTTGCGGGTGGACCGCTCACCGGTCGCGAGTTCCTCCTGCGGAGCCTCGCCAACCTTTTTCACAACGCCATTGTTGCGTAATTCCTTTGAGCCTGACAACCCGCCCCCCTCGGGGCGGACGGTGCGCTGCGTCACTTAGGTATACCTAACATGACCTGCGGAAACGATCTTTGATCGATCAATACGGTGGTAATCCCCGAGGCGGTCCACCAGACTGCCGGACGTGCCCATACCGCCTCCGACCGGCCCACTCGTCACCCGCACCGACGTCGCCGAGCAGCTGCGAGCGCTCGGTGTCCGCCCCGGCGAGACCCTCCTCGCGCACTCCTCCCTCAGCTCGCTCGGCTGGGTCTGCGGCGGGGCCCCGGCCGTCGTCCTGGGACTGCTGGACGCGCTCGGTCCGGAGGGAACCCTGGTGGTCCCCACCCAGACGGGTGACTTGTCCGACCCCGCGCTGTGGGCGAACCCACCGGTCCCCGAGGAGTGGTGGGCCGCCATCCGGGCGACGATGCCCCCGTACGACCCGCGCGTGACGCCCAGCCGGGGGGTCGGCGTGATCCCGGAGACCGTGCGCACCTGGCCCGGCGCGCTGCGCAGCGCGCACCCGCAGACCTCGTTCGCCGCCGTGGGGCCGCGCGCGGCGCAGGTGATCGAGGGGCACGCCCCGGACTGCCGCCTCGGCGAGCGCAGCCCGCTGGCCCGCCTGGAGGCCATGGACGCCCGGGTCCTGCTGCTCGGCGCCGGATACGACGCGTGCACCGCCTTCCACCTGGCCGAGTACCGCATTCCCTCGCCCCTGGCCGAGGTGGGGCGGCCGGTGACCGGGCCCGACGGGGAGGCGCGCTGGGAGGTGGTGACCGAGGTGTCGGTCAGCTCGGAGCGCTTCGACGAACTGGGCGCCGACTTCGAGCGGGACCGCACGGTCGTACGCGGCCGGGTGGGCGCCGCCGAGACCCGGCTGTTCCCGGTGGCCGCCGCCGTGGCGTACGCGCAGCGGTGGCTGGCGCTGCACCGCCCGCGCGAGGAGTGGATCACCGGGGAGCCGTCGCGGGGCCGCGCGGGAACGTCCGGGGCCCCCGGGGTCGTGGCCCCCGCCCGCCGCGGCACCCGGTCGCGTCCCTAGACTTGCGCCTCATGCGAAGCGAGCCCGTCGTCCAGGTCCAGTCCCTGGTGAAGCGGTACGGCAAGAAGACCGCGGTGGACGGCCTCGACCTGGTGGCCGGGGCGGGCATCACCGCCGTCCTCGGACCCAACGGCGCGGGCAAGACCACCACCGTCGAGACCTGCGAGGGGTACCGCAAGCCGGATTCCGGCAGCGTGCGCGTCCTGGGGCTCGACCCGGTCCGGGACTCCGCCCGGCTGCGTCCGCGGATCGGGGTGATGCTCCAGTCCGGCGGTGTGTACTCGGGCGCGCGCGCCGAGGAGATGCTCCGCCACGTGGCCCGGCTGCACGCGCACCCGCTGGACGTGGACGCGCTGATCGAGCGGCTCGGACTGGGCGGCTGCGGCCGGACGACGTACCGCCGGCTGTCCGGCGGCCAGCAGCAGCGGCTCGCGCTCGCCATGGCCGTCGTCGGCCGCCCCGAGCTGGTCTTCCTCGACGAGCCCACCGCGGGCCTCGACCCGCAGGCCCGCCGCGCGACCTGGGACCTCGTCCGCGATCTGCGCGCGGACGGCGTCTCCGTCATCCTCACCACGCACCACATGGACGAGGCCGAGGAACTCGCCGACGACGTCGCGATCATCGACGCCGGCCGGGTCGTCGCGCAGGGCTCGCCCGACGAGCTGTGCCGCGGCGGCGCCGAGAACACCCTGCGCTTCAGCGGCCGCCCCGGACTCGACGTGGGGTCCCTGCTCAAGGCCCTCCCGGCGGACTCGACGGCGGCCGAGCTGACGCCGGGCGCGTACCGGGTGGGCGGCAAGGTCGATCCGCAGCTGCTGGCGACGGTCACCTCCTGGTGCGCGCAGCACGGGGTGATGCCGGAGAAGATCTCCGTCGAACGCCACACCCTCGAAGACGTCTTCCTGGAACTCACGGGCAAGGAGCTGCGCGGATGAGCGCCGCCGGTACGTACTCCCCGCGGCCGGGAGCCGCGCCGCTCCCCCGGATGATCGGCGCGCAGGCGGCCCTGGAGACGAAGATGCTGCTGCGCAACGGCGAGCAGCTCCTCCTCACGGTCGTCATCCCGACGCTGCTGCTCGTCCTGTTCAGCACGGTGGACATCGTCGACACGGGCAAGGGCGAGGCCGTCGACTTCCTCGCGCCGGGCATCCTCGCGCTGGCGGTGATGTCGACCGCGTTCACCGGGCAGGCCATCGCGACGGGCTTCGAGCGCCGCTACGGGGTCCTGAAGCGGCTCGCCGCCTCCCCGCTGCCGCGCTGGGCGCTGATGACCGCGAAGACGGCGTCCGTGCTGGTCACCGAGATCCTCCAGGTGATCCTGCTGACCGCGATCGCGCTGGCGCTCGGCTGGTCCCCGCACGGCAACCCGCTGGCCGTGCTGCTCCTGCTCGTCCTCGGCACCGCCGCCTTCTCCGGGCTCGGGCTGCTGATGGCCGGCACGCTGAAGGCGGAGGCAACGCTGGCCGCCGCCAACCTCGTCTTCCTGCTGCTGCTGGTCGGCGGCGGCGTCGTCGTCCCGCTCGACAAGTTCCCCTCCGGGGCGCAGGACGTGCTCGGGCTGCTGCCGATCTCCGCCCTGTCGGACGGTCTGCGGGACGTGCTCCAGCACGGCGCCGGGATGCCGTGGGGGGACCTGGGGATCCTCGCCGTCTGGGCGGTCGTGGGGCTCGGCGCGGCTGCCCGATTCTTCCGGTGGGAGTAGAGACCTCCCCCTCGTGAAGGCGTGCACAAGCCTCCGCCTACGATGGTGCACGTGCCAAACGTGACCCGAGCCGACGTGGCCCTCGCCGCGCGCAGTCCGCTCGCCTTCATCGCCGAACACTGGACCCCCACGCCCCGGACGGTGCGGCGGGCGGCCCTCGCCGCCCTCGTCATGGCGGTGGTCATCGTGGTCACCGGCGGCGCCGTGCGGCTGACCGGCTCCGGGCTCGGCTGCCCGACCTGGCCCAAGTGCACGGACGACTCGCTGACCACCACCAGCGCGATGGGCCTCCACGGCGTCATCGAGTTCGGCAACCGGATGCTGACCTACGTGCTGTGCGCCGCGGTCGGCTGGGCGATCATCGCGGCCCGCTCGCAGAAGCCGTGGCGGCGCGGCCTCACCCGGCTCGGCTGGGCGCAGTTCTGGGTGGTCATGGGCAACGCGATCCTCGGCGGGATCGTCGTCCTGGTCGGCCTGAACCCGTACACGGTCGCCGCTCACTTCCTTCTCTCCACGGCACTGATCGCGGTCGCCACGGTGATGTGGCAGCGCACCCGGGAGGGCGACGCCGAGCCGCGCCCGCTGGTCGGCAAGGCCGTGCAGCAGCTCGTGTGGTTCCTGGTCGCCGCGTCCGTGCTGCTGATCGCGGTCGGCACCGTCGTCACCGGCGCGGGTCCGCACGCGGGGGACTCCAGCGACGTCGACCGCATGCCGCTGGACTGGGAGACCGTGACCAAGCTGCACGCCGTGCTGGCCTGGATCGTGGTGACACTGACGTTCGCACTGTGGTTCGTCCTCAAGGCCGTCGACGCCCCCAAGGGCCCGCTGGACCGCACCCGCGACCTGTTCCTGATCCTCCTCGGACAGGGCGTCATCGGCTACGTCCAGTACTTCACGGACCTCCCCGAGGCGCTGGTCGGCCTGCACATGCTGGGCTCCTGCCTGGTGTGGATCGGCGTCCTGCGCGTGCTGCTGGCGCTGCGCGAGCGGCCCGACGCCGTGGCGGACGTCCCCGGTCCCTCGGCGGAATCGGCACTCACGCGCGCGTGAGCCGCGTCCCGCGCCCGCGGGACGCACGCTCCCGCACCGCCGGGACGCTCACTCCAGGGCGTACACCCGCCGGGCGTTGCCCGCCGCGATGAGGCCGGCCACCCGCTGCGCGTCCGCGAGCGACCAGGCCCCCTCGGCCACCCAGGTGCCGAGCACCCGCGCGAGCGCCTCGCGGAACAGGCGGGCGCCCACCACGTGGAGTTCGGGCAGGCCGTGGGCGCCGCTGGAGAAGAGCAGCTTGCCGAAGGGCGCGAGCTCCAGGATCTCCGCGAGCACCGCGGCCGCCCGTGCCCCGGTGCGCACCAGCGCGGCACCGAGGTCGGCGTACACGTGCGGATAGACGCCGGCGAGATGGGCCGCGTGACGGTGGTACGGGTAGCCGTGCAGCAGTACGAGGTCGGTGCCGAGCCCGGCGGTGGCGCGGGCGAAGTCGGTGAGCAGGGCCGGGTCGGTGCGGTCGATGCGCAGGCCGGGCTCGCCCACGCCCGCGTGGAGCTGGAGCGGCAGTCCCGAGGCCACGGCGATCCACAGCAGGTGCCGCAGCAGGACCGGGTCGCTCAGCTCACCGCCCACGCGCCGCCCGGCCAGCCAGCGGCCCGCCGCACCCCGCACCTCCCCCGGTCCCGGTGGCTCCGGTGCCAGCGCGAGGCCGTGCCGCATGCCGGCCACGGAGGTGAAGGCGACGGCGTTCGAGGCCGCGCCGTGCACGGACTCCGCGAGGTTGGCGAGGAACGACTCGACGGTGCCTGAGGTGTCGGCGACCTGCTCGGCGAGCAGCTCCAGCCGGACCACCTCGTGGGCATCAGCCGCCCCCGCCGAGGCCATCTCGCCGGGACCCGTGAGGTCGCCGGGCAGTCCGGTGTCGACGAGGTACGTCGTGATGCCGCTGCCCCGCAGGAGCCTGCGGCCCGACTCCAGGACGCCCAGTTCTCGGCGCCGGGCGAGGTAGTGCGCCGGCGGACAGTGCGGTTCGAGGCCGAGCAGGGGCGGGCACCAGCGGCGTACCGCGAAACCAGTCTGCGTGTCGAAGAAGGTGGTGCCGGGGGCGGCGGGGCCCTCGGTGCGGGAGAGATGGGCCTCGAAGGTGCCGAGGCCCAGCTCCGTGCGGAGCACTCCGTGGCAGTACTGGTCCACGAGGGACGGCGTTTCGATCATCCGGGCTCCCGTGTGTGGACCGTGCTTACTCAGGTCCTAACGGGTGAGGCGGGTTCAGGTGTTGCTGGCGCACACCCCGTGCGAAGGCGCTCCGCTTTGTCACCTGTTCTTGGGGGTGCGCCGGGGTTTCCGCCGGGGGGCGGAGGGGCGTGTTCCCGGCGGGGGGCGCCGTTCCTTGCGCCCCCTTACGGGGTGCGTCTGGCTCTTCGGGTGCGGGTGGGTGGGGGTTGGGCGCGCCGTTCCCCGCGCCCCTTGCGGGGCTGCGCCCGGGACTTCGGGTGCGGGTGGGTGGGGGTTGCGCGCGCCGTTCCCCGCGCCCCTTACGGGGCTGCGCCCGGGACCTTGGGTGCGGGTGGGTGGGGGTTGCGCGCGCCGTTCCCCGCGCCCCTTACGGGGCTGCGCCCGGGACCTTGGGTGCGGGTGCGTAGGGGCTGGGCGCGCCGTTCCCCGCGCCCCTTACGGGGCTGCGCCCGGGACCTTGGGTGCGGGTGCGTAGGGGCTGGGCGCGCCGTTCCCTGCGCCCCTTGCGGGGCTTGCTCAGCTGGTGGGGTTGCCCAGTTGGAGGCCTGCCATGCGCTTCCACTCGTAGGGGCCCGTTTCGACCTTGGCGGCGAACTCGCCGTCGAACTCCTCGTGGACGGTGATGCCCGCCTTCTTCACGGCCTGCTCGGCGATCGCGTGGGTGGGGGCCACCACGTCGCCCCAGCCGCCGTCGGCGCCGACGAGCACGATCCGGGCTCCGCGCTGCCCGAGGTACTCGACGTGGCCCTCGGTGCCGCCGTGCGCCTTGGCGAAGGCGGCGATCTCCTTGGCGAGCCGGGCGGCCCTGCGCTCGGCCTTGGCGTCCTGCTTGGCGCCGGTGCTCTCGTCAACCTGCTCGGTGTCTGCCATGGCCAGGATGCTACCGACGGGTAGATCAAACGGCGACGGGCGGGGGGGGGGGGGGGGGGGCCCCCCCCCCCCCCCCCCCGGCGGGGCCCCCCCGCCCCCCGCCCCCCCGGGGGGCCCCCCCCCCCCCCCCCCCAACCCCACCCCCAGGGGGGAAACCACAGGGACAACCCCCC
>NZ_JBIAJQ010000009.1:182395-394713 GCF_042872045.1 Streptomyces sp. NPDC005496
CCCGGGGGGGGGGGGGCCGCCGGGGCGTGCTGGGGGCGGGGGGGTTGTACCCGGGGGGGGGGGGGGGGGGGGGGCCCCCCCCCCCCCCCCCCCGCCCGTCGGGAGTGTCCGAGCGCGTCTAGCGCAGGAAGGGGTCCACCGCGACCGCCACGAAGAGCAGCGAGACGTAGGTGATCGACCAGTGGAACAGCCGCATCTCCTTGAGCTTGCCGCCCGTCGCCTCGGACCGGGCGCGGTTCTGCAGCCCGTGCGCCTCCCACAGCCACCAGCCGCCGGCCACCAGCGCGACCGAGGTGTAGAACCACCCGGTGTAGCCGAGCGGGGTCAGCAGCAGCGAGACGGCGACCATCACCCAGCTGTAGAGGACGATCTGGCGGGCGACCACCTTGTTGGAGGCGATGACCGGCAGCATCGGCACGCCCACGCGCGCGTAGTCCTCGCGCACCTTCATCGACAGCGGCCAGTAGTGCGGCGGCGTCCAGAAGAACATGACGAGGAAGAGAACGACCGGGGCCCACGACATCGAGTCGGTCACCGAGGACCAGCCGATGAGGACCGGCATGCAGCCGGCGATGCCGCCCCAGACGATGTTCTGCGAGGTGCGGCGCTTGAGGATCATCGTGTAGACGACCACGTAGAAGAGCAGTGCGCCCAGCGACAGCCAGGCCGACAGCCAGTTGACCGTGAGGCCGAAGAGCAGGGTGGAGACCACCGCGAGCGAGAGGCCGAAGGCCAGGCACTCGCGGGGGCTGACCATGCCGGTGACCAGGGGCCGCTGCGCCGTCCGGTCCATCAGGGCGTCGATGTCACGGTCGATGTACATGTTGAGCGCGTTGGCTCCGCCGGCCGACAGGTAGCCGCCGAGGCAGGTGAGGAGCACCAGCTTCAGGTCGGGCACGCCCTGCTCGGCCAGGAACATCACCGGAACGGTGGTGATCAGCAGCAGCTCGATGATCCGCGGCTTGGTCAGCGCCACGAACGCCATGACACGGGCCCCGAACGGCCGCTGGCCCCGCGGGCTGCTCGTCCCGAGCTCCCCCACGGCCTTCACGGCATGGGTGGTGCCCCCACCCGCTGGACGGGATTCGACGGCCGTCACGCACACCCCTGACAGAGACATCCCAGCAAGCCCCGGGTGTGAACTCCCGGTAAAGGCTCGCGCGTACCACGCCACTGTAGACGTTGCCCAGACCCCGCTCTTCGCGGGGGTGGGGTCGTGTTGGGGGCCCGCGCACAAAGAGCCGGGCACCTCTCGATTGAGCAGTCAGATGAGCGGCTCCGTATTCACTTGCCACACGGGGAACACACCGGTCGGGAGGCGGATCGCGTCCAGTCCCGGCAGTCTGGAATGAGTCGAAAAAACGCACGTACTTACGGGGGTAGGCTCGACAAAGTCCGGTGGGCGCCGAGCCCACCGGCATTCGACATGTGGACCATGTGGAGAGGAGCCCTGACTCAGGGTGAGCACCAAGCCGACCACCACAGACCTCGAGTGGACCGAGTTGGACCAGCGGGCCGTCGACACCGCCCGCGTCCTGGCCGCCGATGCCGTACAGAAGGTCGGCAACGGCCATCCGGGTACGGCGATGAGCCTGGCGCCCGCCGCTTACACCCTCTTCCAGAAGGTGATGCGGCACGACCCGGCGGACGCCGACTGGACCGGACGCGACCGTTTCGTGCTGTCCGCGGGTCACTCGTCCCTGACCCTCTACATCCAGCTGTACCTGGCCGGCTTCGGCCTGGAGCTGGAGGACCTCCAGTCCTTCCGGACGTGGGGCTCCAAGACGCCCGGCCACCCCGAGTACGGCCACACCACCGGTGTCGAGACCACGACCGGCCCGCTCGGCCAGGGTGTCGCCAACGCGGTGGGCATGGCGATGGCCGCCCGCTACGAGCGCGGTCTGTTCGACCCGGAGGCGGCCCCCGGCACCTCCCCGTTCGACCACTTCATCTACGCGATCGCCGGTGACGGCTGCCTCCAGGAGGGCATCTCCGCCGAGGCGTCCTCCCTGGCGGGTCACCAGAAGCTCGGCAACCTGGTCCTGCTGTGGGACGACAACCACATCTCGATCGAGGGCGACACCGAGACGGCCGTCTCCGAGGACACCGTCAAGCGGTACGAGGCGTACGGCTGGCACGTGCAGCGGGTGCAGCCCAAGGAGAACGGCGACCTCGACCCCGAGGCCCTCTTCGCGGCGATCCAGGCCGCCAAGGCCGTGACGGACAAGCCGTCGTTCATCGCGATGCGCTCGATCATCGCCTGGCCGGCCCCGAACGCCCAGAACACCGAGGCCGCGCACGGCTCGGCGCTCGGCGACGACGAGGTCGCGGCCACCAAGCGCGTCCTCGGCTTCGACCCGGAGAAGTCCTTCGAGGTCTCCGACGAGGTCCTCGCCCACACCCGCGGCGCACTCGACCGCGGCCGTGAGGCCAAGGCCGAGTGGGACAAGACGTTCGCCGCGTGGCGCACCGCCAACCCGGAGCGCGCCGCCGAGTTCGACCGCATCGACGCGACCGAGCTGCCGGCCGGCTGGGAGGAGAAGCTCCCGGTCTTCGAGGCGGGCAAGGGCGTCGCCACGCGCGCCGCGTCCGGCAAGGTCCTCCAGGCCCTCGGCGCGGTCATCCCCGAGCTGTGGGGCGGCTCCGCCGACCTCGCCGGCTCGAACAACACGACGATCGACAAGAACTCCTCGTTCCTGCCGGCCGACAACCCGCTGCCCGGCGCCGACCCGTACGGCCGCACGATCCACTTCGGCATCCGCGAGCACTCCATGGCCGCGGAGATGAACGGCATCGCGCTGCACGGCAACACCCGCATCTACGGCGGCACCTTCCTGGTGTTCTCCGACTACATGCGCAACGCCGTCCGCCTCTCCGCCCTCATGCACCTGCCGGTGACGTACGTGTGGACGCACGACTCCATCGGCCTCGGCGAGGACGGCCCCACCCACCAGCCCGTCGAGCACCTCGCCTCGCTGCGCGCCATCCCGGGCCTGAACGTCGTCCGCCCCGCCGACGCCAACGAGACCGCGATCGCCTGGCGCGAGATCCTCCGCCGCTACACCAAGGTGTTCGGCAAGGGTGCTCCGCACGGTCTCGCGCTGACCCGCCAGGGCGTGCCGACGTACGAGGCCAACGACGACGCCGCCAAGGGCGGTTACGTGCTGTTCGAGGCCGAGGGCGGCACCCCCGAGGTCATCCTGATCGGCACGGGCTCCGAGGTGCATGTGGCTGTCGAGGCACGTGAGCAGCTTCAGGCCGAGGGCATTCCGACGCGGGTCGTGTCCATGCCGTCCGTGGAGTGGTTCGAGGAGCAGGACCAGGGGTACCGGGACAGCGTCCTGCCGCCGTCCGTCAGGGCGCGGGTGGCGGTGGAAGCCGGCATCGGTCTCACCTGGCACCGGTTCGTCGGCGACGCCGGACGCATTGTTTCGCTGGAGCACTTCGGTGCTTCCGCCGACGGCAAGGTGCTCTTCCAGGAGTTCGGCTTCACTGCCGAGAACGTCGCCTCCGTCGCCCGGGAATCGATCGCCGCAGCCCAGCGCTGACGCTGACATACGACACGTAGGAGATGCATTTTCCATGACAGACGCACTCAAGCGCCTCTCCGAAGCAGGCGTCGCGATCTGGCTGGACGACCTGTCGCGCAAGCGGATCACGTCCGGCAACCTCGCCGAGCTGATCGACCAGCAGCACGTCGTGGGCGTCACCACCAACCCCTCGATCTTCCAGAAGGCCATCTCGCAGGGCGACGGCTACGACCAGCAGGTCTCCGACCTCGCGGCCCGCCGGGTCACGGTCGAGGAAGCCATCCGCATGATCACGACGGCGGACGTCCGCGACGCCGCCGACATCCTGCGCCCGGTGTTCGACTCCACGGGCGGTCAGGACGGCCGGGTCTCGATCGAGGTCGACCCGCGTCTGGCCCACGACACCAAGGCGACGGTCGCCGAGGCCAAGCAGCTGGCCTGGCTGGTGGACCGCCCGAACACGCTCATCAAGATCCCCGCCACCGAGGCGGGCATCCCGGCGATCACCGAGGTCATCGGCCTCGGCATCAGCGTGAACGTGACGCTGATCTTCTCGCTGGAGCGCTACCGCAAGGTCATGGACGCCTACCTTGCCGGTCTGGAGAAGGCCAAGGAGCGCGGCCTGGACCTCTCCAAGATCCACTCGGTGGCGTCCTTCTTCGTGTCCCGCGTGGACACGGAGATCGACAAGCGGATCGACGCGCTGGGCACCGACGAGGCCAAGGCCGCCCGCGGCAAGGCCGGCGTCGCCAACGCGCGCCTCGCCTACCAGGCGTACGAGGAGGTGTTCAGCGGTGAGCGCTGGGCCGCCCTCGACAAGGCGCAGGCCAACAAGCAGCGTCCGCTGTGGGCGTCCACCGGCGTCAAGGACCCGGCGTACAAGAGCACCATGTACGTCGAGGAACTGGTCGCGCCGAACACGGTGAACACCATGCCGGAAGCCACCCTCGAGGCCACCGAGAGCGAGGGCGAGATCTCCGGCGACACCGTCACGGGTACGTACGAGCAAGCTCGTGCCGACCTCGACGCGGTCGAGAAGCTCGGGATCTCGTACGACGAGGTCGTGGAGCTGCTGGAGGTCGAGGGCGTCCAGAAGTTCGAGGCGTCCTGGAACGACCTGCTCAAGTCGACCGAGGCGGAGCTCCAGCGCCTCGCCCCTTCGGAGGGCTGAAATCTTGTCGAGCAGCAATCCGCTGCGTGACCCCGCAGACCGACGGCTCCCGCGTATCGCGGGGCCGTCGGGCCTGGTCATCTTCGGCGTCACGGGCGATTTGTCACGTAAAAAGCTGATGCCCGCCGTGTACGACCTCGCCAACCGCGGACTGCTGCCACCGGGCTTCTCGCTCGTCGGCTTCGCCCGGCGGGAGTGGCAGGACGAGGACTTCGCCCAGGAGGTCCACGACGCCGTCAAGGAGCACGCGCGCACCGAGTTCCGCGAGGAGGTCTGGCAGCAGCTCATCCAGGGGATGCGCTTCGTCCAGGGCGACTTCGACGACGACGACGCCTTCGAGCAGCTCAAGGCGACGATCGAGGACCTCGACAAGGCGCAGGGCACGGGCGGCAACTTCGCCTTCTACCTCTCCGTACCGCCGAAGTTCTTCCCCAAGGTCGTGCAGCAGCTCAAGAAGCACGGGCTGGCCGACCAGCAGGGCGGCTCCTGGCGCCGCGCGGTCATCGAGAAGCCCTTCGGACACGACCTGAAGTCGGCCGAGGAGCTCAACCGAATCGTCCACGAGGTCTTCGCCCCGGACCAGGTCTTCCGCATCGACCACTACCTGGGCAAGGAGACCGTCCAGAACATCCTGGCGCTGCGCTTCGCCAACCAGATGTTCGAGCCGATCTGGAACCGGTCGTACGTCGACCACATCCAGATCACGATGGCCGAGGACATCGGCATCGGCGGCCGGGCCGGCTACTACGACGGCATCGGCGCCGCCCGTGACGTCATCCAGAACCACCTGCTCCAGCTGATGGCCCTGACCGCGATGGAGGAGCCCGCCTCCTTCGACGCGGACGCGCTCGCCGCCGAGAAGACCAAGGTGCTCGGCGCGGCCAGGCTGCCGAAGGACCTGGGCAGGAACACGGTCCGCGGGCAGTACGCGGCGGGGTGGCAGGGCGGCGAGAAGGTCGTCGGCTACCTCCAGGAGGACGGTATCGACGCGAAGTCGAAGACCGACACCTACGCGGCCGTCAAGCTGGAGATCGACAACCGCCGCTGGGCGGGCGTCCCCTTCTACCTGCGTACGGGCAAGCGGCTCGGCCGCCGTGTCACCGAGATCGCGGTCGTCTTCCAGCGCGCCCCGCACTCCCCCTTCGACCACACGGCGACGGAGGAGCTCGGCTCGAACGCGATCGTCATCCGCGTCCAGCCCGACGAGGGCATCACGGTCCGCTTCGGGTCCAAGGTCCCCGGCACCTCCATGGAGATCCGGGACGTGTCGATGGACTTCGCGTACGGCGAGTCGTTCACGGAGTCCAGCCCGGAGGCGTACGAACGGCTGATCCTCGACGTCCTGCTCGGCGACTCCAACCTCTTCCCCCGCACGGAGGAGGTCGAGCTGTCCTGGAAGATCCTCGACCCGATCGAGGAGTACTGGGACAGGCACGGCAAGCCCGCGCAGTACCCGGCCGGCACCTGGGGCCCCGTCGAGGCGGACCAGATGCTGGAACGAGACGGACGGAGCTGGCGGCGGCCATGAAGACAGATCTCACGGACACCACGTCCAGCAAGATCAACAAGGCGCTCGTGCAGGGCCGCCGCGCCATCGGCACGCCGGCCGTCGGCATGGTGCTCACCCTCGTCATCGTCACCGACGAGGAGAACGCCTACGACGCCCTGAGGGCCGCGAACGACGCCTCGCGCGAGCACCCCTCGCGCACCCTCGTGGTCATCAAGCGCGTCTCCCGCTCACCCCGCGACCGCACGAAGTCCCGCCTGGACGCCGAGGTGCGCCTCGGTGTGGAGGCGGGCACCGGCGAGACGGTCGTCCTGCGGCTGTACGGCGAGGTCGTGGACCACGCCCAGTCGGTCGTGCTGCCGCTGCTGCTTCCGGACGCCCCGGTCGTGGCGTGGTGGCCGGTGAACGCGCCGAGCGACCCCGCCAACGACCCGCTGGGCGCCCTCGCCCAGCGCCGGGTCACCGACACCTACGCCTGCGAGCAGCCGGTACGCGAGCTCTCGGCCCGCGCCGACGCCTACTCCCCCGGCGACACGGACCTGTCGTGGACCCGGATCACGCCCTGGCGTTCCATGCTGGCCGCCGCGCTCGACCAGGTCGCGTGCGAGGTCGACGCGGTCGAGGTGGAGGGCGAGGAGTTCAACCCGAGCTGCGAGCTGCTCGCCATGTGGCTCGCGGACCGGCTCGCCGTCCCGGTGAAGCGCTCGGTGTCCGCCGGCCCCGGCCTCACCGCCGTCCGGATGGCCACCGACTGCGGCCCGATCGTCCTGGACCGCGCCGACGGCTCGCTGGCGACGCTGTCCATCCAGGGCCAGCCCGACCGCGCGGTGGCGCTCAAGCGCCGCGAGACGGCCGAGCTGATCGCGGAGGAGCTGCGCCGGCTCGACCCGGACGACACCTACGCGTCGGCGCTGCGGTACGGCGTGGACCGGCTGAACGCCGGTGCCGCCGGGGCCCCGGCCGACGACGCGGAGGAGGGTGCGGTCAAGACCGCCGCCAAGGCTCCGGCGCGGCGCACGGCCAAGGCGCCCGCCAAGCAGGCCGCGAAGGCACCGGCCAAGAAGGCGGCCGCCAAGTGAACACACCGCAGCTCGTCGTCCACCACGACAAGGAGCTGATGGCCAAGGCCGCCGCGGCCCGGCTGGTCACGAAGATCGTGGACGCGCAGGCCTCGCGCGGCTACGCCTCGGTCGTGCTCACCGGGGGACGCAACGGCAACGGCCTCCTCGCCGCGCTGGCCGCCGAGCCCGCCCGGGACGCCGTCGACTGGTCCCGTCTCGACCTGTGGTGGGGTGACGAGCGGTTCCTGCCCGAGGGCGACCCGGAGCGCAACGTCACCCAGGCGCGCGAGGCGCTGCTGGACGCGGTTCCGCTGGACCCCGCCCGGGTGCACGCGATGCCGGCGTCCGACGGCCCGTACGGCGCCGACGCGGACGCGGCGGCCGAGGGCTACGCGGCCGAGCTGGCGAAGGCGGCGGGGCCCGAGAACCACGGCTCCGTACCGACGTTCGACGTCCTCATGCTGGGCGTCGGCCCGGACACCCACGTGGCCTCGCTGTTCCCGGAGCTGCCGGCGGTCCGGGAGACGGAACGCATGGTCGTCGGCGTGCACGGGGCGCCGAAGCCCCCGCCGACGCGCGTCTCGCTCACGCTGCCCGCGATCCGCTCCGCGCGGGAGGTGTGGCTGCTGGCGGCCGGCGAGGACAAGGCGGAGGCCGCGGCCATCGCCCTCTCGGGCGCGGGCGAGGTGCAGGCACCCGCTGCGGGGGCCTACGGACGGGCCCGCACCCTGTGGCTGCTGGACTCCGCGGCGGCCTCGCAGCTGCCGCGCTCGCTGTACCCGCCCGCCTCGCCGTAGGGCACGGGCGGCCCGGCCTCCGGGTCGCCACCGTAAATCCACTCGAACGCCGGACGGGCCGAAAGGCTCGCCCGGCGTTCGGCGTCGTGGCCGCCGTCCCGGGCGCTGGGCCCGCCTCAGCTCCGGGGCCGGCCGTACGGGTTGGCGGGTCCCTGGGGGTAGGGGTGCTGCGGAGGCTGGGGGTACGGGTTGCCCGGCCCCGGCGCGTAGGGGCCGCCCTGGTGGAACGTGAACGCCGGGTTCGGCGCGAACGGGCCGGGCTGCGGCGGCAGATGCCCGTACGGCGGGGCGGGCGGAACCGGCCGGGGCAGCGTGGCCGGGTGCGCCCGCAGCCGGATGCCGTGCCGCCGCCGCAGCCGGTGCAGTTCCAGCGCCGAGATGGCGGTCACCGTCAGGGGTGCCCCCAGGATGAAGACGATCCCCATGGTGAGGCTGAGCCCGTGCAGGTCGCCGGTGACCAGGTCCGGGATGGCCATGAGCCATGAGGTCACAGTGGCGAGCAACGCCGGCAGGCAGCGGTGCACACCGGCGGAACCGAAGAAGTTCCCGGACACCTGCACGGCTCCGTACGCGACGAGGCCGGTGAGCCACATCGCGGTCAGCCCGGGGACCATCATCAGCAGGCTGCCGCCGAGCGACATCGACAGCTGCCACAGCAGTACCGTGACCACGATCGTGCCGATGAAGAGCAGCAGCAGCTTGAGCGAGTCGAAGAGCGACCCGCGCAGCTCGCGGAGGCGTCCGGTGCGGCGCCAGACGAACAGCATCACGCCGACCGTTAGGGGCGTGATGACCAGCAGCACGAGGGCCGCCGTCAGCATGTTCTCCAGGATCTCCCTGAACTCGAACCTGCCCTGCACGAACGTGTAGACCCCGAACGCGGCGACCGCCCCGGCGACCACCCGCACGCGCTTGAGCCGCTCCACGGACGGATCGGCCGGCGCCGGGATCCACGCCGGGTGGAACAGGGCCCGCGCCACGGCCTTCGGCTGCAGGACCGACCTCGCCGACAGCGGGCCGCTCAGCCATCCTCTTCGTGAACCGGTCACTTGCTCCCCCGAGCCCTCGTCGATCCGACCGGCGGCGAGTCTACGGGAGGCGGGCGATCACACCCGCCTCCCCCGCGCCGGAGGCCTGGGGCCTGTCCGGCGGATCAAGCCGGAGGAAATCGGCAGTGCCTTGCAGCCCAGGTGAGCGGGGTCTGGTGCGTTCGGCTGCAAGGCGGAGGAGGACGTCGACGCGATGGGGGTCCCCCCGCTCGAGTGGAGCCGAGAGTGGGGGAGTCGGCAACCGACGACAACGCCGCAGACGGGCGTGCCAGACCCCGCGTCTCCGGCATGATCCGCCGGACAGGCGCTAACGGCCGCGCAGCTGGCGGTACTTGGCGACCAGGGCCTTCGTCGACTCGTCCAGCCCTGGCACGTCGGCGCCCTCGGTCAGCGCGGGTTCGACGCGCTTGGCGAGGACCTTGCCGAGCTCGACGCCCCACTGGTCGAAGGAGTCGATGTTCCAGATCGCGCCCTGGACGAACACCTTGTGCTCGTACAGCGCGATCAGCTGGCCCAGCACGGACGGGGTCAGCTCGCGGGCCAGAATCGTCGTCGTCGGGTGGTTGCCCCGGAAGGTCTTGTGCGGGACCAGCTCCTCGGGCACCCCTTCGCCGCGCACCTCGTCCGGCGTCTTGCCGAAGGCCAGCGCCTGCGTCTGGGCGAAGAAATTCGCCATCAGCAGGTCGTGCTGGGCGACCAGGGCCGGCTGCAGACCGGCGACCGGCTCGGCGAAACCGATGAAGTCGGCCGGGATCAACTTGGTGCCCTGGTGGATGAGTTGGTAGTAGGCGTGCTGGCCGTTGGTGCCGGGGGTGCCCCAGACGACCGGGCCGGTCTGCCACTCCACGGGGCGTCCCTCGCGGTCCACCGACTTGCCGTTGGACTCCATGTCGAGCTGCTGGAGGTACGCGGTGAACCTGGACAGGTAGTGCGAGTACGGCAGCACCGCGTGCGACTGGGCGTCGAAGAAGTTCCCGTACCAGATGCCCAGCAGGCCCAGCAGCAGAGGGGCGTTGGACTCGGCGGGCGCCGTGCGGAAGTGCTCGTCGACGAGGTGGAAGCCGTCGAGCATCTCCCGGAAGCGGTCGGGGCCGATCGCGATCATCAGGGACAGGCCGATCGCGGAGTCGAAGGAGTAGCGGCCGCCGACCCAGTCCCAGAACTCGAACATGTTGGCCGTGTCGATGCCGAAGTCCGCCACCTTGCCGGCGTTCGTCGACAGCGCCACGAAGTGCTTCGCCACGGCGTCCTGACCGGCACCCAGCCCGGTGAGCAGCCAGTCGCGGGCCGAGGTCGCGTTGGTGATCGTCTCGATCGTGGTGAAGGTCTTCGAGGCGATGACGAACAACGTCTCCGCCGGGTCCAGGTCGTGGACGGCCTCGTGCAGGTCGGCGCCGTCCACGTTCGACACGAAGCGGACCGTGAGGCCCCGGTCGGTGAAGGAGCGCAGCGCCTCGTAGGCCATCGCCGGACCGAGGTCGGAGCCGCCGATGCCGACGTTGACGACGTTCTTGATGCGCTTGCCGGTGTGCCCGGTCCACTCACCCGAGCGGACCTTGTCGGCGAAGGCGCTCATCCGGTCGAGCACGGCGTGCACGGCGGGCACGACGTTCTCCCCGTCGACCTCGATCACGGCGTCGCGCGGGGCGCGCAGCGCGGTGTGCAGCACGGCCCGGTCCTCGGTGACGTTGATCTTGTCGCCGCGGAACATGGCGTCCCGCAGGCCGAAGACGCCGGTGGCCGAGGCCAGCTCGCGCAGCAGGCGCAGGGTCTCGTCGGTGACCCGGTGCTTGGAGTAGTCGACGTGCAGGTCACCGACTTCGAGGGTGTACCGGGAGCCGCGCCCGGGGTCGGCGGCGAACAGGTCCCGCAGACGGGTCTCGCCGACCTCCTCACGGTGCTTGGCCAGAGCGGTCCACTCGGGTGTCTGGGTGAGCCTGGTACGGCTTTCTGCGTTCATCTCGGACTTCCGCCTCTTTCCTGCGTGTGCTGCTGCGTACCTTGCCCCGCTGCCGGTCCCAACCTAATTGATCAGGGCTCGACGTGAGCTGTCGTGGAGCGGGCGTGCGGGTTGACAACAGATACGTCCCGCTTGCGCGCGGGTGTCAGGGCGGTGACGGCGAGGGCGAAGAACACGGCGGCCAGCAGCGCCGGGGCGTTGAGCCCCAGGGCCGTCGCGACGGCGCCTCCCAGCAGGGCCCCGACAGGCGCTCCGGCGACCGCGAGCGTCCGGAACGCCGAGCTGACGCGGCCGAGTGCGCCGGCGGGGCTGCGCTGCTGCATCAGGGTCGTGGTGTTGACGTTCCACACCATGCCCATGAGCCCGAAGACGCCCATGCTCACGGTCAGCGCGGCGAGGCTGCGTATCGAGCCCATGGCGAGGAGCGCACCGGTCTGCACGGCCCCGGCGAGCAGCACGGCACGCATCCGGCCGAGCCGGGCCACGACGCGCCGGTTGGCGGCTCCCCCGGCCAGGCTGCCGAGCGTGTAGGCGGTCATCGCCGCCGCGTATCCGGCGTTCCCCGCGTCGAGCCAGCCGGTCACGAGGAGCACCAGGGTGGCGATGAGGGCGCCCATGCCGATGTTGCACAGGGCGGTGGCCGCGCACAGTCCGCGCAGCGCCCGGTCCCGCGCGAGGACGCGCAGCCCGGCCGCGATCTCGCCGCGCAGGGTGCTGCCCGCGGGTCTCGGGGGGCGCTCGGCGGGCGCGCCGCGCAGGGAGGCGACGAGCGCGGCGGCCACGAGGTAGGTCACGGCGTCCGCGAGGAAGGGGACGGCGGCTCCGGCGACGATCAGCGCGGGGACGAGGGGGCCGGCGAGGAGACCGCCGGCGACGCGCTGGCCGGTCATCAGCCGCGCGTTCGCACTGCCGAGCGCCTCACGCTCGACGAGGGCGGGGAGCAGCGCCGTGGACGCGTTGTCGAAGAGGGTCTGGAGGGTGGTGAGCGCCAGGGCCAGGGCGATCAGCAGGCCGATCGAGGCGTGTCCCAGGGCGACGGCCACGCCGAAGGCCGCCACCAGCAGACCCCGCACCACGTCGACGGTCCACATCGCGCGCCGCTGGTCCACCCGGTCGGCGACGGCTCCGCCGAGCAGTCCGAAGACGATCCAGGGGACGTAGCCGCAGGCGGTGACGGACGCGACGAGGAGGGGCTCGCGGGTCAGCGTCGCGGCCAGCAGCGGCAGGGCCGCCGTCCGCAGGGCGTCACCGAAGCTGGAGAGGACGGCGGCACTCCACAGCCGGCCGAACCCGCCACGCCACGCGGGCGCACGCGCCTCTGGCACATCGGTCGTCGTCATCGGGCCCCCCGCGGCTTCCACTGATGCAAGAACCGTAGAGGGCACCACTGACAACCGGCCGTGGAGCGGGCGGGACGGCCGTACCAGACGCGTCCGGCCAGGCACCCCTCGGTGTCCGGCCGGCTGTCAACTCCTAGATCTCGCCCCGCAGTTTGGCGAGCGCCTCGGCGAGGATCGCCTCGCCGTCCGCGTCGCTGCGCCGCTCCCGTACGTACGCGAGGTGCGTCTTGTACGGCTCGGTGCGCGGCGGGTCCGGCGGGTTGTCCTGGTCCTGTCCGGCCGGAAAGCCGCAGCGCGGGCAGTCCCAGGTGTCGGGGACCTGCGCGTCGCTGGCGAAGCTCGGCTGCGTCTCGTGCCCGTTGGAGCACCAGAAGGAGACGCGCAGCCGCGGCGCGGACTCGCCACGCTCGGCCTCGCCCATCGGCCCCGCCCCGACCCGGCTTCCTCGGATCGCGTTGCCACTTGCCACGGTCGTAACTCCCTGCGTAATGGTGCCGCGAAGCGAGTCGGCGTGACGCTTCGCTGCGAGCGCCTCAGTCTACGTAAGGCCCAACGCGCGTCCAGTGATTGGAGTTACATCCCCGCCCCTAGACGCAAGCCCCATGATAGGCCGCGCCGGGAGGCGCGTACCGGACATGGGGCCTTACGTGCAAAATGTGCGTGCGTATTGCGCTGTCGAGACGCCGTACCGATGTCAGCCGGAGATCAGTTGCCGGTCTTCATCAGGATGCCGAGCACGACGATGCACGCGAACCAGAGCAGACCGATCACCACGGTGATCCGGTCGAGGTTGCGCTCGGCGACCGAGGAGCCGCCGACGGACGACTGCATACCGCCACCGAACATGTCGGAGAGGCCGCCGCCCTTCCCCTTGTGCATCAGCACCAGCAGCATCATCAGCAGGCTGAAGACGATCAGGGCGATCGAGAACCCCATAACCACGGCTGGACCAACTTCCTCGGATCTGGATGACAACGGGGGTCCGGTGGGTTGCCACCGGACCCCCGCAAGAGTACGACGGAACGCCGCTACCGCATACTCACTGGTCGCGGAAGCGGACGATCTTGACGAACTCGTCGGCGTCGAGCGCCGCCCCACCGATCAGCGCGCCGTCCACATCGGGCTGGGCCATGATCGCCGCGACGTTGCCGGACTTGACCGAGCCGCCGTACTGGATGCGGACCTTGTCGGCCAGCTCCTGGGAGTACAGCTCGGCGAGACGGCCGCGGATCGCGCCGCAGACCTCCTGGGCGTCCTCGGGGGTGGCGACCTCGCCGGTGCCGATCGCCCAGACCGGCTCGTACGCGATCACGATGGACTCGGCCTGCTCGGCCGGGACGTCCTTGAGGGCGCCGTCGACCTGCGCGAGCGTGTGCGAGACCTGGTTGCCGGCCTTGCGGACGTCCAGTCCCTCACCGACGCACAGGATCGGGGTGAGGCCGTGCTTGTACGCGGCCTTGACCTTGGCGTTGCACAGCTCGTCGGTCTCGTTGTGGTACTGCCGGCGCTCGGAGTGGCCGATGGCCACGTACGTGCACTTGAGCTTCGAGAGCATCGCACCGGAGATCTCGCCGGTGTAGGCGCCGGAGTCATGCGCCGAGAGGTCCTGGGCGCCGTACTTGATCCTCAGCTTGTCGCCGTCGACCAGGGTCTGCACGGAGCGCAGGTCGGTGAAGGGCGGCAGGACGGCGACCTCGACGGCCTCGTAGTCCTTGTCGGCCAGGGCGAAGGCGAGCTTCTGGACGTGCGCGATGGCCTCGAGGTGGTTGAGGTTCATCTTCCAGTTGCCCGCCATCAGCGGCGTGCGCGTGCTCATTGAGGTCAGTCCTCCAGTGCGGCGAGGCCGGGGAGCGTCTTGCCCTCGAGGTATTCGAGGGAGGCGCCGCCGCCGGTCGAGATGTGGCCGAATGCCTGCTCGTCGAAGCCCAGGATGCGGACGGCCGCGGCGGAGTCGCCACCGCCGACGACCGTGAAGGCCGGGGAGTCGAGAAGGGCCTGGGCGACCGTCTTGGTGCCCTCGGCGTAATCGGGGTGCTCGAAGACGCCCATCGGGCCGTTCCAGAAGACGGTGGCCGCGTCGGCGAGCTTCGAGGCGTACAGCTTGCGGGTCTCAGGACCGATGTCGAGACCCATCCGGTCGGCCGGGATGGCGTCCGCGGCGACGGTGGTGGGGTCGGAGGGGGCCTTCGTCTTCAGGTCCGGGAACCCGGTCGCGGCCACGACGTCGACGGGGACGACCAGCTCGACGCCGTTCTTCTCCGCGCGCTCGACGTACTCGACGACGGCCGGGATCTGGTCCTCCTGGACGAGGGAGGCGCCGATCTCGTACCCCTTGGCCTTGAGGAAGGTGAACGCCATGCCGCCGCCGATGAGCAGCCTGTCGGCCTTGCCGAGCAGCTGGTCGATGACGGCGAGCTTGTCGGAGACCTTGGAGCCGCCGAGCGCGACCACGTAGGGGCGCTTGACGTCCTCGGTGAGCTTCTTGAGGACGCCGACCTCGGTGGCGATGAGGTAGCCGGCGTAGTGCGGCAGGCGGGCCGGGAGGTCGTACACGGAGGCGTGCTTGCGGTGCACGGCGCCGAAGCCGTCACCGACGTAGACGTCGGCGAGGGCGGCGAGCTGATCGGCGAACTCGCCGCGCTCGGTGTCGTCCTTGGAGGTCTCGCCGGCGTTGAAGCGCAGGTTCTCGATGACGGCAACCTGGCCGGGCTGCAGTCCGTTCACCGCGTCGTGGGCGGCGGGGCCGACGGTGTCCTGGGCGAACGCCACGGAGGCGCCGAGGAGTTCACCGAGCCGCTCGGCGGGCTGGAGCAGGGAGAAGGCCGGGTCCGGGGCGCCCTTGGGGCGGCCCAGGTGGGAGGCGACGACCACCTTGGCGCCCGCTTCCGCGAGGGCCTTGACGGTGGGCAGGACGGCGCGGATGCGGCCGTCGTCGGTGATACGGCCGTCGGCCAGCGGCACGTTGAGGTCGGCGCGGACGAAGACCCGCTTGCCGTCCACGCCTTCGGCGAGAAGTTCGTCGATCGTCTTCATGAAGGGACTCCTGGGAGGCTCGTGAGATCCGTGAGGGCTGATCGATCAGCACGTGCGAGAGGGCCCGGGCAGCGCGGCCTAGCGCTGCCCGGGCCCTGCTCTCACATCGAGGTGCCTGCTCCGGGTACTAGAGCTGGCCGCCGACGAAGACCGTGAGGTCGACGAGGCGGTTGGAGTAGCCCCACTCGTTGTCGTACCAGCCGAGGATCTTCACCGAGTTGCCCTCCTGGACCATGGTCAGGGAGGAGTCGAAGGTGCAGGACGACGGGTCGCCGACGATGTCCGAGGACACGATCGGGTCCTCGGTGTAGGTCAGGAAGCCCTTGAGGTCGCCGTCCTCGGAGGCCTTCTTGAACGCGGCGTTGACCTCGTCCTTGGTGACCTCGCGCTGCAGCGTCACGACGAGGTCGGTGGCGGAACCGGTCGGGACCGGGACGCGCATCGCGATGCCGTCGAGCTTGCCCTTGAGCTGGGGCAGGACCAGGGCGGTGGCCTTGGCGGCACCCGTCGTGGTCGGGATGATGTTCTCGGCGGCGGCGCGGGCGCGGCGCAGGTCCGAGTGCGGGAAGTCCAGGATGCGCTGGTCGTTCGTGTACGCGTGGACCGTCGTCATCAGACCCTTGACGATGCCGAAGTTCTCGTCGAGGACCTTGGCCATCGGCGCCACACAGTTGGTGGTGCAGGAGGCGTTGGAGATGACGTGGTGGTTCGCCGGGTCGTACTTGTCCTGGTTGACGCCCATCACGATCGTGATGTCCTCTTCCTTGGCCGGAGCCGAGATGAGGACCTTCTTGGCGCCGCCCGCGATGTGCTTCTCGGCGTCGGCCTTCTTGGTGAAGATGCCGGTCGACTCGATGACGATGTCGACGCCGAGGTCACCCCACGGGATGTCCGCGGGGTTGCGCTCGGAGAGCACCTTGATGGTGTGGCCGTCGACGGTGATCGTGTCGGCGGTGTGCGACACCTCGGCCTTGAGGCGGCCCAGGATGGTGTCGTACTTGAGCAGGTGAGCGGTGGTCGCGGTGTCACCCAGGTCGTTGACAGCCACGATCTCGATGTCAGCACCCTGCTCCAGCAGCGCGCGGAAGTAGTTACGACCGATGCGGCCAAAGCCGTTGATGCCTACGCGGATCGTCACGAAACCGATCTCCTCGTTGGTACGCCGGCTCAGATGCCGGCGAGTTGTATGGGATGTCCCCGACCGCCTACGACCCTACCTCCCTGACGCCTCCTGAGTGACATCGAGAGGGCCCATACACGGCAGGGCGGTCCGTACCCGCCAGTAGGGGTACGGACCGCCCGGCCCGGGAGATCCGGTCACTCGTGACGGCTACGCGACGTCACGCCGTGTTGACGAGGGGGAATCAGCTCCTCAGGGCCGCGAGCGCCTTCCCGAGCAGCGCCGTACGGTCGGCCGCCGCGGTGACGTGCTCCAGGCCGAAGCCCATCAGCACGGTGTCGTCCGTGGTGACGCCTCCGTACGTCTGGAACAGCGCCCCGGTGCGCGTCCAGTCCTTGAGGACGGCCGGGCTGCCCGCCGGCGGACCGGGGACGCGCCAGACGCCGAGCGACGTCTCGAAGCCCTCGGTCGCGGTGGCCGTGCCTCCGACGACGAGCGAGGCGTCGTCCGCGAGGAGCCCGTGGCCGCCGCTGCTCGGGTCGGTGATGTAGCTCAGCGAGACCTCCACGGACTTGCCGGCGTACGCGCTGAGGTCGAACTCGACCTGCTGCCAGCCGTCCGACTCGCCCGTGAAGCTGTTCCACGCGCCGCTGGTGCCCGTGCCCGTGCAGGCCGTGGCGCCCTGCGTCAGGTAGTGCTTGAGGAAGGGGTGCTCGTTGAGCAGGAACCCGGCCTCGCACTCGGCCGGGACGGCGGAACCGGTCGCGCCGCCCGCGTCGGGGAGCGTGGTCCAGTCCTCGGCCCCGGTGGTGTGGGCCTCCAGCACCGCGTGGTCGTAGCCGGGCTCGGTGTCCCACAGGAGACGGGTGCGCAGCGTCGGCTTGTCGGCCGCGCTCACCCCGGTGAGGTCGATCGTGCGGGTGAGGCGCTTGTAGGCGTCGTCGGTGTGGACGGCGGCGGCCATGTACGAGCCCGCGTACGGCCCGTACGGGTTGACCGTCCCGGCGAACTGGCCGGCGCCCGCGCTGGCGAACTGCGGGTACCGCGCGACGGGCAGCGTGTCGGAGGTGACGCCGTACGCGCCGGCCGCGTTCAGCGGGTTGCCGGGCGCGTCGCCGAGGGCGCCGGTGAAGCCCGCGAGCTTGCCGGAGCCGTTGAAGCCGGTGGCGCCCGGGGTCGTCGTGCGGGAGTAGGCGCCCAGGTAGTACTGGCTGAAGTCGTTCGAGAGGGTGCCGCCGCCGAGGTCGACGTTGCCGCCGGCCTGCTCGCCCGCCTCGATCAGCTTGCCGCCCTCGTTGAGGAAGGCGCGCAGCTGGAGCTGGGTGGCGTTGCCGGGCCGGTCGGCGCCCGTGTAGTGGACGACCGTGCCGAAGTGCCCGAGGACCGCGAGCGCGTCGGGGGCGCCCTGGGTGGCGACGTCCCAGACGAGGGGCTTGCGGCCGTTGGCCTTCAGCGCGTCGGTGTACTTCTGCGCCTGGGTCGCCGTCGCGCCCTCCTCGGCCACGACGAGGGTGTCGGCACGCGGCCGCTCGGCCACGGTGTAGGTGAAGTGACTGCTGGAGGTGCGCTTCCCGCTGCGGGTCCGGCCGGTGAACCAGACCTCGACCTTGTCGCCGGTGTCGCCGTCCCGGACCTTGGCGCGGTACTCGTCGAAGTAGAGGTTGTCCTCGCCGCCGTAGGTCTCGCCACCCTTCCACGGCCTGAGCGCCATGTCGTGCGTGCGGCCGCCGTTGACGCGGTACTTGAGCTCCTTGTCGCGGACCGACCTGCGGGCGACGACGGAGACCTCCTGGTCGGCGCCGCGCGCGTACGACGTCGAGAAGGCCGCGGGGCTGAAGTCGGGGGCGTCGATGCCGACCGAGGAGGAGGGCCGGTCGGGGTGCGAGGCGGTCTCGGCGACGGAGAGCGCGAACGGGACGTTCTTGCGGAACTCCTGCTCGATCAGCTTCTCGTCGTCCGGGAACGTGAAGACCGAGGCGCAGTCGGCCGCGTTCCAGGCGTCGTCCGGGTAGAGGTTCGACGCGGTCTGGCAGGTCGACATCTCGGGGGTGAACATCCCCGTGCCGTTGACGTTGCTCGCGTGCCCGTCCGCTTCACCGTTGGTGGTGTAGAGCTCCGAGGAGACCTGCGGGTGGTAGCCCTCGACGGCCGAGTTCTCGGGGGTTCCGGCGAGCGAGCGGTAGAGCACGTCGTCCGGGCTGGGCGTCGCCACCTGCCAGCCGACCCCGTACAGGAGCAGCTCGGCGGCGGAGTGGTAGTTGATGCCGTACGTGAAGCCGATGCGCTTCTCGAAGGCGTCCAGGGCCTTGGTCTCGGGCTCGGAGCCGGGGCTCGCGCCGCGGTAGGTCTGGCTGGTCGGGCTGGGGGACGAACCCTCGTCGTCGTAACCCCACTTGTAGGCGAAGTTGCGGTTGAGGTCGACGCCGTCCCCGGTCGTGATGGCGCCGTCGCCGTTCACGTCCCGGAGGTTCTTGCGCCACTGCCGGTCGCCCTCGGGGGAGAACGTGAAGTCGTAGCCGTCGGGGTTGGCGGACAGCACGAACCACAGTTCCGTGGAGTCGACGAGCTTCTTGACCCGCTTGTCCGTGGAGTAGTTGTCCAGGTAGTAGTGCATCAGGCGCCGGGTCATCTCCGGCGTGATCCACTCGCGCGCGTGCTGGTTGGACATGTACAGCACGGACGGCTTGGCGCCGTCCTTGCTCTTCCGGGCGCCCTTGGTCAGCTTGAGGGCGAGGATGTCCTGGCCCTTGACGGTCTTGCCGATGGAGACGACCTTGGTGAGACCCGGGTGGTCCTGGTTGGTCCTGAGGATCTCCTCCCGCAGGTTCCCCTTGCCGCTGTACGGGCGGAACACGCCGTCGCCCGCAGCCGCCACCCGCGCCTCGGCCCGCGCCGACAGCTTGTGCTCCGTGAGCTCGACGCCCTGCTTCTCCAGCTTCTCGGCCTGCTTGTCGGTGAGGTAGACCTCGACCGACGCGGTGCCCTTGTCCGGCGCCTGTTCGCCGAGTTCGTGGGCGTCCTGTCCGGCCGCGAGCAGCAGGGGTACCTGCTTCTTCGTGACCTCGGCGCGGAACACCTTGACGGCGTTCGCGTCCGGCTCGGGTGAACTGCCGTCCTGTGCCTGGGCGGCCGGGGCCAGGCCCGCACCGCCCAGCAGGAACGCGCTCGCAGCGAGGATCGCTCTCGCTCTTCGTCTCATGAGTCCCCCTTGCACTGGTCCGCCACGGCGGCGAACAGAGCCAGGCTCATGACACTTCATCATCAAGTCAAGGGTGCCTCGGCAACGGTCAGACGCCGGTGCCGACGTCCCAAGTGGGCGTCGGCACCGGCGTGTTGAGCTCTGTTCGCTTCCCGGACCGGGGCCCGGGTGTCAGCCGACGAGGTTGTCGGCCATCTCCTCGGTGAGGTTGGACTCCGTGCTCGGGATGCCCAGGTCCTGGGCGCGCTTGTCGGCCATGGCGAGCAGCCGGCGGATACGGCCCGCGACGGCGTCCTTGGTCAGCGGCGGGTCGGCGAGCGCGCCCAGCTCTTCAAGGGAGGCCTGCTTGTGCTCCATGCGCAGCCGGCCGGCGGCGGCGAGATGCTCGGGGACCTCCTCGCCGAGGATCTCCAGGGCGCGCTGCACGCGGGCCCCGGCGGCTACGGCGGCGCGGGCCGAGCGGCGCAGGTTGGCGTCGTCGAAGTTGGCGAGCCGGTTGGCGGTGGCGCGGACCTCGCGGCGCATCCGCCGCTCCTCCCAGGCGAGCACCGACTCGTGGGCGCCCAGACGGGTGAGGAGCGCGCCGATGGCGTCGCCGTCGCGGACGACCACGCGGTCCACGCCGCGGACCTCGCGGGCCTTCGCCGCGATGGACAGCCGCCGGGCCGCGCCGACCAGTGCCAGCGCCGCCTCCGGGCCCGGGCAGGTCACCTCCAGGGAGGAGGAGCGCCCCGGCTCGGTGAGGGAGCCGTGCGCGAGGAAGGCCCCGCGCCAGGCGGCCTCGGCATCGCAGGTGGCCCCCGAGACCACCTGCGGGGGCAGTCCGCGGATCGGCCTGCCGCGGCCGTCGACGAGTCCCGTCTGGCGGGCCAGCTGGTCGCCGCCCGCGACGACGCGCACGACGTAGCGCGAGCCGCGGCGCAGCCCGCCGGGCGCCATCACGATCAGTTCGGAACTGTGGCCGAAGATCTCCAGGATGTCCCGCTTCAGCCGGCGCGCCGCCATCGCGGTGTCCAGCTCCGCCTCGATCACAATCCGGCCGCTCACCAGGTGAAGGCCGCCCGCGAACCGCAGGATGGCGGAGACCTCCGCCTTTCTGCAGCACGTCCGGGTGACGGGAAGCCGGGAGATCTCATCCTTCACCGCTGCCGTCATCGCCATGGGCCGATCCTTCCATGCATCCGAAAAATACGGTCGTACGCGGCGGCCAACAGCTCCGGGTCGTGCCGCGGAGTGCCGTCGGTCCGGGCCACCGGCGCCAGCTCGACCGCGGCGCCGAACCGCTTGGCGGCGTCGGTCAGTGAGTCGCGGTCGGGCACGGCGGCCTCGTCGGCCAGCACCACGTCCAGGGCGAGTTTAGGGGCGTGTCGTCCCAAAACCTCCAAATGACGCTGCGGGGAGAAGCCATCGGTTTCTCCGGGCTGCGGCACGAGGTTCAGGGAGAGCACCCGGCGCGCCTTCGTCTGGATCAGCGCGTCGAGCAGGTCGGGCACCAGCAGGTGCGGGATCACGGAGGAGAACCAGGACCCCGGGCCGAGCACGACCCAGTCCGCGTCCAGGACCGCTTCCACGGCCTCGGGAACGGCGGGCGGGCCGTGCGGCACGACGTGCACGGACTGCACCTCGCCGGGTGTGAGGGCGACGGTGGCCTGGCCGCGGACGGTGTCGACGTCGTCGGGCCGGTCCGGGTCGTGGCCCCTGACCAGGGCCTGGAGCTCCAGGGGCACCGCCGACATGGGCAGCACGCGGCCCTGGGCGCCGAGCAGCCTGCCCACCAGGTCCAGGGCCTGGACGTGGTCGCCGAGCTGCTCCCACAGGGCGACGATCAGCAGGTTGCCGACCGCGTGCTCGTGCAGGTCGCCCTTGGACTGGAAGCGGTGCTGGATGACGCGGGCCCAGGTCTGGCCCCAGTCGTCGTCGCCGCACAGCGCGGCCAGCGCCTTGCGCAGGTCGCCGGGCGGCAGGACGCCCAGCTCGTCGCGCAGGCGCCCGCTGGAGCCGCCGTCGTCGGCCACGGTGACGACGGCGGTGAGGTCGCCGGTGATCCGGCGCAGGGCGGCCAGGGAGGCGGACAGGCCCATGCCGCCGCCGAGGGCGACGACCTTGGGCTGGGCGCCGCGGCGGCGCGTCTTGCCGCCGCGGCGCTCCGGGACGGACCGGCGCAGCCTGCCCAGCCGCAGTGAACTTCCGGTCATTCGCGGCCCATGTCCCGGTGGACGACGACCGTCTCCACTCCCTCGGACGCCAGTCGGGCGGCGAGCTTCTCGGACGTGGCGACCGAGCGGTGCTTGCCGCCGGTGCAGCCGACCGCGATGGTCACGTAGCGCTTGCCCTCACGCCGGTAGCCGGCGGCGATGAGCTGGAGCAGCTCGGTGTAGCGGTCGAGGAACTCCTTGGCACCGGGCTGGTTGAGGACGTAGGCCGCGACCTCCTCGTTCAGGCCGGTGAAGGGGCGCAGCTCCGGGACCCAGTGCGGGTTGGGCAGGAAGCGCATGTCCACGACCAGGTCGGCGTCTACCGGCAGGCCGTACTTGAAGCCGAAGGACATGACGGTCGCCCGCAGCTCGGGCTCCTCCTCGCCCGCGAACTGGGCGTCCATCTTGGCGCGCAGCTCGTGCACGTTCAGGCTGGAGGTGTCGATCACCAGGTCGGCGTCGCCGCGCAGCTCCCGCAGCAGTTCCCGCTCAGCGGCGATGCCGTCGACGATGCGTCCGTCCCCCTGGAGGGGGTGCGGGCGGCGCACGGACTCGAAGCGGCGCACCAGCGCCTCGTCCGAGGACTCCAGGAAGACGATGCGCCGGGTGACGTGCCGTGCCTCCAGGTCGGCGAGGGACTCGCGCAGATTGTCGAAGAAGCGCCGGCCGCGTACGTCGACGACGACCGCGATCCTCGCGACGTTGCCCTGGGAGCGGGCGCCGAGCTCCACCATGGTGGGGATCAGCGCGGGCGGCAGGTTGTCGACGACGAACCAGCCGAGGTCCTCCAGGCACTTGGCGGCCGTCGACCTCCCCGCTCCGGACATGCCGGAGATGATCACCAGCTCGGGGATGGCCGCCTCCGGGACCCCGGCCTTCTCGATGCCCGTACCCACCTGTGCTCCGTCTCCCCCGGTGCCCTGTTCCCCGCCCGCCGCGTCCTGGCCCGGCGTGCGCTCCGGGTTCTCCTCGCTCGTCTCCTTGTGCGTCTCCCGGCCCTGGGCCGGGCGTTCTTCCTCAGCGTGCCGTTCGGTCATGTCTCCTGCCCCCGTCGCTCGTCCGAGGCGCCCGCGGACACGGGCTCCCCCGAGGGACCCGCCGTCGTCCCGGGTTCCTCTTCTTCCATGATCTCTCCAGTCGCCGTGTTGACGGCGGGCGCGGCCGGAGCCGCCTGGGCGAAGGCCACGGCGATCGCCTCGGCCGTCTTGCGGCCTATGCCGGGGACTTCACAGATCTGGTCGATTGTCGCGGATCGCAGCTTTTTCACCGAACCGAAATGCTTGATCAACGCCTGCTTGCGGGTCTCACCCAGGCCCGGCACGTCGTCCAGGGGGCTCGCCCGGAAGCGCTTGGCCCGCTTCGCGCGCTGGTAGGTGATCGCGAAGCGGTGGGCCTCGTCACGGACGCGCTGGAGGAGATACAGCCCCTCGCTGGTGCGCGGCAGGACCACGGGGTCGTCCTCGCCGGGCACCCAGACCTCCTCCAGGCGCTTGGCGAGGCCGCACACGGCGATGTCGTCGATGCCGAGCTCGTCCAGGGCCCGCGCGGCGGCCGCGACCTGGGGCCGGCCGCCGTCGACGACGATGAGCTGGGGCGGGTAGGCGAACCGCTTGGGGCGGCCGTCCTCCTCGGTGAGCTCGGCCGTGCCGTCGGCCCACTCCCCCGTCTTCTCCTTCTCCGCGAGGTAGCGCCTGAAGCGGCGGCTGATCACCTCGTGCATGGACCGGACGTCGTCCTGCCCCTCGAAGCCCTTGATCTGGAAGCGCCGGTATTCGCTCTTGCGCGCGAGCCCGTCCTCGAAGACGACCATGGAGGCCACCACGTCGTCGCCCTGGAGGTGCGAGATGTCGTAGCACTCGATCCGCAGGGGCGCGCTGGCCAGGTCCAGGGCCTCGGCGATCTCCTCCAGGGCACGCGAGCGCGTGGTCAGGTCGGAGGCCCGCTTGGTCTTGTGCAGCACGAGGGACTGCTGCGCGTTGCGCTGCACGGTCTCCATGAGGGCCTTCTTGTCCCCGCGCTGGGGGATGCGCAGCGACACGTTCGACCCGCGGCGCGCGGTGAGCCACTCCTGGACCGACTCCACGAGGTCGGGCAGCGCCGGGACGAGGACCTCCTTGGGCACCGAGTCGCCGCTCTCCTCGCCGTACAGCTGCTGGAGCGCGTGCTCGACGAGGTCACCCGTGGTGACCGCCTCCACCTTGTCGGTGACCCAGCCGCGCTGGCCGCGCACCCGGCCGCCGCGGACGTGGAAGATCTGCACGGCCGCCTCCAGCTCGTCCTCGGCGACGGCCATCAGGTCGGCGTCGGTCGCGTCGGCGAGCACGACCGCGTTCTTCTCCATGGCCTTCTTCAGGGCCCCGATGTCGTCGCGCAGGCGCGCCGCCCGCTCGTACTCCATCTCCTCGGCCGCGTCCACCATCTGCTGCTCCAGCCGGCGGATGTACGTCCCCGTACGGCCGGCCATGAAGTCGCAGAACTCCTCGGCGAGTTCACGGTGCTCCTCGGGGCTGACCCGGCCGACGCACGGGGCGGAGCACTTGCCGATGTAGCCGAGGAGGCAGGGGCGGCCGGTGCGGGCCGCGTTCTTGAAGACACCGGCGGAGCACGTGCGCACGGGGAAGACGCGCAGCAGTAGGTCGACCGTGTCGCGGATGGCCCACGCGTGCCCGTACGGCCCGAAGTAGCGCACGCCCTTGCGCTTCTGGCCGCGCATCACCTGGACGCGGGGGAACTCCTCGTTCATGGTCACCGCGAGGTACGGGTAGCTCTTGTCGTCGCGGTACTTGACGTTGAACCGGGGGTCGAACTCCTTGATCCAGGAGTACTCCAGCTGCAGCGCCTCGACCTCCGTGGACACCACGGTCCACTCCACGGACGCGGCCGTCGTGACCATCGTGCGGGTGCGCGGGTGGAGGTTCGCCAGGTCCTGGAAGTAACTGTTCAGGCGCTGGCGCAGGCTCTTCGCCTTTCCGACGTAGATCACCCGGCGGTGCTCGTCGCGGAATTTGTAGACCCCGGGGGTGTCCGGGATCTCTCCCGGCTTGGGGCGGTAGCTGGAGGGGTCGGCCATGTCTCACACCCTACTGGCGAGGGGTGACAGCGTGACGGGGTCCCGCCCCGCCTGTGGACAACCACCTGGCCGGGTCGGCCACGCCGTGGCCGCACCGGCCCGCCTGGGACGACTCGCCCACCCCGGGACGGCGGCACTGCATGCCCCGACCGGCCCGACGAGACTCCCCCCGAGGCCTGGCACCACACGGGACACGATCAGCGGCGGCGCCGCCGCAGGGCCCACGTCACGCTCAGGGCGAGTGCCACGAGGGCACCCGCTCCGGCCAGCGCCGAGACGACCGCGACGGCCGGACCGACGTCATCCGTCTCGTTCCGTTTGTGAGTTCTATTCGGTTTGCCGGCTCCTCTCGCCGTACGCGTCACACCCACGCCGTGCGGGGCCGTGACGCGGTCGGCCCGGCGGGCGGAGACCGAGGAGATGGCGATGGCGGTCGGGGCCACGTGGACCGTCGGAAGGCGGGCGGGAGCGGTCGGCGCGGGGGTTGCGGCGGGAGTACGGGCTGCGGGAGTACGGGAAGGGGTGGCCGGCGCGGCGGCTGTTGCGGAGGCACGTACAGGGGTGGTCGGCACGGCGACCACCGTGGAGGCACGCACAGGGGCCGTCGGCTCGGCGGCCGCCGAAGCGCGCGTGGGGGCGGTCGGCACGGCGCAGAGGGCCGCCAGGACGATCACCGGGGTGACCGCGCGGGCGACCGGGGCGACGATGAGCCTGCTGCGGCGCATCGCGTTCCTCCCGAGTGGGGTTCGAGGGGCGGAGCGGAACGCGTCCGGACACTGCGGTTGAGCATCAGGTGTTGTCGGGACTTGGTCAACACGCTTCAATGCGGTGGAACTTGGGGCCGTGAACGACGCCGTACGGATGTGAACAATCCCCGCACGCCCACCAGGCGGTCCCCGGAACCCGCGCTGACGGTCTGACCAGCCGTTTGTGAACATTCACAGAAAGGCCCGCGTATGCGGCACGGCACAGAGCACGTGGACCTCGTCCCGGCGGAACTGGAGACGGCCCTGCGGGGCGGCCCCTTCCACATCGCACTGCGCGCCGCGATAGCCGCCCGCGGACTGCCGCTGCAACGCGTGCAGCACCACCTGTCGCGTTACGGCGTCAAGGTGGGCGTGACCAGCCTCAGTTACTGGCAGCAGGGGGCCCGGCGTCCACAGCGCCCGGAGTCACTGCGTGCCGTGCGCGCCCTGGAGGAGATCCTCCAACTGCCGGACGAGTCGCTGATCCGGCTGCTCGCCAAGAGCGAGGAACTCCCGGGCTCGGACCGCCCGGCGAGTCGTTCCTACCGCGCCCTGGTGGAAGCGTCCGGAATACTTGAACGCCTGCTCGACGAACTGGAGTCCCCACTCGACGGCGGCCTGCACACCATCGGCCACCACGAGCGGGTGCACATCGGCGCCCACCGCGAACTGCGGGGCCGCGAGTCGCAGCACATCGTCCGCGCCCACAAGGACGGCGTCGACCGCTATGTCGCCATCCACCACGGCGACCCGGGGTGCGCGCCCAACCGGATGGCCGTGCGCGCCCTGGAGAACTGCCGGACGGGCCGCGTGCGCTGGCACCACGACACCGGCGTGCTCGTGGCCGAGTTCCTCTTCGACACCCGGCTCCGCGCCGGCGACACGTTCCTGTTCCGCTACGGCTTCGACGACGGCACGGCGGGCGCCTCCAGCGAGTACCTCCGGGGGTTCAGCTTCGCCGGCGGGCAGTACGCGCTCCAGGTGCGCTTCGACGAACGGGCGCTGCCGGTGCGCTGCCACCGGTTCACCCAGCACTCGGCGGCGGCACCTCGCGGTGGCCGCCAGGAGCTGACGCTCAGCGGACAGCACCGCTCGGTGCACCTCGTGGAACAGCGCGTGCGGTCCGGCATCGTGGGGATCGCCTGGGACTGGGAGTAACGGCCAGCCGGGGAGAGACGGCCAGCCGGGGAGTGGCGGCCTGGGAGTAGCGGCGTCAGGCCGGCGGGCCCGCGACGATCTTGCCGTCCCTCGGCTCGACGGACAGTTCGTGGAGCGGCTCGGTGGCGGGCGCGTGCAGCACCTTGCCGGTCCGCGCGTCGAACTCACTCCCGTGACAGGGACAGGTGAGGGTCGTCCCCGCCAGCTTGTTGATGGGGCACCCGGCGTGCGTACAGATCGTGCTGTACGCCTTCAGCGAGCCGTCCTCGGCATGACTGACAACCACGTTGTGATCCCGGTACAGCTTGGCGCCCCCCTTGGGGACCTCACTCTCCGCACCCAGCTCCACGGGCGCGGTGGGCGTCGGCGGGACCGCACCGCCACCGGCCCCCGACGAACAGGCGGCCACTCCGAGTCCGGCGACCGGCACCACGGCGGCCCCTCGCAGAACGGTACGGCGGCTCGCGGACGGAAGGCCGGGCATGAGGTCTCCCCTGGTCGGAGGCGTGTGAGGGGTCTGACGAACCGACGATACCGGCGTGGATCAGTCCGGGACGGGCGGGGTGGGGGGTGCGGTGGGGGCCGGTGGATGTGGCGGGACGCGTGGGGTGGATGGGACGGAGGGGGTGGGGTGGATGCGGCGGGGTGGATGGGGTGCGTAAACGCTTACGTAAACGCTTGCGTAAGCGTTTACCTCGTTGGCCGGAGGCGCACTGCGATGCTGAGCCCCGGGTTCGGTCGGGCCGGGGAACGCCCTGGGACGGCGAGCCGCGCGCCCGGGGACGTAAACGCTTACGCGAGCGTTTACCTCAGCGTCCGGCCACATCTGCGGCGCCCCACCAGGGACTCAGGACGCAGGCGTAGGCAGAGACGTAAGCGCTTACGTCTCTCACCGAGCGCGCATCGCCGTCGCATCGCGCGCCGCACCTGAACCGCGGACGTAAACGCTTACGTAAGCGTTTACGTCCGCCTCGCCTTGCGGTAGGTTCCCGCCAGGACGGGCCTGAGAGCCCCTCCCGGAAGGGGAACGCCATGGCGACGATGCTGGACGTCGCACGACACGCGGGGGTGTCGATCGCGACCGTCTCGCACGTCCTGAACGACTCGCGGCCGGTACGCCCCGAGACTCGTCAGGCGGTGCTGGACGCCATCGAGGCGCTCGGGTACACGCCTAACACGCTGGCCCGTTCGCTGGTCACAGCGCGCACCCGTTCGATCGGGCTGGCGGTGTCGGCGATCAGCAACCCGTACTTCACGGAGATCCTGCAGGGGGTGGAGGCCGGCGCGCTGGAGCACGGTTACAGCCTGCTCATCGCCGACCCGCACGACGATCCCGAGCACGAGCAGAAGGTCGTGCGGCTCCTGCACGAGCGACGGGTCGACGGCCTGATCGTCGCCCCTTCCGCGGACCCGTCCGGGCTGTTGGGCTACCTGGGACGTCACAACGTGCCGACGGTGTTCCTCGACCGGCTGGTCGACAGCGGGGCCTCGGCGGTCGACAGCGGAACCTCCGCGAAGGGACCACGCGCCGGGAGCACCAACGCCAACGTTGCCGAAGACGACGGGCTCGCGGCTCCCCGGTACCGCTTCGACCAAATCAGTGCCGCGAATGCCGAGCCCATGACGCAGTTGGTCGGGCATCTCACCGGACTCGGCCACAAGCGGATCGGACTGATCGCGGGCCTGCCAGGACTCAGCACCACGACCGAGCGGATCTTCGGCTACCGCCAAGGGCTCGCCGGCGCCGGCCTGCCGTACGACGAACGGCTCGTGGTGCACGGCGAATCGCAGACCCGGGCCGCCGAACAGGCCACCGGAGCCCTGCTCTCTCTCGCGGCGCCTCCCACGGCGCTGGTCACCGCCAACAACGCGATGACCATCGGGGCGTTGCGTGCCCTTCAGGACCTCGGACTGTCGGTACCGGACGACCTGGCGCTGTGCTGCTTCGACGACTTCGCCTGGGCCGACCTCTTCGCGCCCAGGCTGACCGCGGTCTCCCAGCCCAGCAAGGAGATCGGGGCCCAGGCCGTCCGGCTGCTGCTGGAGCGGCTGGCCTCGCCGGAGCGTCCGGGACGGACCGTGCGGCTGCCGTGCACGTTCGTCCACCGCGGCTCGTGCGGATGCCCGGAGGACACGGGGAGACGTACGCCTCGATCGCCGTCCGCCGGCTCCGAAGGTTCAGACCGGTCGGACCCCTCGGACCGGCCGGAGCGCTCAGGCCGGTCGGACCGCTCAGATCAGGCGAAGCGCTCGGGTAGGTCGAAGCGCTCAGGTCAGACGGACCAGACGGACCAGTCCGACCCCTCAACCCAGTCGGACCGCATAGGCGGCCGTGTGAAAGGACCCCTGTCGTGATCGTCGTCGCCGGTGAGGCTCTGATCGACCTGGTCCCGCAGGGCGCGGGCGCGCTCGTGAGCCTGGTGCCCCGACGCGGTGGCGGTCCCTACAACACCGCGGTAGCCCTGGGCCGCCTCGGCTCCCCCACCGCCTTCTGCTCCCGCGTCTCGACCGACGTCTACGGTGACGCGCTGCTGGACGGTCTGCGCGAGGCGGACGTCGACGTGTCGTCGGTGCAGCGGGGTGCCGAGCCGACCACGCTGGCCCTCGCCTCGGTCGGCGCGGACGGTTCGGCCGCGTACTCCTTCTACGTCGAGGGCACGGCCGACCGCCTGTTCGCGGAGCCCGAGCGCCTTCCAGACGGCACGACCGCGGTGTCCTTCGGCACCTGCTCGCTCGTCCTCGAACCGGGGGCGAGCGCGTACGAGACGCTGATGCGGACCGCCGCAGCGAACGGTGTGTTCACCGCCCTCGATCCGAACATCCGGGCGGTGCTGATCCCCGACGCGGACGCCTACCGCGCCCGGTTCAAGAGCTGGCTGCCGTCGGTCTCGCTGCTCAAGCTGTCCGCTGAGGACGCCGAGTGGCTCGGCGGCACCCCGGCCGAGTGGCTGGCCTCGGGCCCCACCGCCGTCGTGGTGACGCGAGGCGGGGACGGTCTGACCGTGTTCACCCGCGACGGCTCGGTGCACTCCGTGCCCGGTGAGCCGGTCACCGTCGTGGACACGATCGGCGCCGGTGACACGGTGAACGCGGCGTTGCTGCACGGCCTCGCCGTCCGCGACGCCCTGTCACCGGCGGCTCTGGCCGACCTCGGCCCCGACGGCTGGACGGAGCTGCTGACCTTCGCCGCCCGCGCGGCGGCGATCACCTGCTCACGCGAGGGCGCGGAACCGCCGTACGCCTCCGAACTGGGCGGCGACCTGTAGGCCGCGCGCTGACGAAGGCGAGCAGGCCCGCCGACGTGCCCGGATGATCACCGCGCCCGACCGCGGAAACGCGCGGCGCCCCACGGGAGGTTCCCGTGGGGCGCCGCGTTTCTGCCGGTGTCGGGCGAGGGCGTCGCGCGCCCGGCCCGTCAGGCCTTGCGGGCCCGCGTGGTCTTCTTCGCGGGGGCCGCCTTCGTGGCCGTCTTCTTGGCGGGCGCCTTCTCCGCCGCGGTCTTCTTCGCCGCGGCAGCCGTCTTCTTCGCGGCCGTGCCGACGGCCTTGGTGGCCGTCTTCCGTGCCGTCGCCCCCGCCGCCACCGTCTTCCTGGCGGCCTTGCGCGGTGCCTTGACCGAGCTGCCGTCGCTGATCCGCTCGGCGCCGAGGATCTCGCGCAGGAACTTGCCGGTGTGGCTGGTCGAGACCCCGGCGACCTGCTCGGGCGTGCCCTCGGCGATGACCAGGCCACCGCCGCTGCCGCCCTCGGGGCCCATGTCGATGACCCAGTCGGCGGTCTTGACGACGTCGAGGTTGTGCTCGATGACGATGACCGTGTTGCCCTTGTCGACCAGACCCGAGAGGACCTTGATCAGCTTGCTGATGTCCTCGAAGTGCAGACCGGTGGTCGGCTCGTCGAGCACGTACACCGTGCGTCCCGTGGACCGCTTCTGCAGCTCGCTCGCGAGCTTGACGCGCTGGGCCTCGCCGCCGGACAGCGTCGGCGCGGACTGGCCGAGGCGCACGTAGCCGAGACCGACGTCGTGGAGCGTCCTGAGGTGGCGGGAGATCGCGGGGACGGCCTCGAAGAAGTCCAGGGCCTCCTCGATCGGCATGTCGAGGACCTCGGCGATGGACTTGCCCTTGTAGTGGACGTCCAGGGTCTCCCGGTTGTAGCGCGCCCCGTGGCAGACCTCGCAGGGGACGTACACGTCCGGCAGGAAGTTCATCTCGATCTTGATCGTGCCGTCACCGGAGCAGTTCTCGCAGCGGCCGCCCTTGACGTTGAAGGAGAAGCGGCCGGGGAGGTAGCCCCGGACCTTCGCCTCGGTCGTCTCGGCGAACAGCCTGCGGACGTGGTCGAAGACTCCGGTGTACGTCGCCGGGTTGGACCGGGGCGTCCGGCCGATGGGCGACTGGTCGACGTGCACGACCTTGTCGACGAGGTCGTCGCCCTCCACGCGCGTGTGCCGGCCGGGCACGTTCCGTGCGCCGTTCAGCTCGCGGGCGAGGTGCGTGTAGAGGATGTCGTTGACCAGGGTCGACTTTCCGGAGCCCGAGACGCCCGTGACGGCGGTGAGCACGCCGAGCGGGAAGGACACGTCGATGTCCTGGAGGTTGTTCTCCCGGGCGCCGTGCACCGTGAGGCTGCGGCTCGGGTCGGTGGGGCGCCGGATGTCCGGGAGCTGGATCTCCCGCTTGCCCGACAGGTACTGCCCGGTGACCGAGTCGTCGTTGGCGAGGAGTTCCTTGAGGGAACCGCTGTGCACGACCTTGCCGCCGTGCTCGCCCGCGCCGGGGCCGATGTCCACGACCCAGTCCGCGACCTTGATGGTGTCCTCGTCGTGCTCGACGACGATCAGCGTGTTGCCCATGTCGCGCAGGCGGACCAGGGTCTCGATCAGGCGGTGGTTGTCCCGCTGGTGCAGGCCGATGGACGGCTCGTCCAGGACGTACAGGACGCCCACGAGACCGGAGCCGATCTGCGTCGCCAGGCGGATGCGCTGGGCCTCGCCGCCGGAGAGGGTGCCGGCCGCGCGGTTCAGCGAGAGGTAGTCCAGGCCGACGTCGACCAGGAAGCGCAGCCGTTCGCTGACCTCCTTCAGGACGCGCTCGGCGATCTTCTTGTCGCGGGCGTTCAGCTTGAGCTTGCCGAGGAAGTCCGCGCAGTCGCTGATGGACATCGCGGAGACCTCCGCGATGGACTTCTCCATGACCGTGACGGCAAGGACGATCGGCTTGAGGCGCGTGCCCTGACAGGTGGGGCAGGGCACCTCGCGCATGTAGCCCTCGAAGCGCTCGCGGCTCGCGTCGCTCTCGGCCTCGCTGTGCCGCCGCTTGACGAACGGCACGGCGCCCTCGAAGGGCGTGGTGTAGACCCGCTCGCGCCCGTACCTGTTGCGGTAGCGGACCTCGATCTGGGTCTTGTGCCCGTACAGCAGGGCCTTCCTGGCGCGCTGCGGGAGACCGGCGAAGGGGATGTCGGTCCGGAATCCGAGGGCGTCCGCGAGGGCTCCGACGAGACGGCCGAAGTAGTCCTTGGTGTGCCCGTGCGACCAGGGGTGGATGGCGCCCTCGTCGAGGGACTTGTCCTCGTCCGGGACGATCAGCTCGGGGTCGACCTCCATGCGCGTACCGATACCGGTGCACTCGGGGCAGGCGCCGAAGGGCGAGTTGAAGGAGAAGGAGCGGGGCTCCAGCTCCTCGAAGGACAGGTCGTCGTACGGGCAGTACAGGTGCTCCGAGTACATGCGCTCGCGCTCGGGGTCGTCGGCGGGGAGGTCGACGAAGTCGAGGACGACCATGCCGCCGGAAAGCCCGAGGGCGGTCTCCACGGAGTCCGTGAGGCGGCGCTTGGCGCCGTCCTTCACCGTGAGGCGGTCGACGACCACCTCGATGGTGTGCTTCTCCTGCTTCTTGAGCGTGGGCGGCTCGGTGAGCTGGATCGTCTCGCCGTCCACCCGGGCACGGCTGTACCCCTTGGTCTGGAGATCGGCGAAGAGGTCGACGAACTCGCCCTTGCGCTCGCGCACCAGCGGCGAGAGCACCTGGAAGCGGCTGCCCTCCGGCAGCTCCAGGACCTTGTCGACGATGGCCTGCGGCGACTGGCGGGAGATCGGGCGGCCGCACTCGGGACAGTGCGGCTTGCCGATGCGCGCGAAGAGCAGACGCAGGTAGTCGTAGACCTCGGTGATGGTGCCGACCGTCGAGCGCGGGTTGCGCGAGGTCGACTTCTGGTCGATGGAGACAGCCGGGGAGAGACCCTCGATGAAGTCGACGTCCGGCTTGTCCATCTGGCCGAGGAACTGCCGGGCGTACGACGAGAGCGACTCGACGTACCGCCGCTGGCCCTCGGCGAAGATCGTGTCGAAGGCGAGGGAGGACTTGCCCGATCCCGACAGGCCCGTGAAGACGATGAGCGAGTCGCGCGGGAGGTCGAGCGAGACATTCTTCAGATTGTGCTCGCGCGCTCCACGGACGATGAGACGGTCGGCCACGCCGGTCCGCACCTTTCTTGAGAGAAGTGACAGGGGCGAGGCCCCGTCTTTTTCAGACTAGGGGGAGCCACTGACAACGCCGGGTCGGTTCCCATGGTTGGTAACAATCCCGGGCTCTCCAGCATGCCCGACGCCACCGACGACCATATAGCACGTGCATTCGATTAGCGGCGATGGTCCGGCACCTTCACCCGAACGTGTGGCGCAGCTATCGTCGGGGCCATGAACGATCATGTGCGCGACCTGGCGTCTGTACGTGACGCGACCGAACGGCTGCTCAGCGCAGCCGCCCGACTGGACAACGCCGCAGTGACCGAGTCGTCACGGCTGCCCGGCTGGAGCCGCGGCCATGTCCTCGCCCATCTCGCCCGCAACGCCGACGCGCTCGTGAACGTCCTCATCGGACGCCCCATGTACGTCTCCGCGGAAGCGCGGGACGCGGACATCGAGCGTGACGCGCCGCGTCCCCTCGCCGAGCAGCTCACGGACGTGCGGGACAGCGCGGCCCGCTTCCAGGAGGCCGGCGCGGCGCCCGCGGACTGGTCCCGCACGGTGGAGCTGCGCAACGGCGTCACGGACTCGGCGTCCCGGGTGCCGTTCCGCCGGTGGGCCGAGGTCGAGCTGCACCACGTTGACCTCGGCGTCGGGTACGAGCTCGAAGATCTTCCGGAGGAGTTCACGGAGCGGGAGATCGAGTTCCTCGCCGACCGCTTCGCCGGGCGTCCCGACGTGCCCGCCACGCGTCTCACGGACTCCACGCGCGCGTGGAGCACGGGACGCGGCCGGGAGGGCACCCCGGAGGTCACGGTGACGGGTCCCGCGCCCGCTCTCCTCGGCTGGCTTTCGGGGCGCCGCGACGGCTCCGGGCTGACGGTCGACGGTGGCCCGCTCCCGGCCCTCCCCCCGCTATAGGCTGCCTTCATGACGTACAGCGGAGCGGTGAAGGTCGGCGGGCCCGCCGAGGTGCACGAGCTGTCGGACCTGATGATCTCCAAGGTCGCGGTCGGCCCCATGGACAACAACGCCTATCTGCTGCGCTGCCGGGCCACCGGCGAGCAGCTGCTGATCGACGCGGCGAACGACGCTTCGACGCTGCTCACGCTGATCGGTGACGACGGCATCGCGTCCGTCGTCACCACCCACCAGCACGGCGACCACTGGCAGGCGCTCGCGGAGGTCGTGGCGGCCACCGGCGCGCGCACCTACGCGGGCCGGGACGACGCCGAGGGCATCCCCGTGCCGACCGGCGTCCTCGTGGACGACGGCGACACCATCCGGGTGGGGCGCGTGGAACTCACCGCACGCCACCTGGTGGGTCACACGCCCGGTTCGATCGCCCTCGTCTACGACGATCCGCACGGGCACGCACATGTGTTCACCGGGGACTGTCTCTTCCCCGGGGGTGTGGGCAACACACGTAAGGACCCGAAGGCCTTCGCCAGCCTGATCCACGACGTGGAGACGAAGATCTTCGCCCCTCTGTCGGACGAGACCTGGGTCTACCCGGGACACGGCAACGACACGACGCTGGGTGCCGAGCGTCCCCATCTGCCGGAGTGGCGCGCCCGGGGCTGGTGAGCCGTCTCGGGGCGGCCAGTCGCCTCCGCGACCTCGGCAGCCGGGAAAGAGAGCTCGTCCGGTCCCTCGCGCGCGCCGGCTGGTGGCCTCAGGCGTCAGGTGTCCTCGCGCGTCCGATGACCTCGGGCATCGGGTGACATCAGGCGTCGGGTGACATCGGGTGTCGGGTGATCCGGGCGCCAGTCGACCTCATAAGTTCCTGCGCGCCCCGTGTGAAGCAAACGCACGCACCGGTGGTACTCACGCGCTCCCGGCGCGCGCAGTGGTGCAGTCCACTGGAGACTGCCCGCACAGGATGACGGCTTCTGCGCGGACGGGCCGCCGGCCTTTCGATTCCCGCCCTGGGCCGGCGGCCCCGGCCCCGTCCCCGAAAGCCCGGCCGCCGACCGTGAACACCCTGTGCCGGGAGCGCGTTCACAGGACTGCAACACCCGTTCCCACGATGCGGACAATTCCTGTCGTGACCTGGACAGACAGGTCGTCGCGCTGTCACTCTCCCGCCATGCATCTCGCCCAACGCGCCCTGCGCCGCGCCGCGTCCGCCGCCACCGTCGCCCTGCTCTCCGTCGCCGTGGCCTGCGCGCCGCAGCCGGAGGAGAAGGCCGGCGACAAGGCCACCGGAGGCGCCTCGAAGACGTGCGCGAAGGCCGAGTTGAGCACCGAGACCGCCGGGAAGCTGACGGTCGCGACCGACGAACCGGCCTACGAGCCCTGGTTCAAGGACGGCAAGCCGGCGAACGGCGAGGGCTTCGAGTCGGCGGTCGCGTACGCCGTCGCGCGGCAGCTCGGCTTCGCCGAGGGCGACGTCGTCTGGCAGACGGTTCCCTTCAACAAGGCCTTCGCGCCCGGCGAGAAGACCTTCGACTTCGACATCAACCAGGTGTCGATCAGTGCCGAGCGCAGGAAGGCCGTGGACTTCTCGTCCGGCTACTACGACGTCCGCCAGGCCGTCATCGCGCTCAAGGGGTCCAAGGCCGCGAAGGCGAAGAGCCTCGCGGACCTCAAGGGCGTGAAGCTGGGCGCGCAGGTCGGCACCACCAGCCTGGACTACATCGACGACGTGGTGAAGCCGGCCCGTCAGCCCGCCGCGTACGCGAAGAACGACCAGGCCAAGTCGGCGCTCAAGAACGGCCAGGTCGACGCCATCGTCACCGACCTGCCGACCGCGTTCTACATCACGGCGGCCGAGGTGACGGACGCGAAGATCGTCGGTCAGTTCGAGAACCAGGGCGGTACACCGGAGCAGTTCGGGCTGGTCCTCGACAAGGGCAGCGCGCTGACCTCGTGCGTGACGGGCGCCGTCGACGCCCTCCGCGAGGACGGCACGCTGGCGCGGATCGAGAAGCAGTGGCTGTCCGACGCCGTCGACGCCCCGGTCCTCAAGTGACGCTCACGAAGGAGGAGTCCGGCGAGGGCTCCGGCAAGGACCCCGGCGAGGAGGGCACACGGGACCGCTACGTACCCTCCCGGCGGCGCGTCGAGCGGGAGCGCCACAAGCGCGCCCGTGCCCGCCGCGCGACGGCGATCGCCGCTCTCTCCACCCTCGTCACCGCCGCCGTCCTGTACTTCGTGGTCGTCAGCGCCCCCGGGTGGCCGCGCACCAAGGAGACCTTCTTCGACGCTCGGTACGCGCGCGAGGCGCTCCCCAAGGTCCTCGAAGGGCTGTGGCTCAACGTCCGGCTGCTGCTGGTCTGCGGCGCGGCGGTCCTCGTGCTCGGCATGCTGATCGCGATCGCCCGCACCCTGCGCGGCCCGGTGTTCTTCCCGCTGCGCGCGCTGGCCGCCGCCTACACGGACTTCTTCCGCGGTCTGCCGCTGATCATCAACCTGATGATCGTGGTCCTTGGCGTCCCCGCGCTGCGCCTCCAGGGCGTGACGGTGGACCCGGTGCTGCTGGGCGGCACGGCGCTCACGCTGACGTACTCGGCGTACGTGGCCGAGGTGTTCCGCGCCGGCATCGAGTCCGTCCATCCCTCGCAGCGCGCGGCGGCCCGCTCGCTCGGTCTCACCAACCGGCAGGCGCTGCGGTACGTGGTGCTGCCCCAGGCGGTACGCCGCCAGGTGCCGCCCCTGCTGAACGACCTGGTGTCCCTCCAGAAGGACACCGGCCTCGTGTCGATCGGGGGTGCGGTGGACGCGGTGCGGGCCGCCGACATCATCGTGGGCCGCAGCCTCAACTACACGCCGTACATCGTCGCCGGCCTGGTGTTCGTCGCGCTGACCATCCCCATGACCCGCCTCACGGACTGGGTGACGGCACGGATGGACCGCCGGCGGGCGCAGGGAGGAACCCTGTGAGCAACTCCCCCGTCCTGCGCATGGAGTCCGTCCGCAAGACCTTCGGCGAGTCCGTCGTCCTGCGCGACGTCGACCTGGAGGTCGCCCCGCACACGGTGACCGCGCTGATCGGCGCCTCGGGTTCCGGCAAGTCGACCCTGCTGCGCTGCGCGAACCTGCTGGAGGAGATCGACGACGGCGCGATCTGGCTGGACGACGAGGAGATCACCGACCCGCGTGCCGACCAGGACGCGGTGCGCCGCCGGATCGGCGTGGTCTTCCAGGCGTACAACCTGTTCCCGCACATGACCGTCCTGGAGAACATCACCCTCGCCCCGCGGCGCGTGCACGGCGTGAGCCGGTCGCGGGCCGAGGAGCACGCCCGTGAGCTGCTCGACCGGCTGGGGCTCGGCGCGAAGGCGGACGAGTACCCGGACCGGCTGAGCGGCGGCCAGCAGCAGCGGGCCGCGATCGTCCGCGCGCTGGCCGTGCGCCCCCGGCTGCTGCTCCTCGACGAGATCACCGCCGCCCTCGACCCGGAACTGGTCGGGGAAGTCCTCGCCGTCGTGCGGGACTTGAAGGACGAGGGCATGACCATGGTGCTGGCCACGCACGAGATGGGCTTCGCCCGCGAGGTCGCCGACCAGGTGTGCTTCCTCGACGGCGGTGTGATCCTCGAACGCGGCACGGCCGACGAGGTGTTCGGCGGCCCGCGGCAGGAACGGACCCGGCAGTTCCTGCGGCGCATCGTGGAGGCCGGCCGGCTCTGAGCTCCGCTGTTCCGCCTCTGGTCACGTGGTCGGCCGCCGCGTGCCGGACCGCCCGCGGTCAGGCCTCCGCGCGGCCCGTTCCCGCCAGCGCCGCGATCCGCTCCACCGCGAACGCGTACCCCTGCACGCCGCATCCCGCGATCACGCCGTCGGCGCGCAGCGAGACGTACGAGTGGTGCCGGAACTCCTCGCGCTGGTGGATGTTGGAGATGTGGACCTCCACCACCGGCAGTCCGTCACAGGTGTTGAGCGCGTCCAGGAGCGCGACGGAGGTGTGCGAGTAGGCGGCCGGGTTGATCACGATGCCGCAGTGACTCAGGCGGGCCTCGTGGATCCAGTCCACCAGCTCGCCCTCGTGGTTGGACTGGCGGAAGTCCACCGTGCCGCCGTGCGCGGCCGCCGCCTTGGCGCACAGGGCCTCGACGTCGGCGAGGGTGTCGGAACCGTAGATCTCCGGCTGGCGCTGCCCGAGGAGGTTCAGGTTGGGCCCGTTGAGGATCATGATCGGGGCGTGGGCGAGAGTGCGGGGCACGGTTCCTCCGGTCCTTCCAGGTCTGCCGGCCCGTTCAGGACCGCTGCTCGGACCCGGTTTATCACGATGCGCCGCGAGGCCCGCCGCCCGTACCCTCTCGCCATGACGACGCCGGTCCACGCTCCGAAGCCCGTGCCCGGGGACCGGGTGGCGGTCCTCTCCCCGTCCAGCGGACTGCCGGAACTCCTGCCGCTCCCCTACGAACTCGGCCTGGCACGCCTGCGCGAGGAGTTCGGCCTGGAGCCGGTCGAGTACCCGACCACCCGCAAGATGGGCGCGACGCCCGCGGAGCGCGCCGCCGACATCCACGCCGCGTTCGCCGACCCGTCCGTCAAGGCGGTGATCGCCTCGATCGGCGGCGACGACCAGATCACCGTGCTGCCGTATCTGGACCGCGAGTTGATCCGGGCGAACCCCAAGCCGTTCTTCGGGATGAGCGACAACACGAACCTGCTCGTGTACCTGTGGAACACGGGGATCGTCTCCTTCCACGGCACGAGCGTCATGTGCGAGCTGGGCCGTCCCGGCGCCATGGCAGAGCTGACCGCCGAGTCGCTGCGGGCGGCGCTCTTCACCAGCGGGCCCTACGAGTTGCGGCCCGCCGACCGCTTCACCGACATCGACCGCCCCTGGGAGGACCCGACCACCTTCGACCGCGAGCCCGAGACACGGCCGGGCGGCGGGTGGCACTGGCACAGCCCGGACCGGGTCGTCGAGGCGCGTTCCTGGGGAGGCAACCTCGAGATCCTGTCCTGGCTGCTGATGGCCGACCGCGAGATCGCCGCCGATCCCGCCGTGTACGACGGCCATGTGCTGCTGCTGGAGACCTCGGAGGACATGCCGAGGGCCCGTGACGTGTTCGCGATCCTGCGCAGCATGGGTGAGCGGGGTCTCCTGCGGCGCTTCCCCGCCCTGCTCATGGGCCGCCCCAAGACGTGGTCCTTCGAGCAGCCCAACGACGCTGCGGCGAGGGCCCGTTACGTCCGGGAGCAGCACGAGGCGGTGCTGAAGGCGGTCGACATGTACGCCCCGGACATGATGGTCGTCCTCGATGTGGACTTCGGTCACACCGATCCGCAACACGTCCTTCCTTACGGCGGCACGATCCGCGTCGACGGCCCGGCCCGGCGCATCACGGTCACCTACTGAGTTCTTCCGCACCTCCGCACGCCCCCGTAACCGTCGGTCACTCTGGGTAGTTGACGCGGCATGCACGACGTACGCTCCGTGAGGGCGCCCTCCATGCTCAGGCTCGCGGCCGCCTCGCTCGCCGGGACGGCCATCGAGTTCTACGACTTCTTCGTCTACGGCACCGCCGCCGCGCTGGTCCTCGGCCCGCTGTTCTTCCCGACGTTCTCTCCGCTCGCGGGGACGCTGGCGGCCTTCGGGACGTTCGCGGTCGGCTTCGTCGCCCGCCCCCTGGGTTCCGTGCTGTTCGGCCACATCGGGGACCGGCGGGGCCGGCGGCCCGTCCTGGTCGCCTCGCTGCTGCTCACCGGCGCGGCGACGGTCGCCGTGGGCTGCGTCCCGGCGTACGACTCGATCGGGGTCGCCGCCCCGGTACTCCTTCTCGTGCTGCGCTTCCTTCAGGGGCTCGGGCTCGGCGGTGAGTGGGGCGGGGCGGTGCTGCTGACCGCCGAGCACGCGCCCGCCGACCGGCGGGGGCTGTGGTCGAGCTTTCCGCAGATCGGCCCCTCCCTGGGCTTCGTCCTGGCCAACGGCGTGATGCTGGTGCTGTCGGCGACCTTGTCCGACGCGCAGTTCGCGGCCTGGGGGTGGCGGGTGCCGTTCTGGGCGGCCGGTGTCCTCGCGCTCGCCGGCCTGTGGCTGCGCAGCTCGCTCCGGGAGAGCCCGCAGTTCCTCGAACTGCGGGAGCACGCGCGCATGCCGCTCGCCGAGGTGGTGCGCGGGCACTGGCGGCTCGTCCTGCTGACGGCGGGCGGCCTCGCGGTGGGCTACGCCGTCTTCTACGCGGTGACGACGTGGGCGCTCGCCTACGGCGTCGAACGGCTCGGGGTGAGCCGTACCGTCATGCTGGCCTGCATCATGGCCGCCGTCGTGGTGAAGGGCGCGCTGACGCCCCTGGCGGCGATGCTGGGTGACCGCTACGGGCGACGGCCGCTGTGCCTCGCGGGCAGCGGCGCCGCCGCGCTGTGGATGTTCCCGATGGTGGCGCTGCTGTCCACCGGCGAACCGCTGCTGATGTTCCTCGGGTTCCTGGTGGCGCTGCTCGCGTTCATCACCATGTTCGCGGTGATCGCCGCGTACCTTCCGGAGCTGTACGAGCCCCGGGTCCGCTGCACCGGCGCCGCCGTGGGCTACAACCTGGGAGGCGTCCTCGGAGGTGCCCTGACGCCCGTCGTCGCGACCGCGGTGGCGCGAGGGGACGGGGTTCCCTGGGGCGTCGCGGCGTATCTGACGGCGATCGCGCTGCTGAGTCTCGGGTGCTTCGCCCTGCTGCCCGAGACGCGGCCGGTGGCCCGCCTGAGCGTCGTGGAGGTCGCGGACTGATCGTGGCGCGGGTCGACGTGGTCCCGGCGGGCGAGAGGACCTACGGGTTGATCGCGAGTTCCAGGTAGGCCGCGAAGAGCACCAGGTGGACGCCTCCCTGCAGCGGGGTCGCGCGGCCGGGCACGACCGTCAGGGAACTCACGACGACGGTCAGCGCGAGCAGCACCATGTGCAGGGGGTCCAGGCCGAGCACCAGGGGGCCGGACAGCCAGATGGACGCCAGGGCGACGGCGGGGATGGTCAGGCCGATGCTGGCCATCGCCGAGCCGAGTGCCAGGTTCAGGCTGGTCTGCACCCGGTCGCGGCGGGCCGACCGCAGTGCGGCGATGGTCTCGGGGAGCAGCACGAGGAGCGCGATGATCACGCCGACCACGGCCTGCGGCATCCCGGCGGCGTCCACCCCGGACTCGATGGTGGGCGAGACTCCCTTGGCGAGGCCGACCACGCCGACGAGGGCGAGGCCCAGTAGCACCAGGCTTACGGCGGCGGTCCGCGCGGACGGCTTGTCGGCGTGATCGTCCCCGTCGATGACCACGCCCTGCCGGGTGATCGGGAGGAAGTAGTCACGGTGGCGGACGGTCTGGGTCGAGACGAACAGCCCGTACAGGACCAGCGAGGCGAGGGCGGCGAAGGTCAGCTGAGCCGAGGAGAACTCCGGTCCCGGCTTGCTCGTGGTGAACGTCGGCAGCACCAGACTGAGTGTCGCCAGCGTCGCCACCGTCGCCAGGGCGGCCCCGGTCCCCTCGGCGTTGAAGACGGCGAGCCCGTGCCGCAGCGAGGCGACGAGCAGGCAGATGCCGACGATGCCGTTGCAGGTGATCATGACGGCCGCGAACACCGTGTCCCTGGCCAGAGTGGAGCTCTTGTCACCGCCGTCCACCATCAGGGTGACGATCAGCGCGACCTCGATGATGGTGACGGCGACCGCGAGCACCAGTGAGCCGAAGGGTTCGCCGACGCGGTGCGCGATCACCTCGGCGTGGTGGACGGCCGCCAGGACCGCGCCGGCGAGGACGACCGTCACGAGCGCCACTACGGCGCCGGGGAGATCACGTCCCCAGGTGAAGACCAGCAGGACGACAGCGACCGCCGGGACGACGGCCGTCCACTGTGTCGCGAGCGACCGGAGCCGAACGATCATGTGGCGATCGTCCCAGACGCATCCGGGCCCTGCACTTTCGACGACACGCTGCGCCGGGCCTCCTTGGGGGCGGCGCCCGGCCCGGAATCGTCGGCCGTCGGGTGCACGCTCAGGGGTGAGACCGGCGGCGGGAGCGGATGAGGCAGCGGTTGCACCGAGCCGGCAGCGGGGGCGCCGACGGCCGCGGACCGACGCCGGGACGGCGTGGGCGCCGTGCCTCCCGACGTCCTCGGTCGCCCCCGTCCGGCGCGGACGGGGACGACCGCCGTCGTGCATCAGGACGATCATCGTCGTGGACCCTGTCAGACGTCGATGCTGTCCTTCTCCGGGCTCTCGGCCGCCCTGGTCTCCTCCTGCGCCTGCTTCCTGGAGGCGATCAGGCTGGTGATCGTGGTGACGATCAGGACCGCGCAGATGACGCCCAGGGACACCGGTATGGAGATCTCGGGGACGTGCACCCCGGACTCGTGCAGTGCGTGCAGCACCAGCTTCACGCCGATGAAGCCCAGGATCACGGACAGGCCGTAGCTGAGGTGGACCAGCTTCTTCAGCAGACCGCCGATGAGGAAGTACAGCTGCCGCAGGCCCATCAGCGCGAACGCGTTGGCCGTGAAGACGATGTACGGGTCCTGGGTCAGACCGAAGATGGCGGGGATCGAGTCGAGTGCGAACAGCACGTCGGTGGTACCGATCGCGAGCATCACGACCAGCATCGGCGTCATGACGCGCTTGCCGTTCTGCCGGATCCAGAGCTTGGTGCCGTGATAGCGGTCGGCCACTCCGAAGCGGCGCTCGGCGGCCTTCAGCAGCCGGTTCTCCTCGAACTCCTCGTCGTCCTCGTCGGCTCGGGCCTCCTGGATCAGCTTCCAGGCGGTGTAGATGAGGAACGCGCCGAAGATGTAGAACACCCAGGCGAAGTTCGAGATGATCGCGGCGCCCGCTGCGATGAATATCGTGCGTAGGACGAGCGCGATGAGCACACCGATGAGCAGCACACGCTGCTGGTACTTCGTCGGGACCGCGAACTTCGCCATGATCAGCACGAAGACGAAGAGGTTGTCGACGCTCAGCGATTTCTCGGTGATGAAGCCGGCGAAGAACTCTCCGGCGGGCTGCCCTCCGGAGAACAGCAGGAGCCCGAGGCCGAACAGTCCGGCCAGGGCGATCCAGACCACCGTCCAGATCCCGGCTTCCTTGATCGATACGTCGTGGGGCTTTCGCCCGATGAAGAAGTCAACCGCGATGAGAGCGGCTAGACCCACGATGGTCAGGACCCAAAGGGTCACGGAAACATCCACTGCGCCTCCGGCAGTACGTAACGGCAGATTTTCAGCGTCGTCGCTACCGGAGGTCTCTTCCACCCGTGGTGGCCGGGGCGCGTGATGCGACCGGTGCCTGCGGGCCGACGCCCCGGGATCTGGCCTGATCCGTATTGACGGGTACGTCGCAGTTGGTAGGGAGTACTCCCCTCCGTACGGAAAAGAGTACGCGAATCACCAAGGAAAGGTAAAGGGCTAGGTAAAAGAAAAGCCAAGTTCGCTGGTCAGGGCGCTTTGCGAACGCTTGGTGAGGCCCGGGGCGGGCCTCAGCGCTTCCACGAACGGCGTGCTTCCGCGACCTGCGTCAGCACCTGCTGGAGCACTTGGCTGCCCGGTGGGACGAGCGAGGGCTCGTACGTCCATGCGTGACCGACCCACGGGTCGGCCAGGTGGTCGTCGGGCACCGGCGTGAGCCGCATGAGCGAGCGCCAGAGCGGATCGAGCAGCGGCCCGTACGCGGACGCGTCCTCCCGGTCGGCGACCATCATGAGGTGGACGCCGACGGCCGGGCCCTCGTCGGCGAGATACCTCAGCTGGGTCACGGCACGGTCGTCGAAGCCGTGCGGGAAGTCGTTCACGATCACGAGCTGCTCGGCGGTGTCGAAGCCGGGCGGCAGGGAGTCGGTCGCGCCTCCCCGCAACGCCATCTGCACCAGGTCGACGCGCTGGGTGAGCCGAGCCAGCACCTCGGAGACGCCCGCGGCACCGGCGGCGGGCGGACCGGCGAGGACACCGGACCGCACCAGCGGGGCGAGCGCGGCCGCACCCGAACCGGCCGGGTCGATGGCGTGCACCGTGAAGTCACCGGCGGGGTAGACCGCGAGCAGCCGGGCGGCGTGCGCCACCGCCGACTCCATCGCCAGCCGCCGCAGATCACCGGAGTCGGCGAAGGACTCGTCGAGCCCGGACCGGCCGCTGTCGATCCACAGGCCGCGCTCCAGCGGCAGCCGGACCAGCATCGGGATGCTCAGTCCCTCGCTCTCGGGCAGATGCAGGTCACCGAGGCGCAGGGCCATCGGGACCTCCATCGGCACCCGGTAGCCGTGCCAGACGGGGTTGTCCCAGCGCGCGAAAGCCGGGGGCAGCGCCGGCTCGACGACCTCGGCCTCGGCGGTGAGCTGCGCGAGGTCCCGGTCGAGCACCGCCCTCGCCTGGTCGACCAGGTGGGCGTGCTTGGCCTGCGCCGCCTCACGGGCCGCGTCGCCCTGGCCTCCGATGCGGCTGCGCGGGTCGGAGAGGACCTTGTCGAGTTCCTGCTCCATGCGCGAGTCGGCGAAATCCACGGCGCTTCTGTACGCGGCCGTGGTGCGTGCCAGGTCCTCGAACATGCCCCAGACCTGGTTGTAGAGCCGCTCCTCCATGGACCAGCCGGTCGCGTCGCCCGCCACGGGCTGGGCCGGCTGGCCGGGCGGGGCCGGGGGTGCGGTCGGCGGGGGCGGAGGGGGCGCCGCGGGCTGGCGGCGCGGGTGGCTGTAGTCGACCGGCCCGCCGGCGGCCGGAACCGTCGGCTGGGTGACCGGCGCGGGGTCCGGCTGGGCGAGCCCGCCGGGGTGGCTGCCCTGCCCGGCCGACGCCCCGTGCAGACCGGGCGCGTCGTATGGCGACGAGGGCTGGACCGTGGGCGGTATGTCACCGGTGCCGCCCGGAGTGCCGGGGTAGGGCTGGTCCGGTCCGGTGGCCGAGGTGGCCGCCTGACGCGAGCGGTCGGCGTCGGACGGCCGCGGCGGGGGCGCCGCCACCGAGCGCGCCAGGCCCTGGGCCACGGCCTCGTTGATCCTGGCCGCGAGCTGCCGCGCCTCGGACAGTCCCTGGTCGGCGAGCAGCTCGGCGAGGCCGCCCGCGTACCCCTGGCCGACCGCTCTTACCTTCCAGGCGCCCTGTCGGCGGTAGAGCTCCAGCGCGACGACCGCCGACTCGGCGTCGAGGCCGGTGATGGTGTAGCTGGCGACCTCGGAACCGTCGAGGCCGGTGACCGCGACGAAGGGGGCGGCCACGACGCCGAACCGGACCGGGCCGCCGACACCGGTCGGCAGCGCGAGCAGCACGCTGACCCGGTGCACGGCGTCCGGCAGGGCGTCCAGGTCGAAGGCGAGGCGATGGTCGGCCGCCGCCTGCTTGGAGACCTCGAGTCCGGGCAGGGTGGGCGCACCCGGGTGGGCCACCCACTCGACGCCGTGGACCCTGCCCTTCTCGTCGCTGAGCGTGGCCCCCGCCACGATCGGCTTGCCTGCCGAAACGCGGACCTCAAGACGGACCTCGGAGAGCGGATGGTTCTGCCCCCGGACCAGCTCGGCCGTCATCGCCTTGTCCCCCTATGTCACTTCGCTACGGGTGCTGCGCGCCGCCGCTGCCTACAGGTGCGGCAGGATCGCGGGCATCAGGTCCTGGAACGTCCGGCCGTTGGCGGGCGTGCCGAGGGCCGTCATCTGCCAGCCCGAGCCGGCCCGGTGCACCTTCGCCATGATCTGGGCCGTGTACTGGCCGCCGCCGGCGAGCGTGTAGCGGGCGAGCTCCTGGCCGTTGGTCTCGTCGACCAGGCGGCAGAACGCGTCCTGGACCTCCTGGAACGTCTGGCCCGTGAACGAGTTCACGGTGAAGACGATCTGGTCGATGTGGACCGGGACCCGCTGCAGGTCGACGAGGATGGCCTCGTCGTCGCCGCCCTGGCCCACGCCGCCCACGAGATTGTCACCCGTGTGGCGCACGGAGCCGTCGTCGCTGACGAGGTGCCGGAAGAAGACGACGTCGACGGGCTGCTTGTCCGCGAACAGCACGGCCGAGGCGTCGAGGTCGATCTCCCGGGTGCGCGAGCCGAAGAGGCCGCGCCGGGGTGCCGCCTGCCAGCCCAGCCCCATACGGACCGCGGTCAGGGTGCCCCCGTCGTTCTTCTGCAGACTGATGGCCTGACCCTTGGTCATGTTGACCGTCACGCGCTGTTCCCCTCTCGAACCGTCCCCTGTTTCCGCGGAGTCCGCGGATGACCAGAACCCTACGCAGCGGCACTGACAGTGCCGAACCCTGGGGCGGACTTTGTGTCGGTCTTGCAACACAGCGCGTACGTCCGCAGGTCCGGCGCGCGGTGCACCGGCGGCCGGCCGCAACCCCGGGCCGTCAGGCCAGGCCTCCCTCCTTCATCTGGCGCAGCTCCTTCTTCATCTCGGAGACCTCGTCGCGCAGTCGCGCCGCGATCTCGAACTGGAGGTCGGCGGCGGCGGCGCGCATCCGCTCCGTCATCTCCTCGATCTGTTCGGCGAGTTGCGCCGCGGGACGGTCGGTGGGCACCGTCTCCTTGCTCTTCCCCTTGGCCTTGGCGGCCTTGCCGAGCGCGGGCACCGGGGCCTTGGCCGGCTTGCCGTCCTTGGTCTTGCGGTAGCCCGAGCCGAGCAGTTGCTCGGTGTCGACGTCCTCGCGGGCGATCTGCGCCACGATGTCGTTGATCTTCTTGCGCAGGGGCTGCGGGTCGATGCCCCGCTCCTTGTTGTACGCGACCTGCTTCTCCCTGCGGCGGTTGGTCTCCTCGATGGCCTTCTCCATCGCCGGGGTGATCTTGTCGGCGTACATGTGGACCTGGCCGGAGACGTTTCGCGCGGCGCGGCCGATGGTCTGGATGAGTGAGGTGCCGGAGCGCAGGAAGCCCTCCTTGTCGGCGTCGAGGATCGCCACCAGGGAGACCTCGGGCAGGTCGAGGCCCTCCCTGAGGAGGTTGATGCCGACCAGCACGTCGTACTCGCCGGCGCGCAGCTCGCGCAGCAGCTCGACCCGGCGCAGGGTGTCGACGTCGCTGTGCAGGTAGCGGACCTGGATGCCCATCTCCAGGAAGTAGTCGGTGAGGTCCTCGGCCATCTTCTTGGTGAGCGTGGTGACCAGGACGCGCTCGTCCTTCTCGGTGCGCTTGCGGATCTCGTGCACCAAGTCGTCGATCTGGCCCTCGGTGGGCTTGATCACGACCTCGGGGTCGACGAGGCCGGTCGGGCGGATGATCTGCTCGACGAAGCCGTCCCCGCGCGAGAGCTCGTACTTGCCGGGCGTCGCCGACAGGTAGACGGCCTGGCCGATGCGCTCCTGGAACTCCTCCCACTTCAGCGGGCGGTTGTCCAGCGCGGAGGGCAGGCGGAAGCCGTGGTCCACGAGGGTGCGCTTGCGGGAGGCGTCGCCCTCGTACATGGCGCCGATCTGGGGCACCGTCACGTGCGACTCGTCGATGACCAGCAGGAAGTCGTCCGGGAAGTAGTCGAGCAGTGTGTTCGGCGGGGAGCCGGGCTCGCGGCCGTCGAAGTGCATCGAGTAGTTCTCCACGCCGGAGCAGGAGCCGATCTGGCGGAGCATCTCGATGTCGTACGTCGTGCGCATGCGCAGACGCTGCGCCTCCAGGAGCTTGCCCTGCGTCTCCAGGGTGGCCAGGCGCTCGCCGAGCTCCTTCTCGATGTCGTTGACGGCCCGCTCCAGGCGCTCGGGACCGGCCACGTAGTGGGAGGCGGGGAACACGTAGAGCTGGTCGTCGTCGCTGATGACCTCGCCGGTGAGCGGGTGCAGCGTGGACAGGGCCTCGATCTCGTCGCCGAACATCTCGATGCGGACGGCGAGCTCCTCGTAGACCGGGAAGATCTCGATGGTGTCGCCGCGGACCCGGAAGGTGCCGCGGGCGAAGGCCATGTCGTTGCGCGTGTACTGGATGTCGACGAACCGGCGCAGCAGGTCGTCGCGGTCGATCTCGTCGCCGACCTTGAGCGTGACCATCCGGTCCACGTACTCCTGCGGCGTGCCCAGGCCGTAGATGCAGGAGACCGAGGCGACCACGACGACGTCGCGGCGGGTGAGCAGCGAGTTGGTCGCGGAGTGCCGCAGGCGCTCGACCTCCTCGTTGATCGAGGAGTCCTTCTCGATGTAGGTGTCCGACTGCGGGACGTAGGCCTCGGGCTGGTAGTAGTCGTAGTACGAGACGAAGTACTCGACGGCGTTGTTCGGCAGCAGCTCGCGGAACTCGTTGGCCAGCTGGGCGGCGAGGGTCTTGTTCGGGGCCATGACGAGCGTGGGGCGCTGGAGCCGCTCGATCATCCACGCGGTGGTGGCGGACTTGCCGGTACCGGTGGCACCGAGCAGGACGACATCCTTCTCACCTGCGCGGATGCGCTTTTCGAGCTCAGCGATGGCCGCCGGCTGGTCACCGCTCGGCTGGTAGGGGCTGACGACCTCGAAGGGCGCCACCGAACGTTCGATCTTGGAAACGGGCCGCATGCAATCAACCGTACGACCCCGCACTGACAACGGGGTCGGATCACCAGTTCTGCGGGGTGCGTGAGCCGCGGTGTCCGGGCCGCCGGTCGAGGTGGGACGGCGGCCGGTGACCGGGGTGCGGCACGGTGGCGCGGGCCGGGACACCGGGCCTGTTCTCGGTGGGAGTCCAGTCGGGCCTGCCCATCACCATCAGCGGGTCGAACATCACGACGACGCCCGCGAGCCCGAGGAAGACCAGGGGGCCGATCATCATCGGCGCGAGCAGCGCGGCCGGCGAGTCGCCCGCCGGGGTGCTGGATGTCCCGTGCAGGTGGACGCTCAGGGCGGCCATGCCCGTGTAGTGCATTCCGGTCACGGCGAGACCCATGACGAGGCTCGCGCCCACGCTCCACAGGAAGCCGCGGACCTGCCCGGCGGCCCACAGGGCGGCGGTGGCGGCGACGACCGCGATGACCACCGAGGCGGAGACGGTGAGGGTGTTGTACTCGAGCTTCCCGTTCAGGCGCATGCCCGCCATCCCGAGGTAGTGCATGGTGGCGACGCCGAGGCCGGTGATGGTGCCCCCGGTGAAGAGGGCCGTCCCGGTCGCGCCCCGGTAGCCGACGATGAAGATCCCGATGCCGACCATGACGATCGCCACACCGAGGCTCGCGAAGGTGAGCGCCTTGTCGTAGCGCACCGGGCTCTCCTCCACGGAGAAGCCCATCATCGCGATGAAGTGCATGGTCCAGATCCCGGAGCCGATCGCCGCCGAGCCGAGCGCGAGCCAGCCCGGCCGCCAGGAACGGGCGACGAGCATCGACCTCGTGGTGCAGCGCAGCCCCAGGGCGCCTCCGAGGCAGGCCATGAGGTACGCCACCAGTGGGGTGACGAGTCCGTAACTGAAGCCGTCGACCGTGCCCTGCATGCGCGGTTGCCCTTCCCGCCCTGATCTATCCCGGTTTGCCATGAAAAGCCCCCGCCCCTGGCGTCGCCGGAGCGGCCAGGGTCGAGGCGAAGAGTATGACCCCCACCGGAATGGTCGAACGATTTTCCGGCAAAGAATCACGGGCCTGCCCCAGTTGTGAGGCCCCTGTGCACGGATTTGGGCAACTCCATTCAATCTGCGGCCATTCCACGCCCCCCTCGTGTTGACACTCTGCTGCCACTCTGGTGCTGACAGTGATCGCTCGACGCGAGGAGTACGTATGCACGCGCGCGTTGCCGCCGCCACGACCGCCGCGCTTCTCGGTGGCACCGTTCTGATACTCCCCACCACCTCCGCCCACGCCGCCGACGACGAGGGACCGGTCGTCGTAGCGCACCGCGGGGCCTCCGCGTACGCACCCGAGAACACCCTGGCAGCCGTCGACAAGGCGGACGACCTGGGCTTCAGCTGGGTGGAGAACGACGTACAGCGCACCAAGGACGGCGTCCTCGTCGTCGTCCACGACGCCACTCTGACGCGCACGACCGACGTCGAGAAGGTCTATCCCGACCGGGCACCGTGGAGGGTGGCGGACTTCACGGCGAAGGAGATCTCGCGGCTGGACGCGGGCAGCTGGTTCGGCCGGCGCTACGCGGGCACACGCGTGCCGACGCTCAAGCAGTACATGAACCGCATCTCGCGCAACCACCAGAAGCTCGTCCTGGAGATCAAGAACCCCGAGCTGTACCCGGGCATCGAACGTCAGACGCTCAAGGTCCTGAGCAACGAGGGCTGGCTCGACCCCGGCCATCTCAGGAGCAGGCTCATCGTCCAGAGCTTCAGCCCGGACAGCGTCCGCACCGTCCACGACCTGCGTCCCGGCGTCAAGACCGCCCTCCTGGGGACGCCGTCGGTCGCGAACCTGCCCGCGTACTCGCGCTTCGCCGACCAGATCAACTCCTCGCACTCCACCATCTCCACCGGCTACGTCGCCGCGGTCCACGCCTTCGACGGGCCGCACGGCAAACCGCTGGAGATCCTCACCTGGACCGTCGACGACGCGCGTACCGCCCGCCGGGTGGCCGGCTACGACGTGGACGGCGTCATCACCAACCGGCCCGACGTGGTGCGCCGGGCCCTCAGCGGGTACTGACCGGAGCCGCCGAGCGCGGCGCCCGGGGTGGGGACGCCCGAGGGCGTTCGCGCCCCGGGCGTTGTCAGTGCCGCGCCGTACGGTGGTCGCATGGACAGCCACGGGCAGTACGAGCAGCAGGTCGTGTGGACCGTCGTGGGCACGGACATCGGCCCACTGCTGCTGGCCGCCACCCCCGACGGCCTGGTGAACGTCGTGTTCCACGCCACGGACGCGGTGCGCGAGAAGGCACTGGAGCGGCTCGCGTCCCGTCTCGGCACCGAGCCCGTCGAGGCGCCCGGATCCCCCCTGCTGGCGGAGGCGGCGGAGCAGGTGCGGGCCTACTTCGCGGGTGAGCGCCGTGACTTCGAGCTGCCGCTCGACTGGTCGCTGATATCCGGGTTCAACCGGCAGGTGCTGCGGGAGCTGGCCTCAGGCGTCCCGTTCGGAGCGGTCGTCGGCTACGGCGACCTGGCCGGCCGGGTCGGTCAGCCGGGCGCGGCCCAGGCGGTGGGGGTCGCCATGGGGTCCAACCCGCTGCCGGTCGTCGTCCCGTGCCACCGGGTCGTCGAGAGCGACGGCGGCATCGGAGGATTCGGCGGCGGACTGGAGACCAAGCGGAAGCTGCTGGCCCTGGAGGGAGTGCTTCCGGAGCCGCTGTTCTGAGCCGCGGGTCGGAGCAGTGCGTGCACCGGGCGCCGTTGCCTCGGAGAGCGTCCGCGACGCGGACAGCGCCCGCCGGTGCACGCGCGCCGGAAGCCGTCGTTCTGAGGTGTTCCTGAGCGTGCGCCCACAAGCGCGGTGACAATCGCGGTGCGCGGAAAGCCGTGAGCTGGGAGGCTGCGCCGGTGAATTTCTTCCTGCGCCGTACCGACATACCCGCGATATCCACCGTCGTTCCCGGATGCCCGCGGTGACCGCCGTGGAGCGGTCCGCCACGCCGGTGGACGTCGCCGCGATACCCGCGCTCCGGCGCCGTACCTCCGCGGTGCTGATCGCGAGTCAGATCCTCGGCGGTCTCGGTGTCGCCACCGGTATCGCCCTCGCGGTGGTGTTGGCAGAGGAGGTCAGCGGCGCCGAGTCCCTGTTGGGGCTCGCCCCCACGGCCACCGTCGTCGGGACGGCGGTCCTGTCCATGCCGCTGGCCGCTCTGATGACGGCACGCGGCCGGCGACCGGGGCTGGTGCTGGCGTACCTGATCGGGGCGCTGGGAGCCGGCGTGGTGGTCGTCGCCGCGACCGTCGGCAGCTTCCCGCTGCTGCTGGCCGGGATGGCGATGTTCGGCGCCGCCTCGTCGGCCAACCTGCAGGCGCGGTTCGCGGCCGCCGACCTGGCCGAAACGGACCGGCGGGCCAGGGCCATCTCGAACGTCGTCTGGGCCACCACCATCGGTGCGGTCCTGGGTCCCAACATCGCCGCACCCGCGGGACGCAGCGTCACCGGCCTGGGGATACCCGCGGCCGCGGGACCCTTCCTCTGGGCAGCCGGGGTCTTCGTCGTCTCGGCGGTGCTGGTGGCCGTACTGCTGCGGCCTGACCCACTCCTGACGGCCCGCGCCCTGTCTCCCGCCGAGGAGCGGTCGCCGCAGGCACGTTCGCTGCGGGCCGGTGTCGGCGCCGTCGCCGCCTCACCGCGGGCGCGGCTGGCGCTGGGGACGGTGGCCGTGTGCCACACCGCGATGGTGTCGATCATGTCGATGACGCCGATCGAGCTCGATCACCACGGCGCCGGCATCGACCTGATCGGCTTCGTGATCAGCTGTCACATCGCCGGCATGTACGCGTTCTCGCCGCTCATGGGACGGCTGTCCGACCGGCTCGGCAGGCTCTCCGGGATCGGTCTCGCGGTGGGACTGCTGGTCTGCGCGGCTCTGCTCGCCGGGACGGCCGACGGCCATCACGTGCAGACCACCGTCGGACTGTTCCTGCTGGGGCTGGGCTGGTCGGCCGGGATGGTGGCCGGCTCGGCGCTGCTCACGGACTCCGTGCCCCAGCCCGTCCGCGCCGCCGCGCAGGGTCTCTCGGACCTGTTGATGAACGCGGCGGCGGGCATCGGCGGCGCGGCCGCGGGTCTCGTGATCGCGCGGGCGAGCTACGGATGGCTCAACCTGCTCGCCGCCTGCCTCCTGCTGCCGCTCGCGGCACTGATGGTCCTCACCGGTCGCGGACGCCGTACGGTCGCGGCCGGAAGCTGACGCCGGCCCGGCGCCCGCCCGAGGGCGGCGCCCTCACGACGTAGTCAGGCCGACGCTCGGGGTGGTCAGAGGCTGATGTGGTACGCCTTGCGGAGCGTCTCGTGGACCGTCCAGGTCGTGCGGTCGCCCTCGCGCAGGATCGCCGCGTCGCCGGGGCCCACCTTCAGCACGTCGCCGTTCTCGAACTCAACCGTGGCACTGCCGCTGACCACGACGAACATCTCGTCGGCCTCGGTGTCGGTCGCGACGCCGGGAGTCATCTGCCAGATGCCGCGCACGTGCTTGCCGTCGGCAGACTCCCACAGCACCTTGCCCGTCACTACCGGGGTGCCGGAGACGATCTGGGCCGGGTCGAGCGGCTCCGGCTCCAGTTCGGCGTCGGGGATGTGCACGGCGAAGGACGGAACGGCCTGGTTCTTCGTGGTCATGAGCGGTCACCCTAGCCGGACGCCGGACCGGCAACCGTAGGCGGTGCCCCCGTACGAGCGCCTCGGAGAGTGCGCCGCCGGTCTCGGCCCGGCCGACACCCCGAAAGGGTGCTCCACGCGCGCGTGGAGCACCCTTTTCCCGGACCGGGAGTCGCTAGGCGTAGTGCCGGGCCTCGAAGACGTTCCCGTCGGGGTCGCGGAAGTAGAAGCTGCGTACGGCCTCTCCCCGGGCGCCGAACGAGCCGTACGAGTACTCCGAGACCGGCACGGACCGCTCCTCCAGGCGGGTCCGCAGCGCGTCGAAATCACCCTCCTCCAGGGAGAGGCAGACGTGGTTCACGGGGTGGCCCGCGCTGTCCGCGGCACCGGGGACCATGGTCATGCGCTCGGCCAGCGACAGGGGCGCGAGATCGAAGATGGTCTCCTCGCTGAGGCGTACCGAGGGGAAGGACGCCTTGCCCTCGGTGAACTCGGCGACTCGCAGGGGTTCGAGCCCGACCGTCTCCTCGTAGAAGCGGGCGGCGGCGACCGGGTCCCTGACCCAGAGGACGATGTGGTCGAGACGTGTCGTGTTGTCCGTCATGCGCCCAGGCTGGTGCCGTATCCCGGGGGCCGCAAGGGTTTGGCCGGGCGCGCCGCCCGCCAGGGATGAGGGAAGACCGACCGACAGGAGGCAGGCGCGTGTTCGTGGTGTCCGAAGAGGTGCGGGAGGCGCTCGACGCGCGCCGGCCGGTGGTGGCCCTGGAGTCGACGATCATCGCGCACGGGCTGCCGCGCCCGCGCAATCTGCAGGTGGCGCTGGAACTGGAGGACGTCGTACGACAGGAGGGCGCCGTCCCCGCGACAATCGCCGTCCTCGACGGGCGCCCGTGCGTCGGCCTCGACAAGGGCCAGCTGGAACGGATCGCGAACGAGGACGGGATCCGGAAACTGGGCCACCGTGATCTGCCGCTCGCCGTCGCGGCCGGCGTGAGCGGGGCGACCACCGTCTCGGCCACGGCGCTGTCCGCCGCACGCGCGGGTGTGCGGGTGTTCGCCACGGGCGGGCTCGGCGGGGTGCACCGGCAGTGGACGGTGACGCAGGACGAGTCCGCCGACCTGGGCCTACTGGCCCGTACCCGGATCACGGTCGTCTGCGCGGGCGTGAAGTCCATCCTGGACGTGCCCGCGACCCTCCAGCGCCTGGAGACCCTCGGGGTCGCCGTGGCGGGATACGGCACCGAGCGCTTCCCCGGCTTCTATCTGGCCGACTCGGGACACCCGGTGGACTGGACACTGCGGTCTCCGGAGCAGGTGGCCGACGTGATGAGCGCCCAGGACGCCGTCGGCGGACCGGAGTCGGCGCTCATCGTCGCCAACCCCGTGCCCGAGGAGGAGCAGCTCGATCCCAAGCTCCACGCGCGTGTGCTGGCCGACGCGCTGCACGCGTGCGAGGTGCGAGGGGTGACCGGGCAGGCCGTGACGCCGTTCCTGCTCGACTACCTGGTGCGCCACACCGACGGCGCGTCACTGAGCGCCAACCTGGCGGCGGTACGCGGCAACGTGCGGCTCGCCGCCAGGATCGCGTCGGCCTGGGCCGGGGCGTGACGGCAGCGGACCGAGGCGGTCCCGGGGCCGAGGGAGCCGGGGCCGGGGAGGGCGCCGGTCCCGGTGCTCCGGGCGGTGCCCTGCTCGTCGTGGGCGACATCGTCACCGACGTCGTCGCCCGGCACCGCGGCCCGCTCGCACCGGGCACGGACACGGTCGCGGCGATCCGGACGGTGCCGGGCGGTGCGGGCGCCAACGTGGCGTGCTGGGCGTCCCACCGGGGCTGCCCGGACGTACGCCTCCTCGGGCGGGTGGGCCGGGACGCGGCCGCCTGGCACGACCGGGAACTGGCGGCCTCGGGCGTACGCACCCACCTGGTCGTCGATTCCGAGGCGCCCACCGGGACGGTGATCTGCCTGGTGGACACGGGCGCCGCGGCCGAGCGAACGTTCCTCACGGACAGCGGGGCGGCGCTGCGGCTCGAACCGGACGACTGGTCGCCGTCACTGCTCGACGGAGTAGCCCGGCTGCACATGTCGGGGTACCTGTTCTTCTCCGAGCCGTGCCGCGCCCTGGTGGCGACGGCGCTGGACGCGGCACGCGCGCGTGGTGTGCCGGTGAGTGTGGATCCCGCGTCGACGGGGTTCCTGGTGGAGCTGGGGGTGAACCGGTTCCTCGGTCTCGTCGAGGGCGTCGACGTGCTGCTGCCGAACCGGGACGAGGCGTGTCTGCTGACGGGGCTTCCCGATCCGGCGGACGCGGCGGCCAAGCTGAGCCGGCACGTCCCTCTGGTGGTCGCGAAACAGGGAGGCGACGGTGCCCTGGTCGCCCGTGACGGCACGGTGCGTGCCCGCGTCCCCGCGGTGCCGGCCCGCCCCGTGGACACGACCGGCGCCGGCGACGCCTTCACCGGCGCGTTCCTGGCCGCACTGCTCATGGGCGCCGAACCCGAGGAGGCGGCGGCAGCGGGGTGCGCGGCGGGGGCGACCGCGGTGGCACGCGTCGGCGGGAGACCACCGGCGGGGCCTTGAGCGGGGCCCTTGGCGGGGCCCTAGAGGCGCCGGACCGGCATGTGGGTGACAGCGGAAGGCGCCTGACGGGGCGCAAGGCGCCTGCGCCGGTCTCCTGACGAGCCAGGGGTCTCGGCGGCCCGGCGCGCGAGGACGGTTGGCGCACGGGCACGGCACGGCATGTCACGGCTAGGCCGACCTGGCATGGCATGACCGCACGTGACACGGCTCCGCCCCGGGCATCACATCCAGGCCACCCGCCGCCGGGTGGCCAAGGACTCGGTCCGCCCCGCCGGATGGATGGACGGACGGGTCGACGGACCGACAGGAGGACGGGCGGACGGGACGGGCGGCGGACGGACGGGATGGCGGATGGGGTCGGCTGACCGCCAGGCGGACAGATGGGGCGGCTGACGGCAGACGAAGGGACGACCGACGGATGAGCGGACGAGCGGCCGGCAGGGACGGGTGAACGGCCGGTTCACCCGCGGGCGTCGACCTCTCCGTCACACCTTGCGCCCCCACGCCGAGATCATCGGGGCCGTGGTGAGGTCCAAGGTGCCCGAGGCGACGTTGGCCAGATGGCGGTCGATGTCCTGGTCCGTGGCGAGACCCGCGCCGACGAGCTGGTCGCGGATCTGACGGATCGTCGCGAGCTCGACGGCGGCGCAGGCGGGCGAGGTGACGGGGAAGTACGCGTCGGCCTCCACGGGACTCAGCCCCGCCTCGCGCAGCAGACGCGGGAGCTTGCGGCCGTAGGACAGGTCCCCGCCGCGTTCGGCGAGGAGGTCGCGGAAGCCGCCCCTCAGACGGTTCGCCAACTGTTGCTCGGGCCCGTGCTCGTCGGGGCAGAGGAGGGGCTGCAGGGCGGGGTCGGCCTCCTCCACGAGGAGCCGGCCGCCGGGCCGCAGGGCCTTGATCATCGACCTCAAGGCTCGCTCCCGGTCCGCCACATGGACGAGGACGAGCCGTGCGTGCACCAGGTCGAAGCCCTCCCCGGGCGGCTCCTCGACGCCCACGTCGTGGACGCGGACCTCGACCGGCGGGCGGGCGGCGAGGGAGACCCACGAGGTGTCGATGTCGGTGGCGAGGACCCGCCCGGTCGGGCCGACCTTCTTGGCCAGCCACGAGACCACCGAGGTGCCACCCGCGCCGACCTCCCAGCAGCGCCAGCCGGAGCCGACGCCGAAGCGCTCGAGGTGCCGGAACGTCGTGGGGTCGAAAAGAGTGGCGACGGCGTCGAAACGCTGCCCCGCCTCGGCCTGCCGGTTGTCCAGGAGATACCTGTCGGTTCGAATCACGGGTAGATCATCCCATTTGCCCGACTCGTCCGGCGTGGTTGACGCACCCGGGCCGGGCCACCCGGCTCGCATCACGCGGCGCCCGCTTCCCGCGGCACCCTCATCGGCTGGCAGCGAGTTCGCCGGACCAGTGCGCACCCTGCGCACCCCTCGCCCACCGAAACGAAGCGGAATGCTCCGTTCCCACAGGCCTGACCGGCCCGCGCGCCGTCCTGGCAGACTGGCCGCAGAAAGGCGCAATCGCGGCGCGAGGAGATCCACGCGAGGAGATCCAGATGTCCATGGCAGGGAATCTGCGGAAGGTCACGAGCCTCGGCAAAGTGAGCGGCCTCCGCAGGGTGGCGCGGCTGACGCGGCGGCGACCGCGTGTCGACCTGAGCCACCCGGCCCGGTCGCCGCTGGGCTCCGCGGTGGTCAACTGCGTGACGTACAAGGACGGTGCGCGGATCCCGGGCGGCCGCGATCTGGTCGACGCGGTGAAAGAGGTACGCAAGCACGACGACGGTTTCGTCTGGCTCGGGCTGCACGAACCGACGGAGCGGGAGTTCGCCGGCATAGCCGAGCTCTTCGAGTTGCACCCCCTGGCGGTCGAGGACGCGGTGCACGCCCATCAGCGCCCGAAGGTGGAGCGGTACGACGAGACACTGTTCGCGGTGTTCAAAACGGTCTGCTACGTCGAGCACACCGAGCTCACCGCGACCAGCGAGGTGGTGGACACCGGCGAGATCATGGTGTTCGTCGGCCACGACTTCGTGATCACGGTGCGGCACGGGCGACACGGTTCACTGGGCCCGCTGAGGGAGGCGCTGGAGGCCGATCCGGAGCAGTTGGCCAAGGGGCCGGCCGCGGTGCTGCACGCGATCGCGGACCACGTGGTCGACGAATACCTCACCGTCGCGGACGCCGTGCACGGGGACATCGACCAGGTGGAGACGGACGTCTTCGCGGAGAACGGCGCGCGTGCCGACCCGGGGCGCATCTACCAGCTCAAGCGTGAACTCCTGGAGCTCAAGCGGGCGGTGGCTCCACTCGGCCGCCCGCTGCTGGACCTCGCCAGCCGGCCGATGCGGGTGATCGACCCGGAGATACAGGCCTACTTCCGGGACGTCTCCGACCATCTGCTGCGCGTCACCGAGCAGATAGCCGCGTTCGACGAGCTGCTCAACTCGATCCTCCAGGCACACCTGGCCCAGGTGACGGTCGCTCAGAACGAGGACATGCGGAAGATCACGGCGTGGGCCGCGGTGGTCGCCGTGCCGACGATGGTCTGCGGTGTCTACGGCATGAACTTCGACCACATGCCGGAGCTGCACTGGCGGTACGGCTACGAGCTGATCATCGGCGTGATCAGCGTGGCGTGCCTGGCCCTCTACCGGGGCTTCCGGCGCAACGGCTGGCTTTGAGACGCCCACTCCGGCCCGGCCTGTCGGTCGGCGGGCCGGACCAGGGCACAGAAAGGGGGAGGTTGTCGGAACAGGAACAGGAACAGCGCGGTGTCAGCGCGTCGGGGTCTTGGCGTAGACGCTCTCGACCCAGACGGCGAGCTGGTCGTCCGTCAGGTGTTCGGCGAGGTCGGCCTCGCTGATCATGCCGACCAGGCGCTTGTCGTCGATGACGGGGAGTCGGCGGATCTGGTGTCCCTGCATTTCCTCCAGCACCTCGCCGACGTCGGCGTTCGCGTCGATCCAGCGCGGAGTGCCCTGCGCCATCTCACCGGCGGTGACGCGTGCCGGGTCGTGACCCATGGCCACACAGCCGACGACGATGTCCCGGTCCGTGAGAATGCCGCAGAGTCGCTCGTTCTCGTCACTGATGGGCAAGGCCCCCACGTTGAGCTCGCGCATCAGCTGGGCGGCGCGGTCCAGGGTTTCGTGGGCGGGGATCCACTGGGCACCACGGTGCATGATGTCTCCGGCGGTGGTCATGAAGTACCTCCCGGTGCCGGACGGCCGGCGCGGCACGGACGGGTACCGCTAGTCCCGACGCCTTACATTTTCGCCGGGTCACGGGAGCGACGCACCCGGAGCCAGGGAGCCAGGCGGGAACCGGCACCCGCGAGGTCGCCGCGGATCACGCGTGGAGTCACGACCGCCGGTCGCGGGGCCGAGGGGCCGTGGAGGGCGGTCGGACCGTGCAAGCGGTCGAGCCATGCCGACGGCCGGTAAGGCCTGCCGGGCCGGTCGGCGCCCGCCCCGGCAGGGCTCAGGCGGAGAAGCCCACGATCTTCTCGGGGACGACGCGGATGATCACGCGGGTCTCGTCGTCCTTCTCGGCGGGCGGGTCGATGCCGAGGTACTTGTGCGAGAGCTCGCGCGGGAGCCGCTTGTGCTCGTCGGGGAGGATCTGGGCGGTGCCGCGGATCTCGACCGAGGTGTAGGGGTTGGCGAGGTCGAAGACCGACAGGCTGATACGGGGATCGCGGAGGAGGTTGCGCACCTTCTGGCGTCGGTCGGTGGACGAGAAGAGCACGGTGTCGCCCTCGCGCTTGATCCAGACCACCGAGTTCTGGGGAGCGCCGTCCGGGCCGAGGGTGGCGACGGCGGCGAAGTTCTTGCCGTCGAGGAGGGTGCGGACGGAGTCGTCGAAGGTGACGGGGTGATCGGAAGGCTGCGTCATGACCACAGACTAACTAGATGCACGTGCATACAAAAGCCCTTTGAGTGGATCGGCGCTCTCGATCAGCCGTTCCATGCCGGGTGGCGCGGGTCGTCGGCGCGCACAAGGACGTCGGCCGCGGTACCGGGATCGGTCTCGGACTCGTAGCGCTCGAAGGCGGGGAGGCTCCAGTGTTCGGCCTCGGGGGTGCGGCGGCGCAGTGCGGCCGGCGAGAGACGCACGTGGACGGTCAGGTCGAAGGGGAACCAGTGATGGAGAAGGAGGGGGCCGTGCAGCAACAGTAGCCCGCCGGGCGGGAGTTGGACGTAGGGGGTGCGGGTGGCGCGGTCGGTCACCGGGTCCCAGAGGTCGGGCAGGATCCGGCCGTCACCGCTGGGTTCGAGTGGGTTGAAGACCTCGCGCCAGAGGGCACCGGTGTCGAACCAGCCGTCGTAGTAGGCGTCGACGTCCTGGTGGCCGTACTCGAAGCGGAGCGAGGCCGGCCGCAGGAAGCCCTCGGCCGCGACGACCTGCGAGGAGCGGCCGCGCAGGCGCAGGGCTTCCGACACCCGGTGCGCGAGGTCGCCGGGGCGGGCGGCAGGAGCCCCGTCGAACGCGACGCGCGGCCAGGGGCTGCCGTCGGCCGGCTTCAGGTCGAGGAGGCGGTCGGCGAGCAGGTCGCCGAGCCGTTCCCAGGTGATCGGTTCGAGTCGCACAGGGGCCATGATGCCGCGCTCACGGAAGGAGGACGCGGGCGCGGTGGTGGAGCGCGGAGGTCACGTCGGCCAGGCGGGGCGTACGGCTTGCGTCCTGGACGCTCGCGTATGGGTGTGCGCAGCTTGGCCATGGTCGTGGTGGACAGGGAGGGATTTCACTTGTCGTGTCGGTGAGTGGCATGCAGGATCTCTGATTCGGGCTGGACGGGGGAACAGACATGATCGACGGGCCTTACTTCGTGCTGACGGTGCTGGGGGTGCTCGGGACCGGTCTGATGGCCGGCGTCTTCTGCGGGTTCTCGACGTTCGTGATGAAGGGGCTGGCCAGGTTGCCGGCGGCGCAGGGCGCGGCCGCCATGAAGGCGATCAACGGGGCGGCGCTGACGCCGGCGTTCATGCTGGTGTTCGTGGGGACGGCGGTGCTGTGCGTGGTGCTGGCGGTGGTCACGTTCGTGGTGTGGCCGGACGAGGGCACGGTGGAGTTGCTGCTCGGGAGCGGCCTGTACCTGTTCGGCTCGTTCGGCGTGACGAGCGCCGCGAACGTCCCGCGCAACGAGGAGCTCGGCAGGCTGGACCCCGGTACTCCGGAGGCCGCCGCGTACTGGCCCACGTACGTGAGCGAGTGGACGATGTGGAACCACGTCCGTACGGTCGCCTCGGCCTTCGCCGCGCTGTCGTACGTCCTGGCCCTCACCTGAACCCCACGCCCGCCTCGGTCCGCCCCGCACCCGGACCCAGCCCCGGATTCATCTTCGCCCGGACCCCGACCCCTCACCCTCACCTCCCACCGCCCCAGCCCCAGCCCTCGCACCCGCACCTGCACCCGCGCCGTCCCCGCCTCGGATCGGCCTCGGACCAATCCCTCCCCCGTTGCTCCCTCGGGCGGCGCGTGACGACCGCCGACTGCGAGGCCCCCGGACCCCGGGCCAGCCCCATGCCTCCAGCCCTCAGGCCCCCAGGCCCCCAGGCCCTCAAGCGCCCAAGCCCCCGAGCAGCGGAAACCGGGTGGAGCCGAGCGGCGCGGGGTGCGGTGACGCCGTATCGTGGCCGAAAGGACACGCCCCCACGTCACGCGCACGCAAGGGAGACGGCCATGGCCGATCCCAAGGGTTTTCTCACCAATCCACGCGAGGAATGGCCCCGCAGGCCGGTAGCGGAACGGGTGCGGGACTGGGACGAGGTGTACGTCCCCGGAGCGCTCCTGCCGATCATCGGGGCCCAGGCCGACCGTTGCATGGACTGCGGGATCCCCTTCTGCCACGACGCCTGCCCGCTGGGCAATCTGATCCCCGAGTGGAACGACCTGGTGTCCCGGGACGACTGGCGGGCGGCGAGCGACCGGCTGCACGCGACGAACAACTTCCCCGAGTTCACCGGCCGGCTGTGTCCCGCGCCGTGCGAGGCGGGCTGTGTGCTCGCGATCAACCAGCCGGCGGTCACCATCAAGAACGTCGAGGTCGCCATCGCCGACCGGGCGTGGGAGGACGGTTTCGCCCCGCCGCGCCCACCGGACCGGCTCTCGGGGCGCACGGTCGCCGTGATCGGCTCGGGGCCCGCCGGCCTGGCCGCGGCGCAGCAACTGACGCGTGCGGGGCACACCGTCGCCGTGTACGAGCGGGCCGACCGGATCGGGGGACTGCTGCGGTACGGCATTCCCGCGTTCAAGATGGAGAAGCGGCACCTGGACCGGCGGCTCGACCAGATGCGGGCGGAGGGGACGAAGTTCCGTACGTCGGTGTCGGTCGGGCGGGACCTCGACGCGGCGGAGCTGCGGGCACGCTACGACGCCGTCGTCCTCGCCCTGGGTGCCACCGCCTGGCGCGATCTCCCGGTGCCGGGGCGGGAGTTGGCCGGCATCCACCAGGCGATGGAGTACCTGCCGCTCGCCGACCGGGTGTGCGAGGGGGACCTGGAGGTCTCGCCGTTGTCCGCGGCCGGCAAGCACGTCGTGATCGTGGGCGGCGGGGACACGGGCGCCGACTGTCTGGGCACGGCGGTGCGCGAGGGCGCCGCGTCCGTGACGCAGCTGGACATCTACGCCCAGCCGGGGGCGGCGCGTGACGAGGACGTCGAGCCGTGGCCGACGTACCCGAAGATCTACCGCCTCTCGGCCGCTCACGAGGAGGCCCGCGACCTGGAGACCTCGCCGGCGGCGGACGCGGACGCGCGCCTCTTCGCCGCGTCCACGCTCCGCTTCACCGGGGACGCGGACGGGCACGTCCGCGCCCTGCACCTGGTCGAGGTGGATGAGCAGCGGCGGCCGGTGCCCGGTTCCGAGCGCGCCCTGCCCGTCGATCTGGTCCTGCTCGCCCTCGGCTTCTCGGGTCCCGACCCGCACGACGGCCTGATCGACCAGCTCGGGCTCGCGCTCGGCCCCCGTGGCACGGTCACCCGGGACGCGGACTTCGCCACGAACGTGCCCGGCGTCTACGTCGCCGGTGACGCCGCGCGTGGGCAGTCCCTGATCGTCTGGGCCATCGCCGAGGGCCGGGCGGTGGCGGCCGCGGTCGACCGCCGGCTGACGGGTCACTCGCGGCTGCCGCAGCCGATCGGCCCGTACGACCGGCCGCTGACCGCGTGACGCGCGGTGCGCGGCGGATGGCGCACGGCGCCGCGCACCGGCATCGTCCGGTGGTCGAGGCGTCCCGTCGGGGTCAGGCGCGGGTGTCCGTGCCCGCCTTCTTCGCGGTCGACAAAGCGACCCGGTTCCAGGTGTTGATGGTGAGGACGAGCGCCAGGACGTGGGCGAGTTCCCCGTCGTCGAAGTGGGCGGCGGCCTCCGCGTAGACGTCGTCGGGGACCCCTCCCCCGGCCACGAGGGTGACCGCTTCGGTGAGTGCCAGCGCCGCGCGTTCCCTCGGCGTGAAGAAGTGGGGCGCCTCGCGCCACACCGCGACCATGTGGAGACGGTCCTCGCTCTCGCCCGCCTTGCGTGCGTCGTTGGTGTGCATGTGGAGGCAGTAGGCGCAGTGGTTGAGGTGCGAGGCCCGGATCTGGATCAGTTCGACGAGGGCCGGGTCGAGTCCCTCGCGGGCCGCCGCGTCGAAGCCGATCAGCGCGCGGAAGACCTTCGGGGCGGCCTTCGCGAAGTCGATCCGGGCGGGCGCCTCTTCGGTGAACGAGGCGGTCGCCTGCCTCGCCGGAAACACCGCGGCGTGCGCGTCCGTGCCGGCGCTCCCGTCCGAGGTCCGTTCCCCACTCGCCGTTGAGTCCGCCGCACTCACCGTCGTGCCCGCCGCACTCGTCGCCGAGCCCGTCGTGCGCACCGCGTTCGTCGTCGGAGCCGACACCGTCACCTGCTCTGTCTTCGTCGTCATGGCTTCGAATCTACGGGCCGGATAGACCCCTTGTAGGGTGCATTTCCGTGGCGGAATCATGGGTCAATTCGGCGGAGCGGATCGGTGCGGATCTGCACCTGGAGCTGTCCGGGGCGGAGGCGGGCGGGCGTCGGGCCGCGCTGATCCGCGCGCTGCGCGAAGCGGTGCGTTCGGGCCGGCTCGCGCCGGGGACCCTCCTGCCGCCGTACCGCTCGCTCGCCGCCGACCTGGGCGTGGCCCGCAACACGGTCGCCGACGCGTACGCCGAACTGGTCGCGGAGGGCTGGCTCACCGCACGTCAGGGTTCGGGCACACGGGTCGCCGAGCGCGCCGAGCCGTCCGGGTCCCGCTCCCGCGTGCCGAAGAAGACGCCGCCACACGCGCGTGGGCCACGGCACGATCTGCGGCAGGGCACCCCTGACGCCTCGTCGTTCCCGCGCGCCGCCTGGCTCGCGTCGTACCGGCGGGCCCTCCAGCAGGCGCCGAACGAGGTCTTCGGGCCCGGTGACCCCGCGGGCCGTAGGGAGCTGCGCGGCGCCCTCGCCGAGTACCTCGCCCGCGCGCGTGGAGTGCGCGCCGAACCGGAGCGGATCGTGATCTGCTCCGGCTTCGCGCACGCGCTGCGGCTGCTCTTCGCGGGGCCGGGCGCGGTGCTGCGGGGCCCGCTGGCCGTGGAGTCGTACGGACTCGGATTCCACCGCGAGCTGCTGGCCGCCGCCTCGGTGCGGACGGTGCCGCTGCCCCTCGACGAAGACGGCGCCCGCGTAGGCGAGTTGGACCGGGAGAGGGCCGTACTCCTCACGCCCGCCCACCAGTTCCCGACCGGCGGACCCCTGCATCCGTCGCGGCGGACCGCCGTCGTCGACTGGGCACGCGCGCGTGGCGGGGTGATCCTGGAGGACGACTACGACGGGGAGTTCCGTTACGACCGCAGGCCCGTCGGCGCCCTGCAGGGGCTGGACCCGGAGCGGGTCGTCCACATCGGTTCCGTCAGCAAGAGCCTGTCCCCGGCACTGCGGCTGGGCTGGATGGTCCTTCCGGAGCGGTACGTCGAGGGGGTGCTCGCGGCCAAGGGCGAACGGGAGGCGTGGGTGAGCGTCCTGGACCAGCTGGCGCTCGCGGACTTCGTGACGTCGGGGTCGTACGACCGTCATGTGCGGCGTATGCGGCAGCGGTACCGCGGGCGGCGCGACCGGCTCGTCGCCACGCTCGCCGCCCGCGCGCCGCACGTCGAGGTGACCGGGATCGCGGCCGGTCTGCACGCGGTCCTGCGGCTGCCGCCGGGTACCGAGCCGTCGGTGGTCAAGGCCGCCGCCTGGCAGGGGGTCGCCCTCGACGGGCTGGCCGCGTTCCGCCATCCGCAGGCGCCGGCGTCCGCCCCGGACGGTCTCGTCGTGGGCTACGCGACCCCGGTGGAGCACGCGTACGGCGCCGCCCTGGACGCGTTGTGCGAGGTGCTGCCGCCGGGGTGAGCGCCCCGCGTCGCCCAGGGTGGCTCCCGGTGATCCCGTCGCGGGACGGCGACTCCTGACGGTCGCCTCCCGAAGTGGCAACTCAACATCAGAATAAGGAAGTTGAACGCAAAGGAGAGAAAAGGACGAGCACAGGTACGTCAGGGGGTGCCGTTCCCGAGGCGGGGCGAAACAGGCCCGCTCAGGACAGCAGGAAGTCCGCCTCCCCCGCCTTGGCGCCCTGGATGAAGGCGGTCATCTCACCGGGCGTGTAGATCAGCGCGGGCCCGTCCGGGTCGGCGGACTGCCGGACGGCGATCCGGCCGTCGTCGAGCTTCATCGCCTCCAGGCAGTTGCCGCCGTTGCCGCCGCTCCACGGTTTGTGCCAGCCCTCGCTGCCCAGCTCGCGGGCGGGCATCCCGTTGTAGATCCGCACGGTGCGTATCCGCGGCTTGATGCGTTCCATTCACAGCTCCTTGCGGAGATCCCGGAGGATCTCCTTCGTACGATGTGCCGTAGCGGCCTGAGCCGCCATGCGGTCCATGACCTCCAGGTGGGTCGCCACCTCGGAACGCGCGTCCAGGTAGACGGCGCCGGTCAGGTACTCGCTGTAGACCATGTCCGGCAGTTCCGGCATGGCGAAGCGGAACAGCACGAAGGGCCCGTACGTGCCGGGGTGCGGCCCCGAGGAGAACGGGGCGATCTGCAGCGTCACGTTGGGCAGCTTCGTGGCCTGGAGGAGCCTGTCGATCTGGGCGCGCATGACCTCGGGGCCGACGACGGGGCGGCGCAGCGCCGTCTCGTCCATCACGGCCCACAGCCGTGGTGCGTCCTCCCGGGTGAGCAGGCTCTGCCGTTGCATGCGCAGGGCGACGTGGCGCTCGATCTCGTCCGGCTGCGTCTGGCCGATGGCACCCGACTTCAGGACCCCGCGGGCGTAGTCCTCGGTCTGCAGCAGCCCCGGCACGAAGTGCGGCTCGTACGAGCGGATCAGGGAGGCGGCGCCCTCCAGGCTGACGTACATCGAGAACCAGCCCGGCAGGATGTCGTGGAAGCGCTGCCACCAGCCCGGTTTGTTGGCCTCCTCGGCGAGGTGGACGAAACCCTCGGCCTCCTCGTCGGAGACGCCGTACGACTTCAGCAGGAGCTGGAGGTACGGAATCTTGAGGCTGACCTCGGCCATCTCCATACGGCGGACGGTGGCGGGTGCGACACGCAGGATGCGTGCGGCCTCCTCACGCTTCAGACCCGCACGTTCCCGCAGGTCCAGCAGTCGCCGGCCGAGGACGACCTGGCCGACCGTCGGCGCGGACCGCGGTTCGCTCACGTCCCACCTCCACCGTGTCCGGACAGCCCGGGCGGCGCCGTTCGGAGTCCGTTTCCCGGATTCCAACTGGCGCCGCTCGACGTGCTGTTGCGAGCAGTGTGCCATGGCGCTCCACGGCGTCACACGGCACTCTGCAATTTTCAGAGTGACACTTGCCAAGTGTTCACGGCGGGGCGATAGTGGCAAGCGTGACTCCGTCCGCGCCGTTAGGAACAGACGCCGCCGCAGACCGGTTCGGTCTCCGTGCCGCAGCAGGGGTGCGCCCCGATGCGACCGCGGAGCGCCGGTTTCGCTTCGAGCTGGCCGCACATCCGGGTTCTGTGAGACAGGCCCGGCACCTGACCCATGCCCGGTTGTCGGGCTGGCAGGTCTGCGCGGACACCTGCGACACGGCGGATCTGGTCGTCTCCGAGCTGGTCACGAACGCCATCGTGCACACCGCGAGCCGGCGCATCGTGTGCGAGCTGCACGACGCCGACGACCTGGTGCGGATAGCCGTACGTGACGAGGGGTGCGCTCCGGGTGAGCCGCGACCCTCGCCGCAGGGCGCCGAGGACGAACACGGAAGGGGCCTGATGCTCGTGGCGGCCGTCTGCCAAGCCTGGGGTGCTCAGGAGTACGGGCCCGGCCTGCTGGTCTGGGCCGAGCTGCCGCGCACGCCGGACGCCGACCCGACCGCCGCCCTCGCGGACGCGATGGGCTTCGCGGACCTGGCGGACGCCACCGACGAGATCTTCGAGGCCGACGCCGCGGACACCGTGGACACCATGGAGAGCCTGCCCCGGCTGCCGCACCCGGCGCCGGTGCCGTACGCCTCCGGGCGGCCGGACGCCGCGGACCAGCCCTTCCCTTCGGTCCCGGCCCGCTCGGGGGGCCGGGAGCCGGACACCGAGGCGCGTTCGGACCTCGGCTGGAGCGCGAAGAAGCCCCCGGCGGACGGCCGGGGTTCCGGGGCGCAGGCGTTCCGCGGGACGGGGGCCGAATGGGTGTGAGGGCGACGTCGACCGGGACGGCCCCCCTGCTGACCTTGGACACGCTGGTCCGCCTCCGACGAGGGCACCGCACGTCCGGGGCGCCCAGCCGACTCCCCATACCCGACGGCATGACCGTGCCGCTCGGCTGCGACGCGGTGGTGGTGCCCGCGCGCTTCGGCCCGGTGCTCCTGTCCCGGCTGCCGCGCGTCGGCTGCGTCTACGCCGACGCCGCCCAGTGGTGGTGGATCGTCCCCTCCGACTCGGACGTCTCCCTGGACTGGCCCGCGCCCGCCCTGTACGCCACGGGGGCGCTCGTCCCGGAGGCACCGTCGGTTCCCGGGCTCATCCACAAACCGGAGGGTACGCTTCCGTACACTCCGCCGATCCCCCTGTACCTGGCCGTCTGCCGGGTCATGGGCACTCCCCCGGCGTGGTCCAGGTCCGTCAGCGCCTGACGGACCCGCCCCGGCGCGACGAGGCCGGGCGCGCGGTGGGGGCGCCGACGGCGTGAGCGACCGGCGCCCGAGTGCTTCGGTCCGCCCCGATCGCCCTCGCGGGCACGGGTGGAGGCCGCCATTCCTGGGGAGGGCACCGTGCGTGCGCACTCGGGGGAGGTCACCGGTGGGAAAGAAGCGCCAGCACGCCGATCCGTCGCCGTCGGACTCGGAACGCCTGCTCTTCGGCGGCCCGCTCCGCTACGACATGGGCTGGTCGCAGCACTCCGACGCCTTCCTGGAGCTGGGCTTCCGCGCGATGGTGACGCGGCTCCCCCACCTGCTGGCGTCCAGCTTCCGGCTGGCCTGGCAGGCGGACCGCGGCGCGGCTCGGACCGTGCTGACCGCCGAGATCACGCGCGGCGCGGCGCAGGCGGTGAGCCTGCTGGCGGTCAACAGCGTGCTGGGCCGGCTGATGGCCGACGGCCCGGTCGAGGACCGGCTGCGCGGCGCGGCCCCGGCGCTGGTCACGGTCGCCGCCGTCATGCTGTTCGCCGCGCTGCTGCGGGCGGCCTCGACGTACGCCACCGGCCGGCTGGAGCCGAAGGTCGAGCGGGTCGCGACGGAGCTGTACCTGGAGCGGGCGGCGGCCGTGGAGCTCTCCGCGATCGAGGACGAAGCGTTCCACAAGCTGCTGGACACCGCGCAGTACGGCGCCTCGTCCGCCCGGCGCATGATCGCGATCTCCACGCAGGTCGTGAACGCGATGATCTCGCTCGTCGCGGCGGCCGGTGTCCTGACGGTGCTGCATCCCGCGCTGCTGCCGCTGTTGGTGATGATGACGCTGCCGAGCGCGTGGAGCGCCCTGACGATCGCCCGGCGGCGGTACGAGTCCTTCCACGCCTGGGTGCAGCACGCCCGGGCGGGCCGGCTCATCGGCAACCTGCTCACCGAGCCGGCCGCGGCACCGGAGATCCGCGTGCACGGGGTCGGCCCGTTCCTGCTGCGCCACTTCCGCTCGATGTCGGAGACCGCGGAGGCGGAGCAGGCCCGGCTGGCCGGTCTGGCCGCGCGCACGGGGCTGATCGCGGCGGCCTGGACGGGCCTCGCCACGGCGGCGACGTACGCGACCCTCGGCGGGCTGCTGCTCGCCGGCACGATGGCGCTGTCGGTGGCCGGTACGGCGGTGATCGCGATCCGCACCGGCTCCGCGAGCCTGGACACCCTCGTCCTGGAGGTCAACTCGCTCCACGAGGAGGCCCTGTTCGTGGGCGACCTGCACCGCCTGTACGTGGAGGCGGCGCAGCGCGCGATCCCGGAGGGCGGCGAGCCGCTGCCCGAGGATCCGCGGGAGATCCGCTTCGAGAACGTCACGTTCACCTATCCCGGCAAGGCGGCCCGGCCCGCACTGGACGACGTGAGCCTCACGCTGCCCCTCGGCCGGATCATCGCGCTCGTCGGTGAGAACGGGTCGGGCAAGACCACCCTGGTCAAACTGCTCGCCGGGCTCTACACGCCCGATCACGGCCGTGTCCTGTGGGACGGCGTGGACGCCGCGACGGCGGACCGGCGCGCGCTCGCGGAGCGCATCGCGATGGTGGCTCAGGACTTCAAGCGGTGGCCGTTCACGGCCCGCGTCAACGTGGCGGTGGGCCGAGCCTCGGCACCGCTCACCGACGAACGGCTCGCCTCCTCGGTCGCCGAGGCCGGGGCCCAGGACGTGGTGGCGGACCTCCCGCGCGGGCTCGACACCCTGCTGGCGCGCGGCTTCAGCGGCGGTCACGAGCTGTCGGGCGGCCAGTGGCAGCGGCTGGGGATCGCGCGGGCGGCGTACCGGCGCGGTCGGATCCTGATCGTGGACGAGCCCACGGCGGCCCTCGACGCCCGGGCCGAGCTGGAGGTCTTCGAGAAGATCAGGGCGCTGGCGGGTACCGGGCAGACGGTCGTCCTCATCACCCACCGGCTGGCGTCGGTGCGCCACGCCGATCTGGTGCACGTGCTGGCGCAGGGCCGTCTCGTGGAGTCCGGCAGCCCCGGGGAACTGCTGGCCACGGGCGGTGTCTACGCGGAGCTGTACGCGCTCCAGGCGGGTCAGTTCACCACGCCGGTGCCGAACGGGAACGGGAAGCCGAACGGGAACGGGAGCGCGACGACGGCGGAGGCGGTGCCGGCCCGAGGGGCGACCGGGGTCGGACCCGCCCGGAAGGCGGCTGTGGACGGAGGCGCGGCCGAGACCGCTCGGAAAGCGGGCGTGGACGGGACCACGAGGGAGGCGGTGCCGGCGCAAGGGGCGGCCGAGACCGCTCGTAAGGCGGGTGTGGCCGCCGACGCGGCCGAGTCCGCTCAGGAGGCAGGCGCGTCCGCGGGCGAGGTGGCTGCCCTCGGGGAGGCGAGGGTGCCCACCGGGGAGGCGCGGTGACTCTCTGTCGCGCCTCGGCTCACTCGACGCCGTCCGCTCCGCGCACGATCACGAGGAACGCGTCCGTGGAGAGGTCCATGACGACTTCCGCCGCCTGGCCCTGCAGACGGCACGCCTGTGCGAACTCCTCCGCCGGCCACGAACCACGCGGCCCACCGGCGGGAAAGCGCTCCAGCACCATTCGCCCGTTCACCCTGCACCTCCATGTCGCGCTGTACTCGTAGAGTTAAACGCCAACGATGGGGTGAACGGCTCGCGTAGTGACGGTACTGAGACGTAGTCGACACCAGTTCACCGCCTCGCGGTGAGGGTTCTCTCACTCTCCGTACACCTGGTGTTCGCCCGAGTACGCATTGCGACCACTTCTGTCACTTCGGGCTCGCCAGTCACATGAATCGGTGAATCTCAGTCCTCGTACTCGTCGTGGTACCGGATCCGTTCGCTGCCCGCCGGGGCGCCCAGCGCCGAGGCCCGGCCCCGGGGCTCCTCCCACTCCTCCTGCCGCCCCAGGGCGGTGAGGTCCAGCAGGGTGGTCGTGGAGCCCAGCCCGTCGAGACCGCGCTCGTACGTCGAGTAGGTGTGGAAGACGCGGTCGCGGTCCCGCAGGAAGCAGCTCATCCCCGGCCTCTCGCAGGTCTCGCCGTCGCGCTCGAAGGACACCTCGAAGTCCTGGTTGAAATCCGTGTCGTACGCCGAGTACCAGGGCACCGTCCAGCCCATCCGGGCCTTGAACGGCAGGATCCTGGTGTACGGCGCCCGGGAGACGGCCGCGAACGCGGTGCCGCGGGCCCGCAGGTGCGCCAGGTGGCCGATCTGGTCGAGGAACGCCGAGCAGCTGCGACAGCCCGCGTCCCACTCCGGGGCGAACATGAAGTGGTAGACGACGAGCTGCTGCCGGCCCTCGAAGAGGTCGAGGAGGGTCGCCTTGCCGTCGCCGCCCTCGAACACGTACTCCTTGTCGATCTCCACCATCGGCAGTCCGCGCCGCTCGGCGTTGAGCGCGTCTCGCGCCCGGGTGGCGGCCTTCTCCTTGGCGAGCAGTTCCTCGCGCGCGATGCGCCACTCCTCGCGCGAGACGATCTGCGGATACGTCATGTGCCCCTCCTGCCGACGGAACGCCTGCTGCCTGCGGAAGGCCCGGGAAACGGTGCCTTCCTTGAGGTGGACCGGTCCCGGGATCGGAACTCATCGGCGCCGCGGGAAGTTTTTTCGGGGCGGGCGCCCACCTGCGCCGCGACGGGCCCGTCAGGTGTCGTACCGGTGGATGCCGCGGCCGTTCGCCCGGTCGGTCAGCGCCGGCACCCGCTCCTCCGACTCCCCTACGGTCGCGGGCAGATCGAGGGTCAGCAGCCGCCGGTCCCGCATCGGCACCCGCCCGGCAACGATCGTTTGCGGACGTCGCCGGAGCGGGCGCTGTGCACGAGGGCGGTGCAGCCGGCGATGACGAGGTCGGCCGGAGGCGAGGTCACCTCACCGACGTACGACGGGGTCGTGCCGTCGGGCGGCGTGAACCGCGCATTCTGTCCCCGCTCTGTCGCGGTGACGTTTTCGCGCGCACTCTGGCGTCACCCGTCCCGGCGACACCCGCCGCACGTCCCCCGCCCCTCCACTGCCCTCCCTCCCCTGTCAGCCGTCCCCCGGGTCACCGGGCCGGCCTCCCGTCACCCGCTCCCGGAAGGAGCCCGGCATGCTCCTCGCCACCTGGAACCTGGAGAACCTCTACCGGCCCGGCGGCCCGTTCGGCCCCAAGGACAAGGCCGCCTACGAGGCGAAGCTCGCCGCACTGGCCGCCGTGGTCACGGAACTCGGCCCGACCCTGCTAGGCGTCCAGGAGGTCGGCGACCCCGAGGCGCTGGAGGACCTCGCCGGACTTCTCGACGGCGGCTGGCACCTCGCGCTCTCGGAGCACGCCGACAGCCGCGGCATCCGGGTCGGCTTCCTCAGCCGCGGCCTCGTACCGGAGGTCGTCGCGGACACGACCGCCTTCCCGGACCTGCTCCGGCCCGTGCAGGGCGACGACGACGGAGAGCCCGTGACCCGGGCGGGCCGCGGCTTCCTGGCGGTGCGGATCAGCGGGCCGACGGCGCCCCTGACCGCGGCGGTCTGCCATCTGAAGTCGAAGCTGCTGTCGTACCCCGGCGGCCGCTTCCAGCCGCGCGACGAGGGCGAGCGGGCCCGCTACGGCGCGTACGCCCTGTACCGGCGGGCCGCCGAGGCCACTGCGCTGCGGGCGCTGGCCGACGAACTGCTGGGCGGCGAGGGCCGCGAGCGGGACGTGACGGTGCTCGGTGACCTCAACGACGAGGTTCAGGCCGCGACGACGCAGATCCTCCTCGGGCCGCCGGGCTCCGAGATCGGCACGCCGGGCTTCGGGCAGCCGGACCGGGGTGACGCGACGCGGCTGTGGGACGTGGCCCCGCTGATCCCGGCCGACCGGCGCTACTCGCGCGTCACCTCCGGCCGCCGCGAGCTGATCGACCACGTCCTGGTGAGTCACCGCCTCGTCCACCGGATCACGGAGGCCGGAACGGGTCTGCCCGGCGCGGGGGCGCCGCGCCTCCCCTCGGTGGACACGGAGCCGGCGGCACGGCGCGGTGCCCCGGGCTCCGACCACGCGCCGGTGTGGGTACGGGTGGGGGCGTGAGGGGTGGCCGGTGGGCGCCCGAGGCGGATGGACGGGACTGCTGGACCGTGATCGGCGGGGACGCGGGGGCGGGCTGGCTGGCGGGCTGTGATCGGCGGGTACGCGGGTGCGGGCTGTGATCGGCGGGGACGCGGGGGCAGGCCGGTTGCCCGAACCCCGTGAACGGCGGTGCGGGCGGGTCAGTCGAGCCGCGTGATCGGCGGGAACGCGGGGGCGGGCGCGTTTGTCGGGGCGTGAGTGGTCGGGACGCCGGGGCAGGCTGGTTTTGCCGGCCGTGAGCGGTCGTAGCGGGGGTGCCCGGGGCGTCAGGTCTTGGCCGGGGTGGTGTCCGGGGTCGGGATGTCCGACGTGCGTAGTCCCGCCCGTTCGCGCTGCCGGGCCAGTTCGTCGAGCAGGTCGGCGATGCGCGCCGTGTGGCGGGAGCCGAGCCGCCCGGTGTCGTCCAGGTGCACGGCGCAGGCCGTGGTGAGGTCCACGAGCCGTTCGAGGGTCGCGGCCACCTCGTCCGTGCCCGCCGAGTGCCGGGCCAGCGCGGGGAGTTCGGCGGCGGCGAGGTCGATCGCGGCGCGGGCCTCCGCCAGCGCGCGGTAGGCCTCGCGGCGCAGGACCCACCGGCCGGACCGGTCGTCCGCCGTGCCGTCGCCGAGGACGTGCGTGAGATAGGCGTCCGCCGCGCGCGCGGCCCGGGCGAGCCGCGCCCGTACCGTCCCTCCGCGCTGCCCCGGCGCGGGCAGATGCCCGACGAGCAGCACGATCCCGCAGGCCAGCAGCGTCTCGCCGATCCGGCTCCAGGAGGCCTGCGGTTCCCCGCCCACCATCACGAGGGCGAGCACGAGGACGGTGACGACGGCGGTCTGCGCGGCGAAGTGCCGGGTGGCGACGGGGATCAGCGCCCCGCACAGGGCGACGAGGGCCACCAGCCCGCCGGGCCTCGGCAGCAGCGCGGCGAACCCGGCGAAGAGGACCGCGCCGAGGAGCGTCCCCGCCGCCCGGCACAGGACGCGCGAGGCGAGCGGCCCGAGGTCGGGCTTGACCAGGAAGACGGCGGTCGCGGGCAGCCAGTACCAGTGCGCGTGGGTCCCGTACCACCGCGTGTGGTGCAGTGCCTGCGCCACGGCGACGGCCGCTCCGAAGGACAGGGCGACCCGCAGCCCGTACTCGCGTCCGCCCGCGCCGAGGACGGTGCGCAGCAGGGACCCGGCGGTACGGCGCCGGGTGTGCGCGCCGCGCTGCGGGACGGCCGCGCCGCGGTCGAAGGCGTCGGCGGCGTGCAGCAGGGCGTCGTCGAGCGCGCGCAGCGCGGGTGCGGAGCGCGCGGGTGCGGGGAGCGGTCCGCTGGGGCCGCCCGCGCGGACCGCCGCGGCGAGCCTGCGGGGGCCTTCCGCGGCGCGGGCGGGCACGTCGTCCCCGGCCCAGGCGAGCGCCGTGGCGGCCTCGGCGAGGGGCAGCGCCGCGGCGTACTGCGCGTGCAGCCGCCGCTCGGCCGCGGAACTGGCGTACCGCCGCAGCCGAGGTCCGGAGAGCGCGTCCTGCGCGTGGTCGAGCGCCGCGGTGAGCGCGGCCCGGCGGGCGACGGCGTCCGCTCCTCCGGCCGCGTCGAGCAGCGCGGCGACGGCCTCGTACACGGCGGCGACGGCGTCCCGCTCCCCGTCGAAGCGGTAGTCGCCGGCCGTGGCGGCGGCGCGGGTCGGCAGGGCGAGCCGCAGCGCCAGCAGCCAGCCGGCGCCGGCGAGGAAGTACAGCGCGCGCTGCCATCCCGGCTCGGGCAGCGGCATGCCCGCGCCGATCGCGGCGGCGACCAGGAGCTGCGTCCCCGATCCGCTCGCGACGGGTCCGACGGCGCTGACGGCTCCGGCGAGCAGCCCGAGCCCGGTCAGTACGGCGGTCAGGGCGACGGCTCCGGTGTGCAGGCCGGCGTAGGAGCCGACGAGCAGACCGCCGGCCCCGGCCAGCGCGGGCAGACCGAGCCGTTCGACGGCGGTCCGCCTGCTGCCGGGCCGGTCGTTGATGCCGGCGAGCATGGCGCCGAGCGCGGCGGCCACACCGGCGGAGGGTCGCCCGGCGAGCACGGCCGCGAGCAGCAGCGGTCCGGCGGCCAGCGCCCCGCGTACGACCGCGTTCCAGGGGACCGGCCCCCGCTGGGCGCGCAGGGCGTGGGCGAGCCAGGGCGGCGGGGCGGGACGGGAGGTGAGGAGCGGCACGGGACTCCAGTCGTGGACGAGGGCGGGGGTCTGCCTTCGGGCGACGTCGGCCGGGCGGTGGGTCCAGGGTAGATCGCGTTGCCGTCGTGAAGAGGACGAGATCGTTTCCACGGTGTGACACTTCGGCGGGATGCCGGTTTCTTTATGAACGCAATTCCGCGACGGGGGTGCGAGTGACGGCCGGGGCGGTGACCGGCTGTGCGGGCCTTCGGCGCCCCCGGTCCACGCCCCTCGCTACCTGGGCAAGATCTTCGACGACGAGTGGATGGCCGACTACGGCATCGGGCCGCCGCCCGCGCCCACCGTCCTGGTCCGAAGCCGAACTCCCCGGCATCGGACCACCGCCCCCGCCCGCCGTCGTGGCCCGAAGCCGAACCCTCGACATCGGGCCACCGTCGCCGCCCGCCGTCGTGGTCCGATGCCGAAGGGGGTGCCTCAGGTCAGGTGCCGACGGACGTTCGCGCCTCGGCGACGGCGGCGTCGATGAGCCGGCGGGCCGAGGTGACGGCCTCGGCGAGGGGCTCCGGTTCGGGTGTCAGCCGCCCCACGAGCGCGTCGACGCCGCGCAGTCCCGCCCGCTCCAGCAGCCGCTTCTCGTTCGTCACCCACTCCCCCCGGGCCGCGAGCACGGCGTGCCCGGCCTGGGCGGCGGCCGTGGCGAGGGCACCGGCGACCTCGGTGAGGCGGCACGCGGGCGCGTGGTTGGTCCCGGCGTAGGCGAGGGTGGCGCGGGCGGTGCCGTGCCAGCGTTCGCGGGCGGACGTCCGCAGCCTCTCCGGGTATGCCGCGGGGCGGGGCAGGCTTCCGCGCAGGACACGGTTGACGGCCAGTTCGGCGACGACCAGGTAGCTGGGGATGCCGGCGAGGTGGAAGAGGAGGGGCTCCACGCGGAAGCGGCCCTCCTCGGCCTCGGCCAGCTCGTGCTCGACGACGTCGAGGTCGCGGTAGTGGACGTCGACGCGGCGGCCCTCGACGGTCAGCCAGGCGCCGCCGTTGAAGACGCCGCCGCCCCAGCCGCCGATCTCGGAGACCTCGCCCTCCCAGCCGACGGCGCGCAGTTCCGCCGGGTCGAAGTGCCCGCGGTAGTAGACCGCCGTGTCCCAGTCGCTTGCCGGCGTGTGGGTGCCCTGCGCGCGGGACCCGCCGAGGGCGACCGCGCGGACGCCGGACAGCGCGGCGAGCCGGTCGGCCACATGATCGAGAAAGTCCGCGTCGTTCACCGCGAGGCACCCCGTCCCCGTCGCACGAGCGCCGACGCACCGGCCGACGCCGTCAACTCCGCTTCCACCGAACCCCCTTCACCGTGCCGCCCCGGACCCACGTCGGCCGGGAAACGGCACGGACCATCCTCGCCCACCGGTCGGCGGATGCGCCCAGGCCCCCTTGCACCTTCCCGCGCCGGCACCCTCCTTTCACCGCCTCCGACCTCGCCGGCCCTGCGGCCTCTCGGCACCGGCACCGGCACCGGCCGCGGGAAAACCGGCTGCGTCCGCCGCCGCCCGGCCCGCATCATCGGCAGGTCGTCGATCGCCCGCGCCCGCACACCCCCGGAGCCTCCATGATCCAGCGTGTCACCGTCCCCACCCTCTTCCCTCCGCCCGTCTACGCGCACGCCTCCGTGGTCGAGGCGGGCACCAGGCTGGCCTTCCTCGCCGGTTCCGTGCCGCTCGACGCCGAGGGGAATCTCGTCGGCGCGGGCGATCCCGTACGGCAGGCCGAGCAGGTGCTCGCCAACCTGGACGAGCAACTGCGCGCCGTCGGCAGCGACATGGCCCACGTGGTGTCGACGGACGTGTACGTCGTGAGCGGCGAGCCCGCCGTCCTGTCCGCCGTGTGGGAGGTCGTCGAGGCGTCCGGCCTCAGCGCCGGCCCGCACTCCTCGACCCTGATCGGCGTGGCCTGCCTCGGGTACGCCGGACAGCTGGTCGAGATCACCGCGACGGCCGTCGTGTCCGAGTGACGCCCCAAGGGCCGGATCCGCCCGCGGAGTTGCGGGCGAGCTCCAGCGCGTACGACGGCCACCACTGGCCCGCCACCGGACCGCCGCGGCACTGCCCGTCCGACTCGCCGGGCCGCTTGATCCACAGGTACGCGTCGGCCAGCGGGTCGCCGGTCCGCTCGGTCGGGGGCGTGCCCAGCGCCCGGCCGGGCGGATTGCACCAGTTGTCCGCGCCGGTGTAGGGGCCGTTGCCGTTCCGGCTGGTGTCGATGACGAAGTGCACGCCGCCGAGGTCCTTCGACAGGGCCTTCCCGTACGTCGTACTGGCCTCGGTGGTCTGGAAGTTGGAGACGTTGAGGGCGATGCCGTCCGCGCGCGTCGCCCCGGCCTCCCTGAGCGCGTCGACCAGCCGCCAGGCCTCGGGGATCCATCCCGAGTTGCCCGCGTCGAGATACACGTGGGCGCGCGGCAGCCGCTGGAGCCGGTCGACGGCGTACGCGAGCAGCGCGTACCGCTCGCTCTCCGCGACCCGGGTGCAGCCGGCCACGACCTGGGCGACGGCGTCCGGCTCCACGATCACGTACGCGTCCCGGTCGCCGACGCCGGCCGCGAACTGGTCGACCCAGGTGCGGTATTCGGCCGGGCCGGGGGCGCCGCCGTGGGAGTAGGCGCCGCAGTCGCGGTTCGGCACGTAGTACGCCACGAGCACGGCGGCACGCCCCCGTGCGGCGGCCGCGGTCGTCCGCTCCCGTACCCGCGCCTCCGGGTCGGAGCCGCTGAACCACTCGGCCTGGGCGCGGGTCGCGATGCGGTCCACGAGCGCGGCGTCGGCGTTCCGGCCCGCGGCGCGGTACTCGGCGGCCTGTCGGGCGGCGTGGGAATCGGGGTTCACCCAGAACGGCTCGTCCGCGCCCGAGGCCCGGGTGCAGCAGAGGCCCACCAGGGCGAGGGAGGCAAGGGCGCTCAACAGCGGTCTGGGCACGGCCGACTCCGTTTCCGCCGCCGGTGCGGGCAAGGGCGGCGGCTCGTCTGGCTCCGGAGTCTGCTGACAGGGCGCCCGCCCGCCGTGCCGTGCGCCGTCGGATCGCCGCGATTTCACTCCGACGGCGGGTGTCCCACGGCGGAACCGGCGGACGCCTCACACCCGCGGCGGTACTCCCGCGGTCGTGCGGGAAACGGGCAGCCCGCACCGCCCTACCGGCGGCGTCACCGGCGGCCCGCGGGTCAGCGCCGCGCGTACTTGTCGGTCGCCGCGACCAGCAGGTCGACCACGCCCGCCGCGCCCGCGTCGTGTCCGGCCTCGTCGACGAGGGTCAACTCGCTGTCCGGCCAGGCCCGGTGGAGGCGCCAGGCCGTGCCGAGGAGGTTGCCAAAGTCGAGGCTGCCCTGGACGAGCGTGCCGGGGATGCCCTTGAGCAGCGGGGCGTCGCGCAGGACGACGCCCTCGTCGTTGCCCTCGCCCATGAAGTGGTCGTTGCCGAAGTAGTGCGTGACCGTGCGGGCGAAGCCCATGCGGAACTCCGGGTCCTCGTAGCGCGGCACCGATCGCGGCGGCGCCGGCACGATCGCCGTCTCCCAGTCGGTCCAGGCCCGCGCGGCGCGCGCCCGCACCCGTGGGTCGGGCGATTCGATCAGCCGGTGGCAGGCGGCGGCGAGATCGCCGTCCCGAGCGTCCTCGGGCAGTTCGGCGAGGAACCGCGCGAAGGCCTCGGGGAAGATCTTGCCGAGTCCCCGTGTCAGCAGGGCGACTTCGGGATCGGAACCGGTGGCGATTCCGGTCAGGACCAGCTCGGACACCACGCCCGGGTGCGTCTGCGCGTACCGCAGCCCCAGCGCCGATCCCCACGACACACCCCACACCAGCCACCGCTCGATCCCCAACCGCCGTCGCAGCAGCTCCAGATCGGCGATCAGGTGGGCGGTGGTGTTGACGCTCATGTCCGTCTCGTACGCGCTCGCCCGCGGGGTCGAGCGGCCGGCGCCCCGCTGGTCGAGCAGCACGATCCGGTACGCGGCTGGGTCGAAGTACCGGCGGAAGCCGGGGGTGCACCCGGACCCGGGTCCACCGTGCAGGACGACCGCGGGCTTCCCCTCGGGGTTCCCGCAGACCTCCCAGTACACGTGGTTGCCGTCGCCGACGTCGAGCATGCCCCGGTCGTACGGTTCGATCTCCGGATAGAGCGCCATGACCCGAGGCTACCGAGGCTGAAGCCTGCCGTGCGGGCCGGACCGGCGGGACCAACTGCCGCTCAGATGCGCCCCGTTCCCGCCGCATGGTCCTGGTCGGGTTCCGGGAGCGTCGGCAGTCCCGCGCTCCGCGCCGCCGCCCGCAGCACGTCCCGCAGCATGAGGGGGGTCAGGCGTCCCGTGAAGGTGTTGCGCTGGCTGACGTGGAAGCAGCCGAACAGGTCCAGGGAGCTCTCCTCGCCCTCCAGGGTGACATGGGCGCCGTGCCCGAAGGCGGGCCGGGGCCGCGGCACCCGCCACCCCGCCTCGGCGAACGCGGGGAGCGCGGCCTGCCAGCCGAACGCTCCGAGCACCACCACCGCCCGCAGCGAGGGACGCAGCAGCCGCAACTCGCTCAGCAGCCAGGGGCGGCAGGTGTCCCGCTCCTCGGGCGTCGGCTTGTTGGCGGGCGGAGCGCAGTGCACCGGCGACGTGATCCGTACGCCGTGCAGCGTGAGCCCGTCGTCGGCGCTCACCGCGGTCCCCCGCGACGCCAGACCGACGTCGTGCAGCGCCGCGTACAGGACGTCGCCCGACCGGTCGCCGGTGAACATGCGGCCCGTCCGGTTGCCGCCGTGCGCGGCCGGGGCGAGTCCGATGACGAGCAGCGAGGCGTCGGGCGGCCCGAAGCCGGGGACGGGGCGTCCCCAGTACGTCCAGTCGGCGAAGGCGGCGCGCTTGGTGCGGGCCACCTCCTCCCGCCACTCGACCAGGCGCGGACAGGCCCGGCATCCGGTGATGCGGGCGTCCAGTTCGGCCAGGCTGCTGTCCATACCCACCACCGTACGACCAGGCCACGGTGCGGCGGATCAAGGCCCTGACCGGCGGGCGGGAAAAGGTGTGAGGACCGCTCGCCACCGGGGCTAAGGTCGAGGCATGGCTTCTGAGGGTGCTGACGAGGACGAGACGGGCACGGACGGCGCGCACGGCACCGCCGACCCGGCTGCCGCCGCCCGGGCGGCCGGCCCGCGGACCGGCGAGAGCGTGCGGGTCGACAGCTGGATCTGGTCCGTACGGCTCGTGAAGACCCGCTCCATGGGCGCCACCGCCTGCCGCGGCGGCCATGTCCGGGTCAACGGGGAACGCGTCAAGCCCGCCTACGCGGTCCGGGTAGGCGACGAGGTGCGCCTGCGCCACGCGGGCCGGGAACGCGTCGTCGTCGTGAAGCGCGTGGTCCGCAAGCGGGTGGGACCGCCCGTCGCCGCCGAGTGCTACGTGGACAACAGCCCGCCGCCCCCGCCCCGCGAGGCCGTCGCCCCGGCCGGCATCCGCGACCGCGGCGCGGGCCGCCCGACCAAGCGGGACCGCCGCGAGCTGGAGCGCCTGCGCGGCCTCGTCCGACCGGACGGCGACACCGACGGCCACTGAACGCCGGGGCCAGCCCTACGAGACGTCGGTGCCGGTCCCACCCCTGTGCCGCCCTGCCGGGCGCCGTACACGGCCCGACCCGGTACACGGCCCCACCCGGTACGTGGCCCCGTGACCGGAGCGGGGCTCGCGACCGACCGGCCGTCGCTCTCGGCCGGGCCGGACGCCGGGGCCTCCTCCCGCCCGCGAACGCCGAAGAGGGCTCCCCGGTGGACCGGGGAGCCCTCGCTGTCGTGCCGCCGGGCCGAAGGCAGGCCCCGGCGTCCCGTGGGATCACACGCGCCGCCGCACCACCCGTACCAGCTCGGCGTTGTTCCCCCTGCGCGCCCAGGCGATCAGCGCGAGCGGCAGCATCAGGATGAGCGGGGTCGCCGGGTAGGGCCCGTGGATCGCGGTGACGTTCACGATGAAGGCGCCGACCATCAGGGCGCTGAGGGACACGGCCGCCACCGAGGACAGCAGCGGGATCAACAGCGCGATGCCTCCGGCGAGTTCGAGCGCGCCGATGATGTACATCCCCGTGCTGCCCCAGCCCAGCTTGTCGAAGCCCTCGGCGGCCGACGGGTGCGCGATCAGCTTGGGCAGGGCGCTCGCCAGGGCGAAGAAGAGACCGAGCACGGTCTGCAGCACGGTCAGCGAGATCTGGGCGCGGCGGCTGCGTGCCGTGCGGCCCGCCGTGGGGGTGACGGAGGAGGCGGAGGCGACGGAGGCGGTGGTCTCGGACATGGTGGTCTCCTGTGTGAAGCGGGGTGGCTGCTGTCGAGAGGTAGACCCCCGGTCCCGCCGGAACTCATCGGTGTGGACCGGCATTTGTGGCGGTGGCCGCGCCGAACCCGTGGGAGCGGTCGCCGACGCGGAGCCGTTCCGGCACGGCCGCGCGGCGACCGCCGGAGCGCGGGCCGCTCCCGCCCGGCGGGTGTGCCGGCAGACGTCGCCGGGGCTGTCGTACCGCCGTCGGCGGACCCCGTGGCCCCGGCCGCCGTCCCGTGGTGAACGGGCGCGACGAAGAGTACGTTTTGCACAGAGAGCGGTGATGGCGATGCGTACGGGCAGTGAGCCGACGACAGCACGCAGTGCGCTGCGGCTGCGCCTCTGGCTGAGCGTCTGGGGCCTGGTGTGGGCGACCGGCGGCACGGCCGCGTTCATGCTCGTCGGGCGGCCCGGGTGGGCGGCGGCCTGCGGCGTGCTGTGGCTGATCGTCACCGTGGACCTGGTGATGGTCCTCAGACACATCAGGCAGGGACCGCACTACCAGCCGGGCCCCGACATCCCGCCCTACCGGCCGCCGGAGCACCGGCACCCGTAGGACGGACCGGGGCACACGCGTGCCCGCCCGGCGACGGAATCACCGGGCGGGTCGTGAAGCTGCTCAGGAGTCGAAGCGGGCCGCTTCCAGGTACTGCGGCTTCGGGTCGAGGGCGGCGGCGAGCCTGAAGTGGCGCTTGGCCTGGTCCGGGCGCCGCTGGCGCTCGTAGGTGCGGGCCAGCGCGAAGTGCGCGAACGCGTTGTCCGGCTCGCGCTCCAGGACGACGGTGAACTCCAGCTCGGCGGGCCGCAGTTGCGCGGCGGCGAAGAAGGCACGGGCGCGCAGCAGCCGGGCGGCCGTGTTCTCCGGGTGCGCGGCGATGACCGAGTCGAGCAGCTTGACCGCGCCCCGCGGGTCGCGGGCGTCGAGCAGCTGCTCGGCGGCGCGGAAGTCGATGACGTGCGTCTCCGGGTTACGTCCGGTGGAACCGCTGATGTCGGGCACGGCTGAGTCCTTCCCTCACTGCAAGGGTTCAACGCCCCCGGCGGCGGCCGCTATTCCTGCGGTGTGCGGGCCCTGCGGACGAGATCGGCCCATACTTCCCCGACCCGTTCCCGCAGCCGGTCCAGCGGCACGTCGTTGTCGATGACGATGTCCGCGATCTCCAGGCGCTGCTCGCGGCGGGCCTGGGCGGCCATCCGGGCGCGGGCGTCCTCCTCGGTCATGCCGCGCAGCCGGACGAGCCGGTCGAGCTGGGTCCCGGGGGCGGCGTCCACGACGATGACGAGGTCGTACAGCGGCGCCAGCCCGTTCTCCGTGAGCAGCGGCACGTCGTGCACCACGACGGCGTCCGGCGCGGCGGCGGCCTCCAGTTCCCGGGAGCGGGCCCCGACCAGGGGGTGCACGATCGAGTTCAGTACGGCGAGCCGGTCCGGGTCGGCGAAGACGATCGAGCCGAGCCGGGGGCGGTTTAGGCCGCCGTCGGGCGCGAGCACCTCCTCGCCGAAGGCCTCCACGACCGCCGCGAGCCCGGGGGTGCCGGGCGCGACGACCTCGCGCGCGATCCGGTCCGCGTCGATCAGGACGGCGCCGTGCTCCACGAGCAGCCGCGACACCTCGCTCTTGCCGGCTCCGATACCGCCGGTCAGGCCCACCTTCAGCATGAGCGGAAGCTTAGGGCCTAGTCCGGTCGGCGCCGGGCGGGACCCCGGTCAGCCGTCGCCCTCCCGCTCGGCGAGGAACTTCTCGAACTCCTGGCCGATCTCGTCGGCGGACGGGATCTCCACGGGCTCCGCCAGCATGTTGCCCCGCGTCTCGGCGCCCGCGGCGGCGTCGTACTGGTGCTCCAGCCCCTGGACGAGGGCGACGAGCTCCTCGTCACCCTCCTGGATCTGCCGGTCGATCTCCGTCTGCGTGCGGTGCGCCTCGGTGCGCAGGCCGTGCGCGATGCCGGGCAGCACCAGGCCGGTGCCCGCGGTGATGGCCTCCAGGACCGTCAGGGCGGCGTCCGGGTACGGCGAACGGGCTATGTAGTGGGGCACGTGCGCGGCGACGCCCAGCACGTCGTGCCCGGCCTCCATGAGCCGGTACTCGATCAGCGACTCGGCGCTGCCGGGGACCTGCGCCTCCTCGAAGGGGCTGCGGTGCCCAGGCACCAGGTCGGTGCGGTTGCCGTGCGGCGTGAGGCCGACGGGGCGCGTGTGCGGGACGCCCATGGGGATGCCGTGGAAGTTCACGGACAGCCGGACGCCGAGCCGCTCCACGATCTGCCGGACGGCGGCGGCGAAGCGCTCCCACTCGACGTCCGGCTCGGGGCCGGACAGCAGCAGGAAGGGCGCTCCGGTGGCGTCCTGGACGAGCCGCACCTCGAGCGTGGGCTCCTCGTAGTCGCTCCAGCGATCGCGCTTGAACGTCAGCAGCGGGCGGCGCGCCCGGTAGTCCACGAGCCGGTCGTGGTCGAAACGGGCCACGACCTGGTGGGGCAGCGAGTCGAGCAGCCGGTCGACGATCTGGTCGCCGGTCTCGCCCGCGTCGATGTATCCGTCGAAGTGGTAGAGCATGACAAGGCCGGCCGACTCCTGGGCGAGCGCCATGTCGACGACGGCCAGGCCCTTCGGCTCCCATGCGTACAAACCCTGCGGATCAAGCACTGTGACCGCTCCTCCTCGTGTTCCTCCTCGACAACGTGGTCCGGAGCACGCGCATTCCCCGAGCGGGACACGGGAACGCCGGTTTTCGCCCCGGCCTGGGGCCTCTTGGGGGAACGCACCGCGGGCCCGCACCCCGAAGGGTGCGGGCCCGCAGTCTCAGCCAGTGCTAGCGGTGAGCGATCAGCTCTGGCCGCCGGCCAGCTTCTCGCGCAGCGCGGCCAGCGCCTCGTCCGACGCCAGGGCGCCGGAGTTGTCGTCCGACTCCGAGGAGTACGAACCGCCGCCACCGGAGGCGGCCGGAGCCGCACCCGGGGTGGCGACACCCTCGGCCTCGGCCTGGGCGTCCGCCTCGCGGGACTTGATGACCTGGGCCTGGTGCTGCTCGAAGCGCTGCTGCGCCTCGGCGTACTGGCCCTCCCACGCCTCGCGCTGGGTCTCGTAGCCCTCGAGCCAGTCGTTGGTCTCGGGGTCGAAGCCCTCGGGGTAGATGTAGTTGCCCTGGTCGTCGTACGACGCGGCCATGCCGTACAGCGTCGGGTCGAACTCGACCGAGGCCGGGTCGGCACCGAAGGACTCGTTGGCCTGCTTCAGCGAGAGGCTGATGCGGCGGCGCTCGAGGTCGATGTCGATGACCTTGACGAAGATCTCGTCGTTGACCTGGACGACCTGCTCCGGGATCTCCACGTGGCGCTCGGCCAGCTCGGAGATGTGGACCAGGCCCTCGATGCCCTCGTCGACGCGCACGAACGCACCGAACGGAACGAGCTTCGTGACCTTACCGGGGACGACCTGCCCGATCTGGTGCGTGCGGGCGAACTGCTGCCACGGGTCTTCCTGCGTCGCCTTCAGCGACAGGGAGACACGCTCGCGGTCCATGTCGACGTCGAGGACCTCGACGGTGACTTCCTGGCCGACCTCGACAACCTCGGAGGGGTGGTCGATGTGCTTCCAGGAGAGCTCGGAGACGTGAACCAGACCGTCGACGCCACCGAGGTCCACGAACGCACCGAAGTTGACGATCGAGGAGACGACGCCGGAGCGGACCTGACCCTTCTGCAGGGTCGTGAGGAACGTCTGGCGCACCTCGGACTGGGTCTGCTCGAGCCAGGCGCGGCGGGACAGGACCACGTTGTTGCGGTTCTTGTCCAGCTCGATGATCTTCGCCTCGAGCTCCTTGCCCACGTAGGGCTGGAGGTCGCGGACACGGCGCATCTCGACGAGGGAGGCCGGCAGGAAGCCACGGAGGCCGATGTCGAGGATGAGACCACCCTTGACGACCTCGATGACGGTACCGGTGACGATGCCGTCCTCTTCCTTGATCTTCTCGATGGTGCCCCAGGCGCGCTCGTACTGGGCGCGCTTCTTCGAGAGGATCAGGCGGCCTTCCTTGTCCTCCTTCTGGAGAACAAGGGCTTCGATCTCGTCGCCGACCTTGACGACCTCGTTCGGGTCGACGTCGTGCTTGATCGAGAGCTCGCGGCTCGGGATGACACCTTCGGTCTTGTAACCGATGTCGAGCAGGACCTCGTCCCGGTCGACCTTCACGATGACGCCGTCGACGATGTCGCCGTCGTTGAAGTACTTGATCGTCTCGTCGATCGCGGCGAGGAAGGCTTCCTCGTTACCGATGTCGTTGACCGCAACCTGCGGGGTGGTGGCGGTGGTCTCGGTGCTGCTCGTCATGTGGGAAAGGGCTCCGGTACGGACAGTGAGTCGTAGGTACTGCTTACGCCGGGAGCCCGTTTCGCTCTGAAGAAGCCGGACAGCCAAGGAAGCGCCAGATCCGGTGGTGCCCGGTGAGGGGCACTGCCGTCGGCGCCTCGAAAACCGAGGGGACATACAACAGATGCGAGCGCAGCCTGCTACGTCTGAGGAGCGCAGGCCCGCAGCGCAACTTGTAGCATACGGGGGCAGCCGGGCAGGGTCAATGCGCGAAGGCGCACACCCGGGGCGGATCGCCGCATACCCGGCACAAGTCCCGTCCCTGGAGGCTGTACTGGCCCCTCCACGCCTCTCCGGTGACACACCGGGAACGCCTGGACGGACGAGCCCGCAGACTAATACGAGGGAGCCCATCATCCAAGAGCACGAGCAGCCCACCGACGCACTCGGCGAAGCCGCGGAGCCGGAGGCCACCCGGCGTGACGCGGACGGCACGGAGAGCACCCGGGCCAACCGGGGCTGGTGGGACCGCAACGCGGACGACTACCAGGTCGAGCACGGCACCTTCCTCGGCGACGACCGCTTCGTCTGGGGTCCCGAGGGGCTCGACGAGGTGGAGGCCGAGCTGCTCGGCCCGCCGGAGGAGCTGAAGGGCAAGGACGTCCTGGAGATCGGCGCCGGCGCCGCCCAGTGCTCCCGCTGGCTGGTCTCCCAGGGAGCCCGTCCGGTCGCCCTGGACCTCTCCCACCGCCAGCTCCAGCACGCGCTGCGCATCGGGGGCGGTGTGCCGCTCGTCGAGGCCGACGCGGGCGCCCTGCCGTTCGCGGACGGCTCCTTCGACCTGGCGTGCTCGGCGTACGGCGCGCTGCCCTTCGTCGCCGACCCGGTCCGGGTGCTGCGCGAGGTGCGCCGGGTGCTGCGTCCCGGTGGCCGCTTCGTCTTCTCGGTGACGCACCCGATCCGCTGGGCCTTCCCCGACGAGCCCGGGCCCGAGGGCCTGACCGTCGCCGCCTCCTACTTCGACCGCACCCCCTACGTCGAACAGGACGAGGAGGGCCGCGCGGTGTACGTCGAGCACCACCGGACGGTCGGCGACCGGGTGCGCGACGTCGTGGCGGGCGGTTTCCGGCTGCTGGACCTCGTGGAGCCGGAGTGGCCCTCGTGGAACACCCAGGAGTGGGGCGGCTGGTCCCCGCTGCGCGGCAACCTGATCCCGGGGACCGCGATCTTCGTGTGCGAGCGCGACTGACGTCCCCCCTCTCCTCCCGCCGTCCCGCACACGCGCGTGGAGGGCGATGCCGCGGCCGTACGAGACTGGGGGCGTGATCCGTACCGACGCCCTCGACCGGCTGCCCGTCCGTTCCGCCGTGCCCGCGCTGCGCGCCGCCCTGGAGGGACACGGGACGGCGGTGCTGTGCGCCCCGCCGGGGACCGGCAAGACCACGCTCGTGCCGCTGGTCCTCGCCGGTCTCACCGGCGACGGGCCCGCGCGCCGGGTCGTCGTCGCCGAGCCCCGGCGGATCGCCGCCCGGGCCGCCGCGCGCCGGATGGCGTGGCTGCTCGGGGAGAGGACCGGCGAGAGCGTCGGTTACACCGTGCGCGGCGAGCGGGTGGTCGGGCGGCACACGCGCGTGGAGGTCGTGACGACCGGTGTGCTGCTGCAACGCCTCCAGCGCGACCAGGAGCTGGCCGGCGTGGACGTGGTGGTGCTGGACGAGTGCCACGAGCGGCATCTGGACGCCGACACCGTCGCCGCCTTCCTGCTGGACGTGCGGGCCGCGCTCCGCCCCGAGCTGCGGCTGGTCGCCGCGTCCGCCACGACCGACGCGGCGGGCTGGGCCCGGCTGCTCGGCGACGCGCCGGTGGTCGAGGCCCAGGGCGTCTCGTACCCGGTGGACGTGGTGTGGGCGCCGCCCGCCCGGCCGGTGCGGCCGCCGCACGGGATGCGCGTGGACCCGGCCCAGCTGACGCACGTGGCGTCGGTGGTGCGGCGGGCGCTGGCCGAGCACGAAGGGGACGTCCTGTGCTTCCTGCCCGGGGTCGGCGAGATCGCGCGGGTCGCCGGGCAGCTCGGGAACGTGGCCGGCGTCGAGGTGCTCCAGGTGCACGGGCGGGCGCCGGCGGCCGTGCAGGACGCGGTGCTGTCCCCGGGGGCGGGACGCCGGGTGGTGCTCGCCACCTCGGTGGCCGAGTCGTCGCTGACGGTCCCCGGGGTGCGCGTGGTCGTCGACTCCGGGCTCGCCCGGGAGCCGCGGGTGGACCACGCGCGCGGGCTGAGCGCGCTGGCGACCGTACGGGCCTCGCAGGCGGCGGGGCGGCAGCGGGCGGGGCGTGCCGGACGTGAGGCGCCGGGTGTCGTGTACCGGTGCTGGACGGAGGCCGAGGACGTGCGCCTGGCCCGTTTCCCCGCCCCCGAGATCAAGGTGGCCGACCTGACGGCGTTCGCCCTCCAGGCGGCCTGCTGGGGCGACCCGGACGCGTCGGGCCTGGCCCTGCTCGACCCGCCGCCGGCCGGGGCGATGGCCGCGGCCCGGAGCGTCCTGGAGGCCGTCGGCGCGGTGGACCCGGCGGGGCGGGCGACGGAGCGGGGGGTGCGGATGTCCCGGCTCGGGCTGCATCCGCGGCTGGCCCGCGCCCTGCTCGACGCGGCGCCCGAGGTGGGCGTCGAGCGGGCCGCCGAGGTGGTCGCCCTGCTGAGCGAGGAGCCGCCGCGGGAGTACGGCGACGATCTCGCCGCGGCCTGGCGGACGGCCCGGCGCGGGGGCGACGCCTACGCGGCGCGCTGGCGCACGGAGGCCTGGCGGCTGCGGGCGGCTGCCGGCGGCACCTCCGGCACCCGGGCGGCCGAGGGCCCCGGGTCGCCGGAGCGAGGCTCCGCCGGAACCGGCCGGTCCGGACAGGAGGGCCCGGCCCCGGCGGCCCCGGGACGGGGTGCCGCGCGTGGCGACCACCGGGACGGGCGAGAGGGCGCCGGGGAGCGCGGGGCGTCCCTCGGGGACGACCGGGTCGCCGGTCTCGTGGCCGCCCTCGCGTTTCCCGAGCGGGTCGCGCGGGCGCAGGGCGGTTCGTATCTGATGGTGTCCGGGACGCGGGCCGAGGTCGGTGACGGTTCGGGGCTGCGCGGCGCGCCCTGGCTGGCCGTCGCCGTGGCCGACCGGCCGGTGGGCGCCGGCCACGCGCGCGTGCGGCTCGCGGCGGGCGTCGACGAGGGGACGGCGCGGAGGGCGGCGGGCACCCTGCACGCCGACGGCGACGAGGTCCGCTGGGCCGACGGGGACGTGGTGGCGCGGCGGGTCGAGCGGCTCGGGGCGGTGGAGCTGACGGTGCGGCCGATCAGGGACGCCGACCCCGCGCTCGTACGTCAGGCGCTGGTGCGCGGGCTGCGCGAGGAGGGGCTCGGGCTGCTGCGGTGGACGCGGGACGCCGAGGCGCTGCGGCAGCGGCTGGCGTTCCTGCGGCTGCATCTCGGCGACCCCTGGCCCGATGTCGCCGACGACGCGCTGCACGCGCGCGTGGACGAGTGGCTGGAGCCCGAGCTGGGCCGGGCGCGGCGGCGGGCCGATCTGGCGCGGATCGACGCGGGGCAGGCCCTGACGCGCCTGCTGCCGTGGGCCTCGGGGCAGGCGGCGCGGCTGGACGAGCTGGCGCCCGAGCGGATCGAGGTGCCCAGCGGGTCCAGGATCCGCCTCGACTACGGCGATCCGGAGCGGCCGGTCCTGGCGGTGAAGCTCCAGGAGATGTTCGGACTCCAGGAGTCGCCGGCGGTGGCGGGCGTGCCCGTGCTGGTGCATCTGCTCTCGCCCGCCGGACGTCCGGCGGCGGTCACGGCGGATCTCGCGTCGTTCTGGCGGGACGGGTACCGGTCCGTGCGGGCGGAGCTGCGCGGGCGGTACCCGAAGCATCCGTGGCCGGAGGATCCGGCCGCCGCCGAGGCGACCCGCTTCACGAACGCGCGGCTCAGGCGTTGACCGGGGCCGGTTCCGGCCGGTCGTCGGCGGGGGCCTGGCCGTCCGGCCCGCGGCCGCGGGCCTCCAGGTACAGGGACAGCGACAGCAGGCCCACGCCGAGGACCAGGAGGCCCCAGGGCAGGTACGTGGTCATGAGCAGGATCACCGTGCGGTTGGACTTGACCAGGGAGACCGTCGACTCGATGTAGTCCTCGCGCATCTTGACGTGCCCGGCGAAGGCGGTGACCTTGTCGCGTCCTCCCAGGAGGCTGCCGCCGCGCAGTTCCTCGCGGTGGATCTCCTCGCCGTAGACGGGGGCGCCGGTGACGGGCTCGACCCAGAATCTGCGGACGGTGGTGTACCAGCGGGTGGTGCCCGTCTTCGCGACGGACTCGGCGGTGATGCCCTTGACCGGCATCACCTCGGGGAACGGGACCTCGGTCCACGGCACGGTCTGCTCGAAGTAGTAGACCTCGACGCCCCGGAAGTCCCGGGTGCCCTTGTAGTGGATGGGGGCGGAGGTGCGGGTCTGCGCGTCGAAGTACTCGTAGTCCCGCCGCTCCGTCCGGAAGGGCCACTTGAACTCGATGCCCTCCCTGCGCACGGGGTCGCCGTCGACCGACTCGCCGGTCGCGTGGACGGGTTCCTGGGTGTGCGCGTCGAAGATGTACCGCTCGGGCAGCTTGGAGACCATCTCGCCGTCGGGGCCCTCCACGTAGGACAGGGAGTCCCAGACGACGACATCGCGGCCCGCCGTCCGCTCGATCGCCTCGGACGCCTCCACGTTGCCCTTGAGGGTCTGCACGACGGTCACCCGCGAGACCTTCTCGGCCTTCATCGTCCCGTAGTCGAGCAGGGTCGCGTTCCTCGCCTCCAGGACCATGTCCTGGTACTGGCCGGCGGGGATCTTGGCGAGCCGCGGGAAGGCGTACCAGCGCAGCAGGGGGGACAGCGCCGTGCAGAACACGGCGAGGGCGAGCAGGACGAGGCTGGCCTTGCGTCGCATCTCGGCGGCCCTCCCTGTGCGTCGGGGACGTCTACGGGTGCTCGGGGACGGTGGTGAGCAGCGGTTTCGGCGAGGTCGTGCCGGACGGCGAGCCCAGGGCCGTGACCGTGAGGACCAGGGCGAGCGCGACGGCCAGTCCGGTCGCGGCGGCGATCAGGGCACGCATGCGGGACCTCCCGGCCGACGGGCGTCCCGAACCGTTGCGGGGAACGGGAACTGATACTTCGTCAGGTCGGGCACCGTAGCAACGGCGGGGCGAGATGAGAACACGTCGCGCACAGACGGCGGCGCCCCTCCGGAGCTGACCGGAGGGGCGCCGCCGTACGAGCCGTGCGGGGAAGGTGTGCCGGGCGGCCGTCAGGAGGCCGCGGCGGCCACCTTCAGCTCCACGGTCAGCGTCGCGCCGCCCGTGGTGGTGACGCGGAGCAGGAAGGTGCCGGCCGTGTCGTCCGCGTACAGCTTCGGCAGCTTGAGGAGGCCGTTCGCGTCCGTCTTGAGGCCGGCGAGGGTGCGCACGGTCTTGCCGTCCGCGTCCTTGAAGTAGGGGCCCTTGTCGTTGGCGGTGGCGTCCTCGGCGGACGTGACGAGCGTGGCGGTGGCCTCGACGCCCTTCGCGACGGCGCCCTTGTACGTGGCCTTCACCTCGACCTGGTCCGCGAACTCGCCGCCCGGCACGCAGGTCAGCGCGGTGTCCGCGGTGCGGGCGAGGGCGTCGGCCTGGCGGGCGGTCACGGTCGCCCGGTAGTCGACACCGGTCACCGAGCGGCCCACGACGGCGGTGCGGACGGTGAAGTCGCCCGTCTTCTCCCCCGCGACGAGCGCCGGCGCGGTGGCCTTGCCCGCGCCGTCGGTGACGACCGTGGCGACGCTCTCACCGCCGGCGAAGGTGGCGTCCGTGTCGCCGACGATGGTGAACCGCACCCGGACCTTCGCCACCGCCAAGCCCGACTTGGTCTCGGCGCGCGTGCTGATCCTCTTGGCGAAGGTGTCGCCGGCCGTCGCGGTGAGCTTGCCGGTGCCCGCGTCCTCCAGGTGGTCCACCGTGTCGGTGGGCGTGGCGGGCGTGCTGGGCGGGGTGCTGGGGGTGCCCGGGGTGGTCGGCGGCTTGCTGGGCGTCGTCGGCGGCTTCGCGGGCGACGACGGGTCCGTGCCGGGCTTGTCCGGCTTCGGGTCGGGGTGCGGGGTGAGCGGAGCCGTCGGGACCACCGGGAGGGAGGGGTCGTCGCTGCGGTGCTCGGGCAGCGGGCCCGTGCCGTCCGGGACCTCGTGCGTGCCCTTGCGGTAGGAGTCCAGCCACGACAGGACGGTGTGGAGGTACTCCGAGGAGTTGTTGTAGCTGAGGATCGAGGCGTTCATCTCCGACTGGACCGACATGTCGTGGTCGAAGCGGCACAGGTAGTGGCCGGCGGCCAGGGCCGCGTCGTAGATGTTGTTCGGGTTCCTGACGCCGTCGCCGTTGCCGTCGCGGCCCGCCCACTCCCACGTGGACGGGATGAACTGCATCGGCCCGACCGCGCGGTCGTGGCGGGTGTCGCCGTCGTACGCGCCGTTGTCGGTGTCCGAGATGTTCGCGAAGCCCTGGCCGTTGAGGACCGGGCCGAGGATCGGCGAGTACGTGGTGCCGCTCGCGTCGAGGCGGCCGCCGCGGGCGTGCCCGGACTCGACCTTGCCGATGGCGGCGAGGAGTTGCCAGGGCAGGTTGCAGCCCGGCTTGGACTTCCGCAGGGACGCCTCGGCCTTCTTGTAGGCGTCGAGGACGGTCGCGGGGATGCCCGACTCCGAGTCCGTCCCCGTGCCGCCCCCGGTGTCGGGGGAGGGCTTGGCGGTGGGGCTGTTGAGCGGCGGGAGGTCCTTGTAGTAGGGCGAGTTGCCGGTCGCGGTGCCGCCGCCGGTGCCGTCGGCCGAAGCCTCGGAGCCCGTCGCCTGTCTGCCGGGGTCGTCAGCGGTCACTCCCGGAGCCTGGGAGGCGGACAGTGCCGCCACCGCGGCCGCCGCCACGGCGGTCGTCGCCGCTCCCTTGCGCAGCCTGCCGAAATGCGCCGCCATTGAGTGAACCCCTCCCGTGGCCGACCCTCGCGCTTCGCGCGCTCTTCCCGTTCCCTGCCGTGCTCCCCAGCACGGTGACGCAGGTGACCCTACGACAACTTCCGTCGCGCCGGGACCCGTTCACGCCCGGTTTTCACCGGTTGGCCATATACCCGGTGCTCACAGGCACCCCGCGGGCGGTCTGGCGGGACATTCTCATGGTTCCCTCATACTGGGGCCAGCGATCACCGGGCGCCGCGACGGGCGCCCAACGCCAGGCGCAGGGGGACGACTTGCCTTTCACTCTCAGCCACGCGGCGGCCGTGCTGCCCGCGGTACGCGGTGACGGGACCGGTCGCGGCAGGCTGGTGCCCGCGGTCCTCGTCGCCGGTTCGTTCGCTCCCGACATGACCTACTACGCGGCGAGTGTCCTGTCGGGTGCGATGGAGTTCGGCGACGTCACGCACTCCTTCACCGGCGTCTTCACCGTCGACGTGCTCATCGCCTGGGCCCTCGTGGGCCTGTGGCTGTTCCTGCGCGAACCGCTGGTGGCGCTGCTGCCGCGGACCCGGCAGGTGCGCACGGCGGCGCTGCTGCACTGCGGGACGCCGCGCGCGCGTCCGCGTCCCTCCCTGTTGCTGCGCTGGTACGTCTCCGCCGCGCTCGGCGCGCTGACCCACGTCGTGTGGGACGCGTTCACGCACCTCGACCGGTGGGGGATGCGGGTGTTTCCCGTCCTGGGCCGGGAGATCGCCGGGTCCCCGCTGTACTGGTACCTGCAGTACGGCGGTTCCGCGGTGGCGGCCGTCGTGATCCTCGCCTTCGTCGTCGTCGCGTCGCGGCGGGGTGTCCCCGGCGAGCCGGTGGGCGTTCCGGTGCTGTCCCGGGCGGACCGATGGCTGGCGGTCGTGGTGCTCGCGGCCTGCGCCCTCGTGGGGGCGGTGCAGCGTGCGTCGCGGTGGTGGGCGTACTGGGGGTCGGACGCGGAGCTCTGGGAGCTGATCCCGACGGTGTGCTTCGGCGCCGGTGCGGGGCTGGTGCTGGGGCTCGCCGTCTACGGCGCCGGAGTCCGCCTGCGCCGCCCGGCCCCGCCCCGCCCCACGGAATCCCCCACGGAACCGACCCGGACGTCCCGCTGAGGAGGGGGTACGGGGGCCCGGCGGCGGTTTTGAGTCCGGCCTGGGGGTTCCGGGTTCCGCCGGGGGCTTCAGGTTCCGCCCGGGGTTCCGGGTCCGGGCCGGGGGTTCCGGGTCTAGCCGGGTTCCGGGTTCCGCCCGGGCTCGGGCAGCCGGGTGGGCTCTGCGCCGCGCTAGGCGCCCGTCCCCGGCCTACGGCACGCACCTGCGCCTGCGCCGTGCGTCTCCCCGGGCCACGACCGCGGTCGCCGTGGCGGCGCGGACCAGGACGCGGCCCAGGTAGGTGCGCCCCAGGCCGGTCCACGCGTGGCGTGCGGCGCGGCGTCCCGGTTTCGCGAGCGGGGCGCGCGGCGAGGCCCGCCATGGCCGGGGGAGGTCGCGACGCAGGGCCCGGCACCGCTCGGCGACCGCCGTCCCGGTCAGCACCTCGACGAGGGTCCTCACCTCGTCCTCCCGTCTGTGGCCCGCCGCGACGCAGATCGCGTCCGTGCGGCCGGCGCGTGTCCCTCGGGACCGGGCACGGCGTCGGATCCTCTCCCCCGCCCCGCGCAGCCGCGGGTGCGAGCGGGCGGCGCGATCACGAAGCGGGCGGCGCCTGGACGTCTCTCGGCGAGGGGTGCGTAGCCGGGCGGTGCTGGCCCCGGCCGCGAAGACCGGGGCCGGTGCGAGCAGTCCCGCCCCGAGGGCGACCGCCGAGAGAAGGGGGCCGGCTGTCGCCGTCCGACGCGGGAGCATGCGTATACCCATGCCCGCATCCTTACGGCCCCGGCAGCCCGAGGGCGCTCTCGCGAGGGCCGGGCGGGTGACCCACCCCAACCGAGGCAGGCCCCACGTCACCCCGCCGACAGGGGTGACCCTGCGCCCCGGGCCGAGCGCCGCTGCCTCCCCGTCCCGGATGACTCCGCACCGCCAGACCCCGGTGACATCGCGCCGAGGGGCCGGGCACCGCTGCCTCCCCGGCGGGGTGACGCTGCCCCGTTGGCCAGGGTGACTCCGCGCCACCAGGCCGAAGCGCTCCTGACTACCCGACCCGAGTGCCCTCGTGCCGCCGGGCCCGAGCAACGCCGCCTCACCGGCCCGGGTGACCCTGCGCCGCCGGGCCGGGCGCCCCCGCCTCCCCGACCCGGGTGACGCCGCCCCGCGAGCCCCGGTGACTCGGCCCCCGTCGGACCCCCGTCGCCCCCGGAACGCACGTGCCCCCGGGGCTCCGGGCCTAATGTGCCGCCGACTCCCAGTCCGCGCCGGAGCCGACCGACACGTCGAGCGGTGCTCGTAGCCGGACCGCGCCCGCCATCTCGCGGCGGACCAGTTCCTCGGCCTGGGCGCGCTCGCCGGGCGCGATCTCCAGGACGATTTCGTCGTGCACCTGGAGCAGCATGCGGGACTTGAGGCCCGCCTCGCGCAGCGCCCGGTCCACGTTGAGCATCGCGATCTTGACGATGTCGGCGGCCGTGCCCTGGATCGGCGCGTTCAGCGCCATGCGCTCGGCGGCCTCGCGGCGCTGCCGGTTGTCGCTGTTGAGGTCGGGCAGGTAGCGGCGGCGTCCGAAGAGCGTCGCCGTGTAGCCAATGGCGCGGGCCTCGTCGACCGCGCGGCGCAGATAGTCGCGTACGCCGCCGAAGCGCTCGAAGTACGTGTCCATCAGGCCGCGCGCCTCGCCGGCGTCGATGTTCAGCTGCTGGGAGAGGCCGAACGCCGACAGCCCGTAGGCGAGCCCGTACGACATGGCCTTGATCTTGCGGCGCATCTCCGCGTCGACCGCGGAGCGCTCCACGGAGAACACCTGGGAGGCGACCGTGGTGTGCAGGTCCTCGCCGGACGTGAACGCCTGGAGCAGTCCCTCGTCCTCGGAGAGGTGCGCCATCACCCGCAGCTCGATCTGGCTGTAGTCGGCGGTCATGAGGGACTCGAAGCCCTCGCCGACCACGAAGCCGCGGCGGATCGCGCGGCCCTCGTCGGTGCGGACCGGGATGTTCTGCAGGTTCGGGTCCGTGGAGGACAGGCGGCCGGTCGCGGCCACCGTCTGGTTGAACGTGGTGTGGATGCGGCCGTCCGCGCCGATCGTCTTGATCAGGCCCTCGACGGTCACGCGCAGCTTGGCCTGCTCACGGTGCCGGAGCATGATCACCGGCAGTTCGTGGTCGGTCTGCGCGGCCAGCCAGGCCAGCGCGTCGGCGTCCGTCGTGTAGCCCGTCTTGGTCTTCTTCGTCTTCGGCAGGCCCAGCTCGCCGAAGAGGACCTCCTGGAGCTGCTTGGGCGAGCCGAGGTTGAACTCGTGGCCCACGGAGGCGTGCGCCTCCTTCACGGCCTGCTGCACGGCGCCCGCGAACATCTGCTCCATGGCCTCCAGGTGCGCCCGGTCGGCGGCGATGCCGTGCCGCTCCATGCGGGCCAGCAGCGCGGACGTCGGCAGCTCCATGTCGCGCAGCAGGTCGGCCGCGCCGACCTCCGTCAGCTTCTCGCCGAACGCCCCGCCCAGGTCGAGGATCGCGCGGGCCTGCACCATCAGTGCCTCGGCCTCGGCCTGGTCGTCCGCGCCGAAGGCGAGCTGCCCGTCGGCCGCGGCGGCGGGCGCCAGCTCGCGGTTCAGGTACTCCAGCGTCAGCGCGTCCAGGGCGAACGAGCGGCGGCCCGGCTTCACCAGGTACGCGGCGAGCGCGATGTCCATGGTGACGCCCTCGACGGTCCAGCCGTGCTCGGCGAAGACGCGCATCACGCCCTTCGCGTTGTGCAGGACCTTCGGCCGGGCGGCGTCGGCGAGCCAGCCCGCGAACGCGTTCTCGTCCGCCTCGTCCAGCTGCGAGGGGTCGAACCAGGCGGCCTTGCCGTCCGCCGCGGCGAGCGCGACCTCGGCCACCGAGCCGGTGCCCAGCCCCCACGCGTCGACGGTGGCCAGGCCCAGGGGGGCCTCGCCGTGCTCGGCGAGCCACGGAGCGAGCTCGCCCGCGCCCAGCACCGCGCCGTCCAGCTCCACGCCGGGCGCGGCCGGCTGGGCTGCCTCCTCCTCCGCCGCCCCCGGGTCGACGGCGAACAGCCGCTCGCGCAGCGAGGGGTTCCTGATCTCCAAGGTGTCCAGGACCATCGCGACGGTCTTGCGGTCGTACGGCGCGCGCTCCAGGTCGGTGACGGTGCGCGGCAGCTCGACGTTGCGCTCCAGTTCGGTGAGCCGGCGGTTCAGCTTCACCGACTCCAGGTGGTCGCGGAGGTTCTGCCCGGCCTTGCCCTTGACCTCGTCGACACGCTCGACCAGCTCCGCGAACGAACCGAACTGGTTGATCCACTTCGCGGCGGTCTTCTCGCCGACGCCCGGGATGCCCGGGAGGTTGTCGGACGGGTCGCCGCGCAGCGCCGCGAAGTCGGGGTACTGCGCCGGCGTCAGCCCGTACTTCTCGAAGACCTTCTCCGGGGTGAAGCGGGTCAGCTCGGAGACGCCCTTGGTCGGGTAGAGCACGGTGGTGTGCTCGGAGACCAGCTGGAAGGAGTCGCGGTCGCCGGTGACGATCAGCACGTCGAACCCGGCGGCCTCGGCCTGCGTGGCGAGCGTGGCGATCACGTCGTCCGCCTCGAAGCCCTCCACGGCGAACCGCTCCGCGTGCATCGCGTCGAGCAGCTCGCCGATCAGCTCGACCTGGCCCTTGAACTCGTCGGGGGTCTTCGAGCGGTTCGCCTTGTACTCGGTGAACTCCTCGGACCGCCACGTCTTGCGGGACACGTCGAACGCCACCGCGAAGTGCGTGGGCGCCTCGTCGCGCAGCGTGTTCGCCAGCATCGACGCGAAGCCGTAGATCGCGTTCGTCGGCTGGCCCGTCGCGGTCGTGAAGTTCTCCGCGGGGAGCGCGAAGAACGCGCGGTAGGCCAGCGAGTGCCCGTCCATGAGCATCAGCCTCGGACGGCCCGTGCCGGAGGTCTGCTCGGTCTTCTTCGATGCTGTTTCTGCCACGCCCCCGATCCTGCCACGCCCCACTGACAGCGAGAGCCGTCCGGGCCCGGGCACCGGCACCGCGGGCGGCGCGTGCGAGGATCGGACCCGTGCGAGGACCCGGCCACCGGGCCCCCGGACGAGCGGGGACGAAGACAGCGCACGCGTGCACGCGAAGGGGTCGAGACGATGGCCAGCAAGCCGCCCAAGGGCGATCCGGTCCAGGACGCGCCGCAGGTCGCCGAGCCGAAGCACGCGGCCGCCGGGCTGCCCGCCATCGGGCACACCCTGCGCATGGCCCAGCAGCAGATGGGTGTGCGCCGCACCGCCCTCACCCTCCTGCGGGTCAACCAGAAGGACGGCTTCGACTGCCCCGGTTGCGCCTGGCCCGAACCGGAGCACCGGCACACCGCCGAGTTCTGCGAGAACGGCGCGAAGGCGGTCGCCGAGGAGGCCACGCTGCGCCGGGTCACCCCCGACTTCTTCGCCGCGCACCCGGTCTCCGACCTCGCCGGCCGCAGCGGCTACTGGCTGGGCCAGCAGGGCCGCCTCACCCACCCCATGTACCTGCCGGAGGGCGCCGACCGCTACGAGCCGGTGTCCTGGGAGCGGGCCTTCGACATCGTCGCGGAGGAGATCACCGCGCTCGACTCCCCCGACGAGGCCGTCTTCTACACCTCGGGCCGCACCAGCAACGAGGCCGCGTTCCTCTACCAGCTGTTCGCCCGCGAGCTCGGCACGAACAACCTGCCGGACTGCTCGAACATGTGCCACGAGTCGTCCGGCTCGGCGCTGACCGAGACCCTCGGCGTCGGCAAGGGCAGCGTCCTGCTCGACGACCTGTACCGGGCCGACCTGATCATCGTCGCCGGCCAGAACCCGGGCACGAACCACCCCCGCATGCTGTCCGCGCTGGAGAAGGCCAAGGCGAACGGCGCGAAGATCATCACGGTCAACCCGCTGCCCGAGGCCGGCCTGGAGAGGTTCAAGAACCCGCAGACCCCCCAGGGCATGATCAAGGGTGCCGCCCTCACCGACCTGTTCCTCCAGATCCGCCTCGGCGGCGACCAGGCACTCTTCCGCCTCCTGAACAAGCTGATCCTGGAGACCGAGGGAGCCGTCGACGAGGACTTCGTCCGCGAACACACCCACGGCTACGAGGAGTTCGCCGAGGCCGCCCGCGCCGCCGACTGGGACGACACCCTCACCGCGACCGGCCTCACGCGCGCGGACATCGACGCGGCACTGGAGATGGTCCTCGCCTCCCGGCGCACCATCGTCTGCTGGGCCATGGGCCTCACCCAGCACAAGCACGCCGTGCCCACCATCCGCGAGGTCGTCAACTTCCTGCTGCTGCGCGGCGACATCGGCCGCCCCGGCGCGGGCGTCTGCCCCGTGCGCGGCCACTCCAACGTGCAGGGCGACCGCACGATGGGCATCTTCGAACGGCCCGCCCCGGCGTTCCTCGACGCGCTGGAGAAGGAGTTCGGCTTCGCCCCGCCCCGCGAGCACGGCTACGACGTCGTACGGGCCATCCGCGCCCTGCGCGACGGCGAGGCGAAGGTGTTCTTCGCGATGGGCGGCAACTTCGTCTCCGCCTCACCCGACACCGACGTCACCGAGGCGGCCATGCGCCGCGCCCGCCTCACCGTCCACGTGTCGACCAAGCTCAACCGCTCCCACGTGGTCACCGGCGTCCGCGCCCTGATCCTGCCCACCCTCGGCCGCACCGAGCGCGACCTCCAAGGCGGTGGCGAGCAGTTCGTGACCGTCGAGGACTCCATGGGCATGGTGCACGCCTCGCGCGGCCACCTGGAGCCCGCGAGCCGGCACCTGCTGTCCGAGCCGGCCATCGTGTGCCGCCTCGCCCGCCGCGTCCTCGGCGAGGCCAGCCGGACCCCCTGGGAGGAGTTCGAGAAGGACTACGCGACGATCCGCGACCGCATCGCCCGCGTGGTCCCCGGCTTCACCGACTTCAACGCGCGCGTGGCCGACCCCGCCGGCTTCGCCCTGCCCCACGCCCCGCGCGACGAACGCCGCTTCCCCACCGCCACCGGCAAGGCCAACTTCACCGCGGCGCCCGTCGAGCACCCGGAGCTGCCCGAGGGCCGCCTCCTGCTGCAGACCCTGCGCTCCCACGACCAGTACAACACCACGATCTACGGCCTCGACGACCGCTACCGCGGCATCAGGAACGGCCGCCGCGTCGTCCTCGTCAACCCCGAGGACGCCCACGCCCTCGGCGTCGCCGACGGCTCCTACGTCGACCTCGTCGGCGAGTGGCGCGACGGCGTCGAACGCCGCGCCCCCGGCTTCCGCGTCGTCCACTACCCGACCGCCCGGGGCTGCGCCGCCGCGTACTACCCCGAGACCAACGTCCTCGTCCCGCTCGACGCGACCGCCGACACCAGCAACACCCCGGCGAGCAAATCCGTCGTCGTCCGTCTGGAACAATCGGCAACCGACTGAGCGTTTGCTCAGCGACAGTGATCCACGACGAAGTGATCCACGACGAACGGAGCCCGGCCCGATGGGCGAGCAGCACAGCGTGAAGTTCCCGCAAGAGGTCGTCGACGAGTACGCCTCCCTCGGTGTCGACCTGCCCGCGCTCTTCTCCGCGGGCCACCTCGGCACCCGCATGGGCGTCCAGATCCTCGAAGCCTCCGCGGACCGCGTCGTCGGCACCATGCCCGTCGAGGGCAACACCCAGCCCTACGGCCTCCTCCACGGCGGCGCCTCCGCCGTCCTCGCCGAGACCCTCGGCTCCGTCGGCGCCATGCTCCACGGCGGCAGCTCCAAGATCGCCGTCGGCGTCGACCTCAACTGCACCCACCACCGCGGCGCCCGCTCCGGCCTCGTCACCGGCGTGGCCACCCCCGTGCACCAGGGCCGCTCCACGGCGACGTACGAGATCGTCATCACCGGCGAGGACGGCAAGCGCGTCTGCACCGCCCGCCTCACCTGCATGCTCCGCGACGCCCGCCCCGGCGACGCCGAGCAGGTCCGCGCCGCCCGCTGACCCCAGCGCACCCCGCGAGGACGACCGGGGCGGGACGGCACCCTTGCCGCGACCCGCCCCACACGCTTCACTGTGCGCTGATCACCCCCCGCAGGAGAACACCCGTCCCACCCAGCCCAAAAAGGGGTTCTCTTGACCGCCGTACGCGCCACCACCATGGCCCGCGCCAGTGCCGTCACCGCGGCCGCCTGCGCCGCCGTCCTCGCCACCGCGCTGCCCTCCTCCGCGATCAACTCCTACAACGCGACCCCCGCACCCGAGCGCACCGAAGTCGGCGCCCTCGTCGCCACCTGGGACAACGACGACGACCCCGCCACCCCCGACCGCGTCGACTGGGTCTGCTCCGGCACCATGATCGACTCGGGCACCTTCCTGACCGCGGCGCACTGCACCACCGACTGGCCCGACGACGTCCGCTTCTACGTCTCCCTCGACCAGGACGTCCAGGCCGGACTCGACGCCGCCGCGAAGGCCCACCCCGGCGACCCCACCGCCCAGGCCGAAGCCGTCGCCGTCGAAGGCACCGCCCACACCCACCCCGCGTACCCGGGCCCCGCCTCCGACACCCACGACATCTCCGTCGTCGAACTGCCCGCCGACCGGCTCCGGGCCCGCTGGACCTTCACCCCCGCCGCCCTCCCCACCGCCGGACAGCTCGGCGCCCTCGGCCCGCGGGGACTGAACACCACCTCCTGGACCGTCGCCGGATACGGCACCCAGGAAGCCCTCAACGGCCCCGGCGGCCAGACCCACCCCGGCGGCGGCGTCCGCATGAAGGCACCCGTCTCCTTCGACGCCCTCAACAACGCCTGGGTACGCCTCGCGATGACCGCCCCCCAGGGCAACGGCGGTGCCTGCTACGGCGATTCGGGCGGCCCGAACTTCGCCGTGCTCGGCGGCCGGCGCGTCCTCGCCGCCACCACCATCACCGGCGACACACCGTGCTACGCCACCAACGTCGCCTACCGCCTCGACACCCCCGGAGCCCGCGCCTTCCTCGCGCCCTTCGTGAAACTGCCGTAGCCGAACGGCACACCGGCCCGGCACGGCGGCGGCCCGCGCCTGCGCCACCGGGCCCCACCGCGGCGTCACCGGCGCCGACTCCCCCGCATCCAGGGCGAGTCGGCGCCGCCGGCCACGCCGCGAGCGCCTGGATCAGCATCAACGAGGCTTCTCCGGAACCGAGTTGACGAGGGCGCCCGGGAGGGCCGACCCCCGGTTCCCTGCGGCGAGTCCGGACGGCACCACCCGGAACCGCGCACCTCGCACCACGGACACCGCCCATCCCGGGAATACCCGCCACACCACCTCGCCGACCCCCACCCAGGCCGCTCCCCGAGCCCGAACAGCCCCGGCCCGCCGTAACGCTGCGTAACACGGACGCAATACAACATCACAGTTCCGGCCTCCCCGGGCAGCGCTCCCACCACCTCCCAAGGCCCCTCCGGACCGCCCGCCACCCCGCCCGGCGCCGCCCACGCCCACGCGCAACCGGAAGTGCGGATTCTCAAAATGTGGACTCCGGAGCTTTTCCGCCAAACCGTCCGAGAGCCCCCGTCCGAGAAGTTCCCCCACCAGCACGTCATAACAAGAAAGTCACAAGCCAGCCCACGGCGATGCCGCCGCCCACAGACGGGCTTAGAGTCACGGCCAGTCACCGCGCCGCCGGGCGCGTCTGCAGCACGGCACCTGTACCACCCCAGTACGGCCCGGCGAGACACACGGCAGCTCAATAGAGCTGCTGCGCCAGGGAGAGGATTAAACGTGCGACACCGTTCTTTGGTCATACTCACCTCCGTGCTCACCACGGGAGCACTCACGCTGACCGCCTGCGGTTCGCGCGACGACGACAAGGGCGGTGACAACAGCGGCAAGAAGACCGAGGTCATCATCGGCGTCGACGCGCCGCTGACCGGCCAGAACTCCGCCACGGGCCTCGGCATCAAGGGCGGCGTCCAGATCGCCGTCGACGACGCCAACAAGAAGAACCTCGTCCCCGGCGTGAAATTCAAGGTCGTCGCCCTCGACGACAAGGCGATCCCCGCCCAGGGCCAGACCAACGCCACCCAGCTCGTCGGCAACGACAAGGTCCTCGGCGTCGTCGGCCCGCTGAACTCCGGCGTCGCCACCCAGATGCAGCAGGTGTTCGCCACCGCCAACCTGGTCGAGATCTCCCCCTCGAACACCGCCCCCGAGCTCACCCAGGGCAAGAACTGGCAGACGAAGAAGGCGCGTCCCTTCAAGACGTACTTCCGCACCGCCACCACCGACGCCCTGCAGGGCGGCTTCGCGGCCGACTACGCCTACACCACCCTGAAGAAGCGCAAGGTCTTCGTCGTCGACGACAAGCAGACCTACGGCGCCGGCCTCGCCAAGCTCTTCAAGGCCGGCTTCACCAAGGCCGGCGGCAAGGTCGCCGGCGAGGACCACGTCAACACCGGCGACACCGACTTCTCGGCCCTCGTCACCAAGATCAAGAACTCCAAGGCCGACCTCGTCTACTACGGCGGCCAGTACGACGAGTCCGAGAAGCTCACCAAGCAGCTCAAGGACGCCGGCGCCAAGGTCCCGCTCTTCGGCGGTGACGGCATGTTCACCCCGACCTACATCGAGACCGCCGGCAAGACCTCCGAAGGCGACCTCGTCACCTCCGTCGGCCAGCCCGTCGACACCCTGCCCTCCGCCGCCGACTTCATCAAGAAGTACAAGGCTTCCGGCCTCAAGGGCGACTACGGCACCTACGGCGGCTACTCCTACGACGCCGCCACCGCCATCATCAAGGCGATCGGCAACGTCGTGAAGGACGGCAAGGTCCCCTCCGACGCCCGCGCCAAGGTCGTCGAGGAAGTCCAGAAGACCAAGTTCGACGGCATCGCCGGCCCCGTCTCCTTCGACGAGTACGGCGACACCACCAACAAGCAGCTCACCGTCTACCAGGTCGTCGACGGCAAGTGGAAGGCCGTCAAGAGCGGCACCTTCAACGGCTGATCCACACCGCCGCCAGGGCCTGTAGTCCGGATCAGTCCAGCCGCGACCGACGGTTCGTCCCGGCACCCGCGACACCGGCCTGATCCGGACGACAGGCCCTCAGCACCACCACAGGGCCGCGCGGCCACTGACCACACGTCACCGCGCGGCCCGTTTCATACGCCCTGCTCAACTCTCCCCACCCACATGGAGGCCATGCGGTGAACACCCTGCCGCAGCAGCTGGCCAACGGGCTGTTCCTCGGCTCGATGTACGGGCTGATCGCCATCGGTTACACGATGGTGTACGGCATCGTCCAGCTCATCAACTTCGCCCACGGCGAGATCTTCATGACCGGAGGCTTCGGCGCACTCTCGGTCTACCTGTACGTCCTGCCCAACGGCACATCCATGTGGATAGCCCTGCCGGCGATGCTCATAGGCGGCGGACTCGTCTCCGTCCTCATCGCCGTCGGAGCCGAACGCTTCGCCTACCGACCACTGCGCGGCGCACCACGCCTCGCACCCCTCATCACCGCCATCGGCCTCTCCCTCGCCCTCCAGCAGGCCGTCTTCAACTGGTACCCCGACGCCAAGACCGACCGCACCTTCCCCCAGCTCGACTTCGGTCCCTGGCACATCGGCGACATCCGCATCCAGAGCGGCGCGGCCTTCGTCATCATCGCCGCCCCCCTCTGCATGGCCGCCCTCGCCCTCTTCGTCCGCCTCTCCCGCACCGGCCGCGCCATGCAGGCCACCGCACAGGACCCGGACACCGCCCAGCTCATGGGCATCGACACCAACCGCATCATCGTGATCGCGTTCGCCATCGGCGGCTTCTTCGCCGCCGTAGCCGCCGTCTCCTACGGCCTGCGCTACGGACAGATCAAGTACGACATGGGCTTCCAGATGGGCCTCAAGGCCTTCACCGCGGCCGTCCTCGGCGGCATCGGGAACATCTACGGCGCCATGATCGGCGGCCTCGTCCTCGGCCTCGCCGAGACCATGGCCACCTCCTACATCGACGGCATCCCCGGCATGCAGCAGCTCGGCGGCGGCGGCTGGTCCTCCGTCTGGGCCTTCGTACTCCTCATCCTCGTACTGCTGTTCAGGCCACAAGGCCTAGTCGGCGAACGCGTCGCGGACAGGGCGTGAGCACCATGGCAACCACCGAGAAGACCCCGGCGGCCACCCCCCGGACGGACCCCGCCCGCGGCCTCATCGCGCTCCCCCCGACCGTGGCCCGCGCCCTCGTCCTCGTCGGCGCCCTCGCCACCATCGCCAGCACGTTCATGTCCTGGACCTACACCGACGAATTCCCCGGGGACCTCACCTACTACGGCTCCCCCGCCGGACTCCAGGTCCTCGCACTCGTCGCAGGCCTCCTGACCGTCGTCTACGCCCTCACCCTCTGGGACATCCGCGGCCTGCGCTGGCTCAACCCCACCGGCGCCACCCAGCCCGTCGTCCTCGCCGCGGCCTCCGCGTTCGCCGTCGCCTGGTTCAGCGCCATCGCGATCGCCGTCGACCTCAAGGGCCTCGTCGCCCTCGACCCCGGCGCCTACATCGCCGCCATCGGCTCGCTGATCGCCGTCCTCGGCACCCTCGCCCTCCCCAAGCCGGGCGACACCTTCAAGGACTACGTCACCAAGCCCGACCACCTCCCCACGGCCACCCCGCTCCCCGCCTGGGGCGAACGCCTCGTCATCACCGCCGCCACCGCCGTGGCCCTCATCGTCTTCACCTACGGCATCGGCGTCGACCCCGAAGCCAGCGAAACGTTCATCGGCTACCTGTTCCTCGTCGTCCTCGGCGCCTGGGCACTCCTCACCGCCGGACTCTTCGACCGCTTCGCCGAACTCAACGCCCGCCACAAGGGATTCGCCACCTCCATGGCCTTCCTCGCCGCGGCGATCTTCCCCTTCGTCGAAAGCGACGAACACAACGCCAACCTCGGCGTCAACATCCTCGTCGTCGCCACCGTCGCCCTCGGCCTCAACATCGTCGTCGGCCTCACCGGACTCCTCGACCTCGGATACGTCGCCTTCCTCGGCGTCGGCGCCTACGCCGCAGCCCTCGTCTCCGGCAGCGAGTTCTCCCGCTTCTCCGGCGTCCAGTTCCCCTTCTGGGCCGCCATGCTCACCGGAATGGCCGCGTCGCTCGTCTTCGGCGTCCTCATCGGCGCCCCCACCCTGCGACTGCGCGGCGACTACCTCGCCATCGTCACCCTCGGCTTCGGAGAGATCTTCCGCATCGGCGTCAACAACCTCGACGGATCCTCCGGACCCAACCTCACCAACGGCCCCAACGGCATCTCCATGATCCCCGACCTCGACATCTTCGGGTTCAACTTCGGTGCCACCCACGCCATCGGCGGAATCACCCTCGGCCGCTTCGCCAACTACTTCCTGCTGATGCTCGTCATCACCGGCATCGTCGTCGTCGTCTTCAACCGCGCCGCCGACAGCCGCATCGGCCGCTCCTGGATCGCCATCCGCGAAGACGAGACCGCCGCCACCGCCATGGGCATCAACGGCTTCCGCGTCAAGCTCATCGCCTTCGCCCTCGGCGCCAGCCTCGCCGGCCTCGCCGGCACCGTCAGCGCCCACGTCGGCTACAGCGTCAACCCCGCCCCCTACCAGTTCGCCGGATCCGTCCCCCCGAACTCGGCGTTCCTCCTCGCCGCCGTCGTCCTCGGCGGCATGGGCACCGTCAACGGACCCATCCTCGGCGCCACCCTGCTCTACCTGCTCCCCGAGAAGCTCGGCTTCCTCAAGGAGTACCAGCTCTTCGCCTTCGGCATCGCCCTCGTCATCCTCATGCGATTCCGCCCCGAAGGCATCATCGCCAACCGCCGCCGGCAGCTCGAATTCCACGACACCGGCCAACTCGACATCCCCGAACAGAGCCTGCCCGACACCACCGTCGGCGTCACCAAGGCAGGGGCGTGACCCACATGACCACCACCACGGCCACCAGCCCCGTCCTCGAAGCCACCGGCGTCACCATGCGCTTCGGCGGCCTCACCGCCGTCCGCGGCGTCGACCTCACCGTCAACAGCGGCGAGATCGTCGGCCTCATCGGACCCAACGGCGCCGGCAAGACCACCTTCTTCAACTGCCTCACCGGCCTCTACGTCCCCACCGAGGGCAAAGTCGCCTACAAGGGCACCGTCCTGCCCCCCAAGCCCCACCTCGTCACCAGCGCCGGCATCGCCCGCACCTTCCAGAACATCCGGCTCTTCGCCAACATGACCGTCCTGGAGAACGTGCTCGTCGGCCGCCACACCCGCACCAAGGAAGGGCTCTGGTCCGCCCTCCTGCGCGGCCCCGGCTTCCGCAAGGCAGAAGCCGCCAGCCGCGAACGCGCCATGGAACTGCTGGAGTTCATCGGCCTCGCCCACAAGGCCGACCACCTCTCCCGCAACCTCCCCTACGGCGAACAGCGCAAGCTCGAAATCGCCCGCGCCCTCGCCAGCGACCCCGGACTCCTCCTCCTCGACGAGCCCACCGCCGGCATGAACCCCCAAGAGACCCGGGCCACCGAAGAACTCGTCTTCGCCATCCGGGACAAGGGCATCGCCGTCCTCGTCATCGAGCACGACATGCGCTTCATCTTCAACCTGTGCGACCGCGTCGCCTGCCTCGTCCAAGGCGAAAAACTCGTCGAAGGAACCTCCGACGTGGTCCAGGGCGACGAACGCGTCGTCGCGGCCTACCTCGGCACCCCCTTCGAAGGCGCCCCCGGCGCCGACGAACTCGCCGAAGTCGAAGCCGCCGAGGCCCACGGAGCGCAGAGCACCACCAGCAAGGAAGGAAGCGCCCAGTGACCGCACTGCTCGAGGTCGAAGACCTCAAGGTCGCCTACGGCAAGATCGAAGCCGTCAAGGGCATCTCCTTCTCCGTCGAAGCCGGCCAGATCGTCACCCTCATCGGCACCAACGGCGCCGGCAAGACCACCACCCTGCGCACCCTCTCCGGGCTCCTCAAGCCGACCTCCGGAGTCATCCGCTTCGACGGCAAGATCGTCAACGGCGTTCCCGCCCACAAGATCGTCGCCCTCGGACTCGCGCACTCCCCCGAGGGACGCCACATCTTCCCCCGGCTCACCATCACCGAGAACCTGCAACTCGGCGCCTTCCTGCGCACCGACAAAGCAGGCATCGAAAAGGACATCCAGCGCGCCTACGACCTCTTCCCCATCCTCGGGGAACGCCGCAAGCAGGCCGCCGGCACCCTCTCCGGCGGTGAACAGCAGATGCTCGCCATGGGCCGGGCCCTCATGTCCCAGCCCAAGCTGCTCATGCTCGACGAACCCTCCATGGGCCTCTCGCCGATCATGATGCAGAAGATCATGGCGACCATCACCGAGCTCAAGGCCCAGGGCACCACCATCCTGCTCGTCGAACAGAACGCCCAGGCGGCGCTCTCCCTCGCCGACCAGGGACACGTCATGGAAATCGGCAACATCGTCCTCTCCGGCAGCGGACAGGACCTCCTCCACGACGAGTCCGTCCGCAAGGCCTACCTCGGCGAGGACTGACCCACCGCACCCGGACACACGAAGAGGCCCGCACCCCCACCGGGGTCGCGGGCCTCTCGCCGTACCGAACGCGCCGGGACTAACCCTTCGACGCCTTCTTCTCCTCGGCGTCCTGGATGACCGCCTCCGCCACCTGCTGCATCGACATCCGCCGGTCCATCGACGTCTTCTGGATCCACCGGAACGCCGCCGGCTCCGACAGCCCGTACTCCGTCTGCAGCACCGACTTCGCCCGGTCCACCAGCTTCCGCGTCTCCAGCCGCTGGCTGAGGTCCGCGACCTCCTTCTCCAGCTCCTTCAGCTCCGTGAACCGCGACACCGCCATCTCGATCGCCGGCACCACGTCACTCTTGCTGAACGGCTTCACCAGATACGCCATCGCACCCGCGTCACGCGCCCGCTCCACCAGATCACGCTGCGAGAACGCCGTCAGCATCAGCACCGGCGCGATGCTCTCCTCGGCGATCTTCTCCGCCGCCGAGATCCCGTCCAGCTTCGGCATCTTCACATCGAGGATCACCAGATCCGGCTTGTGCTCCCGGGCCAGCTCGACGGCCTGCTCACCGTCACCCGCCTCTCCGACGACGGTGTAGCCCTCCTCCTCCAGCATCTCCTTGAGGTCGAGACGGATCAGCGCCTCGTCCTCGGCGATGACGACACGGGTCGTCAGCGGAGGTACGTGCGACTTGTCGTCGTCGGGCGCGTCCACGGGCTGGGGCGACTCGGGGGCGGTCACGGGGTGCTCCTTGTTCCAGGGCAGGCAAGTACTGCTCCCAAGAGCGTACCTAGCTGCAGCTCCGTGCGGTGAACCGGTACACTCCTCTCGGGTTGGCCAGCCGGGTTGGCGGAATGGCAGACGCTGATGTCTCAAACACATCTGTCCGAAAGGACGTGCGGGTTCGACTCCCGCACCCGGCACAGATTTCTACCAAGCGGATGTTCACGTTCTCGTGAACATCCGCTTTTTGGTGCACACAGTCACGGTCGGTGACTCAGGGTGCTCATATGAACTACCACAGCACAGAGGTACGACAGCAGGCGCTCATCCTCCTGCGGAGCGGAGCTCGTAATGCCGACGTCGCGCGGCGATTCGAGATTCCGCTCGGGACGATCGGCTATTGGAAGCACATGGACCGCGCGAAACGTGGCGAGTGTCCAGGGGCGCACGATCCCAAGTGCCCACGGTGCGACGGGCGAGACCTCGATGGTGCGGCCTACAGCTACCTGCTCGGCCTGTATTTGGGCGATGGTCACATCAGCCGTTACTCGGCGCACCGCGTACCCAATCTCATGATTACCTGCGCCGAGTCGTGGCCAGGACTCATGGACGACTGCGAGCGAGCTATGCGCGCAGTCTTCCCCGATAACGCGGTCTGCCGCGTCCGCAGGACCGGTTGCCGCAACGTGAAGGTCTATTCGAAGCACCTGCCCTGCCTCTTCCCCCAGCACGGCCCCGGCAAGAAGCACGAGCGGGCGATCGTGCTGGAGGGGTGGCAGCAGGAGATCGTGGACGCTCATCCGTGGGAGTTCGTCCGCGGGCTCATCCACTCCGACGGGTGCCGGATCACCAACTGGACGACGCGCCTCGTGGCCGGTGAGCGCAAGCGGTACGAGTATCCCCGGTACTTCTTCGCCAACGTCTCCGACGACATCCGCCGGCTGTACACCGACACCCTTGACAAGCTCGGTGTCGCGTGGACGCACTGCACCCGGCACGGGAACGCGTTCAACATCTCCGTGGCCCGCAGGGCCGACGTGGCTCTGATGGACGCGCACGTGGGGCCCAAGTACTGAGTCCGGCGCGGTGGGCCCCTCCTTCTGAGGGGCCCGGGGCCGGTCACTTGGGGGTGTCGTCCTCGCCGATGTGGTGGACGCGGACCAGGTTGGTGGAGCCGGAGATGCCGGGCGGGGAGCCGGCGGTGATGACCACCATGTCGCCCCTCTGGCAGCGGCCGATCTTGAGGAGCTGCTCGTCGACCTGGTCGACCATGGCGTCGGTGGAGTCGACGTGAGGTCCGAGGAAGGTCTCGACGCCCCAGGTGAGGTTGAGCTGGGACCGGGTGGCGGGGTCGGGGGTGAACGCCAGGAGGGGGATCGGGGAGCGGTAGCGGGAGAGACGGCGGACGGTGTCGCCGGACTGGGTGAAGGCGACGAGGAACTTGGCGCCGAGGAAGTCGCCGATGTCGGCGGCGGCGCGGGCGACGGAGCCGCCCTGGGTGCGGGGCTTGTTGCGTTCGGTGAGGGGCGGCAGTCCCTTGGCGAGGATGTCCTCTTCGGCGGCTTCGACGATGCGGGCCATGGTGCGGACGGTCTCGACGGGGTATTTGCCGACGCTGGTCTCGCCGGAGAGCATGACGGCGTCGGTGCCGTCGATGACGGCGTTGGCGACGTCGGAGGCCTCGGCGCGGGTGGGGCGGGAGTTCTCGATCATCGAGTCGAGCATCTGGGTGGCGACGATGACCGGTTTGGCGTTGCGCTTGGCGAGTTTGATGGCGCGCTTCTGGACGATGGGGACTTGCTCGAGGGGCATTTCGACGCCGAGGTCGCCGCGGGCGACCATGATGCCGTCGAAGGCGGCAACGATGTCGTCGATGTTGTCGACGGCCTGGGGTTTCTCGACCTTGGCGATGACGGGGAGGCGGCGGCCTTCCTCGTCCATGATGCGGTGGACGTCGTCGATGTCGCGGCCACTGCGGACGAAGGAGAGGGCGATGACGTCGAAGCCGGTGCCGAGGGCCCAGCGGAGGTCTGCTTCGTCCTTGTCGGAGAGGGCGGGGACGGAGACGGCCACGCCGGGGAGGTTGAGGCCTTTGTGGTCGGAGACCATGCCGCCTTCGACGACGGTGGTGTGGACGCGGGGGCCGTCGACCGCGGTGACTTCGAGGCTGACTTTGCCGTCGTCGACGAGGATGCGTTCGCCGGGTGTGACGTCGGTGGCGAGTCCGTCGTAGGTGGTGCCGCAGGTGTGGCGGTCGCCTTCGGTGTCGGGTTCGACGGTGATGGTGAAGGTGTCGCCGCGTTCAAGGAGTACGGGGCCTTCGCGGAAGCGGCCGAGGCGGATCTTCGGGCCTTGAAGGTCGGCGAGGATTCCGACGCTTCGGCCCGTCTCGTCGGAGGCCTTTCGTACGCGTTGGTAGCGCTCCTCGTGTTCGGCGTGGGTGCCGTGGCTGAGGTTGAATCGGGCGACGTCCATTCCGGCTTCGACCAGTGCTTTGATCTGGTCGTACGAGTCGGTGGCGGGGCCCAGGGTGCAGACGATTTTTGCTCGGCGCATGGTTTGAGCCTAGGGCTTACCGGCGGGTAGGTAATTGGGTGTTCGTGACTGCCCAACAACCTTTGCGTGAAGGGCTGTTGACAAGGGTTGAATTGTGCACGGGGGTGCTCTGATGAGCGCCGCGGTATTACATATTCGGTGGTGTCATGGTGAATCGGGCAGTGACCTGGGCGTACAGGTGTTGGCGTTGCGGTTCGAGGTCGAGGGGTGCGGGTTCGTCGGTGTTCTCGGCGCCGTAGGTCATGGTGCGCATGGCGCGGCCGAGGGGGTGGGCGGGTTCGGGTTCGGTGTCGGTGAGGTCGAGGAGTGCGGTGAGGGTGGTGCCGAGGGCTTCGGCGTATTCGCGGGCGCGTTGGACGGCGTCGTGGACGGCTTGTTGTCGGGCTTGTTTGTGGGCGGGTGAGGTGGGGCGGAGGGTCCACCAGGGGCCGTCGATGCGGGTGAGGTCGAGGTCGGCGAGGCGGGTGGTGAGTTCGCCGAGTGCGGTGAAGTCGTTGAGTTCGGCGGTGAGGTGGAGCTGGCCGTGGTGGGCGCGGACGCGTTCGCCGCGGCCGTGTCGGGTGAGTTCGGGGGTGATGGTGAGGGAGCCGGTTTCGAGGTGTTCGACGGCGTCTCCGTAGGTTTTGACGAGATCGAGGGTGGTGGTGTTGCGGCGGGTGAGGTCGGCGAGGGTGTCGCGTCGGTCGGTTCCGCGGGCGGTGAGGATGATGCCGATGCGGGCGAGTTCGGGTTCGGTTTCGAGGTGGGCTTCGCCGCGGACGGTGATGTGGGGAGCGTCGGGGGTGGGGGTCATACGTCCCACTGTGTCACCGGAGTACCGGGTTGTGGTGTGTACCGGTCATCAGATCGAAACCTGCGGGATCTGTTCGGGGGTGTGAGGGGTGGGTCAGAATCTACGCGCGTCGTTCACCATCGCCCCGAGGAGTCGCTGTCATGCCGTTGAACCGCCGGAAGTTTCTGAAGAGGTCCGCTGTGACGGGTGCCGGGGTGGCGCTGACGGGTGCGGTGGGTGCTCCGGCCGCGCAGGCGGCGGCGGTGGAGGGGGGTGCGAAGCGTCCGAAGCGGTATGCGCTGACGGTGATGGGCACGACCGATCTGCACGGGCATGTCTTCAACTGGGACTACTTCAAGGACGCGGAGTACTCCGACGCCAAGGGCAACGCGATGGGTCTGGCGCGGATCTCGACGCTGGTGGAGCAGGTCCGCGAGGAGAAGGGCCGTGGTAACACGCTGCTGTTGGACGCGGGTGACACGATTCAGGGCACGCCGCTGACGTATTACTACGCGAAGGTGGATCCGATCACCGCCGAGGGTGGCCCGGTGCATCCGATGGCGCAGGCGATGAACGCGATCGGCTATGACGCGGTGGCGCTGGGCAACCACGAGTTCAATTACGGTATCGAGACGCTGCGGAAGTTCGAGTCGCAGTGTGATTTCCCGTTGTTGGGTGCGAACGCGCTGGACGCGAAGACGTTGAAGCCGGCTTTTCCGCCGTACTTCATGAAAAAGTTCCATGTGCCGGGTCTGCCGCCGGTGCGGGTGGCGGTGCTGGGGTTGACGAATCCGGGTATCGCGATCTGGGACAAGGCGTATGTGCAGGGCAGGTTGACGTTCCCGGGGTTGGAGGAGCAGGCGGCGAAGTGGGTGCCGAAGCTGCGGTCGATGGGTGCGGACGTGGTGGTGGTGTCGGCGCACAGTGGGTCGTCGGGTACGTCGTCGTACGGTGATCAGCTGCCGTACGTGGAGAACTCGGCGGCTCTGGTGGCGCAGCAGGTGCCGGGGATCGACGCGATCCTGGTGGGGCACGCGCATGTGGAGATCCCGGAGCTGAAGGTGACGAACGCGGCGACGGGCCGGACGGTCGTGTTGTCGGAGCCGTTGTGTTATGCGGAGCGTCTGTCGTTGTTCGACTTCGAGTTGGTCTTCGAGAAGGGCCGGTGGCGGGTCGAGTCGGTGGCGGCGTCGCTGCGTGATTCGAGGACGGTGGCGGATGATCCGCGGATCACGAAGTTGCTGAAGGCCGAGCACGACGCGGTGGTGACGTATGTCAACCAGGTGGTGGGGACGGCGACGCGGACGCTGACGACGGTGGAGGCGCGGTACAAGGACGCGCCGATCATCGACCTGATCACGAGGGTGCAGGAGGACGTGGTCCGGGCGGCGCTGGCGGGTACGGAGTACGCGTCGTTGCCGGTGATCGCGCAGGCGTCGCCGTTCTCGCGGACGTCGGAGATCCCGGCGGGCGAGGTGACGATCCGGGATCTGTCGAGTCTGTACGTGTACGACAACACGCTGGTGGCGAAGTTGCTGACGGGTGCTCAGGTGCGGGCGTACCTGGAGTATTCGGCGGAGTATTTCGTGCGGACGGCGGCGGACGCGGTGGTGGATCCGGAGAAGCTGACGAACGCGAACAACCGGCCGGACTACAACTACGACTACGTGTCGGGGCTGCGGTACGACATCGACATCGCTGAGGCGCCGGGTTCGCGGATCAAGAACCTGTCGTTCAATGGTGCGCCGTTGTCGGACGGTGAGCGGTTCGTGTTCGCGGTGAACAACTACCGGGCGAACGGTGGCGGGGCGTTCCCGCATGTGGCGTCGGCGCAGGAGTTGTGGTCGGAGTCGACGGAGATCCGTACGCGGATCGCGGAGTGGGTGACGGCGAAGGGCAGTCTGGACCCGGCGGAGTTCGCGTCGGTGGACTGGCGGCTGACGCGGAACGGTGTGCCGGTGTTCTAGGAGCCGGCCGGGGTGTGGGCCCCGGGTCGGGACGGTGGTGCCGTCCCGGTCCGGGGCTTTTCGCTGTCGGTCGCCGGTGGTGGTGTCAGCGTTCGTCGACGAGGGGGGTGAGGAGGACGGGGGCGCGGCGGGCGTGGGGGACGTGGGGGCTGGGTTCGAGTCCGAAGGTGGTGAAGGAGGTGCGTTCGGGGAGGGGGTAGGGGTCTTTGCCGGTGAGGGAGTTGAGGATGGTGGCGCTGCGCCAGGCGGCGAGGCCGAGGTCGGGGGCGCCGACGCCGTGGGTGTGGAGTTCGGCGTTCTGGACGTAGACCTGGCCGGTGACGGAGGGGTCGAGGACGAGGCGGAAGCGGTCGTCGATGCGGGGGCGTTCGGCGCTGTCGCGGCGGAGGTAGGGGTCGAGTCCGGCGAGGATGCGGCTGAGGGGGCGTTCGCGGTAGCCGGTGGCGAGGACGACGGCGTCGGTGGTGAGGCGGGAGCGGGTGCCTTGCTGGACGTGTTCGAGGTGGAGTTCGACTTTGGTGGTGGCGACGCGTCCCGCGGTGCGGACGTGGACGGCGGGGGTGAGGACGGCGTCGGGCCAGCCGCCGTGGAGGGTGCGGCGGTAGAGCTCGTCGTGGATGGCGGCGATGGTGTCGGCGTCGATGCCTTTGTGGAGTTGCCATTGGGCGGCGAGGAGCCGGTCGCGTACGGGTTCGGTGAGGGCGTGGAAGTAGCGGGTGTAGTCGGGGGTGAAGTGTTCGAGGCCGAGTTTGGAGTACTCCATGGGGGCGAAGGCTTCGGTGCGGGCGAGCCAGTGGATCTTCTCTTGTCCGGTGGGGCGGTTTCTGAGGAGGTCGAGGAAGACTTCGGCGCCTGATTGGCCGGCGCCGATGACGGTGATGTGGTCGGCGGTGAGGAAGCGGTCGCGGTGTTCGAGGTAGTCCGCGGCGTGGATGACGGGCACGCCGGGGGCTTCGACGAGGGGTTTGAGGGCGTCGGGGATGTGGGGGGCGGTGCCGACGCCGATGACGATGTTGCGGGTGTAGGTGCGGCCGAGGGCTTCGGCTTCGCCGTCGGCGTCGAGTTGGGTGAAGTCGACTTCGAAGAGGGCGCGTTCGGGGTTCCAGCGGACGGCGTCGACCTGGTGGGCGAAGTGGAGTCCGGGGAGGCTGTCGCTGACCCAGCGGCAGTAGCCGTCGTATTCGGCGCGCTGGATGTGGAAGCGCTCGGCGAAGTAGAAGGGGAAGAGGCGGTCGCGGGCTTTGAGGTAGTTGAGGAAGGTCCAGGGGCTGGCGGGGTCGGCGAGGGTGACGAGGTCGGCGAGGAAGGGGACTTGGAGGGTGGTGCCGTCGATGAGGAGGCCGGGGTGCCAGTCGAAGGTGGGGCGTTGTTCGTAGAAGACGGTGTCGAGTTCGGTGAGGGGGTGGGCGAGGGCGGCGAGGGAGAGGTTGAAGGGGCCGATGCCGATGCCCACCAGGTCGCGGGGTGCTTCGGGTTCGTGGCGTGGGGGGATGGGCGTCGGGCTCATCGGGCTGTGTGTCCTTCCACCAGTTTCAGGAGCGCGGCCAGGTCGCCGGTCCGGGCGTGCGGGTTGAGCAGGGTGGCCTTGAGCCAGAGGCGGCCGTCGGGGGCGGCGCGGCCGAGGACGGCGTGGCCTTCGGTGAGGAGGGTGCGGCGTACGGCGGCGACGGTGTCGTCGGTGGCTTCGGTGGGCCGGAAGAGGACGGTGCTGATCGTGGGCTGGTCGTAGAGCTCGAAGCGGGGGTGGGCTTCGATGAGGGCGGCGAGTTCGCGGGCGTGGGCGCAGACGCGGTCGACGAGGGCGCCGAGTCCGGTGCGGCCGAGGGTTTTGAGGGTGACGGCGATCTTGAGGATGTCGGGGCGTCGGCTGGTGCGCAGGGACCGGCCGAGGAGGTCGGGGAGTCCGGCGTGGGTGTCGTCGTCGGCGTTGAGGTAGTCGGCCGAGTGGCCGAGGACGTGGAGGTCGTCGGGGTCCTGTACGGCGAGGAGGCCGGCGGCGACGGGTTGCCAGCCGAGTTTGTGCAGGTCGAGGGTGACGGTGTGGGCGCGGGCGAGGCCGTCGAGCAGTTTGCGGTGGCGGTCGCTGAAGAGGAGGCCGCCGCCGTATGCGGCGTCGATGTGGAGGCGGGCTCCGTGGGCGGCGCAGCGGTCGGCGATGTCGGGCAGTGGGTCGATGAGTCCGGCGTCGGTGGTGCCGGCGGTGGCGGCGACGAGGAAGGAGCCGCGGGGGCCGGGCAGTTCGGTGAGGGCGTCGTCGAGGGCGGCGGGGTCCATGGTGCCGGCGGGGGCGGGGACGACGACGGGTTCGGGGAGTCCGAGGAGCCAGGCGGCGCGGCGCAGGGAGTGGTGGGCGTTGGCGCCGCAGACGAGTTGGATGCCGCCGTGGGTTTCTCGGGCGAGGAGGAGGGCGAGCTGGTTGGCTTCGGTGCCGCCGGTGGTGACGAGGGCGGCACCTTTCTTCGGTCGGGTGTTCGTCTGGTGGGGGTCCGGGGGGTAGATCTCGGCGGCGAGGGCGTCGGTGACGAGTGTCTCCAGCTCGGACGCGGCGGGGGCCTGGTCCCAGGAGTCGAGGGAGGGGTTGAGGACGGAGGCGGCGAGGTCGGCCGCGGCGGCGACGGCGAGGGGCGGGCAGTGGAGGTGGGCGGCGCACAGGGGGTCGGCGGGGTCGGCGGCGCCTTCGGTGAGGGCGCGGACGAGGACGTGCAGGGCGTCGTCGGAGCCTTCGTGGGGCAGGGGGTCGCCGAGGGTGTCCCGGACGCGGCGGGCGACGGTCTGCGGGCCGCCTGCGGGCAGGGGGCCGCCGCGGGTGGCGGCGCCTTCGTGCAGGGCGTCGAGGACGGTGTCGAGCAGCGGCCGCAGTGCGCCGGGGCCGTCGGGACCTGAGGCGAGGGGCGGCGAGCTCATGGGCGTCCTCCGAAGGGGCGCAGGGCAGGGAGTTCCAGCTTGGACGCGCGGGGTGCGGCGCGCCCGGAAAGCCCAACGACCGGGACCCGAAAGGGGGTACTCCCGCGTGCGGGGAACGTGTGGGGGACGCGGGGGTGCTACGGGGTGCCGACGAGGCGGGCGGCTCCGCCCGGCCTCGGACGAACGCGAGCCCGGCGGGGGCACGCCGGACAGCCCGAGAGGATCCCCTCGGACACTCCCCCGGACCGGGCGGCCCGGAGCACGCGCCGGCTCGGCCGGGACGGCACCGGCACTCCCCCGGGCAACCTGGGTGGGCCCGAGGCGGGCCGGGTGTCCGGTGGAGGTGTCGGTTGACGATCTGTCGCGGCCGGCCCGGGAGGCTCGGCGGCCCGGGAGGCTCGGCCGGCGTCCGGTGGGGCGTACGGGAAAGGGCGCCCGGTGGGTTCCGGGCGCCCTTCGGGGTCGTACGGCCGGGGCCGTCGCGGTGTTACGCCTCCCTGACCCGCAGGGCCCGGGCGAGGTCGTCGAGCTGGTCGGCGAGCTTGCGGCGGAGGGCCGGGATGGGGTCGCCGTCGCTCAGGCACCGCTCGCCGAGGCGGAGGGTGTCGGCGGAGACGGCGTGGACGGGGAAGGCCCAGCGTCCGGCGGCCTCGGCGATGGCGGGGCCGCGGCGGGCGGCGACGGCGATGGCGTCCTGCCAGTAGCGCTCGACGTAGGGGCGGAGCAGGTCGCTCTGCTCGGGCTGCCAGAAGCCCTGCGCGGTGGCGGTGAACAGGTAGTTGGAGAGGTCGTCGGAGGCGAACATCTCGTCCCAGGCCCTGCTCTTGGCCTGCGGGTCGGGCAGGGCGGCGTGGCAGCGGGCGGCGCCTTCGCGGCCGGTGGCGCTGGGGTCCTGGACGAGTTCGGCCTCGATGACGGCGTCGTCGATCGCGCCGAGGACGGCGAGCCGGCCGAGGATGCGCCAGCGCAGTTCGGGGTCGAGTTCGGGCCCGCCGGGGACGGTGCCCTCGGAGAACCAGGCGCTGATGGTGTCGGGGTGGGCGGCGACGTCGATGTAGTGGCGTACGGCGGTCAGCCGGAGGCCGGGGTCGCGGCCGTCCTCGGTGCGGCGGATGAGGTCGCGGCAGAGGTCGGTGAGGGTGGCGAGGGCGGCGGGGCGGTCCTCGGGGGGCAGGTAGCGGTCGGCGACCTGGACGGTGGCGAAGGACAGGACGCCCTGGACGACGGCGAGGTCCGTCTCGCGCGGGAGGTGGGCGCGGGCGGCCTCCAGGTAGGCGGCGGGGGGCAGTTCGCCGTCGCGTACGGAGTCGCGCAGGGAGTTCCACACGACGGCGCGGGTGAGGGGTGCGGGCAGGGCGGACAGGGAGTGGCGGACGGCGGCGAACGATTCGGGGTCGAAGCGGACCTTGGCGTAGGAGAGGTCGCCGTCGTTGAGGAGGAGCAGGGCGGGCCGTTTGCCGATGGGGGCGGGGGTGCTCTGGGGGACGTCGAGTTCGAGGCGTCGGCGCAGGGTGAGGCGGCCGTCGTCGGTGAGGTCGGGGTCGTAGAGGCCGACGGCGATGCGGTGGGGGCGGCTGCCGGCGTGGTCGACGGTGAGGGTGCAGGTGCCGTCGTCGCCGGCGGTGACGGTGGGGGTGAGGGTGTCGATGCCGGTGGTGCGCAGCCAGGCCGCGGCCCAGGCGTGGACGTCGCGGTCGGTGGCGTCGGCGAGGGATTCGATGAAGTCGGCGAGGGTGGCGTTGCCGAACTTGTGGCGGGCGAAGTGGGTGTTGATGCCGGTGAGGAAGTCCTTCTCGCCGAGCCAGGCGACGAGTTGGCGCAGGGCGGAGGCGCCCTTGGCGTAGGAGATGCCGTCGAAGTTGAGCATCGCGGAGGCGGTGTCGGGGACGGCGTCGGGGTCGGGGGCGACGGGGTGGGTGGAGGGGCGCTGGTCGGCGTCGTAGCCCCAGGACTTGCGGGCGACGCCGAAGTCGGTCCAGGTGTCGGTGAAGCGGGTGGCTTCGGTGAGGGTCTGGTAGCCCATGTACTCGGCGAAGGACTCGTTCAGCCAGATGTCGTCCCACCAGCGGAGGGTGACGAGGTCGCCGAACCACATGTGCGCCATCTCGTGGGCGATGACCATGGCGCGAGTCTGCCGCTCGGTGTCGGTGACCGCGGAGCGGTAGATGAACTCGTCGCGGAAGGTGACGAGTCCGGGGTTCTCCATGGCGCCGGCGTTGAACTCGGGGACGAACGCCTGGTCGTAGGAGTCGAAGGGGTAGGGCTCCTCGAACTTCTCGTGGTAGCGGTCGAAGCAGGCGCGGGTGACGTCGAGGATCTCGTCGGCGTCGGTGTCGAGGTGGGGGGCGAGGGAGCGGCGGCAGTGGATGCCGAAGGGCAGGCCCTGGTGTTCGGTGCGTACGGAGTGCCAGGGGCCAGCGGCGACGGCGACGAGGTAGGTGGAGATCCGGGGGGTGGGTGCGGCTTTCCAGTGGCCGTCGCCGAGGTGTTCGGTGATGCCGTTGGCGAGGACGGTCCAGCCGTCGGGGGCGTGGACGGTGAGTTCGAAGACGGCTTTCAGGTCGGGCTGGTCGAAGGCGGGGAAGACGCGCTGGACGTCGTCCATGAACAGCTGGGTGTAGAGGTAGGTCTCGCCGTCGGTGGGGTCGGTGAAGCGGTGCATGCCTTCGCCGGTGCGGGAGTAGCGCATGGTGGCGTCGATGCGCAGTTCGTGCTCGCCGGCGGTGAGGCCGGTGAGGGGGAGCCGGTGCCCGGTGAGGGTGGCGGGGTCGAGGGGCTGTCCGTCGAGGGTGGCGGAGCGCAGGTCGGCGGGCTTGAGCTCGACGAAGGTGTCCGCGTCCGCGCGGGCCGTGAAGTGGATGGCGGTGTGGGAGCCGAAGGTCTCGTCTCCGCCGGTCACGTCGAGGGCGATCGTGTAGCGGTGGACGTCGAGGAGCTCGGCACGGGTCTGCGCTTCGTCGCGCGTCAGTACGGACATGGGGGACATGCTGCCCGATGGCCTGGGGATGGCACAGCGCCGGATCGGTACACGGCGTTTGTCCCGGGGTGGTGCGGTCGGGTGGGCCGTCCGGTCAGGTCAGGTCGTGTCCGCGGCGGGGGGTGCGGGCGGCCTCGCGCTGGACGGGGACGCGGTTGTCGGGGTGGGTGAGGGCGGGGGTGCGGGTGATTCGCGCGGCGGCTTGGGCGCGCAGGTCGCGGAGTTCGTGTTCGAGGGCCTGGGAGCGCTGGTGGGCGTCGTACAGGTAGCGGACCTTGGTGCGCAGGGTCCAGGGGTCGACGGGTTTCATGACGAGGTCGGCGACGCCGAGTCCGAAGGCGGTGGAGGTGAGTTCGGAGTCGGGGCCGAAGCCGGTGAGGAGGATGATCGGGATGTGCTGGGTCTGTTCCAGGCGGCGCATGTAGCGCACGACGTCGAGGCCGCTGACGCCGGGCATGCGCACGTCGAGCAGGAGCAGTCCCACCTGGCCCCGCAGGACCTCCTTGAGTGCTTCGTCGCCGCTGGTGGCGCGCGTCAGCCGGTAGCCCAGCGGAGCGAGCGCGCTCTCCAGCGCGTACAGCGTGTCCTCATGGTCGTCGACGATGAGAATCTTGGCATCCGACGGCATGCCCGGCGCCCCCTCGGCCCGACGTCCCTCGCACTTGGCCGACCAGCTTAGACCGAAGCGGCGTTCACGGCATGTGCCCGTGGCCTGACGAGGAGTGCTCAGGGCAGGATGCCCGCGCGCGGGCGCGCTGTCACTCCCCCGGACCGTGCGCGCGCGGGCGCGCGGTCACCGCGCCGGGCCGGACGGGCCGGTTCCGGAGTGGTCGGCGATGTGCTCGTGGTGGCGGATGACCTCGGCGATGATGAAGTTGAGGAGCTTTTCCGCGAAGGCGGGGTCGAGTTTCGCGTTCTCGGCGAGCTGGCGCAGCCGGGCGATCTGGCGGGACTCGCGGGCGGGGTCGGCGGGCGGCAGCTGGTGCCGGGCCTTGAGGTGTCCGACCTGCTGGGTGCATTTGAAGCGTTCGGCGAGCATGTGGACGACGGCGGCGTCGATGTTGTCGATGCTGTCGCGGAGCCGGCCGAGTTCGGCGCGCACGGCGGGGTCGACGGCGTCGTGTCCGGCCAAGGTGTTCGCTTCGTTGGCTTCGTTGGTGTTGCCGTGGGTCATGGGGGTCCACCCTAAGGGGCGTGGGGTCCTTCGATGATCGGCGGATCGTCGGGGTCCGGCATCCGGTCGCTCCATTCGCCGGGGGCGGTGCGGGCCTGTTGTTCGCGGAAGCGGACGGGTGCCGTGCCGACGCGGCGGGTGAACAGGCGGGAGAAGTAGGCGGGGTCGTCGTAGCCGACGCGGCGGGCGACGGCGGCGACGGGCAGGTCGGTGGCGGCGAGGAGTTCCTTGGCGTGGCCGAGGCGGATGCCGAGGAGGTAGTCCTTGGGGCTGGAGCCGGCGGCGCGGCGGACTGCGGTGCGCAGTTCGGCGGGGGTCATGCCGTGGCGGGCCGCGTGTTCGGCGACGGTGAGGGGCTGGAAGGCGTCGCGGGCGAGGGCCTGGAGGACTTCGTCGCCGTCGGGGGTGAGGTCGGCGCGGGCGCGGCGCAGGGCGACGAGGAGTTCGTGGACGGCGGCGCCGGTCTCCACGTCCAGCAGGGGGTTGTCGCGGCGGGCGGCGCGGGCGATGCGGGTGACGGTGGCGCGGGCGGCGCCGGCGTCGGCGAGGGGGACGACGGGCCGGCCGGGTTCGATGTAGCCGAGTTCGGTGTAGGTGGCGGTGGCGGGGCCGGTGAAGTCGACGAAGCACTCGTCCCAGGCGGGGTCGGGGCCGTAGTGGTGGGGGACGCCGGGGGTGAGCCAGAGCAGGGCCGGTGCGGTGACGGTGTGCCGGTGTCCGTGGGTGTCCTGGAACCAGCCGCTCCCGGCGGTGATCAGGACGGCGACGTGGTGGTCGAGGGTGCGGGGTCCGACGGTGGGCAGTCGCCCGTGCTGGAGTCCGACGCCGAGGCAGACGAGGCCGAGCCGGTGGTGGGCGGGGCCGGGGGTGAGGTACCGCATCCAGGTCCGGTACATCCGCCGCCTCCTGCCTTTTCGTCCGGGTTCCGGGGCTGTCGTGGGCTCGCTCGGGGGCTGTTCCGGGGGTCTTCGATTGGTCCAACCCGCGCTGATCTTTGTCCATGGACGTGGCTCCCGCCAGGGGGTGAGGGTGGTGGGCATGAGCGAGTTCACGGTGGGGGACGAGGATTTTCTGCTGGACGGGCGGCCGGTGCGGCTGCTGTCCGGGGCGCTGCACTACTTCCGGGTGCACGAGGCGCAGTGGGGGCACCGGCTGGGGATGCTGAAGGCGATGGGCCTCAACTGCGTGGAGACGTACGTGCCGTGGAATCTCCACGAGCCGTCCCCGGGGCGCTTCGCCGACGTGGGCCGGCTGGGCCGGTTCCTGGACGCGGTGCGGGAGGCCGGGTTGTGGGCGATCGTGCGTCCGGGGCCGTACATCTGCGCGGAGTGGGAGAACGGGGGGCTGCCGCACTGGCTGACGGGTTCCGGTGTCGCGCTGCGCAGCCGCGACGAGCGTTTCCTGGCGCCGGTGGGGCGCTGGTTCCGGCGGTTGCTGCCGGAGGTGGTGGCGAGGCAGGTCGACCGGGGTGGGCCGGTGCTGATGGTGCAGGTCGAGAACGAGTACGGCAGTTACGGTTCCGACGCCGTGTATCTGCGGTGGCTGGCGGACCTGCTGCGGGCCGAGGGCGTGTGTGTGCCGCTGTTCACCTCGGACGGTCCCGAGGACCACATGCTGACGGGCGGCGGTGTCCCGGGGGTCCTGGCGACGGTGAACTTCGGTTCGCGGGCGCGTGAGGCGTTCGCGGAGCTGCGCGGGTACCGTCCGCGGGGCCCGCTGATGTGCATGGAGTTCTGGTGCGGCTGGTTCGACCACTGGGGCGCCGAGCACGTCGTACGCGATCCCGGGGAGGCGGCGTCGGCGCTGCGGGAGATCCTGGAGTGCGGGGCGTCGGTCAACCTGTACATGGCGCACGGCGGTACGAGTTTCGGGGGCTGGGCGGGCGCCAACCGGGGTGGGGGCGAGCTGCACGAGGGGCCGCTGGAGCCGGACGTGACGTCGTACGACTACGACGCGCCGGTCGACGAACTGGGGCGCCCCACCGAGAAGTTCTGGCGTTTCCGTGAGGTGCTCGCCGCGTACGCGGACGGGCCGCCGCCGGAGGTGCCGCCGGCCCCGCCGGAGCTGGGGGCGTCCGCGGTGGCCGCGCTGGAGGGGTGGGCGTCCCTGGACACCGTGCTGGACGCGGTGGGCGGTCCGGAGGGCGAGTACGCGATGCCGCCGACGTTCGAGGAACTGGACGTGGACCGGGGGCTGGTGAAGTACGAGGTGAGCGTTCCCGGGCCCCGGCAGCCCCGTCCGCTGACCCTGCGCGGCCTGCGGGACCTCGCCGTGGTGAATGTCGACGGTGTGCGGGCGGGGGTGCTGTCGGAGGGCGACGAGCAGCTCCGGGAGCCGGTCGCGGGGCCGGCGCGCGTGGAGGTGTGGGTGGAGTCCCTGGGGCGGGTCAACTACGGGCCGCGTACGGGCGAGCCGAAGGGCGTCACCGGCGGGCTGCTGCACGAGCGGCAGTACCTGCACGGGGTGCGGGCGCGCGGGCTGCGGCTCGACGCGCTGGACGACGTGGGCTCCGTCCCCTTCACGCCGGTGCCCGCGAGCGGCGCCCCGGGGCTGTACCGCGGCACCGTGACGGTGCGCGGCGCGGGTGACGCGTTCCTCGAACTCCCGGGCTGGACGCGGGGGTTCGCCTGGGTCAACGGCTTCTGCCTGGGCCGGTACTGGTCCGTCGGACCGCAGCGGGCGCTGTACGTGCCCGGGCCGGTGCTGCGGGAGGGGGCCAACGAGGTGTGGGTGCTGGAGTGCGAGGGCGCCGGTGCGCAGGCCCCGGATCTCCCGGAGGCGGCCGGTGCGGTGGCGGCGGTGCCGTCGCCGGTGCTGCGCGCCCCGGCCGAGGCGGAGTCGCGGTCCGGTGCGGCGGAGTCGCGGGCGGGCGCCGGGACGGGGTGACGCCGGGAGAGGGGTGGCGTCGGCGACCGGGCGGGGGGCGTGGCCCGGGTCCTGGCGGCGGCGCGGACGCCCGGGGTGCCGCTCGGGGTGCCGCTCGGGGTGCCGCTCGGGCCCGGACGGGGCCCGAGCGGTGTGGCGACGGTGGTTACAGTCCGGCCGCCGCCCGCGCTATGTCGGCCGCGAAGGTCGACACCTCGCTGTAGACGCCGGGGTACCCGGCCCGCGCGCAGCCCTCGCCCCAGCTGACGATCCCGACCTGGAGGTAGGCGCCGGTGTCGTCCTTGCGGAACATGGGTCCGCCCGAGTCGCCCTGGCAGGTGTCGACGCCGCCCTGCGGGAAGCCCGCGCAGATCTCGTCGCCGGGCACGAGGTCGCTGCCGTACGCCTGACGACAGGTGGCGTCGTCGACGAAGGGGACGGCGGCCTTGAGCAGGTACCGCTGCTGGGAGCCGCCCTCGCGCGCGGCTCCCCATCCGGCGACGGTGAAGGTGCCGTTGTTGTACGCGGTGGTGGTGGCGATCTTCAGGGTGGGCAGCTCGATGGGCCGGGCGAGCTTGATGAGGGCCCAGTCCTTGCCCTTGCCGTTGTAGCCGGGGGCCTGGAGCACCTTGGTGGACCTGACCTTGGTCGCGCCGCTGCTCTGCAGGTCGACGACGCCGGCGGTGGCGGTGATGGAGGTGTTGCTGCCGGAGCCGTTGACGCAGTGGGCGGCGGTCAGGACGACGTCCTTGGCGTACAGGGCGCCGCCGCAGCCCATGGAGAGGCGGACCATGAACGGGAACTCGCCCTGCGCGGCCCGGGTCCCGCCGACGACGGGCTGGGGCGCGGCCTGGGCGGACAGGGGCTGGAGGGAGACGGCGGCGAGGGTCACGGCGCCGGCCGCGAGGAGCCGTCTGAGCCCGGTGAACTTCCGGAGAGACTTCAACGTGCTTCCTTTCGTGGGGGGTTGCGCGAGGAAGCCGGGTCTTATGGCATGACCCCGCCAACTCGCGGTTGGATTATCGAGACGGCCGCACCCGCCCCACAAGGCGCCCTTTCCGGCCACGACGGGCCGCGGACGTCCGCCTCGAGGACGCCCGCCCGGAATGCGGCCGTCCCGCACTCGGGCCTCCGTGAGCCTCAGCCGCGCCCACCCGGCCTTCGGGCGTGCCGCGGACCGGCGACGTCCGCTCGAACGGCCGCGCCCACGGAAACGGCCGCGCCGACGCGGCGGCCGTCCCCGTAAGGTGGAGAGAGGAGTCCAGGTCTCCCCAGGGGCCTGTTCCGGCGTCTTCAGGGGGTGCGGACGTGGCGAACGGCGGACCGGTCGAGCACGGCTTCCCGCACCTGGACACCGTGCGGGCGGCGATCACGGCGCTCTGGAGACGGCTGTCCTACGACACCGTCCAGACGTTCGCGAGCAGCGTGCCCCCGGCCGACGTGGCGTTCTGCGACACCGACGACCTGCATCTGGGTGCCCAGCGCGTGGCCCGCGAGATGGTGCGGCACTACCGGCTGCCGGACGCCAGGATGGTCGTCGGCTTCCGCGAGATGACCCATGCGGCGAACGTCGAACTCACCGCTGGGCCCGAGTACTTCGTCGAGCTCAACGACCGCTTCCGCACCCACCGGCGCGACATCGGGGCCGCCCTCGCCCACGAGGTGATGCACGTCTACCTGCACCGCCTCGACCTCGCCTTCCCCGGCACCCGGGACAACGAGATCCTCACGGACACCGCGGCGGCGTACCTCGGCGCGGGCTGGCTCCTGCTCGACGCCTTCCGCGAGGACGCGTCCTCCTCGCAGAAGCTCGGTTATCTGACGCCGGAGGAGTTCGGCTACGTGCTCGCCAAGCGGGCCCTGGTCTTCGGCGAGGACCCGTCGGTGTGGTTCACCAGCCCGCAGGCGTACACGGCGTACACGAAGGGCATGGCGCGGGCCCGCCACGACGAGCAGCAGCCGCCGCTGACCGCGGCCGGGTGGGCGGGCCGCCGCCGCTACGCGAAGGACCGCCGCCACGCCCGGGACCACCGGCTGCCGCCGGACCCGCAGCCCGGCGCGTCCTACACGTTCACGCCGGACGGCGACGGGCCGCTGCGGGTGTCGTTCCCGTGCCCCACCTGCCACCAGCGCATCCGGGTCCCCGTCCGCGGCCGGGTGCGGGCCCGCTGCGCCCTGTGCCGGACGGTGCTGGAGTGCGACACCTGAGCCCGGTGCGCCCGGCCGCCATCGGTGTGCCGTACGCCGCCCCCGTCACGGCGTCCGCTCCCCCGACCCGTGGACCGGTGCCGGGGCCGCCGCCTCGGCCAGGAGTTCCCGGGCGGTCTCCCCGGCCTGCGCGGGAGTCCACCGCGCGCCCTTGTCGGCGGTGGGGCCGGGACGCCAGCCCTCCATCACCGTGATGCGCCCGCCCTCGGCCTCGAAGACCCGGCCGGTGACGCCGGCGCACGCGTCGGAGCCGAGCCACACGACGAGCGGCGACACGTTCGCGGGCGCCATCGCGTCGAAGGCGCCGGGGGTGTCCGGCGGGGCCATGGCCTGGGCGAAGGCCTGTTCGGTCATGCGGGTGCGGGCCGCGGGGGCGATCGCGTTGACCTGGACGCCGTACCGCGCGAGTTCGGCCGCGGCGACCAGGGTCAGCCCGAGGATCCCGGCCTTCGCGGCGCTGTAGTTCCCCTGCCCGACCGAGCCCGACAGGCCGGCGCCGCTGCTGGTGTTCACGATGCGGGCCCGCGGCGGGCGTCCCGCCTTCGCCTCCGCCCGCCAGTGCGCCGCCGCGTGCCTGAGGGGCAGGAAGTGGCCCCGGAGGTGGACGCGCAGCACGGCGTCCCAGTCGTCCTCGCCGAGGTTGACCAGCATGCGGTCGCGCAGGAATCCGGCGTTGTTGACGAGGGTGTCGAGGCGTCCGTAGGTGTCGAGGGCGGTGCGGACGAGGGAGGCGGCTCCCTCGGTGGTCGCGACGTCGCCGCCGTGGGCGACGGCCGCGCCGCCCGCCGCCCGGATCTCCTCGGCCACGCGCGCGGCCGGGCTGTCCGGGTCCGGGGTGCCGTCGAGGCCGACCCCGAGATCGTTGACGACGACCCGGGCGCCCTCGGCGGCGAACGCGAGGGCGTGCGCCCGGCCGAGTCCGCGGCCCGCGCCGGTGACCACCACGACCCGCCCCTCGCACAGCAGGGGTGCGCTCATCTCAGTCCTCCTTGCCGGCGGTCGCTGCGTCGAGGAAGCGGGGCCTTTCCCCGCCGCCGTGCACGAGCAGGCTCGCCCCGCTGACGTACGCGGCGGCGTCGGAGGCGAGGAAGACGGCGGCCCGGCCCACGTCGGCGGGTTCGGCGAGGCGTCCGAGCGGGACGGTCCGGGCGACGGCTGCAAGGGCGTCCTCGTCGCCGTAGTGCAGGTGGGACCGCTCAGTGCGGACCATGCCGACGACGAGGGTGTTGACCCGGATGTCGGGCGCCCACTCGACGGCCATCGAGCGGGCGAGGCTCTCCAGTCCCGCCTTGGCCGCGCCGTAGGCCGCCGTGCCGGGCGAGGGCCGGGTGCCGCTCACGCTGCCGATCATCACGATCGCCCCCTTGGCGCGCCGGAGTTGCCGGCGTGCGGCGAGCGAGGCGGTCAGCGGCGCGGTGAGGTTGAGCTCGATCACACGCGCGTGCCGCTCGGCCTCCGAGTCCGCGAGCGGCCGGTACGGGGTGCCGCCCGCGTTGTTGACCAGGACGTCGACGCGGGCCAGGCCGTCGAAGAAGTCACGGACGGCGTCCGGGTCCCGCAGGTCGACGGAGGTGAAGCCGACGCCCTGGAGCGGGCGTGGCGGCGGCCTGCGGGCGCAGACGACGACATCGGCGCCCGCCGCGGCGAAGGCCCGCGCGATCCCGGCGCCCACGCCGCGGGTGCCGCCGGTGACGACGACGGTCCTGCCGCCGAGATCCGCGTCGTCCACAGGGCCTCCCGCTCGGATGCGTTCGCTGCTAGCTTCGACGGTGCACCTAACAAACGTTTGGTGGAAAGGTAGCTGATGCGCCCATGGGTGTCTCCACCTCGTCCCCGGAATCCGGGATTTCCGTCGTCACGGTCGACTACCCGCCGGTGAACGCGCTGCCGGTGCGGGGCTGGTTCGAGCTGGCCGACGCCGTCCGCTCCGCGGGCCGCGACCCGGCCGTGCGCTGCGTCGTGCTCGAGGCGACGGGGCGCGGGTTCAACGCCGGGGTCGACCTCAAGGAGATACAGCGGGACACGGAGGGGCACGACGCGCTGATCGGGGCGAACAGGGGCTGCTTCGAGGCCTTCGGCGCGGTGTACGAGTGCGAGGTGCCGGTCGTCGCCGCGGTGCAGGGCTTCTGTCTGGGCGGCGGCATCGGGCTGGTGGGGAACGCGGACGCGATCGTCGCGAGCCAGGACGCCACGTTCGGGCTGCCCGAGCTGGAGCGGGGCGCGCTCGGCGCCGCCACGCATCTCGCCCGGCTGGTGCCGCCCCACCTGATGCGCGTCCTGTACTACACCTCGCGCACGGCGACCGCCGCCGAGCTGCACGCGCACGGCTCGGTCTGGCGGGTCGTACCGCGTGGCGAACTGCCCGCACGGGCCCTGGAGCTGGCCCGCGAGATCGCCGCCAAGGACGGCGGTCTGGTCCGGCTCGCCAAGGCCGCCATCAACGGCATCGACCCCGTGGACGTGCGCCGCAGCTACCGCTTCGAGCAGGGCTTCACCTTCGAGGCCGGCCTGAGCGGGGTCGCGGGCCGGGTCCGTGACCGCTTCGGCAGGGAGCCTGCGCCGGCTCCGGCGGGTGAACCCGCACCGGCTTCGGCGGGTGAGCCGGTGGGCGGGGCGGAGGGGGTCCGATGAGCGACAAGAGGATGTCGGCCGAGGAGGCCGTCGGCCGGCTGGAGAGCGGGATGACGCTCGGCATCGGCGGCTGGGGCTCGCGCCGCAAGCCGATGGCGCTGGTGAGAGCACTGCTCCGGTCCCGGATCACCGATCTCACCGTCGTCTCGTGCGGCGGCCCGGACGTCGGCCTGCTCGCCGCCGCGGGTCGCGTCCGCAGGCTCGTCACCCCCTTCGTCACCCTCGACTCGATCCCGCTCGAACCGCACTACCGCGCGGCACGGCAGCGGGCGGAGTTCGAGCTGACGGAGATCGACGAGGCGATGTTCATGTGGGGGCTGCACGCGGCGGCCAACCGGTTGCCCTTCCTGCCGGTGCGGGCCGGCCTGGGCTCCGACGTGATGCGGGTCAACCCGGCCCTGCGGACGGTCACCTCGCCGTACGCCGACGCCAGGACGGGCGTCCGGGAGGAGTTCGTCGCCATGCCGGCCCTGCGCCTGGACGCCGCGCTGGTGCACATGAACCGCGCGGACCGCCTGGGCAACGGGCAGTATCTGGGCCCCGACCCGTACTTCGACGACCTGTTCTGCGAGGCGGCCGACGCCGCGTACGTCTCGTGCGAGCGGCTCGTGGAGACCGCCGCGCTGACCGCGGACGCCGCCCCGCAGACGCTGCTGCTGAAGCGGTCGTACGTGACCGGCGTCGTCGAGGCACCGGGCGGCGCGCACTTCACGTCCTGCGCCCCGGACCACGGACGCGACGAGGCCTTCCAGAGGCTCTACGCGGGCACGCCGTACGCCGAGTTCGCCGAGCGGTTCCTGAGCGGCGGCGAACAGGACTACCAGCGCGCCGTCCGCGCCTGGCGGAAGGAAGGGACCTCGTGAGCACCCCCGCCGCACCGCCTCCCCCGCCCACCCGCGCCGAGTACTGCGTGCTCGCCTGCGCCGAGACCTGGCGCGGCGCCGGGGAGGTGCTCGCCTCCCCCATGGGCGTGATCCCGGCCCTCGGCGCCCGGCTGGCCCGGCTCACCTTCGCACCCGACCTGCTGCTCACGGACGGCGAGGCGATGCTCGTCGGGCCGGACGGCACCCCGGAGGGCTGGTTGCCGTACCGCGCGCACCTGGCCCTGGTGACCGGCGGGCGGCGGCACGTGATGATGGGCGCGAGCCAGCTCGACCGCTTCGGCAACCAGAACATCGCGTGCGTCGGCGACTGGTCCCGGCCCGTCCGCCAGCTCCTCGGCGTGCGAGGCGCTCCGGTCAACACCCTGAACAATCCGACCAGTTACTGGGTGCCGAAGCACTCGCCGCGCGTCTTCGTCGCGGCCGTCGACATGGTGTGCGGAGTGGGGTACGACCGGGCCGCGGCGGCGGGACCGGGCGCGAGCCGCTATCACCGCGTCGCCCGCGTCGTCTCCGACCTCGGTGTCCTCGACTTCGACACCCCCGACCACGCGATGCGCCTCGCCTCCCTGCACCCGGGCGTCACCGTGGAGCAGGTCCGGGCGGCGACCGGCTTCGCGCTGCACGTCCCCGACGAGGTGCCCCGCACCCGTGAACCGACGGACGAGGAGCGCCGGTTGCTCCGCGAGGTGGTCGACCCCGAGGGTGCCCGGGACCGCGAGGTGGCCGACCCCGCCGCGCCCGCCCCGCGTCCGGCGGGGCGCTGATGGAGACCGCGCTGACCAGGCTCGTCGGCGTCCGCCATCCGGTCGTGCAGACCGGCATGGGCTGGGTGGCGGGCCCCCGCCTGGTCTCCGCCGCGGCGAACGCGGGCGCCCTCGGCATCCTGGCCTCCGCGACGATGGCACCCGGCCGGCTGCGGGAGGCGATACGGGAGGTCAAGTCCCGTACGGACGCGCCGTTCGGGGTGAATCTGCGCGCGGACGCGGGGGACGCCGGTGACCGGGTGCGGATCATCGTCGAGGAGGGGGTGCGCGTCGCGTCCTTCGCGCTCGCGCCCTCGCGGGAGCTGATCGGGGAGCTGAAGGAGGCGGGGGTCGTCGTCGTCCCGTCCGTCGGTGCGCGGCGGCACGCGGAGAAGGTGGCCGCCTGGGGCGCGGACGCGGTGATCGTGCAGGGCGGCGAGGGCGGCGGGCACACCGGTGAGGTGGCGACGACGGTGCTGCTGCCGCAGGTGGTGGACGCGGTGGACATCCCGGTCGTGGCGGCTGGCGGCTTCCACGACGGGCGGGGGCTGGTGGCGGCGCTGGCGTACGGGGCGGCGGGCGTGGCGATGGGCACGCGCTTCCTGCTGACGTCCGACTCTACGGTCCCGGCCGCCGTGCTGGCGAGATACCTGGCGGCGACGGTCAAGGACGTCACGCTCACCACGGCCGTCGACGGTCTCCCGCACCGGATGCTGCGGACGGACCTGGTGGACGCCCTGGAACGGTCGGGGCGCACGCGGTCGCTGGTCCGGGCGCTGTGGCGAGCCGCCGGGTTCCGGAAGGTCTCCGGCCTGTCCTGGTCCCGGATGGTCCGCGACGGACTCGCGATGCGGCACGGCAGGGACCTGGCCTGGAGCCAGGTGCTGATGGCCGCCAACACCCCGATGCTGCTCAGGGCGTCGATGGTCGACGGCCGTACGGACCTGGGGCTGATGTCGGCCGGGCAGGTCGCGGGCGTGATCGAGGACCTGCCGTCGTGCGCGGAGCTGGTCGAGCGGGTGATGGCGCAGGCGGAGGCGACACTCCGGACGCTGACACCCGATGCCCCGCCCCGCCCCTGAGTCACCGGTGTCGCCAGGGGCCGACTCCGGGTCACTCGCTGACTGGGCTCCCCCCTATGGCCCAGGCCCGCCCGGGCAGCCCCTCGGGCGCGGCCTCCCCCTTCCTGGGCAGTCCCTCGGGCGCGGCCTCCCCCTTCCTGGGCAGTCCCTCGGGCGCGGCCTCCCCCTTCCTGGGCAGCCCCTCGGGCGCCGGCCTCCCCCTTGAGGCCCACGCCCGCCCGGGCAGCCCTCCGGCACCTCACGCGCGTACAGGCGGACGCGCCGAAAGCGCCGGAGCCGTCGGCCGCGTCGAAGGCGCCGGACGCGGCAGGCACGCCGGACGTGTCAGAGGCGTTCGATGATCGTCACGTTCGCCTGGCCGCCGCCCTCGCACATGGTCTGGAGGCCGAAGCGGCCGCCGGTGCGCTCCAGTTCGTGCAGCAGGGTCGTCATCAGCTTCACGCCGGTGGCGCCGAGCGGATGGCCGAGGGCGATGGCGCCGCCGTTGACGTTGACCTTCTCCGGGTCCGCCCCGGTCTCCCGCGTCCAGGCGAGGACGACCGGCGCGAACGCCTCGTTGATCTCCACCAGGTCGATGTCGTCGAGGGACATGCCGGTCCTCTTCAGCGCGTGCGCGGTGGCCGGGATGGGCGCGGACAGCATGCGGACGGGGTCCTCGCCGCGGACGGAGAGGTGGTGGACGCGGGCGCGCGGTGTCAGGCCGTGCGTGCGCAGCGCCCGTTCGGAGGCGAGCAGCATCGCGGCGGCGCCGTCGGAGACCTGGGAGGAGCAGGCGGCGGTGATCGTGCCGCCGTCCACGACTGGTCTCAGGGCGGCCATCTTCTCCAGCGAGGTGTCCCGGCGCGGCCCCTCGTCGGCGCTGACCGGCCCGTAGGCCACGGTCTCGCGGGCGAAGCGGCCCTCGTCGGCGGCGCGTACGGCCCGCCGGTGCGAGCCCAGGGCGTACTCCTCCTGGTCGCGGCGGGTGATCCCCCACTTCGCGGCGATCATCTCGGCGCCGTGGAACTGGTCGACGGGCAGGTCGCCGTAGCGGGCCCGCCAGCCCTCGCTGCCCGCGAAGGGGCCTTCGGTGAGGCCGAGCGGTTCGGCGGCCCGGCGGGAGGCGAAGGCGATGGGGATGCGCGTCATGTTCTGGACGCCGCCCGCGACGACGAGGTCCTGCGTGCCGGACAGGACGGCCTGGGCGGCGAAGTGCACGGCCTGCTGGGAGGATCCGCACTGGCGGTCGACGGTGACGCCGGGCACCTCCTCGGGCAGTCCGGCGGCCAGCCAGCTGGTGCGGGCGATGTCACCGGCCTGGGGTCCGACCGCGTCCAGGCAGCCGAAGACGACGTCCTCGACGGCGGCGGGGTCCACCCCGCTCCGCCCGACCAGGGCCTTGAGGACGTGTGCGCCCAGGTCGGCCGGGTGCACCCCGCCCAGTCCCCCGCCGCGTCGCCCGACGGGGGTGCGGACCGCTTCGACGATGTAGGCCTCGGCCATGACGGTGTCCCTCCAGGGTCACGTGTCGCGTAGGGAGATCCCGTCCAGCACCATCGACAGGTACTGCCGGGCGATCTCCTCGGGGCTGTGCTGTCCGCCGGGCCGGTACCAGGACGCGGCGACCCAGACGGTGTCGCGCACGAAGCGGTAGGTGAGCCGGATGTCCAGGTCGGCGCGGAACACCTCGGCGGCCACGCCGCGTTCGAGCGTGCTGAGCCACGCCTTCTCGAAGTTGCGCTGGGATTCGGCGAGGAACGCGAAGCGCTCCTGCGCGACGAGGTGCCGGGACTCCTTCTGGTAGATGGCGACGGCGGCGCGGTGCCGGTCGATCTCCCGGAAGGACTCGGTGACGAGGGCCTCCAGGGTCTCCCGGGGCCCGAGTTCGGCGGCGAGGACGGTGTCGTAACCGTCCCAGAGCTCGTCGAGGAAGGTCCGGAGGATCTCCTCCAGCATCGATTCCTTGGAGTCGAAGTGGTAGTAGAGGCTGCCCGCGAGCATGCCGGCGTGGTCGGCGATCTTGCGTACGGTGGTGGCGTTGTAGCCCTGGTCGGCGAAGACCTCGGCGGCCGTGCCGAGGAGTTCACGGCGCCGCTCCGGCGATGCGGTCACCTGGGTCTTCTTCTTGGTAGGCACACGGTCATTGTCGTCCTAGGTCGTGTCCGCGAAGACCCGCCCTCCGGGCGGACGACGGGACTTCGCGGACACGACCTAGGCATGCTGGCTGCTGACGGACAGGACCTCGCCGGTGAGGTACGAGGAGTAGCCGGACGCCAGGAACACGATCACGTTGGCCACCTCCCAGGGCTCGGCGTACCGGCCGAAGGCCTCGCGGGCGGTGAGTTCCTCCAGCAGTTCGGGGGTGGTGACCTTCACCAGGTGCGGGTGCATGGCGAGGCTGGGCGAGACGGCGTTGACCCGGACCCCGTAGGCGGCGGCCTCCATCGCGGCGCACCGGGTGAGCGCCATGACCCCGGCCTTGGCGGCGGCGTAGTGCGCCTGTCCGGCCTGGGCGCGCCAGCCGACGACGGAGGCGTTGTTGACGACGACTCCCCCGTGGCCGTGGTGCCGGAACAGGCGCAGGGCGGCGCGGGTGCAGCGGAAGGTCCCGGTCAGGGTCACGTCGAGGACCTTCGACCACTGTGCGTCGGTCATGTCGGCGAGGGGTGCGGTCCCGCCGAGGCCGGCGTTGTTGACGACGACGTCCAGGCGGCCGTGGAGGGCGGCGGCGGTGTCGAAGAGGGCCCGGACCTGGTCCTCGTCGGTGACGTCGCAGGGCCGGGCGGCGACGTTCGCGGCGCCGAACTCCTCGGCCAGGGCGCGGGCGGTGTCGTCCAGCCGTCGTGTGTGGGCGTCGCCGAGGAGGACGCGCGCGCCCTCCTCCAGGAAGCGGCGGGCGGTGGCGCCGCCGATGCCGGTGCCCGCGGCGGCGGTGATGACGGCGGTGCGGCCGCTCAGCAGCCCGTGGCCTGGTACGTACGCCGGACTCTCGACGTCGCTCATGACCCCAAGCTAACCTACCAAACACTTGTTAGGGAAGGTGCGGCCCGCCGCCGGCCCGAGCCCGTCACCGAAGGGTGCCGCCCATGGATCTCACGCACTCCCCCGCCGACGAGGCGTTCCGCGCCGAGGCCCGGGCCTGGCTCGCCGCCCATGTCCCGCCGGTGCCGCTGCCCTCTCTGGAGACCGCCGAGGGCTTCGCCGCCCACCGCGCGTGGGAGGCCGAACTGGCCGCCGACCGCTGGTCGGTGGTGTCCTGGCCGGCGGCGTACGGCGGCCGGGACGCGGATCTCGTCCGGTGGCTGGTCTTCGAGGAGGAGTACTACGCGGCCGGCGCCCCGGGCCGGGTCGGCCAGAACGGCATCAGCCTGCTCGCCCCGACCCTCTTCGCGCACGGCACGGAGGAGCAGCGCGCCCGCGTCCTTCCGCCGATGGCTCGTGGTGAGGACATCTGGGCGCAGGCGTGGTCCGAGCCCGAGGCGGGGTCCGACCTGGCCTCGCTGAGGTCCCGGGCGGTGCGCACGGCCGGGGGCTGGCTGCTGAGCGGGCAGAAGGCGTGGTCGTCGCGGGCGGCGTTCGCGGACCGGGCGTTCGGGCTGTTCCGCAGCGACCCGGACGCGCCGAGGCGGCACCAGGGGCTGACGTATCTGATGTTCGGCCTGCGGTCGCCCGGGGTGACGGTCCGCCCGGTCGGCCGCCTGGACGGCAAGCCCGCATTCGCCGAACTCTTCCTGGACGAGGTCTTCGTGCCGGACGAGGACGTGATCGGCGAGCCGGGCGACGGCTGGCGGGTCGCCATGTCGACAGCGGGCGACGAGCGCGGTCTGACGCTCCGCTCCCCGGGGCGCTTCCTCGCCGCCGCCGACCGGCTGACCCGGCTCTGGCACGAGCGCGCGGACCCCGTGGACACGGCGCTGCGGGACCGGGTGGCCGACGCGGTGATCGGCGCCCGCGCCTACCAGCTCTTCACGTACGCGCACGCCTCCCGGGCCGAAGCGGGCGAGTCCCCGGGCGCGGAGTCCAGCCTGAACAAGCTGTTCTGGTCCGAGTTCGACCTCGCGCTGCACGAGACGGCGCTCGATCTGCTGGGCCCGGACGGGGAGTTGTCCGGCACCGACTGGGCGCAGGGGTACGTCTTCGCGCTGGCCGGCCCGATCTACGCGGGCACGAACGAGATCCAGCGCGACATCGTCGCCGAGCGGCTGCTCGGCCTGCCGAAGGGCCGCCGGTGATGCGTTTCCTGCCGGACGCCGAGCAGCGTGCCTTCGCCCGCTCGCTCGACGCGATGCTGACGTCCGCGGACACCCCGGCGGTGGTGCGGGCCTGGGGTGCGGGCGAGCGGGCGCCGGGCCGGGCGCTGTGGTCCCGGCTGGCCGACGCGGGCGTCTTCGCGCTGGCCGTGCCGGAGGCGTACGGCGGAGTCGGGCCGCTGCCGGTGGAACTGGCCGTCGCCTGCGTCGAGTCGGGGCGGCACGCGGTGCCCGGTCCGCTGGTGGAGACGGTGGCCGCCGCCGTGCTGCTCGCGGGGCTCGACGACCCGGGCCCTGCCGGTCGGCTGCTGCCGGCGCTGGCGTCGGGCGGATCCGTGGCGACGCTGGCCTTCGGGGACGCGTACGCGCTGGACGGGGAGGCGGCCGGGGTGGTCCTCGCGGTGCGCGGCGACGAGCTGCGGGCGGCTCCCGGCCATGGGCCGGTGCGCGTGTCCCTTGACCCGTCCCGCCGGCTGACCCGCCCCCTGCCCGGCGGCGACCTGCTGGCCGCCGGTCCCGACGTCATCCGCGCGTGCGCCCGTGCCCTGGACTGGGCCCGCCTCGCCACCGCCGCCCAGGCGCTCGGCGCCGGGCTCACGCTGCTGGAGCGGACCGTCGCGTACGTGGGGCGGCGCACCCAGTTCGGTGTCCCCGTCGGCTCGTTCCAGGCCGTCAAGCACCGGCTCGCGGACGCGCGGACCGCCCTGGAGTTCGCCCGGCCGATGCTGTTCGGTGCCGCGCTCACCATGGACCCGGCCGACGTGGCCGCCGCCAAGGTGCTGGCCTGCGAGGGCGCGTACGCCACGGCCCGGACGGCGCTGCAACTGCACGGCGCGATCGGCTACACCGCCGAGTACGACCTCTCGCTCTGGCTGACCCGGGCCCGTGCCCTGCGGACGGCGTGGGGCACGCCGTCCGAGTGCCGGGCACGCGTCATCGGTGGTGGTCGGCGCCCGTGAGTTCCCGGTACTCCTCCTCCGTCGGCTTCGGGATCCGCGTCCCCGGCCCTTGCATGGCGTGGGCCGGCCGCGCGCGGAGCCGCCGGGAGAGGGTGACGCGGCGGGCGACTCCGTTCGCGTCGACGCGGGGGCCGGCCTCGTACGGCCGGGGCTGCTCGTGCTGGGTGAGGGTGAACCGCCGTGCCTGCGACAGCGGTTCGTGGACCTCGACGTACTCGCCGTGCGGGAGGCGGCGGACGGTGCCCGTCTCCCGGCCGTGCAGCACCGTGTCGCGGTCACGGCGCTGGAGTCCCAGGCAGACGCGTCTGGTGATCACGAAGGCGAGCACCGGCGCGACGAAGAAGGCGATCCGCACGACGGACTTCTCGTCCCGTCCGGGACCGGGGAACTGCGTGTGCTTGTGGTGGAAGACCAGGGCCAGGTGGGCGACCATCAGCCCCAGGATGATCCCGGGCAGCACCAGCACGTGCATGAGGCGTCCGTCCGCCCAGTCCGCCAGCCGCTCGCCCGTGCCCGACTCGGTGGTCCGCCCCGCCCGGGGCGTCCCCTCGCTCCGGCCGGCTGAGGTCTCCGTCGCGTCCATCGCCGCTCCCCTCGGACCTTCTCAGGGTGGCACGAGGACCCCGCCAGGCAACGGGGCTCGCACGAAAGCGAGTTGGTGCGTACGGCGGGCGGCGTCAGTGCTGCGGGACGTTGCCGACGACGGCGGCGCTGCCCCTGGTGTGCAGCACGGTGTCCGTGCCGGTCAGCAGGACGGCGTCGTACGGGCCGAGGACTGTCCCCGCCACCTCGGCGCTCCCGTCGAGCGCGACGACCAGCACGGGCGCGGCGGGCAGGGGCAGCCGGCCCCGGACCACCGCGACGGTCGGAGCCGGACGGCCGCCGTCCCTGCGCCACATGACGTTGAGGTTCACGACCGGTCCGTCGATCAGCCGGCAGTGGGTCGGCACGTCGCCCCGGAAGTGCTGCGGCACGAGGCGGGCGTCGACGAGCCGCCGCTCGCCGCCCACCGTGAGGTCCATCCCGGCGCCCTCGACCACGGTCAGTGTGCGGTCGACGCCGGGGAACGCGGAGAACGGACCGTCCGCGCCGACGTCGGCCAGGCTCACGCGCCAGACGAAGCCGGTCATGTCCGCGCCCGGTGGCCAGGCGGCGATCTCACGCGTGACACCGCCGCCGTCGCGCCAGGGCACGGGGGTGCGTGCGGAGGCGGGCAGCAGCCGGGTCACCGTACGATGCCGCGCGCCCGCGCCGCGGCCAGCCACTGCGGGAACTCGCCCACGAGACGGTCGTACAGTTCGGCGTCGGACACCGCGCGCGGATCCGAACCGGCGTGGAAGAAGCCGGCGTTGTCGACGGAGCGCTTCTGCGGGACGGCCAGGTCGTCCAGCCTGCGCAGGAAGTCGAACTGCCTGCTGCCCGGGTCGCCGAAGCCGACGAACTGCCAGAACAGCGGGAGTTCGGCCGCCTTGCACAGGTACCGCTCGGCGGCGAGCTTGTTGATGGGGCCGCCGTCGGTCTGGAAGACGACGAGCGCCGGGTCCTTGGCGCCGCTGTCCAGGTGGAGATCGATGACCGCGTCCATCGCCAGGTGGTAACTGGTCTTGCCCATGTGGCCGAGCCCGGCCGCGATCCGCTCGATGCGGCCCCGGTGGTTGACGAGCGCGATGTCGGTCACCGCGTCGATGTCGGTCGAGAAGAAGACGACCGGGACCGTGCCGTCGTCGTCGAAGTGGGCCGCGAGACCGAGCACCCGGTCGGCGAGCGCCTGCACGCTGCCGTCCTTGTAGTACGGCTTCATGGAGCCCGAGTAGTCGACGACGAGGTAGACGGCGGCCCGCTGCCCGTCCAGTCCGTACTTGGTGAGGGACGCCCCCGCGGTCTTGTACAGGCTGACCAGCGCGGGCGCCGTCTCCTGCACCTTGCTCAGACTGATCCCCGCCATACGGGCTCCCCTCTCGCCGCGCTCCCCGGTCACGCGCATGCCGAGATTACGCCACCGCGCCGACCCGGACGGCCCCCCTTCCGGGCCTCTGACCTGCGTTCGCTATTTTGTTCGCCGCCGACCCCACCGGCTCACCGTCCCCGTGTCACCCGTACCTGTGAGGAGCCGGCGTGGAGTCCGAGTCCACCGTCACCACCTGCTACCGCCATCCCAAGGTGGAGTCGCACGTCCGCTGCACCCGCTGCGACCGCTACATCTGCCCCGACTGCATGCGGGAGGCGGCCGTCGGCCACCAGTGCGTCGAGTGCGTGCGGGAGGGCGCGCGGTCGATCCGGCAGGCCCGGACCGTCTTCGGCGGCCGGGTCTCGACGGTGCCCGTGGTGACGTACGTGCTGATCGCGCTCAACGTGCTGGCCTACCTGGCCCAGTTGGCGCGCTCCGACGTGACGAGCCGCTTCCAGATGCTAGGCGCCGGCCTCTCGTCGGCGGGTGAGCACTACCTCTGGCTGGACGGCTACCCGGCCGGCTACCACCCGGAGGGCGTGATCGCCGGGGAGTGGTACCGGCTGCTGACCGGCGCGTTCCTCCATCTGCCCGCCACGGAGACCCCGTTCGGCATCCTGCACATCGTGATGAACATGGCCTCGCTGTGGAGCCTGGGCGCCGTCGTGGAGGCCCGGCTCGGCCGCGTCCGCTACCTCGCCCTGTATCTGCTGTCGGCCCTCGGCGGCTCGGTCCTGGTGCTGCTGATCGCGCCGTACGTCGCCGTGGTCGGCGCCTCGGGCGCGATCTTCGGAGTGGGCGCCGCGTACTACGTGACGTCCCGCCGGATCGGCGGGGACATGCGGCAGGTCAACCAGTTCATCGGGAGTCTGCTGCTGTGGCTGCTGATCTCGGCGGGCCTGACGTCCTGGCAGGGCCACCTCGGCGGTCTGCTGACGGGCGGCGCGGTGACCCTCGCGTACGCCTACGCGCCCCGCGGACGCCACCGGGCGCCGGTGCAGGCCGCGGCCTGCGTGGCACTGCTGGCGCTCCTGGTGGTGCTGGCGGTGGTCAAGCAGTCGGACCTGGCGACCCGACTGGCCTGAGCGCGGCGGGGCGCCGGCCCGCCGTACCCTGTGCGGCATGAAACGTGCCGTCGGCCTGCTGTGGGCCACCGTCCCCCTCGCGGCCGCGGCGGCCCTCTGGTGCGCGCTGCCCGATCACGGAGGCACGCGGGACGGCAAGGGCGGTGCGACCGCGTCGCGGCCCGCCGCTCCGTCCGCCGGCCCCGAGGCGGGCGGCGGCCGGACCGCACCCCGGCCGGCCGGCCTCGCCGCACCGGACAAGAAGGAGCTGGCCCAGCAGTTGGTGGCGAGCGCCGAGAACTCCACGCTCGACTGGCGCGGCCAGTACGGCTACATCGAGGACATCGGGGACGGCCGGGGCTACACCGCGGGCATCGTCGGCTTCTGCTCCGGCACCCACGACCTGCTCACCGTGGTGGAGCGCTACACGGAGAGGAACCCCGGCAACCCGCTCGCCCGCTATCTGCCCGCGCTGCGCGAGGTCGACGGCACCGACTCCCACCGCGGCCTCGGGCCCGGGTTCACGACGGCCTGGAAGGCGCAGGCGCGCGTCCCGGCGTTCCGCGAGGTCCAGGACCGGGAGCGGGACCGCTTGTACTTCGACCCGGCGGTACGGCGCGCGAAGCTCGACGGGCTCGGCACGCTCGGCCAGTTCGTCTACTACGACGCGATGGTCATGCACGGCGCCGGGCGGGGCCCCGACGGCTTCGACGGCATGCGCGAGAGGGCCGTCGCACAGGCGGACACCCCGGCCGAGGGCGGCTCCGAGAAGGCGTACCTCGACATCTTCCTGGACATCCGCCGCCGCGCCATGAAGGCCTCCCCCGACCACCGCGACACCAGCCGCATCGACACCGCCCAGCGCCGCTTCCTGTACGACGGCAACCTGGACCTGGACACCCCGCTGAAGTGGCGGGTGTACGGGGAGACGTACGAGGTGGAGTAGCGGAGGGTCCCCGGACGCACCACGGCGCCCGCCCAGGTCCGGTCGGGGACGGGGCAGGCGCCGCGTTCAGTTCCGCACGCCTTTGTGCGGGACGACTGTGGGGTGGGGCGTCAGACCATCAGTGAGCGGTCCGTCGGGCGGATCGGGGCCGGCAGGTCGCTGGCCCCGGTCAGGAAGCGGTCGACCCCGCGGGCGGCCGAGCGGCCCTCCGCGATGGCCCAGACGATGAGCGACTGGCCGCGGCCCGCGTCACCGGCGACGAAGACGCCGGGCACGTTGGTGTGGTAGTCGCCGTCGCGGGCGATGTTGCCGCGCTCGTCGAGCTCCAGGCCGAACTGCGAGACCAGGCCGTTCTGGACGTCCGTGCCCGTGAATCCCATCGCCAGCGTCACCAGCTGGGCCGGGATCTTCCGCTCCGTGCCCGGCTTCTGGGTGAGCTTGCCGTCGACGAACTCCACCTCGACGAGGTGCAGCCACTGGACGTTGCCGTCCTCGTCGCCCTCGAAGTGGGTGGTGTTGACGGAGTAGACCCGCTCACCGCCCTCCTCGTGCGCGGAGGTGACCTTGTACAGCATCGGGAAGGTCGGCCACGGCTGGTGCGGGGCGCGGTCCTCGCCGGGCCTCGGCATGATCTCCAGCTGCGTGACGGAGGCGGCGCCCTGGCGGTGGGCGGTGCCCACGCAGTCGGCTCCGGTGTCCCCGCCGCCGATCACGACGACGTGCTTGCCCTCGGCGGTGATCGGGGGCGCCACGTAGTCGCCCTCCTGCACCTTGTTGGCGAGGGGCAGGTACTCCATCGCCTGGTGGATGCCGTTCAGTTCGCGGCCCGGGACGGGCAGGTCGCGGGCGGTGGTGGCACCGGCGGCGACGACCACGGCGTCGTACCGCTTGCGCAGGTCCGTCGCCTTGAGGTCGCGGCCGATCTCGATGCCGGTCCGGAAGCGGGTGCCCTCCGCGCGCATCTGCTCGATACGCCGGTTGATGTGCCGCTTCTCCATCTTGAACTCGGGGATGCCGTACCGCAGCAGGCCCCCGACGCGGTCGGCGCGCTCGTACACCGCGACGGTGTGGCCGGCCCGGGTCAGCTGCTGGGCGGCGGCGAGACCCGCGGGGCCGGAGCCGACGACGGCGACGGTCTTGCCGCTGAGGCGCTCGGGGATCTGGGGGTTGACGTCCCCGGTGTCCCACGCCTTGTCGATGATCGAGACCTCGACGTTCTTGATGGTCACCGCGGGCTGGTTGATGCCGAGCACGCAGGCCGACTCGCACGGAGCCGGGCACAGGCGGCCGGTGAACTCCGGGAAGTTGTTGGTCGCGTGCAGGCGCTCGGACGCCGCCTGCCAGTCCTCGCGGTAGGCGTAGTCGTTCCACTCGGGGATGAGGTTCCCGAGCGGACAGCCGTTGTGGCAGAACGGGATGCCGCAGTCCATGCAGCGCGAGGCCTGCGTGGGGATGATCGGCAGCAGCGAGCCGGGAACGTAGACCTCGTTCCAGTCGCGCACGCGCTCCTCGACGGGGCGGCTGCGCGCGACCTCGCGGCCGTGGTTGAGAAAGCCCTTGGGATCAGCCATTGGTCGCCGCCTCCATCATCTTCTCGGTGATCTCGGTCTCGGAGAGACCGGCTCGCTCGGCGGCGTCCTTGGCGGCGAGCACTGCCTTGTACGTGCTGGGGATGATCTTGCTGAAGCGGTCCACCGCGGTGTCCCACTCGGCCAGGAGCTTCTCGGCGACGGTCGAGCCCGTCTCCTCCTGGTGGCGGCGCACCACGTCGTGCAGCCACTGCTTGTCGGCGTCGTCGAGGGCCTCGACGGCGTCCACGTTCCCCACGTTCACGTTGTCGCGGTCCAGGTCGATGACGTACGCGACGCCGCCGGACATGCCGGCCGCGAAGTTGCGGCCCGTCTCGCCGAGGACGACAGCGTGACCGCCGGTCATGTACTCGCAGCCGTGGTCGCCCACGCCCTCGGAGACCACGGTGGCGCCGGAGTTGCGGACGCAGAAGCGCTCGCCGGTGCGGCCGCGCAGGAACAGCTCGCCGCCGGTCGCGCCGTACGCGATCGTGTTGCCCGCGATGGTGGAGTACTCGGCGAGGTGGTCGGCGCCCCGGTCGGGACGGACGATCACCCGGCCGCCGGACAGGCCCTTGCCGACGTAGTCGTTGGCGTCGCCCTCCAGGCGCAGCGTGACACCGCGCGGCAGGAAGGCGCCGAAGGACTGGCCCGCGGAACCGGTGAAGGTGATGTCGATGGTGTCGTCGGGCAGGCCCGCGCCGCCGAACTTCTTCGTCACCTCGTGGCCGAGCATGGTGCCGACCGTGCGGTTGATGTTGCGGATCGGGACCTGGGCGCGGACCGGGCGGGCGTCGGCCTGGGAGTTCGCGGCCAGTGCGTCGCCGGCGAGCCTGATCAGCTCGTTGTCCAGCGCCTTCTCCAGGCCGTGGTCCTGCGCGATCACCTGGTGCAGCGCGGCGCCCTCGGGCAGTTCGGGCACGTAGAACAGCGGGGACAGGTCCAGGCCCTGCGCCTTCCAGTGGTCGACGGCACGGGTGACGTCGAGCGCCTCCGCGTGGCCGACGGCCTCCTCGATGGAGCGGAAGCCCAGCTCGGCGAGGATCTCGCGGACCTCCTCGGCGATGAACTGGAAGAAGTTGACGATGTACTCGGCCTTGCCGGCGAACCGGTCGCGCAGCACCGGGTTCTGGGTGGCGATGCCGACGGGGCAGGTGTCCAGGTGGCAGACGCGCATCATGACGCAGCCGGAGACGACGAGGGGCGCGGTCGCGAAACCGAACTCCTCGGCGCCGAGCAGCGCGGCGATGACGACGTCGCGGCCGGTCTTCAGCTGGCCGTCGGTCTGCACGACGATGCGGTCGCGCAGGCCGTTGAGCAGCAGCGTCTGCTGGGTCTCGGCGAGGCCGAGCTCCCAGGGGCCGCCCGCGTGCTTGAGCGAGGTGAGCGGGGAGGCGCCCGTCCCGCCGTCGTGGCCGGAGATGAGCACCACGTCCGCGTGCGCCTTGGAGACACCCGCGGCGACCGTGCCGACGCCGACCTCGGAGACCAGCTTCACGTGGATCCGCGCCTGCGGGTTCGCGTTCTTCAGGTCGTGGATCAGCTGGGCGAGGTCTTCGATGGAGTAGATGTCGTGGTGCGGCGGCGGGGAGATCAGACCGACGCCGGGGGTGCTGTGCCGGGTCTTGGCGACCCAGGGGTAGACCTTGTGGCCGGGCAGCTGGCCGCCCTCGCCGGGCTTGGCGCCCTGCGCCATCTTGATCTGGATGTCGTCGGCGTTGACCAGGTACTCGGAGGTGACGCCGAAGCGGCCGGAGGCGACCTGCTTGATCGACGAACGGCGCGCGGGGTCGTACAGCCGGTCCGCGTCCTCGCCGCCCTCACCGGTGTTGGACTTGCCGCCCAGCTGGTTCATGGCGATGGCGAGGGTCTCGTGCGCCTCCTTGGAGATGGAGCCGTACGACATGGCGCCGGTGGAGAAGCGCTTGACGATCTCGCTGACCGGCTCGACCTCGTCGACGGAGATCGGCTCGCGGCCGGAGGTGAAGCCGAACAGGCCGCGCAGCGTCATCAGGCGCTCGGACTGCTCGTTCACGCGCTCCGTGTACTTCTTGAAGATGTCGTAGCGGCGGGTGCGCGTGGAGTGCTGGAGGCGGAAGACCGTCTCCGGGTCGAACAGGTGCGGCTCGCCCTCGCGGCGCCACTGGTACTCGCCCCCTATCTCCAGGGCGCGGTGCGCGGGCGCGATGCCGGAGGCCGGGTACGCCTTGGCGTGGCGGGCGGCGACCTCCTTGGCGATGACGTCGAGACCGGCGCCGCCGATCTTCGTCGCGGTGCCGTTGAAGTACTTCTCGACGAAGGCCTGGTCCAGGCCGACGGCCTCGAAGACCTGGGCGCCGCGGTAGGAGGCGACGGTCGAGATGCCCATCTTGGACATGACCTTCAGGACGCCCTTGCCGAGGGCGTAGATCAGGTTGCGGATGGCCTGCTCGGGCTCGATGCCCTCCAGGAAGGTGCCCGCGCGGACCAGGTCCTCGACGGACTCCATGGCCAGGTACGGGTTGACGGCGGCGGCGCCGTAGCCGATGAGGAGGGCCACGTGGTGGACCTCGCGGACGTCGCCGGCCTCGACCAGCAGGCCCACCTGGGTGCGCTGCTTGGTGCGGATGAGGTGGTGGTGGACGGCCGCGGTGAGCAGCAGCGAGGGGATCGGCGCGTGCTCGGCGTCGGAGTGCCGGTCGGACAGGACGATCAGCCGGGCGCCGTTCTCGATGGCGGCGTCGGCCTCGGCGCAGATCTCCTCGATCCGGGCGGCCAGCGAGTCGCCGCCGCCGGAGACCCGGTACAGGCCGGAGAGCGTCGCGGCCTTCATGCCCGGCATGTCGCCGTCGGCGTTGATGTGGATGAGCTTGGCCAGCTCGTCGTTGTCGATCACCGGGAACGGGAGGGTGACGCTGCGGCAGGACGCGGCGGTCGGCTCCAGGAGGTTGCCCTGCGGGCCCAGCGAGGAGCGCAGCGAGGTGACGAGCTCCTCGCGGATGGCGTCCAGCGGCGGGTTGGTGACCTGCGCGAACAGCTGCGTGAAGTAGTCGAAGAGCAGGCGCGGGCGCTGCGAGAGCGCGGCGATGGGGGTGTCCGTGCCCATCGAGCCGATCGGCTCGGCGGCGGCCCGGGCCATCGGCGCGACGATGACGCGCAGCTCCTCCTCGGTGTAGCCGAAGGTCTGCTGGCGGCGGGTGACCGAGGCGTGCGTGTGCACGATGTGCTCGCGCTCGGGCAGGTCGGACAGCTCGATCTCGCCGGCCTCCAGCCACTCCGCGTAGGGCTTCTCGGCGGCGAGGGCGGCCTTGATCTCGTCGTCCTCGATGATGCGGTGCTCGGCGGTGTCCACGAGGAACATGCGGCCGGGCTGGAGGCGGCCCTTGCGGACGACCTTCGCGGGGTCGATGTCGAGGACGCCGACCTCGGAGCCGAGGACGACGAGGCCGTCGTCGGTGACCCAGTAGCGGCCGGGGCGCAGGCCGTTGCGGTCGAGGACCGCGCCGACCTGGGTGCCGTCGGTGAAGGTGACGCAGGCGGGACCGTCCCAGGGCTCCATCTGCGTGGCGTGGTACTGGTAGAACGCGCGGCGGGCCGGGTCCATGGAGGCGTGGTTCTCCCAGGCCTCCGGGATCATCATCAGCACGGAGTGCGGCAGCGAGCGGCCGCCGAGGTGCAGCAGTTCGAGGACCTCGTCGAAGGACGCCGAGTCGGAGGCGTCCGGCGTACAGACGGGGAAGATGCGGTCGAGCTTGTCGCTGCCGAACAGGTCGGAGACGAGCTGCGACTCGCGGGCCTTCATCCAGTTCCGGTTGCCCTTGACCGTGTTGATCTCGCCGTTGTGCGCGACGAAGCGGTACGGGTGGGCGAGCGGCCAGCTCGGGAAGGTGTTGGTGGAGAACCGGGAGTGCACGAGCGCGATCGCGGAGGCGAAGCGGCGGTCGGACAGGTCCGGGAAGAAGGGCTCCAGCTGGCCGGTGGTCAGCATGCCCTTGTAGACGATGGTGCGGGCCGACAGGGACGGGAAGTAGACACCGGCCTCGCGCTCGGCGCGCTTGCGCAGCACGAACGCCTTGCGGTCGAGCTCGATCCCCGCGCTGGTGCCGTCGCTCACGAAGAGCTGACGGAAGGCGGGCATCGTCGAGCGGGCGGTGGCGCCGAGCAGCTGCGGGGCGACCGGGACCTCGCGCCAGCCGAGGACGGTGAGGCCCTCCTCCGCGGCGAACGTCTCGATCTGTGAGACGGCGGCGTCGGCGCCGTGCTCGGGCAGGAAGGCGATACCGACCGCGTACGAACCGGCCTCGGGCAGCTCGAAGGCCGCCACCTCACGGAAGAAGGCGTCCGGGACCTGGGACAGGATGCCGGCGCCGTCGCCCGAGTCGGGCTCGGAGCCGGTGGCACCGCGGTGCTCCAGGTTGCGCAGAACCGTGAGCGCCTGCTCGACCAGCGCATGGCTCGCCTCGCCGGTGAGGGTGGCCACGAAGCCGACGCCGCAGGCGTCGTGCTCGTTGCGGGGGTCGTACATACCCTGGGCAGCAGGGCGAGCATCCATGAAGGACCAGTTCTGGCCATTCGTGGAGTGCTGGGACGGCTGGCGCGGCGTACGCATCGGCTCTCCCGTCGTCGTCGTGGCATATGCGATTGCCGAGGGACGACGTTGGCCCTCTGCGGTGGAGTGCAAAATTTCGTGCAGGTTACATGATGGGGCGGTTCTCGGGAACCGGATACTTCGTTCCAACATGCGGACACCGCGGTCGCGGCGGGGGTACCGCGCACGGCGGTGGAGTGTGGGGGTCCCGGCGGACAGATCGATGTCCTCGGACCCGGGCCCGGCGGGCGTCGTCGCCCGTCGCGCAGGGTGCGGCGCGGGCCTCGTTGCCCACGCGCTTACGGGTCATGCCCAGTGGTTAAGCGTTCGAAACCGCCGAGTAACGACTACTTATGCAGTCCCTTGCATAAGTCCGTCGCGCCTTATCCTACGGCCGTACCGAACCAGCTGCCCAGGACGTACGTCACACCCGCCGCGGCACCACCGAGAGCGAGCTGCCGCAGCCCGCTGTACCACCACGAACGCGCCGTCACCCGGGCCACCACGGCGCCGCACGCGAAGAGCCCGATGAGCGCCAGCACCAGCGCGGGCCACAGCGCGGTCGCGCCCAGCAGGTACGGCAGGACGGGGAGCAGGGCGCCCAGGGCGAAGGAGCCGAAGCTGGACACGGCGGCGACGGACGGCGAGGGCAGATCGCCCGGGTCGATGCCGAGCTCCTCGCGGGCGTGTATCTCCAGCGCCTGCTCGGGGTCGCGCGACAGCTGCCTGGCGACCTCCCTGGCGAGCTCCGGCTCGACGCCGCGTGCCTCGTACAGCTCGGCGAGCTCGCGCTCCTCGTCCTGCGGGTGCTTGCGCAACTCGCGCCGCTCGACGTCGAGTTCCGCCTCGACCAGCTCACGCTGGGAGGCGACCGAGGTGTACTCGCCCGCGGCCATCGAGAAGGCGCCGGCCGCGAGGCCCGCGAGACCGGTGATGACGATCGTCTGGTGGGCGACGGACCCGCCGGCGACGCCGGTCATGAGGGCGAGGTTGGAGACGAGTCCGTCCATCGCGCCGAACACGGCGGGGCGGAGCCAGCCGCCGGTGACGTCGCGGTGCGTGTGGTTGTCGCGGTGGGCTTCGTGCAGTGCGGCTTCGGTGTCGATGATGGCCATCGCGGTCCCCCAGGCAGGCGTTTTGGACGAGTTCTACTTTTCGACAACAACAAAGGTACGCCCCGAATTTCGCGCCCGCCAGCAAGGAAAGGCTGGGCTAACCTGCGCCTTTGCCCCTCGGACGCTCATCCGTGGATCACTCCGCACAGCTGTCGACCGGGTGACGCTGCGGGCCGCGAGGCAGTGCCGAACCGTTCCGGTGGGACAGATCCGCAAAGGGTTCCGCGCACGGTTCCGCGCCCTGGTGCCGCACACGGTTCCGCGCTGTGGCTCCGCGCGCCGTGTCGGGAGCCGCGAGAGAGAGGCACCGTATGGCTTCCATCGCCTGCATTCCCTCGGTCCCGGCGCCCCAGGACGCCGCCGCGCTGCGCGACCGGGCGCGCGGCGCACTGCTCGGGCTCGCCGTCGGGGACGCGCTCGGGGCGCCCGCCGAGAACATGAAGCCGTCCGAGATCCGGGCGCGGTGGGGCCGGATCACCGGCTACGTCGCCGAGCACCCGGCCGGCACCGACGACACCGAGTACGCGATCTTCTCCGGGCTGCTGCTGGCCCGCCACGGCTCGGCCCTCACCGTGCACCATGTCGAGACGGCCTGGCACCAGTGGATCGCCGACCGCGACGAGGGGCCGTTCCGGGGCGCCGGGTTCAGCGAACGGGGCACCCTGGAGAACCTGCGCCGGGGGCTGGCGGCGCCGATCTCCGCCCAGCACCGGCACGCCTGGAGCGACGGTCTCGCGATGCGCGCGGCCCCCTTCGGCGTCTTCGCGGCGGGGCGTCCGGCGGAGGCGGCCCGCCTCGTGGCGATCGACGGTTCGGTCAGCCACGAGGGCGAGGGCATCTACGGCGGCCAGGCGGTGGCGGCGGGGGTCGCGGCGGCGATGACCGGGGCGCCGACCATCGCCGTCGTGGCCTGCGCCCTCGCGGTGATCCCGGACGACTCCTGGACGGCCCGGTCCCTGCGGCGCGCGGTCGCGGTCGCCCACCGGGGCGAACGCGCGGTCCGCTCCGCGGTAGTCATCGGCGGCTACCCGTGGACGGACCTGGCCCCGGAAGCCGTCGCCCTCGCCTTCGGCGCGTACGCAGCGGCCGACGGCGACTTCACGGGATCCGTCCTCACGGCCGTGAACATGGGGCGCGACGCGGACACGACGGCCGCGGTGGCCGGGGCGCTGGCCGGCGCCACGGGTGGCGCCCGCTCCGTGCCGGCCGAGTGGGCGGCCGCCATCGGGCCGGCGCGGGGCAGCTGCCTGCCGTCCATGGCGGGCCACCACGTGCTGGACGTGGCGGAGCTGCTGACCCCGGACGACGACGAGAGGTGGGCCGCGGACGCCTCCGGCCCCTCGGCCCGCGCCGCCGAGGACCCGCGTCGCGGCGCGGCAGGCACCGACGGGGTGCGGCCGTGACGCCCGGCCTGGTGGGAGACGAGCCCGGCGAGGGCGCGGCGTCCGACGCCCCCGCCGCACTTCCCCTCGACCCGACGACCCCGGCGCTCACCGACGACACCCCGGCGACACACCCCGGCCCCCCGGCCGACGCCTCGGCCTCACCCCGGGCCGAGGAGACCCCTCCACCACGAACAGACCCGCCGCTCACCACCCCGGCGACCGGCCTGGCGGCCCCGGGCAGGGACGCCCCCTCACCGCTCCCCGCCCCGACCAAGGACGCACTCTCGGCTCCCCCGGGCCCACCGCTCCCCACGCTGCCCGAGGGCGCCCTCTCGAATCTCCCCGGCCCACCGCTCCCCGCCCTGACCGAGGGCGCCCCCTCGGCTCCCCCCGGCCCACCCCTCACCGCCCTCGTGACCGCGCCGACCGGCGACGCCCCATCGACCCACGCCGACCCGGCAGTCACCATCGCGGAGCCCGTCCCCGCCGTGCCGGGCGAGGATTCCGCTCCCGCCCTCCCCGGGCCGCCGCTTGCCGACCTGCCCGAGGATTCCCACACACCCCTCCCCGGCCCGGTCCTCACCGCCCTCGTGACGCCGCCGGCCACCCTCAGCGACGACACCCCCGCGCTCCGTCCCGGCCAGGAAGTCACCCTCCCGGCGGCCCTCCCCGCAGTCCCGGGCGAGGACTTCCCCTCGGCTCCCCCCGGCCCACCCCTCACCGCCCTCGTGACCGCGCCGACCGGCGGCGCCTCCGTGTCCCACGCCGACCCGGCAGTCACCCTCCCGGCGGCTTTCCCCGTCGACCCGGCCGAAGACGCCCCCTCGGCCCTCTCCCGCCCGCCTCTCACCACCCTGGTGACCACGTCGGCCATCCCGACCGACGGCACCCCCGCGCCCCACCCCGGCCCCCCGCTCGTCATCCTCCTCAAGGCGGTTCCCGGGGGCGGGGTCGGTCCGGCGGGGGGTGTCCGGAGTGGGGTGGCGGTGCGGCGTGTCGAGGGGCTGTTGCTCGGGCTGGCCGCCGGGGACGCCGCCGGATGGCCCGCGGCCCGGCACCGGGCCGCGCGGATGCCCGAGTGGACCCGGCGGCTGACCCGTGAGCTGGACACCTTCGCGGAGCAGAACGCCACCACGACGCTGCCCGTGCCGATCGCCCTGAACCAGCCGCCCGAGCCACTGCGGCTCGGCCCGTCGGACGACGCCGAGTGGGCGGCCTTCGCGGCGGAGGCGGTCCTGCGGGCCGGGGACGCCGGCGCCCTCGGCGACCTCAGCCGGGAGCGCCGGATGCGCGCCGCCATCGACCTGGCGTGGAACGCCGTCGCCGGCGAGGTCGCCGCCGCGGCCGAACGCGCCCCGGAGGTCGAGTCGGCCGTCCTGCCGCTGCGTGCCCGGATCTCCGTCCGGGCCGGCCTCGGCAACCTCGCCGCCGGTCTGCGCCCGCCCGCCACCGGCCACGACAACCCGCACTACTTCGACGACGCGGCCTGCGTACGCGCCTGCGTGCTCGCCGTGGCCCATCCCGGCGAGCCCGGACTCGCCGCGGAACTCGCCGAGTTCGACGCCCGCTACACCCAGGACGGCGACGGTGTGCACGGCGCCCGCGCCATGGCCGCCGCGCTCGCGCTCGCCCTGACCGGGGCGCACGTCGACGCCTGCGTGACGGCCGCGCTCGCGGAGCTGCCGGAGGCGACGGAGATCGGACGCAACGCCCGGCACGCGATCGCCCTCGCCCATGGCGCCGACAGCACCTTCGGCCTGGTCCCCCTGCTGGAGCACCAGATCGTCGACCACGTCTACAGCTACGGCATCGCCGCCGCCGAGACCGTCCCGGTCGCCCTCGCCCTCGCGACCGCCGCGCGGGGCCGGATCGCCGAGGCGGTGCCCGCCGCCGCGTGCCTGTCCCGGGTCGCCGACTCCGCCCCCGCCCTGGTGGGCGCGCTGACCGGCGCGCTCGGCGGCGGCGACACGATCCCCGCGGCCTGGCGGGACGCCTGCCGCACGCTCTCCGGCTGCGCCCTGCCCCGCCTCACGGGCACCGACCTGGTGGAACTCGCCGGACTCCTGGCAGCCACGGAACTGAGCACACCGGGGGGATGATTCGGGCATGACGCCCACCACCACGGAAACCCTGGAAGAACGGATCACCGGGGCCCTCGTCGGAGCCGCCGTCGGCGACGCCCTCGGCGGGCCGGTCGAGGGCTACGCCCCGGAGCAGATCCTCGAACGTCACGGCGGCCGCGTGCACGGCGTCGTCGGCCCCTGGAACGGCGACACCTGGCGCACCGCCCGCCCGATCGCCCCGTACCACAAGGGCGACGGGCACGTCACCGACGACACCCTGATGACCCACGCCCTGGTCCGCGTGTACACCGCGGTCCGCGACCACCTCGACGCCTACGCGGTCGCCGAGCACCTGGTCCCGGACCTGATGGGCACCCCGCGCTGGATCCCCGAGCTGGAGGCTGAGGCCCTCCCCCTCCAGCGGATCTTCCTCGCCGAGAAGTGGCTGGTGGCCCGGCTCCACTACGGGCACGTCGACCCGCGAGAGGCCGGCACCGGGAACATCGTCAACTGCGGCGCGGCGATGTACATGGCGCCGGTCGGCCTGGTCAACGCGGGCAATCCCGCCGCCGCGTACGCCGAGGCGCTGGACGTCGCCGGCGCCCACCAGTCGTCGTACGGCCGCGAGGCGGCGGGCGTCTTCGCGGCGGCGGTCGCCGCGGCGTGCGTTCCCGGGGCCACCCCCGCCTCGGTCGTCGAGGCGTGCCTCGCCCTCGCCAAGGACGGGACGCGGGCCGCCGTCGAGGCGGTCTGCGAAGTCGCCGCCCGGCACACGGACTTCGAGTCGGCGCTGCGGCCGCTGCGCGAGGCGGTCGCCCCCTACGACACGGTCGGCCCGGACTACCGCTCCCCCTCGCTCGGTGCCCGCCGCCCCTCCCGCCTGCACGCGATCGAGGAACTCCCGGTCGCCCTGGGCATGTTGGTGGTCGCCGACGGCGACTACCGGCACGCCGTGCTGGGCTCGGTCAACTACGGCCGGGACTGCGACTCCATCGCCACGATGTCCGGCGCCCTCGCCGGCGCCCTGGGTTCGGCGGTCCCCGAGGACTGGGCGAAGACGGTCGCCGAGGCGAGCCGTCTCGACCTGCACGCGCCCGCGACGGCCCTCGCGGAGGTCGCCCGCGAGATCTTCGGCCGGGACGTACGGCGGCGGCGGGCCCACGAGGCGGCGTTCGGCGCGCTCACGGGGGCGCCATGCTCCGGCTGACGTGGGTGCAGCCCGAGGACCTCCTCGGCCACGAACTGCGCCAGGCGGCCGAGGACGGCCGCGAGGCGGCCGCCGTCGCGGCCCGCTGGCGGGCGGCGGGCGGCCATGAGGCCCCCGAGCGGGCGGGCGCCTCGACTGCTCCGGTCTCCCCCTATCTGCGTGTCCTCGCCGAGGACCTGCTCGACGAACTGGCCGACCTGCCCGGCGCCCTGGCGGACCGGGAGCCGACCGGGCTCGACGGGATCAGGGACCGCTGCCCCGACTGGCCCGCCCGCGACGCGGCCGACGCCCCGGCGGAGGGGCCGGGCCCGCTCGCGCTGGAGGCGGCCTGGCTCGGCCGGGCCGTCGGCTGCCTGCTGGGCAGACCCGTGGAGAAGCTCCCCCTGCACGCGATCCGCGAACGGGCCCGGGCCACCGGCAACTGGCCCCTGAGCACGTGGTTCACGGCCCGCGGGCTGCCACCCGGACTGACGGCGGCCCACCCCTGGAACAAGCGCTCCGCGCCGAACTCCCTCGCCGAGAACATCGACGGCATGCCGGAGGACGACGACCTCAACTACCCGTTGCTGAACGTGCTGTTGCTCCAGCGGTACGGCCGCGGCTTCACCACCGCCGACGTGGCCCGCCTCTGGCTGGACGAACTTCCGGCGGGCCGCACGTTCACCGCGGAGCGCGTCGCGTACCGCAACCTCCTCAGCGGTGTGGAACCCCCGCGCACGGCCCGGCACCGCAACCCGTTCCGCGAATGGATCGGCGCGCTGATCCGCGCGGACGTCCACGGCTGGACGAACCCCGGGAACCCGGCGGCCGCCGCCGCACAGTCCCACCGGGACGCCGTCCTGACCCACACGGCGAACGGCGTCTACGCGGCGATGTTCGCGGCGGCCGTCATCGCCGAGGCGGCCGGCGGCCGGAGCGACGTGCACGCCTGCCTGGCCGCCGGACTCGCCGTCGTCCCGGCCGGCTCCCGGCTGGCCGGAGCGGTCCGCCACGCCGTCGAACTCGCCCGTACGACGGCGGACTTCGAGACGGTCGTGGACGAACTGCACGCCACGCACGGCGCCTACCACTGGGTGCACGCCGTCCCCAACACCGCGCTGATCGCCGCCGCGCTCACCCACGCGGACGGCGACTTCACCGGCTCCGTCTGCCGCGCGGTGTCGGGCGGCTGGGACACCGACTCCAACGGCGCGACGGCGGGCAGCGTCGCGGGCCTGCTGGCGCGCGACCCCGCCGCCCTGCCGGAGCGGTGGACCGCGCCCCTGAAGAACCGGCTGGCCACCTCGGTCGCCGACTTCGACGGCGTCGGCTTCGACACCCTCGCCCAGCTCACCCACCACCAGAACCGTCAGGAGGCCTGCCGCCCATGACCCTCATCGCCGTGCTCGGCAGCACGAACATGGACCTCGTCGCCTACGTCGCCAAGGCCCCGCGGCGCGGGGAGACCGTGACGGGCCGGGAGTTCCGCACGATCCCCGGCGGCAAGGGCGCCAACCAGGCCATCGCCGCGGCCCACGCGGGCGCCGACGTCTCGATGATCGGCGCGGTCGGCTCCGACACGTTCGGCGCCGGACTGCGCGCCACCCTCGAACACTCGGGCGTGGACACCGACCATCTGCGCACCACCGAGGGCCCGTCCGGCACCGCGCACATCGTCGTGGACGACGAGGGTGCCAACGCCATCGTCGTCATCCCCGGCGCCAACGGCACCGTCGACCACCTGGCCCCCGGCGACGAGGCCCTCATCGCCGCCGCCGACGCGCTGCTGCTCCAGCTGGAGATCCCGCTCGCGGCGGTGATCGCCGGTGCCGAGGCCGCCCGCGCCCACGGAGTCCGCACGATCCTCACCCCCTCCCCCGTCCGGCCGCTGCCGCCCGAACTGCTGGACGCGGTCGACCTGCTGGTCGCCAACCAGCACGAGGCCGTCGCGCTCGGCGGGGTCACCGAGCCCCGGGAGGCGGCCAAGGCCCTGCTCGCCCGGGTCCCGGCCGTGATCGTCACGATGGGCGCGGGAGGCAGCCTGTACGTCGCCCGGGACCACGACCCGATCAGCGTCCCGGCGCCGCGGGTGACGGCGGTGGACACCACCGGCGCGGGCGACACCTTCGTCGGCACCCTCGCCGTCGCGATCGCCGAGGGCCGGCCGATGGGGTCCGCCCTCGCCTGGGCCTCCGCGGCCGCCGCGCTGTCGGTGCAGCGGCCGGGCGCCTCGTCCTCGATGCCCTGCCGTTCCGAGATCGACGCCCAGGCGTCGCGGCCCGCGTCATGAGCGCCGGGACGGAGCACGGCGCCGCGCGGCACACCCCGGGCACCGGCCCGGAAGACGGCGCGGAAGGGAGTCCGGACGCCGCGCGTCGGTCCGGTGCCGGTACGCCGACGCGGGACGGGCCGCTGACCGGCCTGCGCGTCCTCGACCTCGCGACCCTCTTCGCCGGACCCCTGGCCGCCACCATGCTGGGCGACTTCGGCGCCGAGGTGATCAAGATCGAGCATCCGGACAGACCGGACCCGTCCCGGGGCCACGGGCCCTCCAAGGACGGCGTCGGCCTGTGGTGGAAGCTCCTCGGGCGCAACAAGCGCGCGATCACCCTCGACCTGTCGAGCCCCGGCGGCCGGGACACCCTGCTCCGCCTCGCCGCGACCGCCGACGTGGTCGTCGAGAACTTCCGCCCCGGCACCCTGGAGAAGTGGGGCCTCGGCTGGGAGGAGCTGTCGGCCGTCAATCCGCGGCTGGTGCTCGCCCGGGTCACCGGCTTCGGCCAGTTCGGCCCGTACGCGCACCGCCCCGGCTTCGGCACGCTGGCGGAGGCGATGAGCGGGTTCGCCGCGATCACCGGCGAACCGGGCGCCCCGCCGACCCTGCCGCCGTTCGGGCTGGCCGACTCGATCGCCGGCCTGACGACGGCGTACGCGGTGATGACGGCGCTGACGGCCCGGGACCGCACGGGCGCGGGCCAGGTGGTCGACATGGCGATCATCGAGCCGATCCTCACCGTCGTCGGCCCGCAGCCCCTCTGGTACGACCAGCTCGGCCACGTCCAGCCCCGTACCGGCAACCGCTCCGCCAACAACGCGCCGCGCAACACCTACCGCACGGCCGACGGCATGTGGGTCGCGGTGTCCACGTCGGCGCAGTCGGTCGCCGAGCGGCTGATGCGGCTGGTGGGGCGCCCGGAGCTGATCGACGAACCGTGGTTCGCGACGGGCGCGGAGCGGGCCCGCAACGCGGACGTCCTGGACGAGGCCGTCGGCACCTGGATCGCCCGCCACACCCGTGAGGAGGTCCTGGAGGCGTTCGAGAAGGCGGAGGCGGCGGTGGCGCCCGTCCAGGACGTCCGGGACGTCATGGCGGACCCGCAGTACGCGGCCCTGGACAGCATCACCACCGTCGACGACCCCGAACTGGGCCCGCTGCGCATGCAGAACGTCCTCTTCCGGCTCTCCGAGACCCCCGGCGCGATCCGCTGGGCGGGCCGTCCGCACGGCGCGGACACCCGGGCGGTGCTCACCGAACTCGGCCTGACGGAGCCGGAGATCGACGGTCTGCGGGCGGAGGGCGCCCTGTGACCCCGGAACCCCTGCTCACCTGGCTGTACGTGCCCGGGGACCGTCCCGAGGTGGTGGCCAAGGCGCTCGGCAGCGGCGCGGACGTCGTCATCGTCGACCTGGAGGACGCGGTCGCCCCCGACCGCAAGGAGTACGCCCGCGAGGCCACGGCGGACCTGCTCTCCGAGGTCCCGCCGGTCCCGGTCCACGTCCGGGTGAACGCCCTGGACGGCCCGCTGGCCGAGGCCGACCTGGACCTGCTCGCCCGGCTCCCCGGCCTGTCCGGTCTGCGGCTGCCGAAGGTGGTCTCGCCGCGGGACGTCGTGCGGGTGGCGGAGGGCGCCGTGCCCGCCGAGGGCGGGGCCCCGCGGCTGTACGCCCTGCTGGAGTCGGCCCTCGGTGTGGAGCAGGCGTTCGCGGTCGCGTCCTCGCACCACGCCCTGCGTGGCATCGCGCTCGGCGAGGCGGACCTGCGGGCGGACCTCGGCGTACGGGAGGACGCGGGTCTCGACTGGGCGCGCTCCCGGGTGGTCGTGGCCGCCCGGGCCGCGGGTCTGGCGCCGCCCACCCAGTCGATCTACCCGGACATCCGGGACCTGGACGGGCTGGCCGTGTCCTGTGCCCACGGGCGCGCGCTGGGCTTCCTCGGACGCGCCGCCATCCATCCGCGGCAGCTGCCCGTCATCGAGCGGGCGTATCTCCCGACCCCGGAGGAGACCGAGTCGGCGGAGGCGGTCCTGAAGGCGGCCGCCGCCCATCCGGGGGCGCAGGCCCTGCCCGACGGCCGTTTCGTCGACGCGGCCGTGGTGGCGGGCGCCCAGCGGACGCTGGCGCTGGCCCGCCGCCGCGGGTGAGGCGTCCGGGCCCGCGGCGTTCCCCGCCCGGCACACGGACGGAGGGCACCGGATCCGTGATCCGGTGCCCTCCGTCCCGCGGCGCTGTGCGTCAGCTCTTCTTGGCCGACCCGGCCTCGTCCTTCGTCGCCGAGGCCGCTCCGGCGCCGTCCGCCGTGTCCTCGTCCTGCTTCGCGGACCCGGACGTGCCGGTGGACTCGTCGGACTTCCCGGCGGCCTTCCCGCCGGACGTCTCCGAGGTCCCGCCGTCGGCCTTCTTGCCGAGGTCGACGGCCTCGGGGCCGGTCGCGTCGTCACCGTCGCCGACTCCGTCGCCCTTGCCGTCACCGTCACCGTCACCGGAGTCGTCCGGTCCGGCGCCGGGCTCGACGACCTCCTCGCGTCCGGGCCGCAGCCGCGCCGAGAGGATGATGTAGACCACCGCGAGGACGAAGACCACCATCGCGGTCCAGTCGTTCAGGCGCAGGCCCAGGAAGTGGTGGGCGTCGTCGACGCGCATGTACTCGATCCAGCCGCGGCCCACGCAGTACGCCGCGACGTACAGCGCGAACGCCCGGCCGTGCCCGAGCTTGAAGCGGCGGTCGGCCCAGATGACCAGGAATCCGACACCGACGCACCACAGCGACTCGTACAGGAACGTCGGGTGGTAGTAGCCCGGTACCCGGCCGTCCGTCGAGGACGTGATGTGCAGCGCCCAGGGGAGCGACGTCTCCCGCCCGTACAGCTCCTGGTTGAACCAGTTGCCCCAGCGGCCGATGGCCTGGGCGAAGACGATGCCGGGCGCGAGGGCGTCCGCCCACGCGGGCAGCGGGATGCCGCGGCGGCGGCAGCCGATCCACGCGCCCACGGCACCGAGCGCGATCGCGCCCCAGATGCCGAGTCCGCCCTCCCAGATCTTGAAGGCGTCCACCCAGTCGCGGCCCTCGCTGAAGTACAGCTCGTAGTCCGTGATCACGTGGTAGAGCCGTCCGCCGACCAGGCCGAACGGGACGGCCCAGACCGCGATGTCGGCCACCGTGCCGGGACGCCCGCCGCGGGCGACCCAGCGCTTGTTGCCGAGCCAGACGGCCACGAAGACGCCGATGATGATGCAGAACGCGTAGCCGCGCAGCGGAATGGGGCCGAGGTGCAGCACCCCGCGCGACGGGCTGGGAATGTAGGCAAGTTCCATGGCAGGGTCGACGCTACCGTGCCGGACGGGGCCCACGGCGGGCGGCCCGGCTACGGGTCCATAACGGGGAGCGCCCCCGGCCTGCGGGAGACCGGGGGCGGCGCCGCACGCGCGGCGCGGGACGGGGGGCTCAGCCCTTGTTCTGCGCCTGCACCATCTGCTTCAGCTTCGCCGGGGTCATCGTGCGGTCCGCGTAGATGTTCTTGCCGCCGAACAGGACCGTCGGCGTGCCGCCGAAGTGGCCGGCCTGGAAGGCCTGGTTCGACTTCACCACCCAGCTGTCGTGCGTGCCGTCGTTCACGCACGCGCGGAACGCGGGAGTGTCGAGCCCGTCCACCTTGCCCGCGAGCTCGATGAGCTTGTCCGTGTCGGCGTAGGCGTCGTCGGTCTCCTGAGGCTGGTTGTCGTAGAGGACGTCGTGGTACGCGGTGAACTTCCCGGCGTCCTGGGCGCAGGCCGCGGCGTTGGCCGCCTGGCGGGAGCCGCTGCCGCCCATGTTCCCGTCGATGAGGGTGGCGAGGTGGTAGTCGACCTTGAGCTGGCCGGCGGCCACCAGCTCGTGGATCGTCGGGCGGTAGACCGTCTCGAAGGACTTGCAGGCCGGGCAGCGGAAGTCCTCGTACACCGTGAGGGTGGACTTGGCGCCGTCCTGGCCGACGGGGATCGCGAGACCGTCCTTGCCCTGCGCCCCCGAGGGCGACACGACGGGGCCCGCGCTGTCGCTCTTGTCGTCCTTGCCCGCGTTGGCGGCGAGGACGCCCACCACCGCGGCCAGGCCAAGGACGCAGACCACCGACGCACCCACGATCAGCGCGCGCCGGCGCTTCTCCGCGGCCTTGTGCTTCTCTCGCTCGACCGCCAGCCGCTCGCGGGCGGTGCGCTTTCCGTCACGGTTCTTCTCGCTCACATCCGGCAGAACGAACCGGGGAGGCGCAGCGCGCCTCCCCGGCCCGAGGTCCACCCGTTCGAGTGAGCGGATTGTCCTTTACGTGCGTGTATACGACGGTCCGCGTCGCGCCGGCGCGCGGGACCGGGCGTCCCGCGCACCGCGCGCAGGGGTCACGCGGTGCGGCGCACGCCCTTCGCCAGGTCGCTCGCGAGGGCGCGTACGGCGTCCAGGCCGGCCGCCTCGTCGGGGGCGTCCAGCATCCGCTTCACGAAGGCCGAGCCCACGATGACGCCGTCGGCGAAGCCGGCCACCTCGGCGGCCTGCCGGGCGTCGGAGACACCGAGGCCGACACAGACGGGCAGGTCGGTGGTGGCCTTGGTACGCCCCACCAGGTCCTGCGCCTGCGCGCCGACCGACTCGCGGGTGCCGGTGACGCCCATCAGCGAGGCCGCGTAGACGAAGCCGGAGCCCGCCGCGGTGATCTCGGCGAGCCGGGCGTCCTTGCTGCTGGGGGCGACGACGAAGACGGTCGCGAGGCCGTGCTTCTCGGCGTGCTCCCGCCACAGCGCCGACTCCTGCACCGGCAGGTCGGGCAGGATGCAGCCGGCCCCGCCCGCCTCGGCCAGCTCCGCCGTGAAGCGCTCGACGCCGTAGCGGTCGATGGGGTTCCAGTACGTCATCACGAGCACCGGCTTCCCGGTGGCCGCGTGCGCCTCGCGGACCGTGCGCATCACGTCCGCGATCCTGACGCCGCCGCGCAGGGCGATGTCGTCGGCGGTCTGGATGACGGGACCGTCGAGGACGGGGTCGCTGTGCGGCAGCCCCACCTCGACGACGTCGGCGCCGCCGTCGAAGACGGCCTTGACGGCCGCGATCCCGCCGTCCACGGTCGGGAAGCCCGCCGGGAGGTAGGCGATGAGGGCGGCCCGGCCCTCGGCCTTGGCGCCGGCGAGCGTGTCGCTCAACAGCCGGATGTTGCCGCTCACTTGGCGTCCCCCTCGATCTCCGCGCCGTCGCCGGCCTCGTCCGCCTGGACGGCGGCATCGGTGTCGTACAGGCCGAAGTAGCGGGCGGCCGTGTCCATGTCCTTGTCGCCGCGCCCGGACAGGTTGACGACGATCAGCCCGTCCTTGCCCAGCTCCCGGCCGACCTCCAGGGCGCCGGCCAGCGCGTGCGCGCTCTCGATCGCCGGGATGATGCCCTCGGTGCGGGAGAGCAGGCGCAGCGCCTGCATCGCCGCGTCGTCGGTGACCGCGCGGTACTCGCCGCGGCCGCTGTCCTTGAGGTAGGCGTGCTCGGGGCCGATGCCGGGGTAGTCCAGACCGGCCGAGATCGAGTACGGCTCGGTGATCTGGCCCTCGTCGTCCTGGAGGACGTAGGAGCGCGAGCCGTGCAGGATGCCGGGCTCGCCCGCGGTGAGCGTCGCCGCGTGCTCGCCGGTCTCGATGCCGTGCCCGGCGGGCTCGCAGCCGATGAGGCGCACGTCCGCGTCGGGGATGAAGGCGTGGAAGAGGCCGATGGCGTTGGAGCCGCCGCCGACGCAGGCGACGGCGGCGTCGGGCAACCGTCCGGCGCGCTCCAGGATCTGCCGGCGGGCCTCGACGCCGATCACCCGGTGGAAGTCCCGGACCATGGCGGGGAAGGGGTGCGGGCCCGCGACCGTGCCGAAGAGGTAGTGGGTGCGGTCGACGTTGGCGACCCAGTCGCGGAACGCCTCGTTGATGGCGTCCTTGAGGGTGCGGCTGCCGGACTTCACGGCGATGACCTCGGCGCCGAGCATCCGCATCCGGGCGACGTTCAGCGCCTGGCGCTGGGTGTCGATCTCGCCCATGTAGATGGTGCAGTCGAGCCCGAACAGGGCGCAGGCGGTGGCGGTGGCCACGCCGTGCTGCCCGGCCCCGGTCTCGGCGATGACGCGGGTCTTGCCCATGCGCCGGGTGAGCAGCGCCTGGCCGAGCACGTTGTTGATCTTGTGCGAGCCGGTGTGGTTGAGGTCCTCGCGCTTGAGGAACACCCGGGCGCCGCCCGCGTGTTCGGCGAAGCGCGGCACCTCGGTGAGGGAGCTCGGGCGTCCCGTGTAGTGGACGAGCAGGTCGTCCAGCTCGCGGGCGAACTCGGGGTCGGCCTTGGCCTTGTCGTACTCGACGGCGACCTCGTCCACGGCGGCGACCAGCGCCTCCGGGATGAACTTGCCGCCGAACGCGCCGAAGTACCCCTCGGTGCTGGGGACCTGACCCTCGGGGTCGGGAATGAAGAACTCGCTGGGCATGCGGATACCTCGCTGGGGCGTCTGCCCCGGTCACGGGTCGGACAGGGTCACGTGATCCACGGACGCGCACGCCGCGCGCGGGCACCGGACCCGGGCCGTCCCCGTCGTCGCGGCCGGTGGCGGGGCCACCGGGCGGCGGTGCGGGACGGTCAGGCCACCCGGAGGGCGGCCGGGGTCGGTGTGGGCGCGGGCACGCGCCGGCGCCATCGCATGCCGTTGACCTGGCCGGGCTCGTCCCCGATGACATAGCGGACCCGGCGGCCGTGCACCCGGCGGGCCGGCGCCCGGCAGCCGCGCGGGCGGCAGCCGCGGGCGAGGCGGGCGTAGGGGTCCCGCGCGGCCGGGGCGGCGGGGAGCGGGGCGGCCGACCGCAGGCACCCGCCGGCACCGGGCGAGCACGGGCTCACCCGGGGGCGGGAGGCGGTCGGGTCGGCCACGGGAGCGTCAGCCCCGTCCGTGCCGCAGCGCGGGGTGGGCCCCGGCCGCCACGAGGTCGGAGACGGCGGCCTTGGGGTCGCGGCCGGTGACGAGGGACTCGCCCACCAGGACCGCGTCGGCGCCGGCGTTGGCGTACGCGATGAGGTCGTGCGGTCCGCGGACGCCGGACTCGGCGATCTTGACGAGGTGGTCCGGGATCTCGGGGGCGACCCGCTCGAAGGTGGTGCGGTCGACCTTGAGGTCCTTCAGATTGCGGGCGTTGACGCCGATGACCTTCGCGCCGGCGTCCACCGCCCGCTCGGCCTCGTCCTCGTCGTGCACCTCGACCAGCGGGGTGAGCCCGATGGACTCGGCTCGCTCGATGAGGGACTCCAGGGCGGCCTGGTCGAGGGCCGCCACGATCAGCAGGGCGAGGTCGGCGCCGTACGCCCGGGCCTCCCACAGCTGGTACGAGGTGACGATGAAGTCCTTGCGCAGCACGGGGATGTCGACCTTGGCGCGGACGGCCTCCAGGTCGGCCAGCGAGCCGCCGAAGCGGCGCTGCTCGGTCAGCACGGAGATGACGGACGCGCCGCCCGCCTCGTAGTCGGCGGCGAGTGCGGCGGGGTCGGCGATGGCGGCCAGCGCGCCCTTGGACGGGCTGGAGCGCTTGACCTCGCAGATGACCTTGACGCCGTCGCCGCGCAGCGCGGCCACGCCGTCCTTGGCCGCCGGAGCCTTCGCCGCGCGCTCCTTGAGCTCGTCGAGGCTGACGCGCGCCTGCCGCTCCGCGAGGTCGGCACGGACTCCGTCGATGATCTCGTCGAGCACACTCACGCGAGCGGCCCCCTTCCCTGCGGTGGACAGTTGAGCGGTCGAGCGGTCGGACCCGGTTCTCGCCGTCGTGACGGTTCACACCGGTCACTGCGATGGTATCCGGAGGAAGGCGTAGGCCTCGCATCCGGTTGACGCCGGTCCCACCACCTGGACATTTGCCCCACGATCAAGGGTGCAGCCAGCCGCCGGACGGCAGGTTCCGGACAACGGTGAAGGCCAGCAGCAGCACGCCCGCCGCCCACAGCTGCACGTTGCCCAGCTCGACCCGTACCGGCCGGCCGCGCGCCACGCGGACCACCCAGACGGTCCACACCGCCGCGAACAGCAGGTACCCGGCGACAGCGAGCGCGTTGTCCGTGAGCGCGGTCGCGAAGTCGCCGTGCACGAAGGCGTGGGCGCTGCGCAGTCCGCCGCAGCCGGGGCAGTACAGGCCCGTGTAGCGCAGCATCGGGCAGACCGGGTAGTGCCCGGGCTCGTTCGGGTCGACGGCCCCGACGTAGGCGAAGGCGCCGGCGACCGCGGCGAGGACGCCCGCGGGGGCGGCGAGGCGCCGCACGGCCCCGGCCGCCGGGCCGGTGCCCGCGTGCGGCGGGGTCACCCTTCGGGTTTCAGCGTTCACCCGACGCATTGTGCCCCGCGGGCGCGAGGGGCGCCCGCGGGGCACGGGAAAGCGGCCCCCGGTGCGGGGGCCGCTCTCCTGTGCGCTCGTGACGTCGGGGCGGGGCGTGCCCCGGCCGGGCGGGTCAGCTCTCGGCGCCGGCGACCTGGGGCGCCGAGTGCGGCTTCTGCACGTGCGCCTCCTTCGGCTGGCCCATGCCCATCGCCCGCATGATGCCGCCGACGACACCACCGAGGACGACGATCACCATGCCGGCCCAGAAGCCCAGCGGGTTCGCCAGCACCATGAAGGCACCGGAAACGCAGAAACCGATGAAGGCGATGATGACACCGGTCCAGGCGGCCGGGGTGTGACCGTGGCTGCTGCCCGCCATGACTTGCTCCTCAGTGCTGTGTACGTGTGTGAGCCGGACGCTCGACGTCCATTGTCCCGTATCGGCGCGGCCGCCTTGAGCGCGGGGTGGCACCCCGTCCGCCGTCCCGGCCGGGTCGGGACGTGGGTCCCGGGCCGAAGGTCCCGGCGGGACCGTCCGGGCGCGGGTCCTACGTCCCGGTCGGGTCCTCGCCGCGGTCCAGGGCCTTCCACAGGTCCTCGGGGCGGTCGGGGTCGACGGGCTTGGCCTTGCGCGGCCGGGGGGTGCCGTCGCGCTCGTAGCGGCCGGACATCGCGGGCCAGAGCCGTCCGTAGCGCAGCGCCAGCAGCCCCGCCAGGAAGATGAGCGCCCCGCCGACGGCGGCGACGTACGGCCAGGCGGTGTGGCTGAGCGCGTGCACCGTCGCGGCGGTGTCGCCGGAGGCCTCGGCGGCCTTCTCGTCGAGCGCGGAACCGTCGTCCGCGCCGAGGAGCGCCGCGACGACGATGCCGGCGCCCGAGAGCGCGAGCAGCGCGGAGACGAGCAGCCGGCCGGAGCGGCGTACGGCGAAGACGGCGACGAGGGCGGCGAGGCCGACGACGGCGAGGGCCGCGGGCACGCCCGTGACGTCGCTGCCGCTGGCGGTCAGCGGGAAGTCGCCGCCGGCCACCGTCGCGGTGCCCTCCGACCAGTTCCGCCGGGTGGCCAGCAGCGTCACGGCGGCGCCGAGCGCGCCGCACGACAGGGCTGTGGCGAGGCTGCGGCGGCCGGACCCGGAGGGTCCCGCGGCGGCTTCGGATCGGGGGTGAGGTACAGCAGTCACGTACTCCACTATCGCCTGAACCCCGGGCGAACCGTCACCCGGGGTTCACGTGAGACACGTCCTATCGGCCGAGCCGGTTCGCCGTGTGCACCGCGCGGAGCACCGCGGCGGCCTTGTTCCGGCACTCGGCGTCCTCCGCGGCGGGGTCCGAGTCGGCCACCACTCCGGCCCCGGCCTGCACGTAGGCCGTGCCGTCGCGCAGCAGCGCCGTGCGGATCGCGATGGCGGTGTCGGAGTCGCCGGCGAAGTCGAGGTAGCCGACGCAGCCGCCGTACAGCCCGCGCCGGGAGGGCTCCAGCTCGTCGATGATCTGCATGGCGCGCGGCTTGGGCGCCCCGGAGAGGGTGCCCGCGGGGAAGCAGGCGGTCAGCACGTCGAAGGCGGTGCGGCCCTCGGCGACGCGCCCGGTGACCGTCGAGACGATGTGCATGACGTGCGAGTACCGCTCGATGGACATGAAGTCGACGACCTCGACGGAGCCGGGCTCGCAGACCCGGCCGAGGTCGTTGCGCCCGAGGTCGACGAGCATGAGGTGCTCGGCGCGCTCCTTGGGGTCGGCGATCAGCTCGTCGGCGAGGGCCTGGTCCTCCTGGACGGTGGCGCCGCGCGGCCGGGTGCCCGCGATGGGGTGGACCATCGCCTGCCCGTCCTCGACCTTGACCAGGGCCTCGGGGGACGACCCGACGACGTCGAAGCCGTCGAAGCGGAAGAGGTACATGTACGGCGAGGGGTTCGTGGCCCGCAGGACGCGGTAGACGTCCAGGGCGCTCGCCGTGCAGGGGGTCTCGAAGCGCTGCGAGGGGACGACCTGGAAGGCCTCGCCCGCCCGGATGCGCTCCTTGATGTCCTCGACGGCGTCCTGGTACTGCGGTCCGCCCCACAGCGCGGTGTACTCGGGCAGCTCGGACGGCGGGAGCGCGGCCGGGGGCTGGGAGACCGCCCGCGAGAGGTCCGCCTCCATGGCGTCGAGCCGGGCCACGGCGTCGGCGTACGCCTCGTCGACTCCGGTGTCGAGGTCGTTGTGGTTGATCGCGTTGGCGATCAGCTGGACCGTGCCGTCCCAGTGGTCGAGGACGGCGAGGTCGCTGGTGAGCAGCATGGTCAGCTCGGGCAGCCGCAGGTCGTCGCGCTCGCCGGGGCCGATCTTCTCCAGGCGGCGCACGATGTCGTAGCCCAGATAGCCCACCATGCCGCCGGTGAAGGGCGGCAGGCCGTCCTCGTGCGGGGTGTGCAGCGCCTCGATCGTGGCCCGCAGGGCGACCAGGGGATCACCGTCGACGGGCACGCCGACCGGGGGTGTCCCGAGCCAGTGGGCCTGTCCGCCGCGCTCCGTGAGGGTCGCGTGGCTGCGGACGCCCACGAAGGAGTAGCGGGACCAGGACCGGCCGTTCTCGGCCGATTCCAGCAGGAAGGTGCCGGGGCGCTCGGCGGCCAGCTTGCGGTAGAGGGCGACGGGGGTGTCGCCGTCCGCGAGGAGCTTGCGGCTGACGGGGATGACCCGGCGGTCGGTGGCCAGCTTGCGGAACGTCTCGAGGTCCATGGCGACCGACCCTACTGACCGGCGGGCGGCACGGGGGACCCGGCGTCCGCGAGCAGGACGTCGGCGTCGAAGCAGGTGCGGGCGCCGGTGTGGCAGGCGGCGCCGACCTGGTCGACCTTGACGAGGACGGTGTCGGCGTCGCAGTCCAGGGCCACGGACTTCACGTGCTGGACGTGCCCCGAGGTGTCGCCCTTGACCCAGTACTCCCGGCGGCTGCGCGACCAGTAGGTGCAGCGGCCCGTGGTGAGCGTGCGGTGCAGCGCCTCGTCGTCCATCCAGCCGAGCATCAGCACCTCGCCGGTGTCGTACTGCTGGGCGATGGCGGGGACGAGCCCGTCGGCGCTGCGCCGGAGGCGGGCGGCGATCGCGGGGTCGAGGCTGCTGGGAGGGGGCGTGCTGGTCATGCCGACCATTGTGCCGCCCCGGACGGACCGGGCCGACGGACGTCCACAGGGCGGACCGCGTACCGCCGCGTGCCGCGTCTCCACTGGGCGGACGGGTGCGGCGGTCGTAGGCTGGCTGGCATGTCGACCCATGCGAAGCGTGAACGACTTCTCCTCGCCGACCTGTTGGAGGCCGAGGGACCTGACGCCCCCACGTTGTGCGGGGACTGGACGACCCGTGATCTCGCCGCGCACGTCGTGGTGCGCGAGCGGCGCGCGGACGCCGCGGGCGGGATCCTGATCAAGCAGCTGACACCCCGGCTGGAGCGGGTGCAGGCGGAGTTCGCCGAGAAGCCGTACGAGGAGCTGATCCAGCTCATCCGTTCGGGGCCTCCGCGGTTCTCGCCCTTCTCGCTGAAGCAGATCGACGAGGCGTCGAACACGATCGAGTTCTACGTGCACACCGAGGACGTGCGGCGGGCCCGGCCCGGCTGGACGCCCCGGCCCCTGGACACCGTCTTCCAGGACGCGCTGTGGTCGCGTCTGGACCGCACGGCCCGGCTGGTGGGCCGCGGCGCGCCGACCGGCCTGGTGCTGCGGCGCCCGAACGGCCAGACGGCGGTCGCCCGCAAGGGCACGCCGGTGGTCACGGTGACCGGCGAGCCCTCGGAGGTGCTGCTCTTCGCCTACGGCCGCCAGAACGTGGCCGACGTGGAGCTGGACGGGGACAAGGAAGCGATCGCCAGGCTTCAGCAGGCGAAGCAGCTCGGCATCTGACCGGGGAGTCGTCCCGCTCGGCGTCCGGACCGGGGCGCGGGGTCACCCGTGCCCCGGTGTCGGGGCCATGCCCGCGGACCCGGGAGCGCCCCCGTGGTCACGTGGGCAGTTCCGCGCGCCGCAGCGGGGGCGAGCACAGCGCGACCACTCCGCCGAGGCCGCAGACGACGGCGCTGACGACGAAGACGGGGCCGGTGCCCCACAGGCCGACGGCCGCGGCGGACGCCGGCATGCTGAGCGGGGCGAGGCCGAGGCTGACGAGGCCCGCCACGGCGCTGACCCGGCCGAGGTAGGCCGGGTCGGTCTCCGTCTGGAGCAGCGCGCCGCACAGGACGCCGCTGAGCCCGGCGAGGAGTCCGACGAGCAGCGCCACGCCCACGGCGGCGGCCACCGCGGGGACGTACGCGAGGGACCCGATGGCGACGCAGCCCAGCAGGAGGGCGATCGCCATGACCCGTCCGGCGTACGGGAGCCGGCCGCGTGCCGTGAGCAGCAGGGAGACCAGCCCCGCGCCGGTCCCGAAGCCGGCGAGCACCCAGCCCATGCCGGAGGCGCCCCAGCCGCGCTGGTCCGCGAGCAGGGCAAGGCCGACGTTCAGCGGGCCGACGAAGCCCAGGTCGCCCAGGGCGATGGCGACCATCAGCGGGGCCAGCACCCGGTGGCGGCGGATGTAGCGCAGGCCGTCGTGGAGATCGCGCCAGGCGGTCGGCGCGGCCTTCCGGGCGCCGCTGTCGGGGGCGCCGTGTCCCGGGGCGTCGTCGGCCGGGGCGGACGGTTCCGGAACGGCCGGGGGGCCGGGCGCCTCGTCCGAGGGCAGGCCCCTCATGCGTACGGAGACCAGCAGCGGCACGGAGACCGCGATCAGCAGGCCCGCGAGCCCGAACGCGGCCGCCGCGCCGCCCACCGCCACGCCGAGGCCGCCGAGCGGGGCGCCCACCACGTTGGCGAAGCGGATCGCGAGGCCGCGCATGCCCTGGACGCGGGCGAGCTGGGCGCGGGACGTGATGCGGGCCGGCAGGGCGCCGACGGCCGGCATGAAGACGGCGTCCACGGTGCCGAAGACGAGGGCGAGCACCGCCAGGGGCCACAGCCCCGGCGAGGACGCGAACAGCAGGGCGGCCACCGCGAGGACGGCCGCGCAGCGCACGGCGTCACTGCCGATGACGACCTTCCGGGGCCCGAACCGGTCCGCGACCACTCCCCCGCCGAGCATCAGCAGGGCCCTGGGCACGGCGCTCACGGCCATCACCAGTCCGGCCTGCGAGGGCGTCCCGGCCTGGACGGCAGCCCAGGACAGGGCTATGTAGTAGACGTTGTCGCCCACCATGGAGGCCGTGTAGGCGCACAGCCAGCGCAGGACGTTGCCGTCGCGGTGGGCGGGCCGTACGGCCGCGGGGGCCGTCTCGGCGGCGGGTGCGGTCCCGAGGGTCACGGGCGGCGTCATCTCAGGCACGGAACGGGAATCCGAACACGTACAGCGCCACGTTCTCGCGCCCCTCGGTGTCGCCGGCCGCCTCCGCGGCCCGGCCCCGCTCCTCGTACGTCCGGAGCACGGCGAGCAACTCGCCGGTCAGCGCGGACAGCTCGCCGGCCGTGAGCCGCATGAGGGACTCGGAGTCGGTGGACGCGCCGCGCCACTCCGCGTCCCAGGTGGCGCGCTCGTCGAGGTAGCGCCGGTGGGCCTCCGTGCGCTGCTCGTGGAAGAGGCGGGTGGCCGCCTGGTGCGCGGCGGCCTTCTCCGGGGCGTCCCGGAAGTCCGCCTCGCGGATGTCGATCCCGTCCGACGCGGGCCGCCACCAGCGCTCGCGCCCGTCCTTTCGGGGCGCCTCGGCCTCCTCGATCAGGCCGTGGTCGGCGAGCTTGCGCAGGTGGTAGCTGACCAGCGACACGGCCTCCCCCGCCTGCTCGGCGAGCTGCGAGGCCGTGGCCGTCCGGGCCATGATCAGGGCCCGGTACAACTGCGAGCGGAGCGGATGGGCGAGTGCCTTGAGCGTGCCCAGATCCGTGATGCGGCGCTGCTGACGGTCTGCCATCCCGGCAGCGTAAAGTACGAAGCGAAAACTGCGCAATTAGTATTGCGCAGTTTTTCTTTCGCTCCCTCCCCCTTCCGCGCCGTCCGCCCGGCCGGTGCGGAATGGGTCGAGGAGTGTCCGGGCGGCCAGCGCCAGCGAGAGCTCCACCACGTCCGTCGGGCGGGTCAGGGAGCGGCCGGTCAGCTGCTCGCAGCGGCGCAGCCGGTTCAGGACCGTGTTGCGGTGGCAGTAGAGGCGGGCGGCCGACCGCTGGGCGGAACCGTCGCAGGCCAACCAGGCCGTGAGGGTGTCCAGCAGGATGTCGCGGTCGGAGGGGTCCAGCCGCAGCAGGGGGCCGAGGACCCGCTCGGCGAGCGCCGCGCCGAGCGCCGGGGCGGAGACGACCAGGGCGGCCGGCAGGTTCTCCTCCAGGACGACCGTGCCCCCGGCGCGCGGACAGGCACGCAGAGCGGTGTCCGCGAGCCGGCGGGCGTCCCCGACGGAGGCGAGGCCGTCGACCACCGGGCTCACGCCGATCCGGGTGCCGGGCGGGGCGGACAGCACGCGCGCGATGTCGCCGGCGTCCTCGACGAGCCCGTGGGCACGCGGCCGCTCCTGCGCCCCGCCCCCTTCACCGGCGCCCCCTTCGCCGTCGCCGTCGGCCCGGTCGTGCTCGCCGTCTCCGCGGGGACGGACGCCGTCGCCCGCCGGGAGCTCCCCGTGGCCGGGGGACGGATCGCCGTGCGCGTGCGTGCCGTGGAACCACGGGTCGTCACCGGGTGCCCGGCCGCCCTCGCCGCGGGCGTGGCCGCCCAGCAGGACGATGCCGTAGTCGCCGCCCCCCTCGCGGTACCACTGCACGCGCAGGCCCGGGAGGTCCACCGGGGTCCGGCCGTTCACCAGCGCCGGGCCCGCGGGCAGCTGGGCCAGCACGACCGCGTACCGCCCCTGCTCGGGGAGGCCGAGCGCGGAGGCCGTGGCCGGCAGGTCGGAGATGCGCGCGGTGCCGTCCAGCAGCGCGGCGGTCATCAGGCGCAGCCGGTTCTCTCGACGCCAGGTCAGCTCGCGTTCCGTCTGGCGGTAGGCGTCGGCGACGATCGCGCAGTGCTCGTCGACGAAGTTCCACACGTCGGCGGCCACGTGGACGAGGAGGCGTACGTCCGAGGGGTGGCGGCGGGTCGTCTCGTCCACCAGCCCCTGCCAGACCATCCCGCCGCCCAGCCGGAAGGCGCGCAGCAGGGCGTCCAACGGCAGGCCGCGTTCGGCCCGCGCCCTGCCGATCCCCCAGGAGCAGCGGCGCGCCGCCTCGCGCAGTTCGCCGGGGCGCAGCAGGGAGCCCACGTTGAGCCGCAGGGAGCGCTGCACCTCCTCGCGTACGCCGTCGACGTCGCTCTGGATGGCGGCCCGGTACGCCGGCTCGCGCTCCCGCAGGACGACCATCAGGCGCTCGGTGAGCTCGGGCAGTCCCGCCAGCAGGACCCGGGCCGCCCTGTGCAGCACGGAGAGCGCCTCCCCGTCGACGGCCGAGCGGGCGGCGGGTACGAGTGGCCGCGGACCGGACACGGTCCGGGCGTGGTCCTGTACGAGGTGCTGCATCGCTGTCCTCCACCGGAGTCGGCTCGGCCCGGTTCGGCACGGCGCGCCACCGCACGGCACGCCGGTCCCACCGGACCTTCCTGAGTCCGCAGGATGACATACCGCCCGGTCGGTACCTAGGGGTGTGCGACGGTCTTCTCCGCCCGGTCCACCAATCGGGACAGCTCGACACGCGAGCGGACCCCCAGAGCTGCGAAGACGTTCCGCAGGTGGTGGTCGACTGTGCGCGGACTCACGGACAGCCTCAGCGCCACTTCCCGGTTGGTGGCGCCCTCCGCCACGCAGCGGGCGATGCGCAGCTGCTGCGGGGTCAGGAGCGCCAGCGGCCCGGGCGGCTCCTGCGCCCCCGCCTCCCCGGTGGCCCGCAGCTCCGCCCGCGCCTGGGTCGCCCAGCCGAGGGCTCCGCCGCGCTCGAAGGAGACGAGGGCGTCGCGGAGCCGGCCGCGGGCCTCCCCCGGTCTGCGGCGGCGCCGCAGCCAGGCCCCGTACAGCAGCAGGGTGCGACCGCGCTCGAAGTCGCCGCCCGCGCGGTCGTGGTGGGCGAGGGCCGTGGCGAAGAACGGTTCGCACTCCTCCGGGCCGGCCAGCAGCGCGTGGCAGCGCGCCAGCTGGGCCGGGGCCTGCGGGTCGGCGCCCTGCGCGGCCCAGCGGGCGAACTCGGCCACCGCGGAACGGGCGGCCTCCGGCTCACCGGCGCGCGCCGACGCCTCCACGAAGCAGGGGATGGCCAGCATGCGCACGGCGAAGTGACCGTGCCGAGGGCCCGGACCGACCAGCGGGCCGAGGCGTGCGGCGGCCTCCGGGACCCTGCCCCGGCCGAGGTCGGCGCGGGCCCGCGCCCACTGGGCCAGGGTGGCCGCCTGGACCAGGCCGTGCGGGGCGGCCACGCGTTCGGCGGCGGTGGCGTGTTCGGCCACGGCACCGGGGTCGCCCTCGACGGAGGCCGCGAGGGCGAGGATCGCGTGGTGGTGCGCCGCGATGTTGTGCTGGCCGGTGGCGAGGGCGCTGCGCAGACCCTCCTCGGCGTGGGCGCGGGCACGGGCGTGTCGGCCGGCGCGCAGCTCACCGTAGGCGAGGTGCTCCAGGGCCTGCGGTACGAGGATGTACGGGCCCCGGGCCCGGGCGACGGCCAGGGCACGGGAGTTGATCCGCCCGGCCGCCGCGAGGTCGCCGACGACGAGGGCGGCCACCCCGGTGCGCAGCAGGCGTTCCGGGTCGTCGGCGGCGTCGGTCGCGCCGCTCGCCAGGTATCCCCGCAGCCGCTCCCGTCCGGCGTGCAGGCGTCCGCGCATCACCGCGGCCATCCCGGCGCGGTACCCGGCCAGGCGCCGGTCGGGGTCGGTGCGGGCGGACGGGTGCTCCAGCGCCTCCACGTACGCCGCCGCGTCGCCCGCCGCCCAGGCCGCCTCCATGGCCGCGAGCCGGGCGGCGCGGGAGCGGGCGGAGTCGTGCGGGGCGAGCAGCTCGGCGGCCAGGAGCAGGGTCTCGCGGGCGTCGGCCACCGGGCCGTCCCCCAGGGAGAGCAGGCCGCGGACGAGTTCGGCGGCGCCACGCAGCGCCTCGGGGAGGTCCTCGCAGCCGGCCGCGTCCAGCAACTCCCGCGCTCGGTCCGGGAGTCCGCCGAGCCGGGCGTGCTCCGCGGCGGCCGTCAGCCGGACGGCCCGCGGGCCCGCGTCAGCAGCGAGTTCGGCGGCCCGCGCGTAGGCCGCGGCCCGCTCCGGGTGCGTGGGGCGCCGGTTCGGGCCGGGTTCGGCACCGGCCGCGGCGGCCAGTTCGTCGCCCAGCTCCGGCGCCGGGCCCTCGGCGGCGGACGCCCGGTGATACAGCACCGCCAGCGCCCACCGCTCCCCGCCGAGCCCGTCCCCGGCCTCCGCGCCGAGGGAACCCCGGGGCGCCCCCTCTCCCACCGGACCAGGTCCGCCCGGCGACGACATCACCGGCACGTCCCCGGCACCGGACACGCCCGCCCCGGACGAGACCTCCGCCTCGGCCGAGCCCGCCCCCGACAACTCCCGGCGACCGAGCGGCACTTCACCATCGGACGTGGCGCCCGCGCCGGACACCGCCCCCTCCCCCGCCGGGCCGGAGTGCGCGGGCGGGGAGTGCCCGGTACACCGGTCCGGGCCGAAGGCGTCCGCCAGCAGGCGGTGGGCGGCGCGGCGGTGGGCGCGTGGGGCGGCGGCGTAGGCCGAGCGGGGCAGGGCCGGATCCGTGAAGCGCAGGCGGCCCCCGGCCGACCGGACGACTCCCGCGGCCTCCGCCGCCTCGACGACACCAGGGTCCAGCCCGGCCGCCTCCGCGGCCCTCAGCACGACCCCGGCGTCCACTCCCGCGGCCCCCGCGTCCCGCTCCTGCTCGGCCGCCGCCAGCAGCAACAACTCCTCTACGGCTGAGGAGAGTTGATGGGTGTGTGCGTACCCGGCAGGCGACGGGCGGCCGAGCCCGGAGAAGTCCCCGGCCGGGTCCGCGACGGCACCCCCGGCTGCGACCCCGGGACCGGCACCGGACGGCGACCCACTCCCGGCCCCCTCACGCGACGCGCCACCCCGGCCCCCGCCGGACCCGCCGGCATCCGCATCGGCCCAACTTCCGAGCGGCCCTTCACCAGTTGCCGGGCCCTGCCCCGCGTCGGAGACCGCGGTGGCCCGCGCGTCGGCGACCGCTTCAGAGGGCGCGTCGGCGTATACGGCGGGCGTCCGTTCAGCAACGGGTGGGCGCCCGCGCGGCTTTCGGGCCGGGGCCCCCGTCGCGTCCCCTCCGCGCGACGGGGGCTGTCCGGTGCCGGGTGGCGGGCCGTCGGGCGGCCCGGCCACCGGAGCGCAGGCCGGCGCCCAGGCGGGGGCCTGCCCGGCCCCCGGTCCGGGAGCGTGCCCGGGGGCGGGCGGCGGCACGGGGCCACCGCTTCGCCCTGGCTCCTCCAACGCCCCCCGAGCGGGCGGCGGTTCAGCACTCCGGTCGTATATCCGGAGAGGACTTCGCGCAGTCGTCATTCCGGTCACGTCCGTTACGTTACTTCCGCGTAACCGAACGCGGAAGTCCCGCCTTCACTTGTCCCGCTCGCCCGGACACCCCGCGTGACCAGCCCAAAGGTGCCCGACGGGACGGTGCGCGATGGGCACCGTCCCAGCCCCGGGGAGGCAAGCTTGTGCAGCCGCACAGTGCCCGGAGGCCCGCCCGGCCCTTCAACGCCCCTGCGCGACGGGCGAGTCGGGCCGAGGACCTCCGGACACGCCGATGACGGCCGCGTGTCACACGGCCGTCATCGGTTCACCGGGGGCGGGCGGTCCCGCCGGGGTCAGGCGGAGCCGCCGGGACCGGCCGGCGCCCGCGGGGTCAGGAGGTGTGCGGGCAGTTGCCGCGGTACTCGTCGATCGTGAGGGACGGACGCGGCAGCGGGCAGAGGAACTGCTCGTAGCGGGTGTCGTTGTCGATGAACCGCTTCAGCCACGAAATGCTGTACTTCGCGATCGTCGTGTTGGAGCTGTTGGGCGTGAAGTGCGTGGCGCCGTTCAGCTCCAGGTACGCCTTGTCGAGCGAGCTGGGCAGGCTCGTGTAGAAGGGCTCGGAGTGCGTGGCCACCGGCGCGATCGTGTCCCCGTCGGCCCCGAAGATCAGGGTCGGCGTCTTGATCTCCGGCCAGGTCTTGTCGAGGTTCCAGCCGGTGAGCGGGATCGCCGCCTGGAGCGAGGGACGGTCCTTGGCCGCCTCCAGGGTGCCTCCGCCGCCCATGGAGTGGCCCATGACGCCCAGCCGGCTGCTGTCGATCCGCGAGCGGACGGTGCTGCGCGAGGTCAGGTAGTCCAGCGCGGCCAGCAGCTGGTCGCCGCGGCTGGCGGGCTGGTCCAGCGTCGTGTTGGTGTCGATGGTGAACACCACGAAGCCCTGGGAGGCGAGCCGCGGTCCGAGCCAGGCGATGGACGACTGGTAGGCGGTGTACCCGGGCGAGATGGCGATGGCGCCGAACGTGCCGTCGCTGGTCGAGGTCGGGTAGTAGATGGTGCCGCCGCCGAAGCCGGTGACGGAGAGGGACGAGACCGAGGTCTCGGAGACGGCGTACGGGCCGCGCAGGGCCTCGATGCTCGACTCGGTCGGCGCCGGACCCCGCTCGTAGGGGTTCGCGGCGGCCTCCGTCCCGGCGGCCTGTGCTCCGGTGGCCTGGCCCGCGACGAGTCCGCCGACGGCCAGGAGGGCCGCGAGACCGGACCGTACGAGGCGGGACTTGAGGCGGCCCGGCCGGGAAGGGGCCAGGGCGGGTGCGGCGGTGGGGAGTTCGCTGCTCGGCTGCTGCACGACGGTGTGCATCCTCTCGGGAGGGTCGACGGACCCGGCCGCCGGACGGCGTTCCCATGGCGTGGGGCGCCGGTGGGGGAACGCGTCCGGAACGGCGGGGTCCGTCTCGGGTGGTTGCAGCGGCAACTGTCCCGGCCCGCCCGCCCCCGCACATCGGCAGAATCACCGGTCTCACCGTCGACCCGCGTCCGGTATCCCGCCCGCCCCGGTGCCCGGCACACGCGGACGGCCCGTACCCGGCAGCCACGGAAGCTGCCCGGTACGGGCCGTCGGACGGTCGGGGCGGGAGGGGTCAGCGGACGGGGTGTCCGGCCTCCCGCAGGGTCTCCTTCACCTGGCCGATGCGCAGGTCACCGAAGTGGAAGACGGACGCGGCCAGCACCGCGTCGGCCCCCGCCGCGACGGCGGGCGGGAAGTCGCCCAGCCGCCCCGCTCCCCCGCTGGCGATCAGCGGCACGCCGACGTGCTTGCGAACGGCCTCGATCATCTCGATGTCGTAGCCGTTCTTCGTGCCGTCCGCGTCCATCGAGTTGAGCAGGATCTCGCCCGCGCCCAGCTCGGCGGCCCGGTGCGCCCACTCGACGGCGTCGATGCCCGTGCCCTTGCGGCCGCCGTGCGTGGTGACCTCGAAGGAGCCGGTCTCGGTGCGGCGCGCGTCCACCGACAGGACCAGCACCTGCCGGCCGAAGCGCTCGGCGATCTCCCTGATCAGGTCGGGGCGGGCGATGGCGGCCGTGTTCACGCCCACCTTGTCCGCGCCGGCCCGCAGCAGCTTGTCCACGTCCTCGGCGGTGCGCACACCGCCGCCGACCGTGAGCGGGATGAAGACCTGCTCGGCGGTGCGGCGCACCACGTCGTAGGTGGTCTCGCGGTTGCCCGAGGACGCGGTGATGTCCAGGAACGTCAGCTCGTCGGCGCCCTCGGCGTCGTACACCTTGGCCATCTCGACGGGGTCGCCCGCGTCGCGCAGGTTCTGGAAGTTGACGCCCTTGACGACCCGGCCGTCGTCCACGTCCAGGCAGGGGATGACACGTACGGCGAGGGTCATGGAGCGGACACTCCCCGGTACGCCTCGACCTCGACCTCGACGACCAGGCTGGGGTCGACGAACCCGGAGACGATGAGCATCGACGCGGCGGGCCGCACCGAGTCGAACAGCTCCTTGTGCGCGCGCCCCACGTCCTCCACGTCCCGGGCGTGCGTGAGGTACAGCCGGGTACGGACGACGTCCTCGCGTTCGAGACCCAGCTCCTTCAGCGCCGCGAAGGCGACGTTGAAGGCGTTCACCGTCTGCTCGTAGGGACCGCCCCCGGCGATCTCGCCGTCCACGATGGAGGTGCAGCCGGAGACCAGCACCAGGCCGTTGGGCAGCTGCACCGCGCGGGAGTACCCGAAGGTGTCCTCCCAGGGCGCGCCTGTCGTCACACGTCGTACGTCGGTCACTGGGCAACCGCCTCCAGGGCCTCTTCCAGGGTGAACGCCTTCGCGTACAGCGCCTTCCCGACGATCGAGCCTTCGACACCGAGCGGCACGAGTTCGGCGATGGCGCGCAGGTCGTCCAGGGAGGAGACCCCGCCGGAGGCCACCACGGGGCGGTCCGTCACCGCGCACACGTTGCGCAGCAGCTCCAGGTTGGGACCCTGGAGGGTGCCGTCCTTGGCGATGTCGGTGACGACGTAGCGCGCGCAGCCCTCGGAGTCGAGGCGGGCCAGCGTCTCGTAGAGGTCGCCGCCGTCGCGGGTCCAGCCGCGGCCGCGCAGGGTCGTGCCGCGTACGTCGAGGCCGACCGCGATCTTGTCGCCGTGCTCGGCGATGACCTTGGCGACCCACTCGGGGGTCTCCAGGGCGGCGGTGCCGAGGTTGACCCGGGTGCAGCCGGTGGCGAGGGCGGCGGCCAGGGTGTCGTCGTCGCGGATGCCGCCGGACAGCTCCACCTTGATGTCCATGGCGCCGGCGACCTCGGCGATCAGCGCGCGGTTGTCGCCGGTGCCGAAGGCTGCGTCCAGGTCGACCAGGTGCAGCCACTCCGCGCCCGCGTTCTGCCAGGCGAGGGCGGCCTCCAGCGGGGAGCCGTACGACGTCTCCGTCCCGGACTCGCCGTGCACCAGGCGGACGGCCTGGCCGTCGCGGACGTCGACGGCGGGGAGGAGTTCGAGCTTCGAAGGCATCAGAGGGTTCCGATCCAGTTGTTCAGCAGCTGCGCTCCGGCGTCGCCGGACTTCTCGGGGTGGAACTGGGTGGCCCACAGGGCGCCGTTCTCGACGGCGGCGACGAACGGCTTGCCGTGCGTCGACCAGGTCACCAGGGGCGCCCGCAGCGTCGGGTTCGTGATCTCCAGGGACCAGTCGTGGACGGCGTAGGAGTGCACGAAGTAGAAGCGCGCGTCGGCGTCGAGTCCCGCGAAGAGCTGGGAGCCGGCCGGGGCCTCGACGGTGTTCCAGCCCATGTGCGGCACGATGTCGGCCTGGAGCGGCTCGACCGCGCCGGGCCACTCGTCCAGGCCCTCGGTCTCCACCCCGTGCTCGATGCCGCGGGCGAAGAGGATCTGCATCCCGACGCAGATGCCCATGACCGGGCGGCCGCCCGCGAGCCGTCGGCCCACGATCCAGTCGCCGCGCGCCTCCTTCAGCCCCTGCATGCAGGAGGCGAAGGCGCCGACGCCCGGTACCAGCAGCCCGTCCGCGTTCATGGCGCGGTCGAAGTCACGCGTGATCTCGACCTCGGCCCCGGTGCGGGCGAGGGCCCGCTCGGCCGACCGCACGTTGCCGAAGCCGTAGTCGAAGACGACGACCTTCTTGGCGGCGCTCAATTCCACACCTCCAGCCGCACGACACCGGCGAGGAGGCACATCGCGGCGCCGATGGAGAGCAGCACGATCAGGCCCTTGGGCATCTGCTGCTTGACGAAGGAGTAGACACCGCCGAGCAGGAAGAGTCCGACGACGATCAGGATGCTCGACAGGCCGGTCACAGCGCGCCCTTCGTGGAGGGGAGGATGCCCGCGGCGCGCGGGTCGTGTTCGGAGGCGTACCGCAGGGCACGGGCCAGCGCCTTGAACTGGCACTCCACGATGTGGTGCGCGTTGCGCCCGTACGGCACGTGCACGTGCAGGGCGATCTGCGCCTGGGCGACGAAGGACTCCAGGATGTGCCGGGTCATCGTCGTGTCGTACTCGCCGATCATCGGCGCCATGTTCTCGGGCTCGGTGTGCACCAGGTACGGGCGGCCGGAGAGGTCGACGGTCACCTGGGCGAGCGACTCGTCCAGCGGGACCGTGCAGTTGCCGAAGCGGTAGATGCCGACCTTGTCGCCGAGGGCCTGCCGGAAGGCGGCGCCGAGCGCGAGGGCGGTGTCCTCGATGGTGTGGTGCGAGTCGATGTGCAGATCGCCCTCGGTCTTCACGGTCAGGTCGAACAGACCGTGCCGGCCGAGCTGGTCGAGCATGTGGTCGTAGAAGCCGACGCCGGTCGCCACATCGACCTTGCCGGTGCCGTCGAGGTTGATCTCGACGACGACCGACGTCTCCTTCGTCGTACGTTCCACGCGGCCTACGCGGCTCATGCGCTCTGCTCCTTCGGGGGTGTGGGGGTGTCCCCCACGAGACTCGGTAGTTCACGGACCGCGTCCAGGAACGCGTCGTTCTCGGCGGGGGTGCCCGCGGAGACCCTCAGCCGGCCCGGTACGCCGTTGTCCCGGACCAGGACACCCCGGTCGAGGATCTCCTGCCAGGCCTTGTGCGGGTCCTCGAACCGCCCGAACTGGACGAAGTTGGCGTCGGAGGCGGTGACCTCGAAGCCGAGCGCGCTCAGCTCGGTGACCAGCCGGTCCCGCTCGGCCTTGAGCTGCTCGACGTAGCCGAGCAGCGTCTCGGTGTGCTCCAGGGCGGCCAGCGCGGTCGCCTGGGTGACGGCCGACAGGTGGTAGGGCAGCCGGACGAGTTGGACGGCGTCCACGACCGCGGGGTGCGCGGCGAGGTAGCCGAGGCGCAGTCCGGCGGCGCCGAAGGCCTTGGACATCGTGCGGGAGACGACGAGATTCGGCCGATCTTCGAGGAGCGGCAGCAGCGAGGCTCCGTGGCTGAACTCGACGTACGCCTCGTCGACGATCACCATGGACGGCTTCGCCGCCTGCGCGGCCTCGTAGAGCGCGAGGACGGTCTCCGGCGGGACGGAGTTGCCGGTGGGGTTGTTCGGCGTCGTGATGAAGACGACGTCCGGCCGGTGCTCGGCGACGGCCGCCTCCGCCGCCGCGAGGTCGAGGGTGAAGTCCTCGTTGCGCGGGCCGGGGATCCAGCCCGTGCCCGTGCCGCGCGCGATGAGGGCGTGCATCGAGTACGAGGGCTCGAAGCCGATCGCGGTCCGGCCGGGGCCGCCGAAGGTCTGCAGCAGCTGCTGGATGACCTCGTTGGAGCCGTTGGCCGCCCAGACGTTCTCCGGGCCGACCGCGTACTTGCCGGTGTCCGTCAGATACCGGGCCAGCGCCGTGCGCAGCTCCACCGCGTCCCGGTCGGGGTAGCGGTTGAGGCCGCGGGCGGCCTCGCGCACCCGCTCGGCGATCCGCTCGACGAGCGGTTCGGGCAGCGGGTACGGGTTCTCGTTCGTGTTGAGCCGGACGGGCACGTCGAGCTGGGGTGCGCCGTACGGGGTCTTGCCGCGCAGTTCGTCGCGGACGGGGAGGTCGTCGATGCCGGTCACGCGCTGGGCACCTTCCAGCCGAACCGGGCCTTGACGGCGGCGCCGTGGGCGGGCAGGTCCTCGGCCTCGGCGAGCGTCACGACGTGGTGCGCGACCTCGGCGAGGGCGTCGCGCGAGTAGTCGACGATGTGGATGCCGCGCAGGAACGACTGCACGCTCAGGCCCGAGGAGTGGCAGGCGCAGCCGCCGGTGGGCAGGACGTGGTTGGAGCCGGCGCAGTAGTCGCCGAGGGAGACGGGCGCCCAGGGGCCGACGAAGATCGCGCCGGCGTTCGTGACCCGCTCGGCCACGGCGGCGGCGTCGGCGGTCTGGATCTCCAGGTGCTCGGCGCCGTACGCGTCGACCACCCGCAGGCCCTCCTCCACGCCGTCGACCAGCACGATCGCGGACTGGCGGCCCGCCAGCGCGGGGGCGATCCGGTCCTCGACGTGCTTGGTGGCGGCGACCTGCCGGGCCAGTTCCCTCTCGACCGCGTCGGCCAGCGCGACGGAGTCGGTGACGAGGACGGCGGCCGCGAGAGGGTCGTGCTCGGCCTGGCTGATCAGGTCGGAGGCGACGTGCGCCGGGTCGGCGGTGTCGTCGGCGAGGATGGCGATCTCGGTGGGTCCGGCCTCCGCGTCGATGCCGATGCGGCCGGTGAAGTAGCGCTTGGCGGCGGCGACCCAGATGTTGCCGGGGCCGGTGACCATGTTCACGGAGGGGCAGGACTCGGTGCCGTGCGCGAACATCGCGACGGCCGTGGCGCCGCCGGCCGCGTACACCTCGTCGACGCCGAGGAGGGCGCAGGCCGCGAGGATCGTCGGGTGCGGCAGGCCGCCGAACTCGGCCTGGGCCGGGGAGGCGAGCGCGATGGACCCGACGCCGGCCTCCTGCGCCGGGACCACGTTCATGACCACGGACGAGGGGTACACCGAGCGGCCGCCGGGCGCGTACAGCCCGACCCGGCCGACGGGGACCCACTTCTCGGTGACCGAGCCGCCGGGCACGACCTGGGTGGTGTGCGCGGTGCGGCGCTGGGCGCGGTGGACCATCCGGGCGCGCCGGACGGACTCCTCCAGGGCGGCGCGCACGGCGGGGTCGAGCTTCTCCAGGGCGTCGGTGAGGGCCTGGACGGGGACCCGGACGGACTCCAGGCGGACGCCGTCGAACTTCTCCGCGTAGTCGATCAGCGCCGCGTCGCCCCGATGATGCACGGCCTCGCAGATCGGACGCACCTTCTCCAGGGCGGCCGCAACGTCGAAGTCGGCTCGGGGCAGCAGGTCGCGCAGGGCGGAGCCCTCGGGGAGGGCGTCGCCGCGCAGATCGATTCGGGAGATCACATGGCCAATTCTCTCAGACCGCCATCGGGCACCGGACGCCCGTATCAATGGCTGATACAAGACCTGGACAGACGGCCCGGACGTGGCCTGAACCGGTGGCCGACAGTCGCCCCGGGAGATCCCCGTCACCGCTAGCGTTCCGCCCGTCACCGAACGGGCATTGAACGGGTGTACGAAACCGGCGAGTAGCTGGGGAGGAAGGAAGACACGTGACCGAGGGTGCCGGCGTCAGGAACGGGGACCTGCCGGACGAGCTGACCGCCGCCGAGGCCGGGATGTGGCAGGCCTTCCGCAACGGCAGCGTGTACGACCTGCGGAGCGGCGACACCGTCGTGGACGATCCGCACGGGGGCCACCCCTGGGGACCCGAGCGCAGCGTGCGGGCCAGGATCGTGGCGTGGCTGCTGCTGGACGGACCGCCCGCGCTGGACGGCCGCGTCTCCTCCCTGAAGCTGACGGGCGTACAGATCATGGACACCCTCGACCTGGCGGGCGGCACGATCCAGCCGTACCTGGAGCTGAAGGGGTGCCGGTTCGAGAAGGAGGTCCTGCTGCCGGAGGCCCGGTTCACCACCGTGCGGCTGGTCGACTGCTCGGTGCCGCGGCTGGAGGCGGCCCGGGTGCACACCGAGGGCGACCTCCATCTGCCGCGCTGCCGCTTCCACAACGGCGTCCGGCTCACCGACGCCCGGATCGGCACGGACCTGATGCTGAACCAGGCCGTCGTCTACCGGGACCGGCGCATGCGCTCGATCACCGGCGACGGCATGAGCGTGGGCCAGGACCTCCAGGCGGAGATGCTGGAGTCGCACGGCGAGCTGAGCCTGCGCGGCGCCCAGGTCGGCGTCTCGCTCAGCCTGCGCGGCAGCCGCCTCACCAACCCCTACGGCCGCCTCGCCCTGAACGCGCCCCAGCTGACGGTCGAACGCACGCTGTACCTGACCCCGGCGGCCGTCGGCAACCCGCTGCTGACCGGCGGCGGCACACCGGCGCGCGGCACCCGCATCCAGCGCTTCGTGTGCCAGGGCGGCGTCCGGCTGGACGACGGGCGGTTCGGGGACGCCCTGGACCTGGACCAGGCCCGGTTCGTCTTCGAGGACGACCAGGAGCTGTCCCTGCGCCGGGTCCAGACACCGGAGCTGCGGTTCCTCGGGGAGAGACCGGAGCGGGGCAAGGTCGTGCTGTCCGGCGCGCGGGTGGTGAACCTGGTCGACAGGGCCGCCAGCTGGCCGGGCCCGGGCAGCCTGCACATGGGCGGCTTCGCCTACGAGAACCTGGTGCCGCAGGGCGCCTTCCCGCTGACCCGGCGCCTGGAGTGGGTGGCCGCGGCGACCGCCGAGTACAACCCGGAGCCCTACGAACGCCTCGCGGCCGTGCTGCGCGGCTCCGGTGAGGACGAGGACGCGCGCGAGGTGCTCCTGGAGAAGCAGCGCCGGCGCCGCGAGACGCTGCCGCTCGCGGGCAAGCTCTGGGGGTACGCCCAGGACTGGACGGTCGCCTACGGGTACCGGCCGGGCCGTGCGGCCGTGTGGATGGCGGTGCTGTGGGCGGCCGGCTCGTTCGCCTTCGCCCACGCGAGCCATCCGCCGATCAAGGGCGGCGAGCACCCCTCCTGGAACCCCTCCCTGTTCGCGCTGGACCTGCTGCTGCCCGTCATCGACCTGGGCCAGGTGGGCTACTGGCAGCTGCGGGGCGGCTGGCAGTGGCTGGCGGCGGTCGTGATCCTGCTGGGCTGGGTCCTGGCGACGACCGTGGCGGCGGGCGCGACGCGCACCCTGCGCAGGAACTGAGGCTCCCCGCCCGGGCAGGAGTTGAACATCGGTCATCTTTTGCCTGTCCTTGACCCTCGGCCAGGCAACCGGCCGAGGGTTACGAAAGCGTCACCGCATACCCCCTGGCCCTGTCCCCACCTGCGGTTTTCAATGGGGCCACCATGGCACTGCTGCGCGCGCTCCTTCGCACCGCCCGGATGGCGACGCACACGTCGCGCCTCGCGGCCGGACTCCCCACCGACGACGAGGTGCTCCTCGACGCGCCCGACGAGCGGCTGGGTCCCGCGCTCGTCGCCGCGGGCGGCGGCGAGTACGGGCCCGCGGCCAAGCTCCTGGCCACCACGCGCGACGCCGCCGAATGGGAGAGCCGCGACCGCTACGCGATCCGCCTGGCCGCCTTCGCCCGCTCGCGCGACGGCTGGCTGCGCGCCTGGCAGGCCGCCGCGCCGCACGACCCGGACGCCCTGCTCGTCCGCGCCGAACTGGCGGTCCGGCGGGGCTGGGAGTCGCCCGCCCGCGCCGAGCTGCTGCGCCAGGTCGCCCCGCTCGTCACCGCCGCCTCCGAGGCCGACCCGCGCGATCCGGTGCCCTGGCGGATCGCGCTCGACCACGCCCGCGGCACGAACGCCGGGCACACCGAGTTCGAGCAGGTGTGGGGCGAGGCCGTACGCCGCTCCCCGCACCACTACGGCTGTCATGTGGCGGCGCTCCAGTACCTCTCGGCCGCCTGGTACGGCTCCCACCGCGAGTGCTTCGACTTCGCCGAGCGGGCGGCGCAGGACGCCCTGCCCGGCTCGCTGGTGCGGGCCCTGCCCGTCCGGGCAGCCTTCGCCTACCTGACCGAGGGCGGCGGGCCCGCGGTGCCGCGCCGACGCCTCGACACGGCCGCCGACCTCGCCATCGAGGTCTCCGCCGCCTACCCGTCCGGCGACCCCTGGCCGGCCGAGGTCCGCAACCTCCTGACCTTCGTGCTGATCACGCTCGACCGCTGGCAGGACGCCCTGGACCAGCTGCGGGAGATCGGCCCGTACGCCACCTCGTTCCCCTGGGACCGGATCTCCGACGACCCGCTGGGGCAGTTCTTGGAGCTGCGGGACGGGATCCGTCTGGAGGTGGCCTCCGGGCTCCCGCTGGGCACGCGCGGACCGTCGGGCCATCCACAGGGTGGGCGGGGCGGACGCCGCGCCTCCGGCGACCATTAGGCTTTGCCGTCGTGACCACCGTCCGGCTCCCGCTCTTCCCGCTGAACTCGGTTCTGTTCCCGGGTCTCGTGCTGCCCCTGAACATTTTCGAGGAGCGCTATCGCGCCATGATGCGCGATCTCCTGAAGACCCCCGAGGACGAACCGCGCCGGTTCGCCGTCGTCGCCATCCGCGACGGCCACGAGGTCGCGCCCACCGCGCCCGGCATGCCGGATCCGACGGCCGTACTGGAGCGCGGTCCCGCCGCCGGCTTCGGGGACGAGCCGGCCGCCGCCTTCCACGAGGTGGGCTGCGTCGCGGACGCGGCGACCATCCGCGAGCGGGCCGACGGCAGCTTCGAGGTGCTGGCCACCGGCACCACCCGGGTCCGGGTGCTGTCCGTGGACGCGTCCGGCGCCTACCTCACGGCCGAGCTGGAGGAACTGGAGGAGGACCCCGGGGACGAGGCCGGGGCGCTCGCCGAGGGCGTCCTGCGGGCCTTCCGCCAGTACCAGAAGCGGCTGGCCGGCGCCCGGGAGCGCTCGCTGGCGACCGGCGCGGACCTGCCGGACGAGCCGTCCGTCGTGTCGTACCTCGTCGCGGCGGCCATGATGCACGACATCCCGGTGAAGCAGCGGCTGCTCCAGGCACCGGACACCGCCTCGCGCCTGCGCGACGAGCTGAGACTCCTGCGCGCGGAGACGGCGATCATCCGTAATCTGCCGTCGTTGCCGGCGTCGGAGCTGACGCGCGGCCCGACGAGTCTGAACTGACATCTCCCCCGACACGTCTCCCGGATCCGAGAAGGCGATGGCGAAGAAGCAGAAGAAGCAGCAGTCGGGCGGCACCCCGGCGACGGTGGCCCTGACCGCCGCGGGCGTCCCGTACACGGTGCACGCCTACGAACACGACCCCGCCCACCCCTCGTACGGCGAGGAGGCCGCCGAGGCCATGGGCGTCTCCCCCGACCGGGTCTTCAAGACGCTGGTGGCGGACGTCGACGGCGCCCTCGTGGTCGCCGTCGTCCCCGTCGCGGGCTCCCTCGACCTCAAGGCCCTGGCCACGGCGGTGGGCGGCAAGCGGGCGGCGATGGCGGACCCGGCGGCCGCCGAGCGCACGACGGGGTACGTACGCGGCGGCATCTCCCCGCTGGGCCAGCGCAAGAAGCTCCGCACGGTCCTGGACGCCTCCGCCGGCCGGCACGCCACGATCTGCGTCTCGGCGGGCCGCCGCGGCCTGGAGGTCGAACTCGCGCCCGCCGACCTCGCGACCCTCACCGGAGCGGTCTCGGCCCCCGTCGCCCGCGCCTGACCCCTCGACGCGGGCCCGTTCCTCGGTTAAGTACGAGGAACATGTCGAAACGAACCCGCAAGCGGAAATGGCGCACGCGCAAGGGCCGCCCGAACCACGGCAGGCGCCCGGCATAAGGTCGCTGGGCACGTCGGCCCGTCCGGCGTCCGAGGACGAGCGCGCAGGGTCCGGGGCGCGGCCCCCGGGAACGGGACGGGAAGGGGCCGAGGGGGCGAAACGCCCTCACCTCGGCCCCGCATCGGCGCCCGCCGGCCCCCTACGACCCCGCCGGAGGCGTGGCCGTCCCGTACGGCGAGGGGTACGGCTCCGGATCCCGGGGCCCGAACAACGCGGTGAGCCCCAGATGCACCACCAGCCCCGCCAGGGACCACGCCAGCAGCGCCCCCTTGGCGTTCAGCTTCAGCGGGGCGGAGAAGGTGACCCCCTTGCCCACGGCCTGGGCGTGGGCGATCACGTTCTGGGTGGGCCCGAGCCACACCCCGATCCGCCAGGCCAGCAGCGACCCGAGCAGCCCGCCCACGGCGAGCCCGACCACGAGCGGCACGCCCCCGCGCCGCCGCATCAGGAACACGCCCAGCGCGCTGACCGCGCCGAACGCGACCGCGAGGAGGGTAAACGTTCCGTCGACACCGATCGCCTGCTCGCCCTCGGTGTCCTTGAAGTAGACGACCCACTTCTTGTCGACGAGGCCGCCGACGAGCGGGACGTGCGGGGCCAGCCACCACCACAGCAGACCGAGCAGCACCCCGGCGAGCGCCACCGCGACGGTGACCGCGGCGGCCTCCAGCACTTCGGTCTTCATCCCGGGGCCGTCCTGCTCGTACGCGGACGTCCCGGCGGCGGGGGGCGCCTGCCAGGCATCGTGCGGGGGACCCTGGTGCGGCGGCGGAGGCGGAGTCAGCGGTGCGGTCACCCTGACATCGTGCCAGGCCCCGCCGTCGGCCGCGTCACCGGACGGCCGCCCGGCGGTAGGCCCAGGTCGCGACGGCCAGCGAGGCGACGCCGACCCCGGCGCACACCGCGAGGTCGCCCAGGACGAAGGCCCAGTCGGGGTGGGCGTCGAAGGTCCGCGCGAAGGCCTCGACGCCGTACGTCGACGGCAGCAGGTCGCGGGCGTACTGGACCACCGTCGGCAGCCGCTCCGGCGGGAGCACCCCGAGCAGCAGCGCCGCCGACATCCCCAGCTGGCCGAGGAGCGTGGCGAGTTCGGGCCGGGGCGCGAGCAGCCCGAGTGCGGCGCCGAGCCCGGCGAGGGCGGCACCGGCGAGCGGGATCACCGCGACGAGCACCCACAGGTGGGTCATCGGCAGCCCGAAGAGGACACAGCCGAAGAGGGCGGTGGCGAAGGTCCCGGGGACGGTGAAGGAGGCGTACGCGCCCGCCGCGCCGAGCACCACCGCAGCGGGCGGCACCGGGAGCGTGGCGTAGTGGTCGAGTCCGCCGCCGGCGCGGAGCTGCCCGAAGTACTGGGCGAGCAGGTTCAGGGCGACGAAGGCGACGACCAGGACCGAGGCCCCGGCCACCACGGACCGTGCCTCGCCGCCGCCGTCCACCACGCCGCGCATCAGGATCATGATGCCGACGGACTGGAAGGTGGCGACGAACAGCAGCGGGATGCGCGCGACCCGGGCCCGGGAGAGCTGCGCCCGGTACACGGCGGCCAGCGACGGCCACAGGCGGGCCCGCGGCCCCAGCTCCGCGGCGTCGCCGGCGTCCTCGGCCAGGGGCGGCGCGCTGCCCGGCAGGACGCCGGCGGGTACGACACTCACGTCGGGCTGCTCCTCTTCGCTCCGGCAGCCGTCCTGGCCACCGGTGTCCGTGGCCCCGCCCGGGCGGTGCCCGGGGGCGTCCTCGGCCTCACGTACGGATGCCGCGGTCCGTGCGCTCACGATCTCACCAGCCCCTGCCCGTTCCCGCCGAGCGCGAGGTACACGTCCTCCAGGCTCGGCGTGGCCAGCGTGAAGTCGTCCAGGGCGGCGAAGGCGGCGCCCCCGGTGACCGTGGCGACGGCCGCGCGGGCCTCCTCGGGCGCGAGCCGCAGCGTCCAGCGGCGGCCGGACTCGACGGCGCGGTCGCGCAGCGCGGCGACCTCGGGGACCTCGAGCGGGGCGCTCTGCCGCCAGACGAGATCGACCCGCACCTCCCCGGCGACCTGCTCCTTCAGCCCGGCCGGGGTGTCGCAGGCGATGACCCGGCCCCGGTCGAGGACGGCGACCCGGTCGAGCACCGTCTCGGCCTCGATGACGTTGTGGGTGACCAGCAGGACGGTCGTGCCGTGCTCGGCGCGGCGCCGGTCGACGGCGGCCCACACGGCGCGGCGGGCGACGGGGTCCATGCCGGTGGTGGGCTCGTCCAGGACGAGCAGCGGCCGCCGGCCCACCAGGGCGGCGGCGAAGCAGGCCAGCCGCCGCTGTCCGCCGGAGAGCTTGCGCAGCGGGCGGGAGGCGAGGGGGGCGAGGCCGAGCTCGTCCAGGACGGCGTCCCGTTCGGCGCGCGCCTGCCGCAGTTCGAGGCCGCGCAGCCGCCCGGTCGTCTCCGCGGCGAGGGACACGGTCAGGTCGTCGAGGGCGGTGGACTCCTGCCCGAGGTACGCGAGGATGCGCGCCGCCCGCTCCGGGTGGCGCACGATGTCGTGCCCGAGGATCTCGACGCTGCCGCTGTCGGGCCGCATCAGCCCGGTCAGCTGGCGTACGAGGGTGGACTTGCCGGCGCCGTTGGGCCCGAGGAGTCCGAAGATCTCCCCGCGCCGGATGTCGAGGCGCACCTCGTCGTTGGCCCGCACCTCGGGTGTCGCGGGGCTGCCGCGCCGTCCGCGCACCGCCGGGTAGGTCTTCGTCAGGCCCCGCACGGCACACACGACGGCACCACCGTGTCCCCTGCGGACTGACTGTGCCGTGCGCGTACTCACGAGGGACGAGCCTACGGGGTCCGATGCCCCGTTATGCGCCCGGGGCCGTGGCTCACTCCCCCGCGGGCGCGTGCTCGGCCGCCGTACGCACGTCGATCTCGCGCCAGAAGCCGGCCCGGATCGCGTACCGGTCGTGCTCGTCGATCTGGTCGTCCTTGTGGGCGAGGAGGCCGAAGCGGGCCGCGTACCGCAGCAGTTCCCCGTCCACCCGGTGCGGGACGCGGGGGTACATCGCCGAGAGCTTCTGCAGGTGGGACTGGTCGGTGAGCCGCGCCATCCACCGGCGCGCGAACACCTGCCCGACCTCGTACGGGTCGCCACCGACGGTGGTGATGTCCTCCTCGCGGTCCGCCCAGCGCTGCTCGGCGGAGGTGAGCTGGGCGAGGGTGGGCAGCGCGGCGGCCTCGGCGGACTCCCCGCCGCCGCCCGGGCGCTCGACCCAGCCCTTGTCGGAGGACCAGCGCAGGGTCGCGGTCGTCGGGTGCTGGGCGGGCTGGGTGCCGGGCCCGCGCAGGGCGGCCAGGTCCTTGGGGGTCGGGACGCCCTTGGGGGCGGGGACCCGCTCCTGCACGGTGTCGCGCGGCTCCTCGGCCGTGACGTGCTCGGCCCGCTCCTGGGAGCGTTCGGCCGCGGCGGCGAGCGCGGACTCGGGCAGCGGCGCGGAGAGAATGGCGGCGATCTCGGGCCGCGGCACGGGCGGCGGCGCGCAGATCCCGCCGACCTCCTTGGCGCGGACGGCCTTTGTGATCCAGACCCGGTCCAGCACGCGGCGCTCGTCCGCCTCGGCAACCAGGTCCTCCGACTGGTTGTAGTCGCCGTCCGCGGCCTGCACGGCCCACAGGTGGACGGCGACCCCGTGCTCCTTCGCGGCCATCATGCCGGGCAGCAGGTCCCCGTCGCCGGTGACCAGGACCACGTCGGAGCAGGCGCGGTTGCGGGCCAGTTCGGTCAGTTCGGCGTGCATGGCGGCGTCGACGCCCTTCTGCGCCCACCGCCCGTCGCTGCGGGTCAGCGCGCCCAGGCGCACCGTGACGCGGGGCATCACCCGGAGTCTGCGGTGCTCGGGCTGCGGTACGCGGTCGGGGGCGCCGTCGAACCAGTAGATGCGCAGCAGGGGCCGTTCCGTGTCGGACTCGGCGCGCTCGCGCAGCCCCTGGATGAGGGCGGCGTGGTCGACGGTGATCCGGGAGCGAGAGGGTTCCCCGGCGAGAAGACTGGCGGCAGCCCCGAGCAGGTACCCGGCGTCCACCAGGACGATGCAGCGGTCCACGGGTCCACCCTCTTTCCGGTTTCCGGGAGGTTTGCTTCGGGCCTGCTTCGAGTCTGCCCGACGGCGCGAAGGTTAACGGCCCGAACTCGATCTTCGGCGTGGCGCAGCGGTGTATCGGTCCTCCACTGCGCTTGTCACGCACGGTGATTGTCCGACATGCGCGGGTTGTCGGCCCGTGTGAATCTGGTTCCGGCCCTGGCCCCTAGACCCCCTTCAGGAGGCAGATCCCCATGGCCAAGAACAAGAACCGCAAGCAGGGCGCCGCCCAGGACCGCTCCACGCAGCCCGACCAGGCTCCGGAGCACACGCGTTCCACCGCCACCGAGGCAGCGCAGCTGGCTCAGGTGCAGGGCAGCCCCGCCGACGTCGCCCGCAAGCACCAGAAGCGCTTCGGCCACAACTGAGGCGGGCGCCGGGGCTGTTGAAGCCCGAGCACACATCGAGGGGCGCACCCGCCTGTGGGTGCGCCCCTCGCCGCGTCCGTCCCGCCGCCTCTCGCGGCGCCGCCCCCCGGTGGGTCAGCCGGCCAGGCAGGACGGTCCGAGCAGCACCTTCAGGTCGCCGAACAGCGCGGGATCGGGCTTCACCCGGTGCCGGTCGAGCCGCAGTACGGTCGTCTTGCGGGGGCCCTGGAGCTTGATGCGGACCTCGCTGTCGCCCTTGTGGTGACTGAGGATCTCGCCGAGCCGGCTGACCATGGGCGGGGTGACCTTCACGGCCGGGATGGTCAGGATGACGGGCGCGTTGGTGCCCGCGTTCGACAGGTCGGGGACCATCAGCTCCATCGCGACGAGCCGCGGCACGTCCTCGCGCTTGTCGAGGCGTCCCTTGACGAACACCACGGCGTCCTCGACCAGTTGGGTCGACACCAGCTGGTACGTCGCCGGGAAGAACATGCACTCGATGGAACCCGCGAGGTCCTCCACCGTCGCGATGGCCCAGGCGTTGCCCTGCTTGGTCATCTTGCGCTGGAGACCGGAGATGATGCCGCCGATGGTCACCACGGCGCCGTCCGCGTGCTCGCCGCCGGTGAGCTGGGAGATGCCCGCGTCCGCCTTGTCGGACAGGACGTGCTCCAGTCCGAAGAGCGGGTGGTCGGAGACGTACAGGCCGAGCATCTCCCGCTCCTGGGCGAGGAGATAGGTCTTGTCCCACTCGTCGGTCGTGAACTCGACGTCGAGTCCGAAGCCCGGCTCGTCCGCGGCGTCGTCGCCCATCCCGCCGAAGAGGTCGAACTGCCCCTCGGCCTCCTTGCGCTTGACCTGCACCACGTTGTCGATCATCGGTTCGTACTGCGCGGTGAGGCCCTTGCGGGTGTGCCCCATCGTGTCGAACGCGCCCGCCTTGATCAGCGACTCGGTGGTGCGCTTGTTGCAGGCGACCGCCTCCACCTTGTCGAGGTAGTCGGGGAACGACGTGTACTTCCCCTTGGCCTTGCGGCCGCGGATGATCGCCTCGACCACGTTCGTGCCGACGTTGCGGACGGCGGAGAGGCCGAAGAGGATCACGTCGTCGCCCTGGGCGGCGAAGTTGTGCTCGGACTCGTTCACGTTGGGCGGCAGGACCTTGATGCCCATGCGCCGGCACTCGTTCAGGTAGACGGCCGACTTGTCCTTGTCGTCCTTGACCGAGGTCAGCAGGGCCGCCATGTACTCGGCCGGGTAGTTGGCCTTGAGGAAGGCGGTCCAGTAGGTGACCAGGCCGTACGCGGAGGAGTGCGCCTTGTTGAACGCGTAGCCGGCGAAGGGCACCAGGACGTCCCACAGGGCCTGGATCGCCTCGTCCGAGAAGCCGTTCTTCTTGGCGCCGGCCTGGAAGATCGTGAAGTTCTTCGCCAGCTCCTCGGGCTTCTTCTTGCCCATCACGCGGCGCAGGATGTCGGCCTCGCCGAGCGAGTACCCGGCGATGATCTGGGCGGCCTTCTGCACCTGCTCCTGGTAGACGATGAGGCCGTAGGTCAGGCCCAGCGTCTCCTTCAGGGGCTCTTCGAGCTCCGGGTGGATCGGGGTGATCTCCTGGCGCCCGTTCTTGCGCTCGGCGTAGTTGATGTGCGAGTTCATGCCCATCGGACCGGGCCGGTACAGGGCCGAGACGGCGGAGATGTCCTCGAAGTTGTCGGGCTGCATCTGGCGCAGCAGCGAGCGCATCGGGCCGCCGTCGAACTGGAACACGCCGAGGGTGTCGCCGCGGCAGAGCATCTCGTAGGTCTTGGGGTCGTCCAGCGGGACCTCGAGGAGCTCCAGCTTGACGCCCTTGTTGGCCTCCACCATCTTGACGGCGTCGTCCATGATGGTCAGGTTGCGCAGGCCCAGGAAGTCCATCTTGAGCAGGCCGAGCGACTCGCACTGGGGGTAGTCCCACTGCGTGATGGTGACGCCGTCGGTGTGCCGCACCCAGATCGGGGCGTGGTCCACGATGGGCTCGCTGGACATGATCACGCCGGCCGCGTGCACGCCCATCTGCCGGACCAGTCCCTCGACGCCCTTGGCGGTGTCGATGACCTTCTTGACGTCCGGCTCGTTCTCGTACATCGCGCGGATCTCGCCGGCCTCGTTGTACCGCGGGTGCGAGGGGTCGGTGATGCCGTTCAGGTCGATGCCCTTGCCGAGGACGTCGGCGGGCATGGCCTTGGTGAGCCGGTCGCCCATCGCGTACGGGTAGCCCAGCACGCGCGCGGAGTCCTTGATGGCGTTCTTCGCCTTGATCTTGCCGTACGTGCCGATCATGGCGACCTTGTCGGCGCCGTACTTCTCGGTCACGTACCTGATCACCTCGACGCGCCTGCGCTCGTCGAAGTCGATGTCGACGTCGGGCATGGAGACGCGCTCGGGGTTGAGGAACCGCTCGAAGATCAGCCCGTGCTCGATCGGGTCGAGGTCGGTGATGCCCATGGCGTAGGCGACGATCGAGCCGGCCGCGGAGCCTCGGCCGGGGCCGACCGCGATGCCGTTCTTCTTGGCCCACATGATGAAGTCGGCGACGACGAGGAAGTACCCCGGGAACCCCATCTGGATGATGACGTCCATCTCGTACTCCGCCTGCTTCTGGCGGTCCTCGGGCACCCCGCCCGGGTAGCGGCGGTTCATGCCGACCCGGACCTCCTCCTGGAACCAGGTGACCTCGGTGTAGCCCTCCGGGATGTCGAACTTCGGCATGAGGTTCTTGGCCTCGAACATGCCGCTGGTGTCGATCTGCTCGGCGACCAGGAGGGTGTTGGCGCAGCCCTCCTGCCAGGCGTCCGAGGAGTCGATGGCGTACATCTCGTCCGTGGACTTCAGGTAGTAGCCGGTGCCGTCGAAGCGGAAGCGGTCGGGGTCCGAGAGGTTCTTGCCGGTCTGGATGCACAGCAGCGCGTCGTGGGCGGTCGCCTCGTGCGCGTACGTGTAGTGCGAGTCGTTGGTGACCAGGGGCGGGATGCCGAGCTTGCGGCCGATCTCCAGCAGGCCGTCACGGACCCGGCGCTCGATCTCGATGCCGTGGTCCATCAGCTCCAGGAAGTAGCGGTCCTTGCCGAAGATCTCCTGGTACTCGGCGGCCGACTTCAGGGCCTCGTCGAACTGGCCGAGGCGCAGCCGGGTCTGCAGCTCGCCGGACGGGCAGCCGGTTGACGCGATGAGCCCCTCGGACCACTGGGAGATGGTCTCCTTGTCCATGCGCGGCCACTTCTGCAGCCAGCCCTCGGCGTACGCGTCCGAGGAGAGCCTGAAGAGGTTGTGCAGGCCCGTCTTGTTCGCCGCCCAGATCGTCTTGTGCGTGTAACCACCCGAACCGGACACGTCGTCGCGCTTCTGGTGGGGCTGGCCCCACTGGATCTTGCGCTTGTTGCGCCGGGACTCCGGGGCGACGTACGCCTCGATGCCGATGATCGGGGTGACGCCCGCCTTCTGCGCCGTGTGGAAGAAGTCGTAGGCCCCGTGGAGGTTGCCGTGGTCGCTCATCGCGATGTGCGTCATGCCCATCTCGTTGCAGGCGGCGAACATGTCCTTGAGCCGCGCGGCACCGTCCAGCAGCGAGTACTGGGTGTGGACGTGCAGGTGCGTGAACGGCGGCTTTGACACGGCTTCGGCCTCCAGGAAGAACAGAAGAACACTCGTCGACAGGCTGCGGACAGTCTGGGGGGACAGCGTCGAAGTCTATGCCTCGGCACTGACACTCCGGGGGCTCTCCCCCGTACCTTCGTGCGGGGGACGCGGGCACTCCCGCGTACCTTCGTCCGTTGGAAGTGGACGGGGCCGTCCGTCCCAGAGAGGGCGGCGCGACCGTCCCCCATGTCACGCATCACCTGCACCAGGAGGCACCCAGCGATGTCGGTCCCGCAGCTCAGCGCCGAGCAACGCGGCGAGCAGATCCTCGCCGTCTTCGACACCGCCTTCGGCGAGCTCCTGGCCGCCGACCCGGCCGCGTTCCGCGTGAAGTTCCGCAAGATGGCGGCCAGCGCCTTCGCGTTCTACCGGGGCACGGCCTGCCTCTTCTACCACGACCTGGACGCGGAGAAGCGGGGCGGCCCGTACCTGGACGACCGCACCTCGCGGGTGTGGATCCACGGCGACCTGCACGCCGAGAACTTCGGCACGTACATGGACGCCCAGGGCCGCCTGATCTTCAACGTGAACGACTTCGACGAGGCCTACGTCGGACCCTTCACCTGGGACCTCAAGCGCTTCGCCGCCTCCGTGGCGCTGATCGGCTACGCGAAGGCGCTGAGCGACGAGCAGATCACCGAGCTGGTCAGGGTCTACGCCACCGCCTACCGCGAGCGCGTCCGCGCCCTGTCCACGGGCGCGAAGAGCGACGAGGTGCCCCCCTTCACGCTGGACACCGCCGAGGGCCCGCTGCTGGGCGCCCTGCGCCTGGCGCGTTCGCTGACCCGCTTCGGGCTGCTGGACTCGATGACGGAGATCCGCGACTTCGAGCGCCGCTTCGCCGAGGGTGGCGGCTCGGTCGAGCTGGACGCGGCCACCCGCTACAAGGTGCTCGCCGCCTTCGACGGCTACCTGGAGACGCTCCCGGAGTCCTCCCTGTCCCGCCCCGACTCCTACCGGGTGAAGGACGTCGTGGGCCGGCGCGGCATCGGCATCGGCTCGGCCGGCCTGCCGTCGTACAACATCCTCCTGGAGGGCAACAGCGACGCCCTGGAGAACGACGTCGTGATCTACATCAAGCAGGCGCAGACCCCGGCCGTGTCCCGGCACATCACGGACGCCTCGATCCGTGACTACTTCCAGCACGAGGGCCACCGCACGGTCATCTCGCAGCGCGCCCTTCAGGCGCACGCCGACCCGTGGCTGGGCTGGACCGAGCTGGACGGGGCGGGCCAGCTGGTCGCCGAGGTCTCGCCGTACGCGGTCGACCTCGACTGGGGCGACATCGACGACCCGGAGGAGATCGCGGCGGTCGTCGCGGACCTCGGGCGTGCCACGGCGACGATGCACGCGGCGGCGGACGACGAGAGCGGCCACTCGGACCTGGTGCCGTTCTCCACGGAGCGCGCCATCGACGCGGCGATCGCCGCCGACGAGGACGGTTTCGCGGACCTCCTGGTGGACTTCGCGCACGACTACGGCGCACGCGCGCGTGCCGACCACCAGATCTTCGTGGACCTCTTCCGCAACGGCCGGATCCCCGGCCTGTAGCCCTCCGCCCCGGCCGCGGGACCCGCGGCCGGTCCGGGCCGCCGCCGCGCGGGACGCCGTACAACGCTCCCGTAACGCACAGGAACCCTTTAGGGGGCCCTTACGGCGGCCCGTGGGACACTCTCCAGCGCTATGGACATATCCGGGACCCAGCTCAGAGCCCTTCGGGCGGCTCTGTTCACGGCAGTCGTCGTGACGCTCTCGACCGCGTCGCACGTGCTGCTGTCCCGGGCTCCGCTGCCCCTGAGCACCGTGGCGGCGATCACCGGCGCCGTCTTCGCCGTCGCGTACGCGCTGGCGGGCCGCGAGCGCGGCTTCGGCCGGATCGCGGTCCTGCTGATCCCCCTGGAACTGGCCGCCGACACGGTGTTCACCACCGGCCAGCACGTCTGCTACGGCCGGGCCGGCGGACCGGTCGCCGGCCCGCTGCGCTCCGTCGGCCTCGACGTGCTGTGCGGCGGCGGTGAGGTCGGCACCCCGCTGGCCCGCGTGACCGCCGGGCACGGCGACGGCGCGGCGGCCCTGCTGGCGCACGCCGACCCGGGCGCCGCCTGGCTGCTCCTCGGCGCCCACGTCGGCGTCGGGCTGCTCGCGGCCGCCTGGCTGCGGCGCGGCGAGCGGGCCCTGGCCCAGCTGCTGCGCGCGGTCGGCGCCGCCACCTTCCGGCCGCTGTCGCTCGCCGTCGCCTCCGTCGGCGTGCCGCTCGCCCCGGCCCGCCGGCTGGCGCGCCCCGTCCGCCGGACCGGCGCCGCCCGGACCCTGCTCTTCGTGCACTCCCTGGGACGGCGTGGACCGCCCCGCTCGGCCCTTCCCGCCTGAGCGGGAACCGGCGAACATCCCGAGCACCAGCAGTCCCCCCTACCTGTCGCGCGCACGACGTGTGCGCGTCCCCCATGGAGATCACCACTATGAGCAAGCGGAACAGCCAGGCGTCGAAGATGGCGGCCCGTGAGCGGCTGCGCCAGGAGCGCGAGCGCGAGGCCCGGCGCACCAAGGTCAAGCGGCAGGTCGTCGTGGCCTGTTCGGTCGTCGGCGTCCTCGCGATAGCCGGCGGCATCGGGTACACCGTCGTGCAGAACAACAAGCCCGGCTACTGGGAGGCGGCCAAGGACGACAGGCTGGTCAAGCCCGCCCACACGACCGGCGCCAAGGGCACGACCGTCGTCATCGGCAAGAGCGACGCCGCGAAGACGCTGGAGATGTACGAGGACCCGCGCTGCCCGATCTGCGCGAGCTTCGAGCAGACGGTCGGCTCGACCGTCGACAAGGACGTCGCGGACGGCAAGTACAAGATCCGGTACATCGGGGCCACGTTCATCGACAACAACGCCCAGGGCGAGGGGTCGAAGAACGCCCTGAGCGCCATGGGCGCCGCCCTGAACGTCAGCACGGACGCGTTCCTGGAGTACAAGACCGCCCTCTACTCGGCGAAGTACCACCCCGAGGAGTCGGACGACAAGTTCAAGGACGACGCCTACCTGATCAAGGTCGCGGACACGGTCGACGCCCTGAAGGGCAACAAGGAGTTCCGGAAGGCGGTCGAGGACGGCACCTACGACCGCTGGGCGCTCGACATGTCCGAGACGTTCGACAAGAGCGGGGTCTCCGCGACCCCGACGCTGAAGATGGACGGCAAGGCAGTGGTCGGCTCGGACGGCAAGACCGCGCCGATGACCGTGGCCGAGTACCGGACGGCGATCGACAAGGCGCTCAAGGGCTGACGGGCGCCGGCCGACGGGTCCCGGGGGCCGCCGGCCGGAAACCTGACGGTCCGGCAGCCGAAGAGCGGGCGAACTTTCCGCGGTTCGCCCGCTCAGACGCCGTACCGGTCAGTAATCTGATCGTCCGTGACCAGTCGATACAGATCCACCGAGCCGCAACACCCCGTGGGCGCCGCCGAGTTGCGCGCCCCCCGCCGCCGTACGGTCGTCAAGGCCGCGGCCGCCACCGCCGTCCTCGGCGCTCCGCTCGCCGCCGCAGTCCCGGCCCGCGCCGCCGCCGAGACCCCGGCCTTCCTGCACGGCGTCGCCTCCGGCGATCCGCTGCCCGACGGGATCCTGCTGTGGACCCGGGTGACGCCCACGTCCGAGGCGATACCCGGTTCAGGGCTCGGCCCCGACGTCGAGGTGTCCTGGACCGTCGCCGAGGACCGGTCGTTCGGCACCGTCGTCGCCAAGGGCTCCACCACCGCGTCGGCCGCCTCCGACCACACGGTCAAGGCCGACATCCGCGGCCTGGCGCCGGCCACCGACTACTGGTTCCGCTTCTCCTGCGGCGGCACCGACTCGCCCGCCGCCCGCACCCGCACCGCCCCGGCCCACGACGCCGCCGTGTCCGGGATGCGCTTCGGCGTGGTCTCCTGCGCCAACTGGGAGGCCGGTTTCTTCTCGCCGTACCGCCACCTCGCCGCGCGCGGCGACCTGGACGCCTGGCTGCACCTGGGCGACTACATCTACGAGTACAAGTCCGGCGAGTACGCGACGCGGGGCACGGTCGTCCGGCCGCACGCCCCGGCGCACGAGATCGTCACCCTGGCCGACTACCGCGTCCGGCACGGGCGTTACAAGACCGACCCGGACCTCCAGGCCTTGCACCACACGGCGCCGGTCGTCGCGATCTGGGACGACCACGAGTTCGCCGACAACGCGTGGTCGGGCGGCGCGGTGAACCACACCGAGGGCGCCGAGGGTGCCTGGTCCGCGCGCCAACGGGCCGCGAAGCAGGCGTACTTCGAGTGGATGCCGGTCCGCCCGGCGATCGAGGGCACCACCTACCGCCGGCTGCGCTTCGGCAAGCTGGCCGATCTCTCGCTGCTGGACCTGCGCTCCTTCCGCTCCCAGCAGGCGTCCACGGGCAGCGGTTCGGTGGACGACCCGGACCGTACGCTCACGGGCCGGGCGCAGCTCGACTGGCTCAAGGCGGGTCTGCAGAGCTCGGACACCACCTGGCGGCTGGTCGGCAACTCGGTGATGATCTCGCCGTTCGCGGTGGGCGCCCTGCCCGCCGATCTGCTCAAGCCGCTCGCCAAGCTGCTCGGGCTGCCGCAGGAGGGCATCGCCCTCAACACCGACCAGTGGGACGGGTACACGGACGACCGCCGGGAGATCCTCGCCCACCTGCGCTCCCACGCGATCCGCAACACCGTCTTCCTGACCGGCGACATCCACATGGCCTGGGCCAACGACGTGCCGGTCGACGCGGGCACGTATCCACTGTCGCCCTCGGCGGCCACGGAGTTCGTCGTCACCTCTGTCACCTCGGACAATCTCGACGACATCGTGAAGGTGCCCGAGGGGACCGTCTCCACGGTGGCCTCGCCGCTGATCCGGGCCGCCAACCGGCACGTCCACTGGGTCGACACGGACCGCCACGGCTACGGCGTCCTGGACCTCACCGCGGACCGCGCGCAGATGGACTACTACGTGCTCTCCGACCGCCGGGACCCGGACGCGACCTCGTCCTGGGCGCGTTCGTACCGCACGCGCAGCGGTACGCAGAAGATCGAGCGGGTGTACGCGCCGGTGCGCTAGCGCGACGGCGAGGTGTACGAGGGGCGACTTTCGGCCACCTGCGCATCGACTGAGCCCTGTTAACGGAAGATCACGCCACTACGGCGGGTGGTGCCGAGCACGGTCCGAATCCGGACACACCACCCGCCGTGGTTACCGCGCCCATTACGTCTACATCTCAAACTTCGGACGGGGACCGAATTTCTTCCCCCAATTGCCCTTGTTTGCCTGACGTTTGATTGGGCCTAAACGATTCTCTTCAAGATTCATCATGTCCACGTAATCTCCCGGCGGCGGCCAGAAAGGCCCTCCCCACCGCATCCGCTAGGAGTCAGCATGCGTGCGCTTGCCCGAATATCCCCCCATCTGCGCAGACGCCTTCTCGGCACGGCCGTCGTGGCCGGAACCCTCATGCTCGCTCCGCTCTCCGCCCCCACCGGCCTCGCGGCGGCCAAGACTCCGGCCGCCGACTGCGCCGACGACGTGAGCTCCCTCGCCCGCGAGGCCCGCCCCAAGGCCGGCGAGCACCGGGCCGAGCCGAACGAGCTCACCCAGGCCAAGGCCCAGGCCATGGACGCCGATCTGCACAAGAAGCTCGACAAGCTGCGCGCGAGCGGCCAGAGCCTGTCCGCGGCGGCCGCGTCGACCACCATCCCGGTGTACTTCCACGTCATCCACGACGGCGCCACCGGGCAGCTCAGCTCGGCCCAGATCAGCAGCCAGCTCAGCGTCCTGAACGCCGCGTACGCGGGCCAGGGCACCGGCAACACCGACTCGGGCTACCAGTTCACGCTGGCCGGAACCGACTACACGGACAACGCGTCCTGGTACAACCTGAGTTCGGGTTCGACCGCGGAGAAGGCGATGAAGTCCGCCCTCCGCAAGGGCGGCGCCAACGCCCTCAACATCTACACCGCCAACCTCGGCGGCGGGCTGCTCGGCTGGGCCACCTTCCCCAGCTCCTACAAGACCAGCCCCTCCATGGACGGTGTCGTCGTCCTCGACGCGTCGCTGCCCGGCGGCTCGGCCACCAACTACGACGAGGGCGACACCGCCACGCACGAGGTCGGCCACTGGATGGGGCTCTACCACACCTTCCAGGGCGGCTGCAACGGCAACGGCGACTACGTCACCGACACGCCGGCCGAGAAGAGCGCCGCGTTCGAGTGCCCGACCGGACGCGACACCTGCACCAACAAGACGGGCGTCGACCCGATCCACAACTTCATGGACTACACGTACGACGCGTGCATGTACCAGTTCACCGCCGGCCAGGTGACGCGCATGCAGCAGAGCTGGGCCGCGTACCGGGCCGCCGGCTGAGCCGCGTAGCCCCCTGAACCGGACACGACCCTAGAGCGAGTCGAGGAAGCCGAGCGCCACCCGCCAGGTGGCCTCGGCCGCCTCCGCGTCGAAGTCCGGCAGGTCCGGGTCGGTGTAGAGGTGCCCGGCGCCGGCGTAGCGGTAGATCTCGACGTCGGCGCCGGTGCGCTGCATCTGGAGGTACCAGGCGCTGAGCCAGTCGTCCGTCTCGAAGGCGTCGGGCTCGGCGACGTGCAGCTGGACCGGCAGTTCGTCGACCGAGGCGCTCTCCGCGATGTCCGAGGTGCCGTGCAGGAGCAGCAGCCCGCGGGCCTTGTCGTCGCCGAGGGCCAGGGTCTGCGCGACCGAGGCGCCGAAGGAGAAGCCCGCGTACACCAGTCCCCGCTCCGAGTAGGGCGCGGCGGCCAGGATCGCGCGCTTGAGCAGCTCGTCCTTGCCGATCCCGTCCTTGAAGGCCATGCCCTCCTCGACGGTCTCGAAGGTCCGGCCCTCGAAGAGATCGGGGGTCCACACCTCGTGTCCCGCCGCGCGCAGCCGCTCCGCCGCCGCTCGCACCGCGGGGCGCAGCCCGTAGGCCGAGTGAAAGAGCATGATGTTCATGAGGCCATGGTGCCAGCCCGCACCCACAGTGACGGACCGGCCCGTACCCGGAACCGGACATAGATCACAGGTTGAGGTGGGCCCGTCCCGGTTAGGCGCGCAGGCATGGAGAACGTACTGCGCCCGCTGATCGTCGTCGGCGGCTCGGTCGTCCTCACTCTGGTCGTCGGCTGGGCCGTCGACCAGTTGTTGCGACGAACCGACGCCCGCCACCACGAGACCCCGATGTGGGGCCTGCTGCGCCGCGGCCGTGTCCCCTTCCAGCTCGTCCTGTGCTCCGCCCTGCTCAGAGGGGCCTACGACGAGGTGTCGCTGTTCCGGGACCACCTCGTCGGCATAGGCCGCGCCCTGACCCTGGTCCTCATCGGTGCGACCGCCTGGCTGGTGGTGCGCATCGCCGCGGCGATCGTCCAGACCTCGTACTCGCGCTACGCCAACGCCCACCGCGACCCCGCCCGGGTCCGCCGGGTGCGCACGCAGGTGTCGCTGATCCAGCGGGTGGTCACCGCGATCGTCGGGGTGATGGCGGTCAGCGCGATGCTGCTCACGTTCCCGGCGATGCGGGCGGCCGGCGCCTCGCTGCTGGCCTCTGCGGGCATCCTCGGCATCGTCGCCGGTGTCGCCGCCCAGTCCACCCTCAGCAACCTCTTCGCCGGTCTGCAGATCGCCTTCGGCGACATGGTCCGCCTCGGTGACACGGTCGTGGTGGACGGCGAGTGGGGCGTGGTCGACGAGATCACGCTCACGTTCCTGACGGTACGGACCTGGGACGAGCGCCGGATCACGATGCCCGTGTCGTACTTCACGTCGAAGCCGTTCGAGAACTGGTCGCGCGGCAGCTCCCAGATGACCGGCATCGTCTTCTTCCACCTCGACCACACCGCTCCCGTGCCGCTGATGCGCGAGAAGCTGCGCGACATCCTGCGGGAGTGCCCCGCCTGGGACGGCCGTGACTGGGGCCTCGCGGTGACCGACACCACGCCCAGCACCCTGCAGGTCCGCGCCCTGGCGACCGCGAAGGACGCGGACGACATCTGGACCGTACGGGTCACGGTGCGCGAGCAGATGATCCGCTGGCTGACGCAGGAGCACCCGTACGCGCTGCCCCGGGTCAACACCGCCGACGCCGTGCTGCTGCCGAGCCGCCGCAACGGCCGCTCGCCCTTCGACGGCGCGCCCCGGCGCGTCCACGAGACACCGCGCACCGGACGCGGCTGAACCCACGCCGCGAGGCGGACGCCCGCGGGAATGCGAAACGGCGGGGCCCGGCGACCACGTGAGGTGGCCGCCGGGCCCCGCCGCACATCCGCCGGGTGCCGCTCAGTGGCCGCGTTCCGCCCCGCCGTTGACCTGGATCACCTGGGCGGTCACGTGCCCGGCGGCCGGCGACGCCAGCCAGTGCAGGGTCGACGCGACGTCACCGGGCGTACCCACGCGGCCCGTCGAGGTCTCCGCCACGAGCCGCGCCCGCCGCTCCGCGTCGAGACCGGTGCCGAAGAACTCGGTGTCCTCCACGTAGCCGGGCGCCACCACGTTGACCGTGACGCCGCGCGGTCCCAGCTCCCGGGCCAGGGCGAACGCGTACGGATGCAGCGCCGCCTTGGACGCCGCGTACGCCGCGGCGCCCGACCCCCGGTAGGCGGCGATGGAGCTCAGGAAGAGCACCCTCCCGCCGGGCGAGGCGAGCCGGTCCCGCAGCGCCTCGGTCAGCAGCGCGGCGGTCAGGGTGTTGAGCCGGAAGTTGACGCTCCAGGTGCGCGCGAGCGCCTCCAGCGGGTCCTCGTCGGGCGCCGTCTCGCGGCTGCCGTTGCCGCCGGCGCTGTGCACCAGCACGTCCACGGTGCCGAGTTCGGACGCGACGAAGGCGGCGGCCTCGCGTACGTCCTCGGGGTCGCTGAGGTCCGCCGCGAAGGCCAGCGCCCCGGGTACGGCCGCCCGCTCCAGCACGTCGCCCCGGCGGCCGAGCAGCAGGACCCGGTCCCCGTCCGCCGCGAACGCCTGCGCCGCCGCCAGCCCGATCCCCGTACCGCCGCCGCTGATCACCACGTTGCGTGCCATGCGCCGATCGTACAAAGGCCGTTGGGGCCCGCGCCGGTCCCGCGGCCGCCGGCCGCGCGCCGGAACAGCCTCAGCGCAGACTGCGCACGTCCAGATGGCGCAGCACCCGGTCCACGATCTCCGGGTCGGCCCCCGGTTCGCTGCGCGCGGACAGCACCTCGTGCCGGGCGGCGCTCATCATCTCCGCCTGGATGCGCCGGACCCGCCTGATCCGCCGGGCCCGCTGCTCGTGCGCCTCGCGCCGCTCGTCGTCACCCAGCTCGGGGCTGATCCGCAGCCCGATGTCGAAGGCCCGGCGCAGCAACTGCTCGGACAGCTCCTCCGGCAGTTCCTCCACCTCCTCGATCTCCTTCAGCCTGCGCTTGGCGGCCTTGGCCGCGCGGATCGCCAGGCCCTTCTCGAACTCCTTCTCACTGTCGACGTCGGGGCGCACGCCGAGCTTCCTGACCAGGAACGGGAGGGTGAGGCCCTGGAGGACGAGCGTCGCCATGATCACCCCGAAGGCGATGAAGATGATCTCGTCCCGGTTCGGGAACGGCGAGCCGTCGTCCATCTTCAGCGGGATCGCCAGCGCCAGGGCCACCGAGGCCACGCCCCGCATCCCCGCCCACCACATCACCACGGTCTCGCGCCAGGAGGTCGGGATGTCCTCGTCGTAGTCCCGCTTCGCGTGCAGGCGCTGGGTCAGCCAGGTCGCCGGCAGCAGCCAGGCCAGCCGGACGAGGACGACCACGAGGACGACGGCCCCGGCCCAGCCGAGCATCTCGCCCCAGTGCCCCTCGGCGGTCCTGATGGCGTTGTGCAGCTCCAGCCCGATGAGCCCGAAGGCGACGCCGGTGACCAGGGTGTCCACCACGTCCCAGAAGGTGTGCCCGGCGAGCCTCGTCATCACGTCGTCGGCGTCGGTGGAGTACTCGGCCAGGAAGAGCGCCGTGGTCAGCACGGCCAGCACCCCGGAGCCGTGGAGTTCCTCCGCGAGGACGTAGGAGGCGTACGGCACCAGCAGGGTCAGGCCGATCTGCAGGGTGGGGTCGCCGAGCAGGTCCATGAGTTTGTTGGCGCCCCAGCCCAGCGCGACGCCGATGACGAGGGCGACGACGGCGGACAGCAGGAAGTCGAGGGCGGCGCCCGGCAGGGAGAACGTCCCGCTGACGGCGGCGGCGATGGCGACGTGGTAGAGCACGATGGCCGTCACGTCGTTGAACAGGCCCTCGCCCTCCAGGATCGACACCAGCCGGCGGGGCAGCCCGAGCTGTCCCGCGACGGCGGTCGCCGCCACCGGGTCGGGCGGCGCGACCAGGGCGCCGAGCGCGACGGCGGCGGCGACCGGCAGACCCGGCACGATCGCGCCGGCGACGGCCGCCACCACCGCCGTCGTGACGAAGACGAGCGCGACGGCGAGCAGGAAGATCGGCCGCTTGTTGGCCGCGAACTGTCTCCACGAGGTCCGCCGCACGGCCGCGTACAGCAGGGGCGGCAGCAGGGCGGGCAGGATCAGGTCCGGCGGGATGTCCACGTTCGGGACGAAGTCCAGCAGGGCCAGCACGATCCCGAGGAGTGTCATCAGGACCGGGGCGGGCAGCCTGAACCGGTCACCGACCGGGACACTCACGACGGCCCCGAGCAGCAGCACGAACAGCAGGGCCAACTGATCCACGGTCTCAGCGCTCCGACGGTCTAGACGATCAAGAACTGCCAGACGTCCAGCGTGCCACGCGCCGAATCCGAACGCCGCGACGGCGGGCCCCCGGGAGCGCCGCACGCCACCGGCAGGACCGGACGAGCGCCCCGCGCTACAGGGACCGCCGCATCGACCGGTGCGGAATTCCCGCGTCGGGGAACTCCGGGCCGTACGCCACGTAGCCGAGCCGCTCGTAGAACCCGAGGGCATGGGTCTGCGCGTGCAGGTCCACCGCGGCCAGTCCACGCCCGCGTGCCGCGTCCTCGATGGCGCGCACCAGCGCGGCACCGACACCGAGTCCGCGCGCCTCCCGCTTCACCGCGAGGCGGCCGAGGGATCCGACGGCCGGGTCGCCGCCGGTCCTGGCCGCGGCCTCCTCGCCGTACAGGAGCCGCCCGGTGCCCAGCGGCACACCGTCGTCGCGCACCGCGAGCACGTGCAGGGCGCCGCCCGCGTCGTACGCGTCGTACTCCACGTCCTGGGGGACTCCCTGCTCGACGACGAAGACCTCCTTGCGGACCGCGAAGCACGCCTCACGGTCGGCGGTGTCCTCGGCGACGCGCAGCACGTAGCCCTCGCTCATGCGTTGCTTTCCTCACGCACCTTGTCCAACGCCTGCTGGAGGTCCTGCGGGTACTCGCTCCCGAACTCCACCCACTGGCCGTCGCCGGGGTGCTCGAAGCCGAGGCGCACGGCGTGCAGCCACTGCCGGGTGAGCCCGAGGCGCTTGGCGAGGGTCGGGTCCGCGCCGTAGGTCAGGTCGCCGACGCAGGGGTGGCGGTGGGCGGCCATGTGGACGCGGATCTGGTGGGTGCGGCCGGTCTCCAGCTTGACGTCGAGGAGCGACGCCGCGCGGAACGCCTCCACCAGGTCGTAGTGCGTGACGGAGGGCTTGCCCTCGGCGGTCACCGCCCACTTGTAGTCGTGGTTCGGGTGCCGTCCGATGGGGGCGTCGATGGTGCCGCTCGTCGGGTCCGGGTGGCCCTGGACCAGCGTGTGGTAGCGCTTGTCGACCGTGCGCTCCTTGAACTGGCGCTTGAGCGAGGTGTACGCGTACTCCGACTTGGCGACCACCATCAGGCCCGAGGTGCCCACGTCGAGCCGGTGCACGATGCCCTGGCGCTCGGCGGCGCCCGAGGTCGAGATCCGGTACCCGGCGGCGGCCAGGCCGCCGATCACGGTCGGCCCGGACCAGCCGGGGCTGGGGTGGGCGGCCACACCGACGGGCTTGACGATCACGAGCACGTCGTCGTCGTCATGCACGATCTCCATGCCCTCGACGGGCTCGGCGACGACCTGCACGGGTGCGGGCGCCTGCGGCATCTCCACCTCGAGCCAGGCGCCGCCGTGCACCCGTTCGGACTTGCCGACCACCGTGCCGTCGACCAGCACCTTGCCTGCCGCGGCCAGCTCGGCCGCCTTCGTACGGGAGAAGCCGAACATGCGGGAGATGGCGGCGTCGACACGCTCGCCCTCCAGGCCGTCCGGCACGGGCAGGGTACGGATCTCGGGAATCGTGCTCACCCGTCGAGTATGCCGGACGGGCCCGGCACCCCCTGACCAGAACCCGAACGCCAGTGCCCGTGAACGGGGCCGTCAGTCCTTGTGGACGGTGCCGTCCGGGTCCAGCCCGCGGAAGGACAGCAGCACGATCAGGATGCCGCCGCAGACGATCGCCGAGTCCGCGAGGTTGAAGACGGCGAAGTGCTTGGGGGCGATGAAGTCGACGACCGCGCCCTCGAAGACGCCGGGCGCCCGGAAGATCCGGTCGGTCAGGTTGCCCAGCGCGCCGCCCAGCAGCAGGCCGAGCGCGATCGCCCACGGCAGGCTGTAGAGCTTGCGCGCGAGCCGGGCGATGACCACGATCACGGCGGCCGCGATCACGGTGAAGATGATGGTGAAGGCCTCACCGAAACCGAAGGCCGCGCCCGCGTTGCGGATCGCCTCGAACCTGAGCCAGTCCCCGACGATCTCGATCGGCGCGTGGTGCTCCAGCTTCGCGACCACGAGCATCTTGCTCACGAGGTCGAGGGCGTAGGCCAGCGCGGCGACCGTGAACAGCACGGCGATGCGCCGCCCGCCCCTGGGTCGCGCGGGCGCGTCCGACGGCCCCTCGGAGCCCGGGCGCTCGGCCGGCGCCGTGTCCCCGTCGGGCTGGTCCGGCTCGGCCCCCGACGCGTCTGGGGTTTCCGGCGTACCGATGATGCGCTCCGCCTCTGCCACGTGAGTCCCTCAACCTAGGTGCCTGACTGAGGACGAGAGTACGGCACGGGCCCCGGCGGCCACGTGCTCAGGAGGCCCCTGAGGCCCCGGCGGCGGCCGATCCGGGACCGGCCCGGGGCCCGGTCCGTGGCCGGCACCGAGCGACCCGGCGGCGCGCGCCGGACGCGGCGCCGGGAACCCGTCACCGGCCGGTCAGTAACGGCGCTCCTGCTTCTGCTTGCACTCCACGCACAGGGTGGCGCGCGGGAAGGCCTGCATACGGGCCTTCCCGATGGGCTCGCCGCAGTTCTCGCACAGGCCGTACGTGCCCGCTTCGAGGCGGAGCAGGGCACGCTCGGTCTGGTCGAGCATCTCGCGCGCGTTGGCCGCGAGGGACATCTCGTGCTCGCGGGTGATGTTCTTGGTGCCGGTGTCGGCCTCGTCGTCGCCGGCGCCGTCACCGGAGTCCCGCATCAGGCCGGCCAGTGCCTCCTCGGAGGCGGTGATCTCGGCGCCCAGCCGGACCGCCTCGGACGCCAGCTCCGCGCGGGCCTCCTCGACCTCCTCGGGAGTCCAGGGGTCCTCGCCCGGGCGCACCGCGAGCTCGCCGGGTTCCGCCGCCGCGAGCCGCGCCTTGGGAACCGCGCTGGGATTCTTCGCCGCCGTGGCCGTGCCAGGGGTCTTCTTCGCAACCACCGTCGTGGCTCCCGTCTTCTTCGCGGCCTCGGCCGCGCCCTCGGCCGCGGAGGCGGCCGCCTTGTCGGTTGTGCTGCTCCTGCCGGCCGCGCTCCTCGCGCCGGCCCTCCTGGTGGTGCCGTTGTTCCCGGCGCCCGGCGTCGCGGCGTCCTTCGCCGGGCCCCGCCCGTCCGCCTCGTGCTCCGCGCCGCTCCCGCCCCCGGCCGCCCGCGCCTTCCTGGCCGGGGCCTTCTTCGCCGGCGTCTTCGCCCGCGCCGTCCTGCCGCCTTCCGCCACCTCCGCCGGAGCCGCCTCGGGCCCGGCGGTCCGTGCCGCGCCCGCGTCCTTCCCGGCGGCGGACTTCCCGCCGGCCGTCTTCGCGGCGGACGCCTTCCCGGCACCCTTCCGCGCGGCCGACGTCTTCCCGCCCGCCGTCCCGGCGGCCCGCTTCCTCCCGGCCGCCGTCTTCGCGCCGGGCGCCTCCCCGGCGGGGGCGTCCTCGGCGGAGATCTTCGCGGAAGCCGGTCGCGCGGCCGACGCCGTGGTCCCCCGGGCCCGCCCCCCGGTCTGCTTCCCGCCCTCCATGTCCTTGGCCGCCGGACCCGTGGATCTGCCGGACGCCGACTGCTGTACGGCGGTCTTTTTCGCCACCATGGCCGCGGCCCCTTCACATATTGTGATCTTGCTCGCGAATCGTGCTGGGACGATAAATCGACTTCAGGCCCGCGGCAACGGGGCACGCCAACGATTCGCCCGCCCCACGCGTGTCGCGCGGCGAGCCTGCAAGCGTTGTGCCCAGCTCCCCGCCGGGTAATCCGCCGAGTACGGCGTCCCGCGATCCGGACCCGGGGACCGCGCCATTCGGGTCAGCCCGCAGGCCGGCGCGGTGCCGGCGGGCGCCCGCCGGGGACCCCGGGAAACCGGTCGGCCGCGGTCCCCGGGGCGCCGTACACTGGGCGGAGCGAGAAGCGTGGATGGGGACGAGTAGCGGCGTAGGCGGCCAGGAGCGACCCGGGGGCGGTGGAAGCCCGGGGGCCAGCGCGACGTGAAGATCACCCCGGAGCCGCCGGAAGAACACCCCGCGTGGGGCCAGTAGACCCGGCATCGCGACCCCAATGAGGGGGCTCACCGGTGCACACCGCGCGCCGGAGGGCCAAGGAGGGTGGTACCGCGGGAGCGCGCCGCACACGGCGTGGGTTGCTACGGCAGCAGAGCTCTCGTCCCTCCGACGGAAGGCAGAAAGTCCGTTGGAGGAAGCTCGCCGATGACAGCGCCGACGTACCGCCAGGTGCCCGCCCAGGTCGACCTGCCCGCCCTCGAGCACGCCGTGCTCGACTTCTGGCGCGAGCAGAAGATCTTCGCCAAGAGCCTGGAGCAGTCCGAGGGCCGCCCCGAGTGGGTGTTCTACGAGGGCCCGCCCACCGCCAACGGCATGCCGGGCGCCCACCACATCGAGGCGCGCGTCTTCAAGGACGTGTTCCCCCGCTTCCGCACCATGCGCGGCTACCACGTGGCCCGCAAGGCCGGCTGGGACTGCCACGGCCTCCCCGTCGAGATCGCGGTGGAGAAGGAACTCGGCTTCGACGGCAAGAAGGACATCGAGGCGTACGGCATCGCCGAGTTCAACGCCAAGTGCCGCGAGTCGGTGACCCGCCACACGGACGCCTTCACCGAGCTCACGAACCGCATGGGCTACTGGGTCGACCTCGACGACGCCTACCGCACGATGGACCCCGAGTACGTGGAGTCCGTCTGGTGGTCGCTGAAGGAGATCTTCAACAAGGGCCTGCTGGTCCAGGACTACCGCGTCGCCCCGTGGTGCCCGCGCGACGAGACGGGTCTGTCGGACCACGAGCTGGCGCAGGGCTACGAGACGATCGTCGACCCGTCCGTGTACGTCCGTTTCCCGCTCACCTCCGGTCCGCTCGCCGGCGAGGCCGCGCTCCTGGTGTGGACGACGACCCCCTGGACGCTGGTCTCCAACACGGCGGTCGCCGCGCACCCCGGCGTCACGTACGTCGTCGCGACGAACGGCGAGGAGAAGCTCGTCGTCGCCGAGCCGCTCGTCGAGAAGGCGCTCGGTGAGGGCTGGGAGACCACGGGACAGACCTTCACCGGCGCCGAGATGGAGCGCTGGACCTATCAACGTCCGTTCGAACTCGTCGAGTTCCCGGAGCCGGCCCACTACGTGGTCAACGCCGAGTACGTGACGACCGAGGACGGTACGGGTCTGGTCCACCAGTCCCCCGCCTTCGGTGAGGACGACCTCAAGGTCTGCCGGGCGTACGGGCTCCCCGTCGTCAACCCGATCCGCCGGGACGGCACCTTCGAGGAGGAAGTGCCGCTCGTGGGCGGGATCTTCTTCAAGAAGGCCGACGAGAAGCTCACCGAGGACCTCCTCGCCCGCGGTCTGCTCTTCAAGCACGTCCCGTACGAGCACAGCTACCCGCACTGCTGGCGCTGCCACACGGCCCTGCTGTACTACGCGCAGCCGTCCTGGTACATCCGCACCACGGCCATCAAGGACCGTCTCCTCCAGGAGAACGAGAAGACCAACTGGTTCCCCGACTCGGTCAAGCACGGCCGCTTCGGCGACTGGCTGAACAACAACATCGACTGGGCGCTGTCCCGCAGCCGCTACTGGGGCACCCCGCTGCCGCTGTGGACGTGCGAGGAGGGCCACCTCACCTGCGTGGGCTCCCGCGCCGAGCTGACCGAGCTGACGGGCACCGACCAGTCGGGCCTGGACCCGCACCGCCCGTACATCGACGCGGTCACGTTCGCGTGCCCCGAGGACGGCTGCGGGCGCACCGCGACCCGCGTCCCGGAGGTCATCGACGCCTGGTACGACTCGGGTTCCATGCCGTTCGCGCAGTGGGGCTACCCGTACAAGAACAAGGAACTGTTCGAGAGCCGCTACCCGGCGCAGTTCATCAGCGAGGCCATCGACCAGACGCGCGGCTGGTTCTACACGCTGATGGCGGTCGGCACACTCGTCTTCGACAAGTCCAGCTACGAGAACGTCGTCTGCCTCGGCCACATCCTCGCCGAGGACGGCCGCAAGATGTCCAAGCACCTGGGCAACATCCTTCAGCCGATCCCGCTGATGGACCAGCACGGCGCCGACGCGGTCCGCTGGTTCATGGCCGCGGGCGGCTCGCCCTGGGCCGCCCGCCGGGTGGGCCACGGCACGATCCAGGAGGTCGTCCGCAAGACGCTCCTCACCTACTGGAACACGGTGGCCTTCCAGGCCCTGTACGCCCGCACCTCGGGCTGGGCCCCGAGCGAGGCCGACCCGGCACCGGCCGACCGCCCGGTCCTGGACCGCTGGCTGCTGTCCGAACTGCACGCGCTCACCGACCAGATGACCCAGGCCCTGGAGTCGTACGACACCCAGCGCGCCGGAAAGCTGCTGTCGGCGTTCGTCGACGACCTGTCCAACTGGTACGTGCGCCGCTCGCGCCGCCGCTTCTGGCAGGGCGACAAGGCGGCCCTGCGGACCCTGCACGAGGTCGTCGAGACCGTCACGCGCCTGATGGCCCCGCTGACCCCGTTCATCACCGAGCGGGTCTGGCAGGACCTGGTCGTCCCGGTCACCCCGGGCGCCCCGGAGTCGGTGCACCTGTCGTCCTGGCCGGAGGCGGACCTGTCCGCCGTCGACCCGGAGCTGTCCCGGCAGATGGTCCTGGTCCGCCGCCTGGTGGAGCTGGGCCGTGCCACGCGCGCGGAGTCGGGCGTCAAGACGCGCCAGCCGCTGTCCCGCGCGCTGATCGCCGCGACCGGCTTCGAGTCCCTCGACCCGGAGCTGCACACCCAGATCACGGACGAGCTGAACGTCACCTCCCTCGCCACGCTCTCCGAGGTCGGCGGCTCCCTGGTCGACACCACGGCCAAGGCGAACTTCCGCGCCCTCGGCAAGCGTTTCGGCAAGGGCGTCCAGGCGGTCGCCAAGGCCGTCGCGAACGCCGACGCGGCCGCCCTGTCCCTCGCCCTGCGCGAGGGCACGGCCTCCGTCGAGGTCGACGGCGAGACGGTCACCCTCGCCCCGGACGAGGTGATCATCACGGAGACCCCCCGCGAGGGCTGGTCGGTCGCCTCCGACTCGGGCGCGACGGTCGCCCTCGACCTGGAGATCACCGAGGAGCTGCGCCGGGCGGGCCTGGCCCGTGACGCGATCCGCCTGATCCAGGAGGCCCGCAAGAACAGCGGCCTCGACGTGGCCGACCGCATCGCCCTGCGCTGGACGGCGACGGACCCGGCCGTGATCGCGGCCCTGTCCGAGCACTCCGGCCTCATCGCCGACGAGGTCCTCGCCACGGACTTCAACCAGGGCGAGCCCGACGACACCTACGGCCCCGCCTTCACGGACGCCCCTCTGACCCTGACCTTCCACCTCCGCAAGGCGAACTGAGGCGACAGCGGCAGTTCCAGCCCGTCCGGGGCCCACCAGCCCGGGACGGGCTGGAGCACGTTCAGCCCGTCCGGAGTCCATCAGCTCGGGACGCGGGAGGGGCCAAATCAGCCCGTCCGGCGTTTTGAGGACGAGCGCGGAGCGCGACAGGGCCCGGGGCATATCCAGCCCGTCCGGCGTTTGAGGACGAGCGCGGAGCGCGACAGGGGGGTCCGGGGGCGCAGCCCCCGGGGACGGGACGGGAAGGGGCGGAGGGGGCGAGGAAACCCCCCCCCCCCCCCCCCCCCCCCCCCGGGCACCCGGGCCGCCCCCGCCCCCCCCCCCCACCCGGGCCCCCCGGCGCGCCCCCCCCCCCCCCCC